>CP065001.1:2400000-3600000 GCA_016700155.1 Ignavibacteriales bacterium
GCGGCTTGCGGGTATTCCTCAACGCGGTAGTGAGCGTTTGCGAGCAGGTAGATACATTCAATATATAATTCCTCCGGGAGATTTGAGAGTGCCGGACTTTGCAGTTCAAGAATTGCTGACTGATAATCTTCAAGTTTAAAATAACATATACCTATTCTTATTTGTGCATTTACAGCAAGCGGACTGTTCTTATGGAAAGAAAGAAGCTGGTCATAATACTTTACTGCATTGTGATAGTCGCCGGTTTTTTCATATGTAGTAGCTAAAGTAAAAATTGAGTAATCGATATATTTATTGTTCTTGCGGCTGTTTACGGCTTCTTCAAGAAAATTAATTGCGTCGGTTAACCTGTTCTCTTCTGAATATGATTCTCCAATCCAGTATAGTGATGAACCGATGTATTCACTTGAGGGATATTCATCCAGAATTGCAGTAAAGTTTTTCCTGCTTGCCGAATATTTTTTGGAATCAAAATTTATTAGACCGAGTTTGTACAATGACTTTTCTCTGAAACTGCTCCACTTAAAATTATTAATAAGAAATTTATACCCTACCGCGGCAGCATCTTTATTTCCGGTATTAAGATATGATTCCGCAAGATAGAACCTGGCAGTTGCAAATAACTCATCTGAAATTGAGTATGAATTAGAGAATTCCTGGAATAAAATAACCGCCTCAGAAAATCGCGAAGAATTATATGCTTCCATGGCTTCAGCATATTTATCAGGAATGGATTGAGCAAGTGTGAACTTCAAACAAGCTGTTAACAGCAGCAAATGAAATATTTTTATTTTCATAAGATGACTACATAAATCCTAAAATAAGTGTACAGAACAGTCCTCCGCTTACAGATGCAAAAAAATTAACGAGATCATTTGTAAGCCATTCGTGTCCCCGTTTAAGCTGTGTCTCATTATTGCAATGAACGATTCTTTCAGTTCTGATCTGGCAAATGACACATTCATACTTTGCCTGTAATGTTGCACCTAAGAAACTATCAACAATACTTCCAAATACACCTGCGGATGCCATAATCAAAAAATAATCTGCCTGAAATGCATTTATCCAGTAAAGTGAAGATGCTGAAATAATAACTGCACCCAGTACCGAACCAAAGATTCCTATAACTGAAATTCCACCTGATTCTCCCTGCGGTACTTCTTTACTTGTAAGTAAATCAACAGTCTTAACGTCAAACATAGTTCCTATTTCTGTCGCCCAGGTATCTGCACAAACCGCAGCAACAGATGAGACGAATACACAATAGATAAGTTCCGATTGAAAGAAGTAATAGAAAATGACAAGAACTCCGGATAAACCTCCATTCGCCAGAACCTGCGCATAATCTCGTTTACCGGTTTTGACAAAAAATTCCTCAACACTTTTGTTTCGACTTTTCCTGATGACAGATAGTAAACTCGACAATAAGAAGAACAGAAATATAGGAACTGTCCATTTCCAACCTCCAAAACCAAAAATCAAAGCCGCCAAAAAGAACATCGCAAAGGAACCGCTCTTTGTAAGGAATTTAACCTTAAACGAAAGAATTGAGACAACAGCAGAGAGCAGGATTCCATAGATTAGATTTATTATGAGCTTATCCTGCAGAAAGTTCGTGATATCCAATACTTCGTTTTCCTCTTTAGGAAATTGGGAAAGGAACAAATTTGAGATTAAATATAGCTTTTTCAGTCCTTTAATGTCAAGACAAATAAGCAAATGTGGGTGGTTACTTAAAGAAAGTTGTTAAATAAAACTCCGGGCAGGTTTTTGATTGAAATACATTTACACTGTTTTATTTGCAGAAATAACTTTATGAAATACTAATAATCCAAAATTCGACGAATCAATTTGATCAATCAGCTTCAGGTTTTTAATCACTGAGTTTATTGATTGAAGATTATTTCCAAGCCTAAATCCTCCTCGGATATGAGAATAAAGCTGATCCGAAAATTTCAGAGATGAAAGAATTGAGATGATCAAGAGTTCTCTTTTCTTTAATGACAAAGCCTTCCGGCTTAATACTTTTCCATAGCCTTCTAAAATTAGCCAGTCAGACAATTCCGGGGAATAAATTTTTACGTTGGAAACTAGTTTGTGAAATGAATCCCCATAGATTTTTTTGCAAGAAATTATTCCTTCTTGTTGAATTTGTTTTGGGGTTCTTTTGTCAGAATATTTTTTCGTCACCCGAATTAATTCAGAAAGAATTTTTAATGAACTCAACGCGATCGGAAATCCGGCAAATAGATAAAGCTGAAGTAATGATTCGTAAAGCCATGTTTTATTGAACTCTTTATCGATGTATAGCTTTAGTAGTAGTTGTAAAATCTTTTCATTTCTGGCAGCAGCCGCTGATGAAATTAAGGCAAGTAATTCAACTACTTCCAACTTAGTTATTTTGCTCAACTCAAATTTTTTCATGTTAACCTGCAAACAAAAAACCCTCGCAAAGCGAGGGTTGAATTTTGATTAATCTGATTATACTAATTCAAAATAGATAATTCATACTCAGCAGTTTTCTTGTATGTAGCGTCGGATTTGGCAAGAGTAAACATCTCTTTAGCTTTTGTGATATCACCTTTACCTTTGTACGAAATTCCCATATAAAAATATGGTCCGCCTTTAGGAATACCAGATTTATATTTCAATGCGTTCTCAGCCGCTGAAATTGATTTATCCCAGTCGCCTGTTTCTGAATATAGTTTCGCTAATGAAAGATAAGCAGCATCATAGTTATTCATTGTAACTGCTTTTTGTAAATACTCCACAGCCTTATTTACATTCCCATCGGACATTGCCGTGGTTCCCATTTTAGAATAAGCTAGTGAGAGATTAGTCTTAACTTTATTTTTTGTTTTATTGTCCTTTGAAATTTCCATAACCTTTTCAAAATTCTTTATGGCTGCTTCAAAGTTGCCTAACGAAAAATAAACACCACCAAGAGCGTTGTATCCTGCTTCAAAATCAGATTTAAGTTTAATACTTTCTTCAAATGAAGATTTTGCGGCATCAAGGCTGCCGGCTTTCTTTTGAGCCTGACCTTTCTGATAGTAAATTCTGTAATCCTTTTCAATCTGGAGAGCTTTATCATAACTATCGATTGCGCCATTATAGTTGCCCGCTTTCAACATATCATTGCCCGCATTATATAACTTTCCTGCTTCCGGTTTCATTTCCTGGGCTAACGAAACAGAAGAAAATACCAGAAAGGTTAGCAGACAAACAGATAATATTGATGTTATTTTCATGCGTCTCATCCTTTATTATTTTATTGATGGAAAATCTGGTGCGGAAGACGGGACTTGAACCCGTACGCCAATTAAGGCACTACCCCCTCAAGATAGCGTGTATGCCAATTTCACCACTTCCGCAAAAATTCGAGGGGAAAAATATACTTGCCGGATAACAAAATCAACATATAAAAATTTTAGTTCTGCTTGTATTTTAGGAAAAAATTTTTACCGCTCCCTGTTTTTCTTCATTCGCATCCGGTCTCTTAACAGAACATCTCTTATTTCCTCTCTGAATCTTTTTTCAAACACAATCAGTTTGCAAAGCTGTTCAGGTTTTAGAATTGTACTAAGAGATTTCAGATAAGTTTCACGGTCGGTAAGAATTTTTTTCTCCCCTTCAATAAAATTATTAATCATATTTTCATATTCTTTATCCGTAATCATTTTAGCTGAAGTGAAATTTGTTTCCATTTCTTCCAGTTTTTGATCCTGTTCATTCATGGCTTTTCTCATTTGAGTTTTGTACTCTGAATGGCGCGAAAAGAATCTGATGAATGCTTCTTCATCAAGATCAAGAATTTCCATCAACTTTAATTTTTCAAGTTGATCGATTTTTTTGTGACCATCCATCCTCTGGTATCGTCGCTCTTGCGGATAAAGTAAGGAAGAGATAATCACAATAAACAATAGTGCATAAATTTTATGTTTCATTTTTACTCCTCAAAAAACTTCTTATTCAGAATTGCTGTGAATAATTCTTCTGCTTCAGCATCACTTATCTCCAATTCATCAGGATTGAAATCAATACGCGGCAAAGCTTGTTTTTCCATTTCATTTGAAAAAATTATATCAGCGGTGATATAACTGCTTATCAATGAATCAATAGTTAGCTTATCGTCATCATTAAAATTATAATTAACCAGAGAAAGATTTTTTTCTTCATACAACTTATTTATTTCCTCTTTACTCATTTCACTGGCTAATTCGTCAATTTGGTTTCCGGCAAAGTTGTTTCCATTTTTAAATAGAAGTATTGTCGCAAAAGCAAAAATGAGCATCATAGCCGCTGCAAATGCCGGTGTAAATTTTCTCTCCTGCTTTAAATTCTTTTCTCTGAAAGAAGGGATCAGTCTGTCAAAATAATATTCTGATATCTTAGCATCTTTATACACTGAAGATTGTTTCATCAAAGATTTTAAGTCCAAATATTCCTTCATCAGCTCAGGGTTATTTCCAATTTCCTGATTGAAGGCTTTACTTTCTTCAGGAGAAAGTGCCCCATCTAAATATTCAATAAGTTTTCTATTCATTTTCATTTTTCATCATCTCAGCCATTTTAGTTACAGCATGAAAATAATTTGATTTTAATCCTCCAATGCTTTTCCCAGTTACTTTTGATATTTCTTCATAAGAAAGTTCATCGAAGTTTCGCAGTATAAAAACTTCTCTTTGTTTTACAGGAAGTTTCTGAAGACAAAAGTTAATTTTTTCAATTTGTTCATTTGCTTCGATCTCATTTATAAGGCTGCCATCCGCTGCTTTAGTTCTTATTTCATTATCATTTTCACTGAAATTAAAAATCTTCCTTATACTCCTCTTCTTTAGAAAGTTAAGACTTCTTGTCGACGTTATCCTGAATATCCAGGTATATAATGAAGACTTAAACTCAAACGTGTGCAGTTTATTATAAAGTGTAACCAGAACTTCCTGCACAATCTCATCAGCATCAAGATGATTGCCGGACATACGACGTGCATGCCAATAAATTTTTTGCTGATACTTTTTTATTAGTTTATTAAAAGCACTTTCATCACCAGCAATAAATTCTTTAACTAAGTCAAAATCATTTGTTTCCGGCATAACATGTTATTCCATTGGTTGGACAACGTTCTGTCTGCTTAGGTTTAAATCTAATTATTTAAACCCTCCACGTATTATTTCTGTCCAATGTTCAAACATAACATAAAGGAGAAAAAAATGAAAAGAACATTCTTTGCGATAATAGTAATAACTCTTATTGCAGTAGTATTGCTGCCGGATGCTTTCGCTCAAAACAGAAAATTTCGTAAGAAGGAACACCGGATGGAAAGAATGCACAGATTGGAAAGACTAAATCTCACTGATGAGCAGCAAAAGAAAGTTGATGAATTCAGAGTTTCCCATCAGCGTGAAATGATCGATCTGAGAAGCGAACTCGACAAAGCTAAACTTGATATTCGTGAACTGAAAAACAAGTCTGATTATAAAAGAAGTGATTTGATATCAGCAGTTGAAAAGCTTAGTGCTATAAAAAATAAAATCGCTATAGCACAGACGAATCATCATATGGATATTTATGAATTGCTTGATAAAAACCAGAAAGAAGTCTGGAATAATTTCAGACCTAAACGATTTGATAAACCAGTCAAGCGCATTGATAAGCGTATGGAAGATACAGAATAAATTAAAGCCGGCTTTAAGCCGGTTTTTTTATGGGTTTGTCGGTCGAATATCTATCTCACTGAACATCGCTCTCTGCGGAGAATTAATTATCAACATTACCGCTTCTGCGACATCTTCAGGCAAAAGAATATTTTTTTTATGCGGGACTAATCGTCCGGAAGATGAGAATTCAGTATCAACAGATCCGGGACAGATAGAAGCAACCTTTATATTGAATTCTCTCAACTCAAGCATCAGTGAGCGTGTAAAGCCAAGCAGTGCGTGTTTGGTTGAACTGTACATCGTACCGCCAATGAAGGAATTTTTTCCAGCTAAGGAAGCAATATTAATAATCGTACCTTTTTTGTTCTTGATCATTTCACCCGCAACTGCTTTTGTAAAATTATAAACCCCAAATAAATTAACATCAACCTGATTTTTAAATTCCTCCAGTGAGGAGTCAATAAATTTTTTGAAGATTCCTATACCGGCGTTATTTATCAAGTGATCGACTCTTTCATATTTTAAAAGAATTTTTTCAAAAGATGAAAAGACGAATTGCTGATCAGCTACATCACCGGAAAAATAAATTGAATCGGAACCGAGTTGTTTAAGTTCAGAACAAACTTCCTCAAGAGCATTAACATCTCTGCCAAATACAATCACGTTGTGATTCTGCTTTGCAAGTGATACTGCAATAGCCCTGCCTATTCCACGGCTGGCACCCGTTACAATTGATACTTCCTTTTCACTTCTCATGCCAGATCACCTTGTATCGGCTTTATTACTATTTCTTCCAATACAACATTTTCTGGATGCAGGTAAGCAGAGACCATAAGTTGTGCGATGTTTTCCGGGGTCATCATTCTGTCTCCATATTTTTCACGAACATCTGAACTCCAGATCGGAGTGACAGTAGCGCCGGGAATTATATTAATAACTCTGATATTGTATTTTCTTACTTCTTCCCTCAAAGCCTGACTGTAACCCAACAATCCCATTTTAGATGCGGCATAGGCACTGCTCTTTGTAAATACTTTTTGAGTAACAACTGAAAGTACGTTAATAATTGTCCCTCGTCCTTGTTTAATAAATACAGGCAGCAATGCTTTGATAGCATAAATTGATCCGAGTAAATTTGTATTTATAATATCTGTAATCTCCTGCACAGAATTTGTTTCCGCAGTTTTAAAGGATGTTATCCCGGCATTGTTAATAAGACAATGAATATCATTCTCCGCGGTTATCTTCTTAACTGTCTGTTCAACATTAGCAGAAGAAGCAACATTGCAAGGAAATGTATTAAGTAAAAGTTTTTCTTCTTCAAGTTCCTTCTTTAATCGTTCCAGTTCTGTTTGCCTTCTTGCAGATACAAAAACATTGCAGCCCACTCTTGCAAACTCTTTTGCCGCAGCTTTCCCTATTCCGGAACTTGCCCCTGTGACCCATATACCTGATTTGTTTTTATCCATATTTATAAATTTCGATTCGAAATGAGGTTTAAGAATTCCGTTCTGGTTCTTGCATCTTCTTTGAAAACGCCGTGCATAGCGCTTGAGGTAGCAGATGAGTTTTGTTTTTCAACTCCTCTCATCATCATGCACATATGGTATGCTTCCGACACAACGGCGACTCCGTTTGGCTGAAGATATTTATCAATTGTATCAGCAATTTGCTGAGTCATCCTTTCCTGTACCTGAAGCCGCCGCGCAAATACTTCAACGATTCTTGGAATCTTACTCAGCCCAACAATTTTTCCGTTTGGGATATATGCAACATGCACTTTGCCATAAAACGGAAGCATATGATGCTCACACAAACTAAAAAAATCAATATTCTTTACAATCACCATTTCATCATACTTTTCATTAAACACTGCATCATTCAAAACTTCGTCAATATTTTTATTGTAACCGGAAGTTAAATATTCATAAGCTTTGCTTACACGAAGCGGTGTATCAACCAATCCTTCACGTTCAGGATTTTCACCAACCTCTTTAAGTAAATTTTTTATTAGTTCTTTCATTGCGGAGTGATTCATTCATTCTCCTTTATATTCGAAATAATTATTTTCTGTCTCGTACAACTTCACCGATGCCAACTCACCTGCCGGTAACTTATCTTTCAACTGATTCCAGATTGCCACCGTTATATTTTCTGAGGTCGGGATAATTCCTTTCATAAAATCAGTTTCGGTGTTAAGGTTTTTGTGATCAACTTTTTTTATGATGTGCTCGTGGATCAGTTCTTTAAGAATTTTAATGTCGATAACAAACCCTGTTTCCGGATTCGGAATTCCTTTTACAACTACTTCAAGTGTATAGTTGTGACCATGCCAATTAGGATTACTGCATTTGCCAAATATCTTCTCGTTCTCTGAATCCGATTTTGCTGGTATATACAACCGGTGGGCTGCTGAAAAAGTTTCTCTTCTGGTAACGTAAACCATTTACGATAATCTTCCTTTACGAATTTATTGTGTCTAAGACTTCTTTGTTGTGTTTAGGAACCCGAACATTACTAAATATTTTTTTTATAAATCCTTTTTTATCAATCACGAATGTTGTTCTGACAATACCCATATACTTTTTACCGAACATACTTTTCTCTTTCCAGACATCATACTTTTTTATGACTGATTTTTCTTCATCACTTAAAAGAGTAAATGGAAGTTTATATTTAGCTCTGAATTTTTTATGTGAAGAAACAGAATCGGCACTGACTCCCAGCACAACAGCGTCGATTTTTTTAAATGCCGAAAATTCATCTCTTAGCTTACAAGCCTGCGTTGTACAAGTCGGGGTGTCATCTTTAGGGTAAAAATAAAGTACGACGTTCTTCCCTTTGAAATCTGACAATGAAATTATTCTATCATCCTGATCTTTCAATTTAAAATCAGGTGCTTTTTTTCCTTCGTGCAACAATTAAAACTCTCCGTTAATGAGTAATAGTCTTAAACAAATAAAAAAAATAATTGGTTCAAATCCCTTTCTAATTGAGAAGACCAATTTTTTTAGTCCAGTGTTTAAATCCGTTTTCAAGCTGTTCGAATGAATCTATAGCGAACAAAACCGGCTGCAGATGCCAGACATCATAATCCTGGTTAATTATTTTATCAACATCAAAATCAATTACTTTTACTTTATCAGATAAAGCGTGTTGAACCTCACCAAGAGAAGAAATAATCCCGGCACCGTAAATTCTCATACCCTCTGGTTTGCGAATTAATCCGAATTCTACTGTGAACCAATGAAATGTTTCAAGATACTTTCTGTTCATACCTTCGGCATTCAAAGCTGCCTCACCAAACATCTGATAGAAAGCAGCAAAATTAGGATCAGTGAGTAACGGCATATGACCAAACATGTCATGGAACAAATCCGGCGCAGGTGTATAATCAAGTTCATCTTTGCCGCGTATATAGTCAGTCGATGGAAAAACTTTTCTCCTTAACAGTTCAAAAAAGTTTTGTTCATGGATCAGACCGGGAACACGTGCGACTTTCCATCCGGTAGTTTTTTTAAATACTGAACTGATTTCTTTAAGTGAAGGGATCTTGTCCGGAGTAAAATTTAGTTTGGATACACCGTTAATATATTCCTCGCAGATTCTCCCCGGAAGGAATTTAGTCTGCCTTTCATATAAAAATCTCCAGGTTTCATGATCAGACTCAGGATAATCAGGATATTTAATTTCTTCATCTTCAGGTGCAGGTTCAGTTAATCTTTGAGGAATGCATCTTGGATCAATTCCCTCTTCCGCAGCTTTTTCATACGCTGATAAAATTTGTTTGTCATCCTGATTATTTTTCATGATACTTCCCTTAGTTAGTTTTTCAGAAGTTAATTAAACTGAAATAGGATACTTTAATTTAGCATCCGGCAGGAAAAAATTTTTGATTACACTAAATATTAGATAATATTTACTTCCGCTTCAAGCCAGATATCGAACTTATTATAAACTTCTGTTCTGATCCTATCCGCAAATGAAACAAGCTCTTTACCTGATGCATTTCCATAATTCACAATTACTAATGCCTGACTTGAATGCGTACCCGCATCACCGACGCGAAATCCTTTCAAGCCGGCTTTCTCAATCAACCAGCCAGCGGGTATTTTTATTTTTGTTCCTGATTGATATGCAGGCATTTCAGGGAACGTACTTCTCAGTAATTCAAATTGATGTAGAGTGATTTCAGGGTTCTTAAAAAAGCTTCCCGCGTTTCCAAGCTGCTGCGGATCAGGAAGTTTATTCCGCCTTATCTGACTGATCACATTTCCTACATCTTTAATAGTAATCTTACGAAGGTTTAATTTTTCTACTTCTGATCTTACATTACCATAGTCCAGACTAAGCATTGGATCCTTTTTTAATTTCAGGCTTACAGATGTAATAACAAGTTTATTCTTTAATTCGTTTTTGAATACGCTGTTCCTGTAGCCAAACTTGCAATCATCATTAAGAAACACTACTTCGTTATAAGTATCCATCATTACAGCTTTCAGACTGAAGAAGACTTCCTTCAGTTCCTGACCATATGCACCGATATTTTGGATTGGAGCTGCACCAACTGTACCCGGAATGAGTGAGAGATTTTCAATTCCGCCATAATTTTTTTCTATACAGAATGAAACTAAGTCCTGCCATATAACACCTGCACCGGCTGTGACTATTATTTCACTGTCAGAGATTTCTTCAGTATTAATTCCGGGTATTTGATTGTGGATGATCAGCCCATCATAATTTTCGGTAAACAGGACATTGCTGCCGCCGCCAAGAATAAATTTCTTTTCATTTTTTGTTTCTTCTGAAGCGAGCGCTTGAATAAGTTCCTCAGCGGAGGATATGCTTGTAAAGTATTTTGCCTTAACATCAATACCAAATGTGTTGAGATGTTTGAGAGAGTAATCTTTCAGAGATTGCATAAGGAATAATTGTATAATCTTTTCCAAAAATAAAAATAATCCGTCAATAATCTTCCATCACGCAAAACATTTGTGTTAGAGAGACATTAACTTTTTTTCATAGTAAAGAATTATTATTATTTTCCGATAATTAAAACAGCACTTAACGGAAAATATTTTTTGAAATTAGAATTTAATTTTAACCAATCGGGTGTAATTCCTTACAGAAAAAAAGATAAAAGTATCGAGATACTATTAATCACATCAATGCGGAAAAAAAAATGGATTGTTCCAAAAGGTTACGTTGAATTTAACCTTACTCCATTTGAGTCCGCAAAGAAAGAAGCTTATGAGGAAGCGGGCGTCGTTGGAAGTGATGATACTGTTGAACTTGGTTCATTTAATCTTAATAAACCAATCGGCATTTGTAATATCAGGATCTATTCAATGGAAGTAATAAAAGTGCTTGAGGATTACCCAGATAAAAATAATCGCAAAAGAAAATGGTTCAGTATCGAGGACGCAAAGGAAGCAGTTAAGATTCTTGAACTCTCGAATATGATTGCCGCTTTGCCAGCGGCGATTAAATCATAGATCCGTGTCGTCAGATTTAGTTATCTCACTTACAACCTGCTTTACAAGTTCATATCCAAACCCGCGCCCGATCAAATAATTCATAACCTTCATTGAGATTTTTCGTGGATCACTTTCACGAGTTTGCAGTGACTTTAATTTTTTCTCTGCCAGCACCTTTGCATTTGCAAAATTTTCTTCATCCGAATCTCCGGCTGATAAAACTTCATTTATAATTTCAATTTTAACGCCTCGCTTCAACAATTCGGCTTTTATTTTGTTGTCGCCCCATCTTTTTAATTTTCTTTTTTCGTCCGAGAATATTTCTGCAAATTTTTTATCATCAAGATAACCGTGTTCAACTAACTCAAATATGACGCTCTGAATGTGAACAGTTTCATAATTGAATTTTCGCAGTTTTAATTTTAATTCGGAAACAGAATGAAGTCGGCGGGATAAAAACCTGGAAGCTCTTTGTTTAACAAAAAATTTTCTGTTATCGTCGATTAATAAATTATAAAGGTCTTCATCTATTTCAGTACCACGACGAAGACCTTTTTTAAGAACAATTTCATAAGAAAGAAAAAGCTGTTCACCGGTATCAAATATTATACTTACATCATTATCATTTTTTTTTGAGAGCTCTATAATTTTCATTTACTGCATAAATTATTTACCGGATTTCTTTTCTTTGCCCGCTGGTTTTTCTTCCTGAACCGGAGCTTCTGCCGGTGCTATTCCAAGTTTAACTTTCACATCTTTCAATAGTTTATTATACAGGTCAGGCAGTTCAATTAATTTTTGACGGAATTGATCCCTACCCTGAAAGCGGTCTTCTTCATAAGTAAACCATGCGCCACCCTTTTTTACAATCCCGAAGTTTACTGCCAGATCAAGCAAGTCTCCGGTTTTGCTTATCCCTTCATTATAAAGTATATCGAATTCAACTTCTTTAAAAGGAGGAGCGACTTTGCTTTTAACAATTTTTACTTTCGTTCTGTTACCCACAACGTCATTCCCATCTTTTATCGCTGCAATCCTTCTGATATCCATTCTGAGTGAAGCATAGAACTTCAAAGCATTACCACCGGTTGTGGTTTCAGGATTACCAAACATAACTCCAATTTTACTTCTTAACTGATTAATAAATATAACCGCAGTTTTTGATTTGGATATAGCACCGGTAAGCTTTCTTAACGCCTGCGACATCAGTCTTGCCTGAACAGCCATTGTTGCATCACCCATTTCGCCTTCAATTTCAGAGCGCGGAACTAATGCTGCAACAGAGTCGATAACTATGATATCAAGCGCGTTGCTTCTGACTAGTGTGTCAGTAATTTCAAGTGCCTGTTCTCCAAAATCAGGCTGCGACAGAAGCAAATTTGCTGTATCAACACCAAGCTTTTTTGCATACTGCACATCGAGTGCATGTTCTGCATCAATAAAAGCGGCAAGTCCTCCTGTCTTTTGTGCTTCAGCAATTATGTGGAGACACAATGTAGTTTTACCACTTGATTCAGGTCCATAAATTTCAGTTACTCTTCCTCTTGGAACACCACCTATTCCCAATGCATAGTCAAGAGATAAAGCTCCGGTAGGAATTGATTCAACCTGGTTGATGACGCCGTCACCAAGTTTCATTATTGAACCTTTGCCATAAGTTTTTTCTATACTTGAAATTGCTTCTTCGATTATTTTCAATTTCTGTTCTTTGTCCGTACTCATATTCCCTCCTCTCATTTTAATTTATACTTTTTAATTTCTTTATAAACTGATCCTGTCGGCTGAAGTATACTTTGATAAAGCACCGCAGAGTTAATTGTAAATTGATCCTGGGGTAATTCGCTAAACTCCCTTGGTACTTTATTATATTTTTCCGGAATGCTTTTTATTCTAAGTAACGTCAGATGGGGTTTAAATTTTTTCCAATCTGCCGGAATAGAAAATTTTTTTAACAGTTCATTATTTATTTCATTCAGCAGTGTGAATATTGCATTATCGGTCTTAAGTCCCGCCCATAAAACACGGGGTTCGGTAACATCAGGGAAAAAACCGAATGTTGATAAACTGCACTTTAATGAATTGTAATTTTCGATGAACTGCAGAGAGGAACTTATTCCGTTAACCATTTTTTTAGGTACATCTCCAATAAACTTTAGAGTAAGATGAATTTTATTTTCATCTTCCCATTTAAGCTCTGAAAATTCCGGAAATTCCCGCTTTGCTTCGTTCAAAGTTAAAGTTCTGATATTCTGCGGTATTTCAAGCGCAAGAAATAATCTAATCATCGAGTGGTATTCCTAATAAATATCTTCTAATCATTTCCAATGCTGCCTGTGTTGTTCTTTGTTTGTTAAGTACCCTGTCATCCCCAAAAATAAATTCTTTTGCTGTACATACTTTATCATCGCACAACCCGATATACGCCAGTCCGACAGGTTTACCGGTTGTGGCTCCTGTTGGACCCATAATTCCGGTTATAGCAATACCAAGGTCAGTACCGCTGATTGATTTAATCCCTTCAGCCATTTGTCTGGCAACTTCCAGGCTAACAGCACCGTACTGGGCGATTGTATCTTCATTAACTTTTAATAATTCTACCTTTGATCCATTGCTGTATGATATAACACCTCTTTCAAAATAATTACTGCTGCCGCTAATATTTGTTAAAAGGTTTGAGAGATTTCCTCCGGTGCAAGATTCAGCAACTGATATTTTCATACCGCGTTCTTTTAACATACGTGCAACAACTTCTTCGAGGCTTTCTTCTCCTGAAGCATAAATATACCTTCCTGCCTTACCACGAATTTTTTGTTCAACTTCACTTACTTTATTTGCCGCAAGTTCGGAAGATTTTTCTTTGGCTGTTATACGAAGTTTTACACCATACTGACTTGGAAGGAATGCAAGTTTGGCACCGTTGAGTAATTCGTCAAGGTCACCAAGCTTTTCAAATAAAACAGATTCACCAATACCTGTTGTCTGGAGTGTTTTTCTTTTGAAGTAGACCTTCGGATCCTTATTTATTTCCTTTAGTCTTGGTAACACAAAAGAACTCATCATCTCTTTCATTTCAAAAGGAACACCGGGCATTACGACAAAGATTTTTTTATCCTGCTCAATCCACAATCCCGGCGCAGTGCCGTATTTATTTCTTATTACGTCAGCAATCACTGGAACAAGTGCCTGATCTTCATTAACCTTTGTCACTTTTCTTCCGCGTTTTGAAAGGAAGTTTTTAATGTCTTCCATTACATCATCATTTTTCTGCAGTTCCGTTTTAAAGAATTTGACAACACAGGACCTTGTAACATCGTCGTGAGTAGGACCCAATCCACCGGTCGCAATCACTAAATCATTTTTGCTGAGTGTACTGGCAAATTCATTTACGATTTCAGTTTCTTCATCCGCAACTACTGAAGAACTTCCGACATATATATTCAACTCGGAAAGTGTTTTCCCGATATATGCGGCGTTAGTGTTCAGGGTTTGTCCGATTAATATTTCATCTCCGATTGTAATAATATGTGCATTCATCGGTTTGGCTACAGAAGTTGGTTAATTTGTTTTTCAAATATAAATAATAAAAGATGAACGATAATTAAGGAATAAAACCCTCCAACTATATCATCGATCATTATCCCTAATCCACCAGGAAGACTTTCCAGTTTCCGGGCAGGATATGGTTTTACAATATCTAATACCCGCCAGATAAAAAAAACTGCGATAGCAAGAATAATTTTTTTTGGTACAAGAATTAATGATATCCACATACCAACTACTTCATCAACTGTACATTCCGAAGGATCCTTGCCGTAAAGTTTTTCAAATTTATTTCCCACAAAAATTCCATACAATGAAAATACAACTATTGCGGGTATAAGAATGATTGGATTTTCGAAACCGGGAATAAAATAAATAATTAATGCGGCTAAGCTTCCGAATGTACCGGAAGCAACCGGAATGTAACCTGTATAGAAGCCTGAGCCAATAAATTTTTCGAGGAAGTTAATTTTCACTGCTAAACAGCTTTCGGATTAATTTTCGATGCTTAATAAAATATGAGGCGCCTGAATGAAATGTAATAATAGTTATACCAAGCATCAAAAAATAAATGAGTTTTTCATTTAACAAGTATTTAAAAATATTTTCATTGCCTGAATATATTGCCGGGATTTTTGCCGCAGTATAAACAATTAACAGGTAATATAGAAACGTCATTTGAATAAAGGTCTTCCACTTTGCGTAGAAACTTGTAGGAAAAGGTACATTTCTATAGTCAGCATAAGCTCTAACGCCGGTGATGATGAAGTCTCTTGCTATTATTATCACTACCATCCAGAGCTCAAGTACACCATTCACAATGAATCCGGCAAACGCAGCAGAGGTTAGAATTTTATCAGCTAACGGATCCCAGAATTTTCCCCAGGATGTGATATAGTTAAATTTTCTTGCGAGCCATCCGTCATACCAATCAGTGGCGGCTGCAACCATAAATATAAGCAGTGAGATTTGGTTCATCACAGCATCATCATACAGAAAGAAGAATAAAAAAACCGGAGTCAGAATAATTCTTAATACTGTAAGTTGATTTGGTAAGACCATTAATTTTCCCCGTCAACTGAAGAAATTCTTCTCAGAAAAGGAAACTCATATATGCCTGTGCTATGCCCATCCTTCCAGTTTATTGTTATAGCGTATGTTCCCACTTGTTTTATTTTCAATGGCGTAATTTGATCAGTCGAAAAAATAGGTATAAAAGTTTTACTCTGGTTATCTCTCTCAGCATCACATGTTGCACACGGACATAACTTCCTCAATTCAACCAGACTTATCAGCGATTCCTGATTATCAGACCAGACTATTTTTAGTTTTTTTTTATCTACAAGTTTAATCAGCGCGGGAAACATTTAGTCAATGCTTTTACCGGTTAATCTTTGTAACACTTCCAGGTATTTTTCCCGGGTTTTTGAAATCACATCAGCAGGGAGATCAGGTGGAGGCGGTTGTTTATTAAATTTAATACTAACCAGATAATCTCTCACAAACTGTTTGTCATAGCTTTCCTGTCCTCTTCCCTTTTCGTATTTATCAAGCGGCCAGAATCTGGAAGAATCCGGCGTCAATAACTCATCAACAAGAATAATTTTTCCATTGCTCACACCGAATTCCATCTTTGTATCTGCAATGATTATCCCTTTGGTCAATGCGAAATCGGATGCTTTTTTATAAATCTCAAGTGCAGCGTTTTTTATTGTATCAAAAGTTTCTTTTCCGGCAATCTTTTCGGCTTGCTTTGACGTAATGTTTTCGTCGTGTTCTCCAATTTCTGCTTTTGTTGACGGAGTGAATAATGGTTCAGCGAATTTTTCAGATTCACTTAATCCTGAAGGAATTTTTATACCTGATATCATTCCGGTTTTATTATAGTCGTTCCATCCCGAACCTGAAATATATCCGCGAACAATACATTCAATAGGAATCACTTCTGCTTTTTTAACCAGCATTGATCGACCTTTAAGCTGGGTTTTATATTGTTGGCATTCTTCAGGATAAGAATTTACATCTGTAGTAACCAAATGGTTTTCAATTATGTCTTTAGAAAAGTCGAACCAGAATTCTGAAATTTTTGTAAGTACAGAGCCTTTATCAGGAATTCCCTGGTTCATAATTACATCAAATGCAGATAAACGATCCGTAGAAACAATCAGGTAATTGTCGCCGAGATCATAGACATCGCGCACTTTTCCTTTTTTGAATAGTTTCAGATTGTTAAAATCAGTTTGTAAAAGAGTGTTTGTGTTCATGGATTAGTCCTATTTTGCAGGTAAATATAAAAACAGTGTTGAGAAATTACAAAGCAGAGTTTAGATAAATAATTAAGGGACGAGCTATCGTCCCTTAGTTGATTCTGTGGGCAGAGAGGGAATTGAACCCCCGACACAAGGATTTTCAGTCCTTTGCTCTACCGACTGAGCTATCTGCCCAGAATTCGTGCGCCAAAAATAAATATTTTTATTATAATCTCAAACGAAAGAGAGCTTCATTAAAAGATATTTTTTTATTCTACTGTTACACTCTTTGCAAGATTCCTCGGCTGGTCAACATTCAATCCTTTTTTGACCGCAACATGATAAGCCAGTAATTGAAGTGGTATCACTGTCAGCAAAGGCATCAGCATGCGTATTGTGTCCGGAACTTTTATTGTGTAATCAACTAACTTATCTATTCTTTCATCAGTGTCAGTAGCAATTGCAATTATTTTTCCGTGACGTGCTTTCACTTCTTCAATATTACTTAAAATCTTATCGTACGTTGAATCTTTAGGAGCAATAAACACAGCGGGCATGTTTTCATCAATAAGTGCTATTGGTCCGTGTTTCATTTCCGCTGCCGGGTACCCCTCAGCATGTATGTAAGAAATTTCTTTTAATTTAAGAGCACCTTCAAGTGCAACAGGAAAGTTGTATCCTCTACCCAGGTAAAGAAAATTTTTAGCATCGGCAAATTCACTCGCGATCCGTTCTATCTGATCATTTAATTTTAATATCTGGGAAATTTTTCCTGGAATTTTCTGCAGCTCTTCAGCAATACTTTTACCGTCAACAAGACTCATATTTTTTTTACGTGCAATCAACAGTGTTATCAACGCAAGCACAACAAGTTGAGATGTGAATGCCTTTGTAGATGCCACACCAATTTCGGGTCCTGCGTGTGTGTATACTCCTGCCATACTTTCGCGTGCTATTGAACTTCCAACAACATTACAAATACCCAAAACCAGAGCGCCTCTGAGCTTTGCTTCCCGCAATGCGGCTAAGGTATCCGCTGTTTCACCACTTTGAGAGATAAAGAATATTGCATCATCTTTTGTGATAATGGGATTTCTATATCTGAATTCACTGGCATATTCGACTTCGGTCGGAATTCTTGCAAACTGTTCCAACATATATTCACCGACTAATCCGGCATGCCAGGAAGTACCACAAGCTGAAATAATTATTCTCTTTGAATTTGCAAGCTGATCAGCAACAGATTCTAATCCACCTAATTTTGCAGTACCCTCATCAAACAACAGCCTGCCTCTCATTGAGTTGGTCACTGAATCGGGCTGTTCCATTATTTCCTTTAACATAAAATGCTGGTAACCACCTTTATCAATCTCATCAAGAGTCATTAGTATTTCATGAATTTCTTTCTCAATAGCTTCATCGGAGATATTCTTTGCCAGAATTTTATCTTTGTAGATCTCAATGATATCCCCATCTTCCATATAAATGACCTGTTTGGTGTAGGCAAGAATTGCTGAAACATCCGATGCTACAAAATTTTCGTTCTCGCCTAAACCTATAACAAGTGGTGAGCCTTTACGCGCTGCAATAATTTTATCAGGTTCATTTTTATAAATTATTGCCAAGCCGTATGTTCCTTCAACTTCACTTAGAGTTAGCTGAACTGATTGTGTAAGATTATAACCTTTTTGAAGAAAGCTATCGATAAGATGCGGCAACACTTCAGAATCTGTATCACTTGTGAATTTATAACCCATCTTAATAAGCCCGGCTTTGATAGTCTGATAATTTTCAATAATACCATTGTGGATTAGAAAAACAGATTTATCGGTATTGGTGTGCGGATGAGCATTCACTTCATTTGGAATTCCATGTGTTGCCCATCGGGTATGCCCAATCCCAAGACTTGAGTTTAATTCAAGTTCATCAATCTTTTCTTCAAGAAGAGAGACCTTTCCTTTATTTTTGACAACTAAAGCAGAAGCCGGAGACATAATTCCGATACCGGCAGAATCATATCCACGATATTCAAGTCTTTTTAATCCCTGAATTAATACAGGCACACAATTTCTATCACCAATATATCCGACAATTCCACACATAACTTTCCTTTAAAACTTTTTATAAAAAAGAAACTTATCAGGTTGATAAGTTTCCGGGGATTAATTTAATACAATATTTTTATAAGCCCACTATTTGAGCTTAGCAAGTTTTTGAGTTACAGTTTTTGTCTCCCCCTTCAATCTTGCAATGACTTTATAGAGATACAAGCCGTTTGCTATTAAATCACCATCCTGATCTTTACCATCCCAGTAAACGCGGTTGAAACCCGGTTGAAGCTGAGAAGGTGGAACAGAAAAATCTCTGATAAGTCTTCCCGCAACTGTATAAACTTTTATTTGAACATCCTCCGCAGAAGATGCTTCAAATCCCCTTAACTCGAATGTAAAGTATGTATCATCCTTGAATGGATTAGGATAATTATAAACTTCCCTCAGGTCAGCTTCGTTGTAAACAAAAAATGTTCGGCTGTAAGAAGTGGTGTCCGAATAATTTCCAGAAGAATCTTTTGCAAGAATTTCAAGTCTATGTCTTCCATCCGTCAACTGAGGATTCCATGAAATTGTACATTCATTATCAGGGTATGGTGAATAATTAAATTGTAAATTATCAATTGAAGGCAAAAGTTGTCTTGGCAGACTATCGTTGACTTTGTAAATCAGTGTAAAGTTTTCAGGCGTAACCTGGAGCGGACTGTTGTCTTTTAAATTGACAACAATTTCGGGCCGCGCTGAAATGATGTCATTATCAACTATCTCCTGTCCGTCGAATGTGACTGTAAGTCTCGGTCTAATTGAGTCGCGGCTAATATAAAATTTATTTTCCGCAATATTGTTGAAAGTATAAAACTCTGGTTGTTTATTTGTTGCAACAACTTTAAATGACAATTCAGAAACAGGACTGGCATATAAAAGTTTGTCAGTAATTATTGATTGATCTAATGTATACACGGAATCAGGTTTTATTGAAACAGTTCTTGTGAAATATGTAGTATCTGCATTGTTAAGGTATACCGCAATTTTTAGACTATCTGTAGTAGCATAACCAACATTTCGCACTTTCATTTCCATGTCAACTGGAAAACCATGCAATAAAGTATCAGCGGAGAATGTGTACTCATCGGGGGAAATTACAATTTCGGGCAAAGATGTATAATTGACTTTAAGGGATTTAAATTTTAAAGGTTCGCTTGCACCGAAAGATGAATCAACAAGATCAATCCTGAATCTTAAATGATCATATAATTCGGCGTCGACTGTATCGATCGGAAGCTGAGATGGGATATTAGTTGCTAATGTATCCCATTCCTGACTATTAACATTTTTTCCAAACAGTGTGGCAGAATAAGTTCCTTCTGAACCGATATCGTCGATGTCATATGAAATTTTATCCCACTTATTTGCAGGTCCAATTTCAGGGCTTAGAATGGAGCCAAATGCATCTTTGTATGTACCGCTATATCTAAAAAATCCTGGTTCATAAGAGCCGGCTATCGGAACAAAACGACAAAAATAAACAAGGTCATTTTGGTAATCATAAGTAAACGTATAATATTTCTTGGTTGGAATTCGATAAGGCCATTCTTCTTCAAATGTTCCATTTGATAATTTGTATCTTCTTAAATAAAGGTTTATATAGTTTTCAAAAACTATCATATAATCATCCCAGATGGCAAAACTCATTACCATAGGAATTGTTTCGCCATTAAAGATAATATCTTCACCTACCTTTGACCATCCAGAAGCAGGATCAAATTTTCTTAGAACAAATTTATTCGGATGAAGTTCGGTTCCAACTCCAAGATTGTATAAAAAGTTTCCATCAAAATAAAAATAACAACCTCCCCACTGAGTTTGCTTACTTTCAGTCCATAGTAAACTATCTGGTATAATTATTCGTAATGTATCACCACTCACAGGATCGATTCTAAGAATGTTATCCCTTTCACCAGTATTTGTATAAAGATATCCTTCCCTATAAAACAAACTGCTATAAACAGGTACTGAAATATTTGGAACTGAATCAATACTACCAGCAATTGTACCATTCAAACCAGTTCCAACTTTATAAATTCTGCTGGTTGAATCCCAGCCGGGAAATGGAATCTGACTATAATAGAAATATGAACCATCGGTCGTAAATGTAACTGGTTCGGTAGAATCAGGTGGCAGCGAGAAGAATATAGAGTCCTGCAAAAAAGTTTCATCAGGATGCGGAGGTTTTAATTCTGTATTTAAAACAAGGCTCTTTAGTGGCGGAAAATAGAAAGCATTGTTGTTGACAAATTGAATCAAATGTTTTTCTGATGCAAAATATCCAGGTCCAGTTGTATCCTTATTAATGGAAAACATTCTTGTACTACTTTGATTAGTATCAAGATCATCAAATACAATTGCTCTCCAATAGTATTGATCAGAACCTAAAGGCGGGCTAACCCAACTGATAACCTGGTTTTGCTGAGACAAATTCTGCGAAGTTATTTTTGAAGGAGAGTTGAATAGTTGTGTTGTGTCAATTTCAATTTTATAATTAAAGTTACGGCTAAAAAGACTTCCGATATCTACCAATTTGAAATCAGCTTGGTTGGTTGAAAAATTGTAACCATCCATTGGTCTTACAATATTCGGTTCACTAAAACTATATACTGCAAATGTGCCACTGGCAACATTGTCCGAATGGTCAAATTCCCAGGTTGTGTCAACATCATTAACAACATATATGAGATTGTAGAGATTTGCTGATTCTGGAATCCATTTTATTATAGCTGAATCAACTTCACCAAAAGATCCAAGTTTGACTTCACCAATTAAATTATCTCGTAAAGTACTTGAATTATATAGTTGAACTGTTACTGAGTCACCGATAAATGATGTCCCCAGATTTTTAATTTTCAGTTTTACTTCAACACTATCATTTACTAAAGGATTTGTTGGTGAAATAGTTATATCCGAAGAGTTAATCACAAAATCAGGATATTTAGGAAGGCATAACTCAATTGCCGGATCCCCAAGATATGATAGTTGTGCAACCATTTCATCAAAAAATCCACCACCCTGTGATGCTTTTGCATTTAATATTGCCTTACCAATCACATGATTTTTCAAATTGAATAATTGATTGAATAAATATCTATTAAGAGACTGTCCCGTACTCCACCAGGTCAATCCAACACTGCCCCAAAAACCAATGGCTCCTTTTCCGGGAAGTCTGATAAAAACTTCACCGAAGGCTTCGGCATTATCAAAATGAGCTGTATAACATGTGATACTCAAGGCTAAAGGTTGACGACCGTTGTTATTAAGTTCATATAAATCGTCTTTCGTAAAGATTAAATCCCATTGCGCACCACCACCGTGACCATAATAATTTACGATTGCAGCCCCTTTGTTTATCTCTTCCCGCATTCGCGGTCCCGAACCATAAAATCCAATATCAGGTGGTTCAGGAAAATTGAATACTTTTATAACATTAAAACCATTAGGTCTCAGATAAAGGTTTTCAAGTTGTTTACTTGCGTTATTAAAACCGAACGAAATTTGATCCTGATAACTGAGTCCTGAGGCTAGTAAAAGAATATTTTGTTTCCATTCCTTCGAATTATCACTTGGGTAAGCAATAATTTTATCAATAAGGTGATTTGCTTGCTCGAGTGTTTCACAAGATAAGCGGCCGAGTGCTAAATCAGGGGATATATCGCTGCCCGAAACAGCAACTATTAGATTGTCACTAGGCAACAAACCATATTCCTGTGCATGATAAGGAATGGAAGGAACGTAATTCTGCCTCGAACTCGGGAGAATTTTTCTTAAGTCGTGACTGGCATCACCCAAGATTGTGACATATGCTGGTGCAGGTGATTGCCAATTTTCAAACGCATGTTTAACAAACCATTGTAGTGCAAATGGATTAGCAAGACCATTCGAGAATTCATCGTATATTTCACTTACATATACAATTTTAACTCTAGGATTAACATACCCAGGCAAATTATTTGACCTATATTCTGCCAGTCTTTCTGCTGCGGGCGTAAATTCCTGATGTGTAATTATAATGTAGTCAGCACCATTGGAGTTATTTCGCAAGTCGGAGGCTAAATCCTTTGATATAGAATCGGGTTCTAAAAAGTAATCTTTATCAACGCAAAAGTATTCAGTTTGACTTGAGATAGTGTCAACAAAATAGACATTACGATATTGGTCATTAGTGATATCAGGATTCGAGATCAATTCACCACGTTCCGGGATATAAATTTTCATGTTATCGCTGGTCCATTCCCACAACTGATAAATATTCTCTTGATAGTCATTCGGTGGACTTTTGAAATAGTAATGATTTGAATTGATTTTATTCCAGCGCCAGTAGTCAAACTCAAAATAATTTATAAGAAAAATATCACTCTGTGAAGTATCACATGAGTTCCCTGTTGAATAGGCAATTAGATTCTGGAAACCATTAAAATTAAGCCAAGCGGTATCACCCCCAAAAGAAAAAGTGGATAAATAAAATGATTTTTCAAAGTTTTCGGATTCTTGACCATTCCAACTCTTTGTTCCGATGGGATGACCATTAAAAAGAAACTTAACATTATGTGCGAATCCGACTACGCAAGTAGGAGTTGTTAAACCGTGAAGACTGAATTTAATTTTAGCTTGAGGTTTATCAGAATTCCAATTTAGACCAATATTTTCCTGAATAGCGTGTTCAAAATAGTTAATTGTTGTTCCTGCTCTCGTCTCAGCGCTTCCTCCATACCAATAATCCCTGTGATCATTATCCGCATGACCCAGATTGTTAAATACTCTATCTTCTTCCCATCTGATAGTTTCAATTGTGCTATTGATCACGGGGAAAGGTATTTCTTTGTATCCATTTATATCTCTATAAAAATTCAAACTATCAGCTTGATATGAAAACCAATAAACATTTGTTTTATTATAAACATTAATGGTTGTGTATTGATTAGCAGGTTTTACTTTTTCACCTACAAATTGAAAATAGTCGCCACTATTGAACAACTGATCCTGATTAACATCTACCACATCTATTGGAATCGACTCACCATTACAAAACAATTCAAGGTTCATATTCTGAAGCCCTGTATTTGCAGGGACTCCCGAGTTTACAAGCCAATCATATGTTATACGGTAAACTCCTTTTTCATTTAAATATATTTTATAGTAATCTTTCACCGGATTATACCAATAGCTGTCTGCATTCATCGGTGAACTTGTTAATGATATTCTTTTGCCTGCAAAAGTTTTTGCTTGTTCATAGTTCACGACTGAAGATCTAATAATCTCATCTGTCATCTGATCATTGATATTGGATATCTCATAGTCAATCGAAGGCAAATCATTGTAATCAATTTGAATTAATATTTTTTTTGTTACGGTTAGTTCCCTAGTTATTGGATTAAACTGGAATGGAGCTATACTTAATGCAACTATTCGTGCATAACGCATTACAAAGTCACCATCAATTAATGCGGTTTTTAAAGGGAAAAAATTATTACTGTTATAAATTGATTGATCGTAATTTACAAGATTGAATGGTTGATCAAGTGAATCAGGTGTTGGGACAATAAATATTCCATTTTGTTTTTCTTGTGTGACGTTCAAGATTTTCAGCACTGGTTCACACGAATGCGGAATTCCTATACTTAGCCTATAATCAGGCAGCCATGGCTGTCCTGGTTTTCTTAAGTTTAATTCTTTGCCTTCAACTGTATTGAATTTTATTCCATCAACGACTTTACTTTGCACCTTGTATGCATTTGAAAAGTCAAATTCAATTGTAATAGATCTTGTTGTGGATTCAATAATACGATGGGTTTGTGCACTGCTATAGTCAAACAGGCTTAATGTTAAAATGATGAAGATCGATATTTTCAGCATGTACCATCCGGTTATGTTAAAGTTACTGTATCAACTTATTCTTTTTAATGAGACTGTGCAAGGTCAAAAAATCGGTTAGAAAAGAAGTTGAATTCAGGAAAATGTATCAACAAACGGTTTAGATGTTGCCCTTATTATTTATAACTATTCCCACAGTCTTAAGTACAATAACGAAGTCACTCCAGAAAGAAGCATTTTTATAATACTCAATTTCCATTCTTACCCGCTGATCAGGTGTCAGTTGTTGCCTTCCGTTTATCTGACTTATTCCTGTTACACCCGGGAAAAAATTTAGGACTTCCTTTTGTTCAGAGGTATACGTATTGGTAATAGAAAATACATCTGGTCTGGGACCAACAACGCACATCTCACCTTTAAGTACATTAATAAAGTTAGGTATCTCATCAATACTTGTACGACGTAAGAACTTTCCTGACTTTGTCAAACGGGGATCATTCACCTGGGTTATTTCAGGACCGACTGCCAGGGCATTATCAACCATTCCGCGGAGTTTGTATAGTCTGAATTTTTTCCCTCTATACCCCGCACGTTCATGAAGGAAGAAGGCTGGACCTTTAGATTCTATTTTGATGGTTATAATTGCAAGCAGCAGAATTGGAGAAGTAAGAATTAATATTAGAAGGCTGAAGATAATATCCGTGAATCTTTTGATGAGACTTCCCTGCTTTCCCATTTATAAAGTAAGTTAGAGTTAGATGCTGAATTTTTTCAATAGGTCTGTAAGGATCGAAATTACCTTATCAACATGTTCATCTTTCATCCCCGGGTAAATGGGAAGCGAAACAAGTCGAGGAAATGTTTTGGATGCCACCGGGAAATTTTTATCATCATAGTCAAAAGTTTGACTATAATACAAATGCTGATGCACCGGCATAAAGTGAACCCCGGCACCAATACCTTGACTCTTTAGCTCATCAATAAATTGTGCCCGGTTAATTTTAAGTCTTTCTAGATTTAATCTAATCGGGTATAAATGCCAGGAAGTTTCCCTGTCACTCTTTATAGTATGAATCTCTAAAAACTGATTATCCTTTAATGCTTCAGTATATTTGGCGGCGATTCTTTTTCTTGATTCCCACATCACATCAACTTTTTTGAGTTGTGGAATTCCAAGTGAAGCTTGTAAGTCCGTAAAATTATACTTAAATCCAGGGGCAACAACTTCATAATACCAGGAGCCAGCCTCGCTATACCTTTTCCAGGCATCTCTATTAATTCCATGAAGCCGCATAATTGCACAGCGTTCAGCAATGCCCTCATCATTAGTGCAAATCATCCCACCCTCGCCGGTTGATAAAGTTTTAGTAGCATAAAAACTAAAACAAGTTACGTCGGAGATTGTTCCGATTTTTCTTCCCTTATAAGTAGCAGGTAAAGAATGTGCTGCATCTTCAATGACTTTTAAATTATATCTTTTTGCCAATTCAAGTATTTCATCCATATCACAAGGTTGACCTGAATAATGAACAGGGATGATTGCTCTAGTTTTGGGCGTAATGGCTTTTTCAATTTCTTCGAGAGAAATGTTAAGTGTGTCTTTATCAACATCAACAATAACCGGTTTTGCGTTGAAGTAACAAACAATTTCTGCAGTCGCGGGAAAAGTCATTGTCGGGACTATCACCTCATCACCAGCCTTAAGCCCAAATGCTTCTAAAGTAAGATGACCAGCAGCAGTCCAGGAACTAACAGCAATAGATCTTTTGCTACCGATGTAATTGCTGAATGCCTCCTCAAATTTTATAGTTTTCGGACCCATGCTAAGCCACCCGGAGCGCACAGTATCTACAATCTCATTGACTTCTTCGTCAGAGATAAAAGGCTTATGGAAGAGAAGGTAATCTTTATTCATAAAAATTTTTGTTGGGTAAAATAATAATTTAGCCTTATAAGTTCAAAATTATATTTCACAAAAATATGCGTAACAATAATAACAATAATTTTTTTAAATGCCTCAAAATTTTTTCCTTTTGAATTTGAATAGCCCCAGAAAAAAACCCCAAGCGTAAGAGAAGTGAAGGACAATTACTGCCAAAGGAAAATTTAGCGCAACTTTAATTCCATTTTTAATTAAGACAGGTATTGAAGTAATTACTAAAACCGTGGTATACAGAACAATTAAGAAACTTGAAATGATTAGATTATTAATTATTAACCCAGTGACAAGTAATGCTACTACGAGCGAAAAAAAAGTAAAAGGAACCAGTTGCCTGAATGAAATAGGAATTTTATGTTTCTTTAAGAATGCAATCTGCCAGAATCCGTAATTAAAGTACTGAATAAAAAGAGATTTTGGATTCTTGCGAACAAAATAATAACATTTTGCCCGATTCGAGATAAAAACTTTACCTCCTGCTTTTCTTAAACGGTAGCAATATTCATCGTCATGATTTATAATAAATTGTTCATCATAATAGCCGACCGTATTCAGGACACTTCTCGGAAACATACCGAACATTACCATTTCACCATAACCCTCATAGTCAGGATATCTATGTTTTGCGTTGCCAATTCCTATTGGAGAATTCATTGCGATTGCAAGTGCTTTTCCAAAAAGTGTTTCTCCAACATTAGTAAATGGCCCTCCCACACACCAGGCGTCATTGTGATCCCGAATTAGTTCCAAACATGTTGATAAATAATTTTCATCATAAATTGCATGAGCATCACAGATTAATAGATATTCACCTTTTGATTCTTTGAATCCCAGATTTATTGCCTGAGGTTTGACTTTAGCCGGATTATCAAAAAACTTTATGACCTGAAATTTTTTCTGCATAGTTAAAATAATATCACGCGTGCCATCTGTGCTCATACCGTCAATAACAAGGATTTCAAGATTATTGTCCATTTTTTTTTGCTGGAGTAATGAGTTCAGACAATTCTCAATATACTCTTTCTCATTTCGGCAACATACAATTATTGATATCAGAGGTTGTGTCAGAATCATTATTTCAACAACTTTTTAAAAGATATGGTTTTGTAATCACGCCCAATTTCGACAAAATTGTTTTTCAAATAAAAATCTATAGCCTTTTGATTATCTGATCTAACAGCAAGAGTATAACTGAGAACACTATTCTCCAATAATCTCATTTCAAAGTGTTTTAATAATTCCCGACCAACACCTCGATTTTGAGTTTGAATACTAACAGCAATAAGGTAAATACTGACTGTATTAGCATGAACATTTAAGCCTTTATTAAAAAGTAGAGAAAAAAAATCTTGAATTTTCTCAACTAAAAATCTGAGGTTTCTTAACAGGATAAGAGCTATGTAAAAGAAATGTCCTCGAAGAAATTGATTTACAGGAACGTCTGGATTAACACCTCCCATCAGGTAACCAATTACTTGAGAGTCCTCAACTGCGACAAACTTAAATGTATGATGACTAAATAATTTATTGAAATACTCTAAAAGCAACTTTGACGGGAAAATAGTTGAAAAATGAGTGTTGCTGAATACTGATTTGTGCAGTTTAGCAATCTCGGATATGTCATCTCTTTCCATGGCACGTATAATCATTATAGTAGCTCAAACCCTGTGAATGTTTCTGTCATTTTTTTTAAACACTAACACCTGCTCCACGGATGGAGATGTAAATTTTAAATGTTTAAACCAGAATAGATTGAATTTGAGAATTGTATTTCTGAATAACTTGCTGGTAAATTTTGTATAGAATTGGCTAAATTGTCCAGGAATTTTTTTAACCAAATCGAATCCATTAACACTCATAAAATCAACTAATATTTTAATATTTGTTTTTCTGACTATTATCTTGCCAGCAGGGGTTTCTGACCAATAATCAATTCCAAATTTACTCTTTAAACCCCGCTCTGATCTTTTAAAAATATTTTTTAACACCTTTATGACCAAAGAATCAAAAGCAGTTAAACTTACTTCACAAATAATAACATATCCACCTTTTTTGGTAACCCTGCAAAGTTCACCTAAAGCTCGTTCAATCTCATAGATATGCATCAAAACTCCCCAACACACTACAACGTCAAATTCATTATCTCTGAAAGAGAGGGATAGTAGATCCTCCCTAAATAATTGACAATTATTCTCTTTCAAATGTTTTTCTAAAAAAACTTTGCAATGAGCTAGTGCCGATTCTGAAAAATCACAAGCAGTGACATTAAAATCCCTATTTAACAATCTCAGTGAATTTACACCATTTCCACACCCTGCATCTAAAGCCTTATTCGATTCTTGTTCCCATACAATCTTTTTAAGATCATCAAACACTAAATCATAAAGGACTTTACTATCATCTATATAGGTGTCGATCCATTTATCGTGTAAGTATGAACTAGAAAGTGTTTTTTTAAGTGTTTCAGTTTCACTTGGCATATTCGATTTGATACTTTTAAAATTCTTCTATACTATTTCTGTAAACAAAAATAGAACTGGTTAATTAGCAATACCGAAAGGTCCTGTTTTAACAGGTATTTTTTTTATAGCTGAGTCATAAATTTCAATTATATAATCAAGAATTTTCTCATAGTCATATTTTTCCTCAACAAATTTCCGCCCGTTCTTTCCCATTTTATGTCTTAGTTCTTTATCCATAACCAACGTTTCAATTTTATCTGCTAAAACCTTTGGATTATTAGGTGGAACGACAAATCCAGTTTCATTGTCTATTACTACCTCTGACAAACCTCCGACATTTGAAACTATCACTGGTTTGGCACAAGCAGAAGCTTCCAAAATTCCGACTCCGAAAGATTCACTGTCATTGGTTGATGGCGCTAGGTAAATATCCAATAAATTATGATACTTTGGAATTTGAGCGAAAGGAATTAGACCTGTTATTCTGACATGTTCTTCTATACCGTATTCAATCGATTTAGATTTTAATGTGTCGATTAATGAACCCCTACCGACTAGCAAAAGCTTTAAAGGGATATCCGGATATTTTTTGACTAGAATATTGAATGCATCTAGGATATCTTCTACTCCGTATTTACTTTCCATCATTTTGATGGTGCCTACAACAATGTCATTAGCTTTGTAGTTGTCAGTTTCTCTTTGCAAAGGCATAAACTTATTTAGCATTATTCCCCCTGGTGTAACCAATATTTCCTTATCAGTAAATTGTCTGGAATATTTAGCCATAGTTTTGCTTGATGAAGTGATTATATCAGCTTTAGACAGGCTGTACATCAAAAGCTTTTTAAAGAGTATGTGCTTATGAGGAAAGATATACACATCATTGCCCCAAACAGAGAGAATATTTGGATGAAATCCTGATAAGGCGCCTATCAGACCATAGCTAGAAGCAGATTGTCCATGTAATATCTCACACTTGAATTTTTTAATTGTTTTTTTCAGATGGGGTAAACAAAGAAGGTAAACTGATTTTAATAGATTACCATCATTCTTCCATTTGATCGAATCAGGTATTTTGAATACCTCTATTTCAATACCATCATCATATTGAGCTTTGTCTACAGGGGTTAAACCATATACAAGAACATCTACCCCTCTTGATTTAATTCCGTTTGCCCATTTCATCATATGGGCTGAAGCAGGATCACCTAAAAGAACTACTTTCATGCTATTTTTCTATTACCATACAATACCCAAGAGGGTATTTTAAAGCTGTTAATTGAAATATCTTTTTACCTAAGAAAGAATTTATTATTAGATTAGCAAATATATAATGAATTTTCGAAAATATTTTAATTCTTGAGAAATGTTTTGCTGTAATATCTAATAGAATTTCCAGAGAACCACCATATGGGTATAATTCTAATATCTTTAAATTATTTTCACTGCAATAGAGTCTTAACCTGTATTCAGTATATCGGAAGTAATCATATGGCTCTTCATGGATAATATGGAAGAAGGGCACACCAACTATTATTTTGCCGTTAGGTCTCAGAACGCGAGCCATTTCTTTCCAAAGGTTCGTAGGATTCGCGACATGCTCCATTACATCTGTTAAAATAATAGTGTCAAATGTCTCATTCTTTATAGGAAAAGTATTATTCAGATTAAGCTGAAAATCCTGAAAAGGTGTGTCGTGAAATGAGTTTGGCCAGTCGGCACAGTAAATAGAATCAACTTTTTCTCGATACATTTCATATAGAGAAACATTCCCGCAACCAAGGTCTAATAAATTTCCACCGGCATACTTTTGGATTAACTCACTATAGTGCTTTGCTTGTATATTGCCTATAAATCTATAACCTAATCCAACTTTCGTTTCATCATTTGTGACTCCGAATACACCATTTACTTTCACATATTTTGAAGGTTGCCATTTATTTTGATTTAACATTTATATCAGAAGTTTGATTTATAAAAGTTCCTTGACATTAAATTTTTCTTTTGGTCTTATATTCAGATCAATTAAATATTTCTTTAAGCTAGTTTCAACTTCATTAAGACTCAGACTTTCCATACATTCATAAGAAGGACAAAAATATCCAACAAGTGTGAAGCATAATTTTTGATTTTTCTGTGGTGAACAAGGTAAATTTTTAAGAATGTATTTATTTACACCATAAAGTGGTTTATGATAATCGGGGTTTGTTGGGCCATAGATCGTAAAAGTTGGCTTACCAAAAAAGTTGGCGATATGAACCGGCCCAGAATCATTCCCGATAAGTATTGTGCATTTCTTTATTACTTCAATTAAATCTGAAATATTCTCTGTCACTTTGAAATTAAGTCCTGCCTTTTCTAATTCGACTTTCACATCAGGAGCAAGTTGTTCTGGTGAACTCACTATCAAACAGTCATAATCACGTTTCAATCCGATTGCTAAATGAATAAATTTTTTTAAGCCCCACTCTTTTGATTTTATGCTTGCAAAGGGATGAATGAGAATATATTCCCCGGTACTACTCGAATTAATAATTATTTTTTTTGCGTTAGAAACCGGCGAAAATAGTCTGACAACATCCAGATAATTGTCAGTTAAATGAGGTTTTTCACGAATTGAAATATACTCTGTGTAGATTGTTTTATAGTAGTCTTCATTTAATCCTACAATCTTTTTGGCAGGGTAATTCGCAATTAACGTCGCTGATCTTACAGTCCCGGTCAAATCGTAAATCGTTTTTAGCTTTAAGTATTTTATTTTTTTTCTTGTTTTTGGTTTTGCAACTCTATCTGAAAACCAAAAATCTGAATGGTCAAATTGTACACACTCCAATTCAGGGAATGCACTTTGGTAAATCGGAATTGTTTCTGGAAACGAGATGAGTATTAGGCTTTCTTTTGAATTTTTTGAGATTGCATCAACTGCAGGGATTGTAAAGATAGCGTCACCAAGTCTATGTAATAATACAATCCCGCATTTGTTTTCATATGAATTAATTTTTGGCCTGAATATTTTAATGCCACTAAAAAATAAATTTGCAAGAATCACAAGTATGTTATGAAAAGATTTACTCTTACTTACATATTTATGTAATATCATTGTCATATTATAATGAACTCTGAGGTAAAACTTTAAAAATTTTTGAACTCGTATTATCAACTCCCGTATAGCCGTCCTGCAAAACAATTCTTTTGTATGTAGTCATGATTTTAGACTACGCGAGATACTTATTTGCGCTTCAGGCATATGCTAATCTCTCCACCGGAAACATTATCTAATCTTTGAAATTTAACCCAATTTTGTTTTAAATAATCTTCAGATAAATAATTATTAATACAACTTTCCCAATCGATATTAATCTCGGTGTCACTTTTATTTATATACTCATATAGATTATTTTTTTTATATGTACCATTGCCACTATATTAACCTTGCCATCCAGATTGATTACATTTTCATTTAATTATCCAATTACTCCGCTTTGATATGCTCCAACTTTAATAGTGGAACAATTTTGATTAATAAATCCAGCCGAAATTAAATGAAAATCTGCAACCCTCCCAAATAAAATGTAAAAATATTTGGTGCAACAAATATAGAATCCGCACCTGATGTAAGGATTAAAGATTTATATCATTTGGTTTATTTGTTCTAATAATTTGGTAACCAACAAAATATCTGGAAATATGAGACTAAGGTATCTTATGTAAAAAAGATTTTATAAAAAATTAGAAAGAAGAAGAAAATGAGTATATCAACCTTGCTAAGAGATCTCAATTCTTCCTTAAAGAGATTGTGTAAATAAACCTCACTTTTCTTTTGTACAAACATATAATCGGATTATAATGAAATCAACGCATAATACTTGTGCTTATCCTTTTTGATAGAATCTATCACACAAATATGTCAGAGCGGAATTGCATGTCCAGAAACTCTTTGGAGATAATCACTGTCGGAATTAAATGTTGATGCTCTCCCCAAGGTCATATCTTATAGGAGCCAGTCATAACGTGTTCGTAAAAAAACCACGTGATTCTATTAGCAATACAAACCAAACATAAAATAAAAATTCTAGTAGATTCTACATTAAATAGTTGAAGCATAAAATGTCAAAATACAAAATTGCTAACATCATACTAACAATTGTGTTTCAATGAAAGAGTGAGAAAGATTTTTTACACCAGCAATTTCGTAATTCTAAATACTTTTTTATTAGAATGATGACTTCATTAAATTTATTATCGAGAAATAATCTTATAATTGAAGCAAAGAAATATTTTACGATTGAATTAAATTTTACTTATGAACAAAACTTACTCACGTGTAATTAGGAATACTAAAAATCTTAGGTGATTTCTGATTAATATTTAATTTTATCAAAAAGATAAATAAAAGCCAAAATGTTATATCTCTCGATAGAAAACCATAACCTAAGATTCCGTCAACTTCAAAAAATGATCTAATCATGATTAAAATCCCAATTAGAGTTATGAACAATGAAAAAATATAAATATCCTTATTATAAACTTTATAAAATTTCATCGCTTTTATTCCATGATAAAAATATAAGTAGTAAAGGAAGAGGATAGAACAAAAACCTAAAAGTCCATTTTCGGAAAACATTAGTAGTAAATAATTATGAGGTGATTCTCTACCAATTTCTTCCGCCGTCTTCCCTTCCCATTTCGATGTATATTCAGCAGAATAGTAACTATAGACTTTTGTAGGATAAAGTTCAGGCCCAACTCCCAAAAATAAATGATCCACAGTCATTGCCATTCCTTGAGACCAAATGTCATCTCTCTCAGTTATAGATTCGATTCTGATATATGCCTGTAAATAGTCATTTAATACCGGAACTACCAAGAATAAAAGTAACACTAAAATAGATGACAAGATAAGCGCGTAAAAATATTTTCTTTTCAACATAAAAATGATTATTACTATGCCAATAAAAGTCCCAAAAAATGCTAATCGAGAATTAAGAATCATTAGAATTATTAGGTTGTTCAGAACATAGAAACCAACTAACAATTTGGATCCATTTCTATTCAGCATAAAGAAAAATGCAATGAGTGTTGAAACCATCATAAGATATCCGATGAAATTATACCCTTGATAAGCCCCTGAATATCTAGCAAGGATCCCACTAATTAAGAAAAAATTAAAACCTTCCTGAATTACCTCATAATAGATTGTTAGACTTATGACAAATGTGGAAACCATAAAAGCTAAAAGCAACCGGTAAAGTTGGTTCTGATTATTTATCAAAGAATAGAAAAGGTAAATAATTACAAAAAATGTTATTGTTCTTACTATAGCAACGATACTTTGAAGCTGAAAACCCGAAACACTACTGCTAATCAACATCGCTAGGAGAAACCATATCACAAAACTTAAAACTTTATTTGGTACCCGGGGATAGTCAGACAATCTTAAGCCATACTTATTAACAAAAAGATAGATAAGAACAATTGTACAACTAAGATTGATAATATTTCTAATAAATTCGAACGTTTCTCCTGATGCCGTAATCATTACAAAGCATATCAGTGGAAGCAATAGTTCTTTAGAAATTATTTCTTTAATAAAAATAAATGCGCTTAAAAGTATCATTACAATTAAATAATGTGGGATAATGACAACTGCGATTGATATCATGATTGCAGGTAAAAGAAGTTTTAAATTCATTAACGTTGACTTATTTTTTCTACTGATAAATCATTTTATATACTTTTACGTATGAACCTGTAATTCTTTGATTTCCAGATCTGTTTATTAATTTAAGAAAATCAATTGCTGTAACGATTTTATTGAACGGGTTTTCTTCTTTATTTGCAAATTTCAATTCAAAAACTTCCTCAAAGTTATGATGAATTATTTTTGCATCAGTTCTCCAATCAAAAAGATAGTTGATGTCGTACTTTTTCAATTCTTCATAAATTCTATCAATTTCTTGATCAGCGTTTATTTCTCCATAAAATTGCGATTTAGTTCGATAAGCGAGAAAAATCGTATTGCTCCAATCAAAATCAAGTGGTTTATTTGAAATTCCCGCATAGCGACCCGAGATTTTTTTTAATTCAAGGTATTGAGCCAAAATATTTAAGTCTGAACCTTCATCGAAGTATTTAATCGTGGAATAAATAGGTCTTACTACGAGTGAAATAATAAAAACTGATAGAAGAATTATTTTTATTAACCTGGATTTTTTTAATGAATCAATAAGGTTAATCATTAGCCAGAATGAAATTACTACTACCAAAAGGTAAATCAGTATTATAAATCTTTCATAAATGAAGAGCATTATATAACCTAATGAATAAGTAATAATTGAAACTAAACTTATAACTAAAATCGGACTTAATTTTCGATTATATTTGAAAATAACAAGGAGCAATAAAAATGGTGAAAATAAAAAAATATAATATAGCATTAAAACAATGTTATTGAGGATATGCTCGACAAAGTACACTAGATTTGAAATTGGAACAAAAGGATTCCATCTTTCTACTGGCAAAAAAGTCGGATCTTCCCAATAGCTAACAGCGGTAGCATTTGCAGGTGGATAAAGTGAATTTATTCTAAAAGTATTTACGGACTCGTATTTGGGTCCAATAATATTGAAGTTATATCCGCCCGCAGTGCTGTAAGTAAAATAACCATATTTTAAACTGATCAAAACTATCCAAATACTGCATAAAAGAATAAACAACCCAAATCCTTGTAAGTAATTCTTTCTGATGTTACTTCTGTGGCTGGGGAAGCGATAAAAATAAAATGCGTTAATAAGAGCGAAATGAAAAACAAAAAAAGGGAGTGAGAAAGCTTTTGAATAGAAAGCAATCGCACCAACTAATCCACAAACCCAGCCTGCGGCTTTAGAGGTTAAGTATTCTTTTTTACTTGAATAGTAAAGGTAGTATAAAAGAAATGCTGCAACAAGAAGATCCGGACTTCCCAAAAAAAAAGCAAAATAGTAAATGATTATACTTGTTGTGGCTAAGAGTAGGTAATGACTGGATTCATTTTTGCTTCCGAATAGTTTATAATACTTAGAAACAGTAAATAAGATAAAAAGACCAATTATTAGTTGTAAAATTTTGAAGCCAAGTAGAATTTCAACATTCACCCAAAAAACGGGAATCAAGAGCCATGATAGTAGTGGGCTCCAAACGCCGTTGATCGCATCAGATAAATTTCCATTGATATACTTCTCACTAATTGAAAGGTAAGAAACTATATCCCCTCTCTGAGAATATCTATAAAACGGAACTAGTAAACATCCAAAAGTAAAATAAATGAATAAAGCTAAGGTGATTCTTTTGTTTTCAGAATTATAAAATCTATTCAATATGTTTATTCTCAATTAAAAACTCACCATTAAATTCTTGTCCAACTTTAACTTTTGGCTGAAGGTTCAGTATTTAATCTACAATTATCATCAAAAAGAATATTAATTTTCAATTAAATAATTTATTCTAAATATATTTCCACAACTCCAAAATAACATAGTGCATAATGCTTGAGTGAATACCTTCGGAAGTACACATATCATCAAGGGGAACATGTACTGAATGAGTATTTATTTTTCTTAACTTACCGCCGTTAAATCCTGTTATACCAATTGTAGTCATTCCGTTTTTATTTGCCCACTCAACTGCTTTAATGATATTCGGGCTGTTGCCGGAACCACTTATTGCAATTAATATATCGCCTGCTTTTGCGAAGGTTCTTAGTTGCTGCTCAAATATTGTTTCATAACCATCGTCATTACCTAATGCTGTTATGAACGGTAGATTATCTGTAAGACTTAATGCTTTTATTCGTTTTCCTTGTTCCAGATTTTTTCTTGTACCTTTTGCTAAATCCTGTGCAAAGTGTGATGCGTTTGCTGCTGATCCACCATTCCCGATTACAAAAATCATTTTTTCTTTTTCATATGCATCAATAATTAGCTCGATGAATTTATCGATCTCCTGCTGGCTCACCTTTTCAAGCGCTGTATTCATATATTTAGTGTATTCACTAAAAGTCATTTAGTTTCTCCTTTTAAAATATTATTCCATTCCTTTTCGGCTTTTATCATGTCAGATGGAGTTCCGATATCAATTAAGTAGTCTTCAGTCTGCCATCCATACATCTCACTTTTCAGTAGCGGTAGCAGATCGAAACCAATATCAGCAATTTCTTTTACCGGAATTTTTTCCAGAATAACTGGTGATGATATATACATTCCTGCATTTGCAATATTCGACTTTGGACGAGCTGGTTTTTCTTCAAATTCTATAATTCTATTTTGTTCATCCAAAACCGCTATACCTTTTGATGTAGGATTATCACTATTAAATAAAGCCATACTGAAGTGAGCTGGTATTTCTTTATGAAAACTTAAAAAATTTTTGAGATTATAATTAGTCAAATTATCAGCATAACAAATAAAAAAACATTCTTCCCCGGCAACAAAGTTTTTATTTTCTCTCAATGTACCAGCGCTGCCCAAAAGTTTCTCTTCATAGAAAAAATGAAAGTTCACTTTTGTCTTTTGTGTTTTTATGTACTCAACAACTTTTTCAGGTAAATGATGAAGATTAATAAGAACGTCATCGATATTGTGATGTTCAAATAGTTTTATCCACCATCCCAGTAACGGTGTCCCGCAAATATTTACAAGACATTTTGGAATTTCATCAGTGATTGGTTTTAGCCTGGTTCCTAATCCGGCAGCAAGTAGAAAAGCTTTCATTTCAGTTTTTAGTAACCTTTCTTACTACATTCAACTGTTTCATTGTCTTTTCTGCGTATTCTAAAATATCGTCAATATCAGTTTGTTCCTTTAAATAGGCATAGTATTCAACAACAGAATCTTCAATGGTTCTATGTGGATTCCATCCTAACTTTTTTAATTTTGAATTATCCGAACATGTGTTTCTTGTGTCGCCTACCCGGAACTCACCAGGAATTTTCGCAACGATATGTTCCTTATTATGTACCTTTGCAACAACTTCAGCAAATTCTTTCACCGTATAATCTTTTCCACTGCCTACACAAAATACCTCATAATCTGCGCTATCATTTTGCAGCGCGAGTATGTTTGCATCAACAACATCATGTATGTTTATAAAATCTCTTTTCTGCAAACCATCTTCATATAATGTTGGAGCTTTGTCAAAGAAATAATGAAGATTAAATATTCTACAGGCTCCTGAATAAGCATTGTAAAATGATTGACGGGGTCCCTGAACAATCGAATATCTCATTGCAACAGAAGGTATTGAGTATCGTTTACCAAATGAAATTGTTGTAAGCTCTTGCGAATACTTTGAAATTGCATAAGCGTTTGGCGGATTTGCGTGAGATTCAGGAGTCCACTGCCATTCCATTAACTCTCCATTTTCATCTTTCCAATCCCACTCCCCTTTTTCAAGCTGTTCAATTGGTCTTTGAGATGGCGAAATTAATTTACCATCCTTTTTTTTATAAAGACCTTCTCCCTGAACGAATTGAGATGAAGCAGTAACGATTTTTTTTACTTGTAGTTTTTTTTCAACTATAATTTCATATATCAACGCAGTACTTACTGCATTTACATGAAAGAATGTTGAGAAGTCAGGAAGGTAATCCTGGTAAGCAGCAAGGTGATAAATATATTCAACATCTTTTAATGCTTTTTCCAGAACGGATTTTTCTCTTATATCACCGAGAATAAACTCAGCTTTGGGATTAAGATATGCAGGCATTCCTTTTAAATGAACCGGCTTTTGCAGGTTATCGAGTATTCTAACATCATAACCAAGACTTATTAACTTATCGACTGTATGTGAGCCGATGAAACCAGCACCACCTGTTACTAAAACTAAACTCATATAAGAATGCACTCCATTGCTGCTAAAGATGTTTTGATGCTACTTAAGATCATAACGCTTATAGTTAAAAATTATTTTACTTCCTTGCGGTTCAAGCATAAACGGCATTTCGCGATAATCCTGCATTGCTTCGCGCAACTTATCATGATCCTCACGTTTACAGTATACTAACAAAAATCCCCCACCGCCTGCACCAGCAATTTTACCTCCAACTGCTCCTGCATTAATTGCGGTTGAATACATTTTATCTATTTCCGCATTTGAAATATTTGAGGATAAATTTTTCTTTAAGTCCCAGTTTTCAGAAAGTAATCGGCCTACATCATCAACATTTCCGTTCAACAAACTTCCTTCTGTATCATAAGCTAATTTTTTTATTGAATCGTGATAATCAAGCTTATCACTTATAGATTTTTTCTGTTCAGTTAGTACTGTTGAGGAGCTCCTTGTAATGTTAGTGTAGAACAGTAGAAGGTTAGCTCCAAGTTTTCTTTTTAAATTTGTTGGAAGTTCAATGGCTTCCGTTTCGACAGTTTCATCCTTATTAAACTTAATTGCTTTCAACCCGCCGTATGCGGCAATGTACTGATCTTGTTTGCCTATAGGTTTTTTTAGAGTATCAATTTCGATTTCGCATGCTTCTTTTGCCAGTTGTTCATGTGTTACCTGGAATCCTCTATAATGGTAAGCAGCATTTAATAACCCGACTGTTAAGCTGCTTGATGAACCTAAACCCGATCCTTCTGAAGGGACATCGGCAAGCATTGTAATTTCTATGCCTTTATCAAGCTTTGACTTTCGCAGGACTTCACGCACGAGTTCGTGCTGAATTTCATCAACAGAACTGACGATTTCTTTTTTTGTATAGTTAACATAAATGAGATCATCAAATCTTTCTTTGATAATGACAAAAATATATTTATCAATCGCGGATGAGACAACAAATCCTTCCTTTAACTGATAATATTCTTTAAAATCTGTTCCGCCTCCGCAAAGGCTTATCCGTAATGGGGTTTGTGAGATGATCATTTGTTATCGGGCTTTCTTTTTCGTGCTGTACAAGTAAAATCCTGTGTTAATATTTTTTCTGACCCACCTGTTTCAATAATTCTAACCGCCATAAAAATAACCCTGATGATTTTCCACAAAATTAGTCTTATAGTACTTAGAAATCCTTTTGTTGTAGGACCAGTTTCAAAACTATTTATCTCATCGAATCCGACTAATCGCAATATTTGGCTTAAAGAATTGGGATTAAATATCGTTAGATGAGTAAGATCTCCATAAATGATATGATTAGGGGAAATTCCATCACCGTTCGGAGTTTGAATTATTAATAAACCATTTTCGTTGAGTATTGAATGAATCCCCCTGAAAAAATCAAACAATTCCTTTTTGTATAAATGTTCAATAACATCCATTGCAAAAACTATATCATATTTTTTTTTGTGTTCTGTTAAAAATGAAAACACATCATAACTATCAGCATTTAATCCTCTAGATCTTGCAATATTGATTTGTTCATCAGAAATATCAATCCCGTATAAATTGTTAAATCCTTCCTTATAAAGAAACTGAAGCAATAATCCATTACCACAACCGATATCTATTACAGAGGCATTCTTCGAAAATCCAGAGAGATATTTCAGATATCTTTTTTTATATCCTGCAAACAGTGATTCATTTGAATAATTGTTTTCATTACTTATATAATTTTTAAATGTCGTTACATAAGCATCATAAAGCTGTTTACGGAAATCATATTTTTTTTCAGTCATGATTTGTAAGACATAGAAAAATTATTAATGATCGAAGAAAATATGTTCAACAAATTGCTTTTAACTATAAATAAATTCGTTGAATAGACAGTTATAAATATTATTATTTCGTAAAACGTACCTATATGAAAAGCTTGCATAAACTGAACAAATATTTTTGTAAAAATAAAAGCAGCTAAGGCATTCACCGAGTAATAAACAAGGTTTGGAATAAAAACTTTTCTTTTACTATTCAAGATGTTTTTATTAACAATAAAAAACGATGTGACAAAAAAGAATAAATAGCTTAATGTGGTACTCACAGCCAATCCATTTTGTTCATATTGTTCCACAAGGATAATATTTAATATTATTTTGAGTACTATCCCTATAATTGTAATCAGCAATAATTTTTTTATCATTCCTATGCTATATAATAATTTATTAATAACACCATAGATAGAATAGAAGATTATGCCGAATGCATAATATGACAGAACATCAGAAGTTTTTACAGTATCGATAAAGGAAAACTTCCCCCTCTCAAAAAATATCTTAGTAATTGTATCCCCATAGAAAATGAAAAGAATCATTATAGGCACGAAAATCCCAACACTGATAAGGATACCTGTACTGAATATTCTCTCTAATTCTTCCTTTTTTTTTTCTTGGTATAAAATTGAAAACTTAGGGAAAATTGCTGTGGAAAGTGATATTGTGAGAATAGAGATAGGTAAGAAAAAAATAGTTTGCGCATAACTCAACGCAGAAATTCCACCTTCAGTTATTGATTCATAAAATAACCTATCCGAAATCAAATAAAGCTGACCAATACTTTCTATGAGGACTACTATTAAAATACTGCTCAAACTGCTTTTTAACAGCAATGTCAATTGTGAAATCGAAGCATTAACTTTTGTAAAAAGTTCTTTTGAACTAAACATCAAGTAACTAATCTGTATTAAGTTACCAACAATAAAACCGATTGGAATTGCAACTATCATATCACTTCCCCAAAAATAAACAAAAAATAAAACTGTTATGTTTGGAATAATGTTTGAGATAATTGAATACCTGAACTCATGATTACTTTGTTGATAGCCAATTAAAATAGATATTCCGGCAGTGATTGGAATTGAGAGTAAGAACAAAATAAAAACATGGTTAGTAGTTTGAATAATATTTTGTTCTGAACCGCCTAAGAAAAGATCGAGAATATTTTCTCTATTCATATATAGTATTAATGCTAAAACCAAACCGGCGACAATGAATAAGTAAAAATTAGTTCTGACAAAAACATTTAGATTTATTGTATTGTCACTCTTCGCCTTATTGTAAGTTGGTATAAAGTAGTTTTGACCTATACACAAGATTATTGTATTTATAGTCAGCGGAATGACAGCACCGATAAGATAAATATCAAATTCTGTCGATAATCCGTAAATCCCCGCAAACAGAATTTCCCGTAAAAAACCTAGACCCTTTGATAGTATTGAAACTACAGCTATAAAAATAGCGGCGCCGGAAACTGTTGAAGTGAATTTACTTGTTTTCATTTTGATTGGTCAAAAAGCAACTATAGAATTTCTATAAAATGTTTGATCGTTTTTTCCAGTCCTTTTTGCCGATCAACTTTAGGTTCCCATCCCAATACTTTTTTTGCTTTTTCAATATTTGGCTGACGTGTTTGAGGGTCATCAACAGGAAGTTCTTTAAAAATAATTTTGCTTTTGGAACCCGTTTGTTTAATTACTTCCTCAGCAAATTGTAAGATGGTTATTTCATCCGGATTTCCAATGTTAACAGGTTCTACTTCATTAGACATAAGCAGTTTGTAAATGCCATCAACCTGATCTGAAACATAACAAAAACTTCTCGTCTGAGAACCATTACCAAACACTGTAATATCCTCACCCTTTAATGCCTGACCGACAAATGCTGGTAATGCACGACCATCATTCAAACGCATTCTTGGTCCATACGTATTGAATATTCTTACAATTCTTGTATCAACTCCATGATACCTGTGATATGCCATCGTTAGTGCTTCAGCAAATCTTTTTGCTTCATCATAAACTCCACGGGGACCAATGGGATTTACGTTTCCCCAATACTCCTCACTTTGAGGATGTACAACAGGATCGCCGTAAACTTCAGATGTTGAGGCAAGTAAGAATCTTGCTTTCTTTTCTTTTGCCAGCCCAAGAGCTTTGTGCGTACCTAATGAACCTACCTTTAAAGTCTGAATCGGAAGTTTAAGATAATCAATGGGACTTGCAGGAGATGCAAAATGTAAAATGTAATCAATCCTACCAGGTAAGTAAGTGTAGTTTGTTATATCGTGTTTTACAAATTCAAAATTTTCATTTCCAATCAGATGTGAGATATTGTCAATATTCCCTGTAATGAGATTGTCGATGCAAATTACTTTTAGCCCTTCTGCTAATAGGCGGTCACATAAATGTGAGCCAAGAAAACCGGCACCACCAGCGACAACAGCAGTATACTTATACAATATCTTTGCCTCCGGTCAGTTTTTTCAGTTCGTAATTTTTCTTTTCTTTAAAGATGAAAATCATACTCATAAAAACGAATGTAAAAATTGCTCCGGCTATGGATGAGAACACAACTTTTGGGCTGGATTTCCGCAATGGAGGGATTGCTTCATCAAGAACTTCAACAGTCGGCAGATCACGGTTCTCCTGAATTTTCTCTTTGTAATATTGCTGCTGCAGTATAAGATAAACTTCATTCTGAATTTTGACATCGCGCACAAGTTTGGCAAGAGTTCTCGCTAATTCCGGGACTTCTTTAAATGCGAGTAAGTAATCCTCATTTCCTACTTCCATTTTTTTATACTGTTCACGCAGTTCTTCTATCTTCTTTCTTAAAGCTATAACTGTTTTATCATCTTCTCTGAAATTTGTCTGGGCTAATCCAAGTTCAATTTCACTCTTAATCATTTCCGTTTTTAATTCTGCTGCAGCTTCGATGGCAGCTTTCAATTGCTCGGGAAGAGAAATAGTTTTATGTTCTTTTTGAAAAACCATTAATGCAGTTTCAACTGAATCAAGGTTTGCTTTTGTTAGTGTCAATTGTGATTCAATATAAACTCTTGCACGTTTTGCTTTTGAACTGAGTTTCTCGCGATTAATCTTATCCAGTGCTTCGACAAACGCGTTTGAGATCTTTGCTGATAGATTTTTCTTTTCCTCATTTTCGCCAAAAATCATTGGAATGTATTTCGTTTTCACTTCTACATTAAGTTTTATCAAACCTTCCTTGTTTATTTCTATTTCCAGATCTCCGCTAAGCTGTTGAGCTGCCTTATATAAATTTTCTTCATCATACAAATTCTGTATTCCGAGTTTATTAATTACATAAATGGAAGCTGAACGGCTTCTTAAAATTTCGGCGTAAAGCTGTGATGTTGCACTGTTCAGTCCGCCGGTTAACAAATCAGTAAATCCGGAACCAGAAAGCAGACTGCTCAAACCTCCCATTGAAGAATTTTTTTCAGGCGGAAGAACAGTAACAGGCGCACGATAGGACACGGGATAAATGAAATATAAAATCAGAAATAAAAATATTGTAGTTAAAACCGTAATTTTTAGAATCTGGTTTTTATATTGAATTATTGTGTGAAGCATGTCGTGATATGTCATGATTTACCTCGATGCAACAATGACTGCTATAGTTGCAGCTACGACCGCAGCAACCTGTCCAAGAATTTGTAGTGAAGTTGTAAAGACATCCCAAAATTTAGGTCCTGGTGGATCCTCAGGTATCCAGATAGTATCACCAGGTTCCAGAATTTCAATATCATCTGCATCAATCCATTCGCCCGTTCTTGCTTTAATAATACGCACATCATTTTCAAGTGCGCGCCAGCCGAAACCTCCTGCAAGCTGAATGTAATCTTCTATAGTAAGATTTTCGTGATAGATTAATTTTCCAGGATTTATCACTTGTCCCAACATAATGATATAGTTTTTTGATTCTGGAATGTTGATAACATCTTCCTTTTTTAGAACAACATCTTCAGAAAGATCAGCATTTTCAAATAATGCAACGAAGTCCACAACAACTCTTCCGGTTTTTTGACGAGATTTGGATTTTAAATAATCATATTCATCTTCAGTCATATCAGCACGCGGAATTAATTTTAGTCTTTCAAATTCGGGATCTTCATCAGCAATGCCTTGAGTTCTTGTTAATGTAGCTTCCGTTAATGAAGCTTCTTTCTTGAAACCGCCTGCTTCCTTAATTATATCCGTAAGCGTAGTGCTATCTTTTATTATTTTATAAAACCCGGGATATTTTACAAATCCGTCTATTCTAACATATCTATCTACAAGGTAGTCAGGGATTTCTCTAACAGTTATTAAATCCTGCCTGTTTAATTTCAGGTGATTATTTTTTAGTTCTTCAAAAGAATAGTAATAACTTATTTGTCGTTTCCCATCATCGCTGAATCTCATTACTTCAATTGAATCAATTCTTGCTTTGCTTAACAATCCTCCTGCAAGTTCTAATAAGTTGTAGATTGATTCGCCTTCAACAAATTCATACTTGCCTGGATATTTTATCCTTCCGTATATGGAAACAACTTCATCTATCCTGTCAACAAGAACTATGTCTCCCTCTTTCAGATATGGATTATTCTCTTTATTACCATAACGGAGAAAAGATAGGAGGTCATAATACTTTTCATTTTTATCCCGCGATGTAATTTTGATGTTTCTGTAATTTGCGGTAGGTGTTAATCCTTTTGAAATTACAACAAGATCAATCAATCTTGAGTTGGCACTTAGTGTATATGTGGATGGTTTTTCAACATCACCTAACAATGATACTTTTATTTTCCTGAAGTCCGCTAAGGAAATATATACTTCAACATTTCTATAATTTTTATTTATTCCATTCTTTATTTTATTTCTTGCCATAGAAAGTGTGCAATGATTTAAATCAATTCCACCTGCTTTAGGAATATAAAGGAATCCTTCCTGATCAATAACAAGGTTAAATATTGCTTCTTCTAATCCGCGTATAGAGATAAACATTTTGTCTCCGGGACCAACAAAAAATTCATCCGGGTTTATACTCCCTTCAGTAGCTTCTAACTTATATGTGGAAAGCAATAAGGAATCAGTTTTTGCGGAAAATGATCTTTCTTTGTAATCAGGAAATAACTGACTATAAATCGGGATGTTGCAAATCAAAAGGAATAATATGACGGAAAGGATTAATTTATTTTTCACAGTAGTTTATTTTATGAAAGATATTGTTCAATATTTAAATGCTAATGACAACTGTCTGATAAATTGTATTCAGCTAAATTTTAGCGGGCGAAAAATTACAAAATAATGCTCTTACTTCAAATTTTAAGGGAGATTTTCCTTAAAGCGATTACACTAACAAGCAGATTAAGAAGCGGACCGCTTCCTATTGCTACTGCTAAATAAAATACATTATTCATATCAAAATACTTTTCAAGACTTATCAGTCCGCCTGCATACCTGGTAACTAGAAAATAAAATGCTGCTGACAGTATCCCGGCAATAAGCCCTACAATCAGTCCATTAAAAATTATCGGGAGTTTTATTGTTGATAGTTTAGCCCCAACAAGTTTCATTGTTTCGAGTTCACTGTACTTCGAACTGATAATTAATTTTATCGTACTATAAACTACATACAATGAAATAAGGATTAATACCGCCGTAGCTAGCAGTAAATATTTTTTAAAAGAATCCAGATACTTTATTAATTCAGAAATGAACTCCTGCTGATAAACAACCTCATCTACCGAATCGATTTTTTTTAAGCGGGTCAACAACGTATTTAAGGAGTCATTTGATAGTGCTTCTTCTCCGATCGAAATTGAGAATGACGCCGGCAAAGGGTTATAGTCAAGTATTTTTCTAAAATCATCTCCCGTCTGTTGAATGAATATCTCAGCAGCTTTTTCTTTACTTATATACTTAACTTTTTTTACTGATGATATTTGTTGTAATGAATCCTGAAGTGATGCAACCTGCTCTGAAGCAATATTGTCTTTAAGGAACATATTAATCGTAAGGTTCCTTGTTAATCTGGACTTAAGCGCATCTGATAATTGAAAAGAGGTTATGGAAGCAATAATCAAGATAACTGAAATAGTTGTTGAGATCAGAGACAGAATAAATGAAAGCTTTGCTCTGCCGATTATTTTTATTGATTCGCGTATCCAGAAAAAGAAAATCAATACAGTCTAAAATTAATTGATAAAAAATTATGAACTAAGTTAAACAAAGTTTCAGAAATTAGATTCATCAACCCAACGCACAATAGCCCACTTTTCTGTTGAACTATTCTTTACGAGCAGCAGGTTAACTCTGCCATCCAGCCGTATCACATCGGTTGGGTTAAATGTCACTGTAAGATTAAAACTTCTTACGATATTAGCTGTGGCTGAATCCTGTGAAGAAATAACAACATTATTCCATATAAGGTTTAACCGCTGAGCATTATTGAACAAGCCGTAGGTGGTTTTCATCTCTTCATCTCTTCCCCACGATACATCGAATCCTGCGTCATAGTCACGATATGTAAAAATGAAATCCGGACTTATTAACTCACCATATATTGCTGTATCCTTAAAAGTATAAGCATACTGAAAATTCTGGAAAACACCTTCAACTGTTTTTAAATCTGTTAGAATGGAATTATTGTCAGAAGAATTCTCATCAAATTTGGGGGCAAAGGGATTTGTACATCCGTAAGAATAAACCACAAAAATAAGAATCAATAAACCTGATATTTTTTTTGCAGATGACATTAATTTGCCAGCCAGCCTTTTAATTCACTCCATCCAGGTAATTCAGTTGACGTTTTTATATCCTGCCAATAATAAATTACCCAAACAGATCTTGAGTCTCTTATCATGTTGAAAATTAAATCGCCTTGATAATTCACTGGTAAGCCGGAGTTGTTTGGCAGATTCAATATATAGTTAGCAGTGAACTGCAGACTATCACCTAAAGGATTTTCAACCTGGTTTGAAAAAGAAAGTGTTACAGGAATATTTTGTTCTGTCCTTACCTTTAAATTATTAAAGTACGCTTCTTCCTCTCTCTTTGTCCAATCTTCAGAAAGAACCGGAAATTGCGATATAGCAGAACTTGTCGGAAGAAACAGAAACTCTTTATCTGTAAATGCTGAATCAACAAAACAAGCAAGATAGTTTTCAGCGTTCTTATCATTGAAAGCATTTATCAGATTTGAAATTACTATCCCCGGTTCAAAAGCTTGTTCGAATGTTGATCGTCCCTGGTCGGGCTGTTCTGCATCACGGGTATCAAACAAATCACAAGAAGTAAACAATAACATTGAAAATATGAGGAGATATTTTTTCATCTGATATAATTATACAAATTGAAGGACAATGTTTCCGGTCAAATTTGTTGACATAACCATATACTTGTTCTAAATCTTACAAACTAATTCTACCTGAAACTGCTCTTCCGATTGTAGCTTCATCTGAAAATTCGAGGTCTCCACCGATAGGTATACCTCTAGCTATTCTTGAGACTTTTATCCCGAGCGGTTTGATTAATTTAGCAAGATATAACGATGTTGTTTCACCTTCGGTATCGGGATTAACTGCAAGTATAACTTCTTTAATTTCTTCAACTTCAAAACGCTTAAGCAGTTCTTTTATTTTTAGTGACTCCGGTGTTATTCCTGATAACGGTGAAAGTACTCCGCCTAACACGTGATATAATCCGGAATATTCGTGTGTTTTTTCAATTGCAATAACATCACTGGCTTCCTCAACAACACAAAGTAAAGAATTGTCTCTTTTAGGATTATTGCAAATATCACAAAGTTCAAATTCTGATAGATTAAAACATCTTGAACAAAACTGAATTTTATCTTTAAGATTTTTAATTGCAATCAAAAGATTTTGTACTTCAGATTCTTCACCTTTTAATAAATGAAGCGCAAGCCTTTGTGCAGTTTTTTTACCGATTCCCGGCAACTTGCTAAGTTCATCAATCGCAATTAATAATGGCTGAGCTATCTGCACATTAAAATCCGGGAATATTTAATCCGGGAGGAATCATACCTTTTGTCACTTTAGCCATTTCCTCTTCAGCTAACTTACTTGCTGATGATAATGCTTTATTTACAGCCGCAACAACCAGATCTTCAAGTATTTCCTTTTCGTCCGCTTTAATAACCTGCGGGTCAATTTCTATTGAAATAAGCTCTTTATTTCCGTTAGCTGTTGCCTTAATAATTCCTCCTCCAGCTTCTTCAGAAACGGTGAGATTTCCCAGCTCATCCTGTACTCTTTTCATCTCAGCCTGCATTTTTTGCACCTGTTTCAGCATTCCCTGCATTCCACCTTTCATCCGGTAATCCTCCTGTTGGTCAAGTTTATTGCTTGTTTTTACTTAATTTTGGCTCAAATATAACATATTGATTTGACTTTATACACTTTAATTTCATAATTTCACGGCAAAATTTTAACAAGGAACATTTGGAGTTTAAACAAAACATCGCACAGAATGCGGGCGAAAATCCTTTAAAGTCCTTTCCATTCGACGGAGAAAATTTTACTGCCGTTGAATACACCGACTCAATCCAGTTAAATGGTGATAAAAAAGTTAAGGTAAAAGGAATAGCAGAGAAATTTGCCGCCATAAACTCTTATTTTTTTGAATATTTAAGAGAGTATCATATTCCAATTGCTTTTCATAAAGTACAGGGAAAAACTACACTTAAACTATTAAAATACACTCAACTACCGTTTGTTATTAAAATCCTTAATGTAACGGATAAAAGAACTTCTAAAATATTTTCGTTAAAAGAAGGAACGCAGTTATCACTCCCGATATTTGAATATCATTTAAATGGCGGAAAGGATTCAATAATTACAGAAAGCCATCTTATAGCTTTTGACTTATGTACGTATGATGATATTAAACTGATAGGACGCATTTGTTCTAAAGTTAATGCGGTTTTAAAAGCCTTTTTTGAACGTCGTGGCGAAACACTTGCTGAATTTATTTGTGTGTTTGGTAAAGTTGATAACAAACTTTTTCTGGTTAATGATTTTACCCCTTTAAGTGTCAAACTTCTGCCGAATGAAAAAGATTCAAAAGCAGTTAATCCCTTTAAAATTTCAACACCTTCTGAAGTTAAAAAATATACTGACCACCTGTTCCAATTAACGAGTTCCTGAAAGAATGTTTACTAAATACGGATATTCAACTATTGGAATTATTGCAATAATAGTTTTTGCACTTATTGCAGTAAGTTTTTTTATTCAGAACCCATATTTAAAAGCAATTCTGATAATCATTCCTTTAGCATTTTTAATTTTCACATTAAATTTTTTCAGAGATCCGGAAAGGATAACACCGGATAAAAATAATATTGTTGTATCACCTGCTGATGGAACTGTTCTTTTCGTTAAGGAAGTAGTTGATAATAATTTTATTAAAGGAAAAGCTAAACAGATTTCCATCTTTATGTCTCCGTTGAATGTTCACGTTAACAGAATTCCGATTTCAGGAATAGTTGAACACGTTAAATATCATAAAGGTGAATATGTCGCGGCATTCGAAGACAAAGCCTCAGAAGTAAATGAGAGATCTGAATTTGTTATATCAAATGAAAAAGGAAAAGTATTCTTTACGCAGGTTGCAGGATTTGTTGCGAGAAGAATCATATATGAACTAACTGAGAATGATTCAGTTAAAATGGGTGAAAGATTTGGTATGATAAAATTCGGTAGCAGGGTTGATGTTGTTGTACCCTTTGACTGGAAAGAAAAAGTTAAGAAAGATGACAAAGTATCTGCTGGTGAAACTATTCTTTTTGAAATCCCGTAACGGTAATGAACCGATTCAGGATTAACGCTTCATTCATCCCGAACTTATTCACATCAATGAATATGTTTTGCGGATTCTTATCCATTATAAATGCAAGTACAGGTAATTTTAATTATGCAGCATGGTTAATAATCATTGCCTCAATCTTTGATGCATTGGATGGAGCCGTTGCGAGATTAACACACTCAAGCAGTAAACTTGGAGTTGAACTCGATTCTCTATCAGATGTAGTCAGTTTTGGTGCAGCACCTTCCTTCCTTGTTTATAGCACTTCACTTCATTCAATAGGTACTATCGGGATAATAATCAGCTCACTTCTAATGCTCGCAGGTGGATTCAGGCTTGCAAGATTTAATGTTCAACTTGTAGGGTTTTCAAAAAATTATTTTACAGGATTACCGATACCATCATCAGCAATTACAGTTGCTGCATTTGTGCTAGCTTATTACAAACAACAGGGATTTGACAAACCTTATTCAGATTTCGTAATACCGTTAGTGCTTCTTCTATCCTTCCTGATGGTTAGTAAAATAAAGTATGATACACTCCCAAAAATTTCATTAAAGGGTTTACTTGAAAAACCAGTTCATTCAGTAATAATTGTTGCCGCTATCGTTCTTCTCATCTTCACTTCGTATGAAGGACTCTTCTATATCTTTGTTTTCAACATCATATTTGGTATTTTTCGCTCAGTTTATCACTGGTTTTCAAAGACGAAATAAATACTGAATCCGTAAAAAATTCTTAACAGGTAGTAAAATTGTACAAAGCACAGGTAATAATTAAACGCCGTCCATCTATACTCGACCCCCAAGGCAAAGCAGTTGAAAAGGGAGCTGCTCATCTGGGACTTACAAACATAAGCGGCACAAGAATTGGTAAATTCATTGAGTTCACAGTTGATGTTAATGATAAATCTTCCGCAGAAAAAGAAGTTTCAGAGTACTGTCATAAACTTCTCTCCAATCCCATTATGGAAGATTATGAATTCACTCTTGAGGAAGTTAAATGAAACCAAAATTTGGTGTAGTTGTATTTCCCGGCTCTAACTGTGATCACGATGCATATTTCTCATTACACAAAGTTCTTAATTATGATGTTGAATTCCTCTGGCATAAAGATACTGATCTGAAACAAAGTGATGTTATAGTTTTGCCGGGAGGATTTTCTTACGGCGATTATCTCCGTACTGGTTCGATAGCGCGATTCTCCCCTATCATGAATTCTGTTATAGAATTTGCTGAGAAAGGTGGAAAAGTAATCGGCATCTGTAACGGCTTTCAAATATTACTTGAAGCTGGTTTACTGCCGGGAGTAATGTTGAAAAATAAATCTCTTCAATTTGTTTGCAAGGATATTACACTAAGTGTTGAAAACTACGATACCATCTTTACAAAAGGAATTGAAAAAGAAAGAACATTAAAAATTCCTGTTGCGCATGGTGAAGGAAACTATTTTGCCGATGAAGCAACAATTTCAAAACTGATAAAAAATAACCAGATAGTTTTTAAGTATTCATCAGCAGATTCAACCGATGATGAGTACAACCCGAATGGCTCTGTATTAGATATTGCCGGCATCATAAATGAAAAAGGAAATATTCTTGGAATGATGCCGCACCCTGAAAGATGCTGTGATCCGGTACTTGGTAAAACTGATGGTGCGTTTATTTTTAATTCAATTGCAAAATATATTTATAACTAAAAGGTAAAATTATGTTTGGTAACTTAGGCGCCGGTGAAATAATTCTGATTCTGCTGGTCATACTTTTATTGTTTGGTGCTAAGAAGATTCCTGAACTTGCTCAGGGTCTTGGCAAAGGTATGAAGGAATTCAAAAAATCTTTGAAAGATGTTGAAGAAGAAATCAAGGTAACTGATTCAGATAAAAAATCTGATAAAAGTTAGGTCAACCGTTAGTTTCATTTTTTAGTTCTCTTTCACTTCTTCAAGGAAATTTCATTTAGGAAATTGATTGCTTCCGTATTCAAACTATTCCGAAAAAATTAGTCTAATAAAATCAGGAACATTATCCTTAGTTGATAATGCTTCCTTTTTTTTAAATCGTATCAAATCACAATCACACCTGAACGCTTTCAATGAAGTCTATCCCGATTCACTTGAACAGGCAAAAGTAATTCAGGAAAAAATTCTTTCAGGCAATGCAGGCAGAATTGCTGGTTGCGTAATTGCAGTGAAAGATGTTCTGTCAATAAAAGGAAAAAGAACTACCTGTTCATCGAACATTCTAAAAAATTTTGAATCAGTCTATACAGCAACTGCAGTTCAAAAATTAATTGATGAAGATGCGATTATCATAGGCAAAACAAACTGTGATGAATTTGCAATGGGTTCATCGAATGAAAATTCAGCATTTGGCAACGTATTAAATCCGGTTGATGAATCACGGGTTCCCGGCGGTTCAAGCGGCGGTTCAGCCGCTGCTGTAGCTGCTTATCTTTGCGATGCATCACTTGGTACTGACACAGGCGGATCAATCAGGCAGCCCGCAGCTTTCTGTGGAATCTACGGTTTGAAGCCAACTTATGGCAGAGTATCAAGATATGGATTGACAGCATTTGCTTCGTCATTTGATTCGATAGGTCCATTCACAAGAAATATTTATGATGCTGCTCTTCTGCTAAGCATCATTTCCGGCAAAGATGAAAATGATTCAACATCAGTTCCAAAAGATGTTCCTGATTATCTTTTGTCAATGAACAACATACAAAGTTTTTCAGTTGGAATTCCAAAAGAATATTTTGCCGAAGGATTAGATCAAGAAATAAAATCCGCAATAGAAAAGATCATCGAACAATTAAAACAAAAAGGTGTGGCAGTAAAAGAAGTTTCACTGCCTATGACAGATTACACAATCTCAGCTTACTATATTCTTACAACTGCAGAAGCATCATCCAACTTAGCTAGATATGACGGTGCGAGATATGGTTATCGATCACAGAATTTTTCTGACCTGAATGAGATGTATGTCAACTCAAGGACAGAAGGATTCGGCTCCGAAGTAAAAAGAAGAATTATGCTCGGCACTTATGTTTTATCCGCAGGTTATTATGATGCATACTATCGCAAGGCTCAGAAGATAAGAAGATTAATCAAAGAAGATTTTGACCACGCATTTAGTGAAGTTGATTTACTCATTACACCAACGACTCCAACCACAGCATTTAAGTTTGGTGAAAAATCTTCTGATCCACTTGAAATGTATCTCAGTGATATTTATACAACGTCAGCGAACCTGGCAGGTATTCCCGGGCTAAGTATTCCAATAGCAAAAAACTCCGATGGACTTCCGATCGGCATGCAAATTCTCGGGAATCAATTTGAGGAAGAAAAAATATTCAGGATGGCAAAAATTATTATGGAATAGTATTATGAAAACCGGGCATCTCCTTTTCTTGTTTTGTTTGTTAACTAATAATTTAATTCTTCAGGCACAGCAGCATATCGTGGGAAAAGATTCTCTTCAACTAACATTCTTTCCGATAAGTGGAATAGAAAATTATCATTCTAAGTCAGACTGTGAAATCAAAGGTTCAATCTGGGTCGATTCACTTTCTGTAAAAATTAAACTTTTTATTAGAGATGATGATTTGATTCTTAATAAACCCTATGAAAAAGGTGATCACGTTGAAGTAATCTTTGCCATTCCCGAACTGAGGGATAGTGAAAATGTTTATATCAATCTTGGCAAAGGTTTATATCAATTCAAAAACACCAATGATTTAAAACGATTCAAGAAAGAATGGAGAAATCCATACGTTAAAATTGATGAAGAATTTGGATGCAGGTATAATGAATTAGAAAAGGAGGATAAGTACCTTAAAGAATTCATTGACAGGGATTTTGATAGAGAAGTTTATAACAAATTCAAATTAAAAAGTATTCCTTATGGAATTACTAATTTCCTCTTTTTTCCAGGCTCACAAAAAGTCAAGAACGGTAATAGAGAAAGATTTATTGAAAGTGAATACGATTCTTCCAATTACGGTTTTAGAATGATAAGACCTGAATCGAAGGTCAAATATTCTAAGAACATAGATTCACTAGGATATACAATGGATTTGACGATACCGATCGAAGCATTTGCATATATAAGCGCAAAACTTGCTAATGAAATCAGAGTCAGGGTTAATGTTGTGGATGTGGATTCATTGCGAAAAAGAAAAACAGTTTTTTCTTCTTAAAAAAAACTGACAATGAAGTTTTTTCGGATTACAATAGATTATTTCCACAGAATCTATTTATGGATAGTTTACTCTATTCTAAAATATTACCAGCAAAATTTGACTCATCTGTTTCACCCATTTTTATTAATACTACAAACGGGTGGTTAAACTTTGAAAAAGAAGTAGAAACCATTAAAAATGTAACAAGTTTGATGAGATACGAGTTTCCATACCTGAATGGTGTCGACTTTCGAAGTGGGACTGTTGAGCACAGAGTTGAAATTATTGATAAAGATTTATTCAATATTTATACGACACATGATTTTGCAAATCCAATGATGACGAAAGATTTTGTAATACATAATGATAGTCTCGTTATTAAAGCAGAAAGATTTGAAAAAGTTGTAAAATTAAATAGTGGAGTATTTGGTTATATAATTTCAGATGTGGAATGGTATTTTGGTGAGTATAGATCTGGTTACTGCGGTGGTTGTATGTATTCAAATGACTATTTAGTGACATATCAGGATTTAAAATTGAAAAAAAGTAATAAACTACTATTACTACATCTTGATGAATTCAGAGCAAGAGGAGTAATAACTTTTTATAAAGATATGGAAATATATTTAATAGAAGAGGGAGAGGATTATCCTGTTAATTACAATAATTTTAAGAATAATATTTTTACGATGAAGTTTTCTGAAAACAAGGTAGTAAAAATAAAAATCGATGAGGAAAAATGGCGGTTAATATTTATTAAGAACTGGTGACAATTTCTTTTTAGTTCAGATCGTGATGAATAAATACCATAATACAACTAATTTTCCTGATGATATTTCCTTCAAAATCCTTAACTTTGTCACCATAATTTCAACACAATTTTAATAATTCAAGGGTAATTCAAATGGCAATCCTTGTGGATAAAAAAACACGTTTGGTTGTTCAGGGAATAACCGGCGGCGAAGGTTCATTTCATACTCAGCAAATGATTGATTACGGAACTAAAGTTGTCGCAGGAGTTACACCCGGCAAAGGTGGTTCCATACATAACAAGATTCCGGTTTATAACACAGTTTCAGAAGCAGTTAAAGAACAGAAAGCAAATACATCAGTTATTTTTGTTCCTCCTGCATTTGCGGCTGATGCAATACTTGAAGCTGCAAACGCCGGAATAAAAGTTATCATCTGCATTACCGAAGGTATACCTGCAAATGATATGATCTCAGTTTACAATTCAATAAAAGAAAAAGATGTTGTGTTAGTCGGACCAAACTGTCCTGGTGTTATCTCCCCCGGAATGGCAAAGGTCGGAATTATGCCCGGCTTCATTCATAAACAAGGACGAATTGGTGTTGTATCACGCAGCGGCACTTTGACTTATGAAGCAGTTAAACAATTAACAGATGTAAATCTCGGGCAATCAACATGTGTTGGTATTGGCGGTGACCCTGTAATCGGTTCAAGGTTTATTGATGTTATAAAATTGTTCAATGAAGATAAAGATACTGACGGCATTGTCATGATCGGAGAAATCGGCGGAAGCGCTGAAGAAGAAGCCGCAGATTTCATTAAGAAAAATGTAAGCAAACCTGTTGTCGGTTTTATTGCAGGAAGAACCGCGCCTCCCGGAAGAAGAATGGGTCACGCCGGTGCAATAATTTCAGGCGGTAAAGGGACAGCCACAGAAAAAATGGCTGCGATGAAAAAAGCAGGGATAAAAGTTGTTGAAAGTCCTGCAGAGCTTGGTTCAACAATGTTAAAAGCTATTGAATCTTTGAAAGCCAAGAAGAAAGTTAAGAGCGATTCGAAAAAAGAAAAGCACAAAGACAAAAAACATTCAAAGAAAATATTGAAGTCAAAATTAACCGGTAAAAAGATGAAAGCTAAATCAGTTAAATCTAAATCAACCGGAAAGAAGAAATAACCATTACGATATATTCAGATTAAGGAGAAACAATTGGGTAATAAAACGTTAGCGATAATTAAACCGGATGCAGTCAGAAAAAATTATGTGGGACAAATCATCGCGAAGATTACAGAAGCAGGATTTAAAATTAAAGCAATGAAAATGATCCATCTTTCAAAAGCATCTGCTGAAGGATTTTATGAAGTACACAAAGCACGCCCTTTTTATGGTGAACTTGTCGATTATATGACGTCCGGTCCGTGCATACCGATAGCACTTGAAAGAGAAAACGCGGTTGAAAGTTACAGAAAATTAATCGGCGCAACCGACCCTGCACAAGCTGAAGAAGGTACAATTAGAAAATTATACGCAGCTAATAAAGCTGAGAATGCTGTTCATGGTTCAGACTCGGATGAAAATGCCGAGAAGGAAATAGCTCACTTCTTTTCAAGAAATGAACTGTTAGATAATTATACAAGCTGATGTCATTAAAAACCTGGAAACAGTTATCGAGTAAAGTTCTGCTCTCAAATAAATACTGGGATTATCTGCTTGATGAATTTCAGATCGAAGACGGTAAAAAAGGTGAATATCATTTTGTAAGAACCGGTGGTTCAACAATGATAATCCCCGTAACCGATTCAGGAAAACTTTTATTCGTTAACCAATACAGGTATCTGAATCAACGTGAAAGTCTTGAATTCCCCTGCGGAAGTATTTCAAAAAATCTTTCTCCAAAAGAAAATGCTGTCAAAGAGTTAAGAGAAGAAACCGGATATTCAACAAAAGAATTAATTCCTGCCGGCTTCTTCTCCCCTTTTAACGGTGTTACAGATGAGATGTGTCACGTGTTTGTTGCAAATGATTTAGTCCGGGATTTTTTAAAAGCGGACGATACTGAAGAGTTTGAACTTCATGAATTATCTGTTGATAAAGTTGATGAGCTAATTTCAGATAATACAATCTGGGATGGGATGACATTAGCTGCATGGATATTGGCAAAGAAGTTTGTCTGATAAATTGATAATGATAAAAACACTTCTCACATTTTTTTTATTCCTTTCTTTTTTTTCAGTTAACTGTTCACAAGATCAACCAGCAAATAAAAAAATCATGCTTGGTTCCGATATACTTCTATCTGAAAAGTTTGATCTGATACTCAACAAACGGCTGACATTATTGGTTAATCACACTTCCCTGCTTTCAGATGGGACTCACCTGCTTGATACACTTTTAAAAATAAATCAGGTAAAAGTATTAAATGTTCTGTCACCCGAGCACGGCTTTGAAGGTAATTTCTCAGCCGGAACAAAAGTCACTGATACTACCAACAAAGATTCGTCATTACATTTTTTTTCGTTGTATGGTAAAACTTTAAAACCGACAGATGAAATGCTTAACGGGTCAGATTTAATTTTGATCGATCTTCAGGATGTGGGGTCGAGATTCTATACATACATTTCAACTATGTTTTATGTACTGCAAGCTGCGGCTGGGATGAATATTCCTCTTATTGTTCTTGACAGACCAAACCCATACAGCGGAAATATTGTGGATGGACCTGTTCTGAAAAATTCTTTTCAATCCTTTATTGGAATTGCACCACTCCCGATTATCCACGGAATGACAATTGGTGAAATCGCTGATTACTTTTGTGGAGAAGTTTTACCTGGAAAAAACCTTCGCCCGGATATTCAGATAATTAAAATGCAGAATTGGTCCCGTGATCTATTTTATGATGACCTGGATTTAAAGTGGATAAAACCTTCACCGAACATTTCGGATTTTGAGACGATACTTGTTTACCCTTCAACCTGTTTACTTGAAGGAACGAATATATCAGAAGGACGCGGGACACAAAAACCATTTCTGCAGATTGGGGCTCCGTTTATTAATCCAGAAGATTTGATTAACGAATTAAAAAAATTCGATTTAAGTGGGATCGAAATCCTTTCCACTCAATTCATTCCGCAGGATCTTCACGGTGTAGCAGAATCACCAAAGTATGAGGGCAAGACTTGCAACGGAATAACAATTTCAATTACAGATAAACTGAAATTTAAAGCTGTAAAATTTGGCATCCAGTTGATTTCATCTTTGATTAAATTGTATGGTGATAAAATTAATTTCCGCGAAGAGCATTTTGACAGACTGATCGGTAACAGTACTGTACGAGAATCTTTGATGAAACAAATTCCAGCAGATGACATTTATAATTCATTTACTGATGAGCTGGAAAATTTCAAACAAATAAGAAAAAAATATTTACTTTATTAATTAAGGAACCTTGAATGAAAAAAATACTTTTAACATTCTTTTCAGCTTTGATATTAATAAGCTGTGGTGAGAAAAAAGAGGAAACTGTTCTGGATGAAAAGACTAAATACAATTTCGATTCAACTGATGTTAAGACAACAACAGTGGAAAATCCGGATGAATCATTTTTACTTGCGTATAATTTTGAACCCGGCAAAACTTATTCATACCGATTGACTTCAATTTCTGACAACCAGCAAACAGTAGTTGCTGATACAACAATTAATCAGGGTATGAAACGCACAATCAGTTATCTCCTTAACTTAAAGCTTATCAACAAAGATGAAGATGGTTTAATGGATCTTAGCTGCACGTTCACTTCAATTAAACTGGAAGCCGATGCGGCTAATGAGCGTATTCAATTCGAATCGTCAACAGTGACAGACTCTCTGGAAAAAGTTAAGTACTCCGACTATCTCTCACTGACAAACAACCCATTTGAACTAAGGATAAATAAATCAGGTGAGATAATTGACATTAGTAAGACTGATAGGATCATCAATACATTTCTTAAACTTCGCGGACTGTCTGATTCGGTTAAAACAAATGAGAAGGCAATGATGAAGAATGATCTGAATGAAACTATGCTCAAGCCTGTCATTATGCAGATAGTACGGACAATGCCTGCAAAAAATATGGCAAAAGATTCAACCTGGACGAATGTACAGCCAGCATCAAGATTCCAGATATTTCAAATTGTAAACAAAACTCTTTACAAAGTTTTAAATCTTGAAATGTTTGATGATAACAAACTGGCTGTGATTGATGCGGGGTTGGAAACTCAAGTAACAGGTGACTCAAAGTACGAAGAGCCGGGAGTTAAATATAATTTTAGAAAACCGGTCACAACTGCAAGCGGGAAAATTTATTTTAATATTGATAAGGGTTGTTTACAAAAATCAAGAACTCAAACACAGCTTGACACATATTATTCAGTGGAAGCAAACACACCTAAAGGATTGCTAAAAGGTTATACCCAGGAAAAAATTAAGAATACGAATATTGTAGAGCTTCTTAAATAAATTTTTAATTGTGGTGGAAGAAGTTTAAATCAGATTAAATTTCTTTCACCACAACTTTAACACCTTCAACTTTAATCACTTTTATCTTCGCACCTTTTTCAACGTACTGACCATCTGTTACCACATCAACACGTTTGTCACTAATTTCTGCTGTACCTGCGGGTCGTAATGTAGTTAATGCTACACCATCTTTTCCAAGCAGCTCATCAAGGTTAGGGTAAGTCACAAATCCTCGAGTTGAAGATTCTTCTTCATCAAGAACAAGCCTGTGAAAAGTTTTTGATTTGGGAAGATACTTTGCAAGGATAAATATCAACAGCAGTGCGGCCAACAAAGCGACTGTAAGCTGTATAATGGCTACTGAAATAAAACTGAAATCAAAATAAGGCATACCACCTATCAGTGAAAGGAATAATGATAATACAACTAAAACAATCCCGGAAATACCTGCAAACCCGAAACCGGGTATAACAAAAATTTCAACTGCAATTAATATTAATCCGATAACGAATAACAATATTTCAACAATCGACGCGAGCTCAAGAATGTATGAAGAGCCGAAGAACAATGCTAAAGCAATTAAGCCGGCGGTACCGGGAACTCCCCAGCCGGGAGTTTTAACTTCTGCAAACAAACCGAAGAACCCGATCATTATAAGTATGGATGAAATTATAGGATTGTTTAAAAAGCGAACTACATCTTCAGCCCAGTTTGAAGTGATATCAATAGTCTGGGTTTTCCTGAAATTATAAACTGAATAAAGCTCATCAATATTTTCTACGACATGATCCGCTATTTTATATTTTAGTGCTTCAGTTGAAGTGAGTGTTATAAGTTTTGTGCTGTCAACAAGACCTTCAACAACTATTCGTTCATCAACCATACCTTCTGCAATAAGAGTGTTCCTTCCGTTTTTCTCAGCAGTGGATCGCATTTCTGATCGCATATATGATTGATACTTTTCACTAACTTTCTCACCGCTTTGATCTACAACGGTTGCAGCGCCTATGGAACTCCCCGGCACCATGACAATCTGGTTACAGGATAATGCAATTAAAGCACCTGCAGATATTGCCCTGTTATTAATGAATGCAATTGTCTTCACCTTGCTGTTTAAGATAGCATCCTTTATCTGGGTTGCCGCGTCAACTCTTCCGCCGAAAGTATTAATCTTAAAGATAATAGCATCCGCACCATTCTTTTCCGCTTCAGAAATTACCCTGGCTACATATGGCGAAAGCCCGAGATCTATTTCATCTTCTATGCGGGCAAGATAAATTTTATCCTGTGCATTTGCATAGTTCACTATGAAAAATAAAAACAGCAGAACAAGTTTTGAGGATTTCATTTTATGTTTCCGCAGATATTTAGTTATAGTTTTTTTGAAGAATAATATGACCCAATTTATCTCTTTTGGTTTTTAGATAGATTTCATTGTTCGCATTAGGTGTAATCTCAATGGGCACACGTTCAACTATTTCAAGACCATAACCTTCAAGACCAACAACTTTTTTAGGATTGTTAGTGAGAAGCCTTATTTTCCTTATTCCAAGATCAAGCAATATCTGCGCACCTATACCATAATCACGGAGATCCGGTTTAAAGCCCAGCAGTTCATTCGCTTCGACTGTATCTTTTCCTTCTTCCTGAAGTTTGTAAGCTTTGATCTTGTTTGTTAAACCTATTCCTCTTCCTTCCTGCCTCATATACACAAGCACACCATTTCCTGTCTGTTCAATCAGGTCAAGAGCTGTGTTAAGCTGATCATGACAGTCACATCTCAGTGAATGAAAAACATCTCCTGTTAAACATTCAGAATGCATCCTTACCAGAACCGGTTCATCAGCCCTGATAGAGCCTTTTACAAGCGCAACCTGTTTTTTATTATCAAGAAGGTTGCGATATAAATTTAACCGGAATACACCATGCTTGGTCGGGAAATTTACATCAGTGATTTTCTCTATTAATTTTTCCGTTTTTACTCTATGCCGGATGATTTCCTTGACTGTAATGATCTTTAAATTGAATCTCTCTGCTATCTTAGTGAGATCAGGAACGCGCGCCATTTCACCATCTTCCCTGAGAATTTCACAAAGCACACCTGCAGGTTTTATTCCTGCCAGTTTACACAGATCAACAGAAGCTTCGGTATGTCCGGCTCTTCTAAGTACTCCTTCATCAAAGGCGCGTAACGGGAAAATATGACCGGGTCTGGCAAAGTCTGCTGCAACTGATTTACTATCAATTAATTTTTTTATTGTGACAGCCCTGTCAGAAGCTGAGATGCCTGTGGTTGTGCCTTCCACTGCATCAACCGTAACGGTGAACTGTGTTCCGTGCAATGCAGAATTAGTATCAACCATTAATGGAAGTCCGAGTTCATCAAGTCTTTTACCGTTTACAGCAACACACAGCATTCCGCGTCCGTGTGTGACCATAAAATTTACTATGTCGGGAGTAACATATTCTGCGGCACAAACAAAGTCTCCTTCATTCTCCCTGTCTTCATCATCTACAACTATGATGATCTTACCATTTTTTATTTCGTCGATTGCCTGTTCAACTGTGCAAAACATAATCTTACCTCTGAGCATCAGGAATAAAAATATTCCGTATTTGATTAACTGTTTTCTTTTTGTGTGATCACTGAAGTTATTGCTGATCTGTCAAATTTTAATTTTACATTATCAGAAACCTGGAGTAAAACTGTTTTCTCTTCGAGTCCGGCTACAATTCCATGAAGCCCGCCGCTTGTGACTACTTTATCTCCTTTTTCGATATTTGACAGCATCTTTTCACGTTCCTTAGCTCTCTTCTGCTGCGGTCTTATTATCATAAAGAAAAATATTAAAAAGATAGCACCGAACATTATCATTGTGCTTATAAGATTTCCGCCGCCATCGCCGCCTTGAGGCGCCATTGCAATTAATAAATCCAATTATTCCTCCATCAGATTTTTATTGTTCATTGATATTTTTTTTACCATTTCTGTTTTCCATAAACTGAAACTTCCGTCTAAAATTTTTTGTCTTGCCTCACCAACAAGCCATAAATAGAAATGAAGGTTATGGATTGAAGCAAGCTCCAGAGCAAGTATTTCACTCGCTATGAATAAATGCCGTAAGTATGCACGTGTAAAATTCATACACGTGTAACAGTCGCAATTATGATCGACCGGATTAAAATCATCTTTATATTTTGCGTTCCGCATTGCCAGTACACCTTCCGAAGTGAACAGGTATGAATTTCTTGCATTCCTTGTCGGCATTACACAATCAAACATATCTATACCGCGATCTATTGCTTCAAGAATATTTTCCGGTCTTCCAACACCCATAAGATATCTTGGCGTATCGTAAGGCATAAAATCAGTTGTGAAATCAACCATATCATACATTGTTTCTGTTGGTTCTCCAACTGCTAATCCGCCGATTGCGTAACCATCAAAATCATTTTTAATAATTTCGTGTGCGGATTGTTCGCGTAAATCTTTGTAAACACTTCCCTGAATAATACCAAAGAGAAACTGTTTATGACCATACAAAGATTCAGATTCATCGAATGCAATTTTGTTTTTTAAAGCCCAGTCACTCGTAAGGTCTTTTGATTTCTTTGCATAGTCATATTCACAAGGATACGGAGTGCACTCATCGAGTACCATCATAATGTCAGAGCCAATACTTCGCTGAATTGCTATCACTTTTTCAGGCGTAAAAAAATGTTTACTACCGTCGAGGTGCGATCTGAATTCCACACCATCCGGTTTTAGTTTTCTTAATTCGGCTAAACTAAAAACCTGATAACCGCCGCTGTCGGTCAGAATCGGTTTATTCCAATTCATAAACCTGTGCAAGCCTCCGGCTTTTTCAAGTATTTCAGTTCCGGGCCGTAAATAAAGATGATAAGTATTTGAAAGAACTATCTGTGCCTTGATATCTTTTTCAAGCTGATCCGGGTTAACTGCTTTTACAGTTCCCTGAGTCCCCACCGGCATAAATATGGGCGTTTGGACAATGCCATGATCAGTAGTAAAAAATCCGGCACGAGCTTTAGAATTTTTTGCTGTGCCTTCAGTATTAAACGTTAACAATCAGTTACTTACAACACTAAATTAATTTTATGGTTTAAATTTACGTCAAAATACAGTTGCAACCAAGATGAGTTATATCAGCGGCAATTGATCAGATCAGGAATTTATCTCTTTCTTCAGGGGTTGGAATACGGCATGCATCTTCCTTACCGAATAATTTATACCGGTTCCGAGCGATAAGATTATACACAGGATCACGAATAAATTTGGGAACGAAAATAAATATGTAAAGGAGATTCCATAATCCTCCCAATTCCCTGGCTACAAGCAAGCCTGCAGTTGATCTTTCAAAACAGCCTTTATCAGTAATTAGAAGAAAGGTGTCAATTTCATCCGGGTTCCTGTTGTACCTGGCAAGAAATGATTTTCCGGCATTCGACTGATAAGCAGCAAATAGGAATGTATTTTTTTTGTCGCGGCTGATTATAAAGTTCACCCAAAAGTTGCAGAAGTTGCAGACCCCATCAAAAATAATAACCTTTTTCATCGGGCAACTTCTTCCGGGAAAAGATCAGGATTGACTGTCAGTTTTACTAATTCAATTTTTACATAAGTCGCACGAACAATAAGGAAAGTATAATTCTCAATTGTAATTGTTTCACCTGAAGGCGGAATTCTTCCCACTTCGCTTGCGATAAATCCGCCAATCGTTTCATAATCACCCTGCGGAAAATTTAAATTATATTTTTCGTTGATAAGATCTATCTCAACTTTTCCGCTGATTAAATAAGTACCGGGAGCTGTTCTTCGGCAGATATCTTCTTCAACATCATATTCATCTTTTATTTCCCCAAATAATTCTTCAATAATATCTTCCATTGTTACAAGTCCTGCTGTACCGCCGAATTCATCAATGACAACCGCAATAGAAACACGTTTGGATAAAAATTCATTAAGTAATTCAAAACTTTTTTTCGTTTCAGGTACGAATAATATCTCACGTGTAATTTCTTTCAGACTTTTGGGTGAATTGAATAAATCATACGCAAGTATAACACCTTTTATGTTATCGAGGTTCTCCTCATACACAGGTAGTTTGGAATAACCTGAGTCAATAAAAACGCTTACAACTTCTTCTATACTTTGATCTATCTCCACTCCAACTATTTCGGTTCTTGGTCGCATCGCTTCATATACTCTTTGATCTCCCAGCGCGATTACTTTACTAATGATTTCACTTTCTTTTTTATCAACCGCTCCGGCAGTGTGGCTTTCTTTAACTAATGTTTCAAAATCTTCTTTACTGAATAACTGATTAATGTTTTCCGCTTTTACGTTTGATGATTGTGTCAGCTTTGCTGAAAGTGAAGAAGCAAGTCTTATTAGCGGATAAATAATGAACGAGAAAAGTCTGAGCGGAAGTGAGAAAAATAAAATCGTACTATCAGCCAGTTCTCTTGCCAGGTACTTTGGAACCAACTCACCGAAAATAAGCAGAATAAAAGTCGATACTAAGAGTATCTGGTATTCGTCCCAGCCAAATAGTGATGAAAGGATAATAGTACTTAATGAAGCAAGGGCAATATTAACAGCGTTATTGCCAATCAATATTGTTGAGAAAAATATATCAGGATTAGAAATGAAATACTGTGCGCTTCTAGCTGGCAGATTTTTTTTGCGCGCCCTGATTTCAATTTTAATTTTGTTGGATGTTATGTATGCCATCTCAGAGCTTGAGAAAAACGCGCTCAGAAAGATTAAAATGAATATGAGAACAAATTCACCCAGCATCAGTATGCCTTCTCGACTTTTATACCTCGTTCAATAACATCCGGCAATTCAGTGTCATCTCTAAATTGAATCGCAACATCAATAGAATCATCAGTATACAATTTTGAATTTATTTTCAACCCATCACCGGTTGTGAATTCAAAATTACAGACATAAACATCATTCCCTTTTAAGTCCTTTGAAATAATAATGATGGCGGGTTTAAATCTATCGATAATTTTTTCGTTCTGAAGGACAGCCACATATTCAATCATTGATGTGACTTCATCGAATGACAGCATTCCAATATATGCAGCATTGCCGTTCAAATAAAATTTCGGTTCTGAACCAGGCATTAAATTTAACCAGGCACTAACGTTTGTAATTTTCACAGATACAGGATAGTACGGCGGGCAGCACGTAAACCCAACAAACATCAAGGTTAAATAAACGTAGAAATATTTTATTGAAAAGTTTATCATTCTATTGAATAAGTGATGCGCGATAAATTATAAACGCAGTCACAAAAACATATATCAGAACCGTTGAGATCATAGCTTTATCAGTTAACATTATCTTTGTGGTGTTCTCACCCTTGTTATTCATATAAACAAGGAACATATACCTGAAAATTCCGAAGACAACAATCGGGGTTGTGTATATCAGATTTTCCGTATGAAAAACAGATACGGTTCTCTCAGCAACAGTGTAAAGCGCATAACATATAATAACCGCTGATGCAGATACAGTTGCCATCTGTGTAGTAAAATCAGTTGAATAGAATGCGAGTACTTTTCTTGTTTCAGGATTTTCTGAATTTTTAAACCTGATAAGTTCAGAGTGTCGTTTCATTACACCAAGAAAAAGTGAAATGAAAAGTGTAGTGAGAATCAGCCAGCTTGATATTTCAACGTCAATAATAAATGCCCCGCCGATAACTCTGAGCATAAATCCGGCAGCTATACTGAATATGTCAAGCAGTACAACGTGTTTAAGAAAAAAAGAATAACAGATATTAAGAAGAAGGTATGATCCCACACTTATAATGAAATAGAGATTGTAAAAAGTAAGGCTTGTGATAACAATTGCTGTTAAAACAACCGCAGCGGAAACAGCTCCTATCTTTGAAATTTTTCCTGATGCAATTGGACGGTTCTTTTTTTTAGGGTGAAGTTTATCTGCTTCAGCATCAACTGTGTCGTTAATTGTGTATACGATACTTGATGTTAGTGAGAAGATAAGAAAGCCTTCAAGAGCAGTTAAAAAATATCCGCTGTCAAAAAGTTTTTGTGCGAACATTATAGGAACAAATACAAACAGATTTTTTATCCATTGAGGAATACGGAATAAGGACAAATAATCTTTTATCATCAGAACACCGCCGTTTCTTCGTAAATACCGAACACTTCTTTTAGTTCACCAATCATTTCACCAAGTGTTACATAATTGCTTGATGCATTGATGAATTCAGGCATAAGATTTTTTCCATCTCTACCTGCTGATTTAATTGAAGCAAGGCTATCCTTAACAGCTTGCTGGTTTCTGCTCTGCCGTAATGCAGCAAGTCTTTTTTTCTGCATAATTTCTACTTCCGGCGAAATTGTGAGAATGGGGATATCTATCTTTTCATCTTTTTCGATAAACTCATTAACACCAACTATAAATTTTTCTTTTCTTTCAACTTCCTTCTGATACCTGTAAGCGGCATCAGCAATTTCTTTCTGGAAATAACCTGCTTCAATTGCGGGTATAACTCCGCCAAGTGAATCTATCTGATCAAAAATTTCATTTGCTTCTTTCTCCATTTTATCTGTTAACGCCTCTACATAATAACTTCCGCCAAGTGGATCAACAGTGTTTATCACTCCCGTTTCATAAGCAATTAATTGTTGTGTACGCAATGCTATCTTAACAGCTTTTTCACTTGGTAAAGCGAGTGTTTCATCCATTGAATTTGTGTGAAGCGATTGTGTGCCTCCAAGTACTCCGGCTAATGCCTGGAATGCTGTTCTGATAATATTGTTCTCAGGTTGCTGAGCGGTTAATGTGCAACCCGCAGTTTGAGTATGAAATCTTAACCACCAGCTTCTTGGATTTTTTGCACCGTATTTTTCTTTCATTCGTTTTGCAAAAATTTTCCTTGCTGCCCGGAACTTTGCTATCTCTTCAAAAAAGTCGAGATGTGAATTAAAGAAAAATGAAATCCTGGGTGCAAAATCATCTACATCCATTCCTCTTTCAATACAGGCTTCGATATAAGCAAATCCATCTGCAAGTGTGTAAGCTAATTCCTGTACTGAAGTTGAACCTGCTTCACGTATATGATAACCGCTAACTGAAACAGGATTCCATTGCGGAACTTCTTTTGTACAGTACTCGATCATATCTACAATAATTCTCATTGAAGGATGAGGTGGATAGATATATTCTTTTTGCGCAATGTACTCTTTAAGGATATCATTTTGTAAAGTTCCTCTAAGGTCTTTAAATGCTACTCCCTGTTTTTGTGCAACTGCAAGATAGAACGCAAAGATTATTGCCGCAGGAGAATTGATCGTCATTGATGTTGAAACTTTATCAAGAGGAATTTTATTGAAAAGTATTTCCATATCCTCAAGTGAAGAAATTGAAACACCGCATATCCCAACTTCACCTTCACTTAAAGGTGCATCAGCATCCCAACCCATTAATGTTGGAAGATCGAATGCAACTGATAATCCCGTTTGACCATGATTCAACAAGTAATGAAATCTTTGATTGGTATCTTCAGGGGAACCAAACCCCGCAAACTGACGCATCGTCCAGATCTTACCGCGGTAACCATTTGCATGTATTCCGCGTGTATAAGGATATTCACCCGGAAATCCGATCTCACTCAGATAATTAATATTTTCTATATCATCGGGACCATAAAGTACGTTAACATCTTTTCCGCTTACTGTTGTGAATTTCATCCCGGTATTTTTGGATGAAGCAGCTTTTACATCATATTCTTTTCTTCTTTTAGAATATTCGTTTTCGATCATATCAATCCTTTATTTTGTTGGTGTTGATGATGAAGTACTTTAACATCCCCTGAAGTTTTAATTTTTATTTCCATAACCATTTATGTTCTGCCGAAGCGTCTGTCAAATTCATCCATTGATATTTTCACTACTATAGGACGACCGTGCGGACACACGTACGGCATAGATGTAGCAAATAGTTGGTCTATCAATGTGCGCATTTCACGATCCGATAAAACATCGCCTGCTTTAATCGCGGTTTTACATGAGTATGATTTTGCAATGTTGTCGGTCTCTTCCATTTTTTTCTCTCTTTGATTTGTAAGATACTCATCAAGAATTTCTTTAAGAATTAATTCTTCAGAACCTTTTTTAACATCATCGGGAACACCTTCAATTACAACAGTGTTCATGCTGAAGAATTTTAATTCAAATCCCAATCTCGTTAAGAATGAGTTTAGCTCTTTTATCAAAGCCATAGTTGCGGGGTCAACCTGCATTGTAATTGGAAAAATTAATTGCTGGGAGAACGGAAGATTTGTTTCGATTCGTCGTAAAGCTTTTTCATAAAGTATTCTTTCATGTGCAACGTGCTGATCGATTATCATCAACCCGGTTTTTATTTGAGATAAAATATACTTGTTGTGAAGTTGAACAATAAAAACCGGTGATACAGCATCAGTTCTAAGGGACTCTGTCCGGGTAGGAGTATGCTGTAAGACTCTGCTTTCCGGTAAATCAAAAGGTCCCGGAATTGATTCAGTATCTTTGTTTCTTTCAATTGTATCAGGTATTGAGTTGAAGATTAAATCAATATCCTTATCAGAAAAACTTGTACGGGAATAATTTTTTTGTGTATTAAAATTTGGTCTGTCAGAAAAGTCTCTTGATTCAACTTTATTAAACGGATTAAAACCTAGTTTTTCCACTTCATTTTCTGTATGAGAAAATTCCAGTGAAGGCACAAGATCATGTGAACCAAGACTTTTTCTTATCACTGCAAGAACAAAATTGTAAATATCTTTTTCATTCTCGAAACGTATTTCAAGTTTTGAAGGATGGACATTCACATCAACTTTTGAAGGATCAAGCTGAAGAAAAATTATGAAGAAAGGGTAATCACCTTTTTCAAGAATGTTCTCGTAAGCCGTAAATACGGCATGATTAATTTGTTTACTTACAATATACCTGTTGTTCAGAAAAAGATATTGTTCTCCTTTACTTTTTCTTAACATAGATGGTTTGCCTATGTAACCGTAAACAGAGAGGAATTCGGTTCGCTCTTCAACAGGGATTAGTGCATCCATCATATTATCAGCAAATACTGTGGCTATTCTGTCTTCAAGACTGCCTGCAGTATGATTGAATATTACTTCATCATCATTATAAAATTTAAAAGAAATTTCCGGATGGCTAAGCGCAATTTTGTTGAATGTATCAATGATATGTTTTAATTCTGTCGCATCTGTTTTTAAAAAATTTCTACGTGCCGGGGTGTTATAAAATAAATTTTTAATCGTTACAGTTGTGCCTTTTGGGAATGACCCTTTTTCTTTTACTATCGTTCCCTGTTCGTCAATCTTTACAAGCGTACCTAATTCCTGCTCACGTGTTTCTGATCTTATTTCAAACTGGCTTACAGCGGCAATTGAACTTAACGCTTCACCACGAAAGCCTAATGTTTTTATTGCTTCAAGATCATTGTATGATTTTATTTTGCTCGTTGCATGTTTCTGAATGCACAATACGCAATCTTCTTCAGTCATTCCTGTCCCATCATCACTAACCTGAATAAGAACTTTGCCTGCACGCTTGATCATAACTTCAATCAGTTTTGCATCAGCATCAATTGCATTTTCAATCAACTCTTTGACAACTGATTCAGGACGTTGAACTACTTCTCCGGCAGCAATTTTGTTTGCAAGGTTTTCGGGTAATATCTGAATTTTAGAATTCATGCAATCTTTCGTACATACTTATAAATATCAAACTGTTCTGCATTTCCTATCAATTCTTTGGTCCATTCTTTTTCATTTATTTCCGGGAAGTGTACTTCACCTTCTGCTGAAAATTTCATATATGATAAAATCATTTCATCGGCAAATGTAATAGCCTGTCTGTATATTTCTCCGCCTCCTATTATAAATATCTTTTCAAATTTCGAATTACTGAGAAAATCAATTGCATCTTCAAGAGTTCTGAAAAATTTCAATTCATCAGTCTGTTGAAGAAAATCATTTTGTCTTGTTACTACTATGTTCAATCTTCCTTTGAGAGGTTTACCCAAAGTGTTAAAAGTTTTTCGTCCCATTACGACAGGGTGACCATATGTAGTATCCTTAAAATGTTTGAACTCTTCTTTGACATTCCATGGCATTTCACCGCTCGCTTTACCTATTACACCATTCTGAGCAATTGCAGATATGATTATAACTTTCAAACAGCAACCTCGAATTTAATTTTTTCAAGGTGATTATAGTTTATCAATTCAAAATCTTCAAACTTTAATTCATCAATCGGTTTCTTAGCTATCTTTAATTGAGGAAGCTGCATCGGAGTTCTTTTTAGTTGTTCTTTTAATCCTTCAAGATGATCAAATTTTTCCTGCGGGGTTCCTTTGTCAGCAACATAAATATGAGCATCAATAATAGTGTGAGCAAAAAATCCAGGTTCAAGTCCAACTTCCTGAGCAATGATCTGTGTTAATAAAGAATATGCAGCAAGATTAAAAGGAATTCCAAGAGCAATATCACCTGAACGTTGGGTTAGATGACAATTTAATTTTCCCTTTGAAACATTAAAAGCAAAAGTATAATGACAAGGTGGAAGTTTACTTATTACTGCATTTGCCGGATTCCATGCGGAGATAACTAATCTTCTTGAGTCCGGATTTTTTTTTATTTCATTAATTACCCAGCCTACCTGGTCAAATGTCAGTGAACCATTTCCCTCTTTTTTCACGAAAGGATGAGAATCATTTACATAAACTTCTCCATCAAGAACTGATTTACTTTCCGGAACAGGAAATCTTCTCCAGAATCTGCCATAAGCTGTTTGTAATCTTCCTTCATCATCAGCCCAGGCATCCCAGATTTTTGTATGCTGTCTTAAATTCCTGATATGATGATCGCCGGATAAGTACCACAACACTTCATTCAGCAAAGATTTCCATTCCATTTTTTTTGTCGTTAGAAGCGGAAATCCAAGTGAAAGATCTACTCTGTAAAAAGCAGAAAAATATGAAATGGTATCAATCCCGGTCCTGGAACTTTTTCTTACTCCATTATTAATAACAAGTTTTACAAGATCAAGGTACTGCTGCATTTACTTCCTGTATATGGGATTTTATTGATGAATTTGCGATTTAATTTAACAAAAAATGACCTAGCATAAAATCTATGAATCCATATCTTTTAAGATGATTTCACAAGCTTTCTGTATTCCGGATTCAAAATTTAGAATTGACTCAGACTCGTTTGTAAAAAAATCAAGCAACTGCATGGTTTTCACATTTGAAGGTAACATTGCTTTCATATCAGGGTCGACAATACCGGAGCATAAAAAAATACTATTGGTTTTATCGTGGAAAGTTTTAATCACTGAATATGCTCCTTTCCCAAGCAAAGATTGATCATCGAATTTCCCTTCTCCGGTAATAACATAGTCGTACTGGTTATTCACACAACCATTGAGGATTCTATTTATAATAAACTCATTTGATTGTTGGCAATCAGCATTTAAAAAAATCTGAAATCCAGCAGCTAAACCTCCTCCGGCACCAAATAGCACATCAGGTATACCTGATATATTATTACTTTGTAATAAGTTAATGATTTTACTAAAGCCCATTTCCATAACTGAAATCTCACCCGGACTTGCACCTTTTTGTTTGGCGAATTTATGTGTTGCACCGGATTTTCCCTGTAGTTGGTTTTCGACATCAAGAATACAAGTAATTTTACAAACTGATGAAATCTCTGAAATATCTATCCGGGCAACTCTATAAAATTCCTCCGGAACAATTTTAAGCCTTTGACCAAAATGATCGAATAGCTGGAGACCAAATTGGGAGCACATCCCCAAGCCAAGATCATTTATCCCGGTTCCCCCGATTCCTACGATAATCTGTTCCACTTCTAATTTATTTTCATCAATATCCATAAATATTTGATGAAGTAATTCCCCCATTCCTTTCGAAGAAAGTTTTATCACCTTTCTAAATTCAAGAGGAATTATGGAGAGTCCAAGAACTTTTGCGGATTCAATGTAAATAGTCTTTAATTCTTTTTGATATCCGACCTGAACATCAAATGTTGATTCATCATAAGGGGTTGTAATACGATAAGTCAACATTTCTAAATCATACTTTTGTGCACAAACTTTCAGGAAACCATCGCCCCCGTCCGAGATTGGACACGAGTCAATTTTTAAATTCTGATTTAGACTTAAATACTTTTCAAGTAATTTTGCTACTTCTATAGATGATGCACATCCTTTAAAACTATTTGGGGCAATGAGAACTTTTTTCATAGAAAGCTTTATACTTTTAGAGCAGATAACATTTCAGGTAAGGCTTTGAGAATAAGAGTGTGATCTATACCTCCTTCACCTTCAAACTTACATTTTTTAGGATCTCCCGGACATTTAATCTGGCAATAATCTTTTTCAGGAAAAATTATTTTTGAATTGTTACCTAGCGGACCCCAGAGTTCAGGTGAACAAGCAGGAAGAGGACAAAATACTGGAAGTGTGGGGATCTTAAGTGCTGCTGCAACATGCATTGGTCCAGTGCTTGCTGAAATAAGCACATCAAGGGAAGCTATTGTAATAATTAATTTTCTCAATGAGGTATTCCTGACAGGATACAAAACCCCAGGTAATTCATCAATCTCCTGAGGTACGTTATAATCCGTAACGACTGCCTGGACATTTTCATCCTTACTAAGTTTTATGATCAGCTTTTGATATTCATTCACAGAAAGGTTTGCTGTTGAGCCGCCGCTGGTTGAATTAACACCTATAATTCTTTTTCCTTTGTGCAGAGAGTTTCGAAAGTCAGATGCTTGTTGTATTTCTTCGGGTGATAAAAATATTTCAGGATTATTAGACTTTGTCTCAATTCCTATTTTCCGCAGCATATCAGAACAATAGTCAGCTTCGTGTCGGTTTTCGGTATACTTCATTCTGTCAACATATTTACTGAATGACAGGAACTGATAGAGTTTATGACCCACGCCTATCCTGATTGGAATCAAACTGAAAAATAAAATCCAGTTAATTCTTTCATCCGGCAAAAGCATAAATGCGCGAGTAAACTTATAACCGATTATTTCTTTTGCTAATTTCCAAAATCTTTTCGGGGAACCATTTTCATTTAATGTTATTATAGCATCTACATTGGGATTGTTCAGGAATATATCTTTTGTTTCCTCTCTAACTAACATTGCAACAAAACTATCAGGTCTTTCTGCTTTGATTTCTCTCGGTAGATGCGTCGATAAAACAACGTCGCCAATCCTGTCAGGTCTGCATATTAAAATTCTTAATTGAGGCATAAGTATTTTTTAGTAGTTTTCATTATGCAAAAGAATATAATAATAATTTCTTCAGGTCATCCTTCAATGGATGAAAGGATATTCTGGAAATTTGGATTAAGTTTATCAGGGAATGGATATAAGGTTCAGATAACAACATCGGTTGAAGAATTACATATTGTAAAAGAAAATATCACGATTAATTCATTTGACGGGCTAAATATAACCAAAAGAGAAAAGATTAACAGGTTCTTTAGTATTATTAAAGAGTTTGATGCTGACCTCGTAATATGCTGTGAACCGCTGCCGATATTAGCAGCGCATAAGTTCAGAAAAATTAAACGTTCCTGTAAAATTATTTCTGATATAACAGAGTGGTACCCATTTAGGAGTCATTACCAGGATTACTCAGGCTTAAAAAAAATTATTATGTATTTGGGACATTATCTGTTTAACATTTATGTATCAAATCTTACCGATCACATGATAATTTCAGAAAGATTAAAAGCAAAACCTTATGGAATTTTTGCGCCTTTAAAAAAACAGGCTATTATTGGTCACTTTCCACCAAAATCTTTTTTTAATTATTACCCGGTAACTTTTAAAAAAGATAAAATCACACTTTGTTTTGCAGGAACATTTTTAGAAGAGAGGGGTTTTTACAGGGTGGTTCGGCTCACTAACCTTTTAGCTGATAAATTTTGTGATTTCAAAATTATTCTTCTCCTCATTGGTAATTTTGAAAATGATTATGACAAAAATCGTTTTCATCAAATACACCTGCAAAAAAATATTGTAATAAAAATTAAAGAAAGAGTTGATTATAAACTTTATAGCGAACAGTTATCCGAAGCAGACATTTGTATTGACCTCCGTTCAAAAACTAAAATGCGTGATAAATCTATCCCAATAAAGATTTTTGATTATATGGCTTGTGGTAAACCGGTCATCTTTTCTAACGTAAAAGCATTTGATGATTTCCCGGAAATACTTGAATTCGGACACCTGGTTGAACCTGATGATTATGAGTCAATTATAACAATAATTGAAAAGTATTTTAGCGATCCTCGTTTACTTTCAGAACATTCTTATAATGCCCGTCAACTATTTGAAAATAAATTTAACTGGGAAATTAGTGAGAAGGTGTTACTAAAAATTATCGGAGATTTAATCCCTGCCTGAATAACTCAAACGTAACTAACCAATTCAAATCATAAACAAGTGCTTTGTTTCCTGAATAATAATCCTTTATAAGATTGTTGATGAAATTATGATCGTATAGCTCATAATTTTTTATTTCCTGAAAAGAGAACTGATCCCGTATAAATGCTTCAAGTTGATCGTAAAACTTGATAAGCCTGATTTTATTGTCATCCTTCTCTTTTCTTATCTTATTCAACAAATAAATTTTTATTGTTGATGATCCAAACGGATAAGGAGAGTTACCTTTTATTAATGGAATCTTACCCAACGATTTATTGTTGTCTAAAATTGTTCTGTACATCAATCTGCTGTTTGTCCTGAATTTATCTGGAAGAGAAAGACTTGCGGAAACCATTTCCGGTTGAGCGAATGGCATAAAACTCTGAATGAAATTATCAAGCCTGGTTTGTTCAGGCATAAAGTAGTTTGACAAACGGTAGTTTGCGATCAAAATATCCGGGAGGTATTTTTTTTTATAATCTCCTATGACAACATTATCAAACAAGTGTTTTAATTGTTCCGAAACGCCTGTTAACATTTTACCGGAAAATTCTTCTTTAAAAATATTTGGTTTGTTGACCTTTATCAGATCAATCAACTTATCCCACTTTTTTTGTTTTATTAAATCAAATCCCCAAACACGAAATTTTTTAAGGAACTGTTTACGTGCAAATTCCGCCATAGTGCCATCGATTAATACTTTATCGCTGAAATAATTATTTTCAAAACATCGCAGCTTAGTATAAGTTGATATCGGTTCGATCAACTCAGTCGAAGCAGCATATTCTTTATATTCATTTAATATTGTTTCAGTCAATGAAGAATCATCTGCCTCGATATGATTTATCTTGATACTAATTACATCCGCAATCTTCTTAGCTGTTTTTACATCAGGATCATCACTGCTTCCAACGGTGTGTACTAAAAAATCAATTTTATTTTGAAGCAAAACAGATAACATAAATCTGGAATCCAAACCACCCGATAAGCCCAATGTTAATTTCGAATTTCCATTCAACCTGATATTCAGAAACTCATTTAAATTTGATAAAAATTTTTCGGGCTGTGTTTCTGTAATTTGCTGCTTCCACAGTTCAGCTTTTATCTCCAACCCACCTTCGTTCAGAAAAGCTTTACTGTTAGGAGGTAATCTTTTTATATTTTTTATAAATGAATTATGTGACCACTGGTTGTAAGTAAACCATCTTGAACCAAATTCATTCAGATCCAGTTCAGAAGATTTTATTATGGAAGTAAGTAATGAAAGCTTCGTTGAAAAGAATGTTGCTTTGTTTTCCTGATAAAAGTAAACAGTTCTCAATCCAAATGCATCGTTACAAAACCTTAGTCCTCTTTCATCCCAATTGACGGATATAAAATGCCCTTGAAGTGAAGCAGGATTATCAAAATTAAATGTTTCAAAAAGTTTTTCATCTGTTAGTTGAATTTTTGAACTATCAGAGTTTCCGATAATAAATCCACAAATAATTATATTTTGATTTTTTGAGATATGACATGTTGAAATAGTGCCGCCAGTATAAAGGACTAATTTTTCTGTGCTGACTTTATGAAGATAGCCTGAACATAATTTTGCAAGAAGTTCTTTTTTATCTTCCTGCAAGTATCCAAAATAACCGGTTATCCAACTCATACAGTTAACAGTGGTGGTCTATTCTTTAAATGATTTGATTTGTTCGATACAACTCTTTCAATCTCTTGTCCACTGATTCATAGCTATGATATTTCTTAACCCAGTTTTTCCCGGCTTCACCTTTTTCTTTTCTTAGTGTTGCATTCTGTATTAATTCCAAAAGTACATTGTATAATTCATTTGCATTGTTAGCTACTACAAACGGATTTTCAGGAAGCCAATCAGCATAATTTTTTGTCATATTTGTTATCGTTGGTATTCCAATTCCAAGCGTCTCTAATCCAGCTTTGCCGTAACCGGTTCCACCCATGGTACCGCCAACCTGATCGATTGAGATATCACAAGTACTTTTTATTCCTAATACTTCACTTCTCGGTTTACCTTCAAGTAAAATAAATTCAATCTTGTGTTCTTTCTTAATCTTTTCAATTACTGAAATTATGACTGAAGTTCCTTTGTACTGGCGGTTTGTAGGTGAATGAACAATCTTGATAACACCATCGTCATTATACTTTCTTTCAGGCAGTTCTGAAATATCGTACGGATAAAAAATGTATTGAAGGTCTTTTTTTAATTCGAGATGATCGTATTCAGAAGTAATGTTAAGATCAGAAATTGCATCCATCTCTTTTATCAGCCCTCGGATTCTCAGATCACTGCCGTAATAACAGCAGACTATTTTTTTTCCTTCCCGCTTCCATTTTTTTGCCTGAGTTGAGTTGCGATAGAAATCCAATCCGGAATCATAATGAATGATATCAAACTCGTCGAGCTTGTACTTGTTAATTGCTTCATCAATTATTTTTTTTCGTTTAGCGTCACTGTATTTGAAATAAATTCTTTCAAATAAATTCTTTGGTCTAAATACTGGAGCTAATGTGATTTGCCTATCTTCAACATCATTAATTTTTTTCTTTCGCCATTTTTTTGCCAATGATGAAGATGGTAAAGGCAGATCAAGACAAATGTCTTCGGGAAACTCAAGCGGATTTTTGTGAAGTGTAACGATACGTGAATAATCCCCCATTGCGTTATGCATCTGATAAAAACTATGAGGAACGCCAGCATAGTTTTGAGGAGCCACGTGTAATATTTTAAGCATTAGAGATCTTTATAAAGTGTATCTCTGAAAATTCCTCTTGCGCCAAAATTTTCTTTGAACCTACCTAATCCCCAGTTAGGTTCCATATTCACTGTAAAAATTCCGAAGTCAAGAAATTTGTATCCTTCTTCTTTATACCGTTTCATGATTTCATAAAACAATAAATTGACCGCACGGTATTCCTGGTAATCTTCATCATGACTTATGTAGAATGCGAGCACTACTTTTGGATTAGCACTGAAGTTGCAAACACCAGCGATCAACTTACCTTTAACAAATGCGCCCCAAAGTCTAACCTTGGATGGAAACATTTTTTTTACTTTTAGAAGTTCGTCAAGAGTATGAGCAGGGTTAACACCATGACGCATCTTTAAATTCTTTTTCAGGATTTCATAGTAATCTTCAAACTTATCACACTCGACGATTTCAACATTTTGTTTGATTGCTTTTTTCAGTGCGGTTCTTGCTTCGGCACGGTAACTCATTAGCAATTCATCTTTGTCGAGGTCAAGTTGAACTATACTTGAAACGTCACGTTTAAGGTATGTAAACCCGCTTCGTACCAAAGCAAAGTCAATGTAGTTGGAATATTTCGATTGATAAATAATCGGCGGCGGTGTCAGTTGGATGCGATCAACTTTTAATCCTTTTGCATAAACTAATAACACATCTATAAGTTCATGCGCTTCTTTGAAATTCAGGTTAGATTTATAAACAAAACTGCCGTAAGAAGCACCTGGATGTGATGCTAAAACTTTTTTACCATCACGTTCAACAACAGCAGCAGTTAGTAATGCAAGTGGTTTATTTTCTTTAATCACAACCAGCGAGGCATCTTTAAATTTGTCTTTAGGATGATAGTTTAAAAATTGTCTTAAATGAAAAATTGTTCCGTTATCTGAAGTATTTACAAATGAATCCCATTCGTCATGGGAAAATTTTGATGAATGCAGAGGATAGAATTCTAACATGATTTTTATTCCGGATAATTACTTGAAAAAAATAGAAAGAGGCTGGTAAAATTCCAAACTTGTAATGCAAGATAGACTTTGTTATACACCTTAAATTAGAATTTAAAACTCAATGAAATAGAATGCCCTGTTCCAAACTCGAGAGCAAATGGTGAGAGCGCATAATCAAAACTCAGGCTTCCCCAATTTAACCCTACTCCGCCGCCAAAACTTTTTGATTCATAACCTGATAAATAACCGCCGCGTAGTGATATTGTTTTATCATACACTATTTCAACTCCGGCATTTAAATGAATATCATCGGTCGCAGTATATTTTTGAAATTCAACTGCTGTTACAAAATCCAATTTATTTTGTTCCATAGAAAAGGTGTAAGCTGGTCCTAATCTGATTTCTACAGGGAGTTTTGTTGCTTCACTTCTTAAGTCATTCATTGAACCGATATTTTTAACAACTCCGGCAACTGATAATCCATCATAAACAGTTTTGTAGTTTAAACCGAAGTCAACTGCGTAACCGTTTGCTTCATCAACGAATATTCCTTCGTAAATATATTTTGCAGTGACACCAAAACTCAACTCATCTAAAATGTTAAAACCGGTTGAAAGACTTGCAAAGAAAAAATTTGCATTAAATTTTGATAATGGCTCACCGGGTATTTGTCTTACCTCAATATCATTAACAGTCGAAACATTTAATCCTATTGCTAAAGGTATTCCCGCAATATCGGATCGTACACCAAGCACCTCACTTCTTACATCCTGGATCCATTCATTATGCATAAAAAGTATTTCATTGCCTGTTTGATTTGCAAGTCTGGCAGGATTATAAAACAGCGAAGTCACATCATTTGATACTGATGCACCTGCATCACCCATTGCAATATTTCTTGCACCAAATCCGAACTTCAAAAATGATAATCCGCTTTTACCCGCGGTCTGTGCTTGTGATTCTGCAATCAGTGATACGAGTATCAATAATGCTGCAAATTTTATATAAGTAATTTTCATTTTCTGATTAAAATATTTCATTAAAAATTTATATTGATTCCAACTACATGTCTGTCAGATGATGAATACTGTTCAACCATAAAGGCATAATCAATTCCGAAAGTCATATCACCAAACATTTTATAATATGAAAATCCAAGCGATGGTTTCATTGGTACATCTGCATTTGAAATATTAAACTGATCAACACCGCCTCGCAAATAAAATTGTTCATAAACATTATACTCAAGTCCTGCACGAAGAATATTTGACTCGGCATTACTGTTTTGAAATTCAACTGCAGCAAGCAATCCTTGTTCAGAATTCCTGTAACTTATACCAAACTTTCTGAGGTTAGGAAATTTATCTTCGGTGTTTCTTCCTTCCTGACCAAAAATCGGTGATGTATCCCATTTATATTTTGAATTAATATCACAGATAACAACCGCAAAATTAAAATATTCATTTATTTTATAGAGCATTCCTAAATCAAGTCCAAACCCTGATGAACTTACTTCTTCATACAGTTTGTAATAAAAAATTTTTACTGCAATACCTAGCGCAAATCTTTCAGAAAACCTGTTCGAGAGTCCGACAAAAAACTGATTTTCTGAAGTTGACAGCTCTTCGGTTTTGAATCCCTGGTTATCCCTGCCATCAATATTACTCACTCCGGAATTAATTACACCGAGACTTATCCCGGCACTTGATCTTGGCTTTCTTGGAATTTGAAGAGAATCCTTCGCAGAAAAAAAATCGAATCTTCTTGTAAAATTTAAAAAGTTTAAAGACCTGTCTAAAGATAAAAACGTATATGAAGTTTGAACCGAGTTATTTTCCTGGAATGATGAAACAGCAGGATTATAATATGATACAAGATTCCCTTCAGTCACTGCTGACATCGCATTTCCCATCCCTATTCCACGGGCGCCGAACCCCATTCTGCTGAATGCGCCGGGCATCGAACTGATCTTGCTGAACTGAGGTTGTGCAATCACAATCTGGGATACAAGAAAAACTAAAATCAGAAAGTACTTCTTCAAATAAACCTCTTACTGTAATACAAGTATTTTTCCGTAAACCGGTTCGTCTGAACCGACTTCCACTCTGTAAAAATAAACACCGTTGGGTACAAAATTTCCGGATGCATCTTTTCCATCCCAGAAATCAATTACGCCTTCATCGGCACTTTGCAATCCGTCGACTGCGTGGATGTTATTTCCTCTTTCAGCGTTCTGTATAACCGTTGAAACATAATTCATCCCGAAGTCAAATACTCTTATTGTTACGTTATCTCTCTTACCACCTGTACTGTATTTTATTTTCAATTGTTCGAGTCTTGGAGTAAATGGATTCGGATAAGCATAAGTCTCATTCTTTGAAGACAACTTTTGCGACGCAAAAAATATTTTCCAGTCACCCGACCACATACCGGAAGTCTCTTCGAGTTTCGCAAGTCCGTCATCACTTCCAAGCCAGATTGAATTTCCTTCTGAAGCGGCTGAATAAAATATAGTTGTGTTTAAAGACAGATTTGAGTTTGCGTCAATAATGGTTCCGGGTAATATCCAGCTGCTGCCATTATCAGGCGAACGCAATGCGCCATTATCGGTAACTGTAATAACATCATTACCTTTAAATCCAAAATTATGCGGACGTTCACCATCAAGGTAAGTCAGCCAATCCTCACCGCCATTTGTACTTGAGCTTACTCCGTAAAATTCCGTCGTACCTTCAGCACGCCAGGTAGCACCCCAAACCGTTGAGGTGGAATCGCTATAACCTAATGCAACAATAAAATTTCCGCTGATTGGATTTAACTGATTCAGCCGGTTAAATTTTTGCCAGCTTATACCATTATCGGTTGATTTATTGATTCCGCCGGCAGAGCCTACGTATAAAGTTGTGCTGTCCGAAGAGATCACGGAGAATAACCTGTGGTTCAGATTATTATCAGGACCGAATGCACCTGCAACAGCTTGTAATGCAAATCTTACTGTATCAGTTGGTGAAAGAGAATTTTTAGCATCTGAAGGAAGAAGTACTCTTTCCCAGGTTTGACCATTGTTTGTGCTCTTTCTAAGTCCGCCTGCAAATGAAGAAATCCATACAGTACCGGGAGTGAATGCAATATCATACGTAAGATTTTGAACTGTTACTGTCACAGGCAATGCTCTTACTTTAGGAAGATTTACACCATCGTTAATTCCATAAATAAGAAGTGAATCACCCGGTGCGTCAACAGGTTGGGGAATACTTATCCAGGTTTGTCCAAGATCGGTTGTATATCTGAGTCCCTGTCCTCCTGGTAAGGTTGAACCTCCTGTTACTTCAACAGACTTTGCGGTTGCGGCCCAGAATGAACCATCATACTTATTATATCCTATTGCCGAAATGCTTACGTCACCGAATGCTGCTGAGCCATAAAAATTTTTCCAGGTGATTCCTCTGTCAGTTGAAAGACTCACTCCCCTGCTAGTTCCTAACCAGACTGTGTCCCCGACAGTGATGATATCACTTATACTATTACTTGAAGGAGTTTCATCTGTTAGTTTGTATGATTTATTTTCATCCTGAAGATAATAAGAATTTGGTTTGAACTGTCCGAATACAACAGCCGTGGAAAAAATGGTCAGTGAAAGAACTAATAATTTAAATTTCATTTAACTACAAGAAAGTGGATCAATCTGTTGCTTAGTTTATTGCTTTTGTCACGTGCTTCAAATTCAAACCGCCACGAACCGAGTTGTGCAGTATTTGAAAAAGAATTCCTGTAAGAATATCTGCCATCCCCTGCTGTTTCATCTCCCCACACAGCAAGGTCACCATCATCATGCATAATAAATTTATTATCCGGATTAATTTCTACCTGACTACCATCAGGTCTGAAAAGTTCAAAATATACTATTTCAACATCATTCAAGCCGTTAGAATCCGAAGTAAAAACACTAAAGACAAAAGACTGATTTCTATTTACCGAATCAGGAATCTGAAGATTAGACAATAGCGGAGCTATTTTACTTTTCCCGTTATCGTATGTGAATGTTTGAACTGCAGCAAGTGAAGTTTCATTATTATTATCCACAATAAAATACTTAATGCTGTATCTGCCGTTGGGATAATTAATACTCAGAACAAAATTGTTAGAGAAGATAAAATCGCCGGCGGTTGTATCTCCGTTTGAAATATTTCCATTATCTAATAAGGAGATTGCTGACGCATTTAATTTTTTATCTTCAGAAGAATAAACATCACAGTACATATTGCTGAATGATGATGATGAATCAATCTTAATGAATAATGTTATTGTGGAATCTGTATCCGTATAATCAAACTTGTCGAATGAGCTTGTTTGAATAATCCTGTACGTCATATTCTGCGGCTGAATGCTTCCATCAAAATCTTTTTCACAGCCGAAAAACAAAACCGGTAAAAGTATTAATAAGTATTTTTTCATATTCAAATTTGAATTACTCACATTCATTCAACAAGGTAAAAAATTATATACCCAAACTTAAGATAAATGGACTTGGAGAAAAAGAAATAATTAGTATAAAATAGCTTATGTAGCCAAGAATTTTCCTTCCGGTATTTAATTCAGTATCGTCATATATCGGTGGGTGTTGAATTTTAATAAAGTAATAAAGTATCATCCCCCAAATAAGCCATCCAATCCAACCTATTTGCAAGTCTATTTTAAAAGCTAATTCAAATGCTCCAAGTAAACCAAGTAAAATCAAAATTATAAATGACACCGATGCTATAGCATCATGTTTTTTCTGTCCGAACATTGTATAGCCGATGTGTCCGCCATCAAGTTGTCCAACCGGGATCATATTCATTGCGGTTACGAACATACCAAAGTATCCTGCACATAAATAAGGAGAATGATATACTTCGCTCATTGGAGGAAAGAACTCAGATGGTCCAACAAATAAACCTTTTAGTGTCTCAAATAGTATTGTGCTTCCAAAACTAAGTTGACCAGCACTGTTCCTGAATTCGTCAGAGTAATAGTTTGGATGGATTTCGAGGATATGCTCAAAACCAGGTACGTTATTAAACCCGATGATTAGGACTATTAATGTTGCAATGAACCCAGCCAGAGGTCCTGCAACTCCAATATCGAACATAGCCTTGTTTGTCCGAATAGGTGATTTCGTTTTTATAACAGCTCCCATCGTACCAAAGTTCAAAAAAAAAGGAATTGGTGGAAGTGGAACATAAAATGGAAGTGTTGCTTTTACTTTATGATGTCTTGCCGCAAAGTAATGACCGAATTCATGACAAGTAATAATGAACATAATCGAAATCGAATAAGGAAGCCCTTCCCATAAGTATGAAATATCATAGGGACCACTTCGACCAGTGACCCAAAACGCACCAGCTAAAGTTGAAGTTAAAAAGGTTAGAATAAACAATCCTATATGCAGAAGATAACGTTCATTATCTTTTTTTTGAACCGTGACTAAAGGCGGACTTTCAAATTGTTCGTAATAATCTGTCATTTTATAAATCGAAGTTAAATCCTATTGATGAATATTTTTCACTCAAGTCAAACAACTCACCGTGAATACTTTTGCCTGAGAAATATGAAACAATAATACTGAAGCCTTTTGAATCATAGTTCCCGAATTTTATTCCCGCTGCGATTATATGATTCGCAATATGTTTTTCTATTTTGGAAATTTTAAAATCATAAGCGATAAATGGATTTATTTTTTCAGAGTTGAATAAACATGGGTAGTAATCAAATCCTAATTGATAAATTCCCTTCCCTATTTCTTCAGGAATAACATGAAACAAATAAGAGACTCCCGCATAAACTCTTAATCTTTCCCACGAATAAAAAGGGAAAAATTCTACAAACTCTTTACTGAATACAAATGGTTTTCGGTTCTCACGCCACTGCTGCTGGCTTTCATCATACATACCATCAACAAGATGCGCACTTATATGGCTCAACCGGAAACGGAATCCGTACGTCCTGTTTCCATTAATTATTTTGTAACCGGCGTTAAGTCCGAAAAGGTAATCAACTGTCTCAACAGGAAATTTAAAATCATTCTGACTTCTTAATCTTGTATATGTAAAAACATCAGCGCCGATAGAAATTACTTTGTCATTTTCTATGATGTGTAATATGTCGGTTGAAGTTCCGATATCAAGCTGAACCTTATCAATGTCAGGCATAAAATGAAACCCGGCTTTAGGTTCAATAAAATTTGCTTTGAATGGTTGAATGTTAAAATCTTTCGGGAACCATACCTGCCTGCTTTGCGGAAATATGTTTGCACAAAAAATTATGCTAAGAAATGATAAAAGAACAACCCGCATTAATTTGAATCCGAATTCTGAAAAAGTTTTTTCTTTATTTTCTGTTTGATGAGTTTGTTATACCCGTACTTAAATTTGCTTGTAAGACTTGCAAATCCATATAGGTTAGTTGGAAAAGCAAATGAAGGTTCAAAGTAACAATTAACCGTGCAGCCCTGGCAAAAATCAAATCGACCTTCATTCTTTATAAAATATTTTATGCGCTCTGAATTTCTAATTTCTTTCAAAGGTTTATCGATTTTTATTTTTTCATTTGAAAAATGATAACAAGGAAGAATTATTTCATTGTAAGGCGATATCACTATCACACGCGAAACAGCTTTACAACTCGGATCGTTTATGTCATTGCCGCCATCTTTTCTTAGCTTAAGAAACGCCTTGTTAAGATAGATATCCATTTTGCCGTCAATATATTCTTCTACATAATTGATAGCTTCGTCATTCAAACCGGGATTTCCGAAATATGAAAAAACGGGATTGACTAACAGAACAAGATCATTCTGTTTTGCTATCTCATGCATTCGCGGAAGTTTTTTGTAAGTATCATTCGTAACTGTAAATAGTATATCCGGAAATTCTCCGATTGATTTTGCGATCCTAATACTCTCAAAAACATGGTTGTAACAATTCACACCGCGGATTTTATTATGTTCTTCCTCATCGGGAGAATCAAGAGAAAAGTGAAGAAGATTAATTTTCCCCGCAAGTTTATCAGCAAACTTAGGATACAACAAAGCGTTTGATGTTATACTTGTCTGCATCTTAAAACTTTTAGCGTACTCAGCCATTAAGTGAATATCTTTATGAAGAAGCGGCTCTCCTCCTGTAAGATCAATAAACCTTACACCAAGCTCGGCTAATTGTTTTACATTTGATTTAAAGTCTTCAAGTTGAGCGAACGGAGTTCCTTTAAAATTAGTGTGATCACCAAAGTGGCAGAATTCACAAAACGCATTGCAACGGTATGTTAAATAGTAGTTACAGAGGAGAAGCATTAATATTCCCTGTTTTTCCAGACAACTTTTCTGTCAAATAAAAGTATGAAGGGCAAAGCAATAACATAAAGCGTAAAATAAATTTCGAAGCTTAAAAAATATTTCAGGTTTTTCTTTATCCCCAGTTTTTCATGAACAGGAAAGAGAAGAAAAAAATCTGTCGCCAGTTTGAAGGCGGACAAATATAACCATACCCCTGAGAAAAATAAAGGTGTAAGTATAATACCGATGTTAGCCGCAAATCCCGATGCCATCACAAAGTAACCGCGTAACGGGACATCTATTCCTCCAACAGCCCAGCGTTTTTTTTGTCTGAATAATTCTTTAAACGTTGAACATGCTTTTGATGTAACCATTCCGTTTACATCAACTGGATAAGTGATCTTATATTTTTTTAGTCTTGAGATTGCCAGCAATAAATTCGAATCTTCCGTAACACTGAATGGGAGAGATTCATATCCACCGACATCCTCATAAGCTTTTTTTCTGTACGACATATTATTACCGATGCAGCTTATCGGGTAACCAAGATTTATGGTTCCTGATGCGACTAACAAAAGATAAATAAAATCGAGTGCCTGCATTCCTGAAAACTGGTTGACTGCGTCCTGGTTTGTGAATCCGCAGACAACACCAACATCCTTTGTATAGTATGATGCAATTGTCTTAACCCAATTTGGATTTACTTCGCAGTCGGCATCGGTTGTTAAAATAATTTCACCTGATGAAATCTTAATAGCATTTGCAAGCGCGTTTGTTTTCCCTTTCAGTTCACCGATAGTTTCCTGAGTTTCAATTTTCTTAAACCTGTTTTTACCGGATATGAATTCGTCAATGATCTCACCTGTTTTGTCAGTTGACCGGTCATTAACAATTATTATTTCAAGTTTATTTTCAGGATAGATAAGAGTATCAAGAGATATTAAACAACGAAGAATGTTTAGTTCTTCATTCCTTGCAGCAACTATAACTGTCGCTGTTGGAAGTTCATCGCCAGTAAGCTGCTTAAATTTTTTAGAAGCCCCTATTATGAATAAGACTGACTGAATAAAATAAATACAGATGAAAACAAAAAATATCAGTTCAAACATTCTTCTGTATCTCCAAAAGCTAATCCACGGTTATTCACTTCATCAGCTATGAATAATATACTGTCGCGGATTATATCTTTTGATTTGTTGCTGTCGTGCAGAACGATGATTGAATCAGATTTAAGAAATCTATGAACTGAATTATTCACAAGGCTAAGATTGTATTGAAAATCATACGTGAGAAGCGACCACATAACATTTTTCATTTTCACTTCTTTCATTAAAGAAGAAGTGTTAAGCCGGAACTTACCATGCGGCGGACGAAAATATTTTATTTGATAACTGAGTTTATCTACAACAACATTGTTCATACTTTTAATTTCTGTTAGCACATCTTCCTGCCTTATCTTAGAAATTATCTTATGATTAAATGTATGGTTCCCGATTGAATGACCAGCAGATAGAATATCTTTTGCAAGTGAGGTGTATTTATCAACATTGTTCCCTACGCAAAAGAACAATCCCTTGATATTCATTTGTTCAAGTGTTGTTAAAATTATTTCAGTTGAGTTTGGATTTGGTCCGTCATCAAAAGTTAAAAGTACTTTGTCGTTTTTAGTATTCCAGATAAAATCTGGGAATAACATTTTCACAATTGACGGCGGGTTATAATATGGTTTAATCAATATCAGCCTTTAATAACACCGATTGGTTTTATGCGAGCAACTTTTTTTGTTATACCTTCGTTGTGTATAACATCAACAACATCAGATACATCTTTATATGCGTCAGACATTTCCTCTGCGATTGTTGACCAGCCTTTTGCCTGGATGGTCACACCTCTTTGTTTCAGTTCTTCAACAAGATTTTTTCCTTTCGCATTCATCATAGCTTTTTTTCTGCTTAGATTTCTTCCGGCACCGTGACATGAACTTCCGAAAGTTTCCATCATTGCTTTTTCAGTACCAACAGCAACATACGAATATCTTCCCATATCACCCGGAATTAAAACAGGCTGACCGATTGATCTGTATTTTACAGGTATCATTTCACTGCCCGGTGCAAATGCCCTCGTAGCACCTTTACGATGAACACAAACTTTTTTCTTTTCTCCATTAATGATATGATCTTCAACTTTTGCAATGTTGTGACAAACATCATAAACAAGATTCCAGTCAAGTTCAGATTCGGACATTTTAAAAGTATCCTGGAAACATTTTTTTGCGATGAACATTATCACCTGCCTGTTGTTCCATGCAAAGTTTGCTGCTGCCTGCATAGCTGATAAATAATTTTTTCCTTCACTTGAATTTAAAGGAGCACAGGCGAGTTGTTTGTCAGGTAGTTTAATTCCGAAATCTTTATTCGCTTTTAAAAGAATTTTCAGATAGTCATCACAAACCTGGTAACCGAATCCGCGTGAGCCTGTGTGAATCTGAACCACAATTTGTCCGGGAAACATTCCCATCACATCCGCTGCGTTAGCATCATAGATTTCTTCAACAACATCAACTTCGAGAAAGTGATTACCGGAACCAAGCGTTCCAACCTGGTCAAAGCCACGTTCAAACGCACGTTCGCTGACAACATCTGAATCAGCATGTTTTAAGAATCCCTGTTCTTCAGTGTGTTCAATATCCTCACTTCTTCCTAATCCGTTTTCTATTGACCATGCTACACCCTGTGTCATTAATCTTTTCAGATCTGTCTTAGCCAACTTTTTTATCGCGCCGCTTGCGCCAACCCCAGTAGGAACCCTGTTAAAAAGATTTTTTATCAGTGAATCAATCCTGGGCTGAACAAAATCAATATGAAGTGATGTTGTTGCCAACCTTACGCCGCAATTAATATCATAACCAACACCACCGGGAGAAATCACACCATCATGAAAATCAGTAGCAGCAACACCACCGATAGGAAATCCATATCCCCAATGTATGTCAGGCATCGCGAGGCTGAACTTTTGAATTCCCGGAAGATGCGCGACATTTTGTACCTGCTTAAGTGCGTCTTCATTTTTCATATCCCGTTCTAACATTCGCTCAGAGATATAAATCCTGCCGGGGACTTTCATATTCTCATCCTGAGGGATTTCCCACAGGTTTTTTGTTATACGTTTTAGTTCTATTCCGTTGATGATCATTTAAATATCAAAAATAATTCTTGTCTTAAATTGTCCGTTCAATTTTTCTATTTCCATCTGATGATATGTGACTGCTTTTACTTCTGCTTTAAGTTTAATATCTGAAAGGTTGAATGTGCTTCCGATGATATTTGCTGCAAGGTAAAACTCATCATCCATTTCGGATATTTTTATTTCTTCAATGTTTGTCATCAGACAGTATTTTTTTTGGAATAAAAAATTCAATTCACTAATGAAAGTAACCAATAATGTCTCAATAGAAAATGAAGTTAGTTCTATTTTCATTGAACCCGATTCAGGTAAATCAACTAACTCACAAACTACTTCCTTCCAGGCAGAAGCTGATAAAGTGAAAAGTTCCTCCAGAGATGAAGTTGCAATATCAACCGCAATATCTGCAGTATGATCAACAAAAGTATAACCCGAAGTCAAATTGTTTCCGTTATTTTATTATGTAATTTAACACTCAATTTTTTCAAATTCATTAAACAGGATTTATAAGTTTTGACTGATCATAAAAAATCATAACGATCAGTTCAATCAGCGTACCATTGAATTATGCATAACTTATCAGAACATCAAAAAGGATTTATCGCTGTCTTTATAACCGCAATATTGTGGAGTTCAGGCGGTTTATTTATCAAACTTATTTCGCTTGATGCGATGGAACTTTCTTTCTTCAGATGTTTAATTGCAGCGATTGTTTTTGCTTTGCTGTTCGGGAAAAAATTGCTTGTTGTAAACAGGTTCACATTTGTTAATGCGGGCTTCTATGCTATTGTACTTACGACATTTGTTATAGCGACAAAAACCACAACTGCGGCAAATGCAATATTTCTTCAATCAACGGCTCCGATTTATGTTCTGATCTTTGAACCCCTCATTAATAAAACTTCTTACGAACGTATAAACATTATTACAGTAGCAGTATGTTTTATCGGGATGATATTTTTCTTTCTCGGTGAAATATCGCCAGGACATCTTGAGGGAAATCTTGTCGCGCTTTTATCAGGAGTGATGTTCGCTGCTTTATTTTTAGGACTTCGAAAGAACGGGAAAGAATATCAACAGAGTTCAATTTTTTACGGCAATATAATTGTAACGCTTATTTGTATTCCATTTATACTTGATTTAAAACCACTTTCATTCAATGATGTATGGATGGTATCTTTTCTTGGAGTTTTTCAGATAGCATTTGCTTACGCGTTTTTCAGCTACGGTTTGAAAAGAATAATTGCCGTTGAAGCCTCAATAATCGGTATGCTTGAACCGGTGCTGAATCCTATCTGGGTTTTTATTGGTTACGGTGAATCGCCAAGCGGCTGGGCGATTGTTGGCGGGGTTATAATTATCAGTGCAATAGTGGTTAAAACTTTAGTCGGTAGTTCCGGATTTTTGAAGAGGAAGTTTAAATTCTGATAGAACGATATTTTATTAACTTGCCTTTAAGCGATATTGAAGTAGACTATTTTAAAGACTATATTTAGGTCAAAGAAAAATCGGAGATATTATGAAATACAGTGAGGCAGTCAAGCCTATAAGTTATTTAAAAAGCCACGCATCCGAGGTAGTTAGAGATGTTTCAGAAAACCAGAAAACTATGATCATTACTCATAATGGTGAGGCAAAAGTTGTATTGCAGGACATTAAAATTTATGAGCAAATGCAAGAAGCTATTTCGCTTTTAAAGATTCTTGCATTAAGTAGTAAAGACCTTCAGAACAAAAACTATAAAACGATAGGCAGTAGTTTTAAAGATCTAAAGAAAAGGATAAACACTTTCAAGCTGGAACAAAGTGAATTACAGAGTTAATCTCCTTAAGAATGCTGAAGATGATCTTTTTGAGATTTACAAGTATGTTTTTTTTAACGACTCTGAGGAGAATGCTGAAAACCTGTTTGCCAAACTTTATAAAAAATGTTCACAGCTAAGAGAGCATCCAAACCGTGGTTATGTTCCACCTGAACTCGTCTTGTTGGAAATAAATGAGTTCCTAGAAATTCATTACAAATCATATAGAATAATTTATCAGATAATAAAAAATGAAGTGTTCGTACATTGTGTCCTTGACGGAAGGCGAGATATACAAAAAATTTTACAGGAGAGATTGCTTAGATAGTTTTTTATTCAACTGCTATGGCGATAGTCTATAAATCTTCCAAACACTTTCCTTAACTTCATAACATATCCTGTCATGAAGCCTGTTCTCTCTTCCCTGCCAGAATTCGAAATAATCGGGAATAACTTTGTAACCTCCCCAGTTTGGCGAGAGCGGAATGTTTCCATCAGAAAATTTTTGTTTATAGAATTCAAATTTTTCTTCAAGATATTTTCGGTCAACAATCTTACTGCTTTGTGCCGATGCCCACGCTCCAATCCTGCTGTCAAGAGGTCTGCTTTCAAAATATTTTTTTGATTCCTCTTCAGAAACTTTTATAACACTTCCATTAATTCTTACTTGTCGTTCTAATTCCTTCCACAAAAATAAAAGTGATACGTTTGGATTTACCATTATGTCTTTTGCTTTTTTGCTTTCATAATTTGTGAAGAAAGTAAATCCGGTTTTATCAAATCCCTTTAACAGTACTGTTCTTGCAGTTGGTTTAGAGTCAGATGAAACAGTTGCCAAAATCATTGCGTTCGCTTCTAAAATTTCTGAACTGACTGCTTCATTAAACCAAAGCTCGAATTGAATAAAAGGGTCCGGGTTTACTGTGGATTCATCCAGTTCTTTTAAAGAATAATTTCTTCTCATTGCAGCAAGCTCAGAATTATTTTTCATAATTAATTTTTTCCAGGCAAAATAGTTCAGGGTTTAAGCAGTGTCTAATTTCACTTTAAGATTAAAATTACAAATAGTCATTCTGTCCGCCGCGGCGGATTATTTCAGAATCTCTTCAATTTAACAGATCCCGAAACAAGTTCGGGATGACTGATTGTGAAATTAAGACACCACTCAGGTTTAATCGGAATATCATTTTTATTGATTGATCTTATCGTCATCTTATTATGAATTTTTTAATTTCTTTTATAATTTAAGCAATAATTTTCAAAACCTTAATCCCCCGGAATCAATGAAAGCTAGTGATTTGACTAAAAAACAAAAAGAAGATTTGGAAAAGTTCGGCGCTAATACGTGGTTCGTTGAATATCTTTATGAACAATACCAGGATAAACCTAATCAGGTTCCTGAACAATGGCAGAATTTTTTTGGCAATGTAAGCGGTAAATCAAAAGATAACGGCAATACGGAAAGACCTTCACAAACAATAACTCAACCGCAGAATTTAAACTTGCCGGTACCCGAAGCTAACGATGATTTCCAGGTTATAGCCGGAAGCACAGCACGCATTCTTGATAATATGACGAACAGCTTATCTATTCCTGTTGCTACTTCACAACGGACTATTGCTGTAAAGCTTCTCGAAGAAAACAGGATACTCATTAACCAGTTTTTAAAAAAGAAAAACCAGGGAAAAGTTTCCTTTACTCATATTATTAGCTGGGCGATTTTAAAAGCGATTACTCTTAACGCGGCAATGAACAATGCTTTCAGTTTTGTAAATGGAAAACCGGGAGTTATAAAACGTAAAGCAGTCAACCTGGGACTTGCCATTGATATTGAAAAGAAAGACGGATCGCGTTCTCTTATTGTCCCTAACATTAAAAATGCGAATGAAAAATCATTTAAAGAGTTCTGGAATATTTATGAAGACCTTGTAACACGTTCGCGTAAAGGTTTAATAGATCCAAATGAATTTTTAGGAACCACAATTACTCTGACAAACCCCGGAACAATAGGAACTGTTGCTTCAATACCAAGACTGATGATTGGTCAGGGAGCTATAATTGCAACCGGGGCAATTCAGTATTCCGCCGAGTACCAGGCAATGTCGCCTTCAACAATTTCAACTCTTGGCGTAAGTAAGGTGATGACGATCACAAGCACTTATGATCACCGCATTATTCAGGGTGCTGAGTCGGGTTTCTTCTTGAAAGAAATTAATGATCTGCTTTTAGGTGAAAAGAATTTTTATGAAGAAATTTTTGAATCACTTAACATTCCGTCAAAACCGCATACATGGAAAACAGATTATCAACCGGGAGTGTTTGAAAATTCCGGCAACACGGAAGAAATTGAAAAACAATCAAAAGTTCTTCAGTTAATTAATCTTTATAGAGTCCGCGGACACTTACTCGCAAACCTTGATCCGCTTAGTGAAAAAATTCATTACCATGCTGAACTTGATCCATCGACATTCAAACTTACAATCTGGGATCTTGACAGGTATTTCATAACGGGTGGTTTCAGCGGATTAAAAACAGCAACCTTAAGAGAGATACTCGACATACTGCAAAAAACTTATTGTGATAAAATCGGTGTTGAGTATATGCACATCCAGAACCCCGCAGAAAAATTCTGGCTGCAAAGTAAAATGGAACCTGTTAAAAATACTCCATCGTTTGATGTTCAATTAAAAAAGAGAATACTCAACAAACTTATTAAAGCAGAATCTTTTGAACATTTCATACACAACAGGTTTATAGGACATAAAAGATTTTCACTTGAAGGCTCAGAAACAATAATTCCTGTTCTCGACTTTTTATTGAACGAAGCGAGCGAACATGACATTCATGAAGTTGTCCTCGGAATGGCTCACAGGGGTCGTTTGAATGTGCTTGCAAATATTATCGGCAAATCTTATGACTCTATTTTTTCAGAGTTTGAAGATATCCGCGATCCTGATTCAATTGAAGGTTCCGGTGATGTTAAATATCATCTCGGAGCTACCGGCAGATATAAAACCATCAACGGTAATATGATAACGATTTCCGTTGCATCAAACCCGAGTCACCTTGAATGGGTTAACCCTGTTGTTGAAGGAGTTGTTCGCGCGAAACAAACAAGACTCGGGGACAAAGAACGTAAAAAAATTATGCCTCTTTTAATTCATGGTGATGCAGCATTCGCAGGACAAGGTGTAGTTGCTGAGACATTAAACCTTTCCCAGTTGAAAGGATACAGAACCGGCGGAACAGTTCACATCATTATTAATAATCAAATAGGATTTACTACAACACCGGAAGATGCGCGCTCATCAGTTTATGCAACAGATGTTGCAAAGATGATTCAGGCTCCGATCTTCCATGTTAATGGTGATGATCCTGAAGCTTCACTCTGGGTTACAAAACTTGCATTTGAGTATCGACAGATATTTAAGAAGGATGTTGTTATCGATCTGTTCGGCTACAGACGTCACGGTCATAATGAAGGCGATGAACCGGGCTTTACTCAACCGCTTCTTTATGAAAAAATAAAAAATCATGCTTCTGTTAGACAGATTTATTCTGATTCATTACTGAAGCAGAACGTGCTTACTGCTGATGAAATTAATAAGATGAATGAGGAAGTTAATAATCTTTTGAGTGACGCTTTCGATAAAATAAAAAGAAAGAGTGCTTCGTTTAATGCCGATGTTCCTCTTGCAGTATCAAAAGAAAAGATGGCTTCGGTCAAGCCTGAGAATAGAACTAATATCGATGAGCAAACTTTAAATACTGTAGTTGACGGTATAACACAATTGCCTGCAGAATTCAAAGGTCATCCAAAACTTTCAAAGTTCCTCGAAAAACGAAAAGCACTTCTGTCAGGAAAAGATGATGCTGACTGGGCATTTGCTGAATCAATCGCTTTCGGAAGTTTATTGCTTGAAGGTACTCCTGTCAGATTAAGCGGTCAGGACAGTGTTCGCGGAACATTCTCTCAAAGGCATCTTGCATTCACCGATATTTCAACGGGTGATGAATATATGCCATTGAATTTCCTTTCAAACAAACAAGCAACAATTGAAGCCCTTGATAGTTTTCTTTCTGAAGCAGCAGTTCTTGGCTTTGAGTACGGCTACAGTATTGCTGATCCTTTAGCGCTGGTTTTATGGGAAGCTCAGTTCGGTGATTTTGCAAACGGCGCGCAGATAATAATTGATAATTTCATCGTAGCGTCTTATGAAAAATGGAAACTTCCCAACAGTGTTGTTATGCTGCTTCCACATGGGTTTGAAGGACAGGGACCGGAACATTCAAGTGCGAGGTTAGAAAGATTTTTAATTCTATGTGCCGAGAACAATATGCAGGTTTGTAATCTTACAACACCAGCACAGTATTTTCATGTTTTGAGAAGACAGATTAAAAATGCAATGCAAAAACCTCTTGTGATAATGGCACCGAAAAGTACACTTCGTTTGCCTGAAGCAAAATCTCCTAAAGAAGAATTCTTATCAGGAAAGTTTCATGAACTGATCGATGACAATTCAATTAAGGATAAAGATTCGATTAAGAGAGTTATACTTACAACTGGAAAAGTTTATTACGATCTTATCAAATACAGAAAGTCAAAAGGAATCTCTGACACAGCAATTGTAAGAGTTGAACAGATCTACCCGTATCATCATGACAAAATGAAAAATATTTTGTCATCATATAAAAATTCAGATAAAGTAGTTTGGGTTCAGGAAGAACCAAAAAATATGGGAGCCTGGACTTTTCTTTCAAATAGAATAATTGAAGATATGCTGCCTTCGCAAAGACTTAGTTATTCAGGACGACCGGAAAGTGCGAGCCCTGCTGTTGGGTCAGCAAAAATTTCCAATCAGCAACAATTGGAACTTGTTGAGAAATCATTTCAATAAATCCGGTTGCTAAACAATGCTTGCTTATTTAAGTTTGTGTTGTACAAGTTCATACATTTAATGCGAGCGTAACTCAGTTGGTAGAGTGTCAGCTTCCCAAGCTGAATGTCGCGGGTTCGAACCCCGTCGCTCGCTCTCAATTCCACAATCAAGCCTGTCTGGCATAGGAAATGAAACGATTATAAATGAGGATTGTAGAATTCGTTTTTTCCTTTATGAAATCGTTCGTCTCGTTTAAAAATAATACAGATGGGGTACTACTGATTTATCCCGGCAAACCGGAAATAATTTTCGTCAATAAATTATAAGAAAAACGCATTCGTTTTAGTGTAGTCACAGAATTACGGCTTGTCTCATAATTTTTAATAATCTCATAATAGTGAGTAATTCATATGCATAACAGACTGCTTCTGTTTATCTGCCAACTGATACTGATTTTTACGGTTGTCCCAAATAATGCTGAGTGCCAGTTTAATGATTACAAAAGAAAATTCGGGATACAGATAAACGGATTAGTTCCAAATACTGAATTTGATGGTGACAAGGCACCTAAAGGATCTACCTATGAGCCTTCATTTATGGGAAGATTTTTTATGAGGTTTGAAATTTCCAGAACATTTCTTGAAGCAGAAGTTGGTATTGGATACGGCAAACTCAACGGGTACGATCTTGATCCTGACTTACATTTGTGGACCACCAACTTACTTCCAATAGATGTAAGGCTGATTGCCAGTCCCCTGAAAATTAAATACATAGACATTGCAGTATTTGCCGGAGGAGGAATTCTCAACTGGACAGTAAAACATAAACCATTATCGGTGAGCCCAAAGGTTTCAAGAATCAGTGGATGGACCGGGTATGTTCCATTTGGTGTTTTATTCGGGATCAGACTTTCTGAAAATCAGATAATAGAATTTTCGGGTGCTTACAATCATACGTTCAGTGATGATATTAATTTTTATAACAACATTGATGCGTACACTGATGCAACAAGTAATGACGGCTTTGTTCAGGGAGGAGTAAGTATAATTTTTGTGAGTGGAGCCGGAATGGGTGACAACGATAAAGACGGGCTTACAAACCGGGAAGAAAAAGAAATAGGAACTGATCCCGAAACTGCTGATACAGACCGCGACGGATTAAATGACGGTGATGAAGTAAAAAAATATTTGTCAAATCCTTTAAGTGATGATACCGACGGTGATGGTATAAAAGACGGAGATGAAGTAAATCAGTTTTTTACAGACCCGAATAAACCTGATACCGATAATGACGGCTTGAGTGATTTTGAAGAAGTATCAAAACAAAAAACTGACCCCGTTATGAATGATACAGATAAAGATGGTTTAACTGATGGTGATGAAATAAAAACATTTCATTCAAACCCATTGATGATAGATTCAGATGAAGATAAATTAAACGACAGTCTTGAAGTGATGGTTTATAAAACAAATCCTACAAATCCGGATACTGATGGTGATGGTCTTCTTGACTTCGATGAAATAATGATTCACAAAACCAATCCTTTAGATGGTGATTCAGACGGAGATTCAGTTAATGATTTTGATGAGATCAATACTCATAAAACAAATCCTATGAATTCAGATTCTGATAATGGGTCTGTTGGCGACTATGCTGAGATCAAGAGAGGAACTGATCCGAACGATGCAGATGATGATGTAATAAAAATTAATGTCCCTATTGTTCTGGATGGAATAACATTCGCGAAACAACGAGCGGATATAACTCCGGAATCAGCAGCAACACTTCAGTTCGCGTTAAGAACATTAATTATCTATCCTGAAATATCTGTTTTGATAGGCGGACATACTGACAATGTCGGCTCAGAAGTCGCAAACCAGATACTATCTCAGAAAAGAGCTGAAGCTGTAAAGGCGTGGTTGGTATTATACGGTATAAGTCCTGAAAGAATTACAGCGGTAGGATTCGGAGAAAGTAATCCGATAGTTCCCAACAACTCAGAAGAAAATAAAAAAATTAATAGAAGAGTTGAGTTTGTAAGAATCAAATAAAAAATTCTCAGGAATTTTATTTTACATCGTTGGAATATTAATTTTTTTGTCGGATATTTGACCGTCAAATTTGACATAGTTCTTATATAAAATGATTTCGGGGGCTTAGCTCAGTTGGTTCAGAGCATCTGCCTTACAAGCAGAGGGTCGGAGGTTCGACTCCTTCAGCCCCCACACAAGCCGTACCTGCGGCTTTTTTTTTGAAACAACATCAATATTTTTTTATTTATCCGGTTTTGAAATGAGAACGATTTATTTACGAAAAGAGGACAACCTTATCACGCGCAAGGTACTTCTGGATATGGCTTATCTTGTCTCTCATAAAAAAATCAGACTTCCCAAATATCAACTTGAAGAAGGTTTGTATTTGCTTTACCTCCCGGATGTAAAAGAAAAATCCCGTATAGAAAAATATTTTCTTACCAGGGATAAAATCTTTTCCGAAGACAATTATCATTATTACTTCAAATTTCCTTTTAAAGCTGACCAGGTAACGGAGACAGCATACTAGCTCTTATTTTGACTCTGAATATCAGCCGATAAATAATTAAACTAATATTGCCTGACAATTCTTTTTAATATTAAGTTTTTTTATATTTTAAGTGTTAGTTGCCCGATTATTCGATATAATTTTTACAGATCTTTTGTTCGCTTAGATTACTGCAGTTTCAATTACATATTCATTCATTTATAGAGGAGACTACGTTATGAAAAAAAGCCGACTATTGATTTCTGTTGTAGTTGTTGCCTTAGTGTGCATACTAACTATACCGGTAAACGCACAGTTCAACGATTACAAAACAAAGTTCGGTGTTCAGTTTAACGGATTACTTCCTGATACAGAATTCGACAAATCAGAAGCTCCGGATGATTCAAAATATGAATTCTCATACCTTGGCAGACTTTTCCTTCGCTTCGAAATAGCAAAAGCTCTTGAGGCTGAAGTTGGTGCCGGATATGGTTCTTTAGCTGGTCAGGATTTTCTTTTACAGAAATGGGAAACAACAATTTTACCTGTTGACTTCCGATTTGTCCTCAGTCCTTTTAACTGGACCGGCGCTGATCTTTTTGCCTATGCAGGTTTTGGCGCGTTGATGTTTGATACCAAAACTCAAACAACAGTACCATCACCAAAAGAATCAAAAGCTGATGGATGGTCAGCATATATCCCCGCAGGTCTTGGTCTTGATTTCAAACTTTCTGAATCAGTACTGCTTGAAATCAGTGGTGGTTACAATTATACCTTCAGTGATGACATCAACTATTACAATAATATTGATGCTTACGATGAAGGTACCGTTAATGACGGTTACTACAACCTAGGTTTAGGTTTGGTATTCGTTGGCGGAACAGGATTAAGTGATGATGATATGGACGGTTTAACAACAAGAGAAGAAAAAGAATTGGGAACTGATCCTATGAATCCTGATACAGATGGCGATGGTTTGAAAGACGGCGAAGAAGTTAATAAGTACATGACCAATCCTCTGAATAAAGATACAGACGGTGATGGTCTTACTGACGGTGACGAAGTGATGAAACACAAAACCGATCCGAATAAAGCTGATACTGATGGTGACGGCTTGAAGGACGGCGAAGAAGTAACCAAGTATATGACCAATCCATTGAAAGTTGATACAGACGGTGAAGGATTATACGATGGTGACGAAGTGATGAAACACAAAACCGATCCGTTAAAAGCTGATACCGACGGTGATGGTTTGAATGATAACGACGAAATGAAAATTCACAAAACCGATCCGTTGAATCCGGATTCCGACGGTGATGGTTTGAGTGACGGTGAAGAAATCAATATGCACAGCACTAACCCGCTGAATGTTGATACCGACGGTGGTACTGTTAATGATTTCGTTGAAGTTCAGAGAGGTACAAATCCACGTGATCCTGAAGATGACGTTGTTAAGATCAATGTACCAATCGTACTTGAAGGCATTACATTCGCTACAGGTAAAGCTGACATTACTCCTGAGTCAGAAAACACTTTACGTAAAGCTCTTAAAACGATGACAACTTATCCTGAAATTACCGTTGAAATAGGCGGTCATACAGATAATGTCGGCAGCGACAAGAGCAATCAGAAACTTTCAGAAGCAAGGGCTAATTCAGTACGTGACTGGTTAGTAAGACAGGGTGTTGCTCCTGAAAGAATTACAGCAGTTGGTTATGGCGAAGCTAAACCAATCGCTCCAAATGATACTCCGGAAAACAAACAGAAGAACAGAAGAATTGAATTCCGCAGAGTCAAGTAATTCAATCTGATATATGTATTCAATGCCCCTCTTCGAGGGGCATTTTTTTTATCTTCGAAAATTCTGCTGCCAAGCCTAAATATTCGCCAAAAACTTTCGATTAATAATCTGTAACAGGGGCTTATAATGATGATTATTGAAAAAGAAATTAGATTTAAAGATATAAACGATATTTATACTGCCGAAAAATGGATCAATGATAAAATCTTTGATCTCGGATTGTGGCAGGAAGATTTAGCCGGCTGGCTAAGAAATAAAATTGTCAAGTGGACATCTGAATCAGTGAAATTAAAAAAATCACTTAATTTGTCTAATGAACAGATTGATAAGCTGATCTCATATAATTTTTTAATTCCCGCCGCAAGAAAACTTTATAATTCATCCAAGTGGACCTCCGGCAAGCGTGAGGTTTCTATGCTTATTTGTGATATGGATGATGTGTTTACAAATTTCCTTACAGATGAAATAGAGGATGAGTTCAGCAGCGGCTATGAAATAAGAGTTGATGTTGTTACTCATGCTGAGGAGATGTTAACGCTTTCCAAAAGATATGATTATGACATATTTTTTATCGGAATAAACAATACGCAGTTTTACCGCTTCCCTGAATTAAAAACTTCACCTCGTAAAAGAATGATGAAGACTCTTAAATTAATTGAACATATCAAATCAACTTATAACAAACCTGTTATCTCATTTATAACTGAGTCTCTTAACTCCCCTTTTATTCAAAGAAAAAGTAAGACGGCTGGAGTTAGTTTCTATTTCACAAAACCTTTTAACAGCACTCAGCTTGTAACAATAATTGAGCAGTCGCTTGCAAGTGTTGGTGTTGCTGATAGCGTCTGATTGCTTGTAACTCCTCACAATATCTTTACAGAATTTTATTCAAAATAAATCCGGGAACTTTATAACCTCCCTTCCGTATAAGATTTAGTTAATCAATTCTTTTTAACTGACTATTAACGGGAGGCACATATGTTAGTCCATAAAACAAAAAAGGCAGATCTTAAGGGCAAGTACCGACTTTATATGGAACTTTCAGTTGTAATTGTCCTAGTAATGCTGATAGCTGCGTTCAAATTCATCCGCATAAAACCGTTGAGTTAATTAAAAAAGACAATACAGACGGACCAATAGATATTCTTCTTACACCTCAAACTCAGCAAAACCAGTTACCACCGCAAATAAACAGACCTACGGTACCTGTTATCAGTACTGATAGTGAGCCTGAGGATATTGTCTTCGAAGAAACAGTACCCGATTATAATGAACAAATTGGTAATCCTCCGGACAGACAGATGACACATCGTGTTGTTGAAGAGGAAGATGAATATGTGTTTTTTTGGAGTGAGGAATTACCCGAACCAATCGGTGGTATGGTTGAACTCCAAAAGAAAGTTCATTACACCGAGTTTGCCAGAAAGGTTGGAATTGAAGGAAGGGTTATCATCGAGGCTGTTATTGGTAAAGATGGAATTGTGAAAGAAGCAAAAGTAGCAGTCGGACTTATTGAGGACCTCGATCAGATTTCACTTGAAGCTGTAAGAACAACTTTATTTAAACCAGGACTGCAGAGAGGTAAACCTGTAAATGTCAGGATCAATATCCCGATAGCTTTTAAACTTCGATAGATTTAAAATAAAAAAGGCTGCCGGCTATTTCCGGCAGCCTCTTTTAATAACTTCTAACTTACTTCATCAACATCATTTTCTTAACTGAACTAAATTTTTCTGTTCTCAGTTCGTATATGTATAAACCACTTGCCAGGTTACTTGCATTCCATTCAAATTCATACTGACCTGCTTCGAGTTTTGAATTAACAAGCTCAGTTATTCTCTGACCCAAAGCATTGTATATGGTTACTGTTACGTTCGATACATCTTCAGGCAATGAGAACCGAATAACTGTACTTGGGTTGAATGGGTTCGGATAGTTTTGCTCTAACGCATAAACATCGGGAACTGTAACTTCTGTTTGCAGAATTTCCGAGTATGCTAACGATCCATCATAATCAACTTGTTTTAACCTGTACTGGTAGGAGCCGACTTCAACCTTTTTATCAGTAAATGAATATTTGGTTGAACCGGTATATGTTCCTTTGCCTTCAACAAACCCAAGCGATGTATAGCCTTCCCCATTATTTCGCTCGACATAAAATCCGCGGTTGTTAACTTCACTTGAGGTTACCCAGGCAAGATTAACATCTCTGCCGATTAACTTTAATGTAAATGAATTTAATTCTACAGGAACAATAACCGGTACTCCGTCAAATTCGTCAGCACCAAGATCCGGTGCAAAGGCGCCTCCGTTCACAGAACCAGCAGGGCCCGGTCTTACATCACCATCAAAGTCTGTTGTAACGCCGGGAATAACAGCGCCTGCTGATTCAAGAAGAGTAGGCGTCATTCCGGCGTTAATATGAAGATCGGTTGAACTGACAAACATCGGATTAGCATTGACAGAAATTGTATCCTGCCCGATTGCTATTTTCCAATCATTAAAGGAGGCAATATCCGAACCGAAGAATCCAAATGTATTCCCTGTATTCCAATAAGCATTATTATCAAGATGAGTAAATGTCGTTGAGTTAGGTGAATGAATTAAATAATTTTTTGGATCCATACCGGTTCTTGTATTGAGGAAGATATTATTTCTAATATCTGCACCTGTAGTTGCTGTTGATATGTAAAGGCATGACGATACCATTCCGGCAGAAGGATTTGCAATTGTTCCTGTCATACTAACAGAGTTATAATAAATCTTATAATTGTTTCCGCCTACGATTCTTATTCCTACAAGATACATGGAAACATTTCCGTAGGTATTCAGGTTATAGATCATATTATTATCTATCTGGTTATCTGAACATCCTGTTGCTGATGCGAAATAAATTCCCACCGAATTGAATCCTGAAGTTCCGGGCTGATCAATTGAGTGCACTTTATTCTTACTTACAATTGCATTTGATACATTGGAACCGAAATAAATACCCCACTTGCTAACATCGTAAACAATATTATATACTTCATTAAAAGTCACTTGCGGTGCTGCTGCTGCCTGGATATTAATTCCATATTCGGTGATATATTCTGCTGAGTTGTTCGAACCAACTGAATTGCCTGTTACAACCAAATTGTTTAGCAGGTTGGATGAAGTTCCTCTTACAAAAATTCCAACTCTTGCAGAAGACACAATATTATTTTGTAAAATCAGATTATGATTATCTGCACCGCCGCTGCTTGAAGTAGTAAGTGTAGTAGCGCCGACAAATATTCCGAATACATTTGAAAGAGAATTTGTTCCTGCTTTGATATTACAATTTCTGATTGTTACATCAGTGGCTCCGGCACCGGCACCAAGACTTACAACATGTATGCAAGTCGTATTTGCCGCAGCATTTGTATTCTGGAAAGTAAGGAAATTGCCGTTCCCGCTGAACCTTCCGTCTATCACAACCCTGTCAGCACCGTTGATGGTGATAAGTCCGGGCAATGATGATGAACCAGATAACGTTCTCATCACAGCAGAAGAAGGTTGAATAGTCAATGTATAATTTCCTGTTCCCTGCTCAACCCATTGATTCAACGCGACTGCGCCGGGTTCATTTATATCACTGATAATTTGAGCATTAACATTGCCGGTAAGAATATTTTCATTTACTGCTGTAAAAAATCCATTTGATCCGGTCAGGCTTGTGAAATCACCGCCGCTGCCTATCGTCACAGTTCCATTCAATAAATAGATAAGCCTATATTCATTTATTGTACCGGTAAGCGGGAATGCTGCCGCTGTCAAATTAACTGAAGTAGGTGTTACTGCAAAAGTTCCTTCTGAAATTCCAACATTAGCCGGGTTTGCAAGATCCTGAGCAACAACAAAGTATTGTATTGTATCCCCGCTTTGTACTCCGGTCCCGCCAAATAAAAGTGAGTAGTCAATCGTAAAATCAAACGGAGATGAAGTACCCGAAGTTTGTGTGTACTTCCATCCGTTGGTTGAAGATGTATTATCAACAACTGTATTATTATCTGATGCACGCTTGTAGTAAATACGCGGCGATGTTCCACTCGTAGTGTTGATACCACTTCCATCAGTAATCACAACACCTGTTAACACTCTGTTCGTTAGTAATGTTGTATGAACGAGCGGAGTGTAACTTATAAAAGGCGGAGTTATATCTGAACCAATCCCATTAAACTCATCTGCTCCAACATCCGGTGTTAAAGCATTTCTTACCTCATTGTCGATATCATTTGTCACTATAACCGGTGTACTTACAGGCGTACCTGTTCCTTCTGTTTGAGTAGGCAGATCTGTCCGTACATGAAGATTATAAGGCGCAGTTGAGTTATTTACAAACGGAACATTTTCAGTGAACGAATTTGTTTCCCTCGGTGCGACTCTTGTTTTAAAGTCGCCGATTGTTTCGTCATAATTTGTACCATCATAAAAAATCACATTGCTCACACCCGGGGTTCCGGCATAAAATGAATTATTATTTGAAACAGTTGAATAGTTACTAAGATTTACGTTAGCGGCACTTCTTCTGAATGCACTTGTTTTTCCGGTACCGTTTGCGGTTGACAAGTTGACAACAATATTATTTCTCATATCAAGAGTACTGCTTGTTGAAGTCGAACTGTTGGTATGATAGATGCCGCTTGTACCAAAGTTGCCGCCTCCGGCAAACGCAGTAAGAAAAACTGTATTATAATAAACACCGATATTGGAATTAGCAGTAGTGCTTGTGATTCCGATTCCTCTGATTGCATCGGCAGATGTACAGTTCGGAGATTTTAGATCTGAAATAAAATTATTATAGATATAAGCACTGGTTGGTCCCGTTGCAACTGCTATTCCTGCAACAGTAAGTGTAGTAGATGAACTGGTTGACCTGATGTCATAAATTTTATTTCCATAAATACTAGCATTATCATTTGTTACATAAACTCCGTAAATAACACCGCCGCAGGAGTTATTGTAAATTTCATTGTTGTAAATATGATTATTAGCACCACCTGAACTATTAATTCCGTAAACAGTTCCTGCAGCTCTTGAATTATTTCTTATTGTGTTACCATAAATATTTGCATTCGCGGGACTGGATAACTGATAAATCAACCACCAACTGTTCCCTGAAGCGTTAGGTTGGGTACAGTTCTCAATTGTATTATCATAAATGTTAACAGTATTATCTACACCAGAACTTCCAATCGAATTTGTTAAAGCATACATGATTGCAGAAGTTCCACCCGAAGTAAGTGTTATGCTATTCCTGAAAATATCAAGATTTGCATTTGTTGCTGAGCCGGTTGAAATACCATAAAGAGATCCTGTGTGTGAAAGACTGCCGCCATTCAAAGAGTTGTTTGCAATCTTAAGATTGTTCTGATATTGTGCATATATACCCCGGCTGGTTGAACTGCTTCCTCCGTAATTTGTGATAACATTTCCGGTTGAAGAATTTCCAATTTCATTGAATTGATCGTAGTAAGCCGCAAGTGTTGAACCATTAAGGCTTATACCAACATGAACATTGCCGACTGAATTTCCATAAAAGCTGCAATAGCTCATTGCATCCAGTGTATCAGTCAATGTTAACCCGCTGGTTGATGTTGCTGTATGATTACCCGAATAAATACCGACAGAAGTTGTATGTGCCTGGTTGAGTGTAATATTCGAATTCCTAATTACTACAAACCGGCATCCATCAAAAGGTGCTGCAGCATTTTTTTTGACTAATGCATAACCCCACTCCATCCATGTTGTTGCATCCGTATTACCAGCATTCTCCTGAACGTCGATTCCACTGAATGTTATATAATCACCTCCGGCAATTTTTATTATACCATCTGCATTGCCTGTTCCATTTAATGCTGCAGTAATTAGTGGATTAACACCAACACCGGATTTCTGGAAGGTGATTTGATCAGTTGATGTTCCGTTAGCTAATAATGTTCCTGCAGTCGGGGTTGTGAATGTTTCTGTGTGTCCTGCCGCAACATTAAAAACAACTCCGCCTGCACCAACACCATTTGTGTTCAATGCTGATATAGCTGATTCAATTGTTGCGTAATCACCCGGTATGGTTTTAGTACCGGTAATAGGTTGAGAAAATAAAAACGAACTACCCAATGTGAAAACTAAAAACATTGTCAAGATACCGCACTCAAGTAACCTGGTTTTCATAAAGTTCTCCTTACGTTTTGGTATTAAGTTATTTACTTGTACCGACTGTTCTTTCCTGTAATGTTGTTATTAAAATTCTGGATATCAAAATTTATTTCGATTAAATCACACTGTACAAATAAACTATTTAAAGAATTCAGAAAAGATTTGGATTGACAGAGAGAGTGGTTAGTATCAACCGGTATAATATCAAAGTCTTTTTGCGGATTTTTATTCAGAAAAAAATGAATCAAAATATTCCCCGATAAAAATGACCAACTGAAAAAATTTTTTGTTATTACACAAAATCAAAAACCGTTGATAAAAATTATTTGAAAAGAATGTTCACAATTAATTTTTAGCCGGATCGGATTCTTCAATCCCACAGAAAATAATTCTGTCAGATTGATAAAAAACACGAAGTAATATTATGCCATACATTGCTTAAAGTCAAAGCTTTTAAAAAGTTAAAGGCGGTTGTTTGGACCGCCTTTAATAATAGAACGAAATAAATATACTTACTTCAACAACATCATCTTTTTCACTGAACTGAATTTTTCCGTTCTCAATTCATAGATGTACAATCCGCTGGCAACATCATTTGCATTCCAGCGATACTCATACTGTCCTGCTTCGAGTTTACTGTTTATCAGTTCTGTTACTTTCTGTCCGAGGGCATTGTAAATAGTAAGCGTCACATTTGATACATCTTCAGGCAGTGAGAACCTGATTAATGTACTCGGATTAAACGGGTTTGGATAGTTTTGATCCAGTGCGTATACGTCCGGTATTATATTCTCTGATACATTCAGCTTGCTTACCTGGCTGTTGCTGATTAAGTATTCTTCACCGTCCTTCATTCTTGTATTTACTATCCTGCCTGTTTCATCCTGCAGTTTTATGCTGACATTTTCTATCCTGACTGTAACAGGGTAAACCATTGAGTTCATTTCTATGGTCCGACTGTTTGTCCTGATATTTTCTGCCATTCTCTGACTGCTGTATCTGACATCAAATGCACCTGCTGGTGGCATTGGCGGCATCTGGTAATGATCAAGATTAACTTCACCATTTACTGTGTACAATGTGAAGTGTTTGCCTGTCGCATCAGTCACAATGATCTTACCCCAACTGCTTCTATCATCCTGTTTGGCAATTGTACCGCTGCCATCGATTACGGTTGGGACATTGATCACACCGGGTCCTCCATTAATTAATACCCAGTAACCATAACCAGGTTCTAAGTTGGTTGGATTATAGTAAGAGCCATTCCATCCGTAGATTGTGTTTGTCACTATAATTCCGGGAGGTGTTGTAGTTAAACCCGCGACAGGAATATTTGATTCATAACCACCAATCATATTCCATCCGTTTATTACAGGTATTGGATCGTGAGCTACAATCTGGATTCCGCCTGAAGGCCATTCCTCTCCGGTATTATATGTCTGATCGCCGGTATGCAGCATCCAGTATCCTTCGCTCGGATCAGCGAGTGTCACAACTGTATAAGAACCATTCCACTTGTAAACGTCTGCTAACGGATTTCTGTTTATCCACCAGGTGTTTACATTCTGGTTAACAGGATGCAAGCCTGGTATTGATGTCATGTTCCAGCCGTTAGTTACATTTACTGAAAGCTGGAAAGTAGATGATGCTGCAGGAACACCGTCAAACTCATCTGCACCAAGATCAGGCGCGGTAGCACCTCCGTTTACTGATCCTAATGGTCCGGGACGAACATCACCATCAAAGTCAAAATTAAGACCTGAGATTATTGTTCCGCCGGATTCAAGCAGTGTGGCAGTTGTGCCCATATTCAAATGCAGATCTCCGTTACCAACACTTGTGTATGTAACGGTTTCACCTGATATACTTTCTGAATCACCTCCGCTAATAGTTTTCCAGCTATCAAAAGTCTGATCTGTGTCTATCCAGTTACCTACCGTTGAAGCTGAGGAACTATTCAGTACGTTATAATCTGACGCATTCGCAATCCAGCCATCAGCATAAAAGAAGTTAGCTATTGAATAATGCTTACCGGTTCCGCCGGTTCTTTGATTATCAAAGATATTATTCTTCATACTGATTGTGGTTATTGCTGAGTCAGTTGCATTATAACCTCTCCTGAATGCGAATGTGTTTAACCCGTCAGCACTTGCTGTTCCTGAAAGACTGACAGTATTATTATGAACATTAATTGTATTAGTTATAAATCCGATCACATTTAGTATACCGATATAAGATACTCCGTTTGTCTGTCCATCACCTAATGAGATCATATTGTTTATGATAGCATTACCACTTCCTGTATATCTAAAATACAGTCCCGCAGCAATTGGTGGTGTATCCTGGTTGGTACCGGTCGATAAATTAGTGATGTTATAAATTTTATTAGCGTTTATTACACCATCAAAATTTGTACAGAACATACCTGCAGATGCGGTGGCAACAGCAGTGTTATTATCCGCAGAGATGTTGTAGATAGTATTTCCTGAAACAATCGGATGAACTCCTACATAACCTTCCTGGTAAATATAGATACCAACCGCAGCCTGAGAACCAGCTGCTATTCCTGTACCTGTACTCTGAGTGGAAAGATTATGTATTGTATTGTTAAGATAACTTGCGTTACAGTTAACAATATCCTGGATAATACCGCGTACTCTTACTGCGGTTCCGGTTCCGGAAGCATTCAGGTTAGCAATCCTGTTACCGGAAACGGTGAAAGAGTTTGTATGATTAGTTGCATCAACACGGATGCCCGTTGTTGTTGAACTGCCTGCAACAAGTATACTGTTTGCGCTAAGTGAATCACCAACAATATTATTTGAAATACTAAGACTTCCGCCTGTAGCATTAATACCTGTAAACGAATGTGAACCGGTACCCTGCAGATTAATATTTCTTATCACATTGCTGGATACAGAGGAACTTATAATTGAATCAACACTAACTGTCATTCCAGAGAATGACGAGGAAGATGTAACTACTAAAGGAGTTCCTCCGGCATTCATTGCTGAACCGCCGATAAAGTTTCCGGTTATTGAATTGGATACTGAACCAATTCCCGGTGTAAGGTTTATCGGGGTTAAAGCAGAAGCCGCACTTATACTGCAATAGAAATGGTTATTGCTGATCGTCCAGTTACTACCGCTTCCCGTAGCTCCCCGCACACCGGATGCAGTAAAGTTTGCAAATTCATTTCCTGTAACAGTTGTTGAATCATTTGGTAATGCAGTAGCTCCGGATGAATAAATATAGTTTGCACTCCTTGTACCTGCATTATCAAGAAACTGATTATTTAAGAAACTGTTGCCTGTATTTCCTTTTGCGGCAGTCGTGCTTAAGAGAACAACCGCACCGCTTGTAGAACTGGTATTCTGCGTATTAAATACTGAATTCTTTACAACATTGTAGGATGCATCATTCTCCATCCTGAAGACAGGTATTGATGAACTACTATTTGCAAATGTCATATTACGTGTTGTTCCCGAAGTCTGGTTCGATCCATCAAACACAAAATACTTCGCACCATCTAAATGAAACATTGCTGTTACCGGCGATGCTGCATTGATAACAGTTGTAACACTTGTCGATGGTTTTATTGTTATTGTATTTATCGCACTGGAACCGACCACGTTACCTAAAACAATCGGATATGTTTCAGTGTAAGAGGCATCTGTAAGCAGAAGTCTTACCGGACCAGATACGCCGCGCTCATTAACGTCTGCAATTGCAGCAGAGATTGAGGGATACAGACCTTCAATAACACCGTCTGCTTGTCTTTCGTCATAAGACTTCCACTCAAACACAACTCCGTTTTCAACAAGAACAGTATATTCCTGATCGATTTCTTTTTCAACGTAGTTCGTAACTATCTGAGTTTCTGATTCCTCTTTGATTTCATTGGAAACATCTTTCCCCTGGTTTGATACGATAACTGTCAATTCATCATTCTGTTTAAATGAAGTCTTCAGTTTCATATCATTGTTTGTCTGCAATGAAGATTTTCCATCCAATAAAGTTTTGTTCAATTCAGATTTGTTTTTCTGAACTTCCACATCAACAGGAACTTGTATTGTAACTTTCCTGGTCCTGGTTTCCAATTTCAGATTACGATTATTTAGTCTGTTGAACTCACCTATGCCAACCGTATAATCACCGGACATAGGCGCACCGACAATTTTATATGCATATGGAAAATCAGGTGCCGATGTAACGCTTGCTACAGTTGTTGCGGCGAACCCTAACGAAGGATTTGCACTTACCTGCGGTGTGGTAAACAAATCCTGTGCAGTAACAAAGTATTGCACAGTATCGTTCATTGTCACCGTTCCGCCGAAAATTTTTGAATAATCAACAGTGAAACTAAATGGTGAAACTGTTTGTGCAGTTTCAGTCCACTTCCATCCGTTGTCGCCACTTGTATTTCCGCCAAAGACATCAGCGTCAGTCGATTTTTTATAATATATCCTTGGTTTAAAAGTTGTTACGTTTACACCTGAGAAATCATTTATTGTAACATCTGTTAATATTCTGTTTGAAGTCGAAGTTGTATTTACAAATGCAGCATAAATTATTTCAGGACCAACAGCATCAGCACCGTTTTCATAAGCGCCAATTGATGGATTTGTGACATCTCTAATAACACCTGAGAAGTCAATTGTAACTCCTGCAATCGGGGTTCCGGCATCAAGCACAGGAGAACCTATCTGAGGTACAAGATTCGAATTAGAATTAAATGCAGGATTGGTATCTATTGAATTTAAATCCTGACCTGTAGCTGTTCGCCATGCAGCTAATGTGAGTATATCAGCAGCAAAATAGCCGAAGATGCCATTGGCTCCGCTAACATAGTTGTTGTTATAATTACTTGTTCCGAGTGTTGTTCCGGCTGCAACATATTCAGAATAACTCTTTACACCATTTGGATTTATTCCCGTTATACTGTTTGAGAAAATGTTATCTCTTATATCAATTCCGGTAACAGTACTGGAAGTTATGATTAAAGCCGCAGATATATCTGCAGTCGTACTTGTAGTTCCGGTCAGCGCACCAAAAAGATTTACGGAGTTGTAATATACTTTATGATTTGCACCGCCTGTAATTCTGATACCGAACGCATTGAAAGTGGTACTCGTTCCATCACCATCCACGATCAGATCATAAATCAGGTTATTAACTATTTGAATTCCGCTTGTGCCTGTTCCGGAAGAAATATTAATTCCATATGCGCCATAAGCACTGGTAGTCAATGAACGTAAACCATAGATTTTATTTCTGCTTACCATTGCATCGGTTACGTTGGTACCCATATCTATACCAGCAATACTGACTGATGTTGCAATCTGCATATTAAATATTTCGTTCTGTGATACAACAGGTGCTGTAGCATTTGTAATATCAATTCCTCTGAATGTAACTACATCATCAAAAACATTCGAGCCTATGAGGTTGTTAGAGATATTTAAACCTGTGAGCAATCCTGTTGAAGCAACACCGCGTGTAAAGATTGCATAATAAGATTTAATAATATTGTTATTGATAATATTCAGATCGTTATTGCCTGCGCCTGTACCTGAAGTAGAAATGGTTGTGCCTGAAGCGATTATTCCGAAAGTTGATGTGACTGAATTACTTCCGGCGGAAATATTACAATTCTTTATTGTATTATTTTCAGCGCCTGCACCGGTTCCAAGGCTTGATACCCAAACAGCAGCAGAGCTTGTAGATGTACTATTATTTGTTATTGTCAGACTCCTGTCTGTTCCTCCGCTGTTCGAACCATCGATGATTATATAGTCAGCGCCATTCAGTTTTATTATTGATGCCGCTGTTCCGACCACGCTTGTTGTAACTGATGCAGCCGGTTTAATCGTAATTGTATTTACGGCACTGGCACCTGTAACCTGGTTAATAGTCACGGGGAATGTTTCTCCTGTGCTGTAGTTTGCGTCCGTCAAATTGAATGTTACCGCACCACTTACACCATTGGTATTTAGCGCTACAACAGCGTTTGTTAGTGAAGTAAATACATGTGAAGTACCAACATTATAATTACCCGACAACACACCAAGTATTGAACGATTACCTGCGGGGTTAGTTACTGTTGGAGTATATGGAGTTGTACTTAATGTAATACTATTACACTGTGCATCAACTGTGTTGCCGCCTGTTGGATTTGCCGGTAAATCAAATGTCAGCCAGAAATAATTTGTGCCTTCAACAAGAGCCTGGCTTCCTGTTACTGAAAACGAAGCAGTAGGTACTGCCAAAGTAGTTCCAAATTGAACCGCAGTTGCAAATACAGGACTTGTACCTGAGTACCATACTTTTGCATTTGTTATATCTGCAAGATTTGTTGTACCGGTAGTTGTTATACTAAGACTCTCTAATATTAAAGGATCATTTGCTCCTGTTGTTACAACCTGTATCCCGATAATTTCATTGTTTGTACTTCCATTTAACAAATAACCAGTATTAGTCTGAGTAACGGTACTTGATGCATAAACCATCGGAACAGATGGAACACCATCAAATTCATCAACACCGATATCAGGTGCCGTTGCGCCGCCGTTTACAGAACCAACCGGTCCCGGTCTGGCATCATTATCAAAATCAGTATTTATACCGGCGATTGTTGCACCGCCTGATTCAAGTACTGTCGGCGTTAAACCTGAATTTATATGTAAGTTCAGATTACCAGTGAAAAGCGGATTTGCATTATATGAACTGGCATCCTGTCCGCTTGCAAATTTCCATCCTGTTAAAGTTGGAATATCTACACTCAGGAATCCAAGTACTCCGTTCGAACCGCTTACAAAGTAGTCGTTATTATTTATTGTGCCGAAGGTAACGCCTGTGACAGCGTAAATAGAATATACCTTGCTATTAACAGCACCTGTCATACTGTTTGCAAAAATATTATTACGTATATCCAGTCCCGTAACAGTATTGGAAGTTATTTCAATGGCAGCACTTATATTATTCGTGTCCGGTTCAGAGAACGCACCGAACATATTAATACTATTGAAATAAACTTTATGTCCCGTGCCGCCTGTAATGCGAATACCAAAAGGATTAAAAGTAGTGCTGTTACCGTCACCATAAGTTCTTAATCCGGCAATTGAATTATTTGCAATTGTAATTCCGGATGTTCCGGTGCCGGAAGAAATAAAAATACCATATGCACCGTAACCACCTGTATTATTCGTTTCAAGAGTATGAATATAATTTTTGGATAGTGTTGCATCTGTAACATTTGTTCCGAGTTCTATTCCAGCAATAGATCCGGTTGCCGTCATAAAAAAGTTAAAGATGGTGTTGTTGCTTACATTAGGTGACGATGCATTTGTAATATCAACACCTCTGAATAAAACATAGTCGTCAACATTGGAAGAACCAATTGTATTTTGAGTTATGTTCAATCCATCAGTAAGACCTGATGTTGTTCCTCTTGAATATACCGCACGGTATGATTTAATAACTTCATTATTCTGAACTGTAAGATTGTCATTATCACTGCCGGTTCCGGTTGTAGAAATAGTAGCACCACCGCTGTAAATACCAAATGTCGATGTTACTGTGTTTGAACCGGATTTAACAATACAATTCTTTATCGTATTGTTTGATGCGCCGGCACCGTCACCGAGACTTGATATCCAGAACACAGCCGTATTAGTTCCGGTGGATGTATTCTCAATGGTAAGGTTTCTGCTTGATGTTCCTGAATTTGAACCATCAAATGTGATGTAGTCAGCGCCATTCAGTTTAAATATAGATGAAGCTGAAATACCTGATACCGTTGCTGTTACACCAGTGTTAGGTTTGATGGTAAATGGATTTACAGCACTCGGCAGATATTCATTCGCAATATCAATAGTTATCGGGAATGTTTCAGTTGGATATGTAGCATCAACTAAAAGGAAATTAGTCGCTGCACTTATACCGCGCACATTCAGATCCTGTACCGCCGCAGTTATTGTTGCATAAAGTCCTTCTATGCCATCAGGAAAATTCAATTGAGGATATTCGGATCTTTTTACATATAAATCACCAGTGTACTCTACCCCATTCTGCATAGGTTTCCAGGTTATCTCTTCAACTTCCATAAGTTGGAAGAATCCAGTTGGTTCGACCGGAATTTCACTTTTCAATTCTGCTTCAGAAAGCGGATTTTCAAACCACACTTGCTTCATTACTTTGTGTGTTACTTTTTCAAATGAAATATTCTTTCCGGTTAAACTATTGAAGAGATTTAATCCGACTGTGTAATCACCAGCCAGCGGAGATGATACAATAGTATAAGAGTATGGTGTAGTCGGCGGAGTTGATGCTGCTGGCGGATTTGTTGTGAATCCTCCCGCTCCTGCAGATGGCAATGCAGTCACATTACCCGGAACATCCTGCGCAACAACATAGTAACTCACTACATCACCTAAAACTACTCCCGCTCCAAAGTTATAAGTGTAGTCACTACCTGAAACGGATACTGGTGTTGCGGCCGTCCATGAACCGGCATTTATTCTCCAGTACAAGATCGGCCATCCTGGCGCAGTAGTGGGCACTCCACTTGCATCTGTTATGTTAACAACCAATGACCTGTTTGTAAGGGAACCTGTATTTGCTAAAGAAGTGTATGAGATTGTTGGAGGAGTAAAATCAGCTCCAATCCCTGAAAACTCATCAGCCCCAACATCAGGGGTAACAGCATTTCTTGTGATACCGTCAAAGTCATCTGTAACTGCTATAGGTGTTGTGACCGGAGTTCCTCCTGATTCTGTTTGTGTTGCGATCAAAGTACTCAGATGAAGATTGTATGGAGCAACTGCTGAATTAATAAAAGGAGGATTTTCGGTAAATGAACTTGTTTCCCTGGGTGTCACCCTGTTTTTAAAATCGCCCAAATTCTGATCTGAATTTGTTCCATCATAAAATATAAGATTGCTGGCACCGGGCGTTCCCGCGTAAAAGTCATTATTGTTCGATGTTTCAGAATAATTATTCAGACTTGTTGCCGAACTTCTTCTGAAAGCTACTGTTAAACCTGTACCGGATGGTGTCGAATTATTTACAATAATATTATTCCTCATATCAAGCGATGCCGTAGTTGTGGTTGCGCTTAACGTGTGGTATATACCGGATGTTCCAAAGTTTGCCCCTCCGGAAGCATTTAAGAATATCGTATTAAAGTATAAACCGATTGTAGATGTAGAAGTTGAGCTTGTAATACTTATTCCTCTTATTGCTTCAATACTTGTGGAGTTTGGTGCTTTTAAATCCGAAATAAAATTATTATATGCATAGACTGTTCCGGAGCTAATCTGAATACCAACAGTTCTTGCAGTAGTAGTAACTGTTGATGCGTTAGAAAGATTATAAATACTGTTTTTATAGATCCTCACATTCGCTCCCAAAAGTTGTGAGATTCCATAAACTGTTCCTGATTGAGCACTCAGATTATAGATATCATTATCATAGATTTCCTTTACAGCAGCAGCTACGGTATTAGTATGAATGCCATAAAGTATTGATGATGTACCTGTATTAGTTCCAGCTACTGATAAATCATAAATATTATTATTGAAGATATACTCTTCAGTAGGAGAAGAAATATTATAATAGCCGTATAAAATGCAGCTGGATGTACCTGAAGATGCAGTAAAAGAATTATTAAAAATATTATTACTACTGTAAGTAATTATACTTGTAGCAGCACGGGTACAGTACAACGTACCTGATGCACCCGTCTTCTGGTTACCGTTTACAGTGTTGTTGTTCATATTAAGAGTAGTAGGAGAACCTGCTTCTATACATGTAAAAAGTCCGGTTCCCGCCTGCACATTATTACTTACAGTATTGCTGTTAAGATTGACGATGGCCGCAGAACCCGTTGCTACTATTGCATCAAAGGTTCCGGTGGTTGCTGTAGTGTATGAACAATTAGTTACGATATTGTTATTAAAATTGAGCGTGTTCCCTGCTGCAGTACTTCCGGAACTACTGCTTATAGCAGCTAAACTGGAAGTAGTTGCAATACTTGTGACGGTTACCGTATTATTTATCACATTAAGGTTTGAAGAAGTCGCTGTTGATGTAAAAATTCCGTAGCCTGTCGATGTAAATCCTGAACCACCTCCTGCCGTATTATTTATTGTATTATAACCCACACTAAGGTTGTTATGGTATATCATATAAACAGCATAGGACGTTGTATTACTTCCGCCGCCGTAATTCTGTATTATGTTACCAGCACCATTTTGCCCGATAGTAAAATTCTGATCATAAAAATCAAATGGAGTTGTGTGAACGTAGCCGCGCAACACAATACCTGCATGAACATCCTGAATAGTATTACCTGTTAAAGTAACATTTTCATGCCTTCCGCCTGTTGACGTAAGCACTATTCCTGTTGATGAATTTAATGGTGAGCCTTCGACAAGATTTGAGGAATAAATGCCTATAACAAAAGCACTCGTTCCTTTGGTTAAATCAACTGTTGCATTTTTGATGGTCACAAACTTACAACCATCAACATCGCTTCCCCTCCGGAGGAAATAACCATATTCGATACCCTGATCGTTCGCTGCCACATCAATACCATCAAACGTTACATAATCGGAACCCTGGATTATTATCACAGCATCACCCTGAGCGGCAAAAGTACTGGTTGCTCTCGTACCGGCATCAGTCCTGGTAATTTTAGGATTAAGTCCGCCGCCATTTTTCTGAAAAACTATCGGATCAGAAGAAGTTCCTGTTGCGGTTAAAATGAGCGAGTCGGAAATAGTTTCAGTATGACCGGCAGCAACATTAAATGTAATGCCACCGGAAGGAACAGGGTTCGAGTTTAAAAAAGTAATTGCAGCTTGTATTGTTGCATAATCCCCCGGGATATTATAGGGTTGTCCGAAAAGATTACTGCTGAACACAGTTACAGCAATAAGAAGAAAGGCGCAGAAATACTTGTACAATGATTGTTGCATAGTACCCACCTCATAATATGAATTTTTTATTTAGTTATTTTAAGAACACAGCGAAACCGAACGAATGAACTTATGAGCAAACGAAAATTTGTTTTGTACTGCACAGCTTTCTGAACTTGAATTTGAGGACGTTCGTCTTTTACATTTGTTACCTCTCGAACAATAGTGATAATTTAAACTGGTGAGTTAAAAAAGATACCGGTATGCTTCCAACACATTTAATTCTGGTATGTTCGATGACCATAGTACAACTCATCCGATTGAAAATAAATAATGAATAAATTCAAAAATGCTCGGACACAATTTTATCTATCGGATCAGTTGACGTCCACTAATGCCTTAGTCCTAAAAATACCTTGGTCTTGATATAATTACAGGTCAATAAAAGTATAAAAAAACTTTTTCCCCATTTGATCATACTTCATGAAGAGCGAGACGACACGAATGGTTTAATTATAGTCTTTCGGCGGAAGAAAGTCAAAATAAATTTTTTAAATAATATGAGACAACAATAACTGAACTTCAAAATAAAATAATCAGAAAACGTTGCCACAATTCGGGGTTTGATAAAACTCAAAAGAAATTAAAGATAAATTGATGAATAGTTAAATAATTAGCGGGATGCTGAACAAATTTCTAAGAAATATTTCAGAACAACTTCAATACTCTGAAATATCTTTTTTTTGCTGAGAATCTAGAACTTGTCGATTCTCCACAGACACTTTTAATGCGTGAGTGTGCGGGATGAAGACTATTTATTTGAAAAAATATTTTGATAAAAACTGAACCACTTTTCAAAACTCTTTATAAACCTGATAGGGAGTTGCCCTGTAAATGTAAGCCGTAAGGAATTAGGTTACGATTTAATGAGAACTATGGAATTATTGTTTTAGAGTTTTTATTAATTCAACAGCGCGCTTTTGTACAAAGAGATAACGTTTATCCTGCTGCTCCTTTTCATAACGTATAAAGTCATTATAGTGATCCACTGCTTCTTTATACATCTTCAGAAAATCACAGCTTACTCCGCATAAATATAAAGCAGATGTGTTATCAGGTTCGATGGTCAAAATCTTTTTCATATACACCAATACTTTTGAATAATCTTCCATCTCATAATATATCTCACCGATGATATAAAGATAAGACGTGTTTGATGGTTCATGGATCAGAATATAGTTCAGATCTTTTATTGCATCAATATTCTGTTTCAATTCCAGGAAAACCGCGTACCTGCTTTTACATATTTTCAGAGTGTCACCTTCCCTGTATAGCGCTTCATCAAAATCATTCAGGGCATCCTCATATTTTTTTAATTTATATTTGACAATACCTCTGTTAGTAAATAGTATATCCTGATATCTGTCATTAAACGAATCATTAAATGATAAGCTTTCGTCTAAAACGCTGAGTGCAAGTTCATAGTTTTTTTCACTCATCAGTTGTGCAGCATAGTTATTGTATGCTGTCCGGATTCGCAGAATTTCTGTACTGAATAGTCCGAAGAGTTTTACCTTAGATAACATTTCATATGCTTTTTTATAATCCTGTTGCTTATCATAAATCAAACCTGCGCCCAGATAGCAATAGTCGGACTCAGGATTAAGTCGGAGAGCAGTAGTGTAATCAATCAGAGCGCTATCAAACATCAACTGTGAGGAAAACCAATCTCCGCGGCAGCTATAAAATAAATAGTTTGTGGAATCCTCGCTGATCAATTTGTCATAAACCAGTTTTGCTTTACCTGATTCCTGCAATCTGTTAAAGTTAAAAGCTTTCAGCATTTGAAATGGTGCATACTGGTCAAATATTCGTCTATATAAATCCAGTTCACTTTCTTTGAGCAGATGGTTGTCGTATGCATTAAACAATTCAAAATATTGCTTCAGATTTTTTTCTTTTATTTTGCCTGAATTAAAATCATCAAGAACCTGCTTCTGTAGCAGCAGATTATAAAGATAAATTTTGTCATTTATCAATTCATTAATGATCTGCTCACATTCCGTATATTTTCCATTGATAACCAGTTTATAAATACTGTCATATTTTTTTTGTTTAATTGAGATGGAATCCTCAATGGAAGTATTAAAGCCGAAAGGATGAATAAGACCGGGAAATAAAAGAAGAAATAATAATGAGGTTCTCAATTTCATACCCTGATAAATATATGTATTCAATTTATGAGAACGGTATGATTACGTCAAATACATTTTATAATTGTTATGACTTCCCCACTCCACCGAAAATCAATTAACTAACAAACATTAGTCATGTTTGATTATGTCATCCCAAATCTATTTAATTCTATATCACTTTTTTACTCATAACCTGCCTGCTGACAGGCAGCCTCATAATTCATAACCTGCCTTGCCGTCAGGCAGGCTCATAACTCATAATTAATATCTAACTACCCGTTGTTTTTGTATTCAATAATATCACCCGGCTGGCAGTCTAATGCTTTACAGATAGCTTCTAAGGTTGAGAGCCGGATAGCTTTTGCTTTTCCGTTTTTTAATATCGAAAGATTAGCCATTGTAATCCCGATCTTTTCTGAAAGTTCAGTAACGCTCATTTTTCTTTTTGCAAGCATTACATCAATATTTATTATGATTGACATACATGCTCCTTTATACTGTTAAATCATTCTCGGCTTTTAAATCTACGGCATTCTGCAGAAGTTTTTGAAAAACACCTGCGGCGGTTGTAACTACGGAGGTGATAAATATCGCAATCAGACCCAGCATAACAGCCCCTGTAATATCATCCTTGCCTCGCTCAAAAATAAACAGGTATCCTTCAGCCCCGATAATAAAAATGACAAGAGCAATCCCGCAGTATTTAATATTTCTTACAGCTTTAACAGAATGTTGTGAGAAAATTTTATTCTTATCAATGTAGCTTAAAAGTTTAATAGCCTGATAAAGCGCAAAGAAAAACGGAATTGACCCAATGTAAACATAAGCTAAGAACGGATCCTTAAAATAAATCTCAAAGACTGTCGCATTTACATTCCTTCCTTCGAGATGTGGTTCCCAAAGCATCAGCGCAAGAGTGAGAATTCCTATAAGACAAATAACGATCTTCAGGAATATTATTGAACCTTTTTTCATAAAGTGCCTTAATTTGTTTACGCCAAAGCTAATAAATTATTTATCGTTTGTCAATATATTTATATTGATATACACTATATTTTTACTGAAACACACTAAACTTTGCTTTATTACTATTATTCCAGCCCCCGCGGGTGATGGTTTCTTGTTTCATCATACAAAAAAAAATGCTGATGGATGTGCCATCAGCATAAAGATTTGTATTTCCGGGACCGACTTTTAATCTATAACAATGAGAAGATAAAGTACTTTATCATGTCAAAGAGATAATGAAACACCAAGTCTGATGAACCGGGCATCATAAAACCAGCCGTCACTTTCTATTGACCTGCTGCTAATTATAGAAGCTGAAATACTATTGGATGATACATTATTATTTTCTTCTTTTAGCCAGGTGATACCTCCATTAAGGTGAACTTCAGCAAACAAACTTATATTGTCAGCAATAAAGGCTTTAACCCCGCCAATCACCAGAACACCAGCATCATAATAAGTTTCATTATTTGAATTGGTAAAACCCGATGAAGTTCCTGTATCAGAAATGCGCTGTTCCTCGTATGATGATTTTCTAACCGAGTAACCCAATGAGGGACCACAACCTAAATATAGTTGTCCGAATGAAGTTGAAAATACCGGGACAATAATCTGTGGTGAGAACCCAACATAAAAATATTCATTGACTCTGTTTCCATCTATCTTGTTATTATCTATTGTTGTGCTGCCGTAAACTGATCTGCCTTCATCATCAATATCCGACTTGTTTGTAGAAATATCCAACTCTGCACGGAGATAAAATTTATCGCTCTTATAAAAATCATATGATAAAGCATATCCATTAATAAAATAAATATTGAATGTGTGAAGATCTTTCAATGATGAACTATCTCTTACCTGTGCGTTTAATATCCACGAATTAAATAGAAAAACGAATGAGCCGATCAGCATTACCTTGAATGTATTTTTCATTTCCATCTCCCTGAAGTTTATTTATAGTTTATTGTAATTAGAGTGCGGTAATCATTTATTAATAATTGGATATCGATTGAATTAGCTTTTCTCTTTTGATTTTAATTTTCCTTACCCCTACTGCCTATTGTCTGCTGCCTATTGCATATTGCCTACTGCCTATTGCATATTGCCTACTGCCTATTTCATATTGCCTTTCCTCTCTCCTCTTCTCCTGTCTTCATTCCTAAGTCACATTGTCCCCGCAAAAATTACTCCAGTATTTTCCGGAGAATATTATCAATAGGATCTTTGCTCTACTGATTTTGTATTTTATTTAAGACTTTAGTGCTGATAAAAAAATACAAACCATGCTGCGTGTTTGTTGTTCAGCAATTATTGAGTGAAGTGAAAAATTTTATTTTATTAGATGTGTGTGTCTCTGTATTGTATTTGGATATTTCTGTCACAGCTTGGGCCGTAACAGAAATGAAATCATGTTGTGCTCATCAGCGATCGGACATACTTCGACTCCATTGAAACTAAGTATCACATTTTGTTTTCCGGCATCAGGTATCCGGTATCCAGTATCAGGCATCTGGTATCTTGTACCCGTCTGCCGGCAGGCAAGGTCGGGCATCCATTCAATCATTCAATCTTTTAATCTTTAAATTTTTTAACATCCATTCCATATTCATCTGCTTTGTACATACTTCGGTGGCAGTGCCACTCAGTATGACACGTTGCTTCCCACGCCCGTACCTATGTGGTTTCCAGTATCCGGTATCAAGCCTCTTGTATCCAGCATCCATTTAATCTTTCACTCATCCAGATATTCCTCCGCGTATCTCTGCGCCTTCTCTGCGCTCTCTGCGGTTAAATCTTTTTTTCTGCCCTTCTAAAATCATCAATCAAAAATCGTTAATCATTATTCAGTGTTCATTATGATTCCTGCGGTTAAATCCTTTTCTTGTGTGTCATTCTAAAATCATTAATCCAATTTCCCATCAAGCCAGTGAATGATATTCAACAACAACTGAAGATTACACTTTGCCCGTGGTGTGTTCAGACCCACTCTCCGCTCATTCGAAACCTGTGCTGTAAACATTGCCGCTTCACCCCAGGTAATAATCCTTCCCTTACCGTATTTCTTAACCGCACCCTGCGACCAGCCCTCAACAGATATTTTAGGAGTGCTGTCATTAAAATTCCACGCTGTATCAGGCATTAACGAAATAAAATTGCTGTTGAAATTAAGAACTGAATAAGCGTCACCCGGTATTTGAAATGCCTGTCCCGTAAACGAAATTATTGAATCAACAGATTCAGAAACATTCCTGCCTGTGGTGATAATATTCTTTGCAAGAGTTTTATCCCTTAATGTAAAAAGATCAGGCGAGCCTAACTGGGTTGTGTCACCTGCAAAACCGTTATTCATTCTGAATCCAAACCTCTGAGCAAGCTCCATAGCAGCGCCGGGGAAAGGCATATGATCGGCTATTAAAAATAAACTTCCTCCGCTGCTGACCCATTCCGCTAACTGCTCAATTTCGTCGGGAGTAAAAGCTGAAGGTGTAGGCAGAGTCCAGTCGGAAATATTCCTCTCATTCAATGCATTTGCAATCACAAGGATCTTACACCCTGCTAATTCTTCCACCGTAAACTGAGTGCTGAATGGTTTTATAACATACCCGTCCTTTGCAAGTACATCCGCAAACGGTTTGTACCGCCCCTGCATAGTGTGAAAGTTATTGTGCGCTTCATCAATAAATATAGTTGGTCCTTCACCATAATTATATACCGGGTTATCAATCTTTGGAGTATAAGTTGAATCACCAAACTGTTGGGCAAGCACAAAGCTGCTGTAAAACAGTATACTAAACATAATGGTTACAGTGACAATGCCTGTGGATAGTCTCTTCATATTAAAATCTCCTTTGTTAACATTAGACTAAAAAACTCTTTCCCGGTTACTAAGTTTGAATATATTTAATGAACAATAGTCATTCAGGTTCTGAACGGACAGTCTTTGTCTTATATATCAAGATGCCTATAAATCATTTTTGTTTCTTACAGGGGGTCCCTGTAAACAATTATTTTCGTCATGCGGAGAATAATCCTTTCTTACTTTCCCTTTCAATATTTGGAAGTAGATAAGAGTAGCTTTGTTAAGCAATATATACTGTGCCCTCTGTTGGTGAGTAAAAATGAATAATTGTTAAGAAAGATGGTTGGACAAAACTCCGTGGATTAATTATGAAAAAAGTTATAGAAATATTTTCTGTCAAAATGCCTATATTTATAATTATTAAATGAAAAATTTCCTTTTAAATATTATTTATTCGAAAACGAGTTTGCCAATATCCCGAACATTAATTCTTTTATTTGTAATTGCTGTAATGCAATTGAATGTGATCGCACATAAAATCACGTTTGATGATCAGCAAAAGCATAGGGATTATATTTTTAATGTTCTGAATTCGCAAGAAACCGGAAATATAGCTATAACCCAAACTCAGACGAGTAAAGTAAACGAACTAATAAGGCTAAGATCACTTGAAATTATTGACTTTGATATTTGGGATGTAAATTTCAATTCTAATGAATATTTCAAAATACTTACCTCTCCCGAGTTTAGCGTAAATCCCATACTTATTGTCATCGGAAAAACAACACCAAGAAGCCCTCCGCAATTCTTTTCCATTTAACTATAAAATAAATAAACACTAAACTAAACAGGCTAACTATGCCTAATGTTAAGGAAAAGAATTATGACCCCGCATCAGGAAGAAGATAAAAAGAGTTTTTGGAAGGATTTATTCATTGGAATATTGTGGTTACTGCTTCCAGTTGGAATAATATACTTTCTATTATTTTAAAATGTACCTGGTTTAATTCAAGCAGGTTAGATTGCTAATGATAATTGACGATCGCTAAAGATTACCTGACAATCTAACCTTTTTTGTTCAATGTCCGTAGTAATTTGTATTTCAATAACTGCCTCAAAAACATCATTAGTCACACTTCACAATTCTACATTGTAAATATTTGCTTTATTTCATTCAGGTTATTTTTATTTACAAGTATCAAAACTGTGTCGCCTGCTTCTAATAATGTTCCTCCACTGGGAACAATACTTTTTTCATTTCGATAGATTAAAACAATTCTACTGTCTGAGGGAAAACCAAGATCGACTATCTGTTTACCTATAACTGTTGAATCATAACTGACAATAAAATCAATCAGATCGGTATCAAGTTTTTCATCGGGTGTAAATTCGAGAGGCAGTTGTTTTTTCTTTTCAAGAGGTGAAGCAAGTTTTAAAAATCTTGCAACCGGATTTATTGACCATCCCTGCAGTAATGCGGATGTTAAGACAATAAAGAATACAATGTTAAAAATAAGGTCTGAGTGTTCAACACCTGCAAGTAAAGGGAATGTCGCAAGTATAATAGGCACTGCCCCGCGTAAACCAACCCAGGAAATAAATAGTTTATCTTTCCAATTAAATTTGAATGGAATCATCGTTAAAAAAATACTTATTGGTCTTGCCACAAAAATTAAAACCAAACTGATTAATAATCCTGTTCCTATTACCTCCAGTATCTGAGATGGAAAAACCAGTAACCCAAGTGTAAGAAACATTGCAACCTGACTCAGAAAAGCCAGTCCTTCAAAGAATCTTGTAATTCCTTTTTTCTGAAGGATCTGACTGTTGCCGATTATAATTCCTGAAATATAAACAGCAAGGAATCCACTTCCGCCAATTACCGCTGTAGCTGCATAAGTAAATATGCAGAGCGCCAAAGCGAATACTATATATAGACTTTCATTAGAAAATTTTAAAGTGTTTATAGATAATGTAATTAGTTTACCGAAGGATAAACCAAATGCAGTTCCTATTCCGATCTGAAGGATAAAAAGTAATATCAGGTCAAACGCATTTTTATCCGGGGCTAATAAAAGTTCAATTGTTCCAATCGTCAGGAACACTGCCATCGGATCGTTACTGCCTGATTCAAGTTCAAGAAGTGGCTTTAGTGAACCCTTAAGTCCGACATTTCCGATTCGTAAAATTGAAAATACTGCGGATGCGTCAGTCGAAGAAACAATTGATCCTATAAGTAGACCAAAAAGGAATGTGGTATTGAAAAAGTAAGAAACAAAAAAAGCAACAATTAATGCAGTCAACAGCACGCCGACTGTTGCAAGCGACAACGCAGGCAACAAAATCTTTTTGGATGAAGACCAATTAGTATCAAGCCCACCTGCAAACAGAATAAATATCAATGCAATAATGCCAACAGATTGAGATAATGCGGCGTCATTAAAATATATTCCACCGAGACCTTCCGAACCGGCGAGTATACCCACACCTATAAAAAGTATAAGCATTGGTATACCAAAATTTGCAAATACTCTTACAGTGAGAATGCTTATGATGACTAAGATTGCCGTAATTAGAAGTATATAATCAATGCCAATCACTTATTCTCCGTTTGTTTTATTCTGTTAAGTCAAATGGAAATGCAATATAGAATTTTAATTTAAAATTACTATTGATTGCAAAAGTTAAGAAGAGTGAATGTGATTTTACTTTCAGTCAGTGGTACTTATGGCAGGCAATAGGGCTTCCATTTTTTAATTTGATATTTAATCATACAGGTTTATCTTCTTATTGTAATTCTGACCTTTCAACGCATAGCATGGCAAACGAACACTAAACAGAATTACTTGATCTCTCCAATCACCCGGAGTAAAATAACTCCGGGTATTTTTTTGTCTGAGAGTATTCTTGAGTACATTTTTTTTGTACTATAAATACTACAAGAAAATCGTAACCATACGAATAAACAATATTAAAAATCCATACGATAATTAATCGGTTCCAGGGGTTAGTTAGTGCGGCAGATAGGGTGAAATTAAAAGCCCGGTTTTTAGTAAGCCGGGTTTTTGTTTTAAACTGTATTAACAATTTGAGTTTAATTCCGATTATCAATAAACGACTGGAATTTTAATGGATTGGTACGCAATAAAATTTTATGATTTTGAAATTCAGAAAGAAATGGATAGTGATTTTATAATCAGTTTCAACAGAATGTACGATAATGCAGGAAGATTGGACGGGCTGACACTACACAGGGATAATCATTCCGAAAAGATTTACAAGTATTATTACTTAAGTATTCCGGAAAGTTTTCCTGTTGAACCAAAAAAGCTTTTTGAGAATTATAGAATCGCACGAACTTTTCCGCCTGATTTAATGATGCTTGAACAGGTTGCCGGTAAGCTGAATAACACAGAAGACTCTTATTAATTCAATATTATTTTCGATAATTAAGTCCTTACTAATTATTATATAATTAGTGCTGCTTACTAAACCCGGATCCTTCCCGTGTCCGGGTTTTTTTGTGGGCAAAATACTACAGCAGAATCACAATTTTTCTGATATATCGTTATCAAAATATTCCCGATTATTAATCAGATACTTTCATCAAACTGGAACTAAGAAAAGGGGTTTAGCAAACAGTTTTAATCATTAAGCGCAGGACAAAAATGATCTGGTATAAAGTAATACTAACTAACAACGAACTGATGCAGGGGTTCGGAAGACAACTCGAAACAGATTTCACTTTCCTATTTAACAATATGAGTCAACCGGAAGATATGAAGTTATACCGATCCTGGTTAGTTGGTGATCAGCATTTGTTTTATTATATGCAGATGCCTGACGGGTTTACTTATAATCTTGGTGAAGTATTCAATAAGTACAGGACAACAATAACAGTTGAACCACAAACAGAAGAACTTGTTTTAGTGATCGGGTTAGAAGAGGTAAGAGCGGTCGGTTAGTCTCCTAACTGAGCGACCAGTGAAAGAACCCGGGTAATGGATAGCACCCGGGTTTTTTATTACTCAATTATTATAGAAATTTTTCGATAATTGGCTACGATTAAAGATTCACTAACACTAATCATCCACACATAGTCGAAGATATTGGGAGGCAGGGAAAATTAAGAGCCCGGATTCACAGGGGAGCCGGGTTCTTTTATTTTAAAGTTACTCAGCTTGTATCAGTGAAAGTTTTTTTTGGTAAGGTTTAGATGATATTTCTTATTTAGGTATGAAAAAATTTCATTGTGCGCTTCATCAATAAAAATAGTCGGTCCTTCACCATAACCATATATCGGGTTATCAATCTTTGGAGTATAAGTTGAATCACCAAACTGTTGTGCGAGTAAAAGGCGGCTGTAAAACAGTATACTAAACATAATGGTTACAGTGGCAATGCCTGTAGATAGTCTCTTCATAATAAAATCTCCTTTGTTACCATTAGACTAAAAAAACTTTTACCCGGTTACTAAGTTTGAATATTTTTGTTGAACAATAATCAACTCAGGTTCTGATCGGATAGTTTATATCTTATATATATCAGGATGCTTTTAAATGATTTTTGTTTCTTATAGTGGGGTTCCTGAAAAGTATATTTTTTGTTAGGTGGAGGAGTAGGTTTCGAACAGTTTATATAGGGGGCATTTAGTGGGTGGGTCACCAACCATATAGTAATGTCATCTGCATCACAGTTTCAATTCCATTTTAAAGTCAATTGGTATTTGATAGACTTGGGAAATAGGAAATCATGTAACTTTTATGAGGTCTATAATTTGTATCAATGTTATATATAAATAACTTTAACCAATATTCCCATTTGATTTAATGCAACCAAATATTCTTCAATAAATTTTTTATCCAGGAATCTACGACCATCCTTAACAGTTATAAAAATTAATTTTTTAATCTTATTACTTGGTTTGAGTTTATTCCAAACAATTATTTTTACTATATCTTTATAAAATTCATTTGAAGCGTTGTTTCCTGATACTTTTAATTCATAGGCAGTCATTTCCTCTCTATCAATAATATCTATTCGCTCATTAAATTCAGGATGAACGCTTTCTTCGAATAGTATTCTGCTCGGATCCAAATTGTAACAGGCAGTACGCCATTCTTTAGTTATTTTTTGTGCATTGCGAGTGTGCTCGGATATAGTTCCCGATGTAACACGTAATTGAATTGCTGATTTGGCAGCATCTATAATATTTTCTTCCAAATTATTACCTCCGCCATTCTGACATTTTCACCCAAAAATTCTTGTCATTTTTTATTTTCCAGAATACCCATCCATTGATAGATTTACGACCTGTTACAACTTTTGCAACTGCCGTCACTGAATCATAAACTTTTCCTTTGTAACCTATTTTACCATCTAGTCGGATAGTTGCAAGATAATTTTTCCCTCTATGTGTGGCTTTTATGACTCGTCTTTTTTCAAAGAGTCTTGCAAGATTGCCACTTCCTGATTTTTTTTGTTTGAGCTTCATTTTCTGTAACCGATCAGCGAATTGTCCACCCAACAATTGCGCTAATTTGTTATCATTTTCTGCCTTAATTTTTTTGTGCATAGTAGAACGCAAACTTTGGGAACTGATGAACGTTCCACTCACTTTATTGCCAGGAGGTTTACTTATTCTCAACATTAATGATTCTAGCTCTTTCATATGCTCGTTATGAAATGTGAGATAAACACTGAATCTGTCCCAAACTCCCTTATGTCTATCTTTTAGATGTATCATCAATCTACCCATTAAATTAGCAGCGAGTCCGACGTAGTATAACTTTTGTTTTCTATATAATGCATATACCCCGGCTTTACTTTTGATCATTTCTTTAATCACATCAGGGTATTGTGCTAAAACTTCCCAAGAAATGTTTTCAAGGTGCTGAATAACAAGGTGTTTTTGTTTATTTCTTTTTTTCATTTCAACCTTCTAAAATAATTTTCAATCAGCTTATCTTTTTTTTCTTTTCTTTTCTCTTCTCTTTCTTTTCGTCGTTGTTCCTCGGCTTCTTTTTGTTTTCTTTTTTCTTCTTTCAGGCGTTCAGTTTCTTGTTTGTCTTCTTCTTCCTGTTCACATAAAATTTCTAGGTCAAATGGGTTACTCATTTAAGACTCCTTTCCTCCACTATTACAAAATAATATATCCATAGCTTCCCAGGATTTACCTTTACCCACAATTCTCAATTCAACTTTGTAAACAGTATTATCTATTTGTGTAATAGAAAATAAACCACTTTCTTTTATGGTCTCTGAAGATTCAATCCAACTATGTTTGTTCAATACATAAAAACTACCAATCAATTTCCAATCTGCACTTTCTATTTCTAAAGAGTCATCAGGTGGATTATACTTCATTACACGTATACCCGATGCTTCTTTATCTAAATCAACTTTTGATAAACCAATGTTTTTCACCTGGTAGTTCAACATTAAATGTGGAAATGAATTAATGATTTTAAGTTCTCCATTAATTTGTAATTCTATTCTTGGGTAGAATAGTCTGCCTTTTATATACTTATAGTAAGCCCATACCCCACCTGTTAGTATTGCTGATACAGTTACTATTTTACTTACTATGTCTAAAAAGTCAGCCATCCATATAGTCTGTTTTTTTGAAAATTATCACACCAACTGCCCTTTAAACGCTTTTTGCATTAAGCTTTGAAAAAGATTTTCCAGCTCCTGCTCTGATTGTTTTTGTTTTTCTTTTAATGCTTCTGTTTTGTTTACTATCTCTGCAAATTGTTGTTGGAGCTCGTAAGGAGGCAATAAAAGTTTAATTTTAATTAATCTAGTAAGCCCTAAATCATGATTTGCTATTCCGTGTGTGTAGAGTTGAGATTGTTGATAACAGTGATCAGAATTTAGTGCACTCTCAAGGTATCGTGGATGAATTATACTCTTAGGCCTGAGAACCGCGATATGAACCCAAACACAGAATGGCCATTCAAAATCAACTACCTTCGCATAACCTGTCGTACCACCTTTCGTTAGTAAAACATCCCCTTTCCTTGGCTTAAAATTCCTTGTTAAATAATTATAGTGTTCCTCTGAAACATATTTTATATCATCAAGTAGCAGCAAACCTGGACGTACATTACGTGTTGACAGAATAGGAATTCCATTATTAACGTAGTTTGGAGATACGTGAGGACCATCTCTAACTTCTGATATAACATCACCTATTGTTACAACTTTAAATCCATTCGGGTTCTTTACCGGGTCACCAAACATTTCTATAAATACTGATTGCAGAAATTCATCTGTAAGCTTGTTTGCTTCTTTGCGTTTTTGTTTTGCTTCATCTGCTTTCTCAAGTATCTCAGCAATTTGTTTTTGGATTGGGAGTGGTGGGAGAGGGATCTTATAGCTAGCAATATTATCATAACGAATATAATTTGTAGCAGAACCAAATTGTTTGTTCTCTTGAGATTTTTTCCATCTATCTCTTAAATGGAAGAAAACATATTTAACATCAGCAGAAAAATTATTGAGGACATAAGTTCTTTGATAAGCTTCAAACTTTCCATTGTAGTATAAAACTAATCCAACATTTGCTCCATTGCCGGGTAAAAGGATTGATTCTCCATCAAAAGAATGGCTTACACTTCTTAATGGTTCTGCTGCACAAGTAAAAAAAGGATAATCACCATTAACATCACCTTCATTTACATCTTTGTCTCCAGTTGTGATCTTACAAATCTCAGCTAAAGATTTAATGTGCCAACCATTGCTGTTCGTGTTCATCTCTTCAAATATTTCTTAATCTCAGAAATGTTTTCTGCTATATCAGCCTCATACTTCAAGACTTTCTCCATAATTACATCCGGTTTTTCATAAACAATTTCTTCATACTCAATAGGTTTGTAACGGGAGATGGAAAGATCGTACTTGTTTTCTCTTATATCTTTAACATCAACACAAATCCATTTCTTTTTGTCATGCTGAACTTGTTTCAGCATCTTCTTTGCTTCCTTAGATTCCGAAACAGATGCAGATCCCGAAACAAGTTCGGGATGACCTTCGGTCAGTTCAGGATGACGATCCTTCTCTTTCCACTTTGCTAAAATATCCGGTATATCATTCTTATCTGTTTTATTTCTTTTATCATCGAGTGTAAAACCATCTGCTTCCATATCGTAGAACCAGACATTATCTGTAATACCACCTTTCTGAAAAATAACAACGGCAGTAGAAACTCCTGCATACGGCTTAAACACTCCTGAAGGCATTGAGATTATTCCTTCAAGCTTGCAGTTATCAATAAGAATTTTGCGGATATCAATGTGCGTTTTGCTCGTTCCGAATAAAACTCCATCGGGCACAATAACCGCTGCTCTTCCTCCTGTTACAAGAAGGTCATAAATAAGCTCAACAAAAAGCAGCTCTGTTTTTTTCGTTTTTGTTTTGAATCTCTGATTAACATCGTTCTCGTCTATTGAACCCTTAAACGGAGGATTTGCAAGAACAATATTGTAAAGCTCTTTTTCATTATAAGATTTAGAAAGTGTATCTGTGTATTTGATATTCGGATTATCAATTCCGTGAAGCATCAGGTTCATTGCACCGATGCGTGTCATTGTGGAATCGAAGTCGTAACCGGTTAGTGCGTGAGTTTTAAGAAACTTAAAAAGTTTTTTATCTGTAATCTTATCGCCAATCAGGTGATGCGGCATTCCTTCTTCATCGTAATCGAGAACATCCTTGCTTGTATTCTGTTCGAGTATGTGCATATAAGCATTGAATAAAAATCCCGAAGTTCCGCAGGCAGGATCGCAAATCCTGTCACCTATTTTCGGATCAACAAGCTTTACCATCATCCTGATAATATGACGCGGGGTTCTGAACTGTCCATTGCGACCTGATTGAGAAATCCGGCTCAATAAGTATTCATATATATCGCCCTGAACATCAACATTCTGTTCACTTATTTGAAGGTCTTCAATAATATTAACTGCTTCCTGAAGGAGAGTTGCTTTCGGGATCTGAAAGTATGCATCTTGCATATGCTGTGTGAATGTACTCGTTTCCCCTCCTAAATTTCTTAGAAATTCAAACACGACATTGTGAACGTGTTTTAGCATCTGATCACCGGGTAAATGAGACCAATGCGACCATCGGCAATCTTCATTGCCTTTATATAACGACGTGAATTTTTCATTCCTTCTTTTAGCCATTGCAGCATTTGAGTTGTCATTATCCTCAAGACGTTTTAAGAAGATGAGGTAAGACATCTGCTCAATAGCTGTAAGTGGATTAGCAATTCCACCAGCAAAGAATTTAAGCCAGAGAGAATCTATTTTTTGTTTGAGTGTTGTGGAGTTGGTGAGCATAGATTATTAATATGAATTGAATTCCCAATTATTGACTATGAAAGAATATAGTTTACTCTCTCTGTCGTTCATTTGATTCAAACTGAAATCATTGAACTTAACTAGTTCTTGTTGACATTTGAAGATGGAATCTCTGTAGCAAGGATAATCGCTTTTAGCTTTAATTTTTCTGTCACCGTCTCTTTTTAGTATGAATTTCTTTTTGCCCATACTTGAATTCCAACTTGCTGAAGCTAAGGTTAAATTTCCAATAGTATTTAATTTTTCTTCCCAAATTTTCTGTTTCCGCAATTCTTTTGGTCTATCCTTAATGTCTAATTCTTCTGCAAGAATATGTTCCACCGAAAATTTTTCAGAAAGTATGTTTAGTAAAGACAAATCAATTGGTTCTCCTAGTGTATTCCTAAGGTGCAGCTCATAATGATATAAAATATACCTTATCTCTTTAGATGCATAATTCGAATAGAAATTTTTATGCTTTATAAATAATTCAAAATCCTCATCATCAACATATGCATCTGACAAGTTTATTATTTCATTAATTAACTCTGAAAAAGCAATTTCTTTCATATATAGCTGATAAGCTAATCTATATATTGTGTTAACTCCAGCATTACTCCTTCTATTCCCAATTAGATAAACTCTGAATATATATTTTTCCAAGCAATCAAAAATATTTATTAGTATATCTTTTTTATTATAGAATCTAAGCCACGATGATATAAGAAGTGGATAAAAATTCCCAAGCCAGCTTAATGCTGTAATTTTATTCAATATTTCAGCTAAGTCGTTTTTATCTTGAGATTCATATAAATCAACAAATAACTCCTTGAGAGCAAAGAATACTTTCTCTAGACCTTTCGAATAATCTAAAACTTTGGTTATTACTTCATTACGATTATTAATTACAAGATTTCTGAAATAATTTTTGATGTTTACTAAATAATTAAAACTTTCATCGTAATCACCTCTGATTTCTTTGTCCCATAAAACATAGTGATATCTAAGTATACTATCTTCGTCGAGTTTAATCTTATTTTTCTCTAAACTTTCAAGGCATCTGAAAATTCTTCCATATATTTCTTCAACTTCTTTGAGTGATTTTTCTGTTTTATTTATTTGTTCAAGAGCCTTGTTCAATTTTCTTCTGTTTTTTTGTAACGCTTCAATGTTTTCTTTTAATTTATAAGCATCCTCAGATGATAAATATATTGTGTACATTAAAAAACTTTTCACCTTCTCAAGGTCACTAAGCGGTTTGCCCCTGTCATTTACAGTTTCAAAAATCAGGACAGCCTCATCTCGTTTTTCAACCGGATATATTACTACTCTTGAATTATCAATTTTTTTAAGCATTGAATTAATTCCTACGATATCAAGTTGATCTAATTTTTCTTCAAAATATTTTCTTGCTTCTTTAATTCTTCTTTGAGAAGGTGTTATCGTCTCATCAGGATAATCCTCATATTTTATAATATAGTTTTGATAAAATATTGCATCCTCACCTAGTGGTTTTAGCTTTTCTAATTCATATTTTTTCAAATAAATATTCTCACGTTCATTAAGATCTGCCTCTAGCCTTCCCTTGGATTTTTCATCATAACCATTCTCCCTTATTTTTAATTTTAATTTTTGAATTGCTACTTTTATGAAGATGGAAGTAGTAATTGTGCGTTGTTGCCCATCAATAATTTCCCAGCGCTCAAACTCGTTAAACCCACTATCATCCTTTACTGTTCCATCAAGTCTCACTAAAATTGTTCCTAGGAAGTACTTTTTTGAATCTTCTAAATAAAAAATATCCTCCCAGAAATCTTTGAGTTGCTTTTCTTTTGTCCAAGCGTAGTTCCGTTGATATGTAGGTATTCTATATAATCTATTTGAATTAAAAAAATCATATAATGAATGTATTCCTTCTTTCATTCTATTTCTCCACTAATTGTTGAACTAAAGAAAAAAATTCTTAATCCTTTTTAATCATAACATTATTTGCTTCCTTACCCTTTTTGCCATCTACAAGAAAATATTTCACATTATCTCCAACTTTAGGATCTTTATATCTGCAATTCTTTACGTGAAAAAAATACTGTTGAGTATCAGTATCTTTAATAAAACCAAAGCCTCGATCGCTATTATATTTAACAATGATACCTTTTCTAAAGTTTTCATATTCCTCAAGAAGTTCATTCTCATCGATAACATTATTTTTCTTTATCGTTTCAATTTTTTGTAATGCTTCTGAATAATCAACTTTATATTGCTCCTTTCTTAAATGTTGCGCAATATTAAATTCTTGAAGAGCATTTTTATATTTTTTCAACTTTTCATAAACTAATCCAAGATGATAATGAGATTTGAATTCAGACTTTCCTTTTTTAAGAACAGCATATTTCAATTGCTGTTTGGCGTCTTCATATCTTTCCATTTTATATAGCAATCTACCATAATGCTGACAGATGTAATCGTCCATTTGATGAAAAGGGATTGATTTATAAATTTCAGCAGCCTCATTCAACTTTTCTAAATGACCAAGTGTTATAGCAATTTTATCTTTAACATAATTCTTCTTTAGCAATTCATCAGCTAATTGAAACTTTTCTAAGGCCTGCTCAAATTGTGTTTGTTCTAAAAATATCTTCCCACATTTATAAGGAATAAATCCATCCTCAGGTTCCAGTTTTGTTAATTTATCCGCGAGTTCAATAGCCTTACCATATTCTCCAATATCAAACAATAAATCAAATTTCAATCTAGTTATTGCTTTCTGTAGTATTAGATCAGTGCCCTTCCCATCTATAACGGAGTCAAATTCAGTAAATAATTCTGTTACATCGTTTAATTTATTTAAAGCAATAAGGCATTTTATTTTTTCATATTTCGCCCATTGAAAATTATTCCATTTCTCAATCGCAATATTCTGCTGTTCTAAAGCCTCATTATATTTTTCTAATTCAAATAAAACCTTTCCTAATCTATAATTATACTTACTTGTTTTGGGCTGATCTTTTATAAGTCTTTCATAAATTTCTTTTGCTTCTTTATATTTTTTTAATTTACAACATACTTCGGCGAATTTTTCCAAGAGCGTTAGATTATTCCCGTCCTCAGATAATTTACTCTTTAAGGATTTATATTCATTCTCAAGTTCTGTGAAATCTTCTTTCATTTCTTAATCTTCAAAAATTTCTTTCGTATTCTTGAAATGTAATTTTACAATCGAAGATAATTCATCTTTCCCCAATTTTGAAAGAAGCATTTTAGCAACTTTATTCGCATCAGGACCTGCACCCTTAGGAATAATAATTCCATATTTATCCGAGTATTCTCTAATTCTCCTAGCAAACCTATCTCGTGCCAAAATTGATGCAGTAGCAACAGCAATGTTTTTTTCTGCTTTTGGTTGCTGTATTAATTCTATTTTGCGTGCTTCTTTCATTTTAGGATTTCCTGCTATTTCTAATCTTATATATGATTCATCTCCAAATTGATCAGCAATAGCAGCTTCAAAATCAAATTGTTCTGCTAAATCTTGAATGACTCTTGCATGACACCAAGCTAGTACAGTATTTAAACCTTTTCCTTGTGCTTTCATTTTTTCAAAAAACTCATTGTATTTTAAAGGCGGTAATTCACATATAGCTATTCTTTCCTTAAAATCAGCGAATAAAATTTTTGTAATATCTATAATTTTTGTATCAGTTAAAATTTTGCTGTCTTTCACTCCAATTTTTATTAATTCTTTTTCAATTTCTTTATCAATTAGAAATGCTGCGGCAACTAAGGGTCCAAAATAATCTCCTTTACCAGATTCATCTGAACCTACCCATTTTGTGAATGGAACAATTACTAAATCTTTTTCAAGCTTTTGTACATCACTCAGAATGTTGTTCAATAATTCTTTTATTTCATCATCAACTTTACCTCCAAACACTATACTTAATCCTTTTTTCTCACTGTAGTATACATTTAATGTGAAATTATAATTTTTGTAACTGATAGAATACTGAGTGCCGTATTCTAAATCTTTAGTCCGTTTGAATAAAAATCCTGATTCTTCAATTAACCCCCATTTATTTTTTAATAGCTCATTAATTTGACCAATATTTGAAAATGTATTATCACCTTGTTCTACTACGACTTGTTTTTTTATCAGAGTGTTTGGATCAATTTTAAGTATTGAATAAGCAATTGTTAAAACCTTTTGTAAAAATTCTTCCGTATTTTCATCTTTAGTAGGAATTGGTGTGATTTTTATTCCATCTTTACCAGAGTATATGTTAAACTTACAACTGATAAAATCTTCACACAGTTCGAATTGAATTCCGTACTGAATATCTTTACAAGTTTCAATCTCAATATTTTCTTTATCAAGTTTTCTTTCAAACTCATCATAAAATTTTCGCAACTTTGAATCATGAAACTGAATGGCATCCTTATGTTTTCCAAACTTGGAATATACTTTTTTAAACTTATCATAAAATTCGTTTACTGAAGAAAATCTGTTTTGTTTATCTAATCTTATTGCTTTCAAGATAAAATCACACAAAAAATATGGAGGTTTTTGCGGGCAGCTAATTAATTTTTTCGATGCATTTTCTTCAGCCTCAGAAATATTGATACGAGAAAACCTTCCTATGCCATAAGGTAACTCGCTTGTTAACAATTGATAAAATGTAATCCCTGTCATAAAAACGTCCCAACTTTCATCACCTCGTCCCATCCAAACTTCAGGTGGTGTATACCCCTCAGTTCCACCAATTGACATATCATGTGTTAGCGGATAACTTTTTATTCTAGCTAAACCAAGATCCAATATTTTAATTGATTCTGGTTTGCCATTAACCCAAATAATATTTTGTGGTTTAATATCTCTATGCCAAGCTACTTTTTCTATCTCATAAAGTCCTTCTAGTATGAATTTCATAACCTGAATAGCTTCAAATAAATCAACTCTTCTTCTTTGAATTATTTTGTCGAGGGTTTCTCCATCTATGAACTCACTAATAATGAAATTATAATGTTCATTGAATGGCATAATATCAAAGACACGAACAACATTAGGATGGTTGACATCCAATAACACTTTAAACCCACGATGTTCTAAGGGAAATTTTTCGGTGGGAATAAATTTAAGTGCAACAGGTCTCTCAAAAGTTCGATCAAAAGCTTTATATACTTCACCGAATCCTCCAAAACCAACTGCTTCAATTATATCCCATCTGTCAAAAACTGTATCACCCTTTATGAATCCTAACTGAAACATTTTATAACTCCATTGCTTATGCTACTAATTTTCTTGTTAACTCAACTAATTCATTCACATCTTCTTCAGTAAAAAGTTTATCAACCGCATCTTTACCAAAGTTTGTAAATGGTTCTTCGTACAAATCTGCCGGTTCAAGTTTTCTTCTTTGCACAAATACATTCTGCACTGCTCTTAAGAAACGGGACTGGTCAGCGTTGTAATTGTGCTCAAGTATAAAAGCATCAAAAGCTTTTTTAACAATGTCCTCATAGCTGGGTATTTTTTCTATGTTCAATGCGTGCTTAAGGAAATCCACAAAGCTTCCGACTTTCACTCCGTAAGCTTTAAGCATATTCTCCTCATCGAGAGAAATTTCTTCTGCTTTAAGTTCTTTGCTTAGTGTGTTTTCAAGATCAAGCAAATCATCAATGCTTAGTTCTTCACCTTTTTTCAGCTTTATTATTGCAGAGTGTTTATCGGCAAGTTCAAATATCTTTTGTTCAACACGTTTCCGGTATTCTTCAATGTAAACTTTTTCATTATCTTTTCTTACTATTACCCATTTGCGGGATTCAATAATGTCATCAAGTCCAAGCTCAATAACCAGTGAAGGTCTTGACTGTTTGTATTTCATTATCGGCGCAAGAGTTTCTTTTATCTCATCAATCTTTGCAAGATCAGCTTCCTGCAAGAATCTATTTGTCAGCACATCATTTATAACACGGATATGCTGTGCAACCTGTGTAAGGTTTGTAGGCAGCAGGGAAATATCTTCTTTAACAGATTCAATAAGCGTGGTAAGATCTTTTCTCTGTAAGAAATGCAGTCCTGCTCTTTCCATTTTGCTGATAAAGAAAGCTTCGTCATTATTTATTCCAGGAACGAATCTTAACAGAGGTGCAACTTTTAACTTCAGGAATTCAATTTTATCTCTTGTAATGTAATTCCAGAAATCATTCTGCCAGGCATCTTTGACCTCTTTATAAACTTTTTTAACCGAGAATGATTCGAGCGGAATATCTGCAATATCAGAGCGTAAATCTTTTATTATTCTTTTCGTGTCGGGATTTTCCTGTTCGCCTAAAAACAACTGCAGTTTTGCAAGTCTTGTATTAAAAATAGTAACCCTTATCGGGATTTGCCTGTTGGTATCATCAATCTTTACTTTTTCAAAATTCTCCCAGTAGTCAATAATCAGGAAATTCTCTTTCTTACCATTTGGCAGCCAGTCATAAACTTTGCAGGCTTCGTTGTTCCTTGTTCCCCTTCCTATCATCTGCCAGAATTTTATCTGGGAGTTGACAGGTTTCATAAAAGCAAGGTTGACTATCTCAGGAATGTCAACTCCGGTATCAAGCATATCAACAGAGATTGCGATACGAGGCATACTTTCTTTTTTGAACTTCTCAAGAAGTGTATCTGCTCTTTCCATTTTTGAATCGATAACCTGGATAAGATTGGGGTATTGAGGAAACATTTCATTAAAAGTTTCAGCAAGTCTCATTGCGTGATTATGTGTAACAGCAAAGACAATAGATTTGCCCGGAAACTGTCCTGATTTATCTTTAAGACAATTATCCATAAACTCTTCCCATTGTGCACGGAGAGTATCTTTGTTGGTTACTTTCTTTTCTAGATCGGTTCCTTCAAAGTTCAGTTCATCTGGATCAATTCCGTTTGTACGGAGGATGGATTTTTCTTCCTCGGTTAAATCAACACCTTTGATCCCTTTTCTCTGGAAATGTGTTTGAGCAGAATACACATCAAAATCTACCAGGTATCCCTCTTTAACTGCATCATCAAATGGATAAAGGAATGTTGGCGATTTACCTTCACAATCGAAAAACTTAAATGTATCACGTTCAATAAACTCAGCAGGAGTTGCAGTCAATCCAATTTGAATTGCATCGAAGTAAGCAAGCACATCAGTAAACTTGTTATAAATAGAACGGTGACATTCATCGGAAATAATAACATCAAAATCTGCAGGAGTGAATTTATCGTAACATAGTTCAAGCGTTTGAAGTGTTGTTACATAAACTCGTTCGTCTTTAGTGATATTGTAAGTTCTTAACCTTGTTCTTGATTCATTAGGTAGATGAGTTTTAAATCCATCTGTCAGTGCCTGGTTAACCAGACTGTCTCGATCTGCAAGAAATAAAATCTTTTGTGCTGCATTTGCCTGAAGCATTACATCAATCAATGCCATTATTGTTCTGGTTTTGCCAGTACCGGTTGCCATTACAAGTAATGCTTTCCGTTTCTTTTTATCATCAACAGCTTCTGCAATTCTTCTGATTGCTTCTGCCTGGTATGAACGGTTTACAATTGATTCCTTTATTTTAATAGAGCCAAGTGGTTTTTTATTTTTCTTGATGTGGAGAAGCCGTTCAAGATTTTTTCTTGAGAAGAATCCCGCAACCTGTCTTTCTGATAAATCAATTGAATCCCAGAAGAAAGTAGTTTCACCGTTGCTCATAAATGCAAATGGTCGGAAGGATTGTTTCTTTTCAATTTCAGTCACATAATCCAGAACCTGCTGTTGTCCTACTCGTGGATCGCGGCTGGTCTTCTTTGCTTCCACAACTGCTAACACTTCGCCGTTAGTTCGGTATAAACAATAGTCAGTAAATCCGGTTACTCTGGTCTTATCATAATTTTGGACCGGGATTTCAAATCCTACCTGGGTATGATCGGCAAGATTCCACTCTGCCTTTTTTAGCAGTGGATCTATAATTGAATAGCGTGTTTCTTTTTCGCTGATGTTAGCTGCTGCCAATTGATACCTGAAATTCTTCAAAGATCATTAACTTATAAATGTACTTAATTGGGAATTCCATGCTCAACCGACTATCATTCAAATGCCCAGTTTAATTCATAGTGACATCATAAAATAAAAAATTAGATTGTTTTATTCTACAAAAACTTAGAATAAAATTATTTCGTCTCTACGGGACTTTGGTAATTGGGGTGTTATCATTTTACTAACAATATTAAATCCCTACGGGATTTTGATGTGGCAGGCATCTGGAATCTTGTACCCGCCTACCGTCAGGCAAGGTCCGGCATCCAGCTTCCCGCATTCATTCAATCAATCAATCATTATACTTCCACAATCGCTCATACTTCGGTGGCAGTGCCACTCAGTATGACACGTTGTATAGCAGTCTTTATTTTCATTATATCATTACGAACTTGATCACGAATCAGTTTACGAAAAGAACCTGAAACAAGTTCAGGTTGACAAATTCAATTGATGAGTAAAGGTATCAGGTATCTGGTATCCGGCATCCTTCCCCAGTATCAACTACCGCACATACTTCGATCCCAATGGCACTCAGTATGACAATTTGTTTTCCAGCATCCGGTATCTTGTACCCGCCTGCCGTCAGGCAAGGTCCAGCATCCAGCTTCCCACATTCATTCAATCAATCTTTCTTTCCATCATACGTCTTCCATCATACGTCTTACATCTTCTCTCATTCTCTCAATCTTCCCCAGCACTTCCTTTGTAAACGATTCAGCATCTATTCCGGCGTCCTTCAGATTTTCACTGATCTCCTCATCCGTATCAAACTCCGGGTTTAAATAGATACTGAGCAGAGTTCTGATCTCCTCATAGCCCATATATCCTCCGTTGACGATTTTTATTTCAGAGCTTTCTGTGCCTTGTATTTAATTCTTCGCACCGCGTTGTTAGCTTCGGCTATACTTACGCCTAAGTACTCGGCGGTTTCATTCACCCCGAAGCCTTCCCTCATGCAGTAAAAGACCAATTCGCACAGATCGTCTCCCTTAATTGATTTATGTACAATTTCCAGCATTTCATTTTTATCCTGCGTTGTTTCAATCTCCTCTTTGGAGATGTGATAAACATCAATATACTTATTATCAAATGAGTCACTCAAAGCGTTGTATTCATCTGTTGATACAAGACGCTTTTCTTTTTTAGCGAGTGAATAAACGTGACTTCGTATGTTGTAATACATAAATGTATTGATATTTATCTTATCCGGTTCCCACCTCCTTTCACCCAGGTGAATTTTTAATATCATATCGGTTACCACATCGTGTGCCGTCGGTTTGAATTTGTCATTCCTGAAAAATACTCTTATAAACTTTACAGCGTAGTTTATCCACACAGCCGTTGCTGTATTGTTGGTTCTGAGTACCTGTTCTATTTCCGGGTTATATACTGCAGGGAGATTTTTCATTGTCTGCCCTTTGCTGTTGTTATTTAATTACTCTCGCTAGCGAGGTTTTTTTTATGCACCCTATAGCATGGCTATTCAGGGCTTTATTCTGTCCGGTTTTTGATGCTTAATAATCCGCTTCTGCGGATAGTTTGACTAATCTGTAATGTGAGTTAATCATTAATACTCTCTTCCCGCCGTTTTTTACGAAAACATTTTATTTTTTTTTCTATCGCAAAATTCACTGCCCCGGGTGTATTAATGACTAATCGGAATTTGAAAAAAATTAAAAATGAAATCAATGACAGGATTAAAAAGAATTGTTCTAACCGTCTCAGGCATTCTTAAAAAGTTATGCGCCGGATGTGATCTACACTTACACTACGCTTATACTACGCTTACTCTGCTCTTACCGAAATCTTATTATCATCCTGAAAGTAACCAAAATAAAAAATTGTGTCATTGGAGATTTTTATTCACTGAGTCATCATCACAGAATAAAGATCCGCCTTTTAATGAATGTTTTTCTCAGTCATTAAACAAAAAATTTTAATAAATAATTTAAAGGAAATTCCCGATGGCAAGTGTAAAAAAAGCAATCCTCGGTCAATTGAACGGCGGCATCGCTGATGTTGTGTTCAAATCAAAAAACGGAAAAGGTTATGTCGCTTCAAAACCGGCTAGTATGAAAGTATCCAATAGTCCCCGCAGTGTTGAGATACGTTCCAAGTTCAGGATAAGCATTAAGTTCGCGCAGATGATCACATCAAACCTGATGCTTAAGGATTTATGGAAATCTGTTAAACCGCAGAATATGTCCGCGGCAAATTATATTGTCCGTGAAAACTATCCATTCATCACCCAGACCGGTATAAATAACGGAGCGCAGATCGTACCCGGGTTTGGCTTCACAGTCGATGGTCCGGTAATAAGCTTAACAGGTGAAAGACTGCGTGTGGATATAAACGCTCTCGGTAATGACACAGGTATTGTTCCCGCCTCCGAACCAAACCTCAGGCTGCTGTCGGTGATCATGCTTACATCACCTGTAAATGTGGGACAAAAACCTGTTGAGTTTATGGCGTTAAGTTCGCCTTCAGTTCCCACTGTGGTTGATGCGGCACTTAATTTTACCGCCGATCTTTCCAACCAGCAGGAAAACTTATTCAGTCTTTACCAGACGAGCAAAGCATTCTGTATAATTGTATCGCTGTCCCCTGAACAAAACATTGTTCACTACTCTTCAACATTTACGGATTAATATGGATACTCCGCCGGCTCAGTGATGGGTCGGCGGAGGTTTTTTTATAACGTCTTAATGTCTCTGATGTATTTCGTCCCTACGGGACTTGGGTAATCAGGGTGTTATCTTTATTCTAACAATATTAAATCCCTACGGGATTTTAATACTAAGGCATCAGGTATCCGGCATCAAGCTTCCCGCATTCATTCAATCAATCATTCATCCATTCTTTGATTTTCCACTCTCTCATTTATCATTTAACACTTGTCATTCAACATTTCCTTTCCCCTTCCCGCATTCATTCAATCAATCATTCATTCTAAATTTATCCACTTCGCACATACTTCGGAGGGCTCAGTATGACACGTTGTTTTTCCAGCATCCGGTATCTGGTATCTGGTATCTGGTATCCAGTATCCAGCTTCCCGCATTCATCCAATCATTCATCCATTCTTTAATTTTCCACTCTCTCATTTATCATTTAACACTTATCATTCAACATTTCCTTTCCCCTTCCCGCATTCATCCAATCATTCATCCATTCTTTAATTTTCCACTCTCTCATTTATCATTTAACACTTATCATTCAACATTTCCTTCCCCCTTCCCGCATTCATCCAATCAATCATTCATTCTTAATTCATCAGCTCCGCACATACTTCGGTGGCAGTGCCACTCAGTATGACACATCGTTCTTACCACTTTCTAAATCCACTCATTCAATCATTCTTTCAATCTTTCAATCTTCCTCACAATTTTTTCCAGTATCCAGTATCTTGTATCCAATATCATCTTTCACCCCATTCACTCTCTCAAATAAAAGTATTAATTTTCGATTATAACATGTTCAAAATATTTAGTTCACATTTTTTTTGAATTAAATCAAGAGATATTTATGCAAGAAGAAAAACTTGGGCACCTTTTAATTTTTATACTCCTCTCTTTGCTCATCGGTTGCGGCAAGAATGATTCACCCAATAATCCCGGCACTACGAATACCGGTGACACCTGGTCAGTCGTCGGAAATCTTAATGCAAACAATTCTGTTTATACCTTAACCTCTGATCCTGCAGGTAATATTTATGCCGCCGGAAGCTTTAAGAATACCGCCGGCTTCTATTATGTTGCAAAATGGAATGGGACTACCTGGACAGACATAGGAATGGAAGCAAACGACAATATCAGAACTCTGTGTTCAGATGTCCTCGGTAATGTTTATGCAATCGGAGATTTTACCGATGCAAACAATCACTACTACATTGCAAAATGGAATGGCAGCAGCTGGTCCAGAATTTATAACACTTTATATCAGTATGCTGAAACAAGACAGTTTCATGCAATCTGTACTGATCTTGCAGGGAATGTTTTTGCATCTAATGGCGATCTGACTACTTCTAATAAGTACTATGTTACAAAATGGAATGGTTCGGTTATGTCACAAATCGGAAGTATAAATGCAAACTGGGGTATCCATACATTAACCGCTGATTTAAATGGCAATCTCTATGCAGCAGGAAGTTTTACAGATAATAGTGGTAATTACTATGTAGCTAAATGGAACGGCGCAGCCTGGTCTGATATCGGTCTGAATGTAACAAGTGATATAGATGAACTCTGTTCTGATAAACTTGGTAATGTATATGCTATTGGAGGATTTAAAAATGCAAACCAAAAATTCTATGTTGCAAAATGGAATGGCAGCAGCTGGAGCGATATAGGCTTAAACGCAAACGCATATATTTATGAAATTTGTACGGATGTAAACAACAATTTATTTGCGGTTGGTGGATTTACTGATGGTTCAGTTTATACCGAAGGCAAAAATTACGTTGCAAAGTGGAACGGTACCTCGTGGACAAATTTAGGCGGTTTGGTAGGAGTTGGTAACGGCGGCGCTCTCTGTACAGCCCCTGATGGTAAAGTTTATGTCAGTGGTTTTAATAGCACAAATGGCGTTCACGTAGCTGTCCATAATTAATTTTTTATAACCTGATTCATTCCTAAAGACGAGCAGTGACTCGTCTTTATTTTTTATAGTATTAATTAATCAGTAAATATTCTATCAATCTTTCAATCTTTCCATCTTTAAATTTTTCAATCATTCATTCTTCCATTCCCTTCGCCTCAGCCTTAGCCTCTTTCCTCACCTCGTGCTCACCACTGCCGGACATACTTCGGCGGGCTCAGTATGACACGTTGTTTTTCCAGCATCCGGTATCTGATATCCGGCATCAAGTTTTCCGCATTCATTCAATCAATCTTTCCCTCTTCCATCACACATCTTCCATCACACATCTTACATCTTCCCTTTCCTGCTCATCAGCTATTATATATCACCGGCATTTTGAATTTCCATTTGTTCCACAACTCTTCATTCATCAATAATTCAATCATAAAATGACTGACATTTATTCTGCTTGTATTTCCTGCATCAAAAATGGGACTGCGTTTCGGCGATTCAATAATTTCATACCCGCTTACTTTCTCTTCGTTCGTTAGTGAGTCCGGCCGCACAGCAGTCCATTCTATATTTGGATTATTCTCAGTAATATTTTCAGAAAGATACTCAGCGGCAGTTACATTATCTTTATGCGGCGGAAGAATAAAATACAGGAGAGACATCACTATCCTATCTGCTAATGAATAGTTCTCTTTTATTTTTATGTTCATGTTTCCTGTTGTATTCATCAGGATCAGTTTCACATTTTCTTTTTTGCTTTTTGTGATTGCCTCACAGATATTTTTTAAAGAATCTGTTACAAGCCTTCTCGGTTTTCCATACAATCCCTTAAAGGAAATATTATGTCCAAGACAGCAAACAACAGCATTGCAATCACTGATCAACTCAAGATTCTTATTTAAATCAAATTCAGAAATGTTCCCGATTATAATTTGTAAAAGATCATTATTCTTTAATTCATTTAGTTTCGGGCTTTCAGCGCGTGCAACAACCTTGACACTAACATTTCTATTCAACAGTTGTTTTACAACCAGTATGCCTGTTGCGCCGGTAGCACCAAGAACTAAAACTTTCATAAATATTCCTCAAACTTTTTTTGTTTTTAATTTAAAGTTATTCTGTTCTAGAACTGTCAAAACATATTATTTAATGACCGGTAAGTTCATAAGTCGCTATTACCATAAGCTGACATAAAATACTTACCGTAAAGAAGTAACCAATATGTTTTAAATCTACCTTGAGTTTGTAACTTGCTCTTATAACGATCAGAATCAAAATTAGATGAACAATTATTGCTGCTGTATATTTTCCAATTCCCATAAGTCTTGATATTCCTGCTTCATCCTGCTGACTAAATCCTCCGAAGACAAGCGAAAAAAAACGGATTTCAAATTGAAAAAATAAAACCGGGTAAGCATACACTGATGAATATTCTTCCAGGATGAAAAGTGAAATCAAAGCCAACAGTATTGTAAATGCAGAACCGCCAATACTTACATATAAATCATCGCTTTCATTCATATAGTGTCCGGCTTTGGGCCAAACATAGTTTAAACTATAATACATATCATTCCCTAATATCTCGCCTATACTCCAATGTCCGAATTCGTGAAAGAGATATGAGAAATAAGCGATTGGAATTAGCAACAAGTAAAGTCTGACTAATATTTTATTTTGAACTAACAAAATTTTATCAATCTTTTATCTCTAAAAAAGTGTAGAAGTCGTTCTCTATATCAGAAAAATTTTTATTATAAATAGATGCAAAGACATTATCATTTTCTTCAATAGACTTCCATAGATTCGCATAGTTATCAATTCCATAGGATGTTATTAAGTATTTTATAAATGCACCGCAAACTATTGCTTTATCCTCATAATCATCATTGCTATTTTCTTTTATTATTTTTGATAACCGGTATGTTTCATCACTCAGTATTTCTTTGGCTTTTTTATAAAAGTCGAACTTAAAGAATTTTGTTTCATCAATATAAAATGCAAAACCTTCCTGCATAAGAAAATCATATTTCTTTGACTTCAGATAACCCCAGAAATGCTGGCTCATAAGATGACCAATTTCATGAGCTCCCGTGGCATTATCTTTATTATAATAAGTTGACCAGTATTCTGTTAACGTATGAGCATTTGAATTAACCTGCGTCTTAAGGTATTTCTCCTTATCAGAATTAAATATCCAGAGATTAATTTTGGGCAGAGTATCAATATTGTTTACAGACATTATTCCGGCTATGTGACTTATATTGTTTTCCTGGCTTTCAATTATTGGCTGGATTAAATCACTGTCCACTTTCTTACTTGCATAGTAAATAAAATGTTTGCTTTCATATTTTTTCCAGAACAATGAATCTTTAAGAAGGTACTTAGGGTTATTCATTTCCATTAATGATGCGGGAAATTTTATTTGCCCATTACAACTTTGTAATAAAGCCGAGAATATAATTACTACTATATAATTGACTGCCTTTCCCACTATTACTCCAAACGAAAATTAAATATCATAATTTATTAAAATCAAATTGAGTGATTTATTCTTTTACTAAAAGCGAATAAAGATCCGCTTAATGCTGAGAGTAAAATTATTGGTGCCAGAACTTTGAAGGAAAAAGGAGTTCCGAAGAAAAAGTACAATGGGAATATCTGCTCTGCGATTAATCGTACTATCAAAAAATAGACTGTTAGTCCAAATGCATATAATACGATTTTCATTACGTTTGTTTTAAAAATAAGCTTTGGTGTTAAACAATAGAATGACCAGTAAAATACGGGAACAGAACCGAGTAGTGATATTACTATTAAATCGAAATTAGTAACAATAATCTCACTGTAGCTTTGCGAGCTGCTTACAGTGATTCCGGGTAGCGAACTTATATCATGTAAAGCCCATTTAAAGTAAAGTATGATTGCCGGGACAGCTGTCCAGAATAAAAGATGTAATCCGGCTTTAGTAATTGTTTTCATAAGATCTCCATTTTTAGTCTAATATTCTATCTGTTGATATTACTTCATTACCACCATTTTCTTTTGATCGCTAAAAGTATTTGTCTTCAGTACGTAAAAATATATCCCGCTTGCTAACTGTTTGCCCCCAATTACCGAATGGAAATTAACTTCATAATTCCCCGCAGGCTTGAACTCATCAACTAAAGTCGCAACTAATTTTCCAAGAACATCATAAACCTTAAGTGTTACGTTTTGTAGAGACGCATCGCGATGCGTCTCTACAGAGGGTATACTAAATTTTATTTTTGTATCCGGGTTAAAAGGATTGGGATAATTCTGAAAAAGTTTATAATCATTTAAACTCTGCAGATCATCCGAAACATCAGTTAATGGGTTTTCAATTTTGATATTGAATGTGCATGATGTTTGAGCATTTGCAGTATCGGTAGCTATGATCTTTATTGAATTGTTTCCTGCTGCTGCCGGTACACCTGATAGCGTTCTGGAAAATGGATCAAAGCTTAACCAGGCAGGAAGCGGACTTCCGTTACTTAAAGCGGCGGAGTATGTCAGCGTATTATTACCATCATCATCAACAAACGTTGTATCCGGAAAAGTGTAACTGAAATTAGCACCAATTGAATCAGTCTGATTAGGAATCTGAAAGTTTAAATACGGTGTGTAGTTTGTATGCTTCAGACTATCAATAATGTTATCGATCCTTATCCAGTAAGTATAATATGACGGCCAGCTTAATCCGCCGGAGGTAAAGAAAAAGTACTTACCATCACTTGAAATGAATTGCCCGTATTCCCAGTTATTTCCAGGGGTATTGATTGGTTCTTCCAGTTTTTTAGGGTTTGTCCATTTCCCATTCTCACTCTTAAAACTTAAATACATATCGGCTGTTCCGCCGTTTGGTGTTCTGGAGACTATTAAATATGATTCGTCGGCGGCAATTAAAAAATCATTTTCCTGCAAAGAACTATTTAATGGTCTGCCTAAATTTTGAAAAACAGTATCACCGTTTTCCATTATTAACTTGCATATCTCGCCGTCTGAAGCAGAACCTTCGTAATATGTAGATATGTAGAAATTATCTGTCTCTGTTTTCTGCAGATAGTGTGTCTTGAGGTTTTGTGATATCAAACGAACCGGAACGCTCCAGCCATTGCTTACTCTTTTCGAGTAGTATGCGTGAAAAGTATTATCCTGCAGGTATATGATGCTGTCATCAGGAGATAATTTCGGTGCCATAAATCCTTCAAATAAATTTTCAGGACCTTGCCACCTGTTATCCTGGTACTTGAAATATTTTATTCTGTAACTGGAAGCCGGGTAAGTATTAAGTTCACCATAATATATTTCCGTTCCGTCAGAAGTAATCGCAATTCTTTCACATGCCCGATGACCTGCTGTAACAGGTAAATTAAAAATCTTAGGAATATTTCCCGGAGGGGTTTGCCCCAGGTATAAACTGTCTTGTGGTATTTCTTGCGGAAATAAATTGATTGATGAGCTAATCAATAGCGTAAAAAATATATTGAAGTATCTTTTCATAATGAAATCCTTTGAAACTATTGTTAAATCTTATACTGGAAAAAACATTAATTAATTCCGGAAGAAAAATAGTTGGGATTACCAGGTTATTTTAGAAATCTCTTGTTAAGTGCACCAGCAGCTTGTGAAGTGCATCTTTGATTTACAATTGAGAAGTTATTTTAGTTGGGATTAATGATTTGATTGTAAAAATTATTCTAAAGATTAATTAAGCATTTGGGTGAGTCTGGTAAATCAATAAACTTACAAGCGGGTACTAAACCATTATCAATTTGAATTATTTACGTTTGCCTTTTTGTTATCCGTCCATCCGGAATTTAGATTTTGCAATATCGATCGAATGCTTATTCAAAAAGATAAGTTTCAGATTCCATTTTGTTTTTAAATATTTTGATGTGTCCTAATTCATTTTTGAGTTGACCAGTTGCTTCATTAAACTCATAATATTCATCATGGTGTATATGCATCAATACAATGTTTTTAGCTTTGATATATTTTTTTGCTATTTCATATCCTTTGCATCCAGGCTTCAACATAAAACCTCTTCCTAAAAATGCGATATCTATATCTTCCTTGTCTAATCTAAAATGTTCATACTCTGTTATTCCATTCTCATCTGAATCACCGGAATGAAATATTTTTATTCCATCTATATTAAATAAGAATCCAACATTTTGGACATTTTGATGTCTGTTAACTTTTTCACCGGATACAGAGTCGCTTGTGTAGTAAGGTCCATGAGCTAATCGATAAACTCTGACTCCAATTCCGTTAATGTTTGTGTCTGAATAGAAAGAATAATCGGGTGTAATTTCAATTAAATTCTTTTTAACCTTTTCATAGTTCTCTTGTTTTTTCAGGACATCAATAGTTTGTTTACAAGAAATAAATTTTCCATTTGTATTATTTATTAAATGCTCAATTACAAATGGCGGGTAGAAATGATCAACGTGTGCATGAGTCGCTGCTATTAAATCTATATTTTTATAATCATCTTCATTTTTTAGTATTGAATTCATTGTTGCTTCAGTTGGAATATCACAGAAACCGTAATCTTTATCCCCAAATAATGCATCGATTAATATTTTTTTATCACCAACCGTTATTAAAAAACCTTCATTGGCTATATAAGTAACTTCAACGTTCTTTACATTATGTTTATTGCTACTTGAATAGCTCATTCCTATGGCAACCGCAATTACAATTATTATTGAAATCTTTTTCATGATTTAATCTTTATCAGTATTGTCAAACTGATAATGTTATACTGTCATTCTTTTGTGTTTAATATACTTTGAGCTTGATTATATTCTTCAATGTATTCTTTGTTTTCTGAATTATTATCATACAATTCAATACACCTTCTTAAATAATTTATAGCCTCTTCGTTTTTATTATCATTTAATAATTTTCCAAATGAATAATTGAGCAGGAATGAATTTGGATATTCCTTAATGCCAAGTTCGTAAATCTTAAACCACTCATTTTTCAATCCCCAATAATTCAATTCTTTACCACCCCAATAATGTAATTCTTTACCAAGCTGATTGAAGTCGTTATCATCTATAAAGTATTTTTTATCTTTTTTAAGTGAGTAATATTTTTTAATAGCTGCATCAATGCCATCATGACCGATGATATAACCCATTTCTTTAGCCAGAGATTTTTTAGGTAGTAAGTACTCTTTACCATAAAGTATGTCAATAATCTCATTTGTTATGAAGTAATCAAACTTAACTCCCAGTTCAGTTCGGTAATAATTGTTTTGACACATGATAATATCGATAGAATCTTCAACAATTCTTGTTAAATAGGCCTTATATCCATCTGTGCTTCCACCATGATTTATAATTGTTAAAGAATCGCCGTTAATATTTTTATTTCTAATCCACCAGCCATAACCATAATATTGCCAATCTTTTATGTAAGGTGTAAACATTTTTTTGTATAAATCTTTTGATAGAAGCTTTTGTGTATTAAAACATTCATCACTGAATTTTGCCATATCTTCAACTGTAGATAGAATACCTCCAGAACCTTTAACGTGGCACATTTCAATATATGATGGATTTATATAGCCTTCTAACAGGTGATACTCATAACCATTTGCCCGTTTTGTATCTATATCAAGATTTTTATCATGTTTCGTGTCTTTCATTTCAAGTGGAATAAAAATTCTTTCTTTCAATAAATCTCCAAAATCTTTTTTGGTTACCTTCTCACAAATTATGGCAAGAATGTTATAGGCAATTCCACTGTACTGAAAACCTGTCCCCGCCTCAAATTTTGATTCAACTTCATTTATTAATTGCAAATATTCGTCTGAACTATAAATCCATCGAACACGCTTCTTCGATAAATTTGGTATAGCACCATGATCAGGAATACCGGATGTATGTGTTAACATCTGATGAATTGTTGCTTTTTTTTTCCCCGGTCCAGAATATTCAGGAATGTATGTGTTTATTGTCGAATCTAAATCTACTAAACCTTCATCTACCAATATCAATGTCATTAAAGCAGTAAAAGGTTTTCCAATAGAACCAATCAAGAATTTAGAATCTATTGTATTTGGTACATTCCATTCACGATTTGCCAGCCCAAAAGCATTCTTATAAATAACATTTCCCCCTTTTTTAACCAGTATTGTCCCATTGAATTGTCCGTTATCGGCATAAGCATTCATCAACTCATGAATTTTGTATTCTATATTTTGCGAGAATAAATTCGGAGTATTTACTAACACGATAAGAATAGCTGCAAATAATTTATTCATTTTTTTCACTCTACTTTTTTTGACAGATGTAAAAAATAGTTTAAGACCAATTTATAGACAAGAAAATCCTTGTGAAGTGCATAGAGAGTTGGTTAAGTGCATTTAATGTTGATGTGAATTGACTTATTGAAATCTAAGAATCTTAATAATTGCGGAATGTAAAATAAAATGAAGCTAAATACCGGTGCTTTTTAACAGGTGAATTTTATGCCGGCTTACCGGCAAACACTCTTTGCTTTTTAATATAACCCGATATTTACCCGCACCAAGTGATTGAAAAGATTCAATTTTATTTCTATCAACAATAAACGATTTGTGAATACGTAAATAGTTTGATGGTAGAAGCGGAATGAGCTGCTTAATTGATTTATCGTAAATAACCACATGACCATTGCTAAGATGCAATTCCACGTAAATGTTTGCCGACTTGAAGTAGTTAATTTCTTCAAGTGGAATTACTTTTACTTCAAATCCTTTTTTAACGGAAAGATACTTTAATGAATGTCCATCTGACGAGTGACTTGATTTCAGTCTGTCGAACGCTGCTTTTAATCTTTCAATGTTATAAGGTTTGGGAATAAAATCTAAAACCCCGTATTCAAATGCTTCGATAGCTCTATTGATGTTTGCTGAGATCACAATGGTGTGGAATGACTGACTCACAACCTGTTTCAATATTTCAAACCCATCTTTGGCATTAAGATTCAGATCCAAAAGTAGAACATCGATAGGTTTTTCTCTAAGGTATATCAACGCGCTGTCAAGAGTAACTTCAATATGGATGGATGCGGATTCTTTTTGAAATAATTGTTCAACAAGAAGCTTTATATCTTCAGCGGTTGGTCGTTCATCTTCAACTATTAATATCCGCATTATGACATCCTTATTTCAATTTCCGATTCCCAGCCTTCATCAGTTTTGTTAGATTTGAAAATCCATCTATCCGGATAGCTTTCTTCTAGCCTGCCTTTAATGTACTTTGCTCCAAACCCGGTTGAGCCTTTTGTATCCGCTGAATTAAATTCACCATCATTTGTCAGAATATATTTAATACGATCCGAAGTCTTTACACATTGAAGTTTAAATGTACCGGAAATTTTGTTATCATACCCATGCGTTAATCCGTTTTCAATAAGGGTATGAAATATCATTGGTGGAATAAAATCACCGGCATCGATGTCAATTGTTTCTAATTTAAACTCAGCTCCTTTGCGGTAACTCATAATACTGAGATGTGTTCTGCATAAATCGATTTCCTGTTCTACTGGAATCAGTTTTAATGTGGAGACCTGGTTTATCATTCTGAATTCATGCGCCAATGCTTCGATCAGCTTAATCGCAGAACCAGCATCTTTTCTAAGCCACGCGATTATTGAAGTTAATGTATTTAAAACGAAATGAGGATTGATATTCTTCTTTAATAATTCATTCTCTAACCGCGCTGATTTTAGTTGTGCTTCTTTTTCGGAGCGTTCTGTTCTTGCAAACTGCCTGGCTATTGAAAAACTTGTGGCTATTACCATGGTCGTTGCCAGGCTGTTAAAAGCAAAATTGAAAAAGTATCCTGTCCATGCAGCAACGATTCCCAAAAAGATAATTAAACTCTCTTCCCTTCGTCTGTATAAAGCCCAAAGGGTGATCAGGCTGCATATTACAAGAACAACAATCGACATTATATTAAATACGTTTCCGATATTCGTGAAAAAGAAAAAAATGATAAGCTCTGATAACGCAACAAGTCCAATAATTTTTTTGGATAAAGAAAACAGGTAAATAAAAAATGCAGGGAATAATATTGAAAATAAAATAGTAATGATTTGATAGATATAATATTGCAAGTAAATAAAGGTAGACCGCATTTCTATAAGCGAAGGAAGCAGCATGGTTGTGGAATCTAGTATTACTATAAAACAAATAAGACCAAACAACAGGTGTTCGGTTCTCCTTTTTCTCGCGAAGTAAAGAAAAAGATTAAACAGGAACGGGATGAACAAAATACCTGCAGTAAAAAATGCCTGGGAATAAAGTTTAAATAATTTTCCTAACAGAGTATCATACTTTCCTATAATGAAATCAGCATAAAACCATTCCCATGATGAATAACTATTGTGGTTTGATATCCGGAGAACAAGAGTGTGTTCTCCTGTTTTCAACAGGTCAGGAAATAAAGGGAGACTAAAATTAAACTTTCCTGCGTCTTCCTCAACAATGTTACTACCAACGACTCCATTTTGAGCTATCTTAATTCCATCCCAATAAATTTCATAAGCAGTAACAAAATTTAATGGAAAAAACCCGAGTACATCTTTAATGTGCAGTGAATCATCTATAATAATTTTAGTCTTTATAAGCCAATTGCCGCCCGTGTGTTCTTCGTCATCCAATGAAGGCTCAAATTGTTTCCATAATGAATCGTGGTAAGTTGAAGGGTGAAGTTTCGGATTTACATCTTCAGTAATCTGCCAGTAGCTTAACCTGATTGCTCTATCGGAGGAAGTTAAAATGTTGGATGTCTGTTCTGCGGCTGACACTTTAATTGTAACTGCCGCAAAACAAATAATCGCAGTTCTAAAAACCGATCGGAAATATTTTTTTCCCACAGCTCAATATTCAATCGTTGCCGGAAAAGAAATTTAATTACTACAACAAACTAAGAAAAACTATTCATTCAGTCACCAGCACAATTTTGATAGTCGATCAAATCCTTCTTAATCCTAAGAACAGGCAACTCATTTCACCGATTTTAATATGATGCAAGAATGTGATAATAAGAAAAGGATTTAATGTGATTACAGAATATCGTATTACAATACCTTTGGCAATTGACCGTGAGTTATTGCTCACACATTATTTCCCGGGTGGTATCTTTTCAACTTTGCCAGCAGGTTTACTCTCGATATTCCAAGTATTTCCGCTGCCCTTGTTTTATTATTATGCGTGAACTTAAGTACAAAATCGATATGATCTTTTTCCATTTCAGAAAGTGAACACGGTGTATCATCCTCACTGTCATCAGGAATTACAGGAACATGATTGCTCTCTACAAAATATCCCGGCAGTGATTTCTTTTTCAGTTCTTCAGATGATTCAACAATAATTGCGCTGTTAATAATGTTCATAAGTTCGCGGACATTGCCAGGGAATGAATATGATTTAAGACTGTTCAAAACCTGTTCTGATATCCTGCATATCTCTTTTGAATATTTCCTGCTGAACATATCCAGAAAGTAATTGGATAATAATTCGATATCACCTTTACGCTCTCTTAATGGCGGCAATGCAATGGAATTAATGTTGAGACGGAAAAAAAGATCCTTCCTGAAATTGCCTTTCTGTATTTCCTCAAATAAATTTTTATTGGTCGCGGCGATTATCCTTACATCTACTTTTATATTTTTTGTAGAACCAAGCCTATAGAACTCCTCATCCTGTAATACTCTTAAAAGCTTAACCTGGATAGGCAAAGTCAGCTCGCCGATTTCATCGAGGAATAAAGTTCCTCCGTTGGCTTCTTCCATAAATCCAGCTTTATCTTTTTCCGCTCCTGTGAACGCTCCCTTCTCATAACCAAAAAATTCAGACGCAAAAAGTTCCTGCGCAAAAACTCCCGCGTTAACCGCGACAAACTTTTTTGATCTCCGCGAACTGATTTTATGAATGGCTTCGGCAATCAGTTCTTTTCCGGACCCGCTTTCTCCCCAGATAAGAACTGAGTTATCTGTTTCAGCAAATTTTTCGACAAGATGAAACAGCTTAATCATTTTTTCGTCCTGTGTAATGATGCTGCTGAAAACATCTTTATATTTCAACAGGTTGAGAGTTGCATGCGCCGCAAAATTATCATGATGATTAAGCTTCTGGTTTTCTTCAACAGCCGCATCAATTATACTGAATAGCTTTTCTTCATCGACAGGTTTTAACAGGTAGTCAAATGTTCCGAGCTTCATTGCAGATATTGCGAGATCAATATCTTCAACGCCGGTAAGCACAATAGTTTTAACCTTGATATCATTTTTTGATATGTGTTTAAGAATATCCAGACCTGAAACGTTCGGCATATCCATATCAAGTAAAACAACGTCGAATGAATCCTTGTCAAGAATTTTAAATGCTTTTGTGCTGTCCTGCAGAAGTTCAATCTCATACTTATTTTTCTGAAGCATGATTATGTTCAGAAAATTCAGTACAGACTGGTTATCGTCAATTGCTAATATCTTTGCCAACTAATTCCCTTTTAATGCCGGAAACCTGATGCTGAATTTTGTACCGGTACCCTTGGGAGATTCAACTTCAATTTTTCCGTGATGATCTTTTACTATTCCGTATGTGATTGACAGACCGAGCCCAATACCGCCTTTGTTCCTTTTTGTTGTAAAGAAAGGATCAAAAATATTTTTTATTATAGTCTCGTCAATTCCGGTTCCGTTATCTGAAATGATAAGTAAAATTTCATTCGTATCAGCATCGTAATCCGTCGTAATCCGTATTAGTCCGTTTCCGTTTTCAATAGCTTCCGAAGCGTTCATCGTCAGGTTAAGAAGTAACTGCTCTATCTTGTTTATATTACCTTTGAAGAATGGAATTTTTTCATTCAATTCTATTTCAAGCTGAGCATATTTTTTTATATGCTTTTGTGTAAGCGTAAGGTTATTCTTTATAATGTAGTTTAGATCAACTGTTTCATTGATCAGCTCTTCATCTTTCTTTGCAAAGTTCCTGAGATCCTCTACAATTTTTTTTGTCCTGTTCGCACCGTTAACCATATCCTTGATCAGTACACTGATGTTATCCCTGAACAACTGGTAATTAAGTCGTGCAACTTTTAATTCATGATTTTTTTCATAATGACTATCAAGAATCGGAAATATATCATCAAACGCTTCCTGGACAATTTTCAGATTTCCAAGTATAAATGTGTTGGGATTATTGATTTCGTGAGCGACGCCTGCAACTAATTTTCCCAGTGATGCAAGTTTATAAGACTGGAACATCTGTGATTCCATTCTTTTGCGCTCGGTTATATCGCGGCATACTTCAAGAACCCTGTCCACTTTTTCAGATGATCCATTATCTTCAAATATGGGATGAGCACTCAATGTAAAAAAGCGGTCTTCAAATTTCTTTTGTCTTACCGAATCAGTTGCAGTTTCAAAAGTTTTTATCGCCGGGCATTCTTCACATACAGAATCCGAATTGAACAGCTTAACATGACATCTGCCCCCTTCACCAATCTCGGTTTTATTGGACATCAGAATATTAAACTCCCTGTCAATCACCACAATTTTATCAGCGATGGCATGTATAAATGTTTTAAGCTGAACTCTTTTCTGACTGCATTCTTCAGTCATTCTGATCAATGCTTCGTTTTTTGCAGTGAGTATTTTTTTTTGTTTCTCCAGGTTCTCAGCTTCTTCGTTCTTCTCTAATATCTTTTTGAACTTATGAGCAATTTCAGTTATTAGATTTTGTTCCTCTTTAAGTATATCCAGTCCCTTCGTCAGATGTATCTTTATTTCACCGGCGTATTTTTTATTTACATTTATATTTGCTTTGATGGTATCAGTGACGTCACCGTGCGACCAATCAGTTCTTCCGTAAACTTTATCGTTGAGAGTTATGATGGCTATTGTCTCTTTAGGGTATTGAAATCCGTCTTCAATAATTCGCGGGCACTTTTCGAAAAAGGATTCAAGATCATTCATCGAATCATATTCACTTGATATTTTATACAGGCATTCGAGTTCTTTTACACGCTCTCCCAGATCATGTTCAATGCGGATGAAGTGGTATATATTTTTGCTTTTGCCGAAGCAGAAATTTTTATCGGAAGTTTGAAAGAGCAGAAAATCTTCTTCAGTGTGATTCAGTTTAACAACACAGGGCTGATGGGAATGATTTATTGAAGAAGCGGCATCCTCTAATTGTTTGAAGAAAGAATTGTTCTTAGAAGTGTCATCAGAGACGTACCCGAGGTCAAGATTGTTCTTGAGTAGTGATCTTTTTAGCAGACTCCCCTGATAAATCAGCTTTAGGTTTTGATCAAGAAGAGCAATGTTATCGTACAGTTCATTGATCGAAGTAAAGTTACTCTCTGTAACCATAACGTTCAAACCAGCTTATTTTTTACACTGCTAAAATAATAATTATCCTGGTAATGTATACTAAGTTTTGTGTTATCTGATGTTGTAAAGTCAACTTTGTGAATTGAAAAGTTCAGTATTTTTTTACTGTAACCATTGTTAAAATATTCTTTCATCCAGGAGTTTTCCTCAGATGAATATTTATAAAACCTGTTTATGTTTTTTATTTCATCCAGTATTTCTGAAGAAGAATTGAATCTGAATCCTTCCGCAAAGCGTGATGCGAAACCGGAAATCAACTGCCAGTTTTCATAATCGTTTACGCCGTTGATAACCTTACTGCTTTTCTGAACATAGTTATCGCATCTTGTATACGTCCCGCTCTGCTCAAGATGATTTGCTGCCGGCATTATTACATCCGCGTTTTCGGTAGTATTAGTATGATAAGCATCTGAAACAAGAAGGAACTCCACACCGTTAAAATATATTTCATTCTCATGTACGTTCAACGGATCTTCTCCGAAGATCAGCAGTCCTTTTATTTCACCCTTTTTTAATTTCAAAGCAAGGTCAACTGGTTTAAAAATGTTTGAAAGGTTTGTATTCCATGCATCACCGATGATATTAACCTGATCGGTTTCATCATACTTTACAAAACCGGGAAGATATTCCGGAAGTACTCCCATATCGATCAGACCGGTAGAGTTATTGTACTCACGCAGTATAATTATTCCGTTCTTATCCTTCCCTGTCCTGCCGGTAAGTGTAAGGAAATTAGAGATTGCTTTCAGATCGTTAACTGATTTGTCTGCCCTTGAATCAATATTATAAATAAAAATAATATTGGAGAAAGTTTTCATGGTTGATATAAAATCATTGAATACATTTTTATCAACACCAGAATAAAGCATCGCTTTTTTAATATCGATTTCTGAAAGACTTGCTCGCAGTTCCTTAAAATTTTTCGTTCTGCTGTTGATGAATGATTCACTTACGTATCCGTCTTCAATTAGAATTTTATTCAAGCTGTCTATTAAATAAGTATTGGTCCCTTTTCTGCTGTCGATCCAAAGGTCTGCATATTTTGTCAGTTTTATTTCAGAGGAATTAATCAAAACCAATTTGGCACCACGCTTCTGCGCCTCTTTGATCTTAAGTTCCATCACAAGGTTTTCTTCGGAAAGGTTCGAATTAATGACAACAATAACATCAGCATCGTTCAGATCATCCATCGATGCTGTTGATGATGTGAATCCCGTCATTGAATCCAGTGCGTTCAATTCATTCCCGTAAATAAGGTTTGAGAAACTTGAAATGTTATTATTCTTCAGACCAACACGGGCAAATTTTTGCAGCAGGTACAATTCTTCATTTGAAAGTTTAGGTGAAGCTAAAACAGCGACAGAATCAGGTCCGTATTTTTCAATCAACCCTTTAATTTTCTTTTCAGAATATTTCATTGCCTCGTTTGTATCTACGAAATCAATTATACCATGCCTTCTTATCTGCGGAAACAGCACGCGGTTTTTGTTCATTAAATACCTATGACCGAACCTTCCTTTAACACATAAATATCCTTTATTATGTGAGTCTTTTATTTCCTCAGTTGTGTTGGAGACATAAAAAATATCATCACTGATTTTCTTAAAATTAATTTTACATCCAACTGAACAGAAACTGCAGACAGTCTCAGTATTCTCCTTAGGAAGAGTACCTAATATTTTGAATGGAAATTTTTCACTTATCGCACCGGTTGGGCATGCATCAATACAATTGCCGCAGGAGATGCAGTTCGTATCCAGCAATGCTTTTTCCATTGCGGGTTTAACAACGGATTTAAATCCGCGGTTAATAAATCCAAGTGCTGAAACTTTTAGTATCTCTGAACACGTTCTTACACATCTTCCGCAATTGATGCATTTATTCGGATCAAGCATTATGAAAGGATGTCTTCCGTCAGCAAGATATTTTTTTGTTTCACCAGTAAATGTGGAAATGTTAACATCATATTCATCGCAGTATTTTCTTAGATCGCAGTCGTAATACTCGGAACATCCGCACTCAAGACAACGTTTAAATTCATCTGCGACCTGCTCTTCAGTTAATCCTTCTTCAACTTCTTTAAAGTTATGTATCCTGTCGGTAACCTCGAGTTCCTGCATCTTTTCACGCGCAAGTTTTTTAACCGTTTCATATTCTCTCTCATTTATCTTTGCGAGGTTATGTTTGAAACTGTAGAACTTTCCATTACCGCTTTTAGCTTTTCCGGTTGTCAGGTAGGACATGATCGCTTTCGCGGCTTTTTTACCCTGCGCAATAGAAGTGATTGCAGTGAATGGTCCTGTAACAACATCACCGCCAGCAAATACACCGTGAATTGAGGTTTCAAAAGTTTCTTTGTTCACACAAACAGTTCCCCATTTTTCAAGTGAACAGTCTTTATCAAACTTTGTGAATCCTGTATCAACAGATTGACCGATAGCACTAATCAGGTAATCACAGTTCACTATGAATTCGGAACCATCGATTGGAACCGGTTTAGCACGTTCACCTGCTTTTCCTTCAACCAATCCCATCTTCAAACATTCTATGCCGATGATTTTATGATCTTCAGTAACAATGTTTTTAGGATTTGTGAGGAATAAAATTTCAATGCCTTCTTTCTGAGCGGCTTCAATTTCTTCAGGGTTTGCGGGCATCTCTTTGATGCTTCTTCTATAGACTATTTTCACATTACCGGCACCGCATCTCAACGCAGTGCGAGCAGCATCAATGGCGGTGTTTCCTCCGCCGACAACAACTACGTTTCCTTTTAACTTTGGAATGAAGCTTAGTTCAATCTCTCTCAGGAAATCTATTCCTCTGAAAACTCCGAATGTTATATCCTCACCATCCAGACCCATCTTGCTTGCTTTGTGCGCGCCGACACCTAAGAATACAGAATCATAACCTTCTTCAAGTAAACTATGGATGCTGAAATCAATTCCAAGTTCAACTCCTGTTTTTACTTCAACACCAAGATTGATGATCCAATTAATTTCCGAGTCGAGAATTTTTTTCGGAAGCCTGTACTCGGGAATACCATAACGCAGCATTCCGCCAAGCATCGGAAGTTTTTCAAATATTGTTACGGAATAACCTTCAATGGTAAGGTAGTATGCGCAGGAAAGTCCCGCAGGTCCGCTGCCGATAACTGCGACTTTCTTTCCGTTGCCAGGTTTAACTTCCGGTGTCCATTTATTCACATTGTCATAGTCCGCGATAAATCTTTTGAGAGCATTAACTGAAACAGGTTCATCAATAAACTTTCTTCTGCATGCGGCTTCGCAATCCCTTACACATACACGACCGATTGAAAGCGGCAGTGGATTATTTTCCTTAACGAGTTTAAGAGCCTCTTTATATTTCCCCATTGATATTAATGCTATGTAAGTCTGCGCGTCAACACCGGCGGGACAATTGTTTGTGCAGGGACCAATGCAATCTGCATAATGATTGGACATTAACAACGCGAGTGCTGTTCTTCTCGATTCAACTATTTTTTCTGACTTAGTATGAACTTTCATTCCCGCACTAACTTTCGTTGAGCAAGCCGGAATAAGTTTGTTCACTCCTTCGACTTCAACTACACACAGGAAACAAGACGTAAAATGTTCAAGTCGTTTATCGTGGCAGAGCGTTGGTATTTCATCTAATTTATTCTGATGAACTGCTTCAAGAATTGTAATATCGAGATTAACAGAAATCTCTTTCCCGTTTATTGTTATTTGTATCTGTTCCATAATATTCTCCCTTTAAACTTTTACTATTGCATTCAGTCGGCATACATCATAACATTTGCCGCACTTGTTGCACAGATCGTAATTGATTTTATGGACTTCCTTTTTCTTTCCCGTCATTGCGCCTGTCGAACATACTTTCAGACAAACCATACATCCTTTGCACAACTCATCAATGATCTGGTAGGTTACTAAAGAAGCACAACTGTGAGCCGGGCATTTCTTGTTGTAAATGTGTTCTTCATATTCCTCACGGAAATATTTTAAAGTTGTAAGTACCGGGTTTGGAGCTGTCTGTCCGAGTCCGCAAAGTGAACCTGATTTTATGTGCTGTGCAAGAGTTTCGAGTTGTTCGATATCACCTTCTTTTCCATTGCCTTCAGTTATTCTTTCAAGAACTTCCAGCATGCGTTTTGTTCCTATCCTGCAGAACGTACACTTACCACAAGATTCAAGCTGTGTGAAGTTCAGGAAATATCTTGCGAGATCTACCATACACGTTGTTTCATCAAGAACGATCAATCCGCCCGAACCCATTATTGCGCCGGTCCGAGTAATTTCATCATAATCAATTTTCAGATCACCCATTGATGCGGGAATACAACCGCCTGATGGTCCGCCTATCTGTACGGCTTTAAACTTTTTATTGTCTTTTATTCCGCCGCCGATCTCATAAACGATTTCATTGATAGTCATTCCCATGGGTATTTCAACAAGTCCTGTACGTTTTATTTTACCGGCAAGAGCGAATACCTTACTTCCTTTACTTTTCTCCGTACCAAGCGCAGCATACTTTTCCCAGCCGTTGAGAATTATCCATGGTACATTCGCGAAAGTTTCCACATTATTAATATTGGTCGGCTTACCCCATAAACCACTTTGTGCCGGGAAGGGCGGACGTAGACGCGGAACACCTCTTTTTCCTTCAATGGATGCCATCATCGCGGTTTCTTCACCGCACACAAATGCACCGGCTCCTTCTTTTATTTTAATATCAAAACTGAATGATGAACCGAAAATATTCTTACCGAGATAACCTCTGCTGTAACACTGACCTATCGCTTTTCTTAATCGTTTTATTGCAAGTGGATATTCCGCTCTTATATAAATATAACCTTCATCGGAACCGATAGCGTAAGCTCCTATCATCATACCTTCAAGTACTGAATGCGGATCACCTTCAAGTACACTTCTATCCATAAATGCACCGGGGTCTCCTTCATCCGCATTACATATAATAAATTTTTTCTGTGATCTTTCTTTGTTAGCCAGTTTCCATTTTATGCCTGTAGAAAATCCGCCGCCGCCTCGTCCTCTTAACCCTGCTTTTATAATTATATCTATCACATTCTCAGGTGAATATTCCTTTAAGACTTTCTGGATCGATCTGTACCCGTCTTTGGAAATGTATTCATCTATTGAAGCCGGATTAATTATACCGCAGTTGCGCAGAACTATGCGAGTCTGGTTTTTCAGGAAAGATTCTTCCGTGCAATGATCTTTACTTTTTATTATCCAGTCTTTAACCGGCTGATTATTAATTATATGTTCATTTATTATTCTGCCGACTTTATCAACCGTCACCTTCGAATAAAGATTACTTTCCCTTTCATCTTCAACTTCAACAAGCACCTCTTCATAACACATTCCATTGCACCCGGTTTCATAAAGTTCCGCATCAATATGATGCACCGCCAGTTCGTGTTTTATCTTTTCGAATACTAATTCACCTCCGGCGGAAATTCCACAGGTGCCGAGACCGACTTTAATTTTTTTCATTGTGTACCTCAGCATTCTCCGTTGTTCTGAATTTGTTGATGGCTTTTTTAATCTTAGCCTGGTCAAGATTGCCGAAAGTTTCATCATTGATCATGATTACAGGAGCTAATGAACAGCATCCTAAACACGCAACTGAAACAAGTGAGAACAACCCGTCATCAGATGTTTCGCCGATTGAGATACCGGCTTCATCCTGTAATACTGATAACACTGTTTTTGCACCGTTAACGTGACAGGCAGTTCCTTCGCATATCCTTATTATATTTTTACCAAGTGGCTTCAACCGGAACTGCGCATAAAAAGTTATCACGCCGTATATCTCTGCAGGAGGAATTCCTACCAGTTCACTGATATAGTAAATTACTTTCTCAGGTATGTAACCGTATGAATCCTGAGCGGACTGCAGCAGCGGAATTAATGAACCGTGCTGATGGCGTTTATTTATTAAGTCAACTTTGAAATTCAGAATTTCTTTTTTCTCTTCACGGATTTCTACATTGATCATTTAATCACCTTGTTGATTTACATTTCGAAGATGTTGATTACTGGATACTCTTTTACTTTCAGTACTCCATCAAGACTGATAATTTTATTTTCAATGATCTTGTCGATTTCGCTGAACTGCGAACCGAATATCATCATTATAATATTGTATTTGCCTGATGTGTAATCGCAGTAAAGAATATTTTCGGTTAAGCGGAGAACAGGATAAACTCTTTCCAACTTTTCCCTGTCAATATCCAGAAGTACATAAGAGTAAACCGCTTTTTTGGAATCTCTTATTTTACTCATCGCAGGGTTATCTTCGAAAAGTGATATTCCGGCTGACTGAACAATCTCTTTTATATTGTCATTCAAAAGCGGAATGCTGACAGGAAGCAGGATGCTTTCACTTATTCCTTCAAGAGTAAGAATTTCTTTTTCATAGATCTCTTTGCATTTCTCCATTGAATCTGATTGCAGCAAAACGAAAATGTCTATATCACCGCGAGTGGCGTCGCAGTAAAGAACATTCTGCATAAAATATATTTTCTGATAAAGTGTGAAGTAGTTCACATCTTCTTTAACCTTTATCAGTGCATAAGCGGAAGTTGTTTTAGCTTCTTCTTTTATTACTTCTTTAGTTTGCCTGGGATGTTTGTTTAGTATCTTATTTATCTCAATGATAAGGTCGTCTGCAGTAAAAGGCTTTTCAAGTAAGCCGTCTTCTTTCAACTCTTCAATTTCCGTAACCTCAAGTTTATCGGCGTAGCCGGTAATGTACATCATTGCCGCATCGGGGTACTTTGATTTGATTATACGTCCAAGTTTTAATCCATTTATATCGGGCAGGTTAACATCAACAACGACGGAATCAAGGTTGACAGAATTTCTTTTATAAAGTTCAAGTTTGTTTAAGGCGGTTAAACCGCTGTCGCAAGGTTCAACATCATAACCAAGCTGGTTTAATGACAATGAAAGTGATCTTCTTATCGAGGACTCGTCATCGATCAGTAAAATTCTTTTCTGTTCATTCCGCGGGGATATTGTTTCGTTTGACATTTTTACTCCTGTTTTTTTGTAACAGCATAATCAATGAACATACCACAAATAAATTTCATTGAATTGAAAGCGCAATCGAGGTTTTGTTAAGTGTTAAATTTTGTAAGTGATAAATAATTTAACAATCTGTTTAAGTATAGCTTAAGACTGTTAAATTATTTTATAGCGGAGTTTACAGTGGATATAGAAATGTAATAACAAAAATGAAAGTGATAGAGAATTAATTCGACGAGCCCCCAAAATGATGAGCATAGGAAAGAAAGACGAATAATTAATTTGAATGGCTAATGTTATTACATCAAATCGATCGTCATTGATGTATCAATTAAATAAGATTGAATCCAGACGGACTATGGACAAGATTAATCTGCATGATAATGTCGTGTTGATACCTGCTGAATAAAAAACCCTCAAAACAATTTGTTTTAAGGGTTTCAAAGAGCTGGCTATGGGACTCGAACCCGCGACCTGCTGATTACAAATCAGCCCGAATGCTTATTTCCCCTCAATTTTCCACACTTTTTTCCCCTCTCCCTACTCAACTCCCTACTGTGTCAAAGGAGGTTTTATGTTTTTAGCACTCACAAAAAAATCGCCCTACTATCAATTAATATATAAAGTAAATGGAAGGCGAACACAAATCTCAACACAGAAAAAAACTCCGGCTGAAGCCGAAAAGTTTATGCAGCTTTTTCAAATGCAAAAAACTTTCCCGGTTTTCAATCAGCCTAAACAACCGCAGCAATCGAATAAATTAATTATACTTTCAAAATTTGAAGATGAATATGTAAAATACATTCAGCTATCAAAGTCTAAGCATTACGTCCGCTCAATAAAACTAAGCTTCAAACATTTCAAAAATTTTGCCGGAGATATTCCACTCACTAAAATTGATCTTAAACAAATTGATCAGTTTATCAGTTCAGTTTATTCCAGATCAGAAAATGGTGCGGCAATGTATTATCGTACTCTTAAAGCTGCATTCAGTAAAGCATTAATTTGGAATTACATCTCAGATAATCCATTCAAAAAAATTAAAGCTCCAAAAGTTTCTAAATCGTATCCCGTTTTTATTTCGGAAAACGAACTTCAATTAATCTTAGAAAAAACTTCACGCCAATTTTTAAAAGATATTTTTGTTATCGCATTTTATAGCGGCTTACGTATCAGCGAAATTCTAAATCTCAGATGGAATTGGATTGATGAATCACAAAACACAATCACAACAAAAATTTCTGATAACTACAAAACCAAATCAAAAAGAGAACGCATCATTCCCATTCATACTAAAATTCAGGAAATATTTTTAAGGCTAAAAACTCCTAAAGTTAAATCATCAAACTTTGTATTCAGGCAAAGAGGTGGTTTTAAATTCAACGAAGATTTTATTAGCAAGCAGTTTAAGGCTTCGGTACGTGCAGCCGAATTAAATGATTCAATTCACTTGCATACATTGCGTCATTCATTCTGTTCAAACCTGGTGCAAAAAGGTGTGTCGCTGTATGTTGTAAAGGAATTGGCAGGTCATCAAAATTTAGTTACGACCCAAAATTATAGTCATTTGAGCCAGAGTAATTTATCTATTGCTATTTCACTTCTATGAAAAATTTGGTTAGCTGTAAATCTAAAAAAAACATTTTTTTTATCAGTTCTACAGGTTATGAATGAAATGGTTTTTGGGGATTAAAATAAAAAAATTATTTTTCCAATTATGTGTATCGAATAGTAGTGTTATCCACATTTTTTACATTGGCTATTTTTTATAATGATTGTACCGGGTATAGATTGGGTTCTATATCGTGAGCAAAAACCAAAATATTCTTCTATAAAGGATTAAATGGTTTATAAAACGGAACTAGAAATGCTGTGGTCTTTCCGTATTTAGTTTTTGAGATTATTAGTCTTTAAACTCCTCTCCATTTTGACATAATCAACCACAAAATAGTTAATACAGTAGAATAAATAACTATTTTTTGCATAAACATCATTGCTCCGAACATTGCCCTAGTCGCTTTAGTTATAGTCTCAACTTCTTCGAGATTTTTTGATTTAGGATTATTAATAATTTTTTGTGGTTTGCTCATTTGTTCAGCAATTATTTGTTTTTTTTTATTTTCCAATGGCTTCAACTGAATTGGTATAAATAACATTGAAATAGCCGAAACAATTACTGAAATAAATATCATTTCAGTAGGGAGATTTGATTGTCTAATTACTGCCCTGAATTCATTTTGTAATTCACTGTTTGAAATTATTCCGGTAATTAACAATCCCTGAAATACTAGAAAATATGACATCGTTGTCCTTGCCTCACTAATCTGTTTTAGCAAAAATGTGGGTTCTCTTCCATAAAAATGCTCGGGATTTAATACATATCCCATATCCCACACAAAAAAAATTGAAATCATAATCCAATACAAAATTGGTGTTTGTGTAGCAAGAATTATTATCAAAAAGCTAAATGAGAGCACATATATTAAAATATTTGACCAGCTATTATAGATATTTTTAATGGATCGATCATTTATCTCTTTAAGTTTTATTTTAATTTTTTCAATCATTTAGATTTCTCCAAAATATGAATCTTTTTTCTATGGTATTAATAGAATAATAAAATATGATACCCAGAATCGAGGCAAATAAGATCCCAGCAAAAACCATCGCTGTCTCAATTCTTAGAGATGACACTAAAATTAAATGACCGATTCCTTCACTAGCTCCAACAGTTTCACCTACAATCGCTCCAACTACACTTAGAGTGCTTGCTATTTTAAGTCCCGCCATAAAAAATGGTAATGCGTTTGGTACCCTCAAATATTTAAATATTTGAAAATTAGTGGCTGAAAAACTTTTTAATAGTTCAATATGTTCATGATCCACATCTTTCAGTCCACGAATCAAATTAACAACGATTGGGAAAAAGGATATTATGGCAGCCATAATGGCTTTACTGAAAATATCTATTCCAAACCATAGTATTAACAAGGGGGCTATTGCTATAAGTGGAATAGCTTTCAACCCAATGAGAAAAGGCAATATTATTCTCGATGCTGTTTTTGAATAGGTAATATAAATTGCGACAATTGTTGACAATATACCTGCAATTAAAAAGCCAAGAAGTGATTCAAATGCAGTTACTAAAGTGTCGTAAATCAATGATTCGAAATTGGTTATTATTGCATTAATTATTTCTCTTAAAGGTGGAATCAAATATGGTGGTATTTTGAAAATATTTATAGTCGCCTCCCACAAAACCAAGATAAGTGCTACAAGAAAAATTACTATTATTTTATCTTTCATTTTTCAACTTAATTTTGTGGATCGTGATCTTTATAATAATTTATAACAAAATTATTGTTGAAACATTCTTCAGTTTTAACTTCTTTCTTTATTCCCCCATACTTTTTCCATATTTGAATTATTTTTTGCCATTTCTCATCATACATCCATCCAAATTTTTCAGGTTTATTTTCATTAATAACTAATTTTTGAATTTCATCCATCATTTGTTTCTCATGTTTATAGTTAAAGTTGGTTTGATATTTCTTTACAGTCATTATAGCTTTTTCTGAATTCTTTAAAGCTTCTATCCAACCAGATAATACACAATTTACAACGTTTTGAACAAGTTCTGGATTTTCTTTTACCATTTTTTCACTAGTAAATAACACATCACCGGGTACATCTAATCCGAGTGTATCCGGATCTAAGGTTACTATCTCAAACCCCTTCTCTTTTGCAGTTAATGGTTGGTTGATTTTATACCCGCCCCAAACTTGAACTTCACCTTTAAAGAACCGACCCATATCCGGTGTTACAGGTACTTCAGTTATCGTCTTCCTATTTATTTTAAATGAATCTAGAATTGCTTTGTACATGTACTCGTGATCGTATCCATAAAATACTGCAATTGTTTTATTCTCCCAATCTTGTACATTTTTAACACTATCCTTTAGCCAAAAAAATACGTTTGGATTCTTTTGAAATATGACAGCAAGTGCAACTACCGGCAATCCCTTATCACGCGCTTCTACTATTTGCCCCGCTCCCGCTATTCCGAAATCTTCATTTCCTGTTGCAACCCCTTGGATAAAATTGACTCCAGGCCCGGAAGTCCTTAATTCTACACTCAAATTATACCCATCAAAAAGTGCAAATTGATCTGCCCAATAAATTCCTGCAAACTGTGTTTGATGTAACCATCTCAATCTTAAGGATATATTCTTGGTGCCTTTTTCATCACCAGCTGTTGAGCGAACAAAGTATATTGTAACTGCTACTAGTATAATTAAAATAGCAAGATAAAGTTTGTCTAAATTTTTCCAAAATTTTTTCATTTTTTCAATAATCATAATTAACTCCCATTATTTTATGTTATTTTTATTTTGACTCAGATAATCTAAAATCTCTTTTCTCATTACTACTAAATCATTTTCAAATCTCGAATTCGCTGTTCTTGGTCGTGGTAGATTTATTAATAATTTTTGAATAATTCGACTAGGCTGAGAAGATAGTATAAATACTTCGTCAGATAGAATTATAGCTTCTTCTATAGAATGCGTAACAATGATTGTCGTTGCACTAGTCTTTTTTAAAATATCTAACAATAACATTTGCATATCTTCTCTTGTCAGAGCATCTAATGTTGCAAATGGCTCGTCAAGCAATAGAATTTCTGGGTTAAAGATTACAGCACGCGCCAAAGCAACACGTGATTGCATTCCCCCAGAGATTTGATGTGGATAATAATCTGCAAAATTAGTTAGACCAACTAATTTTAATATTTCATCAATTTTCTTATCATAACTTCTAGCATCGCTTTCGCTGAATAACAATTTTAGTGGCAAAGCAATATTTTGTTTTACATTTTGCCAAGGCAATAAATTTGGCTGTTGAAACATCAGACTTATTTTTTTTCTTAGATCAATATTTAAGGGATCCAAACCATCAATCAAAATCTCGCCACTTGTCGGTTTTAAGAGGCCTGCCAATAATTTTAAAAGCGTGGTTTTTCCACAGCCTGATGGCCCTAAGAGTGCAACAATTTGTCCCTTTTTTAGACTAAATGACAGATTAGTAAAAACTTCAAGTTTTCTTGGTTCATTTCTTTCAAATGATTTGTTTAGATTTTTAACAAGAATGTAATCGTTGTTCATTAGAAAATATTTAATTCATAGAATTATTGTACCTGTTTGTAAAGCAGTCACTTATATCGAATTTAACGTCACCTAGGAATCCATTTTCTGAGAGCTTATTATACATATATTGTAAAATGTTTTTGTCGATATTACCTATCGCTGCAGTATTCTCCAATCTAATTAGATTCTTTATCATTTCAATTTTTCTAAATTCATTCGCAAAATCAAGATTTTTGTTTTTCCTCAAAACTGAATTAACAGATTCTTTTTGATTTTCATAGACTAACATCCATCCTTTTAGCATCGCATTCACTAGATTATTGATTTTTTCAGGGTTTTTTTCTATGAATGAATCTGTTGCAAAAATACAGTCCGCATAAAAATTTATTCCGTAGTCCTTAGCTTGTATTATGTTCAAAGTCATCCCATGTTCCTCTGCAATTAATGGTTCATTAAAAATGTAACCGTTCCATACATCTATTTTATCTTCAAAAAATAATTGTAGATTATGACTTGTAGGAATCTCATTTATCAATAATTCATCAATTCCCAATTCTTTTAATAATATTGAATATTCAATTTCCACATTTGTGCCGTGTTGAACAGCTACTCTTTTACCAATAAAATCAAAAGGAGTCAATATTTGCTTATTTTTTTTACTGAAAAAGCATACTGGGCTAAATCTGAATATTACAGCTAAACACTTTACGTTTATACCCCGCGATCTGGCAATTAAAATTTGTTCAGCACTGGTGATTCCTATTTGTGCATCACCTGAAGTCACTGCAATTATCTCGTTTTTACCCAATCCACCTGGTAGGAATGTAAGATTGATATTATTGTTTCTGAATAATCCTTTTTCTTCAGCTACATATAAACCGGCAAATTGAGAATGATGAATCCATTTTAAAGCACATTTAACATTTACCACTTCTCTACTATTCGATTTACATCCATTACCAATTATCGATACAATTACTAAAATGATTATTGTACTTTTCAACTCATTCTCCTGACTTTTGAAATCCCAACGTCATGGTAAATCATATCATTATGAATAAGTGGTTTTTGCAATTCAATAATTTTTAGTAAATCATGTTTTGAATAATCAGTTAAGTCATTTAACAACACAAAATTTAAAAAATTAATATCATCTGCAGTTGGTGTTATATAATTAATTGCTCTGAAGCGACTATGAAGTGTTTTATACCGTAAAGTAACATTTAAATGATCTAACGCTACTCTGACTTCTTCATGTGTAAACCAATTTTTAAAGAAGGAAGATTGTGTATTTAATATTTCTTTACTTTGTACTATTATTTGATTTAATCCACGTTTCTCTTGCAGCACTATCCATAATTCACCTTGACTTTTCAAAGTTTGAATTATTTTATTAGTGAATTCTATAAAAGGTGTTTGAATATACTGCAAAACGTGAGATGCTAAAATAAAATCAAAGGTTGTTCCAATGTAGTCTTCAAAAGCAATTTTGTACAACTCCACATTATAGATAGTTTTCATTTTGGGAATAAGCAAATCAATGTAGTCTTTCGATATATCAATAGCGATAATTTTATTATCTGGGAACATTTTACTTAGAAAATTTGTATGTGTACCAAGTCCACAACCTAAATCTAGTATTTTTTTCCCTGTATCTCCTTTTTTAATTGGTAATTCATTATTGTTAAATGCTCTTAGTAATTCTTCCTGCAGCAATAGTTTTTCATTAGTTCTTTCAACATAGGCTAAATAATTTTTGGGAGAAGTAAAGGTATAGTCTTTTATCATAATTTCTGCAAAACTCATTAATAAAACATTTAGTATTAAAATTATAAAATAAAACTACTAAATAAGTTGTTGAGATATATCTTTTATCTTTAATTATTTTTTGATTATTATTTTTCCCTTCCCAAACTCCCTCTCCCACATCTCCCTAAATATCTCATCAGTAGATTTCATCACTGGTTTCTTCTGATTGTATACTGGAAATCTCTGATCTATCCTTACCGTATTCTCATCAATAAACTTTAATATCTCCCTGACTGCAATCTTAGGTCGATTCCCCACTCTCATAATTCCAACTTGCCATCTCTGATCAGTTTCTTTAGCGTATCCCTCCCGATTCCCATTCGTTTAGCAGCCTCACTATAAGAAAGCAAAGCAATCTCATCTGCACTTTCAGGATTACTATTCATCTACTTAACTTTTAATTTGGACACAAGGACGACTTTTATACCTTTTATAAATTACAAATAAATTTATATCAAAATCTCGTCCTCCCGTCCTTTTATTTTACTTCCCCCCTCTCTTTACCAAGTCTCTGCCGGCTTTACGGGGGAGAAGGGTTGGGGTTTACCCGCCTCTGGCGGGGTGAGGTTTTATGCAACCGCCTTCCCCTCCCTAAACTCAATCATCCTCTCCGCTCCCGACTTCGATTCATTCACGCGATAATCATTTATCTTCGCCCAAACCTTCAGCCACTTTGTGAACTTAATCTGTGTTACACTCAACTCCGGATTTTCTTTCTTAAAGCGTTCAAATATTTCTTTCTTATTATAAATTGTATTCGTTGAAAGTTCGGAACAGAACTCATAAAACTCCTCACACGTTTCATTGTACAATTGTTTCTTCTCTATATTAATATGTTTGTATGCCACGAGTCCATTCCCCAAATAGTACTGGCAGTATTCCAGCATCACTTGATAAAACTCATTCCACTGATTTTCATTCCACGATTCAAAAAACCTGTGACCGAATTCGTGTTCCGGCTGATGTCTTTTGTTGTAGTGCCCAGTATATTCGATAGGAAACTGCCTTGCCATTGTTGAATCATCAACCCCTTTAACTGAATAATTTGTCGTGATCGCTATTTTGGGTGACTTAGAGTAAGGCAGGTATATTTCATCTTTGCCTTTTCTTTCGATTGTTATCCCATCGGCTATTGTGGAAAAAAGTTTGTCGAATGGAAATTTCTCGTCCAGATCTTCAAAGGCAATTATGTTTGTATCTATATCCACTCTCTGAAAAGCAAAACTTTTTGTAGGATTAAAAGTCCTTCCATTTATCGGTTCAACATTTCTTAGTTCTGAGATTGCTTTGATAGTAAGTCCTTTACCGCTTCTTCCGGATGCACCTTCTGACATAATCTCATCAATTAATATAACGGCTTTTTCTTCTCCTCCCTTTTTGCATCTGTGCAGCAGAAATCCTATCCCGGATTTTAAAGCGTTCATTCTATCTTTATCATTACCGGTTGCATTAAATAGAAAATCCTCAAACTCACTCCTGTTGTTTGTGATGATATATTCTCTTCTTATAATATTTCGTTCCCATATACATCCCCTCAATTCTTTATAAGGTTTTGTGACTATCGCATCTTTTTTTACTTCAACAAAAACATTCTTAAAGAAAAAATAACTTGTTTCTGCCGTGTCCTCACAAAACTCCAATCCGCGAGTGATAAGGAATTCATAAAACCCATCACTGAATATTTGTGTACTCCCCTTCATCAGTGCATCGAGTACCGCTTCCCTTGTTGTGCCCTCAAAATCATCTGCAGGAATTTGATTTAAATACGCCAGGATAAATTCTTTTACCTCTGCACTTCGCATTTCATTAACAATATTATTTTCTACTTTCACAAAGATGTATTCATTGCCGATTTTAATTTTACCATACCCGTACTCTTCCAGCAGTCTCTTAACTTTAGTTCTTGAAATCCTGGTTATTTTATTATCTCTATACCAGAACTTCAGGTTAGCAGGCTTCCATCCTTTTTCCTTTGCTAAGAAAAAGATTGTGCCCGGTGTTATTCTCCCGTCATATTTTTTTTTAAGATCAGCAAATTTATTTCTTACCTCATCTTCAGTGTCGGTGTAATGGGGATTCCTTTTGCTCAATTGAACAAAAAAATCTTCTCCCGTTTTTTCCAATGGAACAAGTGCAAACCCGATTCTCAGCCAATCCTCGTAACAATTTTCACCAAGACTATCAGCAAGAAACTCTAATGCACTGAATAACTTGTCTTCATCATAGTAAGCATCAGCAGCATCTTTTATTGATTCACTTTCATTTATAACTAGCTTTGTGTTCTCTTTAATAACACAATACTCTTTCAGACATTCAATAAGTACCTGCGGTTCGATCTGAATAGGTTTTTCAAACGGATCATTTCCTAAAAAAGTATAAATCCCTCCGCTCGGATGAGTTGAATACGGAAGTACCGTATAACAATCCTTCCAGCGTAATTCGATATGCTTACAGTAGCCGTCAGTCTTGCTTTTGAATTTAATGACAGCCCGTTCAGAACCTAATAATTTTTCAAGCTCCTCATTCCACTCACAATAAAAATAAATATGATAACCCATTCCGCTTCCGCTTTGAACAAGCCAGTCATACTGTTCAGAAAATTTTAAAGCTTCTCTGAATTTCTCAACTAACTCAAAATTCTCAACACCATCAAAATCAAAACACCGTAGATTCTCTATTCCCATTACTGCACTAACACCGCTGCAGTTCCAGTCCATAGATTCAATATCATTGATTGATTGCTTTTCCGTTTGCCATCTTTCCCATTGAATAGTTGGCTTCTTACCATTTAATGGTAACACATTGAAACCGAAGTTTACAGCGAGCTTACTCGCGAGTTCCTTGAACATTTTTTTCTCCTTCTATTTTTTTATAATAATTTGTTTGTCACACTGAGTGGCAATGCCATCGAAGGGTGACTGTTTATATCTTTCCAGTATCAAGTATCCAGCATCTTCAAATCTTTCAATCTTTAAATTTTCTTCTTTATTTTATCCAGCATCCGGTATCCAGTACCAAAAACTCCCCTTTGCCTATTTACCCGCCTCTGGCGGGCTACCTATTCCCCATTTTCCATCTTCCATCACCCATCAACCATCTTACATTCTATTCACCGCCTCCCTCATACTATCAAGATCAGGATGCAGATAAATACTTAATGTACTTAATTGAGCGTGTCCGCTGATCCGCTGAACTACTGGTAGAGGTGCACCTTTTAAAATCATTCTGCTTAAAGCACTGTGACGCAGATCGTGGAAATGATAAGTATTTCCAAACCCTGCAGCCTTGCACGCACACTTAAACTGCTTGGAAAAATAATCCGGAGTAAAAGCAAACCCGTTCCCCTTACAAAACACAAATCCATTCCTATCCCCTCCTCGCCTCTTTTCTATCCCCTCCTTGGAGGGGATTAAGGGGTGGGTTTTTCCATCTAACATTTCCCATTTACCATTTACCATTATCCGTTTTGCCCTCGCGAGTAAAACCTCCCTCACCTTACTATGCATCGGCACTTCCCGTTGCTTGCGACTCTTCGTCTGAAAACTTTCACTCCCTATCACAATCACATTCCTGATAAAATCCACATCGCACCATTTCATAAAAGTTAATTCACTCAGCCTGCACGCTGTATAGAAAGCCAGCACAATAAAATCTTTTATCATATCGGTAGAGATATGCGAAAGAATTTTTTCAAACTGTTCATCAGTGATAAATTCTTTTTTAACAGACTGTCTCTTAGCTAACCTTATTTTACCCACAGGATTTTCCTGGACATAATTCCATTCCTTAGCTTTATTGAACATTGCTTTAAGCACACGTAGATAAACATAAACTCCCCTTGGAGCTTTCCTTTTTTGAATATCTAAGAACGTTTCTAAATCCTTAAGCATAATTGTATTCATAACACGATCAGCCGAATAATATTTTAACAGCTTTTTAGAAACGAGCATAACCCCGCGCAGAGTTTTAGCTGACCTGTTCATTCGCACAAAAGATTCATACTCATCCAGAAAAGTTTTAATAGTCACAACAGGAAATTGCGGAGTAAGTCTTTCAACTAATTTCTCAATAACCATTCCCGCTATTTTCTCAACCTGTTTCATTTATTTCTTTTTATTCCTTTGTCATATTGGGCTTGTCGAAATATGACAGCAATTCATAACTCATAATTCTCAACTAAAAATTATTTCTGTTTGTCATTCCGAAGGAGTCTGCGACTGAGCTTGTCCGCCTTTCGTGGTGAATCTCAATCATTAACCATTTAGCCTTACGCATTAAACATTCTTTTCAATTTCCTCAATAAGCTTTTCAACATCTCCAAGCCGCTTATTAATCTCATCAACCCGCTGGCTTAACGCACAGTTTACTTCATCTAAGCATTCAAGCTTTTCGATTTTTCTTAGTAAAGCAATCAGGTTTACTTTTATTGATGTTAGTTTGACTTTCATCTGTTTCTCTTGTTGTATATTATTTTCGGAAGGATAAATAAGGAAGAAATATTTTTATTGAAATTGAGAGGCTTAATAGCACGCTTAACTATTAAGGGTATTAACTCTATTAATTATTTTTCGATATTATACTCGCTGATTGTTTTTATAATATTAAGTATTAGTTCTCTATTTTTTGGTTTGCAGTTTTGATAGGTCACTGCAAGACTGCCTGGTTTCATTTCTTTTCCATCTTTACTTAAAAAACACTTGCATACTTTAGCCCAGATCTCATCACCGGCAATACACTTAAATTTTGAAAATGCCATTTCGCCGATGAACGTTACTAATTCAGTATTATTTTTACACCATCGTATTTTTTCTTTATGTGCTGCAGTAAACAAAACTCCGTCTTTATCACAAAAATTACTCATTACTTTTTCTGAATTGCTTTCCTCAATAAAGTGGTTTCCCTTCCATTCATTAATTAATCTTTGAAGAACTTCCTTGCTTGATAACCAAACAATTCTTTCTTTTTTGTTTTCAGCTTTGTCAGGTTTATGCTCAGCCAGCAATAATACATTCCTGTTCCTGAGCCTGGATTTTGGATATAGTTCATCAACATGAAGTCTTCTCATCTGGTGAGTAATCAGATTCTTTACCCGTAAAATGAATAATCGCTCTTCCATACTTAGCTCATCGCCGTATTCTTCTATTCTGTCCACGATACCAAGAATATCCGTCCTTTCATTTCTGCGGGTTTGTTTTAATCTCCACTCTTCTTGATTACCATAACAAATCTTTTCGACAACATAATTTTCAAATTTATAAAGCACATTCAATAAATACTCAAGACTTTCCTTAGCCAATGGAAATGTTAATGCTTTTTCTTCAATGTTATTAAACTGATCTAAATCTTCTTTTGTAAACTTTCGTGCTTGGTATTCATCGTCCATTTGAACTCACTTTTATTTTCCCGCCAATCATTATTAGCGCATTATGCAATAGATTAATTTTTTTTAATTAATTGTTTCGGCTTGCAAATGAGTTCTGATCAAATTCTCAGCGGTACGATTGTTCGGGAACAGAATAAAAGTAATTTTTTTGTTGGTGAGTAATTCTTTAATAGGCTGGGTTTTAAAATTATTTTAAAAATGGGTTTATAAATTAACTCGCCCGGAAGTACAAACCATTCCCAGAAGTTATTTTGGGGGTAGTAAGAATATTCTCTGAAGTAAGTATTAGGCGGGCTTACTTCAATAGAATAATTACTTAAATCTATTTTATAGAGATCAGCCCAAAGCTGGGCAGCCTCTGTTTGCGAGAATTGTTTTATTTCTTTCATTGTTTTCTTCTAAAAAATTAACTAATGGTAGTTTTGAATTATCCTTCATACTATTCTCCTTCAATGATGTGTTTGTAGATGATGTAATTATTTTAGTTTCGATTTTACTTGCTTTCCTGTAATTATTGGTCAGTAGCAATATTTACCACTTTTCTTCGACCTGAATATGATAATATTAATGATAAATAACAACCTATCCGTGGTATAAAATTTGTTTTTTTTATTAATATAATAATAGGTATGTATGAATAAGTTGTATTATATTATTTTCTTTTTTACATTGCTTATGCAAATCTCAATAATTGATGAAATCGAAGGTTTTCTAACTGAATTTAAACAAAAGCTGAAAGTCTTTGACATCGTTTATCATCGCTCTGATGATAACACAGAAGCGGTTGTCGAGTTAGATATAAAACCAGTAAATAGGAATGAAACACTACTTAAGCTGACTTCAAATGATTATTATAAAGGTCCGAATCCGGATCTTCACGATCCTTATGGATCACCCGTTTGGGAATTTGGTAAGGTCGTAAATAACAAGGAGGTCTATATTAAAATTTCACTTGGCTCACCAGGTAAACCGGTTATTTGCAAATCCTTTCATTTACCCAAACGTAAAATTAATTATCCTTATAAAGAAAAGAATATAGAATGAAACGAATTATAGACTGCCCTGTTTGTAATGATAAAGCACAGTTAAAAGCCGAACAAAAAAAACGTACTTATCGAAATGAAAAGTTTGACGTGGTGGAACATTATTACCAGTGCGATAAATGTAATTATTCATTTACTAATAATGAGATTGATCAATACAATTTATACTTACTGCACAACAAGTATAGAGAAAAATATCAGATCCCCTTTCCTGAACAACTTATTGCTATCCGCGAGTCTTACGGCTTAACTCAAACTAAAATATCTGAACTTCTCGGTTTTGGTCCGAATCAATATCGCCTTTACGAAAGTGGTGAACTCCCCTCAAGTGCTAATTCAATGTTGCTTAGGTTATTATTGCGTCCGCAATCTTTCAAAAATATTATTCTTGAAAACAGACAGGATGACCATGAAAAATTATTTGCCGAGCTCGTCAAAAAAATAGATAAGAGAATTAATGAGACTCGTAAAGCAACATTAATTAATATGTTATTCCGTAATGACATCATTCCTAATTCAGCCACCGGTTTCGCAGTTCCTGACTTTAAGAAGTTTGCTAATATGGTCATTTATTTCTTGAACGTAGCTCAATTCAAAACTAAATTAAACAAACTTCTCTTTTACGCTGACTTCACTCACTTCAAATATTTTGGAAGATCTATTTCGGGTTGTGAATATGCGGCTATCGATATGGGTCCGGTTCCTGATAACTACAAATTGATCTTTGGCTTGCTTGAGGAAGAAAATTTTGTCCATTCTAAAATTGAAACCATTAAGGAAAAAGAAGTCGAGAAATTTTTTCCTTCTCAGTCTTTTGATTCATCTCTTTTCACTGTTGCTGAACAGGATACTTTAAATTCAATTTGTTCTGAGCTGGGGAACTTGAATACGCAGTCTTTGATTGACTTATCTCATGATGAAGTAGCATGGCAGATTAATTCTGTTAACAAAATTACAATCGACTATTCATTCTTTGCCCCTCAGTTAAAAGCACTTTAGTCATTGTTTTAAACCCTTTCTAAAATCAGCAGGTTTTTTTGTATTTTTAACCGAATAATTTCAGAATCAGATATACGATGTCTGTGCCCCCTTTACTTTACAGGGTATTGAGTTGGTGGAAACTCTCTTGATGTATAATTAACAAAAATAAAAGTGTGATTATTTTCCACAAATTCTATGATTAAAGAAGCACAAATAGAAGAAAGTTTTATATCAAAGTTAAACGACCTGAAATATGGTTACAGACCGGAGATTAGAGACCGCGAAACACTTGAAAAGAATTTCCGTGAAAAATTTCAACTGCTCAACCGTGTTAATCTTACCGACTCTGAATTTAAACGCTTAAAAGAAGAGATTATCACCCCCGATGTTTTTCTTTCTTCTAAAAAACTGCGTGAAAGAAATACCTTTGAAAGAGAAGATGGTACTCCACTTCATTATACATTAGTCAATATAAAAGATTGGTGCAAAAACGAATTTGAAGTAATCAATCAACTCCGCATTAATACTGAAAACAGCTTTCAGCGTTATGATGTTATTATTTTGATTAACGGTATTCCTGTTGTGCAGGTTGAACTAAAGAGTTTAGAAATAAGCCATCGCAGGGCTATGCAGCAAATCGTTGATTATAAAAACGATACCGGCAATGGTTATACAAACTCACTTCTCTGTTTTATGCAGCTTTTTATTGTAAGCAATCGCACTACTACATATTACTTTGCAAACAATAACAACTCTCATTTTAGCTTCAATGCTGATGAACAGTTTTTACCTATCTATCAACTTGCAAGTGAAGACAATAAAAAGATAACACATCTTGATGATTTCTCAGATAAGTTTTTGAGTAAATGCACCTTGGCTCAGATGATAAGCAAATATATGGTGCTTGTTGTTAGTGAGCAAAAACTGTTAGTGATGAGACCTTATCAGATTTATGCAGTAAAAGCTATTGTAGATTGCATTCACCAGAACAGGGGCAATGGTTATATCTGGCACACAACAGGTAGCGGTAAAACTCTTACTTCATTTAAGGCATCAACTCTGCTTAAAGACAATCCAGATATTGAAAAATGTTTGTTTGTGGTAGATAGAAAAGATCTTGATAGGCAAACGCGTGAGGAGTTTAATAAATTCCAGGAAGGTTGTGTTGAAGAAAACACAAATACCGAAACTCTTGTAAGAAGAATGTTGTCGGAAGATTATGCTGATAAAGTAATTGTGTGTACTATACAAAAGTTAGGAATCATACTTGATGAAAATAGTAAACGCAATCTACAAAAAGCAGATAAAGGCATACCAACATTTAAGAAACGTCTTGAACCTCTCAAAAACGCAAGAGTAGTTTTTATTTTTGATGAATGTCATCGCTCTCAGTTTGGTGATAATCACAAAGCTATAAAAGAGTTTTTCCCAAATGCACAGTTATTTGGTTTTACTGGTACTCCTATCTTTGAAGATAATGCTTCTTACAAACAGGTTGATGGAACAGTCGGCTCGTACAAAACAACAAAAGATATTTTTCAAAAACAATTACACGCATATACTATTACGCACGCAATTGATGATCGAAATGTTTTGCGTTTCCATATCGATTATTTTAAACCTGAAAAGAAAGTTGAACCGGGAACAACACAGCACAAGAAAGCAGCAGTTGAAAAAATTCTTGATAAACACGATGCTGCCACACACAATAAAAGGTTTAACGGAATTTTTGCCACTTCCTCAATTAACGATGCGATTGAATATTATGGATTATTCAAAACAACTCAGGCAGAAAAACTAAAGGAAGATTCTAACTATCAAAGCTTAAATATTGCTTGTGTATTTTCACCGCCTGCAGAGGGAAATAAAGATGTTGAGCAGCTTCAGGATGATTTGCTTCAGGAAAAAGAAGATAATAAACAAGCACCCGAAGAAAAGAAAAAAGCTCTTGAAGCAATTATAAAAGATTACAATAGCCAGTACAGTACAAACCATAAATTAAGTGAATTTGATCTTTACTACCAGGACTTACAGCAGCGTATAAAATTTCAGAAATATACCAATGCCGACTATCCGCATAAAAATAAAGTTGATCTGGTAATTGTAGTTGATATGCTTCTCACTGGCTTCGACTCACATTATCTTAATACTTTATATGTAGATAAAAACTTAAAGTACCATGGTTTAATACAGGCTTTTTCCCGCACCAATCGTATTCTAAATGCTACAAAACCATATGGCAACATTCTTGATTTTCGCCAGCCTCAAAGTGAAGTTGATAAAGCTATAGCTTTATTTTCTGGTGAAGATATACAACGTGCTAAAGAAATCTGGTTGGTTGATCCTGCTCCTAAAGTAATTGTAGATTATGAAAAAGCTGTTGCTGAAATGAGCAAGTTTATGCAGAAGAACAATCTTGTTGCAGAACCGCAGGAAGTGTATAACATTAAAGGTGATACTGCTAAAATAGAATTTATTAACCGATTTAAAGAAGTACAGCGGCTTAAAACACAACTTGACCAGTACACCGATTTGAGCGAAGAACAAAAAACAAAAATTGAAACTGTTCTGCCTGAAGATCAATTGCGTTCTTTCAGAAGTTCGTACCTGGAAACAGCTAAGAAGTTAAAAGAATTACAGCAAAAAGATGGTGATACAAGCTCCGATATTCAGCAATTAGATTTTGAATTTGTTTTGTTTGCTTCTGCTACAATAGATTATGATTACATTATGGCGCTTATTGCTAAGTACACCCAGAACAAGCCAGCTAAACAAAAAATGTCACGCGAGCAGCTAATTAGTTTGTTAAGTTCAAGTTCTAACCTGATGGATGAGCGTGATGATATTGCAGAATACATTAAAAGTCTTGAAGCCGGTAAAGCGCTTAATGAAACTGAAATAAAAAATGGCTACCAGACTTTTAAAGCAGAAAAGTACACCAAAGAATTATCTGCTATTGCTAATAAACAGGGATTAGAAATTACTACACTGCAAAATTTTGTAGATGGCATTTTAAACAGAATGATTTTTGATGGAGAACAACTTACAGAACTTTTATCCCCTTTGGATTTAAGCTGGAAAGAACGCAGATTAAAAGAGCTGTCACTGATGGAAGACTTACTGCCTGTATTAAAAAGTTTAACACAAGGGCGTGAAATTTCTGGTCTTAAAGCTTATGAGTAAAGATGTGAAAAATAAGTTAGAGCCAAAACTTCGATTTTCTGAGTTTAAGGGTGAATGGGATGAAGAACAATTAAGTGGTCTTTTAAATTACGAGAGACCTGACAAATATATAGTTAATGACACTAACTATGTTTTGCAAGGCACACCAGTATTAACTGCAAATAAGAGCTTCATCCTTGGCTATACACAAGAGACTGAGGGGATTTGCGAAAATATTCCTGCAATAATTTTTGATGATTTTACTACTGATAAAAAATATGTCGATTTTCCATTTAAAGTAAAATCTTCTGCTATTAAAATTCTAAGACCTAAAGATGAAAACAATCTAAGGTTTATTCACGAATTAATGACTCTAATAAAGTTTGAAGCCAAGGAACATAAGCGCTATTATATTTCTGCTTACCAAAATTTATTGATTCCTGTTCCTGATCCAAAAGAACAACAAAAAATAGCCGATATTCTTTCTTCATTAGATGATTTAATAAAGGCAGAAAATCAGAAACTTGAAACTCTAAAAGCACATAAAAAAGGATTAATGCAAAACCTTTTCCCTGCAGAAGGAGAAATGGTTCCTAAGCTGAGGTTTAAAGAGTTTAACAAGGGTTGGAAAAAAGTGAAATTAAAAGATGTGTCCATATATTTTAACGGTGGTAGTTATGAAAATGATGTTAAAGAAGAAGGTAAGTATGAACTAATAACGCTAAAATCAATTAACACAAATGGTCAGTTGGTCAGTTCTAAGCGTTTTATCGATATTGAAGTTCCTACTCTAACCAAAGGCACTTTAGTTATGATTCTTAGTGAACAAGCCCCTGGGTTACTTGGAATGACAGCTATTATTCCAACCGATAATAAATATGTATTAAACCAACGTGTTGCTGAAATTCGTCCAAATCAAGAAGTTGAAAGCTATTTTTTATCAATGGCAATAAATAGAAATCAAGCCTATTTTAGTAAGCACGGAGCAGGGATGAAAGTCCAAAATATTTCTAAGCCAAATGTTGAAAAGTATGAATTTTTAATTCCTGAAATTCTCGAACAACAAAAAATAGCTGATTGTCTTTCATCTTTAGATAAACAAATCGAATCACAAAATCAAAAGATTGAAACATTAAAGCTTCACAAAAAAGGTTTAATGCAAAATTTATTTCCAAATTTTAGTGGGTAGAATTTATGAGTACTCTCGCAGAAATAGCACAACAACTTAAAAATAGTAAGGAAAATATCATTCTTGTATATGCTTTTAATTCAACTGGCAAAACTCAACTATCTGTTGCTTATAAAAATGTGACTAAAGCAGCTAATGGTGGTAAGCATTCAGGTGTTTATTACAATGCCTTTAGTGAAGATCTTTTTGTTTGGGACAATGATAACGTAAAACTTACAATTACTCCAAGCAGATTAAATAAATTTCACAACTCATTTACTGAACTCGATATTAGTAAAAAACTAACACCTTATAAGCCTAGATATGAATTCTTCTTTAATCCAAATAAAGATTCTGAAAAAGGTTTTGATTCAATCACCTTTTATAAAAAAGGAGATACAACCACTCCCATTAAAATAGCTAGAGGTGAGGAAAGGATTTTCATCTGGTGCTTCTTTTTAACTCTATTTGATGTGGAAGCCTGGTCCGGTGAACAGAATGCACATTTCTTCATTGATGACCCAGTTTCAAGTTTAGATGATCATAATATTTTTGTAACAGCCTCTACAATTTTTGAATTGCTTGAGAATCAACTTGATAAAAGAAAAATAATATTAACTTCGCACCATTTAGGTATAATTTCAATATTAGATGATTGGCTGAATAAAGGTGAGAAAAAAGATAAATTTAAATCTAAAAATAAAGTCTATATCTTAGAACGTGATGAAGAAGAACATTCATTAATAAATCCAAGAAATAGTGTACTCCTTTATAATTTAAGATTATTGCAATTATTGGACAGTGCGTTTAGGTCAGAAATATATTCTTATCACTTTGCTTTACTAAGGCAAGTGCTTGAAAATATAGCCTCCTTTCTTGGTGTGGGGCAATTTAGTTATGTATTGGAACAAATAGGAATTACACCGGAACAACGAGTTACAGATATTGTTAATGCTTTATCCCATAAAAAGGTTTACTATTTTGAATCAGATCTTTTGGTTGATGATAATAAAACAATATTTAAAGAAGTATATAGTAAATTAATTCAGAAGTATAATTTTGTAATTCATACAGATTAATTATGACAGCAATAGAACAACAAAAACTTGGTAGTACATTGTGGGACATAGCAGATAATCTACGCGGTGCAATGAATGCAGATGATTTCCGTGATTATATGCTTTCGTTTTTATTCTTACGTTATTTATCTGATAATTATGAAATCGCTGCAAAAAAAGAATTAGGTAAAGATTACCCTCAACCTAAAGAAGATAGTAAACTAACTCCGTTAGCACTCTGGTATGAAGCGAATAAAGGTGATGTAGATGACTTCGAAAAACAAATGCGTAGAAAAGTACATTATGTTATCAAGCCGGCTTATTTATGGAGCAACATTGGCGAACTTGCAAGAATGCAAAAAGGTGAGTTATTAAGTACTCTCGAGGAGGGTTTTAAATACATTGAAAATCATTCTTTTGAAAGCACATTTCAGGGTTTATTCTCAGAAATCAATTTAAGTTCAGATAAACTTGGTAGAACATACGAAGAACGAAACAGCAAGCTTTGTACAATCATTCAAAAAATTGCAGAAGGCATCGCAAAGTTTTCTACAAATACAGATATACTTGGGGATGCTTACGAATATTTAATTGGACAATTTGCCGCCGGCTCAGGTAAAAAAGCTGGTGAGTTTTATACACCACAACAAATCTCTACTATACTTTCAAAAATTGTAACACTTGATAGTCAGGATCCAGGTAAAGGCAAAAAGAAAAAGCTTGATAAGGTTTATGATTTTGCTTGCGGTTCAGGTTCTTTGCTATTAAATGTTCGTAAACAAATCGGGTCAAATGGCATTGGTAAAATATTCGGGCAGGAAAAAAACATTACTACATACAACCTGGCACGTATGAATATGCTATTACACGGTGTTAAAGATTCAGAATTTGAAATCTATCACGGCGATACACTTACAAATGATTGGTCAGTACTTAGCGAATTAAACCCCGCAAAAAAATTAGAATTTGATGCTGTTGTTGCAAACCCCCCATTTAGTTATAGGTGGGAAGCAAATGAAAAAATGAGTGAAGATTTTCGTTTTAAAAGTTATGGGCTTGCACCAAAATCCGCAGCAGATTTTGCTTTTTTATTACACGGTTTTCATTTCCTCAGCAAAGAAGGAACAATGGCTATCATCCTTCCTCACGGAGTTTTGTTCAGAGGTGGTGCAGAAGAAAGAATTAGAACAAAATTATTAAAAGATGGGAATATAGATACTGTAATTGGTTTACCATCTAATTTGTTCTTTTCAACTGGCATACCTGTTTGTATCCTTGTACTAAAGAAATGCAAAAAGACAGATGATGTTTTATTTATTAATGCAAGTGAACATTATGAAAAAGGCAAACGACAAAACAAACTGCGCGAAGGTGAGAATGGTGAACCAAATGATATTCAGAAAATAGTAGACACCTATCAGAATCGTCCGGGAAAAATTGAACGATACGCTCGTACAGTATCAATGGAAGAAATTGAAAAAAATGATTTCAATCTTAACATTTCCCGTTACGTTAGCACTTCCATAGACGAAGAAGAAATTGATTTACTGGAAGTAAATATAAAACTTGTAGAAATAGAAAAAGATATTGCTAAAGCAAGGGAAACACATAACAAATTCTTAGAAGACTTGGGGTTACCTCCGGTTTAATTTAGTGCAACTCTCAGTGATAAGGAGAAAATGAATTATTTATTCATAATACTTATAATAGTATTTGCGTTTTATTTTTTTCACAAGTTTAGACATAATAAAAACGTAAAACTTCCCACACAAAAGTTTGATTTTATTATAACGGATGAGATCAAAGAAATCATCAATCTTCTAAAAACCACAAATGAAAGTATATTTATAACTGGAAAAGCAGGGACGGGTAAATCATCCTTATTAAAACATTTTATTAAATCCACCAGGAAAAAATATGTTGTGTTGGCTCCAACAGGTATCGCAGCACTAAATGTTAGTGGTCAGACTATTCATTCATTCTTTCGGTTCCCACCTACTATCATAAATCCTGATCAAATTCAACCTGATTATGTTCGTGCTGAACTATTTAAAAATTTGGGAATGGTTATTATTGATGAAGTATCAATGGTTAGAGCAGATTTAATGAATGGGATAGATATTGCACTGAGAAAAAATCGTAATAGAATAAACGAACCCTTTGGCGGTGTTCAAATGATATTCATTGGTGATCTGTTCCAGCTTCCTCCCGTATTAACTGATAAGGATCGGTATCAAATTATAAGAACTTATGGGGGGCAATACTTTTTTGATGCACCAGTATTTAAATCCTTTAAATACAACTTTAGTGAACTCACAACAATATTTAGACAATCCGAAGAGCAGTATCAATTCAAAACCTTGCTTAATCACATAAGGAATAATGAAGTTTCTTTTGAGGATATGGCTTTGCTAAATTCTCGTCACAAAGATAATAAGGGCGAACATGTTGATTCAATTTTTCTGACTTCAAGAAAAAATATTGCGCGTCAGATTAACAAGGATAAACTTGAAAATCTTCCCGGTAAAAAATATTCATTGGTTGGTACACTTAGTGGTAAATACGCAAAAGATAAAGACTCTGATAATGATAAATTGGATGATAATTTACCTGCCCCTCATAATTTAGAATTAAAAATTGGGGCGCAAGTTATGATGTTGAGAAATGATCCTGCGAAACGATGGGTTAATGGTAGCATTGGCAAAATAGTAAAAATAGATGATAACAAAATTGTCATTAATTTATATGGTAACAGGTATAATGTTGAAAAGGAAAGTTGGAAGGAAGTTGAATTTGTCTTAAACAATAAGACGAAAGAAATTGAAGAAAAAATTATTGCCGGATTCAGTCAGTTTCCAATTCAACTTGCCTATGCAATGACAATTCACAAAAGTCAGGGGAAGACATTTGATAAAATCACCATAGATATTGGCTCGGGTGCATTCGCTCATGGTCAAATATATGTAGCTCTCAGTAGATGTAAAACTTTAGAAGGAATTATCTTAAACAATCCTATTCAGAATAAAGATATTATTGTAGATCCTCGTGTAATAGAATACTATAAAACCAATTCCACTCCAGTTCCAGTTATTAAACCAGAGCCACAAGATTTTCAACCAATCATACTTAACCAATTAAAATCGGCAATAGATAATGGCTCAACCGTAAAAATTTTATATGAGAATTTGAATGGCGAAACTACAGAGCGTATTTTAAGTAATCTTCAATTCACTGATGAGTTCAATACTTATGGCTATAATCATCAACACATAAAAGCATATTGCCATTTAAGAAAAGACGAAAGAAATTTTAAAATTGAAAGAATAAGAGAAATATCGGTTGTAAATCAATAGTAATTCTTTATACAGCTGTTATGCATAATTTCGTGACATCAACTCAACTATTTTAATAAAGTAAAAACACGATGCCAGACATAAAACTCTTTAACATAACTAACAACAAAGCAATCGAACTCGATGGTAGTTCTGTGAAAGTTGAAAAGACACTTCAAACTCTTATCGAAAAAAATCTCGATACTTTTCTTGGAGTGACATTCCTTCAAAGCGAATATTCAACCGGTCATAAAACTACCGGCAGGATAGACACACTTGGTATTGATGAAAACAATTGCCCTGTTATCATCGAATACAAAAGAGAAACTAATCAGAATGTCGTAACCCAGGGCTTATACTATCTCGACTGGCTCCTCGATCACAAAGCAGAATTCCAGCTACTCGTGATGAACAAAAAAGGAAAAGAATCTGCTAATAACATTGAATGGTCTAACTCTCGTCTGATCTGTATAGCGGGTGATTACACCCGTTATGACAGCCACGCAGTAGAACAAATGAACCGCAACATTGAACTCATTCGTTATAAAAAATTCGATAACCTTCTTCTCTTTGAACTTGTATCAGTACAATCAGAGGCATCAAAAGCCAAGAAAAAAACAAAAGAACAAGCTCCGGAAATAAAAAAATATAAAACAGTAGCTGAATTTTACGAAGGCTGTAGCGATGATTTAAAAAACAGGTTTGAAGAACTGACGCAATTTATAAATAACCTTGGTGATGGAATCCAGTTAAAAAAAATGAAATGGTATTTTGCTTTTAAGAAAATCAAAACCTTTGCATCATTTGCTTTTCAGCCAAGAGGTAATACAATACAGATGTGGGTACATGCTGATTTGCGTAAAATAAAATTCGAGAAAGGCTTCACTAAAGATGTATCAAACATCGGTCATCACGGAATCGGAAACCTTGAAGTAAGAATAAATAACTCCGAAGATTTAGAAAAAGCAAAACCCTTAATCCTAAAAAGTTATGAATTAAGCTGATAATACATTTTAATAAATACAGTCAAAAATTATATTAAAGAAGTCCGTTGAAGTGGAGTATCAATCCGTAAAAAACAATGGAATTTCTAAAATATCTATATCTTTAGAAAAAGTTTTGCAGAAGATATTTCTAAATTTAGTGCAGTTGTAAAGCTTATAATTGCGTTATAAATATTAATTTTAATAACTTAATTTTTGTATTATGGATTTGTATTCAACATTTAAGAATCACAACAACTTCAAAATATTTAATTTATCAAACAATTTTTAAAGTATGCCGCTAATCACTAATATCATTCTAATTTTTGCTATAATAATAAGTCTCTTTATTCCCTTTCAGCCTGATCCGAAAATTTATTTTCCAAGATTTCCATTTTTATCTAGATTTGAGAAATTTTTTTTCTATTCCTTACCTTGTTTTTTTTCAATTTATGTTTCGTACCTGTATACTTTTTTTTATCCATTTTTAAGTTTAGTTCTTTCGTTTCTAGCTTTAGTAGCTTCTTTATCATTCTTTTATATGTTTTGGTTATCCTACAATTTCGATTATGACTACAGAATTTATAGGCTGTACAAATGACTCTTCCACGTCAAAATCATATTTTAGGTATAATTATCATTTTTCTTTTCTTCTTTGTTTTCTATCCATTACTATACTTTAATAGATTAAATCAAATAGAAAATGATGATTCAATTCACTCTATATATCATTATAATCTAATCTTAAATAACAATTCGCTTAAATCTGAGCTAGTTGAGTTGGAGAATCAAATTGTTGAAATTGAGGCTTTGCTTTCAACTACACCATACCAACGGAAATTAATTCTTGATAACTATAGCCCAAATATTCTATTCATTATTTTACATTCGTTTGTTGTTGCTAGCACATTAAATTTTTTCTTTGGTACCCGCAGAAGAAGAAAACGCGTAGGGTTTAATGATAACAAATGATCTTTTTTTTGATTTTATTATTCTTTCAATTCCTCATTTGCTTCTCTCATTGCATTTCAGACTACGTAACTATCATGGATATTCAGCGCATCCAAGATATCCGGAAATACCTCCATATTATTTGCCCACACGTGTTGATCAATTTATTATGTTTTTTCTCTTTCCAATTCTTGCTCTACTTTTCTATCAAATACATCACCTTGTTTCCCATATCATATTAATATTTTATTATTTTTTACTTATAACAAGAACCATTTTTATTGAATTAAGTTATAGAAGAAAAAGTGATAAATATTTTTTATATGGTAATTATATAGCAATTATACAAAGATTTTCAATTTATGGGTTTCTTATTTACATATTTCTTCCTCAATCATCGGTTTCTAGTACTAATTATAAAGATCCTATTGCCATCATAGAAACACTCAATTATCAATTTAAAGATGAAATTCCACTTGATTCGTTGAGATATGAATATAATTTATTAAAAAATAATACTGAAGTTTTTAGATCTAAAATAGATTCTCTTTATTCTCAGAATCGGAATTTATTTGATGATATTAGTTCTTATAAGTGGGCAGAGTATGCACAAAACATTCTAATATCTTTGTTCACAGGGATTTTGTCTTTTCTCTTTTTTGCTGGTTATAATGTCAAAAGAAATAATAAAAAAATCTTATAATTAAACTATTATTTTATTTCATTTTTGATTTTATAGTCCTTCCATTAATTTAATTAATCTTCAGGACCTTTATGTCGAAAATAATTGCTTATTTTAGGATTGTAACGACAAACTCCATTACAGTTCTTTTATAGCAATCCAGAATTACAAATTTATTTAATCGTCAGGAAATATTTTTATGTTGAGGCAACCCCATCCATTCGATTCAACTGAACAGCAATTAGCTCACACAGAAATTCTTCAATTGCTAAATCAACAAAATAATTTAAAGCTCGTAAGCAAAAAACTTTTAATCGGTGAGACACTCTTTCAGTCTGATGTCTACTCAGCCTGTCCGCCGGTGTTTTTAACAAAGGCGGAAAAACCCGCCAATTATGTGCGCGATATATTCACGCATTGGCAAAATGAAAGTCGCGCAGCACAACAAGATTTGAAGGACATACTCAAAATGCTTCTTATAGAAAAAATGCAGAACAAAACAATCAGAAAGAGAATTGTATTCGCAGATGCAGAAGCCGCAAGCAGTTTTTCCGGCAGTGAATCCTGGTACTCAAAACTTAAAGATCATTTCAACATAGAAATAATCGTGATTGATATTCCACTTCAACTAAAAGAATCACTCATCAACGCACAAAAACGACAGTACAGATAAGTTTTTTAAATAAATTAAAGAGAATGCATTATGCCGTTAGTTTTGACCCGCCCATTAGTTTTTTTTGATCTTGAAACAACAGGCACAGATATATCACAGGACCGCATTGTTGAGATCAGCATACTAAAATTACACCCCGACAGCCGCGAAGAAACTCTTACCACCAAAGTTAATCCGGGAATTCCTATTCCTACCGGTGCAACTGCCGTTCATGGTATAACCGATAAAGACGTAGCAGACAAACCAACTTTCTCAGCCTTAGCCTCTGCCCTGCTTGAAATTCTTGACGGTTCAGATTTATGCGGTTACAACCTTCTTAAATTCGACTTCCCTCTTCTAAGAATGGAATTTGCAAGATATGGTGTAGAGTTTGACATTACAGGAATTAGATTGATAGACCCTATGCGCATTTTTATGAAAAAAGAACCAAGGGATTTAACATCAGCATTAAAGTTTTATTGTAATGAAGAACTAACAGACGCACACACAGCAGAAGCAGATACAATAGCAGCAAAAAAAATTCTACTCTCACAAACTGAAAAATACTCCGACCTGCCCACCGATGTTGAAGGACTCTCAAACTATACAACAGAAGGACAAAAAAGAAACGCTGACATCACAGGCAAACTCATATTCAACGAAACAAACGAAATAGTTTACAACTTCGGAAAACACATAGGTAAGAAAGTAACCACCCACCCTGACTACGCCGCCTGGATGCTCAACTCCGACTTCCCCGCCGACACCAAAACAATCCTCCGAAACTTACTTAACATCTGATTTGAAATTATTTCATCCCAAAACTTTTTCTAAATAACTCCACCTGCGTGTAATGCTTGTCCCTGTATGTTCTGTTTCATCCCAATGTCAAGCTGTAATGCCTGTCCCTCTGGGAGACCACTACTTACCAATTCCAGGCTGTAAAGGACCACTCCTTTACAGTTCATAACACGCTTAAAAATTCTAACTCATTTTCCAACGTTATACCCAAACCCATTCAACCCCACAACCACAATCAATTATGATTTACCAACAGCTGATTTCGTAACACTTGCAGTTTATGATATTTTAGCAAATGAAATAACAACCCTGGTAAACGAATTCCAACAAGCAGGCTCGCATAAAATAATATTCGATGCCTCAACCCTCTCCTCAAGCATTTATTTTTATATACTCAAAACTCAACAACACACTTCAACACAAAAAATGTTGTATCTAAAATAACTGTTCTTTGTGACAAATGGCTTTACTTCGTAATTAGATCAGTAATTCAAAGAACTCCATTCAAAAGATCGACCTGCAATATTTTTTTTCTTTTTACGGTATTGACTCTTTACTCATTAAAGATGTTATACAACTTTTAGCTTACATTTATTGATATATAATTGCTCCAAAATTCTGGGTCTGATAGAGAATAATCAAATAAATCATCATCATCGTCTCTATATTTTTCAACATACTTTTGTAAATATTTTTCAATTTCATCCATTATAGAAATTGCTTTTTTATTTCTTCGGTTTTCGGTATTCAATTGATAATATCCATCAGCAGAACCAGTTTCGATGAGATTTCTTTCATAAGTCGCATCAAAATTTTTACCTTCAAAAACATTCCACTTATCTTCCTCATCTCGCATATAAAGAAATAAAAATCTACCATACTCATATTCAGGAACGCCAGCCTCTCTAATAATAGTTTTTAAATCGGATATTTTATTTCTTACTTTTTGCCATAATTCTGATTTTTCATCTTCCTTTGAAGATGGGACTGCTTTTAGATTTTTATCTACAACTTCTTTTTTATCCTTTAATTTTTTTAATAATTCTAAATTCTTCGATTGGCAATCTTTGAGTTCAATTTCTAAATCTTGGTTACTACTGGTTAGTTCTTGAATTTGCTTTTTTAAATTATCAAAATGATTTTCTGCTATTTCCACTTTCTTTTCAATAATAACTGTTTTATCCCCAAATTGATATATCTTGGTTAATCCTAATCCCTTCAATTCTACTTCACCTACCATATTCCATTGTTTAGGATATGAGCATTCATTTAGGAATTCAAACGAAGTTAAAATTGTAGAAGGATTACAATATTTTCCAATACGTGCACATCTATCAACGGCTGTTCCTTGTGGATCTAATTCAGAATGTCCTTCATATTCAATTAGATATACGTCTCCATAATCTAATGCCATTTTTATTTTTGTGGCTTCATTTGTTACTTCATATAGATTCTTTTCCATATCTTTTATTCTCATAACAAAACTTAACGCATCATCAATCTTTGTTTTTCTTTCAAAAATTCCCATTAATTCATCTCCGATGTATTTTACAACCTTTCCGCCACATTCTTCAATATACTCTTTGATTATTTCCGAGAACTGCCAAACACGTAATATCCATTTTTCGGGCTCATCCTTTTTTTCAATTTTATACTTTGTAGAATCTACCATATCAACGAATACAACAACTCGTTTTTGAAAACCAGCTCTTATCTCACCAATAATTTTTTCTTCATCTTTAATAAGCTCATCTTTCTTCTGAATAACCTTTTCTAGATCATCTAATTTTTGATTTAAAGGATTTGCTGATTCCTCGTTAAAGACCTTTTTACTCATTATAATTTTCCTTATTACTTTATATAATTAAGTTGTATAACGGCGTGTTATGTTAAAACGCAACGCCGTGTTTATAATTATTTAATAGATTTCCTGTGGGTTTATCCCGATATAATCGGGACACTTTTAACTACTAATTAAACTCTCAACCAACCAAAACGGCTTTTCATCTAACAATTAAAAATTAGAAGTTCATCTGTCGAAGTCATACAATTTATTTGGGAACTTTATTCAACAGATCGACCAAACTATTTTTTTTCTTTTTACTGTACTGTCTCTTCAGTTATTAAAGTTGATTGGCTGTTACACTTTACCAAACTCTGACTCATCAACTTCCACTTCATTTAAATATATTCCATTGGCATCCATAAAGCCATTATAATTACATTTAACAGTGCGGGAAAAACAATCTGAATCAGAACCTGAACCATGGCACAATTCTAAGTGCAAAGATAATTGACCTTTAAACTTTATTTCTTCTAAAGAATCACTTTCATAATTAATATAATCAACATATACTTCATCAATTGTTGTATTGGTAGATAATGAATCGATATAGGAATAAAAATTATAATCACAACTATTCATAGTTATTTTTTCATCAATAACGGACATAATTTGATCATCGAGCAACATTGATTTTCCTTCATCATCAAGGTGTGATAATATCTCAATATTCACGTCAGGTGAGATTTCAAAATTATCAATTATGTATTTAACACAATTAAAAATAATATCTTGCTCTGTCAATTCTCTAATAAGTGTAAGTAAATATTCATAAGCTAAAGAATTCTCATATTCAGCTAGTCTTTCAACAAATAACATAAAAGCTTCGTATTCAATTCCGGGTGTTACATTGGCTGCATTAGAAAAATCTCCAATTGCCAAATATTTATTAATCTTATCAATAATATTTGATGAATCTGAATAAGGCCATACAGCATTTCCAGACGGTAATTCCTTTATTAATACTGTTTCTCTAATAATTTGTTGGATTTTATTATAAGAATCTTCGGGTAGCTTCTTTCTGAAAATACTTAGTGCACCATCTACAGAATCATAGAGTGATAAGTTTCTATAGCTCTCAGGAAGATATTGTTTTGTTATATCTTTAAATTCTTCACGACTTAGATAGCCAACCAACTCTGAATAATCCCAGACTTTGATAAATATTTCTCCTCCCTTTGATATATCGAGGGCTTCTAGTTTTTTCATTAAACCAGAACTTACTACAGTTGTTGTAGCTAACAAATATCCATCTGCTTTATGCTGTTTTACCTTATCCGTAATAGCCCCCACATCATTCTCATTTACAGATTTTCCAGTCTTACTAAAATCTTTACATTGAACTAACCATTTACTGACATTATTGCTAATCGCCCCCTTACGTATTTCTGTAAAAATTAAATCCTTTCCTTCATCCGCACCTCTTCCGGACCAACTTACAGATAAACCAAGTTGCTTGGCAATTTCTCTTATGAGAGCTTCAAAATGCTCTCCCTTCACATAACCCTTTAATTCTGTAAAATCTATTACACTCATATACTTTAACAGCATAACGCCTTGCGCCTAACCCGCTGTCAAGCACGACAACGGTAATCTTAAACAACAAAGCCAAATGTTAACAACTACATTTAATTTGTGATTAATGAATGCAGTATGAAAAATACTTAATTAGAATGGAAACATTATTTTCAGTGTCACTGATAGTGGCTGTCGAATTATTAAAGAACTCTAGTCAAATGTTCGAGCCACACTATTTTTTTTCTTTTTACTGTATTGTCTCTATAATTATTAAAGATGTTATAAAACATCATATAATAAAATCACTTTTATCAGTATCATAATTCTTAAAATATGCTTGAGACATCTCTCTTACACAGGAATTATGATATCTTTTTAACCACTTATATTTTGGTAGAACACTATCATCTTTATTATATAGCGCTAAATTAGCTTTTATATTATTTTTATGAGTCATTAAAAACGCTAAATAATCCTCTGGTTCGATTTCGCTTTCACTCGCTTTCATATAATCAATAAAATAAAAGCCAGCCACATCATATTTTAACAATCCATTAATATATTCTAACTCGTCATCAACTCCGTGATGAAATGCTTTCAATGCTGGTACATTCTTTACCATTTCCACAAGCTCTTTCGGCACTACAATTCTCGGATATATTGCTACTTTACTTTCTAATTCATAAGCTGATACTAAACCAGGTCCAAAAATAAAATTGTCTTTGTTATAGATTTCACCTATTGTAAGTCCGCCTCTTATAAAAATACCTTTATGAACTAATTCAAACTGCAAATGCAAAACATCAATCAATTCGTAGAATAGCAGTCCAACTGGCCTTCTTTTGTTTACTCTGCTTAATATTTTGGTCGTTCTAACTGCACAATCAGAAAAGTTAAAAAAACTTTGCTCATAGTCTTTAGCTATTTCGTGGTCAGGTTTTGAAAAAAATCTAAATTTGTCCAATATAGAATAAACATCATTTGCTTTATGACCTCGATTTACAATATTCTTAAAACCTAGTATATCGAAATAAGCAATTATTGAAATATCATATTTCATTTTTAATCGAGTGATTTATAGCTTATATATATCCTGCACTCTGGGACTTACATACGCACGCGGAAGCATACTTGTCCGCTTTTGTTGACTCAATCAACCAAATAACTTACACTATTAATTTCTCCCGAACTGCTTTTCATACGATCATAACCTGTACACCTGCCATCAAGCACTGCCCCGGGATATTTACGGTACTAACAAAGGGGCGTATAAAATCAACTCTAACTTATATTAATTCATAAGTACTTTCAATATTTAAAATAAAAATGCCCGGGACGCCGGGCAGGAACGTCACCGGGCTATGGGGGGGTTTACAGCAATTCCGCATTAAATGATTTAGTCAGTATTGGGGGGTTTGCAGAACTGCTATCCAACAATAAATTAATTCCAAACAAACGGCAACTATTTTTCTTACTTTGCGTTTATCTACTTATTGTGTCAACCTGAACTCGTTTCAGGTTCTTAAAATTATTTACCCGCCCTTCAAAAAAAATTCCCTGCACAATTCAAACTCATTAACACCAAATCCGGTTTTGATATCAGTCTTAACAAAATGGTTTCTCAAAATACCGGAATAACTATCTACATCATCTAAAATCAAAAAATTTTTCACATCAATACTTTTCTTTAACCAGGAATTTATTTCCTTATCTCTTTCATTTGCGCCAATCAAATCGGTCTTCCAGTTTTTATGCAGATACTTTTTCAAAGAATATCTGTTCAACTCTCTGTTAAGCATTTCGGCAGCACCAAACCTCCACGAAGAAGTTATAACAAGCCTTGCGTCAAACTCATCAAGCAATAACTTTAACAATCTCACAGACTCAGGATCAAACCGCGCCCAGTCCGGCGCTTTCATATTCACCCTTCTGTAATACCTCTCTGAATTCATAACCCCATCAATATCAAGAAAAATTATATTCATATAGCTTAATTAAAAACTCAACATTCATAATTCAAAATTAATCCTGTATGGTATTTCCTTTAATTTAACAGAACCATACATTTGTATGGTATGGAAAGAAAACAATTTAGATCAAGATTATTCAAACGAAAGATCGAACCGGAAAATGTCGACTACTGGTATTTACTGTATGCGGAAGTACTATTCAGAATGAATGAAATGGATGATTACAACTGCCCTTGCAGCTTCTGCCGGCAAGAACGTACACACCTTAAATATATGTTATTCAAACTTGTAAAAGACGGACACATCAAGCCCAACAGAAAACCAAATTTCACAGGCTACGGTGATTGCGGAAGAAGACTAAATCCCTTCATTGGCTAAGATCAACCTTGGCTGTAGAGGACCACTCCACTACAGTTTCTAATTATTAACAATCGGTTTAAAAAATGGATGCCCGCAACGCCGGGCAGGAACGTTACGGGCGGAGGTTCCAGGTAACTTTTTTATGACTGTCGCACGGGTAAGCGAGCAATCAGTTACCAAATAAAATCTAATTCATAAAATCATAAATATCAATCACTCTTAACTCATAACCTGTCTGCGGTCAGGCAGGCTTTAATCTCACAACTCTACAAGTGAGGGCTTCACAATGTTTCCCCACTCAAAGCAAATCAAAAAACTTTTCCTGCACTCTTCACGTCATTCTGAAAAATGTCATCCTGAATTCATTTCAGGATCTGTGCTCTTTTCAGAATCTTCTTTATGTTTCATTGTACATTATAAACTGTACATTATAAATTGTTCCTGCTTTTGCCATTAGCTCCATTTCGTTACGCTGACACTTCACTCCGTTACGTGACAGCTTCACTACATTTTGCTAATCGCCCGGTTTGCTGGTAAAGGTTGCTTTCTTTTATCATTGTAAATCAGTTCAACCAGTGTCATCTATGTGCCATTATTTTTCTTTTGTTAAGCAACCCTTACCTAATTTCGCAAACCTAAAAGCTGCTCAACTCTGGCGGGACTGCTTCAACGGTAAAAAGTTTTTCCAAATTTGCTTTCACAACACTCTTCATACGTAGCCCAATTATACTTTTATACACAAAACAACTATATTTAAATCACAAAAGTCAGGGAATTTTTCTCAATCATTCTGCTATAGTTTTTCTTTTACTCATCCCATTAAATGGTGTACAATCAGCTCATCCAAAAGCTGCTAATTAACATTTGTTTAACTTTACAAGGTGTTATACAATGTCACCAGTCACAAATGAAATTCAAATTGAAGACGATGGTTTAATAACCACCAAAAAAGGATTGACACTGTCTTCAATGGCTTTACTCATCTGGCTTCTTACAGGAATTCTTTACAAAATCATCAGCCTATTTTCTACTCCGGACTATGTCATTTTTTGCTTTCTTATTTCCCTTTCACTTTCAATATTGTTCGGTATTTATATCACGAACAAAATTATTAAGAAAACAAATTTTGTTACAAAGTTAATACTGATAACAGCCAATATTTTGTTATTGTATTCTTCTGCAAATGGAATACAATCCGGTGTATGTTTTGTTTACGGTACAGAGCCGAATGAAAAAATTCAAACCTCATCATTTCTCTCTTTCTTTGAAACCAAACCCTGGTTGCCGGATAAATATCAGTTTACTAAGATTCAAAATCTAAATACTGAAAAGAAATCGCTTCTGATAAGAATTGATAGACTTGAAAGTATTCCATCTGATAGATCAGAATTATTAAATCAAATACAGAAATACAGGACTGAAAATGACAGCTTACGCAGTTCATTGAATAAAATAAAAAGAAATGTTGAGTCAAGGAATGAACTTCAGAGAAATTGGAACAGCAGGATCACTTCGGATGAGAACCATAGACAAATTGAAAACCTGATTAAAAGATATTATGGCACTGAGTTCTATCAACAATATTTTAGAACACAAATTAAAACAGAATAAGTCATCCTGAGCGCAGTCGAAGGATCATTTTAACCTTACATTGGAAGGACTCAGTTAAACGGGACATTGTCAGCCAGATGTACATAACACACATTATGCAACTAACTAAGAAATTCTATCATTTACTTTGTAGTTCTATCTAAATCGCATAATGTGGGGTTATGCAAACTCGGCACAGAACCTTGTCAGTTAATCAACGTTCCGCTTGGGGATGCATGGCACTTCGTGCACCGCACCCCAAGCTACACTTTCATTGGTAGTGGAAAAGAAACCCGAAAACCAAAAACAAAATTATGTCTTTACATTTTCATCATTAACAAAACGACAAAAGAAGAAATGTCATTCCGAACCCCGCAACGCTATTAAATCCAGGGGTGAGGAATCTCATTCATAACTCAAAACTAGTAACTCATCACTACCCAGGGGGTGGCTCGCGCTCTCGCACACCCCCCACAATGTCACACTGAGCCTGACGAAGTGTGTCGATCATTCACCCATTCAAACAATCAGTCATTCCGAATAATGTCATCCCGAACTTGTTTCGGGATCTACGTTCATTTCAGAATCTTCTTTCATTTAACATTTATCATTTAACCTTCACCATTAATCATTCGCTCCCAGCGAGAAGTCCGATTCCGTAAGGTTATATCTCTTCTTAAAATATTCCTTCGTAAACTTCACACCAATTTCTGATAATATCTTATCCCGCTCCGCACTCTCCTCAATCACAGCCTCTTTTTTATTAAGCCTTATCTTTGGACAACTCACATCTCCATAATTCAACTCGCAGTAATAACGTATCAGTTTATTCAAAGTAGATTCAACAAGTTTCTTGTCACTAACACCTAAGTAAGACAACATCTCTCTATGAATATCACTTGCCTTATAAGAACCAGTTTTTTCAATCTCTGTTGTAAGCGTAACGGTTAAAACCGCCTTACTTATTTCCCGGTTATGAAACTTTACAAGATTTTCATACAACTGCCCTATATCGTATTGCGGGGATTCTTTAATATCAATCAAAAGATTTTCTTCAAAGATTGTAATGTTATCCTTTACCATATCCTGAAGCTGCTGCAGGAACTCATCTTTCTGCGGCTGAGTAAATCCAGTTGGATATTTGCCAATAAGGTAAGGCATACCATAACGCTCCATCATAAGCTGCCAATACTCAACTCCGCCTTTCTTTAACTGCACAGCCCAATAACACCGGCTCAAAATCTTTTCGCCGTAAGGATTAGTGAAAGTAGGTTTATGTTGCGTTAGTATAAATTTATACGGAGGTAATTTTTCACCTTCTTCAAAAAGATAAAAACCGTGCTTCATTTTTCTTAATCGTATTTCATTCTTCTTATCAAAGATAAACCACTCTTGAGGTTTGCCAATTATATCACACGGAAATAATTTATTCTCTTTCTTAACCCAGTTAATTTCCTGCACAGCAAAACCAAAAAAGATTGCGTCCATTATATCGCTTATAAGTTCGGAGAGATTCAACCTCACAAAAACATTTTCAATATCCGTTTTTACTTTAACGTCACCCTCATAGTCGATTTGATAATCCATTTGCATCACCTGCATCTTTCGCTGCTGAATGACAGAAATAAGGTGAGGATCATTTAACAGATCACGATAAATTTTATAATCATTATCATTCTCATTAAATATTGTATCCGGGTCCGGCAGAAAAGAATACATTTTACTCAAATCATCAAACCGTTCCCGAGTCGCTACCGGGTGCATCAAACTTCTATTCATCTTTTTTCCTTTTCCTTTCTGTCATTCCGAAGGAGTCCTCGACTGAGGAATCTGTTACATAAATCGATATTAAAATCCTCTGTGTCTCCGTGCCTCTGTGGTTAAAAGTTTTTCGCTCTTAACCTGTTCTTTATCTTACTTATAATCTTACTCTTCATCGCAATTCTACCTACGTGCCTTATGCTTCCATAATCTCCCGCACTCTTTCCCTTAATCGAATTCAAAAACTGACTAACCGAATCCACCACATCGTCAAACTCACCGCCGGGAAAATCCTCAGTCTCTGATAAAAAATACTCAAGCCAATGCGCAGACTCAGGCAGATAAACTTTCCCCGCTTCAATAACCGGAGTGACAGAATGCACACGCGCAATCTTATCACTTTCAACCTTAATAGGTTTAATAGGTAGTGAAGTATTCCGCTGTAACTCTTGTATTAAACTTTGTCCGCTTGCTTTATCTTCGATAAGAATTTCATTCACATTATGGATCTTCGCAAGCTCAACAACTTTACGTTTCAGTTCCGGGAACTCAACTCGTCCGCGCCATACATCAAGCAGATAATAACCGCCAAGAGCATAAAGCCAGGTAGTACAAACAGAAAAATCATTCTCCTGGTTTTTCTTAAAAGCAGTATCCCAGCTTTGAACTTTTTTATAAACAGGTTGTGTATAAAGATCATCACTTTGCTTATAATATCTCCACCACTCTCTTTTTATTATACCGGAAGATTCCTTATCAACAAACTTTCCAAAAATTTCCTGGTCTCTTAAAGCAGGTGAAATTTGTTTTACGAGTTCATCAATATCATTCTTATCCAATATCGGATTATCATAACTCGAATAATTGAAAGACCGCCATCCTTTCCCCTCTTGAGAGGGGAACAAAAGGGGTGTGTTGTTTTCCGTCTCACGTTTCACATTTGACATTTCACCCCTTTGAAACAGCTCATAAAACAAATGCTTCTCTCCAGTCCGCTTAACTGCCTTGCCCTTCGGAGTTCCACCAATCAGAACGTCCGCCTTATAATCAAGAATCATCGGCAGGATAGACTCATTCCACAAAGAACGATTCTTAAGAACAATACCCGCTTCATTGATAATGATTAACGCATAACCAAACCCCTCAATGTTTTCAGGATTATCAGCGCTTCTAAAATCACAAACGGAATTCCCAATACGCAATTCATTCCTGTTCTGTCTATACCGCCAACTCTTCTTAGGTAACTGCTTCAACACCGGATGAAAATATCTTTCGACATATCGATCAATGTTCCCATAAACAGTATCAACCCACAACACTGGAGAAACACCATTAAGCATCGACTCAATCACATACAAAGCAAACCCTCGGGTAAGTCCAAATCTTCGTCCTTTAGCAATTACCTTAAACCGGGAACTATCCTCAAATATCTCCCTCTGCTTCTCGTGATATGTTATATCTACTTGTATTTGTTTCTTCATTTGCCTATTTATCCGCCTGTGGTGGACTGCCTATTGCATACTGCCTATTTTCCCGCAGTCAGTTCTTTTCTATTGATAACGATTTCATACTCTCCATTCTCATCAAGTTTTTCAGCCTGCCCTAAATACTGTTTCCCAAGCCAGATAAGCATAGTCACATTTCCGCCCATTGCTACATCAATCTGTTTTCTCTTTAATCGTTGTTTGAGATTCATTCTCCCTTTTGTAAGAAAAATCTCAAATTTTCTTTTTAGGGTGTTGTCATCGTATCCCAAAGCTTCGGCAATTTCTTTATTCGTTAACCCGAACGTAGCCAGCTTCTCTATTTGCTTCTCTGTTGTAATTTCTTTCTTACTCATAGTCTCTTACCTAATTAAATAAGGAAAATAGTCTTCAATACCTAAGATTATAAGGTAATATAATAAATTATCTTGACATTCTAAAGTTTTATGCTTTTATTACCTAATAAGATTAAGATTTTTATTTGTTTAGCCTTAATTATTTATGTGAAAGGATTCGATACGATGAAATTTGAAGTGTTCAGTACAGGTACGCATACCAGCGACAAAGGAGTAACTAAAGACTACTCTCTCGAAGATTTAAACTTCATAGCACAGAACTACAAACCCGAAACAGATGAAGCCCCTCTTGTAATTGGACATCCACAGGATAACTCTCCCGCCTATGGCTGGGTATCATCTCTCGAAGTAACCCCGCAAGGAAAACTTGTTGCGGATGCACCTGATGATAAACTCCACCCCGATTTTCTTAACGCAATAAAAGAAGGTAGATACAAGAAAAGAAGTATCTCATTAACTCAGGATGGAAAGTTAAGACATATTGGTTTTCTCGGTGGTGCAGCCCCAGCCGTTAAAGGTCTTGCTGATATTCAATTCTCTCAGCCATCAAGTACAGTCTATGAATTTAACCTGGAGAATGAAAATGACTCTTCAAACATTTCTAAAACAAATGATACTCCTGCTAATGTCCCTGATACTACTCAGTTTAATTCTCTGATCTCAAAGCTTGATGAGTTAAAAACATCTATCTCCAATTTTAGCGCAACTGACAAAGACTCAAAATTCCAGTCTCAGTTAAAAGAAATTAACGATCAGCTAAACAGACTTCAGACAAAAGTAACTAAGAACGAACTCGATACTCTTCTGGATGAGAAATTAACTGAAGGTTCATTAACCCCAGCCGTAAAAGAAAAGATTCTGAACATATCAAACTATATGGAAGCTCAGAATTTCAGTGAAGGATTTATGCAGGAAAAGTTCTCTAAAGAAGTGAATGCATTAATGAAAGATTTGATCTACTCATTTCCGAAGTTAATTTACTATGAAAACTTCGCGGAGAAACCGGAGCAGGAGCACAATATATTAACAGATGAATTCGCCGGATATTCAGTCAATGAAGACTCAAAAGCATTACACAAAAAAGCACTTGGACTTATGAAAAAAGATAACCTTACATACGTCGCAGCTATAAAAAGACTGTCTGTAATGTCACCCTGAACAATGTCATTCCGAACTTGTTTCGGAATCTAAAATATGATGCGACATAACCAATTGAAAACTAAATACTTAACATTAACCATTTAACTTTGAAAATTTAACATTTACCATTATTTACCGGAGTTCCGATGTCTACTTTACTAAAGAAACGAATTGTTGACCCAGTTCTTACGAACATTGCCAGAGGCTTCACAAATGCTTCACACGTGGCAGTGAAACTCTTTCCAATTGTTACAGTTAGCAAAGAAGGAGGTAAGATACCTCAGTTCACAAAAGAGGCTTTCAAGATATATAATTCTGAAAGAGCCATACGAGCAAAGTCGAACAGGATAAATCCTGAGAACCGGACAGAGATTGATTTCGTCCTTACCGAACACGACCTCGAATATCCCATAGATTACAGGGAGCAGGAAGAAGATGTGTTCCCCTCAAGACTTCACGCTACTACTGTTGTCACTGATGGAATATCTTTAAGACTCGAAAAACTTGCCGCAGATATTGCACAGAACCTTGCCACATATCCCACGGGGAACAAGGTTACACTTGCTGCGGGTGATAAATTTACTAACACGTCCTCAAACCCATTTGTCATTTTTGATGCTGCTAAAGAAGCAGTAAGAGGTAAGATTGCTCAAAGACCTAATGTTTGTGTTCTTGGTCCTTCGGCTTTTAACGCTCTTAAAAATCATCCTGCGGTTCTTGAAAGAATCAAATACACTCAGCAGGCAATCATCACAGCAGAACTGTTAAGAGCATTGCTTGATTTTGATGAGTTGTATGTTGGTGATGCAGTCTATTCAACTGATGCTGGTGTATTCACTGACATCTGGTCTGATAATGCGATTGTTGCTTACGTTCCCAAAGCTAACACAGATGTTCCCCGCTCATATTACGAACCAGCTTTCGGATATACGCTCAGGAAAAGAAATAACCCGATGATTGACTCATATACTGAAGGTGGAAAAGTTGAGATCATCCGTAACACAGATATTTTCATTCCTAAAGTAGTCGGCTCTGATGCAGGTTACTTGATAAACGATACAAATGCTTAAGGAGAGAGAATGAAGACATACATAATTAAAGATACAGACCTTATGATTAATGGTTCGATAGTTCCTGAAGGTTCTAAGATCGAATTGAACGATGAAGATGCAAAATCTCTCTCTCCTTATTTAACCCTGCACGGTGACAATGTTGTTCAACCTGTCATTGTCCAGGAAAAGAAAAAAGTAAAAACTGAAAGGACAAAATAATGTTAACCGAACAACCAATTTTAATTGCTTCAATACAAGCAGCAGCTAACCTTGCTAAAAATCTTTTCATAGGTTTTGACGGGGATATTTGCGGCAATGGTGTTAAAGCCTTAGGAGTCTGTAACGCTGAAACAGATGAATTAGAACAAGCTCCGGTTATGTCAAAAGGTATTGCACTCGTAACTACAGGTGATACAGTCACAGTTGGTGATAAAGTTCAATCCAATGCAGAAGGTAAAGCAGTTACGTTCGCATCTGGTGAAGCAAATGGTTTTGCAATGGACACCTCATCCGGTGCTGATGAACTAATCCGTATTCTTTTAGTCTGATGTCATCCCGAATCCCCTCAATGCTATTGCAGTCAAGGGATGAGGGATCTCTTAATAGTGTCATGCTGAAAAATGTCATCCTGAACTCGTTTCAGGATCTTCATCTGTTTCAGCATCCTTTTAACATTTACCCGCCTATGGCGGGATAAAGCAATGTAACAATGAAACAATTAATCATCACAATCATTATAATACTCACAGTGTCTATTCCGTTGTACTCTCAGAACTCCGATAAACACGGAACCTTCCTCAACTTCAACCAGTCCACCTATGAAGCCTATATGACATCTCCCCAAGCATTCAGGTACTTTGAAGTTCCAGCACAGAAACAAAAAGGATTTACTTCAGTTGCATCAACTTCAGCGGACACTCTAAGCAGAAAAATATTCACAGGCTCAAACTCAGTTGATTCAGTATTCTCCTTCTGGTATCAATTCAGCATCCTCACTGATGACACTTTACAGATAAGCCATTCCGCAGCTTTTGGTTCCGCTGATATTATTATTGTTTTACCGTCAATTCCATTTACTTCTGTAAGATTGGATGCGACTCAGGTAAACAATCTTTATTACAAAGTTTATGGAACAGGCACACCATCAACGATATGGAGTTTATTCGGCTACTGATGAAACTACTTATTATAATCTTTGCGTTTTCATTTCTAAGTCACTGCCAGGACTTTAGAAATTTTGGTTATCAGAAATATCAGTCCTTTGTTCCTCCTTCTCCTCCCGGTTGCCCTGTTGAACTTGTAGGTGATATGTTCGCGTACGGCGCTGAAACAGGTGATGAATCTGAAATAAGTTTTATATTCAATGACGTCACAGCCTCACAGGATGTTGCATACTGCGGTGATTGGTCCTTCAAATGCTTTGTACCAACAAGCGGTTCTTACTACTCAAAAGGAAGTGATGGTTTTGCTGTTGACAGCCTCTACGCAAGCATTGCGGTTTACTTTCCTTCTTCAGTTGGTTGGCTTCCAAATACATCTTACTATTTCTTCTCTATTGCTGATAACACTTACACTTATCTTGCCGATATTCAGTTCAACATTGATGAATTCGGAATGTTCGAGAAGTTCATTTACAGCACTCAAGGCACATTCTCATTAGCTGATTTCTTTTTCTCATTCGATACCTGGTATCACTTTGAAATATTCTTTCGCAGGGATTTAGGAAGCGGTTCACATTGCATAGTCTGGAAAGACGGAGAAGAAATTTACAATGCTATAGGCACAGCCTCAGAAGAACCCCGCGAAACATTCTGGGGATTGGAACACAACCCCGGTGGTGTCCCCTCATTCGATGCCTGGCTCTACATAGATCAGGTACAGGTCAGCACCCAACGCATCGGAAACTGAACTCTCTTTTACATTATCATCTGAACATAACATTAACAACTAAACTCAAAAATAAACCTGTAAGCATTTGAATTAAAATTTTCTTTTGTACTTACAGGCTAATTTTTTACATCAGTCCAAGTTTAGGCAAACGCTCAGCCAAAATGCTGCGCCTTTTGAAATCGCTATTGCCCAAACTATTTGTCATATTTTTTAATAGTTAATAGGCCTTAAAAAAAATTAATTGACAACTATCCATTAATTTATTATTCTTAATTAGTTAGTTCATTAAACTTGAATATTATATGCTTCTTTTGGAAGGTTTCTATTATGTCTACAAAAATAGTCTTACCTCGCACAATATTATTCTTCTTATTAATCATATTTTGTTCATGTACAGCAAAGATAGATTTAAACGAAGAAGATACTTTAGTAATCAGAAAAAGCTTTGAAGACCTTAAAGCTGGTATGGAAAGCATTAGTAAAGTGGATCCTTTCGCATTAAATAAAATCCTTGATGAAAATAATACTCTTCGTCAGCAGCTTGAGTTATATCAAAAACAACTTAATTCATTTGGCGCAATTGGTGGCAGCGTAATTATTAATCCACAAAATCGTGTCTTTTTTAAAATTGTTGGTTATAGCGGTTCTTTTAGAATTGATGCTTGGGTAAATGATTCATCAAATAAGTTTATTAAAAATGGATATTTACTTGATACAGATAAGCACTTAGATTTGAAGTTTGATTTAGCCACCAAAATGATTGAAGTAGCGGGGATTGATGCTTGGCGGGAAGCTACAGGGAAGAGTATGGACGGTTGGTTATGGGATTGCAGAGACGGCTGTCAGGGTCATACTCAGGATAAGATTTTTGATGCCAAATCTCGCTTTACGAGTAAAGTAAACAATGTACGTCATTCAATAGATAATGAATATGAGACTAAAGTGGATGCAGCATTTACTCAATTTTTAAAATCCCCTTTTCCACTTCCATCGGGTTCACTTTCAGTTCCGCAAGCTATAGATAGGCGTTTGCAAAATTCTGGTGGTTATCATTCCATTTTTGTGCAGCTGACACCCACTGAATTAGATCGCAAACAAATGTGGGCAATTGAATTTGAAACTTATGTTTTAATTAATAACGAACGTTCTGAACTTATAGGCTTTACTCGGATAGATAGTTCCACAGATTCGAGTTGGGTTCTAAATACACCTTCAAACCCTGTAAATGTATGTACGTTTTTTGTCAAAGTAACCGAGTAAAATTTTTAGCAGTATTAAGGCTTTATCCCATTACAGTGTTTTCAATTTATCTCTTATTATTTTTATTTTTTTATTCTTTTAGCCAATCCAACTTTAATTTCCTACTTCTCCTCTTTATTATTCATTTTTCAATCTTGCGTTTTTTTATCAATTATAACAACACCAAAAATGTTTTTGCCCCTTACATACAATTTGTTATTAGGCAGTCCCAACTTAACATCTGTAGTTAGCGGCAGTCGTCATTCTAACCGAACCTGGTAAAGGCAAAAAGATAATACCAACCACTTTGTTCACCGGCATTACTTTTCGCCTTTACTTCTCTCAGTAAATCAAAAACAAAGGAAATGGTTAAGGGTCAAAAACAGTTTTTTTTGCACGGGTGAAGTGCACCCTTGCGGCGTTATCAACAAATAAAAAGGAGTGAGTTATGATGGAAGTAAAAGAAACAAAAAACACAGTTGATGAGAAGGAAATACCTTCTCACAACTGCAAACAGCACCGCAGAGTTTTAGAGGAAACCCACGGTTTAAATAGTTTGCACAATATCACTGTTGCGCGTGTTTGGCAGTGTGAAATCTGCGGGAAGAAATATGAACAGTATGATCCGAAGGGTTTATAATATGAAAGTTTATGAATCATCAATAGCCAAAAACATCGGGGACTTTAAAAAAGTCCCTGAGATTAAAATCAAAAATATTAAGCTGCTTAATTCCGGTTTTGAAATCGGGAAAGAGTATCAGGTAATTTATGAAGAAGGTAAAATTATTCTGGTGTTAGTTGTTACTCATCAGGAAGTGAAGTAATTTCAGTTTAAGTTTATGCAAATCAATAAATCACATATTTTAACAATAAAAAAAATCGACACAGTTAGGGGTTACTCCCTACTCACTCCCTACCCTGTCAGCCCGAATTTTCAAATTCTCAAAAATAAAAAACCCTCAAAACAATCTGTTTTAAGGGTTTCTAAGAGCTGGCTATGGGACTCGAACCCGCGACCTGCTGATTACAAATCAGCTGCTCTACCAACTGAGCTAAGCCAGCATTTTTGTGTGCCAAAACTAATATAATTTGTTGTGCTTTGCAAGAATCCGGTTTGGAAAAATTATTATTCCTTTACACTCTCGCTAAAATTTTTTGTGGTTGAGTAAACTTTAAATTGAACCATCTTCTGCCTCAATTTTTTTATCAGTTCAAAATTTAGTTCTTCGAATTCAAGTTTATCACCAGGATTAAGTATCCTGCCGCTTCGATAAGCAACAAAACCGGAAACAGTATTATACTCATCAGATTCAGGCAGGTTAATATTAAATACTTCATTGAAATCTTCTATGAACATTGATCCCAACACATAGTATTCGCCGGTTTTTAGTCTATTATATTCTGGTAGTTCTGATTTTGTATTATCACCTAGCTTGCCTACAATTTCTTCGATGATATCTTCCATTGTTATTACTCCTTCTGTACCGCCGTATTCATCTGTAACAATTGCAAGACGTTCACCACGCTTTTGCATCTCTTTCAGTATCTCAGATATCAGTTTTGTTTCCGGAATAAAATATACAGGGCGAATTAATTTTTTAAAATCGATTTCGTCTTTACTCAAAATTACTTTCATCAGATCTTTTGTGTGAATTGAACCCACGATATTATCGCTTGTTTCTTCAAATGCAGGAATCACAGAGTGACCGGATTTAAGAACTTCATTTACAAGATTTTCATTTTGCTCAGAAATATCAATCGCTATCATATCTGTGCGAGGTATCATAACTTCATTAGCACGCAGATCAGTGAACTCAAAAATATTGTTAATGATTTCATGTTCTGTTTTATCTATTGCCCCGGACTTAACTCCTTCGGATAAAATAATCCGTATTTCATCTTCTGAAAGTCTTGATTGTGAAAAATTTGTTCTTTCACGGAACAACATCAAAAATAAATTACTCACAAAGGTTACATACTTTACAGGCAGGTACATTAAAGCAGATAATAGCAGAAGGGTTTTTACTGATTTTCTTCCTATACTATCTGAGTATTTAAATCCAAGCGCTTTAGGGATCAGTATTCCACAGGTAAGAATAAAAAATGATGAAATTGAAATCGAAATAAAAAAGGTTATAAGCAATTGGTTTATTAATCCTATACCGTAATCAGATAGAAATGTTTCAGAATAATATCCCGCTAACAAAAAAGTTATAACAACATTGATAAGATGAAGCAGTGTTGTACTTACCTGAAGCGTTCCGAAAAATGCTTCGGGGTTTGCCTGAATTTTTTTGAATGAAACTGTTAACTTTTCTCCCCTCTCTTCCATTTCTTCAATTTTATTTGCACCGAATGATGCAATGGCAACTTCAGATGCCGATAACATTGCTATGGCAATAAGATCAATTACAAAAAATATTATAAGCAGGGTTGTATCCATCTCTTTGACTGATTATTTAAATATCTGCAGCAATAATAATGAATTTTTTCTTTTGTTTTAATCTCATTTACGGCTGATTGATTGACTTCCATTTATTAAATTCAATTATCAAAAATAAATTTTGTTATAATGTGAAACCTATACAGATAAAAATTGAAGAAAAAAAAATTCTTATCATTAAATGGGATGAGAGTTTACAATCGAAAATATCTTTAAAATACCTTAGGGACGAATGTCCCTGCGCCGGTTGTAAAGGTGAAACAATTTTATTACACACATACCGCCCGCCTAAGCCGACTATGTTTTCACCGGAAATGTACCTGATAAAAAATATTGAAGTCGTTGGTGATTACGCAGTGCAAATAACATGGAAAGATGGTCACAATACCGGAATTTATACCTGGGATTATCTTCGTCAGCTTGAGAAAGACCAGGATGACAACAAGAATCAAAACTATGATACTTTACTTTGATGCTAACAAATAATGAAATTAAATATTATTCATCACTGCTTCAGAAAAAATTCCGGCAGCAGGAAAAAAAATTTATTTTTGAAGGATTAAAAATCGTTGAAGAAGGACTGAACTCTGATTTCAAATGTGAGGTTGTTTTACTGACACATGCTTTTGTTGAAAGTAATCATGAAATTTTATCCTCACTTTCAAAAAAGAAAATTCGCGCAGAAGTTTTAAAAGAAGAACAATTCAGGAAACTTTCTGATACTGAATCCCCGCAAGGGATAGCTGCTGTATTTAATTTTTTCAAGCCTGATTATTCATCAGATAAAATCCTAAAAGAGAACTTAATTATTTACCTTGATAACATTTCAGATCCCGGCAACCTGGGAACAATTATTCGTACAGCAGATTGGTTTGGTGTAAAAATTATTTTATTAAGCCCGGATTGCGTTGAACTTTATAATCCAAAAGTTATAAGAGCAAGCATGGGTTCAATTTTCCATCTGGATATAATAGAAGATTTTAGAATACCCAAATTAAAATCACTTTCAGAAAAATTTAAAATTATCCTGACTGACACCTTCGGAAAGAACTTATATGAGGTCAATTTTCCCGAGAATAAAATCTTAGTATTCAGCAATGAGGGAAACGGACCTTCACTCGAAATTCAGGAAATTGCTTATGAAAGAATAACTATACCAAAGTACGGTAACGCCGAATCATTAAATGTTGCAAGTGCCGCAGCGGTAGTGCTGAGTCAAATATTGGGTACGAACTGATTGGAGGATTATTTTTTAGTTCTTTACAATTTGCATTTCACAATTACAATATCTCTTTAGCCCGCTTTAATGCTTCATCTATATTCGAGTGAATATTTTTTTCACCGATCATTTTCAACAGACCGGAATTTTCAAAAGCGATTAATGGTTGTGCATGTACTCCTGAAAAAATTACTTCAGTTCCATTTTTTCTTGATGAATGAAGAATATCTTCAAGTACATGTAAACCTGTTGAATCAATTGCGGGAACATTCCGCATCCTTATGATCATAATCTTTGGAGGATTTTCTATTTGTACGACTGCTTCTTTAAACTTCTCTACTGCGCCAAAAAAGAATGGTCCGTTAATTTCATATACTTCAACACCGTCTGGTACATTCTTTTTGTCAATTGCCATGTTGTCTGTTACTTCATCTTCATCATTAAGTTCACGAGTAACAACACCGACATTTGTAACCATTGCCATTCTTCGCATAAATAAAAATACTGCGAGCACCATTCCGATTTCAATCGCAACGGTCAAATCAATAATCACAGTTAAGCCGAATGTAGTAAGTAATACAACGACATCACTTCTTGGACTTTTCAATAAACTCCTGAACGTTCTCCACTCACTCATATTGTAAGCAACAATAACAAGTACTGCAGCTAGAGTCGCAAGCGGAATTAATTCGGCAAGTTTTCCAAAGAATAACATTATTAATAATAAAACTATTGCGTGAACCATTCCCGCTACAGGGGTTCTTCCGCCGTTTTTAATATTAGTCGCAGTCCGTGCAATAGCGCCTGTTGCAGGTATTCCACCGAACAACGGTGTGACAATGTTTGCTACACCCTGTGCAACAAGTTCCATATTTGATCTGTGTTTGCCGCCTATCATACCATCCGCTACAACTGCAGATAGAAGTGATTCGATTGCTGCTAACAATGCGATTGTTGTTGCCGGTTGAATTAAATTTTTAATTGTTGCAAAGTCAATAGTAAATCCGGTTGGTGCAGGTATTGATGACGGGATTGAATCAAACCTGCTTCCGATAGTTTCAACGGGCCAATGAAAGAAATATACAATTGCGGTTGTAACAATTAAGGCGACCAATGAACCGGGAATTTTTCTTGATACTTTCGACCAGAACATCATTATAAATAATGCAATGACGGCTATACTAATCGAATAATAATTTATAGTTCCGAAGTGATTAGCGTATGCGAAACATTTCTCAATGAAGTCTGCTGGAACTTCCTCCATTGTTAAGCCGAAAAGATCTCTTATTTGTGATGAAAAGATTATGACAGCTATGCCGCTTGTAAATCCTACTACTACTGGATGAGGAATGAATTTTATTACAGAGCCAAATCTTACCAACCCCATAATCACAAGTATGACGCCTGCCATTACAGTTGAAATGATCAAACCATTCAATCCATAATTCTGAACTATGGAATAGACTATAACAACAAATGCACCGGTAGGTCCGCCAATTTGTACGCGGCTTCCGCCAAGTGCGGAAATAATAAAGCCGGCAATTACGGCTGTGATTAATCCTTTTTCCGGTGATACTCCTGAAGCTATCGCAAACGCGATTGCAAGAGGTAGTGCAACAATTCCAACTATAACTCCGGCAGTAAGGTCGGAAAGGAATTGTTGTTTTGTATAGCCTTTAAGAGTTGTTAGCAGTTTTGGTTTTAACATTTTTAATTCACCACTAAGACACTAAGTTCACTTAGATTCACTAAGAGTAATTCAAAAAAAAGACGCTCATATGAGCGTCTTAAATTTAACTTAAATAGTAATACAAAATCAGTCTTCATATTTTTTGAAAATGACAGATGTATTATGTCCGCCAAATCCGAATGCGTTACTCAATGCAATTTTGATATCACGTTTTTGCGGTTTGTTAAACGTATAATTTAAATCACACTCAGGGTCAGGATTTTTGAAATTGATCGTAGGCGGAACCATTCCATTTTTAATTGCAAGTATTGAAGCTATGCCTTCAACAGCACCGGCTGCACCAAGTAAGTGTCCTGTCATACTTTTTGTTGATGATAAATTCATCTTGTAAGCATTCTCACCAAAAAGTTTTTTGATTGCTTTTGTTTCAGCAATATCACCAAGAGGTGTCGATGTACCATGCATGTTTATATAATCTATATCTTCCGCTTTTATATCTGCAGTCTGAATTGCCATTTCCATAGCGAGCAAAGCACCGATACCTTCAGGATGAGGTGCAGTGATATGATGGGCATCTGCAGATAGTCCGAAACCAATAACTTCCGCATAAATCTTTGCACCACGGTTTAAAGCATGTTCAAGTTCTTCAAGAACAACAGTTCCGGAACCATCACCCATTACAAATCCATCTCTTGTTGAATCGAACGGACGGCTTGCTGTTTCCGGTTCATCATTTCTTTCTGATAAAGCTCTTGATGCATTAAAACCAGCGATACCAATTTCATTCACACCAGCTTCACTTCCGCCGCTGACAATTACATCTGCTAATCCATTTTGAATTAATAAACATGAATCTATCATGTTATTATTTGCTGTTGCACAGGCGGATACTATACAATAATTCGGACCGCGAAATCCATACTGCATAGAAATATGTCCGGCGGCAATATCGGGTATCAACATCGGGATAAAGAAAGGTGAAACTCTTTTCGGTCCATCTTTATCATTCACTAAAGATTGTTCATAGAAAGTCTGCATTCCTCCAATACCGCTTCCGAAAATTACTCCGATTCTTGATCGCTCACTGTCGGATAAAGTATCGGTTTTTATTCCTGAATCTTTTACTGCTTCAACTGTAGAAGCAAGGGCGTATTGTGCGTATGGGTCTAGTCTTCTTGCAGTTTTTTTATCCATATAATTTGCCGCTTCAAAACCTTTAAGCTCACAGGCAAATTTTGTTGTTACTCGCGATGTATCAAATCCTTTTATCAACGCACAGCCGCTTACAGAATTCATCATGCTGTTCCAGAATTCATCTGCTGAAAGTCCTATTGGAGTCATTGCACCGATTCCGGTTATAACAACTCTTTTTTTATTTATGGGCATACATTTTCCTTCTGTTTGAAAATTATCGTGTCAAAAATATGGAATAAGCGTATAAGGTCAAAAGCAGTTTAGGGGTAGAAATAAGGAGTAAGAAGAAAGTAGTCAGAAGTAAGCAGTGATTAATTTTAGGGAAGTTTTTGAATATTAAAATTTATCTTCCGTTAATCTGAATACTATCCAGTCATTCATAGGTTTTGCGTCAAGTGATTTATAAAAATCAATTGCACTTTTATTCCAGTCAAGTACAACCCACTCCACCCGTTTGCATTTTCTTTGCTTAGCGATTGAGATAACTTCTTCCAAAAGTTTTTTGCCAATACCCTTTCCACGAAATACAGGACGAACGTATAAATCTTCAAGATAAATTCCGGGACTTGCCTTGAATGTTGAAAAGTTATGAAAGAAAATTGCCTGTCCAGCCGGTTGATTTTCATATTCAGCGATTATCACTTCGGCATATTTGTGTTCTCCAAAAAGAACTTCTTTTAAATTCGTTTCATTAGTAGTAACCTCATCAAGTAACTTTTCATACTCAGCCAGTTCATTAATAAGTGACAAGATCAAAGGTACATCCGCAGCAACTGCATTTCTGATTTTTATTTTCGGTTCATTCATAAAAAACTATTCTACATCAAAAGGAAGATTTGGTTTCAGGTACTCCTTAATTTTATCGAAAGCAATTTGAACTTCAATTTCACCCATTGCGTATGAGGCTATTTCATAAGGATCAAATTGAAGTACAAGATAACCGGGAACTATAAAAAAATCCTGCTCAGGTAAAATATAAATTGAATCTTCAAACATCCCGACATCAACCAAAGTTTCTGCTTTAAAATCTTCTAATATTTGAAGCCGCGTTATCTCAGACAGTTCACTCAGTTTTTGTTCATCAAAAATATTTGTAAGTGATATTACCTCTCCTGTAGAGGCACTTATGTTGAAAGAATATAATGCATAATTACCATGCGCTCCGCCTGTGTATTCGTAAATAAACTGCTGAATACAAATAAATTTTTGTGAATTGTACCTGACATTGAAACTGCATTCATAAGTGAACCCGATCTCCTTGTCACAATCATCAATATTTAGCCATTCAGGTGAATCAAGGAATTCAATTTTAAGAAAAGAGTTTATCTTTTCTTGCACCGACTTATTATTCATTCCTTGAATTACAGGATACTTTATGGAGACTGTGCAAAGTGAATCTTCTGAAGAGTAAAATACAGCTTCACTTTTTATAGTTAATGAATCTGAAATCACACCTGCTGCAGCACTGAGCCGGCAGGCTGCTATCAGTGTCATGATAGTCATGATCCATACTGATTTAATAATTATTTTCATTTGAACCTCACAAAGAGATTATTTTTTTTTCATCTTACGCTGTTTTTTTCTTGTTGATTAAGACTTCAAGTTTCAGCAGCCCAATCCCGAACAGGTAACCAAGGGCACTTCCGATTACAGCTCCGCCGATTATATCGGAAGGATAATGAAGACCAAGATACACTCTTGACAGAGCAACCAGCGACGCAGTAACAAATAGAATCCATTTCAATTTTGGAAATAATAGATAAAAGAAAAATGCCGCGGCAAAGTTATTTAATGCATGGTTTGAAGGAAATGAAAAAGTTCCTGTACAGCCAAGCGGCGTTATAACATCGGTAAGAATATCACAAGGTCGCGGACGTTGAAAAAATTCTTTTAGTATTCTGTATCCAAGCTGATCTGAAATGACGATGAGAAGTATGATCCCCACGACGGCAAGTTTACCTTTGAGTCCTCCTTTGAAGAACGAAATTCCCAATAAGACTACATACGCGATATACCAGTTATTAACATTCGTAATTATCGAAAAAAATTTATCCAGAAATCCAGTGGACAATGAATGATTAAAAAAATAGAAGACTGTTAAGTCTGCCTGGTATAAAAAATCCGTCATAAAATTTTCCTTTAAGCATGTGCAATCTATATAAAAATCAGATAGAGGACATAAGTTTTTTTCGATCTCTAAGTTGAAAAAGAATTCTGTAATTAAACCCGATTTTTTCTTATGTTGTACATGAAAATTGAGGCTCTGAATAATGTCAAAGACGCAAAGTAAATCAGTAGTTGATTTCCTGTATCGTAATAATATTCCTTTTGCAGCGCGTCATTATGAACGTGTTAAAAAAGAAGCGCGTGAATTTCTTATTTCACCTCTGAAAGTACTTGCTTTACTTGTTGCCATTGCAGGATTATTTGCAATGGTTTTTGAGGTAAGATATTTCAGTGAATTCTCTATTCAGATATATCTCACACGACTGATAGCAACTCTCATCGCATTTATTGTACTGGTACTTCTTCACACAAAGTTTGCGGAAAATAATTCTCTCACACTTGTTCACATTCTTTTGTTCACGATCATAATCTCATCAGGATATATGATCTACCTTCTTCCCACAACACTTGTCTTAAACTCACAAATAGTTGCTTTGATAATTTTTACCTCTGCACTTTTTTTAAGCTGGGATGTACGCAACCAGATCATCGTTGCCATCTATTATAATATTGTTTTTGCCACAGCAATACTTTTAAATGACAGGACGATCTATTTTCTTCCTAACCTGTTTGAATCAGTTTTATTTGTTCTATTCCTGAGTCTTATTTCTGTAGTGGGAAGTGCGGTTAATTTCAGGATACGTGTTCATTCCGCAGAAAAATCTTTCCAGGTAGAAATATCAGAAAGAAAGTACAGAGCAATATTTCACAACTCAGCAGAAGGAATTTTTCAATCAGGCGAAGACGGACATTTTATCACCGTTAATCCTGCTATGGTTAGAATATTAGGTTACCGTGATGACGCAGAACTTTTAACAGCAAATATCCAGGATGATGTTTACAAATTCAGTGAGGAGAGAAAAATACTTGTTAAAGAGCTTAAGGAAAAAGGTGAAGTAAAAAACTATAAAGTCACTTTAAAAAGAAAAGACGGAACAGACGTAATCGTACGGTTAAATGACAGGTTAATACGCGATGAAGAAAACAACAGGTTTTACTTTGAAGGTAATTTACAGGATATAACCGAACAGGTTACAGCGGATGCAAAACGCCGCGAAGCTGAGATAGCACTTAAAGAGGAAAAGAACCGTGCGGATAAACTTGCTAAACAGGCTATGGATGCTAACCAGATCAAGAGTCAATTCCTTGCAAATATGAGTCACGAAATCCGCACACCTATGAACGGTGTTATTGGTTACCTGACTTTACTTGAAATGGGTGCATTTGAAAATCAGGATGAACAAAAACAATTTATTTCCAGCGCAAGGCAATCGGCGGAATCACTGCTTGATATTATAAATGATATACTCGACCTGTCAAAGATTGAATCAGGCAGGATGAAACTTGAGGAAGTGAATTTCAATCTTAACACAATTATTGATGATGCGGTTGGCGTACTGCTTGCAAAAGCCTCTGAGAAAAATCTTATCATCACTAAGGATATTGATGCGGAAACTCCGGTTAGTCTTATTGGTGACCAGACAAGAATAAGACAGATATTTGTAAACCTTTTAGGTAACGCAATAAAGTTTACTGATTCAGGACATATCAACATTAAAATAACCTCATCAGTACCGGATGATGACGTGATAATTGTAAATGCTTCGGTACAGGATACGGGTATGGGCATACCAAAGGAAAAGATGAAAGATCTTTTCAAATCATTTTCACAGATTGAAGATATGTTCACACGAAAATTCGGAGGAACCGGGCTAGGACTTGTTATCTGTAAAGAATTCATTAATATGATGGGTGGTGACATTCATGTTGAAAGTAAAGTTGGCTCGGGAAGCAGATTTTACTTTGATATAAAACTTAAACTTCAAACTCCGACTGAAATCACTGCACAGAGAATTTACAGAACTTATTCCCTGCCGGTACATACAGCAGCTGCAAAGCAAAGTAAAGAAGCATCACGAAGACAAAGACTAAAACATAAAATACTTTTAGCTGAAGATAATCTCATCAATCAAAAAATAGCATTAAGAATGCTTAACGAAGCCGGATACATCGGGGATTCAGTTACAAACGGAGAAGAAGCTATCGATGCTGTTGTTGGAGGTAATTTCAGTCTCGTGTTAATGGATGTTCAAATGCCGCAGGTTGACGGATACCAGGCAACAGCCAGAATAAGAAAACTGCCTGAACCGAAAAATCAAATACCTATTGTTGCAATAACCGCGCACGCCCTGCCGGGAGACAAAGAAAAATGTATTGAAGCAGGGATGAATGATTATTTATCCAAACCAATCATTGCTGAAGAACTGATTAAGATTGTTGACGCGAATCTGGGTATTGTCAATGAAACCGAAACACCTGTTTCCGAGAAAGAACAAAAACAGGATGGCTTATTTGATTTTCTCCATCTTGAAAAAATCAGTGCAGGCAGCGCGGATTTTAAAAAAGAACTTTTAGGCGCTTACCTCGATGATATGGTCAAACGATACAGCAATCTTAAAAACTGGCTTGTTAATGACGATATGAATAACCTTATCAAAGAAGCACACACTATAAAAGGTGCAAGTTATTCTGTCGGTGCAGTAAGGATCGGAGAAGAAGCGCTTGCGGTTGAAATATCCGGCAAGCACAATGATATGGACAATCTCCGTGAAAGAATGATACTACTTGAACAGGCTATTGATGATACAAGATCATTGCTTAAGGATTTTGTGGTTTAATATCTTAGTAATTCCGGAATAATTTTACACAATATTAATTACTGTGCTATGATTTGTTAACTGAATTATGAAAAACATAGTTGGAATTTTACGCGAAGGGAAAAGTAAAAAGGGGGAAAAAAGAACTGCCATTACTCCTGCTGCTGCAAAAGAAATTGTTGAATGGGGACACAAACTAATTGTTCAATCGGCATTTCATCCTGAAACCGGAGAAGAAAAAAGAGCTTTCAGGGATTCAGATTATCGTAAAGCCGGAGCGGTAATAAGCGAAGATCTTTCCTCAGCAAATATTATTTTTGGTTTAAAAGAATTATTTCACACTAGAATTTTAAAGGGCAAAGCATACTTTTTTTTCTCTCATACTCACAAAGGGCAAATAAAAAACCGGCATATGCTTAAAATGCTGGTTGAAAACAAGTCAACTCTTATCGATTATGAATTAATAACAGATGAAAAGAATGAGAGACTGATTACTGCTTTCACATATAACGCAGGTTATGCAGGGATGGTTGATTCACTCTGGACGTTGGGTAAACGTCTTCAAATTTCCGGAATCCCAAATTTTTTTGAGTCCATTCCGCAAGCAGTTGAGGGACAGGATTTACAGTCCGTTAAGAATTTAATAATTAAGGTTGGTTCAAAAATCAGGAAAGATGGGACACCAAATACAATACCTCCGGTTATTGTCTGTTTCCTTGGCAGAGGTAAGACCGCATTTGGTGCGCGTGAAATTTTCAACCTTTTGCCATATCAGGATATTACAGTTGATGAGCTTGAGCAAGTATATAAATATGGCAGCAGAAAAAAAGTCTATGTTCTTCAATTAGGAACGGAGAATATTTACAAGTTAAAAAAAGATATAAATTTTAAATTCGGTGAATATGAAAAACTTCAGAAAAGAGGTAAGCGAAATTTTTATATGGAACACCCGGATTATTTTGAATCAAACCTTGACTTAGTTCTTCCCTTCATAACAGTTATAATGAACTGTGTAACCTGGTCTAATAAATTTCCCAGATCACTTACAAAAGTTATGGCTAAAGAAATCTGGATAAAAAATCCAACTTTAAAAGTAATTGGCGATATAACCTGTGATCCCAACGGATCAATAGAGTTTTCTAAAGAAACATGGATTGATAATCCCGTATATATCTATAACCCTTATAATGAAACAATCGAAGATGGTTTTAATGGTAAAGGAATTGCAGTTATGGCAGTGACAAATTTACCTTGTGAATTTTCGGCTGATGCATCAATTCAGTTCAGCGAAAATTTGCTGCCTTACCTAAGAAAAATAATCAATGCAAACTACACAGGTGCTCTAGCAGAATCAAATCTGCCGGAAGAAATTAAAAGAGCTGCGATATTATGGAAAGGTAATTTCACGCCCGGATTTTCTTACATGAAAAAATACATTTCCTGAAGAACAAATTGACGAAAGACAATTCTAACTTTCGGTGTCTATCTGAATTTTTATTCACCATTTCTTTAAACAGTTATTTGAGAAGTCTCTTCTCTAAATGTAATTCCCAGTTCAGCCAGTTCATTTAGTGCCGGTTCATAGATATCAGGATAAACCGGGATGATAACTCCCCTTTCGCTGATTTTATTATTGAGGATGAGTTTAACTCCTACACCCAATGGTAATCCTACTGTAGCTGACATAGCAGTATTAAAATTTTCTTTTCCGTAAATCACTAAAGTCGAAGTCATTCTTTCACCCGAGTCTTCAACAATGTATTCAAGCTCAGTATGCAGTATAACCATATCCTTGTCGTTCTCGGTAAACTTCCATTTTTTTTGCAAAAGTTCCAGAAGAATGTCAGCAGGAGTTGAATTATTTAATTCAATTTTTTCCTCAGAAAGTAATCCAAGCCATTCAATTTTTTTAATCAGTTCACCTGGTTCAGGTTCATTTAAAAATTCAGCAAGTTTTTCTTTTGTTGTCTTTCCATTACTGTGAGAAAGATAAAATGAAAGCCACTCTTGATATGTTAATCTGTCTGCGTCAGGAACAATATACCTGTTATCCGTCAAACCAATTTGAGTTAATGCATTCCACGCTTTACAGAACCCCGGCTTTCTTAATGACCCCCTGAATACATTAGGAATTCTGGGAACATTATAAATCCGTCTGTACTTGATTGAGTCCCTGTTTGGGTATGCTTCAAAACTTCCTACGCCAGGAATTTCTACAGGATAAGTATGAAGGAAAATTCTGTTATAAGGAACAATTCTTAATTTACCATCCTGAACATATCGCGCACCAGCCATACCAGCTGTAACCACATTCATTGGGTTCCATGTAATTTTATAACCCCACGGATTATCATCACTCGCAGGAGACACTAATCCACCGCCAAATGAGCGCAGTGAAACTATCTGCCCGCCTTTGTTTTCTATTTTAGAAATCAAACGCAGTGTATCCATATGATCAATACCGGGATCAAGTCCCATTTCATTTAAAAAAATAAGTCCAGCGTTTTTCACCTGAGCATCATATGAAGCCATCTGCTGAGAAACATATGAAGCTGTAACCAGGTGAACTCTATTTAATATACAATCCTTAACTAATTGGATATGCAACGCTTCCGGAAGTAACGATACAACAATATCATTTTTAGATATCAGCGATGCGCGTTCAGCTTCGTTAAAAATATCGAACTGAATCGCTTTAGTACGAGGATGATTCCTGGATTTACTTAAGGCAAGATCGGGTGATTGATCCGCAATTGTGATAAACCAGTCCTGCTCAACTGATTTACCGATAAGGTAATTGATCAACGATGTTGAAGTTCTTCCTGCCCCGATTATTAAAATATTTTTCATTACTAAAAAGGTTAAAAGATTATAGATAAAATAAACAGAATATATTTTAAATTCTTTTTACAGATCATAATATTGAAGTGTCCAATACGTTATCGATTAAAAGAGTTCAAATTATTTTTTTCGTACAAAAAAGTCTGTACCAATATCATGTGCACTCTGATCAAATTTCATAGAATCAGGGTGAGAGAATTTCAAAAGAGATGTAGATAAACCAGATTCAATAATTGTCGCAAACTCCGGATAGTCGGGGTGTATTTTATGTTTATAAATTTTATAATAAAAAGTCGCCTCGAGTTGATTATCCTTGTAGTACTGTAATACACTATCTGCATCAAAATTCATTTGTATAGTATAACCAACAGAATCGGGTGTAACATAAGCGTAAGGTCTTGCGACAATCGAATAAATCCACTCCCATTCTCCGGCTATCAATTCTTTTATTTCCTCAACACTTAGACTATCAAAGACAAATGGTTCGGGTGTCGGAGTAATTTCTTCAATAGGGTCAACATTATTTTTTACGCAGCCCGTGAGTAAAACAGAAATTGTGATAATAGTTAGGAATAGATCTCTGTAATTCATAAATCCTCCAAACCTCACTAATAATGATTCAGTGTACTAGTGATGTACTATTCTAGATTGACAGATTTTTTTTAGTTCGTAATTAAACAATAACGATCAAAGATATTTTCTCTTTATAATTGAATCCTGTATAATTCATTGATTAATATCCTTAAAACTCTACTGTTTTGAATTCAGTCTTTTTCCATAAATCTTTTTCTGTCTTAGCCAATTCGTATCATATATATTAGAATTAGAATCAGAATCAAAAAGATTTTTGTGTTTTCATTTTAATAACCCCAAAAGGTTTTTACCTAACAAAAATATTTTATTTACTAAGATGCAATTTGTTCCCGCAACACCTTCTCCTTCATCCATGCAGGTAAACACCCTCAAGCCATTTGGAACCTAGTTTATTACTCGGTCATTTTCAATACAAAAGAATAAACAGGCAGTTGCAGAAAATTGTTAGTTAATCTTTTTCTTATCCTCCGGTATCAAAGAGTATTATTGAACTGTCGATTAATATTTCACTTAAACACCAGCATCTGTTTAGATAGATGAATTCCTTTTATTATTCCCACTCATTGCCACAATGCTGACAGTCATAAAAATTTTTTCTCCCGCCGGTAGGTGTACTTGTTGATGAGATGAACATCATAAAAACTGCTTTCCAGTTTGTCTTCGATTTAACAAAGATGTTTGAAGAACCGCATTCAGGACAAACTGCTTTGTCCCCTTCTGGTTCATCAAAAGTTTCAGACCGAAGGACTTTGATTGCATCTTCATAATCCTCTTCGCGGACCATTAGTTTTATTCTTCCGACTGCAGTTGTAAGCACGGGATTTGTGTAAGCAATATTTTCATCGAATAAGCATGATTCGATTCCGTTTGATTCCAATAAACCTTTTATGATGTGTGCATCAATAGGATTATTGAATGACTGTATTAACACTAACCTGTCGTTCAATTTAAATACACTATAAATTTTGCTTTAGAAAAATATTGCGACACCCAGATTTACTCCTAGACCTCTTATCAAAAGCCTATCTCTTTCACCAGATTCCTTATAAATTCTTTCTGGACTTCCGTCTCGATAAATATTCTTTTCCAAGCGCTCCAAATCAGCTTTATCTTTGGATATTGATAATCCATATTCGCCTGAAACCACAATATTATCAAAAGGATTATACTCAACTCCGAGAAGCAGATCTAAACCATAACCTGTTCTGTCTTCTTTATCAAAATAAGTGTTGATATAATTTGTGCCAACATATCCCCCATTCCATTCATATTTGCTGAATGAAATAAACGGACCAGCCCCGACGATTATAGAAAAATCTTTATAGCTCAGAATGTTGTGAAGATATTGAAGTGAAATTTTGAAGTTATTGTTGTCATAATTTTCAGACGGATTAAATATAATGCTATCAAGCTGCAAGGTTGGTTCATATTCAGAATTCTCGACGGCTATAAGAATCCCAATTCGCAAACCTGATTTTTCATTTATCCTATATCTGTATGAAAAAGTGTACCCGCTGAAGTTTGTAAATTCCAACAAACTTCTCACCTGGAATTGAATTCCGTGTTTGAAGTGATTACAATTTGTTTTGGATGTATCCTGCGCAAATGAAAAATTGATGACAACGAAGAACAGAACGAAAGATAGGAAGTACTTCATGATTTCACCCCGATTATATATTGTGTTAATTTGCTGTTGTACTCCAATTCAAAATTTTTAATTTGACTGCGCACAACAGATTTCTTTTCAAAATAAAATTCAAAGAAAATTAGTTTTCCCGATACGCTCTCATACAACCTCACCCTGTACAACTGCCATCAAATAATGCCCCGGGGATTTAAAAAAGACATAAGGGGCACATAAAAACAATAGTAACTTAAAAACCTATTATCGACCGGAACAAACCATAAATCTTAGAGAGATTTGCATTATTCATATTACATTTTATTACTATCCACAGTCTGCTTCTAAAACGTAACACCAATCACTACTAATAAAACAGAGATAGGTACATCGGCAGATTGACCGTTTTCCGGATTAGTTTTGATTTTTGGAGTTCCTGTCAGATAACGAACACCTGCATTTACAAAATGATATTGGAATCCCGCACCAAGGCCAAATCCTAATGCTAAATTAGATTTGTATTCTTGTGTTGCCGTTTCCTCCTGGTATCTTATAGTTATATCAGGAAAACTTGAAAACAGTAACCCCAAATTTCCGGAGAGATAAATCCTGGTGTTTTCAAATGTTGCATGACTTAATTGAAGTCCGGGCAAAACCCACGTCGTATAATAACTGCAAGAGTTCACAAAAACCGGTGAGATAAATTGTGAGAGTGACTCTTCAATTTTATAAACATTCAGACCGTTATGGGCGACAGCTGTTAGCAATGTTAAATCTAAAATTTCAGACATCGGTTGTGTCAGTTCCAGCATTCCTAATAGACCGGGAGTTGCAAGCCCTGCTTTCTCGCCTGAAACAGATGCAAAATCACCCATCGGAATGGAAAGCCCAGTGGATAACCTCAATTTTATTTGAGAATATTCCCTCTCATGCTGTGCAAATAATGTTATGCTGATTATGCAAGTGAAAAAAAACACTAATACTAAATTTTTCATCATAACCCCTTTATTTTATTTCTTGTTTTCGACAGTTATTTCTTTTTAATACTTAGTTATTCGATTTTTCTCCATTCACTCTATAATAAGTTACAATGTCATCCCAACCATCAGGAGTAATTCTGAATTTGGTAATATTGCTTTCCCGGATTTAAATATTCCATTGCCGGTAATTTTTTGTGAATATTTTGCTGTACCTGTTAAGTAACGGATCGAAAAATTGTAATCCTTGTATTGAAAGCCTGTACCTATTCCATATGCAACTGCAATATCAGATTCAAATATGTTGACCAAAGTGGTGTCCCCATAACTATATTTAATATCGGGTAAACTTGAAAAAAGTAATCCAATGTCAGCTATACAGTATAATCTGGAATCATCGGATAGATATGAACCAATCTGAAATCCTGTTAAAAACCAAGTTGAGTAATAACTTCCGGATGAAGCACTATAAGGCACTACATTTTTAGTCAGTTCGGAAGCGTTCAATTTATTTATTGAAACATTTGAAAGCAGTTCCCATTCAACGTATTTAGAAAGCGGGACAGAACCTTCAAGTGCAACAAAAAATCCGAACATTGCATATCCCGCAGTATACCCTGAAGTTGAAGCAAATTCTCCTAGTGGAATTGCCGCACCTGTAAACAGCTTAATTTTAAATTCTGATGAATTTTTATTTTTTGTTTGTCCAAATGATGCTGTAAAAGAACAGAACAAGATTAAACCCCAGATCATAGAACATTTATTGATAGCTTTCACAAACACCTGCAAAAAATATTAATTGAATCGTATACTTTACCCGAATGATACTCCAAGCATAAGTAATAAAATTCCTAAAGAGGAGGCAGCACTTGTGCCTGGATACAAGATATTTCCAGTACCTGAGTATTCAGGAAAACCATGCAAATATCTTATTCCAAAGTTTAATCTTTCAAACTCCACACCGCTACCAATACCAAAAGCGAATGCAACAGTATTTTCGCTTGTATGCTTAATATTATTAACGATGAGTTCAGGAAAACTCACATACAATAATCCTATACTTGCAGAGAAAAAAATTTCAAAATTACTTTCACGTTCTGGTCCACCTTGTAAACCAGCTAACAACCAGGTTGAATAGTAACTTTCCGTTGATGCAGTGAAGTTCCAGGTTCTTTTGTCAAGTGTTTCAACATCTAACTGATTTATTGAAACCGCCAGGGAAAGCATCAGATTTAAATTTTCGTTTAGAGATTTCAGCCCTTCAACCGAACCAAAGAAGCCTGTATTCGCGTAACCGGCTGAATTGCCGGAACCGGATCCAAAGTTTCCCATCGGTAATGATAGACCTGAATAGAACTTCATTTTGATTGAAGGTTTAAATGGCTCATAATCCTGAGCAAGTAAAATAGTCCTGCCGCAAAACAGTATCGCAAATAATATCACAAATTTTTTCATATCAGCCCCAGGTTATTTTTATTAAATCCTGAACTATTATCAGTTGGGATTATCGTTCACTGAAATAATCTGTTTGAAACGGGGAATGGACAGTACTCAAGAATTTTTATGACCAATCCATCAATTACCATTGCCCAACTATCTTTTGTCATTCCAAATGGTATGGCGCATTCTTCATTTATTCTGCCATAAGAGGCAAGTTTTTGATTTTGATTATCCCAAAGTGCAAAGGTTAGCTCATGAAACAAAGTAGCGAAAGAACCGCCAGAATGTTGATTCCCTGTCCAATATCCGCTACTGCCGGAAATCCTTGACACATTAAGATTGTCGATGAATAAAATAAATTCCGCAGTTAGCGAATCGCTTTTAATTCCTTCATTCTCTTTGGGCAATAGAATTTTTAATTTTTCCTTATCAGAAACAACAAGTGTTTGTTCAGTTAAATCTGAACCGGAATATCTACCAAAATAATTTACTTCAGAGCAGCAGTTACTTGTGTTGAATGAATTAATAAAATTCTGTTTAAAGAATGAGATATAAACTTCTTCAGGAATGCCTTCACCTAAGTCATCCAGAACATCATCTTTATTTGATATCAAAGGTTTTTCAAAAAGCTGAACAATAGAAACAGTTTTATCACTTAGCTTTTGATTTGAATATTCTTTTGTTAAGATAGCTGTCGGTGCGCCGCAACCGGTTAAAAACAAAACAAATGAAATGACTGCCGTAAACAAGTAACCCTTCATGTAAACCCCTTATTATTTACAACTCAAACTTATATTGAATTGTTTTATGAATCAATTAAAAAGTTTAAAACAGTAAAGATGTGATATTGTATGTCCGGTTGTCTGAATTAATGAGAGTAAAAAAAAATTAGTCATCCCCTTAGTGCCTCTTAGTGTACTAAGTGTCTTAGTGGTAAAATCTCTTCATCATTTCTACATTCGTCATTGCTAGTTCGATATTCAAAATTAGTTTCAACAAAAAAGGCGATCATTCCTGATCGCCTCATTAAACATTTAGCATTAAGCCTTTAACATTATTCTTACTCCATCATCAGCACTTTTTCAATTCGTTCCATTGCCCAGTCTATTTCTTCTTTCCTAATTACAAGTGGAGGTGCAAAACGGATTACGTTGTCGTGGGTTTCTTTACAAAGAATTCCGTCCTTCATCAAAGCTTCACAGAATCTTCTTGCACCTTTTGCTTCAGGTTTAAGTTCAACACCAATGAACAATCCTTTACCTCTTATCTCTTTTACGTGAGGCGATGCAACTTTTTTTAATTTATCACGGAAGTATTCACCGAGCTTGTCAGAGTTTTCAATTAACTTTTCTTCAACTAAAACTTTAAGACTTTCTCTTGCTATAGCAGCACCGAGAGGATTTCCGCCGAATGTTGAGCCGTGGTCACCGGGATTAAATACACCCAGTACTTCTTTACCTGAAAGAACTGCTGATACAGGATAACATCCACCAGACAATGCTTTACCAATAATTACTACATCAGGTTTTATTCCTTCATGTTCGAAGGCAAAAAGTTTTCCGCTTCTGCCAAGTCCTGATTGAATTTCATCAGCGATGAAGAGCACATTATTCTTTTTACAAATGTCATAAGCTTTCTTTAAATATCCTGCAGGCGCAACAACAACTCCACCCTCACCTTGAATTGGTTCAACGATAAACGCGACAGTATTTTTTGTAATAGCTTTTTCAAGTGCGTCTGCATTTCCGTATTCAACTATTTTAAATCCTTCCGTAAATGGCCCGTAACCATCTCTGTACTGAGCTTCTGTTGAAAAACTGACGATGCTTATTGTTCTTCCCGCAAAGTTATTTGTGCAGGTGATAATCTCAGCCGAGTTTTCTGCAACCTTCTTTACTTTGTATCCCCATTTTCTTGCAGCCTTCAATGCTGTTTCAACTGCTTCTGCACCGGAGTTCATCGGTAGTGAAATTTCATATCCGGTAAGTTCACTTAGTTCTTTGTAAAGAAGAGGCAGCTGATCATTCCTAAATGCACGTGAAGTTAATGTAACCTTTTCAGCCTGCGTTTTCATTGCCTTGATAATTCTTGGGTGACAATGTCCCTGGTTAACTGCGGAATAAGCTGCGAGACAGTCGAGATATTTTTTCCCTTCAACATCATAAACCCAGACTCCCTGTGCTTTTTCTATAACAACATCAAGCGGGTGATAATTATGTGCGCCGTATTTTTCTTCAAGTTCGATATATTCTTTTGTAAGCATTTTTTCCTCAATAGTGATTTGATTTTTGTTGTTCAAAGTTAAGGAAAAAGATACAGAGTAGGAAAGCGATTCAGGCAAAGGTTGAGGCTAAGGCTAAGTGACAGCCTAACTGTCAGAGACAGTTCCCTTCATAAAATTGTTACAGATTTTTGACCGGAATTTCTGATAATCTTCACATAGATTATTTATAAATTAAGGCATTAAATTTTGTAAGTATACGATTAGAAAGGATAACAAATGTATTTAAGGTTACTGATATTATTTTTAATAACAGGATTTACATTTACGCATTCTCAGGTAATTGTTTCTGTGCCTGAATTCCCTACTGAAAATGATTCCATAAAAATTATTTTTAATGCGCAGGAAGGTGCCAACACTCCGGGTTTGCGTGGCTATACAGGAACTGTATACACTCACACCGGTGTTATAACAAGTACGTCAAACGGACAGTGGGCGCACGTAATTGGTTCATGGGGAAATAACACCACACAGCCAGCATTAACCAGGATTGGAACTGACCTCTATGAACTGGTTATCGGAAAACCAAGACAGTTTTATTCAGTAACTAATCCTTCTGAAAAAATACTAAAACTCGCTTTTGTTTTCAGGAGTTCAAACGCATCTCAGCAGACAGAAGATATTTTCCAGGATATGTACGAACCGGGTATTACTGTTATTGTAACTCAGCCAAATGTTATAACAAGTTTCGGTGATCCGCTGCGTTCGCCTGTTTTTGCAAACTCAATTGACACTATTGATATATCAATCGGAACCGCAGCAATTGGTACTGCAGTTGAATCATTAACACTTTTTGTAAATGGATCACAGGTTTCTCAAACAACTTCTGCTACACTTGACTATTCCTTCATTGCGGCTAATCACACAGCAGGTGTAAATTATGTTGATGCGGTTGCTGTTGATACTGCTTCTAACTCAGATACAGTTTCATTCGCCATAATGTTAAACCCGCCGGTGACAAACGCTTTACTTCCAGCGGGAATCGAACATGGAATTAATTATATAGATAACAATTCGGTCACACTGGCTTTGTACGCGCCATTTAAAAATTTTGTTTATGTGCTTGGTGATTTTAATGACTGGAAAGTTGACACAACTTATTTTATGAAACGTCACCAGCAAACATCCGATAGTACTATTTGGTGGCTGACTATCGATGGACTTACACCATCACAGGAATATATTTTTCAGTACCTTGTTGACGGAGAGATAAGGATCGCAGATCCTTACTCAGAAAAAGTAAGTGATCCATGGAATGATCAGAGTATTTCACCAACAACATATCCTGATCTTATAGATTACCCAACAGGAAAAACTGAACAGCCTGCAACAGTCATTCAAACAGCGCAGCAGCCCTATCAGTGGCAGGTAGCATCATTCCTAAGACCCGCTAAAAAAGATATGGTGATTTATGAATTACTGATACGCGATTTCCTTTCATTGCATGATTATCAGACACTTGAAGACACTCTCAACTATTTGAAGACACTTGGTGTAAATGTAATTGAACTTATGCCAATAATGGAATTTGAAGGAAATGAAAGCTGGGGTTACAATCCAAGTTTTCATGTTGCGGTAGATAAATATTACGGACCAAAAAATTCTCTGAAAAGTTTTATTGATAAAGCACATCAGATGGGAATGGCTGTAGTACTTGATATGGTTTTAAATCATGCTTACGGTCAATCTCCTTTAGTAAGATTGTATTGGGATGCGGCAAACAACAGACCTGCAGCAAATAATCCATGGTTTAATGTTACATCGCCTAACCCGGTTTTTTCATTCGGATATGATTTTAATCATGAAAGAAATGCAACAAGATATTTTGTTGATCGTGTGAATAAATTCTGGCTGGAAGAATACAGGTTTGACGGGTTCCGTTTCGATTTTACAAAAGGCTTTACAAATGTTCCCGGTGATGGAAGTAATCATGACCAATCCAGAATTAATATTCTGCAGAGGATGAATAACAAAATCCGAGAGTACGATTCCACTGCATACGTTATACTTGAACACTTTGCGCCAAACTCGGAGGAAACCATTCTTCAGAACAGCGGTATGATGTTATGGGGTAATATGAATTACAACTATAACGAAGCAACAATGGGTTATGCGTCGGACCTTACGGGAGTTTCATACAAAAGCCGAGGCTGGACTGAACCAAACCTTGTTGCGTATATGGAAAGTCATGATGAAGAGAGATTGATGTTCAAGAACCTGCAATACGGAGCTTCGGGTCCAAACGGATACAACATTAAAAATTTTAACGTTGCAATAAACAGGATTAAACTCGCAAGCGCGTTCTACTTCCCTGTTCCCGGACCTAAAATGATCTGGCAGTTTGGTGAACTCGGGTATGATATTTCAATTGATAATCCATGCCGTGTCTGCAACAAACCAATTCTCTGGAATTATTTTAATGATGACAGAAGATTGAAACTCTATAAGGTTATGTCTGAACTGATAAAACTTAAACATACTTATTCGGTTTTCAGCACTACTGATTTTACCGCGATGTTAAACGGATATGGAAAAAGAATTAATCTAAACAGTGATTCAATGGATGTGACGATAGTAGGTAATTTTCATGTACAGGATGTTTTCGTTAATCCATCATTCCAGAAAACAGGTATGTGGTATGAGTACTTTACAGGAGACAGTATAAATGTAACAAACCAGGTAGAACCGCTTCCGCTTACACCCGGCGAGTTAAGACTTTACACGACAGTCAGGCTGCCGGCACCCGAGCCTGATCTTTTAACTGATGTCGAAACTTTTAATAATGGTATCGTTGAAGAATTTTATCTCGAACAAAATTATCCGAATCCTTTTAATCCTTCAACAGATATAACATTCAGTATAAGAGACAGAGGAATTGTAAGTCTTAAGATTTATGACATACTCGGCAGAGAAGTAAAAACACTTCTTAATGAAGAGAAGGATAACGGCATTTACCAGGTAAGATGGAACGGTGATAATAATTCCGGTTCGCTTGTTAGCAGCGGTGTTTACTTCTTCCGTTTGGAAAGCGGATCATTCATACAAACACGTAAAATGTTGATGATTAAATGATGCAATCATTTAATCAGAAATCCCGCTTTGCGGGATTGATACTTGACGATTTAAACAATATAACAGAAATCCTTCGGGAATATTAATGAAGTAAGTAACCTATGAAATACTGTTTTATTTTCCTCGCTTTGGTCGCTTTAAATTGTACAACATCACAAAATTCAGGGTTATATGAAAAGTATAACCCTGATGACTTTTTATACTGGTCAGCAGATAAAACCCTGAAGTGGAGCGATTTTCATGGCAGCCCTTCTACATCAAATCAGAATTTACCTTCTGAGATTTTCATTTATAATCCTTCAACAATTGAAAAGTCAAACGTTCTAAGCAAACCCGCAATAACAAGTTTAATTGTGATGGATAAAAAGAAATCGTGGTGCAGAAAAGAAAAAATGACGGAGAAGTATCTTTTATATAACCAGGTCATTTTTGATCTGTATGAATTGAATCGAAGAGAATTTGAAATAAGATTTTCGCAGACAGATTTTTCGACTGAAGGATACAGGGAAGAATTCAAGAAACTTTCTGACGAGAACAATAAAACACTTCTTGCACGAATCGAGCAGTTCAGGATTGAAAGTAATCTTGGTGACGACATTGATGTCGTAAAAAGCTGGAATACAAGAATCAGGCTGGAGATTCTTACATTAAATTAAACCCATTTCGGGCTGTTGAAAATAAACTCTTTTCTGATATTGCCTTTAGAAAATAGTTGAACTAATTTTGTTCTTAGTAAAGGCAGGTGAAAGTATGAAAAAGTATTTGGTCGTAATTTTTATTGCAGTAATTAGTTTGCAATTAACAGCTCAGAATAAACTCTCTTTACTTTCTGATATTAGTGACATAAAACCCACCAACTATGAAGACATAGAAAACAATTATGTCGGATATTCTTCTTCAAACGCACTGGGACAAATTTTTCTTACACCATTAAGTGCGATAATTTTTGCTTTGCCTGGTGTTACAAGTTTAAATGACAACGGTGGAGGGATGACTGGTGCTCATGGCCCACAGGATGGCAATATAATATTGTCATATACACTTTATGTTATTGGTTCGGCTGTAGGCGCATTTACAATAGCTCAAATTGAAAATGACGATCTTTCATTCTGGAAAACTCTTGGTGCTTCAGCTATCGGCGGAGGTATTGGAACAGTGACTATACTTATAACATCTGTGATGAGCGAAACCAATAATCTTTATTTGCTTGCACTGTTCCCTCCGGTGATTGCGTCCGTTGCTTATACTCTGGGTATTGCAGATTTCACTCCGGTTACAAACAAGCCGCAAATGGATACATCAATTGAAATGAAAATTAAATCTCAGCAGGATTTAATTAATTTTGGATCAATGAAGGTTGAATTGTTCCGTATAAACTTGTAGCAGTAATAATTCTTTAACAGATAAGGGGAAGAAGGGGTTCATTTATGAAATTGCTGGCAATATTTTTATTCACTTCTACTTTAGTCTTTTCTCAGGGTGAACACGTTTGGAATGATGGCATAGGCATAGGATTGGGTTATCATTACGGTTATGCCGAAAACTTTTCTGGTAACGGTTTTAATATTGGATTATCTATTCTTGGAATTGCGGATCTCGCTTATAGCAATATGAGCGGCACAAATTCCACCACATCAGCAGGTGATAAAAAAAGTTCTTCCAGCACATATCATTTAGGGCTCAATCTAAAAACAACAGGAACTAATACCAAACTCATAATAGGTTATGCTACAGCATCTCTCAGACCTACTTATGACAGAGGCAGCAATGCTTCCGGAATGATCTTTGGATTAAAATTTAATTTCAAAGCGTTTGATGATAAATATGTTTTCCTTATGCCGGGTATTGGATTTACATACGGCTCATTGTCAAATTCAGGAAACAGTGGTGCGAGAGAAAAGGAAAAGTCAGTTGATCTGTGGAGTTTCGGAATAGAATTTAATATTGATATTCAGCCATCTGATTCTTTTAAATTTATTATTTCTCCAGCTCTATCAAAAGAGTTGCTGCATAATGTAAGTCCGGTAACAATTGGGATTAGTTTTGGTTTACTACTCAATCCGCGATTGGAAACTCAGGAATATGAATAGTCTTAATCAAAAACCTACTTTCAGCAATATTTGTAATGATATATCTAACGAATATCAGTAATTTTTTATGAAGGATTTTCTGATGAAAATTTTGACGGTCTTTTTATTCACTTCTGCATTAATCTTTTCTCAGGGTGAACATATCTATGATAATTCATTCGGGTTTGGTGCAAACTATCTTTATTCCGGCGTTGATAATGTCACCGGAAGTGGAGTAGCATTGGGTCTATCTGTGCTGGGGAAATTTGATGTTTCATTCTCACATGTTACAAGTCAATATGAAACCGGATATTCCGGTGAGAATTTTAAATCCAGTTCGAATACAGTAATGGCGGGATATAATGCAAAGTTTAAAGAAAAAGGTAATCTGAAAATTATGTTTGGTTATATGACCATTTCCACATCAGTACCCTACTCCCCCGATATCAGTGCGGATGGAATTGCATTTGGAATAATGTTCAACTATAAGGTTTTAGATATTAACAAATTTGTTCTTATGCCGGGGTTGGGAATTGTCTATGGATTTCTCTCTTCTTCATACGATAACAGTTCCACTTCGTCTACATTTGATCTTCGAACTCTTGGAGCGGAAATTAATTTTGTATTTACACCGGTGAGAGAATTCAAACTAGTATTTGCACCGTCTGTATCCGTAGACTTGAATGGAAAAGAAAATACTGCGACGACAGGGTTTGAAGCGGGCGTACTTATAAACCTGACTTCAAAATGAAATGCGGAAAAATTTATAATGAATAATGAAATTGAAATAATCGACATTACGGAAAACAACATTCTTAACTACGGTATCTGCGGATATAAAAGTCTTAAACGTGAAGGCTTTCCCGAAAAAGTTTCATGGATAAAGGAAAATTCTGCGAATGGACTTAAGATAAAATCAATACTGACTAATAATGATGGCGTTCAGGGAATGATTGAATATATGCCCGCAGAGTATGCCTGGCGCCCCGTTGACGCGAAAGGTTATATGTTCATTCAATGTGTGTTTACAGGGTTCACAAGTAAATATAAAAACAAAGGGTACGGTGGAAAGTTAATTGATGAATGTATTGCTGACGCAAAAGCACAGAAGAAAAACGGTGTTGTGGTTGTTACAAGGCAGGGTTCATTTATGATCGGTTCAGAAATTTTTCTCAAAAAAGATTTTAAAGTTGCTGATAAAGCTGAACCTGATTTTGAATTACTCGTACTTAAATTCAAAAAATCTGCGGATGATCCTAAATTTAAAAACACTGTTGAAGAAAATCCCGCGAAGTATAAAACAGGATTGACTATACTTCGTGCAAATCAATGTCCTTATACCGTCAAGAATGTAAATGAAATTGTCGAAGCTTCGAAATCACTTTTTAAAATCACTCCAAAAGTTATAGATATTAAATCTGCCGCCGAAGCACAAACTAATCCGTGTGCATTCGGTGCCTTCAGTATTATTTATAAAGGGGAAATAATATCTCATCATCCCGTTAGTAAAACTCGTTTTATCAACATCATGAATTCTATTCTTAATTAAATGCCTGTTGTCAATAATTTACAGCAGGATTTTGTACTGCTTTTCTTTGAATACATTTCTATTTTTGTAATGAATCATTATAAAAATCGGGGGTAATTGTTATGAATAAAAAATTATTAATAAACGTTTTTTTATTTGTCCTGGTTTATTTCAATTCTGTTTTTCCGCAGGAGCAATTAAAACAAAAATTTGTTTTACTTCCCTTCTATTCTATTGGTGTTGATTCAATCACATTGATTACGGCTGAATCAATACTCAGGACAGAAATCAGCAAGTTATCTTCAATGGAAATGGTCTCATCAAAACAAATAAAAACGGTTCTGGATGATGAGGCATGTAATGAAACAGAATGTATGCTTGAAGCAGGAAAAAAATTAAACGCTGATAAGGTATTATTGTGCAGACTTTCATCATTAGGTGAAAAGATTATCACACAATATTTTCTTATCGATGTTAAAACTGAAAATGAAATTTTAATTGATCAGATAACTGCTCTTAATGTGGAAGAACTCGAGATAGTCATGAAGCGGGTAGCTTCAAGTGTTGTAAAAGTTGAATCTGCTGTATCCAGTGCCGAAGTAGGAAACATCATTGAACAGGAATCCTTAGAGCCACTAAGAAGAGGTTCAAGAAAAAATATCGGGTTAGCATTTGGTTACCTTTTCCCGATGAGCGGTTATGACGGCAAGGATGAAAAAACAATGGTGTTTGATTTTCGTGCTGGGTATGAGCTTGAAGATGCAACAGTAGGAATGATGCTTGGTATCCGTAAAGGATTTGCTATGAATATTTATGGTTCATACTTGTTGACCAAAACCGATGTTTGTCCCTACATAGGCGGTGCTTTCGGGTTTCACTGGGTTACACACAACAACTGGGTAAACTATGGAGGTTTTCAGGATACTAAAAAGGATGATGGATTTGAGTTAACACTTCATTCGGGTTTAAGATTATTCAGGACATATAATTTCCAGGTAATGATTAATCTTGATTTCATTTATACACTCAATGATTTTAATGACAAGGCAGTAGTGCTGACAATCGGAATTCTTTAAAATAATTTCCCGGCGTAAAGCTGTTAAAAATCACGACTTTCTTTACCGGAGAAAAAGATTTTTAACAGCAAAGCCGGCTGTTTAAATTCTATCCGCCATTTATCAATTCATTCTTTCACCTTTAATGATTTAATTTTATTTTTGTTTCAATTACAAAACAGAGGAACAAATGAAAAATTTTCTTGCCGGTTTTATTTTTATAGTGTTGATGTCTAATAATTTTTATGGGCAGATCGAAAATCATCTCCTTAGGAACCCCGCTATCAGCCCCGACGGTTCGCGTATTGCGTTTTCATACCAGGGCGATATCTGGGTAGTATCAGCATTCGGCGGTAATGCCGACAGACTTACAATACATGAAGGTTATGAAACTTCTCCATGCTTTAGTCCTGATGGCAGTATGATAGCATTTTCAGGCGCGCGCTATGGAAATAGTGACGTCTATATAGTTAATGTCCTTAACGGTTCACCTGAACGATTAACCTATCATTCCGCGAATGATAATGTTACCTCATGGCATAAGGATAAAGGAATAATCTTTACAACTGTAAGAGACTTTAATCAGCTTGAACGGGAAGCAGAAATATTTTCAGTTTCACCTTACGGCGGAACGGAGTCAAGAATATTAAATTCACTTGGCTCAGATGCAGTAGTTTCACCTCAGGGAAGATTCATTGCCTTTACAAGACATTCAAATTCAATTTTCAGAGAATCATATAAAGGTCCTGCTAACAGGGATATCTGGGTGTATGATACACAGTCAGATAACTATCATAAAATTTCCACTTCAGATGCAAATGATTTCATGCCAAAGTGGAGCGGAGAAAATCAATTATATTTTATTAGTGCCGAATCCAATAAGTATAACCTGTATAAAGTATCAATCACCAGCGGCGGTGAACGATCCGGTACTCCCGTTCAGGTTACTTCTTACAATGATTATGGAGTGCGTTCATTTGATATAACTGCAGATGGTTCCAAAATAATTATGGAACGAGGGATCGATCTGTTGACCTTAAACACAAATGATAATTCCGTATCTCCGGTAAACATAAATGTTACTTCTGACTACAGGTTCGACCCGGTTGAGTTTAAATCTTTTTCAAAAGATGCTTCTGAATATGTTGTATCACCGAATGGAAAACTCCTGGCTTTTGTTGTTCGGGGAGAAGTTTTCATCAAAGAAGCTGACAAAGAAAAATCAAGAAGTGTAAATGTTTCTGATAGTCCGTTCAGAGACATGAACCCTTCCTGGCTTAGCGATTCAACACTTGTATTTATTTCCGACAGGGACAGCAGTCAGTATGATATTTTTATGGTAAGATCGGCAGATAAAAATCAATCAAACATTTTCAAATCTTTAAAACATGAATTGATCAAACTAACGAGTACAAGTTCTGACGAATCGAATCCATCCGTTTCACCTGACGGTAAAAAAATTATTTACACAACCGGCAATGCAAAAGTAATTGTCGCTGATATTTCCGCCGACGGTAAATTATCAAACGGAAAAATTCTTAACGCTAACTGGGCTGCATTCAACAATATTGTTTGGAGCCCCGACAGTAAGTGGATTGCTTATTCACAGGAAGATCTCTACTTCAATGAAGAAGTATTTATACTGGCGGCAGATTCTTCTAAAGGACCAATTAATGTGAGCATGCATCCTCGTTCAGATAATTCACCATTCTGGAGTAAGGACGGAACAAAGCTTGGATTCATTTCAGCCCGTAACAACAGGAACAATGATGTCTGGTTTGCATGGCTGACTAAAGAAGACTGGGAAAAAACGAAAGAGGATTGGGAAGAGAAAGAACCCGCGGCTGAAGATAAACCGGATAAGAAAGATTCAAAGTCTGAAGACAAACCAAAAGTAAAAGAAATAAAAATAGATATTGAAGGAATACATAACAGGCTTTTACAGGTTACTTCATTCCCCGGTGATGAAGGAAATGTAACCATCTCAAAAGACGGAGAAACATTTTATTATACAGCAGTTTCCAGTAATGCAAAAGGTCGTGATCTGTTCAGCATAAAATGGGATGGAAAAGATCTTAAAGAAATAACCAAGGGAGGTACAAATCCATCAGGAGTCTCAATCGATGCTGAAGGAAAATATTTGTACTATTTTAAACAGGGTGGTTCAATCAACCGTCAGGATTTAAAATCGGATAAAAGTGAATCAATCCCCTATTCCGCAAAAATGAAAATCGATTATGTAACGGAGCGTCATCAGATTTTTGATGAAGCCTGGCGGGCGATCAGAGACAATTTTTATGATCCGAATTATCATGGAAAAGATTGGTCATCATTAAAAGATAAATATGAACCATTGTGTATGGCTGCATCCACAGAAAATGATTTCAGAGATATGTTCAACTATATGCTTGGTGAATTAAATGCCAGTCATATGGGAATGTATGGAAGTGACCGGTCAGAAACTCAAAAAGATGTAACCGGAATGCTTGGTGTTGAACTGGTTCAGACTTCTGCCGGGATGAAAGTGATCCGTGTTATTCCTGATTCACCTGCTGATAAGATTTCAAGTAAGTTGAATGCTGATGATATAATTACTGCAATCGACGGTACTCCGGTTGATAGTCTTGAAAATTTTTATCAGATGCTGCAAAACTCAGCCGATGAAAAATTAGTGCTGACTGTTAAGGATAAAGAACTAAAGGAAAGAGAAATTGTTATACGACCTTCTTCAAATGTTCGTTCTTTGTTATATGAAGAATGGGTATTGAACAGGAAAAAGCTTACGGACCAGTATTCAAACGGAAGACTCGGTTATATACATATACAGGGAATGAGCATTCCAAGTTTTGAAGTTTTTGAACGCGCTCTTACCGAAGCTGGAAATGGGAAAGAAGGTTTGGTTGTTGATGTTCGATATAACGGAGGCGGATGGACAACAGATTATCTTATGGCTGTTTTGAATTACAAACAGCATGCATATACGATACCTCGAGGAGCTTCTGATAATCTTGAAGCCGACAAACTGAATTTCCGGAATTACTACCCGACCGGGGAAAGATTAATATTTGCGGCATGGCTTAAACCCTCGATCGCTATGTGTAATGAAGATAGTTATTCTAACGCTGAAATATTTTCACACGCGTATAAGACACTCGGCATCGGAACACTTGTTGGCAAACCGACAAATGGGTCAGTCATCTCTACAGGCGCAAAAGGTTTAATCGATGGTTCTTACGTCCGTCTTCCATTCAGAGGCTGGTTTACAAAAGCGACCGATAAAAACCAGGAACTTGGACCTGCAGTTCCCGACATCATCATTGAAAATAGTGCAGATGCAAAATCAAAAGATGTTGACGAACAGTTAAAAGCTGCTGTTGATCAACTTCTGAAAGAAATTGACAGCATGAAATAAAAGTTAGGAGTATTTCATCATATCTGCGTTGTGATTTTAAAAAGACTGCAACTGGTAAGGTTGCAGTTTTTCTTTTCTAAGTACAAAAAGTTTAAGTTATCTTAAAAAAGCAGATACGAGGCTCATCGTTTCAGAAAAAGCAAAATCAACTATCTGATTTATCTCTTTCTTCAACGGGAAGGGATTCTCATGTGTGTAGCTATAATTATAATCTTTGATTAATACTTTTCCAGATGAGTTATCAGGAAAAGTCTTTAATAAAGCGGATGGACTGAATACTTTATCTTTTGACAGGATTAATGTCTTAAGTCGATTCTTCATTTGCGATAACCGTTCTTCTCTGAACTTTTTGAATTTCTCAATACTCAGCATACTCATAAATGACAGCCCGCTGTCGTCAAGTTGTTTTAACCTGTCGGACAAAAGTTCATCGCGTTCAATATCTTTTTCAAACTCAGTGCTGTAATACTCTTTAAGTGTTGTGTCTGCCTCACTATCCATAATAGCTTTTGATACCGGCATTGTCAGATCCAATGTTGAGCCGCCGCAGAAATTAAAAAGTCTTGACCCTGAATAAAGATTATTATAGTCACACATAAAGAGTATTTCTGCCAGAAACGCGCCGATTGAGTAGCTGAAAAAATCAATCTCAGCATCTTTATCAACAAGATAGTTGTTCCCTGTTCGTATCTGTGAAATAAGTGAATTAATATCTTCGAATGTTTGAAGTCCGGACAGTAAAAATCTTTTGGGCAGAAACTGGATTCGCGTGCTCAATGCAGCATTTGCAAATGAAGAACACTGTATACCTGGAAGCAGGTTTGCTCTTTCAATCGAAACCTGCTGCATCAACCTTGGATCACTCCATTCTCTCGGAGCCCTGTTCATGTGGAACGCGAGCGGAAACATCAGGATTGATTTTCCTGTTTGACGATGAAGTTCAAAAGCCCATGGAAGATATTTGTCCCAGCTTCTTTCATTTAGTCCGTGAAGCAGTACAATCACAGACTTTGATTTCACCAGCTCATTTCGTCCTAATAAAAAATATCTGAACCGGTTATTCTCCATAACTGTTTCATCAGCTTTGTTGAGCACATTAAAAATATATTCTTTCGAAAACTTATTCCTTCCCAGGTAGTAATTAAGCAAAGAGTTGAACAGCCTTTTGCCGAATTTTTTTTCTTCATTTAACGGATTAAACAAAGCACTATTGGAAACAAATTCTACTGAGCTGATATGCAGTTCATTTTCGCCAATGACAAAATTATTGTTCCCAGCTTCATTTTCTTTTTTAAGAACTGAATAAAGATTTTCGTAAGTCACTTTTCACCTTTTTGTGTTTCTGCTTTTTATTGCGGCAATTTCTTTTTTCTTTTTCTTAAGAAGTTCTTCCCAGCGTTCAATCCCCTCTTTAAGCTTTGATGTTTTTACAAATAGCTTTTCGATTTCAGTTTGGATCAGTTCAAGTTTTTGGGACACATCATCCTTTTGATAAATCTCAAGACTATTCTGGAATGAAAGAAAATCCCTGAAATAATCGGAGATAACTTTTATTTCATCAAGGCTGTAACCGAAGTTTTGCAGATCAAGTATCAGATTGCAAAAGAAAACATAAACTTCGGAGTATAACCTGAATCCTCCTTCGCTTCTCATATCTGATTCAATTATCCCTTTGTCCTCCCAGTGTTTAATTGTCCTCGGTGATACTTCTATTTTTAATGCAAGCTCACCGACTGTTAAATATTTTACTGCGGAGTTTTTTATTTTTGAATCCGATTCAACGGGAAGCCCGACTTTCTTTATAATCTTCGAGATAGATGCAATTTCATAACCAAGTTCCATCAGCTTAAGTATCTTTTCACATTCATTATAAGTCTCCTGCGTATAGAAAGGGATTTTATCCTCATCCACGCCAGCCGGTTTAATAAGTTTTTCCTTTTCCCAGTCTAACAGTTGGGGTAATGATATATGAAGTTTGCTTATCAATTCTGCCTGAAGGTATATTTTTTGGTTCATCCTGTTCCTTAACGTTTGATATTACATAAACTATACGTTAACGTATAGTAACCTATAATTAATTAAGTATTTTGTCAATATGTAAAGTTTTTCCCCATAGTCTGAATTAAAATACCGGATTTTCCTCTTACAACTGCCATTCTATTTAATGGTCAATCCGATACTGTCTGTTTAGGTACAGCATTCCTGCTTTTAAGGTTAATTCGTTTTGTGGATTTTTAATGGTAGATTTGCAAGCCGGAATTAGTCCGGAATATAATCTTACATTATGTCAGGAAATTGATGAAAACGTTTAGTGAGTTAGGACTCGAAATAAAAATACTTAAAGCGATTGAAGAACTCGGATTTGAAACACCAACTCCCGTACAGGAAAAAGTAATACCTCTTTTAACTGCTGACGCAGGAAGTGATATAGTAGCGTTAGCACAGACTGGTACAGGTAAAACAGCGGCATTCGGACTGCCCATAATTCAGAACACAATTACTTATCAAAATGGAATTCAGTATTTGATATTGAGTCCCACACGCGAATTATGTCTCCAGATATTTGATGATCTTTCCTCATTCGCAAAATATATTGATGGAATTAAAATAGCCGCAGTGTTCGGCGGATCGAGTATCGAAAGGCAGATTCAAAAAATCAAAAGCGGAGTACATATTATCTCTGCAACACCCGGCAGGCTGGTTGACTTGATAAATCGAAATGTTGTAAATTTCTCTTCTGTTAAAACATTAGTGCTTGATGAAGCAGATGAAATGCTGAATATGGGATTCAGAGAAGAACTTGAAGCAGTATTAAAAGAAACTCCGAGATCAAAAAATACCCTTTTATTCTCTGCAACTATGCCGAAGGAAGTCGCCGCAATCGCGGGCAGGTACATGAAAAATCCAGTCGAAGTAACTATCGGCAGAAAAAATGCCGGCGCAGAAAATATTGAACATCTTTGCTACCTTGTTCATGCAAAAGACCGGTATCTTGCTCTTAAACGTATTGTTGATTTTAATCCCGACATTTTCGGAATAGTATTTTGCAGAACACGTAGAGAAACTCAGGAAGTTGCTGATCTTCTTATGAAAGATGGTTACAATGCCGATGCCTTGCATGGAGATCTTTCACAGGCTCAACGCGATACTGTAATGAATAAATTCAGAATTAAACATCTTAAACTTCTGGTTGCGACCGATGTTGCAGCACGCGGACTTGATGTTGATAATCTTACACACATAATAAATTATAATCTTCCCGAAGAGCTTGATTTATACACACACAGAAGCGGCAGAACAGCACGTGCAGGCAGAAAAGGTGTATCAATCGTAATCGCGAATTTGAAAGAGAAAGGAAGATTAAACCAGATTGAAAAACACCTGAACAAAAAGTTTTCTTTTGTTGATGTGCCTTCCGGAAAAGAGGTATGTGAAAAACAATTATTCCATCTTATTGACAGAATGGAAAAAGTGGAAGTTGACTACACTCAGATCGATCCACTGCTTCCCGATATTTTCAGAAAACTTGAATGGCTCGACCGTGAAGAACTTATTAAAAAATTTGTGTCGGTAGAGTTTAACAGGTTTCTTGATTATTACAGGAATACCCCCGATCTGAACTCACCATCAGATAGAAAAAGTACAGGCAAACACAAAGACAGTGTTGAAGGATTTACACGGTTCTTTATTAATCTTGGCAGAACTGATGATCTTAAACCCGGTTCATTAATGGGACTTGTAAATGAGTTCACAGGAATTAAAGATATAGAAATAGGTGACATCGAAATTCTTAAAACATTTTCATTCTTTGAGATAGATTCTGAATTTGAAAAACTTGTGATCAGTTCATTTCAGAATAAACAATTCAAAAAACGACCGATAGTTCTTGAAGTAGCTGAATCTAAAAGAGGTGAAAAGAAACGCGACAGGTCTGAAAAGTCTGAAAGAAAAAGATTTAAACACGAATCAAAACCATTCAAACACAGAGATAAAGAAAGAGTATTCGCGAAAAAGAAAAAGAAGAGAAAATAATCTCAGCAGGCTTAATTCCCTATGATTTGTGGTTTCATAATTCTATCTTTCGGCTAAATAAATTCAGCAAATGATCCTGCGGTAGATTCCACATTAATTATCTATCCTGCTGATTTCCCCGGAATCAAATTCACTGTAAATAGTTAAGGAACTGAATGGATATTATAGTCCCCAATAGCAACAACCCTGTTAGTGAAACTTTGGCAAAATCTGAAGCGTTAAGTTTCCTTGAATCAAAAGTTAAAAACTGGATTGATGCCCACATCTCAAAAAGAAAACTATGGTACTCGAGTGATTTTCTTCCGTCAGATGAAAAAATGGATGATGATAAAATATCCAATGCGATAAAGTTAAAAGAAAGAGCGCGAAGTCTTCATGATTCCGTTAGAGTTGCGCTCGCTATAAATCTGCTTACCGAAGAAGGTCTTCCGCATTTTCACAGACTGATTTCAAAATATCTTGGCGACGACAGCTTCTGGGCTAAGTGGACAAACATGTGGACCGCGGAAGAAGACAGGCACGGAGGTGTGTTACGGGATTATGTACGTGACAGCAGGATTTTTAATTTCAAAGAAATAGAAATCATGCAGTATCATTACCAGGAATCCGGATTTAATCCTGACTGGGATAATGATCCATATAAAGTTTTTGTTTACACAACACTGCAGGAGCGTGCGACTCAAATCTCACATAAAAATACCGGAAAGCTTGCCGGTGATAATGAACCATTACTCAATGGTATCCTTACCAACATTGCATCTGATGAAGCAAAACATTTTTCATTTTACCGCAACGCGTTTAAAGAAATTCTTGAAATTGATCCAAACCGGGCTATGCTCTCAGCCGCATCAGTTATGCCTGCGATTGAGATGCCGGGCATTGCAATGAACCACTTCAAAGAAATGGCTGATGTAGTTAGACGTGTTGGTATTTATGGTCCGTGGGAATATAAATCTATCGTTGAAGAAGCAATTAAATTCTGGAATATTGATCTTGTCACAGGTCTGAATGAAATTGCGTCACGTGCCCAGGAAAAAATTATGGCAATACCTGAACGACTTAAAAAAATTGCTGAGTACGTTGACCGGAAAACAATCAGCAAAACATTTTCATTTGACTTCGTTTATAACAGGCTGCTTTCATTTGATGTTTAAGATATCAGATCAGAACTGATATTATTGTCGAAACACTACTGAATTCAATTATTATACTCACCATTTGGTTTGATAATTAACCACATCCCCGTAAATTTAAAGTGCGAATTATATTTTTAATGTTGAAAAGATATTGATATGAAAAATTTTTACCGTTTGTGTTTATACTTAGCCGCACTAACAATCATTTCACCCCCTGTAGATACCTTTAGTCAATCATATAATGAAAGCTGGAAAATTTTCAGTGATAGTACTATTGCACGTGTTGATATTACCGTTGATCCTGCAGCAATCGCATATATGTATCAGAACGTAGAGAGTGATTCAGAACATTATGCTGCATTCCGTTTCAGAAATAGTTTCATTGATGAAACTGTTGATTCAATCGGTTTCAGGTTAAGAGGAAATACTTCCCGCCATTCACAAAAAAAATCATTTAAAGTTTCATTCAATACTTTTGTCGCGGGAAGAGAATTTTATGGTCTCGACAAAATGAACCTTAACGGGGAACACAATGACCCGTCAATCATCAGAAGTAAAATATGTTTCGATCATTTTAAAGGAGCAGGGATAACAACAAGCCGTTCAAACCACGTTCGCGTTTATATCAATGAACAGTATTATGGACTTTATATAAATGTTGAACACATCGATGATGAATTCATACAGAAAAACTTTGCAGATGATTCGGGTAATTTGTGGAAGTGTCTCTACCCTGCCGACCTTGACTATCATGGTAGTAATCCGGTTATCTATCAGCAGCTTAACAGCGGCGGAAGACCAGTTTACGAACTAACAACAAACCAGGCGCAGAATGATTTTTCAAAACTGGCGAGATTTATCACGATACTTAATAATACCCCATCAGGTATCCTCCCTGATTCTATTGAGTCGGTTATAGAAGTTCATGAGGTACTAAAATATTTCGCGATGAATATTCTTCATGGGAGCTGGGATGATTACTGGTCATTAATGAATAACTATTATCTGTATCACGAACCCGCAAAAGATATAATTCATTTCATTCCTTACGACTATGATAACACGTTTGGTGTTGACTGGTTTAACATAGATTGGGCATTTGCAAATCCTTATAACTTTCCTAAAGTATCGGATGGACCACGACCGCTTGCTGAAAAGCTGCTCGCCGTACCGCAATACAGGAATCTTTACACGCACTTCCTTCAGTTTTATAATGATGAAGTATTTAAACTTGATTTGTGGAGAACCCGACTGGATGATCTGACTGATAAAATAACTACCGCGGCAATTGCGGATACATTCAGAACAAAAGATTATAATTTTACGGTACAGGATTTTTTTGATTCATACTCAGAAACAGCGTATAACAATCAGCATGTAAAAAAAGGATTAAAACAATTTGTCAATGTGCGAAGTAATTCTCTTCCTTCACAGCTTTCATTTGTAACAACAATTCCAATGGTTTACAGGATTGATTGGCATCCGAAAAATCCGGCACCCGGTGATTCAATTTTTGTAATTGTTTCAGCCTTCAGCAATACGGGTCTTACTGATGTGACGATTCAATATACACCTGACGGAGGTTCCCCCCAGAATTATGCTATGAGTTTCAATCCTGTTGAGAACACAAAAATTGTTGATGAAGCTGACAGATGGATAGGGACTATTCCGCCGATTGGCGCAGGTCAAAGCGGAAAATTTTCTATCATTGCAAAAGATAATTTAAACCAGACTCAGACATATCCACGTAAAAATCCTATCGTCCTTCGTACCCCGGCTGCACTTGGGAATGATCTCGTTATAAATGAATTCATGGCAGACAATGAAACAACCATTCCTGATCCATCGGGTGAATATGAGGACTGGATTGAATTATATAATCCGACTGCATCACCAATACTGTTAACAGGCAGATACATAACAGATAAATCTGATAACCTTACAAAATATTTATTCACGCAACTTGATCTGTATGTAAATCCCGGCGAACATCTTGTTATATGGTGTGATGAACAGCAATCCCAGCCCGGAATTCATACTAATTTTAAATTAAGTAATGATGGTGAATACATTGCGCTCGTGGAAACTGACGGAGTAACAATAATTGATTCAATATCGTTTGGTGTGCAAAAAGCCGATACATCATTCGGTCGTTCACCCGATGCTTCGGCAAACTGGGCATTTATGGGACCAACCCCCGGCACCGCAAATTTAATTACAAATGTTGATGAAGAATTTATTCCAGTTGGATTTGAACTATCGGCATATCCTAATCCATTCAACCCTTCAACTACTATCAGGTATTCAATTCCGGAAACATCTGATATAACATTTACAATATTCGATATACTCGGTCGCGAAGTCTGGAGTACATCAGAACAAAATAAAACTCCGGGCACTTACGAATTTAAATGGAACGGAAGAAATAATTATGGAAATGAATTGAGTTCCGGTGTTTACTTTCTGAATTTTCAATCACCGCAAATAAACAAATCAATTAAAATGTTATTGATGAAATAAAAATAAAAATGCCGCACCGGGAAGCAGTGCGGCACCTCATCTCCTCATGCACCATGCGGTGCAGGATTGTCGGAGGTTTTTATTTTGTTAGAATCATCTTCTTAGTCTGCGAGAATTTTGATCCGTCAATTCCTGTTGCATCGATCTGATAAAAATACACACCACTGTTAAGTCCATCAGCATTAAAGTTAACACTCTGTTCCCCGGCTGCTATTCTACCATTGATAAGAGATGCTACTTCCTGTCCAAGAACGTTAAATATTTTCAACGAAACATCTGAATCCGATGCAAGGCTGAAAATTATTTTTGTTGAAGGATTAAAAGGGTTTGGATAATTCTGTGATAACGAATATTCCTTCACAACATTAACATTCACTTCAACTTCATTTGAATACTCAAATGTTCCATCATAGTCAATCTGTTTTAACCTGTATACATATTTCCCAGTATTCAAATCTTTATCTCTGAATGAATAATTCCGAACTTCAGAAGTTGTTCCAAAACCCTCAATAAAACCAATGGTTACAAACTCATCCGCGAATTTTCTTTGTACTTCAAATCCCCGGTTGTTTACTTCTGTTGATGTTACCCAGTTCAGAGTAACATTATTTCCTTCAATGTTAGCAGTAAAGGAACTTAACTCCACAGGTACAACGCCTGTGTTAAACTGTACAACAGTACCATTTGCAAGTACGGCAAATATTCCGAAGGCCGGGCCATTCTGGTTAGCCGCCGGATTAAGGAAACCTGATGCAAAAACAGTTGCAGCACCACCGCCAAGCCCTGCTAGCGGAGCAATGAATGAATTGACTAATGTAGTTCCATTAGCGAGATATAGATCAAGTGTGTAATTCGCTGGCGGTACTGATAAATAAGCTGTTAGATCTGAATAGGCAGCATCATTAACGAGAGTAAGATTGCCTGCTTCACGCGCCTTAACATCTACAGTCGGTGCATCTGTTGAACCATGCAAAACAAAGAAATCAACATCACTGCCGGTTGCAATTTCTCTTGCCATTGGTTTTACAAAAAGTGTGAAAGCAGTATTCCTGCCGTCAGGGTTAGCCGCATAAAGTGCAGGATTAAGAACACCGTTTGCAATTACAACATATTTTTCATTAGCTGTCAGAATAACAGGAAAATTCTTCAACGTATCATTTACTGAAGTACTGGTTTTTGGCGCTATACCAATATTCAGGGTAACACCTGCAGCTAAATCAATGAAAGGTGTTGCAGTTCTGAAAGCAAAATTATTTATTGCAAGCGCACCGTTTATATAAACATCAACTGAATCCGCAAGCACATCAGATGAATTATGAATAACCTGCACCCTAGCATTTGGAGCCGAAGCCGCCGGTAACTGAATAACTGTGCCGTTAGGTAATGCAGCAAATAATCCAAAGGCAGCACCGTTTTGATTTCCCGTCGGGTTCAAAAACCCTGATGCAAAAACTGCCGCAGCACCACCGCCTAATCCGGAAAGCGGAGCGGTGAACGAAGCAACATAGTTAACTCCATTACCTAAATATAAATCAAGAGTATAATTCGCAGCCGGAACAGATAAGTAACCTGTTATGTCTCTGTATGCAGCATCATTTACCAATGTAGCATTACCTACTTCCCTTGCTTTAACATCAACTGTCGGAGCATCTGTTGAACCATGAAGTACAAAGAAATCTACATCACTTCCCAAACCGACTTCTCTCGCCATAGTTTTAATCAGAAGTGTGAATGCCGTATTTCTTCCGTCAGGATTTGCAGAATAAAGTGCAGGATTTAAAACTCCATTTGCTATCACCGTATATTTTTCACCCGCAGTCAGAACTACTGGAAAATTCTTAAGAGTGTCATTAACTGAAGTACTGGTTTTAGGTGCTATACCAATATTAAGAGTGACTCCTGCAGGAAGGTCGAGGAAAGGAGTTGCTGTTCTGAAAGCAAAATTATTTATTGCAAGCGCACCATTTATATAAACATCAACCGAGTCAGCAAGCACATCAGCAGAATTATGAATAACCTGTACCCTTGCTGTTGTAGCTGCAGTTGAGCTTAATACTTCGAGCAGATCAATTCCTATAAAATTAGAATATGAGCCTGAAGGTCCTCCGTTAGTATGGTAATACTGAATAGCAAATCTGATAGTTCCGGTATGATTAAAAGTTCCTGTCCAGCGTGCCCATCCTGATTCACTCACAAGATATCTTCCCCAGGTAACATCAAATGCCGCGGGAGTAATTCCGGCTGTTGTTGAGTAGCGCACAAAAATCGAATCATCAAATGTGTTGTTATCCGGCGATCTGTGCCAGAAACTTAAAGTATCACCTGCTGTAACATTTATGGGCGGAGATATGAGCCACTGATCGATAAGAAATCCGTTAGCTCCCTGGTAGTTGGAGGCAACATAACCATTGGTCGGACCTTCGTAAGCAGTTAATACAGTTGGGTTCCCCTGAAAAAATGGATCTGCCGTTCCGCCGCCATCCTGGTTAAGTACAACATAACCGCGTCCGGTTAACCCTGTAACGGTATTATCCCCGTTAAAGTTATCAAAGAATAGAGAACTTCCGTCAAACAATTGTTGGGGAAGTGATTTCCAATTATCCGCAAATTGTGTCCTGGAAACACCTGAAGCAACCTGAGCGTTCACAAAGGCTGTCAAACATAAACATACCACACCAGCTAAGAAGGTTTTCTTCATAACGATCTCCTTTTTTATTGATTAAGAATTTAGGTGAGTGTCAAAAGTGAAAACCAAAATTGTTTTTAAAAAGTTCCCGCTGAAAAATTTTTTTTTAGTGAACTACATGTGTAATCAGTTAAGTAAGAATTAATAGCATTTAATTCTAAGGTTAATATTAGATAATAACTGCTGTGTTTCTTTCATACTGAGTTGATCTAAACATCGAATTAACACGATGTAGTGCAACTGTATTTATCCAATACACGTTTTATTTTGACTTTCATCTGACTATCGTATAAGTTTTAGGCAGAGAAATATAAAGGGTTAGTTATGAGGCAGATAAAAAATATTATTAATGCTATCAACCCAATTGAAATCCGTTATACTCATATCATAGTTTGTTTACTTCAACTTTTTTATTCAGGATGTGAAAAAACAATTGAACCGGATAATTCTTTTAATGTCCAAGGTACGGTTTATATAAAAGTTGGTGCTGCTGAACTGCCGATTTCAGGTGCAATTATTTCCATCAATAACAAAGTTGACACAACCGATGATCAGGGGCATTTCACTTTTTCAGAAATACCTGCAGGAGAACAAACTATCCACATAACACATACTGACTATGCCCCCAAAGATACAGTTATAACACTAACCCGGAATCTGAATGTTAAATTGCCAATGTTTGAAGTTTCTGACTATATTCTGCCAAACTCAATGGGTAATAGCTGGACTTATTTAATTGCGGATTCATCAGGAACGGTAACAGATACGGTTTATTCCAATGTAATAGGAAAGGTGGTTGGACCTAATCAAGAATTAATAACACAAATCCGTTACGGAACACGTTCTGAAATGTGGTACGATGAATTGCTTTCATTTAATAACAGAAAAATATATAAACACAGGGATGCTGTAAGTCTCTATAAAGTGAAGTTGTGTGAAGAAAATTTAAGTGTTGGACAAGCATGGAATTCACAATATCAGAATGTTCTGTTTGATACTGTTCGTGTTGAAGAAATTCTTGATGTCGTAGGTTACACTGAAACTTACAATGACTGTTACAGAATCAGGCATACTTCTTATATTTTTAGTTTTGAAATAGTTGTAGATGTTACTGACTACTACTTAAAACCAGGAATAGGGTTTGTAAAGATATATCACTTCAATGATATTTTTCCTTTTAATGACCCACAATATTATTGGATGAAATTGTTATCGTATTCTATAATAATTGTTGATTAGAATTTTTGAAACATTGTTGATTCTTTTTTCCATCTCAACCTTTCTTGCAGAGTGAGTAGCAGCCTTTCTAGAAAAATGAACCACAGGAATATTTTAACATCTGTCATAGTAAATTTTTTCGTTTCAACCCTTACTGTTTTATATTTACACACACATTCACACTAACTATGAGGCTAAAATGAAAATTAAGATAATACTTGTTGTTATTCTCTGTTCAGTTGCTCTTACTGCACAACATAAAAAGCGCGACAAGCATAACGACGATCGCGTTATGTCCCCAAAGGTAAAGATGACAAAGATCATCTCCGCACTTGAAACACTCGAACGGGATTTTCTTACCAAATTAAGTTACCGTGATTATTCAAGAAGTAAAGATTTACTGATCGAAATTCACGACCTGCTTCTCTCCTTACCAATTGAAGATGAACAATACGACCCCGTTGAACCAATGGCTATGAATGAAGTGGACTTTCAACAACTATACAACAGTGTTAAGAATGAATCTTATGAGTCAGATCAGTTATCAATCATAGAAATATCTGCGCGCTACAATTATTTTTCAGTTGCACAATTGGTGCGACTCTTAGAATTATTTTCATACTCAAACGGAAAAGTTGAGATGGTAAGAATTCTCTATCCCAATGTTATTGATAAGTATAACGCGCATCAGCTTATCAATGCCTTAACTTATTCATCAGACAAAGAAAAAGTAAAAGCAATCATTGATTCAAACCCGTAAAAGTGAAATCAGTTGAGTTAGTTTTCAGATCATAAATCACCACAATTATCAGTCAGATCAGTGTACTATTGCCTCATCCCGCTAGTGAAAAACTGTGCGGGATTTTCTTTATGTTTGAAGAAGATATTATTAAACTTTTTTTATGAGGAATTAAGTAAATGAAAATCTTCATCGCATTAATTATAATTATGACACAACTAAATTTTACTCAGACAATTTCTTCCCCGGATTCAAAACTCTCACTTTCCGTTTCACTTGATAACAACGGTAGACTTTTTTACGAAATGGAACGCAGCAATAAAAATGTTATAAACAAAAGCGGACTTGGCATTGAACTCTCAGGTTTACCGGATCTTGTTGATGGATTTAAAATTACTTCGGCCGAGACATCAACATTTTACGAGGAATGGAATCCTGTCTGGGGTGAAGTGAATACTATCGTCAATCATTATAATGAATTAAAAGTTCACCTTAATCAAACCGGAACAGAAAGAATTGTAATAGTCATTTTCAGATTGTTCAACGACGGACTTGGCTTCCGGTATGAATTCCCTTCACAGGATAGTCTGAAATACTTTACAGTGATGGAAGAAAAATCCCAATTTGCTTTAACTGGAGATCACAAAGCCTGGTGGCTTCCCGGTGACTATGACAGCCAGGAATACACCTATACAACCTCAAAACTTAGTGAAGTTGATGCGACCAAAGGAAGAAATTTTGATGATATAATTGTAAAGTCTATCACTGAACCGAATATCGTTCAAACACCTTTGATGTTGAAAACTACAGACGGACTTTATATCAACATTCACGAAGCTTCGTTATTAGATTATCCTGCTTACTATATGGTTATCGATCAGAAGAGTTTTACGCTTACATCTCATCTTGCACCGGATGCTGTCGGAAACAAAGCATATTTACAGACACCTTGTAAAACACCGTGGAGAACTTTCATTGTAAGTGATAAAGCTGAAGATATACTTACATCGAAATTAATTCTTAACCTAAATGAACCGACAAAGTTTGAAGATGTAAGCTGGATTAAGCCCGTTAAGTATATCGGTATCTGGTGGGGAATGCACGTTGGTACGATGAGCTGGAATTATGCAAACGTGAGCAACATAAAGTTAGATGATACTGATTGGAGTAAGTTAACTCCTAACGGCAAACACGGCGCAACAACTGAAAACACAAAAAAGTATATCGACTTTGCAGCAAAACATAATATAGACGGAGTTCTTGTTGAAGGCTGGAATGTAGGTTGGGAAGACTGGTTCGGTCAATGGAAGGAAGAAGTTTTTGATTTCGTAACTCCATACCCTGATTTTGATGTTGAAGAACTTCAAAAGTATGCTAAAGAAAAAAGCGTGAAGTTAATTATGCATCACGAAACATCTGCTTCGGTTACAAATTATGAAAGAAGAATGGATGAAGCTTTTACATTCATGAAGAAGCATGGTTATGACGCTGTTAAAACAGGTTACGTTGGAAAAATAATTCCACGCGGTGAGCACCACGATTCACAGTGGATGATACAACATTATACAAGAGTACTTGAAAAAGCCGCGAAGTATAAGATCAGTATTGATTCACATGAATCCGTAAGACCAACAGGATTACACCGCACATACCCAAACTGGCTTGCAGCAGAAGCAGCACGCGGAAATGAATTTAACGCCTGGAGCAGCGGTAATCCGCCAGAACATGAAACAATTCTTGCATTCACAAGATTTATGGGTGGACCAATGGACTACACTCCGGGAATTTTCCAGATGAAGATGGATGTTTATGATCCAAACAAAAAAACTGAACAGGTTCATACAACACTCGCAAAACAGTTGGCGCTTTATGTTACGCTGTACAGCCCGCTTCAAATGGCTGCTGACCTTATAGAGAATTATGAAAAATATCCCGATGCATTTCAGTTCATTGAGGATGTTCCTGTCGATTGGTCTGATTCAAAAATAATTGATGCAGAACCCGGTGATCATATTATCACAGCAAGAAAAGACAAAAACTCTGATGACTGGTATCTTGGTGCAATAAGTGATGAAGAGCGCAGATCATTCAATATCAAACTTGATTTTCTCAGTAAGGATAAAAAGTTCGTCGCAGAAATTTATCGTGATGGCGATAAAGCTGATTGGTTGAATAATCCTCAGGATTATAAAATTGAAAAAAAGAATGTAACAAATTCATCAACACTTGAAATCAAACTTGCACCCGGTGGCGGTCAGGCAATAAGATTTAAAGTAGTTCAATAGCACTTTTTTTCTATCACCCTTATTAGAGATAATAAGGGTGATAGTTTTATTTATCTAAATATTCTTTCTTCCGAAACTTTTTTTGTCCCCGATCATCTGCCAGTTAAACAGAGATAAAATTTTATAATGCAATTGACTCTTAAAATAATAGCTGTATTTCTTGCAATTTATTTTTCCGCCTGTACTGCAAGCGATCACTCACTTTCAGAAAGTGATAAACAGCTTCAAAAAAAAATTGTTGGAAGTTGGGAAGCTAAAAACAGGGGTATGATTCAATTAAATTCTGACGGGACTTTCACTGATACTTTACTTACTCCCCTCTTGTTTGCAGAAAACACATACGTTGTTAATTATGTATTAAGTGGAAAGTTTGAAATCAAAGATGGTAATCTTCTTTTTTATGAAGCAGGTATTGAATACTCACGTGATATTGTTAATAAACCGTTAAAAGATTTGGTTTACATCTTTGACCCGAGACGTATTTCTTTTGAAGATAATTTTTTGATGCTGCAGGAATTCAGAATGTTTTTTTCAGATTCAATCGGACAGAAAAGTATTTACGGGAAATGGGAACATGAAAATTATGCTTGTGTTTATGAACATAACTCAAAGCAGAACTATAAATGCGGTAAGATAAATGAGACTTTCATTTTTAACTCTGATTTAACCTGCAGATACGAAAGGAAGTACTTGTTTAATACTTCATTGAATGATGAATCAAACTCTAAATCATATTATTACAAACATCCTCACCTGGAAATTGATTCTCTTGAAAATGCTCTTGTAGTATTTAATGAAAATAAAATGATATGGTTCCAGAATGATCCCGTATTTTATACGAGACGGAATGAAGAGAAAGAATAAGAATAAGACAAAGAAATTAACAGACTTTATTTCAATTCAACTTTAGCTGCAAATACCTGTTTTTGAGATTGTGTATTGACTCCCTCAACAAATGTTATAAGTTCATTTTCACCTGGAGAAATATTCACTTCAATTTCATCACCGTAAAAGCTTTCTGATAAGAAAGAGACTGTTATACTTTTTATAGTATGAGAAGCATACTGTTCCAATGTAAAAGCATCAAGTACCATCTCAACATACTTAACATTATTCACGTGATGATTAATATCAAGATCATTGTACCTGAATTTTTTAGCAAACAGAATTTGTTTTAGTTGAGGAATTAAAATTTTTGATGGCTGTTCATCAACACCAATGAGTTCAGGATTATAAGGAATCGGAGCTGGCAGATTCTGAATACCTGTGACACGTTTTGTTTTCATATTGATGGGAAGCCAGGCTGTTGTAGCACGACACATTATTTTTTCATTCATATCCTTAATTCTGAAATCACGAATCGAATACAACTTGTAGCTGCATTTGGGCCACGTATTCAAAAGTAACTCCTGACCATAAACAGGATACTCATCTATCTCAACTTTAACCCAGGATAAAATCCATGCCAATTCAAGCGGCAGAAGGTGTTCATAACCCAAACCAAGCTGATCAGCGTTTGAAGCCGCTGTATCCTGCATGTAATTGAATATGCTGCTTATCTTTAATTGCTTTTGAAAATCCGAATCGTATGTACTGACAATTCTTTTTTCTTCATATAGTTTGTGCACGTAATGCCTCGTTTCAAAGTCTATCAGAAAATTAATTTTATGATGAATAACATTGCAACCGGGTGCTTTAAATTACACATAATTTTCAAATCATCTTTTAGAATTATTTGCTGTTGCATCGACAGGATCTCAAATCTTTTCCTTGCAGATTAAAACACCCCGCGTTATATTCGACCGTCATTCCAAACAATAACTCGACAACTGATGATTAAAATGAGCAAACTGCTGCTGATCTTTTTGTTGATTGCAATGCAATCAGGCGTTGAATTATATGGTCAGAACAGCCATGCAAAGTTTAAAAGAATTAATATTGAAGATGGTCTTTCACAAAACCAGATATTCTGTATTTACAAGGATAAACTCGGGCTGTTATGGTTCGGAACCCAGGATGGATTGAATCTCTATGATGGTTATAAATTTAAAGTATTTAGGCATCAACCCGGTAATGTGAATAGTCTTCCCGACTATGCCGTAAACACAATTTGCGAAACTGATACAGGAATTTTCTGGATTGGCACGAGGGAAGGTATGAGCCGGTTCGATCTAAGGACTGAAACTTTTCTGCATTTCAGACATAACCCCGACTCCTCAAATTCACTGGTTGATAATATTGTCTGGCAAATTCTTCCTGATGAAAAAGGAAATCTTTGGATTGCCACACGGAATGGACTAAGCAGATATAATCCTTTGAAAAATAAATTTTCAAATTTTAAACACCAGAAAACAGGAAATATTTCTTTAAGCAATAATTTTGTTTTCAGCCTGGCGAGAGACAGTCAAAACAATATCTGGATTGGCGGAAGAGGCGGACTGGATAAATATGATCCTGTTACTAACAGAATCTTTAACTACAAGATAGATCCAGAAAATCCGGATAACATTGTCGCTAACGGAATTGTGTCATTGCACTTGCAGGAAAAGATTCTTTGGGTTGGTTCTTATTCAGGATTTTACTCTGTTGATACCGAACAGGAAAATATTTCATTCAGAAAACATCTTTCACAGGAAAGTCATCTTACAGTCAGAAGTATTTTTTCAGGAAGCGACGGTACTGTATGGGCAGGTTCAATTGAGGATGGATTGATTCGCTATAACCCTTCAACAGTAAAGCAAATAACTTATAAAGCATCCCGTAATCCCGAAAGCATCAGCGAACAATACATCACTTCCCTCTTAATGGATGATGACTACGTATTATGGATCGGGACTTATACAACGGGAATAAACAAATACAATATTTCTTCAGAGAAGATCAGGACAATTGAATTCAATCAAAGTATAAATGATGAATACCCTGAAGTTTCCGCAGTGCTAGAAGATAAAAACAAAACGTTATGGATTGGTACAGGCAGCGGAAGAATTTTTAAAGTAACAGATCAGTTCAGCAGTGATTATAAGATTCATCAGCAAATTGCCACGCAAGACCTGATATCATACTTCGGCGGAGTCGAAGTAAGATCCATGATCCAGGCAAAAGATGGAACAATATGGGCTGGTACATTTGGCGATGGCATATATCTGTTTCGCGATGATGGGACAAAGAGTTCGCATATTAATTTTGATCCGCAGAATAAAAATTCAATCCCCAATAATTTTATTCACTCAATTTTTGAATCCGAGGATGGTCATATCTGGATCGGAACAGGTGCCGGTGGTTTATGTGAATATAATCCTGAAGCGAAAAAATTTATTCTTTACAAAAACATACCAAATGATTCAACCTCTCTTTCCAGTAATGAAATAGCGGCAATATGTGAAGATGGATATGGCAGCATCTGGGCGGGTTCAACAACGGGTGGTTTAAATCGGCTTAACAGGCAAACCGGAAGATTTGAAAGATTCACACATGACGTTACAAATTTAAACTCACTTACTTCAAACAGAGTTATTTGTTTGTATGTCGATAGCAAAGCACAAACATGGATAGGCACCTTCGGAGGCGGATTAAATTTATGGAAACCGGAGACAAAATCTTTTACGCACTTCACGACAATGCATGGTCTTCCAAGTAATATAATTAACTCAATTGTAGAGGATACAGACGGCAATTTATGGATCAGTACGGACAAAGGGATTTCTAAATTTATTGTATCAGAAAATCTATTCAAGAATTACGATGTGAATGATGGACTGCAGGGAAATGAATTTATACAAAATGCCGGTTATGCAAGTAAAATTACCGGTATGCTTTATTTCGGAGGCAAAAACGGATTAAACATTATCGACCCAAAAAATCTTAACACAAAAACAAAACCCGCGAATATTGTACTGACTGATTTCAGAATATTTAATAAATCAATTGCGCCGGGCGTGGAATCAGAGCTTAAAGAAAATGTTTACTACACAAAAGAAATAACTTTATCTCACGATCAGAATTTTTTCACATTTGAATTTGCATCACTTGATTTCAGCAATCCTGAAAAAAATCTTTATGCATATAAGATGGAAGGGTTTAACAGGGATTGGGTGCAGGCAGGAAATCAGAGGTTTGCTACATATACTAATCTGGATCCGGGTGAATATACTTTTTATGTTAAAGCTACTAACAGCAGCGGCGTGTGGAATGAAGCAGGGCTTTCTGTAAAAATTATTTTACTGCCTCCCTGGTGGCAAACGTGGTGGGCTTATTTACTATACGGTGTATTTTTCATAACCATATTGTATTCATTCAGGCAGTATGAAATGAAACGCGTCCGGTTAAGGAATGAACTCAGGCTGAAAGATTTTGAAGCGAACAAACTTCAGGAAGTTGATCAGCTTAAGTCACACTTCTTCGCAAATATATCTCATGAGTTCCGAACCCCTTTGACTCTGATCCTTGGACTGATTCAAAATTTTGAACAGCGATTAGTAAACAAGAATGACATCAATGACCTTGGTGTAATGAAGCGGAATGCTTACAGGCTTCTTCAATTAATAAACCAGTTGCTTGAGTTATCAAAAATTGAAGCAGGAAAATCTAAACTCACAGCATCTGAAAAAGATATTGTAAGTTTTGTGAAAAGAGTGTTTGTATCATTTGCCTCTTTAGCCGAACAGAAAAAAATAAAATTATCTTTTAACAACTCACCCATTAACAGTGCTTCGACAGATGTTATTAATCTTTTCTTTGATCAGGATAAGATGGAAAAAATTATATCCAACCTGATTTCAAATGCAGTTAAATACACACCGGAAGGAAATGAAATTGAAATCAAAGTAACATCACTGAACAATTCGGCTTTAATAAGTGTATTGAATACCGGTATAACAATATCGAAAGCTGATCTTAGCCATTTGTTTGAGCGATACTACAAAGTGCATAAAGCAGAAGAAGGTTTGTTTGAAGGGACAGGTATAGGGTTGGCTTTAGTAAAAGAGCTTGTCGAGATGCACAAAGGGACAATCAGTGTTTCCAGTGAATATGATATCACAGAGTTTAAACTATCATTCCCAATGGGAAGAAATCACCTAAGTAATAATGATATTTCAGACGAAAAGATTATTGAAAATATTAATGAGCAATTCTCTTCAATAGAAAAATCTGCGATTAATACTAACATCGAAGAAGTGTCTGATAAACTAAAAACTGACCGTGACGTTATACTTGTGGTTGAAGATCATTCCGACCTGAGAAAATATATTAAGGATAATCTTTCATCATCATTTAAAGTCATAGAAAGCATAGATGGCAAAGATGGACTTGATAAAGCATTAGAGTTTATTCCTGATCTTATCATTTCTGACGTGATGATGCCGAAAATGGATGGCTTCCAGTTATGCAAAAAAATCAAAACTAATGACAAGACAAATCACATACCTCTGATATTACTGACTGCAAAAGCCGCAATGGAAGATAAACTTGGCGGGTTGGAACTCGGCGCAGATGATTACCTGATTAAACCATTTAACCCGGAAGAACTCAGGTTAAGAGTTAAGAATCTGATCACGACAAGAGAACAATTAAGAACTAAATTTACTTCTGAGATGATCCTGAAACCTGCCGAAGTAATTGTACCTTCATCACAGGTTCAGTTTATTGAGAGATTAAAATCTATAATCGAAATAAATATGGAAGATGAATCTTTCAGTGTCGATAAATTAGCTTCAGAAATTGGGATGAGCCGATCACAGCTTCATAGGAAATTAAAAGCTGTAACAAACCAATCAACAACAGAATTTATAAGAAATTTCAGATTACAAAGAGCGGCGCAATTCATTTTACAGGATGCAGGTTCAATGGCTGAAATTGCTTACAAGGTCGGATTCAACAGCCAGGCATATTTTAATAAATCTTTTCACGAACTATTCGGATGCTCACCCTCTGAGTATAGAAGCAGACAAAATGAACAACATAACAACCTTAGCTGACCATTAAAAAGAATGATGCAACGATAGTTAAAACTATTACAACATCTGTTAAAACCCATCTAAATCTGCATTTTCTTTGCATCAATAATTAAAAACATTGCAACCATTCTGAAATATTAGCTCTCCTTCAGCCACTAAATTTGCAGCCGTAATTTTTCTGGGTTCGATGATTTGTGGATCCGAAACAAACACAGCAAACGTCTCTCAGAAATTCTAAATCAATATAAATCAATCATTAATTCAGGAGGTTTCTATGAAACGCCATCTCGTTTTTCTCTATGGAGTAGTCAGTTACTTCATTTTCTTTGGAGTCTTTTGCTATCTGCCGGGATTCCTTGGAAATTTTTTAGTTCCCAAATCAATTGATTCTGCTGCGTCAGTTCCTTTTGCAGAAGCACTATTAATTAATTCGGGATTACTTGCACTCTTTGCTGTTCAGCATAGTGTTATGGCAAGAAAAGGTTTCAAACAAATGATAACTAAGTTAATCCCAAATGCAGCAGAGCGCAGTACTTATGTGCTGTTCTCAAGCATCGCTGTTATTTTATTGTACTGGTTATGGCAGCCGATGGGAGTAACTATCTGGAATGTTCAGGATCCCGTGTTTGCTGTAGTACTTAACGGTCTGATGCTGTTTGGCGGACTAATGGTATTGGTAACAACTTTTCTAATCAATCACTTTGATCTGTTTGGATTAAGACAGGTTTGGTTTTACTGGAGAAAGCAGGAATACAAACCATTGGGATTTGTTACACCCGGTCCCTACAAACTTGTTCGTCATCCTCTCTATCTCGGTTGGCTGATTATGTTCTGGTCAACACCTGTTATGACAATTGCTCACCTTGTGTTTGCCATTGCAACAACTTCATATATTCTTGTAGCTATAATCCTTGAAGAAAAAGACCTGCTTAAAGAACATGGAAAAAAATATGAGAACTACAGAAAGTCCGTCCCGATGTTATTTCCTGTCGGGAAAAAAACTAAAACAACCTCACCGGCATTTGGTGAAGTTGAATAAACATATCATAATCAAAAGTAGTGAGGCTGTAAGTGATTTGCAGCTTCACTCGGTTTAATGAGGTATTAATGAACCAGATAGAAGCGGCACTTGAAAAATTATCTTCCAGAAATTTTATCATAAGATTTTACAAGTACTATATAATTGACAGCATACTAATTGCAAAACGTGAGGGATTTAAATCTCTTTTAAAACAGCGGGGCTGGAAAGTTTTTGCAGTAATCGTTTCGTACTACACAATCAGGGATACGATACTTTATATACTGATTCCTTTACTGATAGCACACAATATTCTTTAACAAAAAATTATTATAACTTAGGAGAAGTCATGTTCGCATTAAATAATTATGATCCCTTTATCGATACGGAGACAAATACAATGAATAATAATCCATATCCTGATTCAGAAGATGAAAGAGATGATCAGCTTGCAAGCCTGCTCGGTTTAACAAAAGAATTCAGTTTGGAATATTTGACTGGACTCAATGAAAGAAATGTTTATCCTGACCAGGAAGCTTTAAACAATCTTGAAAAGTTCAATGAGCCTTTACAGGAAGACCCGATAGATCCTGCACAAACAATAGAGATGCTTCACAAACTCGGATCGCCGGCAACAACTGCAAATGCCGGAAGAAGATATTACGGATTTGTAATAGGTGGAAGTCAACCGGCAGCATTAGCCGCAAACTGGCTTGCCGGTGCATGGGATCAAAATGCAGGTCTTAATGTAACATCACCGGTTAGTGCCAGACTGGAAGATATTGCTGCAAAATGGTTGGTAAGGATTTTACCTGTTGCAAGTGAATCAGCCGTTGGTTTTACGACCGGAGTGACAATGGCAAACTTCTGCGGACTTGCCGCAGCCCGTCATTATGTACTAAAGAAACATGGATGGGATGTACAGGAATTCGGATTGAATGGTGCCCCGCAGATAAAAGTTGTAGTCAGCCAGGACGCACACGGCAGTCTGATGAAAGCAATAAGTCTGCTTGGACTTGGAAGAGGAAGAGTAATTAAAGTTCCCGTTGATGACCAGGGAAAAATCATAGCAGAAAAATTTCCTGATGTTGATGCAAATACAATTGTTTGCCTGCAAGCCGGTAACGTCAATACAGGTTCATTCGATCCTGCAGACAAGATAATCCCTGTTGCAAAATCTAAAGGAGCGTGGATACACGTTGACGGAGCTTTTGGTTTATGGGCGGGTGCATCAAAGTCTTATTCTCATTTAACCAACGGGTATGAACTTGCTGATTCATGGGCAACAGATGCACACAAATGGCTTAACGTGCCTTATGATTCAGGACTCGTTTTCTGCAAGCGTTCAGATGATCTGAGAGCAGCGATGTCAGTTTCAGGAGATTATTTAGATCAAACGGGTGGAAGAATCCCTTATCAATTCACTCCTGAACTTTCACGTAAAGCCCGCGGAGTAGAGATATGGGCAGCACTAAAAACTCTTGGTATTAGCGGGATTGATAATCTTATTACCAGAACATGCGACTTCGCAAAATTATTCAGTGATATCTTGCTTTCGAATGGAATTAAAATACTTAATGATGTTGTATTGAACCAGGTACTTGTATCTTTTGGAAGTGATGAAATTACAAGTAAGGTAATGAAATTAATTCAAAGTGACGGCACCTGTTATTGCAGCGGCACTAACTGGAATGGAAAGTCTGCAATGAGAATAAGTATTTCATCATGGGCTACAACCCAAAAGGATATTGAGCAGAGCGCTGATGCTATTATCAGAATATTCAATTCAGTTAAGTCATAACCTGAAAATGAAAAGAATAATTAATCCTGTATCAGATTCAATCAGATCTATCGAATCAATTAAGATGAATCCATTTACATTATCATTCGATTCGACAGAGATGAATAAGACTTTTGCGAATTACCAGTCATGCAAATCACTAAAACTTTTTCGACTAAGTATGCTGCTTGCAATTGTTCTTTATGTTGTATTCGGATATCTGCGCGATAACTTTATTACTTCTTCTGAAACAGAGTTCCGTATCATACAAATTTGCGGTATAATTTATTTTACTGCCGCGACGCTTATCAGCTTTACAAAATTTTTTATTAAAAATTATCAGCCTGTTCTGCTGGTACTGATGCTTGGCGGCGGATTAAATGTGATGCTATTCTCAATTTATGGCGGGCATTCTCTTTATGTGGGAATTATTCTTTCAGTGATGTACGCGCACAGTCTTCTGCGAATGAGATTTATATTTGCCTCAATTGCAACATGGGTTATCGCAATCAGCTATGAAATAATACTATTTAATTTTATTTCTCTGCCAGCAGCCGAAGTTTTCACAAGTTCATTTTATGTGTTATCTGCTAACCTGCTTGGAATGTTTGCAAGTTATGGCATTGAGTATTATATGAGAACAGTATTTTTAAAGTCCAGCCTGCTTGAAGAAAAATCAAAAGAACTGGAAAAGGAGTACCTAAGAAAAACTAATGAACTTGAATCTGCCAGACGATTACAATTATCTATGCTTCCTCAAACAATACCACAGCATCCGGAACTTGATATTGCGGTAATGATGAGTACTGCTTCTGAGATAGGCGGAGATTATTATGATTTTCATTTAAGTGATGACGGCGTACTTACTTTTGCAATCGGTGATGCAACCGGGCACGGTGCGCAGGCAGGTGCAATGGTAACAGCAATTAAATCATTATTCTCTAACTACTCGATGTGCATGGATCCTGCAGAGTTTTTAAGGAAAGCAAATCATTTTTTAAGGCAGATAAATTTACCTAAACTTTATATGTCACTAGCAGTCGGGAAAATAAAAGATGGCGCTCTCCATCTTTCAGCAGTCGGTCTTCCACCATTGCTACACTATTGTTCTGAAACAAAACGCATAAAAAAAATTCCAATGAAAGGTCTGCCGCTTGGCAGTGTTGGCGAGATACGGGTGCTGAAACACGAAATAAGATTAGCACCAAATGATACAATTTTACTTATGACTGACGGTTTGCCTGAACATTTCAATTCGAAGCGTGAAATGTTTGGGTATGAAAGAATATATCGAATGATGGAATCATCAAGCTATAAACACGTTGATGATTTTATGAAAGAATTTAAATACAGAATTAAAAAATGGAATGAATCCGATCAGCATGACGACATTACAATGATACTGATTAAGAAAAAAAGTTCGATAGTGAAGTTTAACGCTGATACTTCTTCGGGAAAAACTCAGCAAGCCTCCGGTCATTTTCCAGAAATAAATTTTGAACCTGATGCTGTTGTGATATAAATTTTTCTTACGATGCTTATTCCAAATGGTATGTATTTAATATAATTTTAGAATAACTAATAAGAGAAATTTATGTTTATCACATTGCTGCTTGTAACATTTGGTATAGCCTTACTTGTTTCCTTCCTCCTCGTCAAAATTTTCACTTCACCGATCAATAAAATCCTTGAGCGGATAATCGCTGATACAATAAGCATCGCGTGGTCAAAGTATCTTCGCTTTGCTATGTATGTAACAGGCATTTCAAGCGGGGTAAGGATATGGCAGCTTGAAGTATATATAACACCGGAAGACGGAACATCTGTCCGCGCTTTGACTTCAGAAAGATGGATACTGGAAGTCTACCGCACAATCATAGAAACCATGCAGGGAATTGCCTGGATGCTGCTGGTATTCTTTATTTTTGCACTTATCGCATTTGTAATAGTCAGAGTCTTTGAGCTTAAAAGAAAACTAAAAGATGAGAAAGTATCTGACTAATATTTACTCAACAATTACCCGTATACCTTCTGAGTGACTTGAAAACTCAGGTGCATACATACATTGAAGAGTGGTAATCCCATTTGAGAAATCTCCTTTATGATTTACTCTTAACGGATACTCAAATACATAAGTACCTTTTGGCATTCGTTCAATAAAGAAGTTTGTGGCAAAATCTCTTGTGTTTTCATAATGCCAAAGTCCATCCTGGTATTTATGTGTCGATAAAACATTAATAGGTTCAAACCCTGATGCGCGCATATCTTTTAGATGAACATATTCCATATCCCTGTCAACACGTATTTCAATTCTTACAATTATTTTATCACCGGGTTTTAATTTAGTTGACTCATCAACAGGAGTAATTTTCTTTCCGGCTTCTGAATCAAGTTCAAGAAATAGTTTTTTATTTACTTTAAGTTTTGTATCTGCCTGCGTTATCTTATCAAGCTGCTCAAAATATTGCCAGTATAATGAGCCCCAGGCAACTACATCGTTATTATTCGTCACGGTTACATTTGACATCTCAGGTTTTATCTCATCACCTTTCCACGAAGTTTTGAAATATCCTGTCCCATCTTCAATGTGAATGTCAGGATTATTCTCAAGCAATAATTTTTCTCCGCCAATTATTATATCCGGTAATTTAGTTTCTGCAAGCCAGTCTGATCCTCTCAACAAAAGTGCATAACAAGCTTCGGCAGTTGCTTTGGTTGTCTTCCAATCCTGTACCTGTTTTTGTTTCAACAGCCAGGTTTTCATCTGATCGACTGAGTTTTGATCGTTCGTAATTTCATTGAAAGCTTCAATCAACAGTGCCTGCGATTCAATTGGTGATTCGTACCAGTACCATCCGTATTCCTGTTTGAAGTACATCCCCATTTCATCATTGTACACTGCGTTCTCTAAAATAGATTTAATAATATCCTTTGAAGTTTGTACTTCATTAAACCTGTATAAAGCAAGCGCGATCATTCCCTGCATATACTTGTTATTTGGCAGCCAGTATTTGACTGCCTGTGATTTCCAGTACTCAAATGCATCCTTATGCTGATCCATAACAGGAAGATCAATAAAATAACTTCTTCCATATAAGTACTGAATAATTATCTGGGTTAAATTATCCGCACTCAACATGAACTTGTACTTTTTAAGATTCATATAGTACTCATGCATTCTTGCATCAGTATAATAAACTGCTTTTCTTACCATCTCCCACGTGGATGGATTCTGGCGGAAATTTTTAATTCCAAGCTTATCCAGATGTCCCATTCCTGAAACAATATATTGGGTGATATACCAGCTATCCGGACACCCCTTAAACCAGGACCAGCCTCCGTTTGAATACTGATTTAGTTTTAAAATCTGCTCAGCTTTGGTTTTTTCTGCAGACATTTTATTAAGATCAAACAGTAATGCAATTCTTTTTTTCCGTTCAGATTCATTTTGCGCATGAAGCACCCAGGGTGTTTCTTCAAGTAGAATATTTTTTAGCTCCTGGTTCTTCTCAAGGTTAGAAAGTAAAGCATCTTTATCAATCGTCTCCCACGATTTAAAAACTTCTTTAATCTTAGGATCAGTATTAACAATGTGCGAAGCAATACTGTTTGCATAATACTTGCTGAATGTTTGTTCATTGCATTCATACGGGTATTCCATAAGATATGGAAGTGCCTGAATTGCATACCAAGCAGGGTTTGAAGTGAACTCCAGTGACAAATTATAATTCTGTAATGTTGATGAAGTATTATTCTTCATTTTTTCCAGTACGAATGTTTTAGTCTCTTTTCCTTTAACCGGTAAAGGCAGTGTTTCTGTAACTAACATCCTGTTTGGTATTATTGGTAAGGAATTTTCTTCGCCGTCAGAAAAGTCCCCCGACTTTGCGAGCACACGATATACTATTGCATCAGTTTTTCCAACGGGAATTTTTAGTTTCCATTCCAAACCCTTACTCATTGCTGAATCAACATTGAACGATTTTATGTTATCAACATTCCCGAATACATTGTCAACCGGCTGCATAGTAAATGCGTCAAACAATTGAAGAGTTGCTGCCCCGGTTATATTACCTTTAGCGAGATTTGTTACTCTGGCTGTGAAAAATATTTCATCCCCTTCTCTTAAAAACCTTGGCGGGTGAGGCAGAACCATTAAATCCTTTTGAGTGATAGCTTCTGCGGTGACGAACTTATTTCGCATATCCTTGGTATGTGCAAACGCCATAAACTTCCATCGGGTTAGTGCTTCGGGAGATGTGAATGATATTATTACTTCGCCATCTTCATTTGTTCTTAATTCAGGATAGAAGAACGCAGTTTCATTCAGATTTGTTCTTACTTTTATATTATCAAAATTTGCTTCCGGTGGAGGTGGTGGTATGATACCTGTCTGCGAGGAAACAACTGAACTTACTCCTCTAACGGGAAGGTTTTCAATTTCATCAGCAACAATTATTGAACTTGCGTTGGTGACATTTTTGTTAATCTCTCCTCTCGCCCCTCTGACATAAATTTCATCAAGATCTTCAGATGATTTAAGATAACCACTGTCATCAACCTTTATTAAAGATACTTTTCCTTTTTTCTTTTTCTTCTTCGGGATGTCAACATATAAGTACCTGTTTTTGTAGTCGAATCCGTCAAAAGAAAAGCCAAAGCGATTAAGTGTCGGATATGGAATTACCAGGTTTAACGTAAATGGTTCATTAAAATTCTTTTGATAGAGAAATGAGTTTATTTTGGTAAATGAATTATTGCTTCGCCATTCAAGAATCGAATAATAAGTCCTGAAATAGTGTGAGCCCCAGTTGTGAGAAGTGAATTTATCCAGGGACATATCATACATTGATGCTAAAACTTCAGCAGAGACCTCATCTCCATCTGCATCACTGATTTTTAATTTCCACTCTTCAGGTTTACCGGGAATCATTTTATTCCTGAATGTTTCAAATGAGATGTTCAAATTTTTATTTGTCCATGGCACAAAAACAGTATTTGAGAATTGATGGAATTCGTTATCTGCTGTAAACCAGAATTGAACTGCAATATTTCCACGGTGTTCTTCTTCAATTTTAATTTCAATTTCTTTCTGTTCATCATTTAAGAGTATTTTGTCACTCTCAAGGATGATTCCATTTTGTTCAAGCTCATAGTAAACATTAACATTATTAAGTGCAGAACCAAAATAAAAAGCAGCAGTTTCACCTGGTTCATATTGTCTGTTATCAAAATAAAACCAGGATGCTTCTCTTAATGGAATTTTTTCGGAGTCCGGATTAAATAGTGTAAAGTATTTGTTTAACTTAATCGGTGTTCCGTTCTTATCATTTGCAGACAGAATCAGTTCATATTTTCCGGGCTTCCAGTTTTCAATGTTATCAAAATTAATCTTCGAATTTTCTTTGGTCAGAAAACTACTTTCAAAAACTATTAATTCTTTTTCCCAGTTATAAAATTCAGCTTCATCACTATAAGAATCATTATCGAATGTACTATAATATTCATCCTTTGAATAAATATAAGTATCCGGTTTCTCCCACAATCTTTTTCTGAAAATTCTTTCGGGAGTTTTTAATTTATAAACTTCCACCTTCACCGTTGCGGGTTCAAATGTACCATTCAGATTTTTTGTTGATACTCCGCATTCTGAGTTACTTTCCTGATTTATTATTTCCGGCAGCTCCACATCAGCCATCAATGATATATATCCGGCAATTACATTTGTTTGTGCTGAATGTGTTTCTCCGGTTACATCCACTACATCAGCAGTAATGGAAAAACTGAATTCCGGATTGGTTTCTCGAAGAATTGCTAAGTCAGGTACAGTTTCAAACTCTATTGTATAACGACCTTCAGCATCTGTTTTTGTAATGCCATTAATAATTTCAGTAGCGGGTCTGTTACTTCTGCACCAGATATAATAGTTTCTCCACCTCCAACTGTAATATGGAAATGAAGTATTTCTTACAACCCTGTATTTGACTTCAACATCATTAAGATTTGCCCCGGAAAATGTTTGTGCGACACCTGTTACTTTTACTTTATCATTTAACGAATAACTTCCTTTGACCGGTTCAAATTTTACTTCGAACTTTGGTCTTTTGTATTCTTCAACTCTGAATCTTGCCGCATATTTTTCATCAACCATTAAAGTGTAAAACCCACCAATCTTACCAAATGGAATAACAAACTTACCGTTAAATGTTCCGAACTCATTTGTAGTTAATGTGGTATCAGTGATCTTCTGCATGTTTGCGTCATAAAAACTTACTACTGATGAATGATTCTCTAAAACTCCCTGTTCTTTATCACCATTCGTTTGATACATCAACCCTTTAAAATATACTGTCTGTCCGGGACGATATATTGATCTATCTGTAAAGAACATAGACTGAGTATACGTTTTAACATACTGATCTTTAAAACGATAGTAACTGTCATAAAGATCATCGGAGGCAAACCGGTCGTTGTCTTTTAGAAAAAACAATTTAAATGGTCCTGATGATTTTTTACTTAAGTCGAATTCTGTTTCGCCATTATCGTTAGTTAATAGACTGTCAAGTAACAAGTATCTATACTTCCTTAAAGAATCATCATAGTATTGTGAATAGACTTTAATTTTAACTCCGCCTATTGGGAGCCCTCTTTTTCTATCAAAAGTAAAAATGCTTAGCTTGCCATCGAGTAATTCACGTTTAAGAAACCCGATGTTTGTAACCCAGGTCCGTGCATAGGCGATTGCATTCTTTTCAACTACAAAATTGTTGTCAGTCGCAGCCAATATCATGTATCTTCCTGCTGGTAAAGCCGGAATGATTACCTCTGCTCGATGTTTTTGATAGTCGCCCGGGTTGGGCAGAACCTGAGTCCATTCTTTCACTCTTTGATAATTAAGATAATTTTCTATTTCACGATAATATTCATAAGAAATACTTGTTAACTCTTCTGCTTCATCCAATTTGATTACTCTGAAAAAAAGTTTGTGAACATTCTTGTAGGTTATCAATGCTCTGAATGGCTGTCCTTCAATGTTTGCATTTTCAACCTGGAATTCTATTGACTTCTGAAATATTTCTCTTTTAAGATAGTCACATTGTGTAGTGCCATAAGAATCGGGGAATGTTGAGATGATACTGTCGCAAATTTCCAACGCGCGTTTGGTGTCCCATTTATGCTGGTCAGATGCAGATGCATCATATTTTGCACCTTCTTCTTTATAGTACTTTGCTATGTTGTACCAGATTATCGATGAATGAGGAATTCCCGCAAATCGTAATGACATATTCTGCAGTGAAGCAAAGTAATAGGTTCTTTTACTTGTGTATACACTATTTCGTAAAACAAAATTTAATCTTGCTACATCAATATCTAATAGTGCTTCCCTATTGCCAGTGGCAAGATGAAATTGAATTAGGTCCTGGTATAATTTTATGGCATAATACTTAAGTGATAGCGAGTCCTGTGTACTATAATTTATTTTGATGAATTCTTCCGCATCGGAAAAATCATCCGGGCTATTAAGTATGAATTTATAAACAGGTTGTGTTAAAGAAGATTCTTCATTATTAAAAAATATAAGTGCTTCGTGTGCAAGCACATCATACAGGGTCGGACGAAGATTTGAATACTGAGTATCGCTGTAGTCCAGAATATCTTCAAAAGTAAGTACAGGAATTTTTTGAAGCTTTTCTTTTTCACTGATTGCTTCCAGGTAAAGCCTGGTAATTTCTTTAACAATCCGATTAAGATCCCAGGTTAAGAAATCTTCATTATCAAAGTTTACTGTTTCGGTTCGTTGTTGATATTTATAGCGATTGTTCCTGTAATATTGCCAGTACATATCAGCAAGAATTGATTTGAGAATAGCTTTAGATGGAAATTCAGAATCGCTGATCTCTTTCTTTACATCATTAACAATTTTAACCTGGCTGTTTTCTTCAGTGTAATTTGCAAATTTAAGCTTGTACAAAACTGATTTGATAAATTGTGGATGTACATTTTCTTTTTTTGATCGTTTATAAATCTTTTCAACTATTTCCAGGGCTGAGCGCGATAACCCTGACTGTTCAAGAGAATCTACCTTCTCCCATAATCCGTCATAATCCGTTTTCTGCGGCTTTTTTATACTATATACACTCTTTGTGTTTGTGAAATCAAGTTGTGAGCTAAATGTGAATGAAAAGAAAATTACCGGAAGGACGACGATGAGTATTCTTTTAAACCGCATACTTCTCTCCCTATTTATTACCCGTGTATTATATAAATTCCGCTAATAACATGAGCGGAAAGTTCAGTAAAGTCAAGCCCTGATTAAAGCAATCATTTCTTTAACCGCCTCATTCATTCCAACAAAAACTGCGCGGGCTACAACAGCCTGACCAATACTTACTTCATCTATATCAGTAAGTTCGCGAAAAATTTTGATGTTGGAATAATTAAGTCCATGCCCGGCATTTACACCAAGCCCGAGCTTTTTTGCATGCTTTGAAGCAACCCTGATTTTTTCAAGTTCATCAAATTGTTCTTCTTCTGATAATGCATTTGCAAAAACTCCGGTGTGAATTTCTATATAATCACTTTCAATCTCTGCTGCTGCGTCTATCTGGTTTATTTCAGGTTCAATAAAAAGTGATATTTCTATTTCATGCTTATGAAGTTGTTTTATTGTATCAGAAAGAAGCTGAATGTTATCAAGAACATTTATTCCGCCTTCAGTAGTTAGTTCTAATCTTTTTTCCGGAACTATTGTGGCGAGTTCAGGTCCAACATCACATGCAATTTTTATAATCTCTTCAGTTGCTGCCATTTCAAGATCAAGTTTTGTTGTGATGAGTTCACGCAGCAATCTTAAATCTCTTTCATTAATATGTCTTCTGTCTTCCCTGAGATGAACAACAATTCCATCAACACCCGCCTGCTCTGCTATAAGTGCGGCAGTAACAGGATCAGGCTGCATTTCTCCTCTTGCATTCCTTAATGTTGCTATGTGATCAACGTTCAATGCGAATCTCATTTTATCCTCAGAAAATTTTTGAAAGAATATTAATGAATGAACTTATCCCGATTCCATAATCATCAGCTCTGAATCTTAATGATGAAAATAAATCGATACTAAAAATTACACTCATATGAACTATAACACAATACAGAAATGATCTTGTTCGTAATGCGAGTATCCCTAATGCAATTCCCGCGATGATTGAGCCGAATGTTTCCGGTGCAGGTTTGCCATTGTGCAAAATCAGGAATGGTATCATCTGAATCAAAACGGAGTAGTATCCAAATTTCGGCTCAAGTCCGAAAAGCATGAATCCTCGCCAGATAAACTCCCACGAAAACATATACATCAGCATTCCTGCTTCGAAGATGAGGAAAATTTCCCAGCTAGATTTTGCTGATGGCAAATGAGGATATGTTTTACTGAATTCCGGGAGAGATGAAGCAATCCAGACTAACGGAAGCATTATTACTAAAAATAAAAATGTAATCTTTAGTCCAATCTTATAATCACCCGGAATGAATCCGTAATCTTTTATTTTCTCTTTCAGAAAAAGTTTGATGATGATTAAAGGGAGTACAAAAAAAGTAAAGAAGTCGCCAATGAACCAGTAAAGGTATTCAATCAAATAAACATGTTGATGAAACTGGTAATCACTGAACAGGTTTGCTCTGAAAAATTTTCTGGATGTGAAATACCATGATACTGTTTGAAGAATTGCGACAGAAAGAAAGACTATCACAACCTTCCTATCCAGTTGTTTTATGATCAGCCAGAGTTTTTTTAATTCATTTTTCATTTTTTTGAACTTTTTACGTAGAGGCATCATACATTGCCTTAACATCTGTAAATATAAGCAAAATAAGACGTTAAAGATATGAGACAATCCCAGGGACTTGACATCTTCCACTGACAATATTAAATTAGCACTCGCTTTTTAAGAGTGCTAACATTTCAAATTAAAACAATAAAAAGGAGTAAAAAATGGGTAAACTAAAGTTAAATCCATTAGCTGACAGGGTTATTGTAAAACCAAATGAAGCTGAAGAAAAAACCAAGGGCGGAATCATCCTTCCAGATACTGCTAAAGAAAAACCGGTTGAAGGAACCGTAGTTGCTGCCGGTTCTGGTAAAGTTGCCGATGATGGAAAACAGGTTAAGATGGAAGTAAAAGTTGGTGATAAGGTTCTGTATGGAAAATACAGCGGAACAGAAGTAACAATTGACGGCGAAGAATATCTCATCATGCGTGAGAGTGATATTTTCGCAATTATCGGTTAATAATTTTTTTTTGAATAAATCTAAAGGAGAAATAAAATGTCTTCAAAATTAATTGAGTTTGATAGCGAAGCGCGTGGTAAGATAAAAAAAGGTGTAGATAAATTAGCTAACGCAGTTAAGGTTACCTTAGGACCAAAGGGTCGTAATGTAATCCTTGAAAAGAAATTCGGTGCGCCTACTGTAACCAAAGACGGTGTTTCAGTTGCTAAAGAAATTGAACTCGAAGATGCTGTGGAAAATATGGGTGCCCAGATGGTTCGCGAAGTTGCATCCAAAACTAGTGATGTTGCGGGTGATGGAACAACAACAGCTACAGTTCTTGCTCAGGCAATTTATCGTGAAGGATTAAAGAACGTTACAGCAGGCGCAAATCCAATGGATCTGAAAAGAGGAATTGACCTGGCTGTAAATAAAGTAATTGATTACCTGAAATCTGTAAGCAAAGAAGTTGAAGGACGCAATGAGATTGCACAGGTTGGTTCAATTTCAGCAAACAATGATAAGTCAATCGGTGACTTGATTGCAGACGCTATGGAAAAAGTCGGTAAAGATGGTGTTATCACAGTTGAAGAAGCAAAAGGAACAGAGACAGCTTTAGAAGTTGTTGAAGGTATGCAGTTCGATCGCGGATATATCTCTCCCTACTTTGTTACCGATACAGAAAAGATGGAATCAATTCTTGAAGATCCTTTCATCTTAATTCACGACAAAAAAATCTCTGCAATGAAAGACCTTTTACCTGTACTTGAAAAAGTTGCACAGCAAGGACGTTCAATGTTGATCATTGCTGAAGATCTTGAAGGTGAAGCACTCGCTACATTAGTTGTAAACAAAATTCGCGGCACACTGAAAATCGCTGCTGTTAAAGCTCCCGGATTCGGTGACAGAAGAAAAGCAATGCTGGAAGATATTGCAATACTTACAGGCGGAACTGTAATTTCAGAAGAACGCGGATTCAAACTTGAGAACGCAACTGTTTCATACCTTGGAACTGCGAAGAAAATTGTCATTGATAAAGACAATACAACAATAGTTGAAGGTGCCGGACAGACAGATGATATCAAAAAACGCATTAACGAAATAAAAGCTCAGATAGAAAAAACAACATCTGACTATGACAAAGAAAAACTACAGGAAAGATTAGCAAAACTTTCAGGTGGTGTTGCAGTACTAAAAATTGGTGCTTCAACAGAAGTTGAAATGAAAGAAAAGAAAGCAAGAGTAGAAGATGCTTTACACGCAACCAGAGCAGCAGTTGAAGAAGGTATAGTTGCAGGCGGCGGTGTGGCTTTCGTAAGAGCAATTTCAGTTCTTGATAAAGTTACAGGCGAAAACACAGACCAGACAACGGGTGTTAAAATAATCCAGAAAGCTCTTGAAGAACCGTTAAGACAAATAGTAAACAATGCCGGCATCGATGGTTCAGTTGTTCTTGCTAAAGTTAAAGAAGGTAAAGACGATTACGGATTTAACGCAGCTTCAGAACATTACGAAAACCTGATTAAAGCTGGTGTTATCGATCCTACAAAAGTTACAAGAACAGCACTTGAAAATGCAGCTTCTGTATCATCACTCTTAATTACAACTGAAGCAGTTGTTTACGAAAAGAAAGAAAAAGAAGCTCCGGCTCCAGCTATGCCAGGCGGTATGGGTGGAATGGACGGAATGTATTAAAATATATTTCGTGATAAAGTTAAAGGCGGATACCATCTCCGCCTTTTTCTATTTTAAATCATGAACTCAGTAAGATTCAATATTCTGCAGTTCATTAATTTTTTTCTCAACCGCTCTTATTTCATTTAACTCATCAAGGATCATTCTTCTCTTTAAATAGAAATCTTCCTGAAGATAACTGGCAATGCTTGTATCATGAGATGAGGGACATCTTAAGATCATTCCGGCATTATGAATCGCAGCTTGTGAATCCCCCGTGTTGCTGATAATTATGTCATCCGCAATATCAACAGTACCTATATCCTGTAACGAAGGAATCTGTTCGAGCAGATTTTTATACTCAAAATATTTTTCAATTTGTCTTCTTGTAACTGCATAGATTTGGTGAAGTATTTCAACCTTCCGATCCGCCTTATCAACAAATTTCTTAAAGTTTATGCTGCCGGCGAGGCCATGCGGTATTCTCTTATTTTCTATTAATTCTTTGAAGAGTTTTCTTAATTGTCCAGGTTTAATAAAAATATCATCATCAATTATTATAAAATTATTGTTGCTATCAGAGAGTGCTATTTCCCAACGGTTGCCTACTCCTTCCCTTTTCGATTGCTCAATCAGCATTACCCTGCTGTCCTTGAATTTCATGTAGTCAGTCAATTTGTAGTCAACGGGATTGTTATTTGATATGATCACCCTGCTTATAAAAGAGCATTTAAGCGCGGACTTAACAATCGGTTCAATATTCCGGATCCGTTTATACGATAGTAAAACCAGTGTTATACTTTCCCTGGAAGCAAAGTGAACTTTTTTTCCAAAGTGAATTCTTAGAATCCATACCCAGTACAGTAACCACTTGCCCAGAAATTTAGCTGAGTCCTTCATTTTCACTGGATTTAATTTTCCATACGAAAGCTTGTAATTGTACTTAATGATCCTGAACATTTGATACCTGTCAATAAATTTCAGCGTTTGGAACTTTTCCTTTGTGTAACTCGATTTAATTGAAAACTAATTTGCTGTAATATTTTGAACCATTCTTCTCAATTATTCTCAAACGAATGAATTGAAATACTAATTAAGTATATTAACTATTGAATTTAATTGTTTTTACAGGGCATAAATTTTGTTTAACTAACCAAACTAAATTTATTGATTTTATAGTTCATTTTATATGCCACATTTTATCCAGAAAAAAATCTTTAATTGAAATCAGTGGAAAATTCTTTCGCCAAAGCTATATATCAAAAGGTCGATGATCTGATTGAAAATTCTGAAAAGAAAACTCTGAAGATCAGATTACTACTTTATTTACGATGCATCCGGATCAAAGAAGTAATACTCATAGGCGGTGTAACTTTTCTGGGACTCCTTTTCTCAGTTCAAAATCTTTCATTTGCGCTGCTAATGGATTGGGCTCTTGTAATGATCTCCACATATCTTCTGCTGGGACATGTTTATCTTTACAATGACTGGCAGGGTTATGCTTATGATAGAAATGATCTGAATAAACAGGACAAACCTGTTGTGAGCGGAAAAATCTCTTTAACAGAAATAAAAATTCTGGCTATAATATTACTTCTGGTTTCGTTATCCATTGCGTTATATTTTTCTGTCTGGATGATGATCGTTGGACTCACTATAGCCTTTCTGAATTTTATATACAGCAACAATAAAATATTTCTTAAAAGTGTACCGGTTATGTCTTCAATGCTTCATGGAGTTGGGGCAACACTCGGATTTAAATTCGGTACATTATACCAGGGTGAATGGACTGCGTCAGCAACTCTGTTCGGTATATATTTCGGAATAGTTTATGCAGCCGGACATTTAAATCACGAAATCACAGACTTCGAATCTGATAAGAACTCAGGTGTCCCGACACACGCTGTGGTATTCGGAAAAACCAAAGCGTTCAAGGCAAGTTTTATTCTGTTTTCAGTTTCATTCCTTTACATTACTGCACTTTCATTTTACAATATACTTCCAAGGCTTCTTATAGCCGGAGTCTCTCTAGCTTATCCTATTTATGTGTTCTTCTACATGAATACGCTAAAACAAAATTTGAGTCACGGTTCAATGATAAACTTCAGAACACAATACCGTATGCTTTATTTGCTGTGGGGTATTTTTCTGGCAATTTGTATCGCCATATAATTCTGAATATTAAAGAGCTTTAACTTGACCCATCAATCAAAAAATATCCGGAATGAAGTGCTATTTATTATTGGATTTGTGATTGCACTTCATATCCCCTTCCTATCACAGGCATATCACGTAGATGACTGGGTTTATCTTACTGCCGCACAAAAATTTTTGGAAAAAGGATATAGCTCCTTCCATGGATTTAGTGAGCAGATGGGAATCAGTGTACCCAATTTTTATATTACTCATCCGTTGTTATGGCCATGGATAGTGTCGGTTTTTCTTGAGATTGTACAAACACTCAATGAAAATTATATACATCTCCTCGTTATACCATTTTCAATTATAGCTGCGTTATCAGCCCTATCGATTGCAAAACGGTTTACCGAAAATTATTTGATTGTAACGATACTCCTTATTGTCAGTCCTGCGTTTATGTTAATGTCACATGTTGTTATGACGGATATTCCAACACTTGCGTTTTTCCTGATGTCGGTTGGATTTTTTCTTTATGGAATTGAAAATGAATCAACCTCGCGATTAATATTATCAGGATTTTCTGCCACAATGGCGTGGGCTGTTTCCTACCAGGCACTTTTTCTTATTGTGTTGTTCCCTGCCTATCTTAAGATCACAGGCAAAAGTCTCAATTTTAAAAATCTTATTCCAGTTTTTATCCCAGTTTTCTTTTTTGTTTTATGGTGTGTTGATACTGCAATTACTTTTGGTATCCCGCATCCATTCGTCTCCATACTATGGGGTGAAGCAAAAGATGTTTACAGCATCGGGAATTTTCTTCCGAAATTAATTTCAAATATAAATGCGATCGGTGCAGTTGTCATTTTCTCTTTGAGTATTCTGCTCGTCTATTCATCACAAAAGTTTTACAGAGCAATCATACTTTTATTTCTGCCAATGATTTTTCTGTTAACACTCTTGTTTATGGAAGGATATTACATTTCACATAAAATATTATTTTCATTCTTTCTTACGAGTGGAATAATAATTTTTATACGGACTATCATTCTTTTGAAGAAATCAATTTCAGAAAAAAACACAGCGCACCTATTTTTAGCTTTTTGGGCACTAAGTTTTTTTACCGCTATTGCTGCAATTCTGCCGTTGGGAATTGCCAGATATCTTTTACCTGGAGTACTTCCATTGATCATAATTTTTGTAAATGACATTCGGGAATATTTTCCTGTCGGCTATAAAAAAGTGGCATTGTCAGGAATTGCATCAACTTTAATCCTTGCAATCTTATTATCGATGGCTGATTACAAGTATGCAAATGTTTATAAACAATTCGCTGATGAGATAAAGGATAAGTTTCCGGAAAAAAATATCTGGTTTTCGGGGGAGTCAGGATTTCGTCTTTATATGCAAAACAAGGGATTCAGATACTTGCTTATAAATGATGAGCGACCTGTGAAGGGAGATATAATTGTAATCCCGACAGAAATATGGCCGGTAAAGCTTGCGGTAATAAAGGACAGGTCTATACTCCTTGAGCGTATAGCCTACACTTCTGAATTTCCTTTTAGAATTTTGAACCAGGAAGCAAGAGCCGGTTTTTATACTCACATCGGGGCTATGCTGCCTTATTCAATTTCCAGAAGCCGGTTTGAAGAATTTTCTATATACCTTGTTGAAAAATCTGCAATTAACTGATGAGTCTTGATTAATGTACATTGAATTAATTGCAGTCGGAGGAATTTTTTGGACAATCACATATATCCTTATAATAATAAAGGGTTTTAAAGATAAGACCTATGGAATGCCTGCCGCTGCACTCGTAGGAAATATTACCTGGGAATTTTTATACACAGTAAAGTACATTCCTCCAGATATTCAATTTTACAACAACATTGTCTGGTTATCATTCGATTGTATAATTCTATATCAACTTTTTAAATACTGGAGAACTGATATTACCGGAATTTCTCCCCGAATATTTTATCCTTCGATGATCCTGTTTCTTATAACCGGATTATTAATTCATTACTTTATTGCAAAAGAGTTTACGCCTGCGATTGGAGCTGCATATTCCGGATTCGGTCAGAATTTATTAGTGTCTATTCTTTTTCCATTTATGCTTTTTAGAAGGCAATCATTAAAAGGTCAATCCTTAAGTATTGCAATTTCAAAAATGATTGGTACAGCAGGACCCGCAATTGCTTTTTATAAATACCCGGTAGACCTTGCCGGTTCCAAACTAATGGCGTTTATGTTCGTGACTATTTTTATTTTTGATTTGCTTTATCTTATTTGTGTTATTTTAGTCAGATATGGAAAGTTATTTTCATCACAAAAAAGAGAAATTGTTTCAGGATATTAAAAGGTTTAATGAATAAAAGAACTCCCATACTCAGCATAATAGTTCCGATTTATAATGAAGAGAAAACTCTTTCTCTCTGCATAGATAAAGTGAGAAAAATTGAAGATGAAAATCTTAGACTGGAAATTATTCTTGTCGATGATTGTTCAACTGATAACAGCCTTGTTGAAGCAAAGGCAATTGAAAAAAAGTACGGGAACATTAAATTAGTCAGTCATACAACAAACCAGGGCAAAGGTGCTGCTATAAGAACCGGTATCGCTCACACCTCAGGTGATTTTGTAGCAATACAGGATGCTGATCTTGAATATGATCCTAATGAATTAAAAAAATTAATTGTTCCCCTTGTAAATGATGAGGCTGATGTAGTTTTAGGTTCAAGGTATCTTACAGGCGATCTTCATCGTGTGCTTTACTTCTGGCATACACAAGGCAACAGGCTACTTACTTTTCTGTCCAATATGTTCACTGATCTGAATCTGACTGATATGGAAACGTGTTATAAAGTATTCAGAGCTGAAGTAATTAAATCAATTGAAATAGAAGAGAACCGGTTTGGCTTTGAACCGGAAATCATTGCAAAGATTTCACAGATGCGTGTAAGAATTTTTGAGATGGGAATTTCTTACAGAGGCAGAACATACGAGGAAGGGAAAAAAATTGGTTTTAAAGATGCGATAAGAACCTTGTATTGTATACTTCACTATAACGGACACTCTGCACCTATTCCACTTCAGTTTATGATTTACGTAGTCCTCGGAGGAATAGCAGCACTAGTAAATCTGTTTGTATTTATAAGTTTATACTCGATAAATTTACCTGTAGAATATGCAGCACCTATCGCATTTGCCGCGGGTGCAATTGTAAACTATTTATTGATCATCGCCCTGCTGTTCCGTCATAAAGCGAGATGGAGTACTCCGGTAGAATTGTTGCTTTACACATTGATTGTCGCACTGGTCGGTCTATTCGACCTTGGAATTACAATTACGCTGATTGAATCAGGCATATCTCCTCAACTATCAAAAATAATCGCGAGTATACTTGGTGTACTTCTGAATTTCAGCGCAAGAAGGTTTATAGTTTTTCCTGAACCGACACCGGGACCCTGGAAGCCGCAGAATCCGTTCGTTACAAAAGGACAGTAGAATGATCAAGGAGCGGGCTGACAGTAAATCACTTCAAAAATTCATTTCAATATCTCTAGTTCTTTTTTTATTAACAAATCTTGTGTTCGCGGTTTTTCAAGTTAACAATTCACCTTATGATCACGACGAACTACAGCATGTTCACATCGGATGGAATGTGCACAACGGCAAAATTATTTATAAAGATTTTTTTGAGCACCACGGTCCTGTATTTGCATTTTTTAATAGTTTCCATTTCGACATCTTTGCATTGCAGCCGGAGACTGATACTATAGTCACATTGCGGTATGCGAGTTTTATTTCTCTGATTGCAATTTTGTGTATTACTTTTTTGATTGGTCGTGAGATATTTCAATCGAATTTTGCTGGTCTCTTTGCATCTGCATTACTCTCCGGTTTGCTATTCATCCGCGAAGCATCGACAGAGGTCCGACCTGATGTACTGCAAAATGTTTTTTGGCTTGGCGGAGTTTTTATATTTCTTCACGCAATGCGTAAAGAAAAAACCTCACTTCCTTTTTTCTCCGGAATCGTACTTGGTTTAGCAGTCACAACGAACTCAAAAGCCTTTGTGGGTGTATTTGCAATCTACATTTATCTTGCATTGAGCTGGTTTCTGTTCAAAGAAAATCGAAACAGAATAAATAAAGAAGGGTTAATGATTGCATTAGGAATTATACTCATGTTTACAGTGATTGCATCCTACTTCATAATTAACAATGCATTTGACGAATATATCTTTTACAATTTTGAATTCAATTTAATCGCGCTGATGGAGTATCACTCCCGAAATTTACGCGAACTTGCGGGAGTGTTTATAAAATCACAAACTGTTTTTGTTCTGTCAGGAATTGCGGCAGTAGCATTTTTATTATCCGCATTAATCAAATCAAGATTTAAGGTAAACGATAAAAAATATTTATTCTTATTTGTTATTACACTTGTCTCTTCAACTACAATTTTTCTTGGTTTGTACAAACAGCAATACATTCTTTTTCTTCCTTTTATATCAATATTAATCTTTTACATTTTTAAGATATTCATCGACAAAGCCCACATAAATAAGAGATATATTTATTACTCAATGATATTTGTTATCCTGTTATACGGTAATATTTTGTATTCCGCTATAGAAGACACTCCATTTAAAAAGACTACTGAACAAAAAAATCAAAACGCATTGACCCGGTTTGTAATTGATAATACTGATAGATCCGATCCTGTCTTTTTTCTCTGGAATAACTGCGGCGGTTACATGTTCAATGAAGATGTTCAGTACTTCTGGCTGGAGAATGAAGGGTTCAAATCTTTTTATAACAGAATAGTTGGATATGAAGTCTTCGGAGACAGATTGATTGAAAAGTTCGAGAAGAAAAATGTCCGGTATATTGTCTCGCCTGAAAAACATTTGAAGAATGTCTTGTCAGAAAAAGCATTCACCTACATCTTAAATAACTTTTCAAATGAAAATGAATTTAATGGGTGCCTGTGGATTAGAAAACATTAATTCACCCTTCAGTTTTTAATTCATTCCATTCATCTTAAATTATACAATAAAAAATTACAGGATTAGCGATGGATGAATTCATATTAGCAGCGATTGCAGAAGCCAGGAAAGGCTCGCGAACGGGAGGAATTCCAATTGGTTCAGTGCTGGTTAAAGATAAAAAAATAATCGGCAGAGGTTATAATAAACGAGTACAGGAAAACAATCCCGTATTACATGCTGAAATCGATTGCCTTACTTCCGCCGGAAGAATAGGATCATATGAAGGAACCATTCTTTACTCAACCTTAATGCCCTGTTATTTATGTGCCGGCGCAATAGTACAGTTCGGCATAAAAAAAGTTATTGCAGGTGAATCAAAAAACTTTCCGGGTGCTGTGGAATTCCTTAAAGCTCATGGAGTTGAAGTGGTTGATATGGAGAATGAAGAGTGTATAGGTATGATGAAGGATTTCATCAGTTATAACGAAAAATTATGGAATGAAGATATCGGGAAAACTTAAAGGCAAAACTAAGATGCAGTTTTATTTCTACTCTATATCTTCTTTATAGGTTGAAACCGAAAGTGTGTCGATGATTTTATCCCTCTCAACTATAACCGCACTAAGTTTATTGCCGGTATAAACTGAAGTATCGATGTAGACAGCATTGTTTGACTTCATAAATGTAACTTCCTGCTGACGGGTATGACCGACAATCTGCAGTTTATCAATATTAAGCAGCTCATCCCGCGTCCACAAAATACCGTGTTCACTCATAAGTTCAGATCTTAAGAATGGATCGAGTGATTCAATTTTATCAAAAAAGTTCTTACCAAGTTTTGATTTATAGTGAGTGGAAATTCCTGCGTGAGAGATGAAACAATCCCGCAGATAATAGAATAATGGAGCATTAATAATTCGATCAAGATGCTGTGAAATGCTGTCGAATCTTCCGCTGTAAGAGTTTATAGTTTTTTCAGATCCATTGTACATCCATATTCTGCCAAGTTCATGGGATGAATCTTTGATAAAATAATAGAACATAAGATCGTGATTGCCAGCCGTAAAATTAATTTTTTCATTTATTATGAATTCAAGGACTTCATAACTGAAGTTACCCCTGTCGACAAGATCACCAACGGTGTAAATATTAATGTACGGATACTTTTTTCTAATCTTTGAAACAAGTTCCTTGAGTGTATTGAGACACCCATGTATATCACCAATTACTGCAACCATAAGGAACTATATAAAGAAATTCTTTTTAGCGTAAAAAGTTAACTCGTCTCTGAAAGAAGGGTGTGCAATATTAATCAATGCCCTTGCCCTTTCCTGAACTGTTTTGCCGAACAGATATGCAATACCATATTCGGTAACTACATAATGTACATCACCTCTTGAAGTAACAACTCCCGCACCCGGTTTTAACTGAGTGACTATCCGTGAAATGGTATTGTCTTTAGTAGCTGAAGGAAGTGCTATGATAGGCTTTCCGCCTTCGGACCTTGCAGCGCCTCTGATAAAATCAACCTGTCCGCCAATTCCGCTGTACAGTCTGCTGCCTATTGAATCAGAACATACCTGACCTGTCAAATCTATTTCTATAGCAGAATTTATAGCTGTCATTTTATAGTTTTTTGCTATTACAAAAGGATCGTTCACATATTCCTGAGGATGAAATTCAATGACAGGATTATTGTGAATGAAGTCATAAGTTTTTCTGGTACCAAGAACAAATCCTGCTATAATTTTTCCGGGGTGAAGTGTTTTTCTTTCGCCATTAATAATTCCGTTTTCGACTAACTCAATCAACCCATCGGAAAACATTTCAGTATGAACACCAAGATCTTTACGGTCTCCAAGATATTTTAAAACAGAGTCGGGAATTGCTCCAATACCCATTTGCAAAGTGGCGCCATCTTCAATCAGACTGGCAACCTGTTCTCCAATTTTATCATATACTTCAATTAATTCTTTTCCTGCATTTGGATCAACCTGTGGAAGTTCCTTAATTGCTTCATCGTGTTCAACGAGATAATGAATTTTATTTATATGAATAAAGCAGTCGCCCAATGCTCTTGGCATTTCACTGTTTATCTGAGCAATAATTATCTTTGCCCTATCAGCAGCGGCTTTAATTGTACCGACATCGACACCATAACTGCAGAATCCATGTTCATCCGGTGGTGAAAGGTTGAGAAGACATACATCAACATCGATTACACCTTTCTTAAACATCAAAGGAACCTCTGAAAGGAAGATAGGAATAAATTCAGCACGACCTTCGTTCACAGCTTTACGCGTGTTTGCACCGATGAAAAATGCTTTGTGTTTAAAGTGTTTTTCCATTCCCTGTTGTGTATACGGCAGTTCTCCAACAATTAGTATGTGGTAAACAGTTACATCCTGCAATTCATCTTTGCGTCTAACCATTGCTTTTACAAGCTCAAGCGGAACAGCACATCCGGGCTGTACAACAACATTGTCGCCGGACTTTATCACTTTAACTGCTTCATCAGCCGTTACCGTTTTTTGATTGTAGATTCTGAGAATATTTGTAGGCAGTGTATGTTTTGTTCTTTTTTCTTCCAAGGTCAGCATAGTTTATTTTATAAAATTTCCTGTTTAAGAATTAATTTGTAGAAAACACTCTGAGTCTTCTGTATTCAATATTAAAAATATTTGCAATAGGTTCATTTGAACAATAGCCGCGGTATGTGCAGACACCTTTTGCTAATCCGTCATCACCAAGCAGGGCTTCCGATAATCCATTATCGGCAATAGTATGAATATAATTTAACGCAGCATTATTAAGTCCATAACTTGCGGTTCTTGCAACCAATGCAGGCATATTCGGCACACAATAATGAATTACATCGTGCATAGTATAAACCGGACTTGATAATGTTGTAATTCTACTGGTTTCTATACATCCGCCTTGATCAATTGAAACATCAACGATCACTGAACCTTTTTTCATCTCTTTGACCATTTCTTCAGTTACGAGGTGCGGTGTTTTTTCACCTTTAATTAATACCGCGCCAATTAAAACATCTGCAAACTTAACACCACGGGTTATGGTGTAAGGATTTGCCATGACTGTGGTAACTCGTTTCTTAAATAGTGAATCTATCTTTCGCAGCCTGCTTAAATCCTTATCAATAACTATTACCTGGGCTCCTCTACCAACAGCAGCGCGTGCGGCAGTAGTACCAACAACACCGGCACCGAGGATAACCACAGCGGCAGGTGCTACGCCCGGAATTCCGCCAAGAAGAATCCCCCTTCCGCCTTTGGTTGAACTTTCCAGATATTTTTCAGAAACCTGAATACATAGCTGTCCGGCAATTTCACTCATTGAATGAAGCACTGGAAGTCCTACTGTATTTTCAATCAGTTCATAAGCAATTGCTGTAATATTTTTTTTGAGAAGCTGATCTATTACATTTTTTTTCCCGACGGCAAGATGTAACGATGAGAAAAGTATCTGGTTATCCTGAAGTAAAGAACACTCCTGTTCACTTAGAGGTGCTACTTTAACCATCATTTCGGCGCGTCCGTATGCTTCTTCCGTGCTGTAAACAATGTTGGCTCCGGTCTTTATATAATCTTCGTCACTGAAATGACTTCCCTCGCCTGCACCACTCTGAATATAAACTGTATGACCTGCCCTGACCAGTGAATCGACTCCTGCCGGGGCTAATGCAATTCTTTTTTCCTCATGAAGTGTTTCTTTGGGGATCCCTATTCTCATCTATAAACTCTCCTTTTAAGTGCTGCAAAATTACCGATAACTGTTGTGACATTCAACCGCGAAGAGCGGCTTATAAGTCGATTTTGTTGTTTCAATTAACTGGAGTAAGTGGTTTTTTACCGGACAGAACCGCCGCGATATTTTTCGCTGCCAGCATAGCCATAGCATTTCGGGCTTCGATTGTTGCACTACCGATATGCGGGAGTAACACAACGTTGTTTAATGCTGATAGTTTCGGGTTTATGTTTGGTTCATTTTCAAAAACATCCAATCCGGCAGCAAAAATTTTATTTTCTTTTAACAATTTAATTAATGCTTTTTCTTCAATCACTTCCCCCCTTGAAGTGTTAATTAGAATTGCGGAAGACTTTAACAATGATAATCTTTCAGCATTAAGCATATATTTAGTTTTCGAATTTAAAGGTAGGTGTACTGAAATAATATCTGCATTCATCAAAAGTTTTTCCAGGGATACTCTCTTTGCCGTGATTTCATTTTCCATTTTTTTATTTGCAATATCTGAGAAATAAATGATACTGCAGCCGAAAGCTTTTGCCCGCTGTGCAACTGCATTCCCGATCCTGCCTGCGCCTATAATTCCAAATGTTTTATTCTTCAGTTCCATTCCAAGCAACAACTCAGGTTGCCAGCCTTTAAATTTTCTTTTAATAATCATTGAATGACCTTCAATCACTCTCCTTGCGCAGGAAAGTACTAATGTCATAGTCAGGTCAGCGGTTGAATCAGTTAAAACATCCGGAGTGTTAGTTACAACGATACCTTTTTTCTTAGCATAATCGATATCAATATTGTTGAAGCCGACGGCATAATTAGCAATCACCTTGCAGCGGGTTAACTTATTGATCACATCCTTATCGAATTTATCTGTGAGCAGTGCAACTATACCATCTGCATCTTTTGATTTTCTAATAAGTTCATCTCTCGAAAGAGGTCTGTTCTTATTGTTTATTAAAATCTCAAATCCGTTTTGCCGCAGAAAGTCTATTGCGACTGATGGTATTTTTCGTGTGACAAGAATCTTCATTTTATCTAAAACAATTGTTTAACAATAAATAATGCCGCAAGGATTCCAATTATGTCTGCAATAAGTCCTGCAGGAAGTGCATGTCTTGTCTTCTTAATATTAACAGCCCCGAAATAAACCGCCAGCACATAAAATGTAGTTTCAGTACTTCCGTAAAAAGTTGATACAAGTACACCCATAAAAGAATCCGCACCGTGAACTGAAATTATTTCTGTCATTATCCCGAGTGAACCACTTCCGGATAGCGGTCTCATCAAAGCCATTGGCAGCGCTTCTGCAGGCATTCCGATCATACTTAAGACCGGCTCCAATAGATCAACTAACCAATCCATTGCACCGCCCGCTCTGAAAATTCCAATTGCCATTAACATTGCTACAAGGTAAGGGATTATTCTGATGGCGATGTTGAATCCTTCTTTTGCACCTTCAATAAACTGCTCGTACACTTTTACTTTTTTTACAGCACCATAGACGATGAAAGAAATTATAAGAAACGGGATAGCAAAAAATGAAATTGTCTGAATAACATTCTTTACAGACTCCGGATTAAATAGCGACGACAAAACCATTAGCAAGCCGCTTCCACCGAAATAAAGAATAACGAAAGCTGCAATGATTATTGCAAGAATGCTAAAAATTATTTTAAGAGTGCCGGTATTCTTCTGCGATTTGAGCGAAGTATTATTAGAAGAAAACTTTTCAAATATTTTTGCAGACGTTACTCCTGCAATTGTGGCACAACAGGATGCAAATAAGGAAGTACCTATAATTATTGCCGGGTCAGAACTTCCTGATGCTGCTCGAATAGCGATTGCCGTTGCTGGAATCAAAGTGATACCCGCTGTGTTGATAGCTAAAAAAGTTATCATCGCGTTTGATGCGGTAGTTTTATCCGGATTAATTTGATTCAACTCTTCCATTGCTTTTAACCCGAAAGGTGTTGCAGCATTCCCGAGCCCGAGTGTATTTGCTGAGATGTTCATAATCATAGAACCAATTGACGGATGATCAGGAGGAACATCTGGAAAAAGTCGCTTGGTTATAGGTTTGACTATCTTCGCAATTAATGAAATGAGTCCGGCTTCTTCAGCTATTTTCATAACCCCAAGCCAGAGTGCCATTATTCCAATTAACCCTAGCGCAATGTTTACAGCTACAGATGCGTAGTTAAGAACTTCATCAGTAACATTCTTTAATTTTATAAAACTAACACTTTCCAGTTTGATTGATGAGACTGCTTTACCTGTTGAATCAAGACTGAAAGATTTTATCGTAGCCGTTATATCATCTTTTTCTCCTGAAGCTTCTGCAATTTCTTTTAGCAGCTTTGTTGCTGAGTCATTCACCCTAAGTATAGCTGCCCAAGTTGTTTTATTTGAATCAGTCTTTATAAAACTTTTAAAAGTTATATCGTTTTCAGACTCATCATTAAATGAATTTTTATATGCACCCGAACCAAGAATAACTTCGTAATTGAGTTTTGGGTTTTCAGAATCAATTTTCCTGACACTGACTTCTATCGATTTGTCGTTAGCGAATTTGTTTTTGTTGCTGTCACTTAAATCAGTGACTAATGCAGTACCAATACCAAGTACAATTAAAGCTAACCAGACATAGTTAAGCATAGTTATCCTTAATAAAGTTTTCGTGTGAATGGGAAAGAATGGTTACCATTCTTGTTCGCTGCAATGATTCTTAATTCAGAATACTTTTTTTCTTTTTTCAAATCTACTGAAAGAACATTTGTTAGAGTATCATAACCGAATTCCGACTTAACAGAATCAGTATAAACTTTGATTGAATTAATATCTATCCCCGACGAATCGGAAATGAAAAAAGTTTCAGTAACCGTTGAATCGTTTTCCGATCTGCTTCTAAATTTAATTTCAGGAATACCTGCTTTAAAATATCTGCATAAACCTTTAAAGATTCCCCAGGCTTCTATTTTATTAAAGAACTCATCAGCTAATTTTTGTTCCTGGATTTTGTGAGTATGAAATCCGCATTCAACAAGCACTGCGGGAATTTCAGTCAGCCTTAACACTGAAAAACCATCGCCGGGATAAACTGAGTAATCAGAGTAAGTTCCATCGAATGAACCCGGTCCGCCGGAATTTCTCATTGCATAAGCAAGATCACGCTGAATGAATTTTGCGATATCCCTTTCACAAGGTTCATAGTTATAATTTTCTGCCAGGGAATGAAAGTAAGTAGAAGTATAATTTGTATAATCATCGCCCTCCAGCGGAGGTGCGTTGTGATGAATGCTTATGAAAATATCTGCCCCGCTTTTGTTTGCCATTTCTGATCTTAACTTTAGCGGAACAGTTTCATCCAGCTCACGTGACATTTGAACAACAGCCCCCGCAAGGATAAATAATTTTTTAAGTTCAAGTGACACACTTAAATTTACATCCGCTTCAATGGCAAGTCCCTGATAGCCCCTGTTTTTACGGTCCTCGCCGCCATGCCCGGGATCAATAAATATCATTTTGTTTTTTATGTAAGGAGAATAGACTTCGATAAAAGCTGATAATTTTTCCAGTGAGTTTAACTCCGGCGGTACATCATAATAAAGCGAACTTACAGACGAACACGATACAAGTGATAGCAAAAAGATCAGGCAGAGAATTTTCAAAGCCTGTTTCAAATCATCCCCCGATTTCTTCAACCGCCTGAATTTCTTCCGTATCTATAATCACGATACGCTCCGTACCACTAAATTCAATTTCCTGCTGAGTGCTGCTGTCAGAAAACTTCTTTATATAATTTTTCTTTAGATCATCAATAAGTTTTACATCATCAACTTTTCTTAAAACACCGGTTATGGTTATTGAGACAAAATGGTAAATAGGAGAATTTTTTGCTTTTGAAGTTTTCCTGTTTTCACCGGGACGAATAATTCCAAAACTAACGAGGTGATCAAACTTAATGCTGTTAAATATCTCTTCCTCATCATTAAAAAAAACGTAGATGTTCTTATCCATGTAAAGATAGTTCGTCGGAAGCTGTATTATCTGGTCTTCATCATTCAATACAGCGAGCAATCCCGCTGAGTTTGAATTAAGTTCTTTTTCTATTATTTCAAGGTCTCGTATTTGTGTGATTTGCTTTTGCATAATCTGTCATCCGGTTTAATTGTACTTGCCGATTTAACTTTTAACACACCTGCCGTTATTTATAGAAAAGTTACAAGATGCACAATGTGTCAGGTTCTTTGAATAATTCCCGGCTCTTGTATTCTGAATAAATTCTTCAATCAGCGTTTGTGTTTTTAGAATTTCTTTCTGATCTATATCAAGCCGTATTTCTTTTTCAGGAAATTTTATGAAGATAAGCCTGCTCTGAATCCGGGTAATCTTCTTAAATAACCTGCTTACAATATAGGAATAAAATTTTAATTGATTTAAATAGTGTTCGGATCGCTGAACAATTTCATCTTCTGTGATATTGTCTGTTTTGTAATCGATAATTTCAATTGAATCATCACTAAAAATTATTTTGTCAATAATCCCGTATAGATAAAAATCTTTTTCTTTAACATAAACCTCGTACTCATTTTCAAATCTATCACTTGCTTTTATTTTTTTATATGATGAAGAGCCAAGATAGTTTTCCAGGACAGGTTTTATTTCAGTATATAAATTATCATTCAAGTATTCATCAGCAGTGTTCCGTTCATTTTGCAATTCCTCCTTCAAGAAAGAATCAGCTTCTGATAAATCTTTTTCAAGTTGTAGAAATTTGTGAATGATCCTTCCGCGCAGCGCTGAATAGTCCTGATCCCGATGTTCCTCCTGCTGATCTTCATATTTTTTATTATTTGTTTCCTCAGAATAATTGAACTCTTGTGTAAATGCTTTTGCGGTATTTCCATAACGCCGGGTTAATGATGCTAACGCCTTGTACCCGATCTCATACATCAGTTCATATTTTACAGGGCACTGCATATACATTGAAAACCTGGATGCGGAAATTATTTCTCCTTCAGTTGAATCGACAATTCTGTCAAGATTAAAAACATGATCGACGCTATCTCTTTTCATTCCTGCTGGTGAGTCAATCATTTTTATATTCCTGGTAATTGGTATTCCGTATTTAAGTTGTTTTGTTTTTGTTGAGTATCCTTTAGAATTTTTTTCAAGAAAAGTCAGATCATTTTTTATTTCAACTTTGTCACCGGTCAGCTCTTTACCAAGACCGTCAGCAATCATTTGCATGAATGAATCGTTAGGGAAACTATAATTTTCATCCGCGGAACAGGAAATTACCAGGTGGTTTTTCGCTCTTGTCGCACCGACATAAAGCAGCCGCTTAAGTTCAGCAGATTCCCGTTTCCTGGCAAGCAAATCCACAAACGGAATTAAAGGCGCGGCAAAATATTCCCCAGAATAATTTTGATTAAGAGGAATTTTAGTGAGTATCCCGAATTCTTTATTGACAGAAACCGATTTTGCTTTTACAGAATCTATCATTGGAGTTGTTTCACATTTGTACAGAACCACAACAGGAAATTCCAATCCCTTCGATTGATGAAGCGTCATAACTTTAACTGATTCCGATTCATCGCTCAATGCCGCCTGTGATTCATCTTCCATCGATTCAAGTGAGTCTTTTAGAAAATCAACATAGTCGTACAAAGTGTTATAACCGTTTTCCGAAAAATCTATGCTAAGCCGGTTTAGTTTTTCAAGATTTGCACGCTCCTGCTCACCGCCTGCTGTTGAATTGATAACCGGAATAAATACGGAGTCATTCAGAATATTTCTTAATGTTGATGTAAGATCATTTGTACGTGAGAACAGAATGTCCTCTTTTATTTTACTTACATGAACCCTGTATTTTTTTTCATGTTCAGAAAACGAAATAAATTTTTGCCATAGATTCGATTCTTCCTCCAAAGATATTTCAAATATTTTTGTATCTGGTATTAAGAAGAAAGGTGATCTCAAAATTCCAAGAAGGGCGGCATCATTATCCTGGTTCAGCAGGAATGAAAAATAATTATAGATATCATAGATGATCTGTCTCTGGTAAAATCCTGTTCCTCCGACAATCGTAAACGGGATCTTATACTTTATAAAAGCAGATTCAAGTTCACTGAAATGTTTCCGCTTCCTTACCAGTATTGATATGTCTTTATACTCAATTTTATTCTCCTGTGAGACATCATTAACCAACGTCAGGATTTTTTTTACAACAAGTCCGGCTTCTGAGTTATCATTACTCTGTTTTTCATTCGCATCCATCGCAATGAGAAATTCAACATTGCCGAAAGGCTTTTCGGGGCGGGCACAAACTAGATCCGTATGGTGTACATCATTATAATATTCAACCGGTGATTCAAATAAATTTTTGAAAATATAGTTCACGAAAAGACACACTGCGGGTGCCATCCTGAAACTATCCGGCAGGCTCAATAAATATTTTTCACCTGCGGATTGTTTAATATCCTTTTGTGTGCGGTTGAATACTTCAAGCTCAGCATCTCTGAATCGATAGATACTTTGTTTTTCATCACCGACAACAAACAGGTTTCCCTTTTTCAGATGATCAAGAATAGGCAGGAAAATATTGTACTGAATTTCATTAGTGTCCTGGTATTCATCAACCATGATATACTTAAACTTCTCACTTAATGCTTTGCGCACACTTTCTGATTCAATAATTTTTTGAGTCAGCAAAAGAATGTCCTCATAGTCTAGCGCACCGACTTCTTTTTTTCTCTCGTTGTAAAGTTCAACTGTCCTTATGATGTGTCCCGAAATATTCTTACCAAATCGTGCCAGTGATAATTCCTTTTGCCTGTCCTCATCAGAAATTGAAACACGAGACAGAACCGTAAGTAATTCTTCAATTATTACGATTTGATCCTGAACTTGTTCACTGAGTTTTTGTGAAAGATACCCTCTTTTTTTAAGAGTAAAACTTTTTGTCGCTATCACATCACACAAATCCAGGAGAAGTTTCAATTTTACTTCTGAGTTTTTAGCCGTCTTAATTTTTTTTAACAATGGAATTGAACTTAAGGCAACTTCATTTTTTTTGTCAGTGCTCAGAACTGTTTCATTAACTTCTTCAATAGACTTAATGGATTCATTAAGGTCATTGATTATAAACCTATCCGCTAATTCTATGAATGACTTGTGAAAGAAGTCCGCAATTTCATCTTCACTTTTTGAATAAAGATTATGTACAAGATTAAAAACGTTCTTCCTGTTTTTCACAAGACCGGAAAGCTCACGTACAAAAATATCTTTCGATGCAAAAATTCTGATTAACTCTTTTAATTTTTCAGGTTCATTGCCGGATAGTGATTGCTTTATAAGATCTTCCACGCAAAGCTCAATCAGTTCGTCTGATTCAATTTCATCAATGGCAGTAAAATTCGCATCTAAACCTGCTTCAACCGGAAATTCTCTCAGGATGTCCATACAAAAAGAATGTATGGTTGAGATGGAAGCTGATACAAGCTGCCGTCTTATTCTTTCAAGACGTTTAAGTATGGTTTGATCTTTTTCTATTGAGACTCGTTCATCGATCTGCTTTACAATCTTTGTATAAAGTTCACTCGCGGCTTTTTCTGTAAAAGTTATTGCCGCAATATTTCTCAAAGGAAGGTCTTCATTTAAAGCTATTTCAAGGTAACGTTTGGAGAGTATAAATGTTTTGCCTGAACCCGCATTTGCAGTAAGTGACAGATGGTTTGAATAATCTAATGCAGACTTTTGATGTGGTGTTAAGATATTAACTTCAGCCATTAGCATCCGCATTTTTATTTTTTATTGGCAGTAAAATTTTGAAAGTAGTGCCTTTGTCTGAATCATCGAGTAAAATACTTCCGCCGATTCCTTCAAGAAATCTTTTTATAAGCTTTAGTCCGATACCCATACCTTTTTCTTTAGTCGTAAAATTCTGTTCGAATATTTTACCTCTGATACTCTCAGGAATTCCGGTCCCGTTATCTTTAAAGTAAACTATTATTTGATCTTCAATACGGATCAGATTAATATTGATTGAATCAGCATTTGCCTGGATACTGTTCCTTACCAGGTTAATAAACATTCTCCTGAAGTTGGATTTGTCGCCCTCGATTATTACGGACTCAAAATTATGTTCAAAATTTATTTTAATTCTTTCTTCAACAAATAAATTAATCACATCGTTTATGACAGGAACAATGTCTATCTGTTCAAGTTTATAGCTGGGCATCCTTGCAAAGCTGGAAAATTCAGAAGCAATAAGATTCAATGTGTCTATCTGATTTAGTATTGTCTGAGATATTTTCTCGAACAATTGATCAAAGTTTTTCTTTTCCCTGAATGATGCCATTAACTGCTGCACAGCAAGCTTCATTGGCGTCAGCGGATTTTTAATTTCATGCGCGACCTGTTTAGCCATTTCCTTCCACGCATTTTCACGTTCAAGTTCTGCAAGTTCAACCTGGTTTTTCTGCAGTTCACCGGTCATCATATTAAACCTGTCAAACAGTTCTTTTATTTCACCTCTTTCGTTCCCTTCAAGCTGAATGCTCAGGTCTCCGTTTGCAACAGCCTCTGCAGCCTTTGTAAGCCTTCGTACCGGTGCTGATATCCTGTTAGCCATAATTGTACTGATAATTATAATTATCAGAACAGCGAATGAATAAACACCAAATAGAAAAACATCTACATCTATTGTACTGAAGGTTACTTTAATTTTATTAAATGCATCCGTTACATTCAGAACATAGTTAGTTCCATTGATATTCACTCTTTTGTAAAACGAGTCATAGGAATAGTTGTCAATCGTTTCCTTAAGAAAAAATTCCCTGTAGCTCAAGTAATTCAAAAAATAATACGCATCTGAATTTATGCGGCTGTTAAACAATCCTGCCCTGTAATAACCCGGCTGGGAATTATAAAAGACAGCGGTTCCGTCAAATACAGTGTAAGATATTTTTAATTCTTTGGATACGTTCTCAAATATAGTTTGGAGGTTTCTGTCTTTGTGTTTGGTTAATTGAGTGTTGATATGATTTTCAATGTAGTTCGTTCTTTCATTCAGTTCATTAATGATCGATGTTGTTGTCCGCTCCTGGACAATTTCCCTGTTATAAAGTGCGAGAAGTCCTACCGGTATAATTGAAACAAATAAAAACGCAACAAGTAACTGATTTTTGAAACTATACCTGAACTCGCTGCGATTGGAAAAAATTATTATCAATAGCAGCAGTAATATGAATATACTTTGTGTTATAAATATTTTAAAGAAATTGAACAGGTTCCATGTAAAATGTTTTTCACGGACGGAAACAGAAATAATATTCGTACTGTTTTCATATTCAGTTTTGTAAGCATAAGTAAGATAATTTTCATCATTCATATTTAAATTAAGCCAGGCTTCATTATCCCCTGTAAAATCAGCTTTAAGTACAGGTTGTGTCTGTTCCCTTGACGGATAGATTTCACCGGAAGCTTCAACCAGTTTTGAATCTGAAAATCTGAAAATATTTAACTGCTCATAGTCTATTACTGAATTGACGAGATTTTTTTTGGATCTCAGGAATTCAGGAATATCCGCCACAGACCTTGTTCCGGTGGCATACTGAATAGAACCTGAAATGTAACCGAGCAATATTCTTCCCTCAGTTACCGGAACAATTCCATCGAACAATTTAAGATTTGTATCATCATCCGGAACATTTTCGGTTAATGTAATTCCTGAAATTTTCTGTATCGAAGTACCTTGAGGTAATTTAGTTATCGCATTCATCCCGGCAGAAAAACTTCCAAGATAATCACCGTTCCTGTCGAATAATGTTATTGCTGAAATCAGTGATTCACGCTGCATCGAGCTCTTACTCCAAATTGCAAAAGCAAGCGCATCAAAATTTGTATTCCGTTTTGGAAATGCACCAACCACATCCGGGTTAGTTGAAGCTTCGCTGAGTGATTCTTCAAGCAGAAATTTTACAAGGTTATCATCCGAACGTGTTATTTCAAATGTTGTGGTCTTTAATGATTCGCGTTCAAGTTCAAGGTTAAAATAATTAAGCAATGAGATGCTGATGATTGAACCGGCAAGCCCGGCATATACATAATTGTAAAGTGAGGTTGTATTAACAAAGCATAAATGATAGGCAAGAAGGTACAAAACAGTTATCAGCACAAACATAAGAAGCGGGGTTAGCAGCGGCTGCTTTTGAACTATTAAAAATACCTGTCCTGAAACTTGCAGGAAAATAAAAATCAGAAGGACTAATATCCCCTGCTTTAAATGCAAAGAAACTTTTATATACCGAAGCACCAGCCCTATCAATGGGCTTATCAAAAAAGCCACTGCAGTCCCAATCAACAGAATGTTGAGACTCATAAGCATTACTTCAGGGGCGGGAATTATTTCAGTACCTCTGAAGTACCGCAAAGCAGAATCGAAAACAACGCTTTTAACACTTGCAGCAAATCCGCGAATAACAAGCAGTGATAGAACTATCGATAAGAAAAGAAAAATAAATCTCAGGAATTTCTTTTTGCTTTGATATGTAAGTTCCGAAAGATAGCCTGTCAGGTATTGAAATGTTTTTATGCCGACGATCAAAAGAAGAATACTTGTTACGAATAATTCCATCGGTGATTTAACGATACCCCATCCAAATGGAGAAGAAAAGTTGGAAGGATCTACAAAAGCTCCCTCTAAAAACCTTGAAGGAAATTCAACCAAAAATAAAATTGCCCTTAATGCTGTAATGTACAGTGTAAATAATATTAATCTTATGAAGCGTGAATTTATTTTTGAAAAGTCTTTCCGGAATCCCAGACCTATGAAAATGCATGCCATCAAAGCCAGCAGAGATTGAATCTGTGAAAAAGAATTGTTGATTGAATTTACTCTGCCTGAAAGGGATGGTTTAAGAAAACTAACCAGACCGATTTTATTGAACTTGTTATTAAGAATGTCGAATGAATACTTTCTGCCGTCTTTAGATTTTTGAGTATATGGCACATAGTCAATTTCGAACTGTGTATAATATTTATCTGAAATTTCTTTTGTAAAACTGATCTCTTTGTAATACTCATTCAGGAATGAATAATGTTTTTCGAACGGAACTGAGAAAGCGACAAAGAAAATATCTGTATCGATGTGCAATGTGTCGATGACGGATAGATAGGTCTGAAGTCCTGACTCATAAAAATAAGTTTCACCAAAGGGATAGCTTAGCGGAAATAATTCCTCCTGCGGAATTGCGATAATTGAATTCCACGCAATAAGTTTAGCGTTAGGGGCAAATACTTCGACTGAATAATCTTCAAATTCTTTATTGTTTACGGTCTTGATTAATAATCCGTATGACTGATTGCCGGGCTTCAAAATACGATGAAGCTTTTTTGTTAACTGTGTTTTAACCTCAATAAGTTGATGCTCTTTCTCCTTAAAACTTTTGAAAACATCATTCTCAATTTCCTGGATGGCAATCGAAAGCTCCTTGTTCCAGTTTGTTTCTGTCTTCTCGATAAGCAATGGCGCTGTAATTCCGGAAACCAGTATCAGGACTAAAACAAAAAAGACGATAGTGAAATATTTTCTATCGCCTTTAAATCTGTTCAGGATTCTTTTTAGCATCAGTTAAATGTTATCTGTGATATTTTCCAGCGGTTGCCTGTTTTTTTAAGTGAGATATATACACGGGCTGTATCGCGTTTACCTTTCAGATCATAACTGTAAACTCCTGTAGCATAAGGTGAAGTTTCATCATTTCTGATATTATTAAACCTGAATGATGTGATCTGGTAAACCTTAAAATATTCCTCGAGTACATAATAAGCCTGGTTAGAACTGTAATAACCGCTGACTCCGTTTGATAAACTCAGGTATGTCTGCGGACTGAAATACCCTGACAGCGCGGCAACATTACTTTCAGAAATACCGGTTTGAATTTCATCAAACACAATTTGTGATTCGGATTTCTGATTATTCAATCGGTTCTTATCAACAAGACTATTCCCCTGCCCAAAAATAATTTGTGCAGGGGATGTAATTAAAAGGATTGTCAATAATATGTGAAGAGTTCTAATCATCATTATCTCTTGATTAAATTTAATCAATAATTAAGATGAAATCTATAAACAACTTTTCAAAAAACTTTTTAACACTCACTGGTTTGAACTTATTTCAGTTCTTGTTCTGTTGCTTCTTGAAAGCGGACCTCTTTCATCCGGAACTGCCTTTAGCTTAAGTTCCCTGTTGCCCTCAACTAACTGATACGCCCAGTCGAATACTATGCGGTCACCTGTTATCGCTTTTACCCTGATCTTTGCATAGTGGTTATCCCAGGTCCAGATTACGTATGTATGTCCGACTCTTGCAATTTCATCCTTTGTTGAAGACCATCCGCTTGTAGGAGCGAAAGGTATATCATAGATATCATTTGTCGGTCCCATATCCCTGATGTCAGTATCATTGTAAACATCCAGGTAAAAAGTGCCCTGGTAATTTTCAAAGAAGAAATCAGCGTCATTATCGTCAAAAGGAACAACAAGATAGTCTGAGAATGAATAACCCGAATTGTCAGGAAATCTCCTGAAGTCGAAAATTGCCTGGTTAAATCCTTCAGGTCTTGGAGTTGCGTAAACAACATCAACGCTCAGTTCACTTTCATTGCCATTATAGTCATATGCGGTTACAGCATAGTAAAGTGTCAGACCGTTACTTGCTCCGTCATCAATAAAATAATTTGAAGATGTTGAGCCGATAAGTGTGTACTTTCCGTCATACGAATAAGCGTAGTAAACGTTGTAACCGGCAAGGTCGCCTTCCCTGTTGTCATCCCAGTAAAGGTCGACGCGGTTATCGCCGTTTAATACAACAATGTTTCTTGGTTCAGCCGGTGGAGTATAATCGAAATATGAATCGTTAATATCACACGCGTTAAATAAAAACAGTGTGGTTAAGATTGACAGGTATAATATTTTGTTTTTCATGATAATCACCTTTATTTAAGTTCTGTTGGTGATTACCCAATTAAGATGCCACTAAAAAACAGCTTTAATGACTGTTAATGCAGGATTTTTCGCAGGGAATTGTATAGATGTTTATACAATATGAATTTTAAAATGAGCAGTTAAATCCAGGTGCTTTTAGCGCCTGCAATTAAAGTACACTAAACTCGCCGCCTATAAAGATCTTTCCTTTATTGATTACTGCAGCGGGTTTACCCGTCAGCAATCTCTTATGGAAAGGTGAATTTATTGAAAGCGATTTGGACTTATGAATATCCGCAGTCCAGACTTCATCAATATCTATAATACTAATGTTTGCTGTTTCACCCTCTTTAATTTGAGGGACAGGAAGATTAAGGATTTTTCTCGGATTGATTGAAAGTTTTTCAATGATCTGTTCAAGTGATAAAACTTTTTTATGGTAAAGTTCTGTGAAAGCCAATCCCACTTGTGTTTCAAGTCCAATAATTCCGTTTGGTGCGTATTCAAACTCAGCTTCTTTTTCTTCAATTGAATGTGGTGCGTGATCACTTGCTATGCAATCAATTGTGCCGTCTTTTAATCCGGCAAGAATCTCATCAACATCTGCCTGAGTTCGAAGAGGAGGATTCATCTTTGTATTAGTATCATAAGTTTTAACCGCATCATCAGTCAGTGTAAAGTGATGAGGTGTTACTTCAGCAGTTACGTTAATGCCTCTTGCCTTAGCTTCCCTTACAAGTTCAACAGACCTCTTTGTACTTATATGTGCGATGTGAACTTTACCACCTGTGTATTCAGCCATCATTATATCGCGCATCACGATCAGGTCTTCTGCAACTGAAGGAATTGGAGGTAAGCCGAGTAACGTCGAGTTTATACTTTCATTCATCGCACCGCCTGCGAGAGATTCATCTTCACAATGTTCAATTACCGGCAGATTATACATTTTAGAATATTCAAGTGCGCGTTTTAGTATTGATGCTGTTTTAATCGCAATTCCATCATCAGAAAAACCAACCGCGCCGGCTTCATACAACTCAGCCATTGGAGAAATCGTTTCTCCTTTTCTTGACATTGTAGCTGCGCCAACAGGATAAACATCAACAAGATGATTCATCGCTTTGTCTTTTATTAATGTTATCACTTCCGCGGAATCAATAGCGGGTTCTGTGTTAGGCATACAGGCGAGTCCAGTAAATCCCCCGTTTGCCGCCGCGTTGCATCCGGTTACGACAGTTTCTTCATCTTCTCTTCCGGGTTCGCGTAAGTGTACGTGCATATCGAATAATCCAGGAACCACATATTTATTCTTCAACTCAAATTCTTTTGCGCCTTCAGATTCTTTCTTTTCAAGCTTACCTATCTTTTGTATAACTCCGTCAACTATCAGAACATCAACATTTTTTTCATTCAACTTCTGATGGGGATTAAAAACATTTACATCTTTAAGAACTATCTTCATTTAAATTCCTGTTTAGTTTAAAGTACCGAGTAAATACAGGACCGCCATCCTTACAGCGACCCCGTTTGTAACTTGTTTTAAAATTATCTGGTTCATTCCGTCAGCAACTTCCGATGATATTTCAACACCGCGGTTAATTGGTCCGGGATGAAGCAGCAAAATATCTTTGCCGTTCTTATCAAGCCGCTGCTGGGTAATACCAAAATATTTTGTGTATTCCCTTATTGATGGAAAATATTCTCTCGCTTTTCGTTCAAGCTGGATGCGGAGAACATTCAACACATCATTCTCCTGTATCGCTTCATCGATGTTGTGGATAACATCCACACCGAGTTCTTCCATATATCTCGGTATCATTGTCGAAGGTCCGCACACGGAAACTTTTGCACCCATAGTTTTCAACCCGAAAATATTTGAAAGAGCAACACGGCTGTGCGCAACATCACCGACTATACAGACTTTAAGTCCGGCAAGCTTGCCTAGTTTTTCTCTTATCGAATACATATCAAGTAAAGCCTGAGTTGGGTGTTCGTGAATTCCGTCTCCCGCGTTGATTATGTTTGAATCACAGATCTTTGTAAGGAATAGCGGAGTACCTGCAGCGGCGTGTCTAACAACCACCATATCGACTTTCATCGCTTCGATATTTTTCATTGTATCTTTCAGTGTTTCACCTTTGCTTACACTGCTTGTCGAAACGCTGAAGTTTACCGCGTCGGCTGATAATCTTTTTTCAGCGAGTTCGAAAGAGATCCTTGTTCTTGTAGAGTTTTCATAAAACAGGTTCACTACAGTTTTTCCCTGCAATGTCGGAACTCTTTTAATAGGTCTTTCAAGAACTTCCCTGAACGTTGTTGCTGTATCAAGTATTAACTGGATATCTTCTTTAGGTACACCCTGCAACCCTAACAAATGCCTGCTGGATAACGACATATTCTCCTTAACTAATTTTGTTTTGCTTCAACAAGGTAGATCGCGTCTTCGCCGTCAACCTCGTTCATTTTAACTTTAATTTCTTCATTGGTTGAAGTAGGAATATTTTTTCCTACATAGTCTGCTCTTATAGGAAGTTCGCGGTGACCCCTGTCAACAAGTATAAAAAGCTGTATTGATGAAGGTCTTCCCATATCCATTATTGCGTTAAGCGCGGAACGGACTGTTCTTCCTGTGTAAAGTACATCATCGATAAGGATAATATCTTTTTCGTTGATGTCGAATGTTATGTCTGATACCGAAACTTCCGGCTGTTTTAATCTTGTCCGGAAATCATCACGGTAAAGTGTTATGTCAAGAACGCCGAGCGGCAGTTCTATCTTTTCAATCTCTTTTATTTTTTCGAAGATGCGCCTTGCAAGGAACTCGCCGCGTGTTCTCATTCCCATAAGCACAAGATTTTTTGAACCTTTATTCTTTTCAAGTATCTCGTGGGCTATTCTTGTGATGATTCTTTGCAGACCGGCTTCGTCGATTACTTTTGATTTTATGCTCATATATAAAAAATCCTCCTTGGAATAGTTCCGTGGAGGTTCCTTTTCTGTTTGTTATTTTTTTTCATCCTTATCGATCTCTCCGGATTGATTTAAAGGTTATCAAATTTTTACTGATGAAACTTAGAAGAAAAGTTGTTTAAAGTAAAGACAGGGGGTGAGAGTTTTACCACAGAGACACGGAGACACAGAGAAGTTTTTGCCGTAGATTGTTATTGATGTGCTTTAGGGTTTGAGTAAGGAAATCATTTTTAACCCGAAGACGCAGGGAATTTGTTTTCTGGGATATCTTTGACTAATTGCAGAAGTTATGTTTTATACGGTAAAATACTCAAATAATCTGGTTTAATGTTCAAATATTTTTCATATAACTTATACAGATCTGATTCTACTAAGAGAGTAGTTAGATCATTTACATTTCTCGATTGTTCGAAAGAAGCAAGTAAAGTTTGCGATTGACCTCTTGAATAATTGCAGAGATCTTTGAAATAATAATTTAAAAAGACCACGGAATTATTAAGTATTTTAACCGCTAACTCCTCATTCCATATTCTAATATCAAATGGAATTTCATTCTTATCATTTCCAAATTGAGCAAGAAGTGCCCCATTCTCAAAAATACCTCGTTCAACCTTTGGGTGTGCATAATTATTTCTAATTCTTATGAGATTTTTAAGAATGCTGTATTCGTTTCGAGATTTATCGATCAAATTTTTTTTTATAGAATACAGATAAAAATTATACTTACCGATGACATCCATTCTTTCAACTTCATTATAAACTTCTAAAGGTAGATTTAATGAACTAATACAAATATTTGCAGCACACTCAATACTTAATATTGTTGAAACTATTGACGCTCTAATTAATGATCCTTTTACAAATTGTGTTGCTTCAGAAGCAGTTTCAATGAGTTTAATTGAATCCCAAAAAAGTGTTAAGTATTTTTTATTTAATGCTGTATCTGAATTTTCCATTTTATTTCGTTTTTTTAATCATAAAGTCGCAATTATTTTTATTTAAATGTTCACCAGCACCTAACTTTTGCTATTTGATTTATTGTTTAAGATTATTGCACTGAATTATTAAAGGAACTCTGCTTATTGAATCGCTCGAACTATTTTTTTTCTATTTACAGTATTGCCTTCACATAAATTGAATAAAAACTTTGAATAAACAATTAACCTCAGGCTTTGGCCCTCTCTACTTCCCTTACAGTTAATAAGTAACCAAGAACATCTAAATAAACATACTTAATTACTCCATATTCAATGGGCACTGCATCACTTTTCAAGACATAGGTGCCAGCAATTTTATCTCTAAGAGTTTGCTTTGTAGATTCACCGGTTAACCAAATCATGTCTAAAATTAATTCCAGCGGACCAATGACTAACAGAGCGAAACGTAGTATCATTTTTAAAATGACGGTCGACTGCCATCTAAACCAACGACTTTTACTTTTAGAATAATATAAGCGAGAGTACCGGTGCCGGAAGCTTTAAGAATTGTAAGATATATAAAGACAACAACGAAACCTGTTATTATTAAATAATTATCAGGTAATTGGAACATCTCAAAAAGTAATAAAATAATTACGCCAAATATTAGAAGAGCCAGGCAATCAATTATAATAATTAGTATTCTTTTCCAAAGACCGATATGATCGTCTTTAGAATAAATTACCCCCATATTTGAGTTTTTAAGTGACCCAGTTTTATTATCAGAGTTTTCCATTTTATAGTCCCCTATCAACTAGTGCTAAGCCATAATACTGTGTTTAGATTAATTAAAAAATTCTATGTATTTAATTTTCTAAAGAACTCTATTCAAATAATCTGTCAAAACTATTTTTTTCTTTTTACGGTATTGACTGTCCGCCTTTGGCGAAACTCTTTGCTTATTAAAGAAGTTAGACGATTTTTAGTTATTACTTTTTATATCCGATATTATTATAACTTCCCTAAAACTTTCTTCATCAACTTCTTTGCATACTTCATATCTATAACCAAATCGCATTCCAGAAGGCACGGCTAAATCTCGAATAAATTCTTCACCAAAAGTTTGTGATAAATACTCACTTGCTGGATATTCAGAAATTTTACATAAACCCAGGAAATGAATATAACAGGTTTCTGTTAATGCTATTAACCGATTATCTTTGATAGCCCATAAACCATATAAATCGTTTACTGCAAAAATGAACACATCAGGATTATCTTCTACATAATCAAGTAAATGTTCTGCCACATAATCATTGCCACCATGATTTGAAGGTAGATATGAGAAACCAAGACTATCGCTTATTCTTTTAATTTCATTTTCTGGATAGGTAACAACTATCCTACCAACTTTTCTTTCAAATTCATTATATAGTAGAACTGATTGGAAATTGAAATCATTTTTGAAATTAATTAAATACTCAAAACTATCCCCACATTTGTATTCCTTGGCATTATCATTTAACCAAAACACAGGAATTGATAATAGTTTTAACTCATCAATTTTATATTTTTCACGACTAAAAGGGTATTCAAAGAACATCTCCTTCTTTTCATACTTTTCTTGTAATTCCTTTTTAGCAACTTTATTATACTCATTCATATTTAATGAGAAATACAAAGTATCTGGTTGAGAATAAAGATTAACATCCAGAATTATAAAAAATGCAAGAATTATTTTCATTTTAGTTTTTTATTGAAACGCTTAACTATTCCTGAGTCCGAATTGATTCTCAATCCGGTCGTTATTCACGAATTATTTTCTGAACTATAAACTCTTAACTATTTTTTTCTCCCGATCCGCTTTCCACATACAAGCCAAACCTGTACAACTGCCTCAAAGCACTGCCCCGGGATTTCTGGATAAACTAACTGGGGGCGACATAAATGCAATAGCAACTTAAAGCAACCCGGAACAAAGGGCAAATGGAAAATGGGAAATGGATGATGTAAGATGTATGAGGGTTGAGGAAAGGAAAGTTTTAGGCAAGAGAGAAGTGGGCGATGAGCAGTAGGCAATAGGCAGTAGGCAAATCTTTTTGAAAGTGATAACAATTTTATTTTAAATGTCTTATCAGTTGAAATCATAATCATCATAAAGCCCGGATGTTGGAGTGCTGATCAGTGTACTATAAGGCATAGGAGAAGGCAAAGGCGGAGGAGGTGTTTGAATGTATGGCTGATTGATTGAATGGACTCCGTCCAGTTCTTCACCAAATTAATTTCTTATTGAGTCATATTATCTTATTGTGTAACTTGAAACAGTTTTTTAAATCACACCATCAATCAACCCGGAGGAATCAGATGTTTAGATTTACTCTTTTGATCTTTTTCACTTTTGCGTTTTGCGCTCAGGTGTTCTCACAGGCAGATATAACCACACGACTCTATGATAAAATGCTGGACAGCAATCCAAATGACTACATCAAAACACTTGTTATGTTAAAAGACCAGGTGGATCTTGAACGATTGGACAAACAATTGTATGAAGAAAAGATACTGCCGGCGGAACGATCCCAGATTGTTATCCGCGCTTTGATGGATAAAGCTGAGAAAACACAATCACAATTAATTGAATACTTCACACAGAAAAGTAATGAAGGAAAAGTATTTTCTTTCAGATCATTCTGGATAGCTAATATGTTTGCCATCGAAGCAAAACGTGAAGTGATCAGTGAACTCTCAGCAAATGCCGATGTAGAACTGCTCGACCTTGATGATGAACTTGACTGGGACAGACCGATAAATGTTTCGCCTTCACCAATTGAAAACTCACTCGCATCAGAGCCGGGTTTAAATATTATCAAAGCAAATCAACTGTGGGCTTTGGGTTATACTGGTGCGGGAAGACTTGTAATGCACATTGATACAGGTGTAAATGTTAATCACGCAGCGTTAGGTCCAAAGTGGCGCGGCAACAACGGCGCGCAATGGTATCATGCATGGTTCGATCCTATTTCTCCGGCAAGCTCGCTTCCTTTTGACTGCGGTTCACACGGCACACATACAATGGGTATAATGTGCGGTATGGTTCCGGGTGATACTGTCGGTGTTGCGCCTGATGCTCAATGGATATCTGCAGGAATTACGGATTGCCCCGGAGCGAATTATCCTTCAATGAACATTGCTGCTTTTCAGTGGGCGATGAATCCGGACAGTAACATTGCTACTACAAATGATATTCCTGATGCGATCAGTTGTTCGTGGCAGGATCCGAATTCCAACCCGCAATGCACAAGTATTTACGTCCAGACGATGAACGCACTTGAGACTGCGGGAATTGGTGTTGTATTCTCAGCGGGAAATTCCGGTCCGGGTGCTTCAACTATTACTCCTCCAAAAAATATTAATACTGATGAAGTTACGATAATGTGCGTCGGCAACATTGACGGCGCTTTGTACCTTGCAGGAAATACAAACCCGATCAGGTCAACATCAAGCCGCGGACCTTCAACTTGCGGCGGTATTGGTTCACTGCTAATAAAACCTGAAGTTGTCGCACCGGGAACAAATGTCCGCTCAACAATACCTACCGGTTACGGAAATATGACCGGTACATCAATGGCTTCCCCTCATGTAGGCGGAGCTATTGCTTTGTTAAAGCAGGTCGCACCGAATTTAACCGGCCACCAGATAAAGATGGCTTTGTACAACACCGCGATCGATCTTGGTACCATTGGTGAAGATAATACATACGGTAACGGGTTGATTGATGTATATGCCGCTTACCAGGTTATCCTGAGTCAGATACCTGTTGAGTTGAGTTCGTTCTCAGCAAATGTAGTCCGGGATGAAGTTCATCTTAACTGGTCAACTGCAAGCGAAACAAATAACTCCGGGTTTATGATCCAGAAAAAATTAAAATCTGAAAATGAATGGAGTGACAGAATATTTATAAATGGCGCAGGCACAACAACAGAGCAGATCGATTATTCTTTTATCGATGAAGAAAAAAATCCCGGGGTTTACCAGTACCGATTAAAACAATTTGATTATGACGGAACAGTTGAGTTGAGTGATCTGGTTGAAGTTGAAGTGTTTTCACCGACTAAATATTCTTTGCTGCAGAACTATCCAAACCCGTTTAACCCCACTACAGTAATTGAATTTTCATTGCCTGAAAAAGCACACGTAACTCTGAACATATACAATGCGCTTGGTGAGTTTGTAAGAACATTAGCAAATGATGAGGCTGAATCCGGGTATTACCGTGCTTACTTTAATGCTATTGATCTGCCGTCGGGATTATATGTTTACCAGATAACAGCAGTCGGTGAAGCATCAACCTTTACGGACAGTAAGAAGATGATGCTTGTTAAGTAATGTACAATGTATAATCCTCCAAAGCAGGTTGTTGCACGACTGTCATTTCGATGGCGCAGCCGAGAAATCTCAGACCTTAGAATGATTGAGATTTCTCAGTCGAGGACTCCTTCGAAATGACATTTTAGAAGTTATGCAACTGCCTGTAAAGGCGGACAGGTACAAAAAAGGCGATTCAATTGAATCGCCTTTTATATTCCAACTATTGCGAACGGACTAAGCCATTCCCATCAATCAAATTTTATTTTACCAGCAGTACACCATCTTTCATCAATAATTTTCCATCAAGATAGACAGTCGGTTTTTTAACTACACCGTCAAGATGAATCGGAACATTTACGCTGCCGCCCATTGATACATTATTGCCAACAGCTATATGAATCGTGCCCATAACTTTTTCATCTTCGAGTAAGATGCCGCTTAACTTTGCGCTGTCATTTGTGCCGATACCAAATTCAGCAATGTTGCGCGCTTCTTTTCCTACAGCATCGAGCTGTTGTTTAAGTTTTTTTGCAATTGTTCCGCCAGTGATTTTTGTAGCATAACCTTTTTCAACTTCAATCCTGATGTTGACATTTTTGATAAGTCCTAATCCTGCCATTGAACCATCAACAACAAACACTCCATTTGATGTTCCTTCAACGGGAGCTAAGAATGTTTCACCAGTAGGAAGATTTCCGCTTTCACCTTTTGCATGAAATAATCCTTTGCTTGCGTAAGATTTTCTTCCTGCAATGCTGAATGAAATATCGGTTCCGGCAGGTGCAGTTACACGAACGTGTTTTCCTTTTTCAAGAATACCTTTAAGTTTTACTGAGAGTTTTGAGATCTTATTATAGTCTGCATTCATCCCGCGAATCATCACATCTTTTGTGATACCGGGAAAAGTTGCAACGCGTACACCCTTTGCTGAAGCGGCTCTCCGTGCGTTTGTGTGTGTAAGTGATTTTGCAGTCGGACAAAAAACCACATCGAACTTTTGCATTAAGTCGGCAACTGCTTCAGGTGGTTCTTCTCCATTAATCTTTCCTGATTTCATTTCGACGAGAAGTGCTTTGTAACCAAGCCTTACAGCATTGGAATAAAGTGAGTATCCGATTTCATGTTTAAGTTCATCTGTGATGACAAGGATTGATTCATTTTTCTTAACGCCCATACAATCTTTAATTGCAATGGTTGAGGCTGAATCTAATTTGGTAAGTTTCATAATTACCCCTCTGAGAATGGTTTAAGGTTTTATAAAGGAAAACCGATGTTCAATTGAATCAGTGCGCTGAATCCGCCTGCTTCAATAAAGTTTTCCATTATTTCATTTGAGTTTTCATTTTTTGTTAGGAAAGTTGTTTCATTCAGTTTCATCCTATCTATTGACAATACGGTATACCCTGCACTTCCTTCAATGCTGATGTATCCTTCAATTATAGAGAAGATAAATCCTGTCCCGACAGAATAACCGAGTGTAGATTCAGATGTATATTTTTTCACATCGGTATCGGCGCCGGGAAAATTTTCTGTGCTTGTTAATGATACATTATTAAAATGAAGTGCCCCATCAACAATTTTCCAGCTAAGTGCGTTTGAGATAGGGATACCGAGATCAATACCGACACCCCAGTTCCTCAATGCAAGATCAAAGGTGGTGTTTTTTATTCCCGTCTGAAATTTTTCAAGTGACTCGTGTTTTTCTTTTAATGATTGATAAAATCCTTTTGCTGTTAATATTACTCCGGTAAACTGTGCCCTGAAAAAATTTATTCCAACCCTGTAGCCGGAAGCTTTGCCGAAACTTTCCATCGGAGAAGTCAGCGAATCACTTCGGAGTTCATTATAAACAACAATATAATCATTCAATCCTTTGGGATTGAAATTCTGAATATTGTAACCTCCGTAACCACCCACAAAACCAAGACATCCAAAGCCGAATGATTGAGAATGCAGTTTCAAAGGGCTAATTACTATAAGGCAAAAGCAAAATATTATCAGTTTATTTATTTTCATTTCTACTGTTTGTTACCTAAAACAATTTACCAATTACAATTAAAAGATAACAGGCTTTTTCAGGTAATGTCTTTTAATTACGCTTTCCCTTTTTCAAGACCATGTCCACCGGGTCCGCTTTCAGATTTTCTTAAAAGGAATGCAAACAACAATCCTAGAAATCCCAGTGAAGAAAATATCCACATGCCAAGATTGTAGCCACCGGGGTTTGTTGCACTCGCACTTGATACATCATTTGCATAACCAATTAATAAATTGAATCCTGCCAGACCGATATTCTGTATCATCGTCATCAACCCATAGGCCGTACCTAGCTTTGGTGAATCCACAATTAATGCAACTGACGGCCACATTACAGCAGGTATAAGTGAAAATGCAATACCCATCATACTCATTGGAAGAATTAAGTAAAGAGGTATTGCTGCATCAATATCAAAAAACTTTATTGTTATGTTGATGAAGTCACCCTCACCCATTACATCTGGTTTACCAAACTGGTAAGCCATCATCAAATAAACAGGAATTATCAGAAGTGAACCGAACATCATTAACAAAGATCTCTTCCCAATTTTATCAGCTAACAATCCAAACAACGGTGTGAATATCATTGCGGCTAATGTAAGTATGCTTGAAAGATTTCCACCGACTTCTCTTGTTGTACCGTGTGCATCCTGAAAAAATTTAATAGCGAAAGTCTGGAATGGGAACATCGCAGAGTAAAACGTTACGCACAGTGCGGTGATGAACCAGAACGATTTTCCAAATTTGAATATCTCTTTAAATTCAATTTTATCCTGCTCACCGTCTTTAGGCATTGAATATTTTTTTACAGCGTAAACATCAACAGCGTAATAAAATAGTATGCAGACTATTGCAAAAACACCGGCTCCAACTGATATCCATAAAGGTGATTGCCAGTATTCGTATAATCCCTTTCCCCATGAAGGAGAATTTAATGCTAGGAATTGTCCCAATCTTGCAACCGTTAAATTAAGACCAAATGCAAAAGATAATTGTTTTCCTTTAAACCATCTGGCAATTATTGTAGTGATTGCAACTATCATTGATTCTGCGCCAAGACCAAAAATTAATCTGCCGGTTGCCATTAGAAATAAATCACCTTTGATTGCAGTTACAAGTGCGCCGACAGCAATCAGTGCAGTGAAAATAAAAACTGATTTTCTTGTCCCGATCCTGTCAATAATAATTCCGCCGATTAACACCATGAAAACATTCGGGATGCTGTAAATAGCATTAAGCAGACCAATATCTGAATCCGAAAATTTTAATTGTGTGGCGAGAAGATCAGCGAGCGGACTAATGCTGTCATAAATATAATAGTTGCCGAACATAGCAAGGCTGACAAGCAGTAATGCAACCCATCTTATCAGTTTAGAAGGTTCTTTCATTTCTGTCGACTGATTCATGTTATTCAATGTTAATGTGGAAAAAGAAAGCAGGCATCATTTTAATCTGATACCTGCTTAATGAATTAAACGGTCGGAATATTTTTTAGAACGGTTGTCAACTGTTCCCAGAATTTTGGAACAGTATCGATCTTTAATCTTTCATCCGGTGAGTGAACGCCGAACATTGTTGGTCCGAAAGAGATCATATCCATATTCGGATATTTTTCTTTTATGATTCCGCATTCAAGTCCTGCGTGAATAGCCTTTACTTCCGGTTCTTTTCCGTAAAGATTTTCAAATGACTGTTTGAACACCTGTAAAACTCCTGAATGAATATCAGGCTGCCATCCCGGGTAACCATCATTATAAACAATCTCAGCACCGGCAAGTGTGAATACTGATGATACCATATTGCGTATATCATTTATTTCCGATGCGACGGAACTTCTCTGACTTGTAACGATGTTTATTCTTTTAGCTTCGGTTGTAATAACTGCAAGACTTGTTGAGGTCTCTACTAATCCCGCAATATCAGGAGACATTTTTATTACTCCGTGAGGCACAGCATACAAAGCATTCAGTAAGTGTCTCTGGAGCTTTTCATCCATAACTTTTTCAGGAGCCTGGAATTTTTCAAGATGAACTATCATATCCGGTTCAACTGAAACATATTCTGCTTTTACTGTTTCATTGTACTTGCCGACATATTTCTTAAAATGTTTTTCATCAGCTTTTGGAACAAGAACTACCGCATAAGCCTCTCTCGGAATAGCATTGTGTTTGTTGCCGCCATTGATCGAAGCAACGCGAACGGTTTTATCTTTTCCGTACATCCATAAAAGTCTTGCTAAGATTTTTATTGCATTGCCAAGACCTGAATGAATTTCCAATCCTGAGTGACCGCCTTTTAATCCTTCAACTTTTAATTCAAAAGCTGAATAATTTCTTGGGGTTTTTTCCTGTTTCAATTTAAAGTTTGCCTGAGTGTTAACTCCTCCTGCACAGCCTATGTAAAGTGAACCTTCTTCTTCAGAGTCCATATTGATAAGGATATCACCTTTCAGCCAGCCTTTTTTCAAACTTGATGCGCCGGTTAACCCGGTTTCTTCATCAAGAGTGAACAGACATTCGATAGGTCCGTGTTCAATATCTTTTGATTCAAGAACTGCAAGTGCTGCTGCTACACCTATTCCGTTGTCAGCGCCGAGTGTGGTTCCTCTTGCTTTCACCCATTCACCATCGATATAAATATCAAGCGGGTCATTTTCAAAATCGTGTTCAACACCGCGGTTCTTTTCGCACACCATATCGATGTGTCCCTGCAGTGTTACTGTTTTCAGATTTTCTTTACCTGGTGTTGCGGGTTTGCGGATAACTATGTTTCCGAATTTATCCTTTTCGGTCTGCAATCCTAAACTTTTTCCAAAATTCACAACATACTCGGCGATTTTTTCTTCCTGTTTTGAAGGACGCGGGTATCTTGTGATTTCTTCAAACTGATTCCAGACGATAGCGGGATTTAGATGACCTAATATGTTTCCCATAATTTTCTCCTATCTGTTTAATTCGTTAAATGATATTAGTCTTTGTTCATAAAGCTGAAACAAAAATTTGCTTACTCTTTCTTCAGCGGGCTGAATTTCATCTTTAAATTTTTCAGATGCTTCCTTAACAATTTGATGAACTTTATTTTTTCCATCCATTTTCATCCATACGAAAGAACCAAGTTTATCAAGCTTAATCCTGAACACATCACTTTTAAGTTTTGGTGAAATAAACTTAACAGCAAATTTATTTTTGAATTTTGGTATAAGCACTGTGACAAGATCCGCTTCATCAACTTCTTCTTTATGAAGTTTGACCGGGGTCATGTCCAGTGTATTGCTGTTTTTTAAAATCTTTTTTCGTTCGCTGAATGAAAGTTCTGACATAAAATTCTGTATAAAAATATTATGTCAGTCTGTGATGCAGACTGACATAATAATAAGTGAACTCAATTTTTATTTTACATTGATACCTGAGGCGGAGCCGGATCATCCGGTTTGCCTGCATTGTTAACAGGTATTTTTATTAAGAGCCATGCAATAAATGCAAACACTACCAGACTTATTATAAATGTCGGTTCAGCAAAGAAACTGAATAACGGAACTTCGAAGAATGCAAATCCTGCAAACAGAAGTCCGATTAATGCTTCACCGGCAATAAGTCCTGCGGCGATGAGTATTCCGTTATTTTCAACTCTTGATTTTTGAGCATCGTTGAATTTCTTCTTTTCATTTATTCTTTCAACAACACCTTTTATTAAACCGCCGACAAATATTGCGAATGTAGTTCCGAGCGGAAGATACATACCAACAGAAACAAGCATCGGGCTTTTAACATTCATCATAATAAAGCCGACACCCATTAACATTCCTGTAAAGATGAGTATCCATTCCATTTGTCCGGCAACAATACCGTTTGATAAGATTGCCATCAAGCTTGCCTGTGGCGCCGGTAGTTTATCTCCGCCAAATCCTGTTCCGCCTGATTTGATATCACCTTCGTGAAGTATCAATAGAGGTATGAACATAATTGCCGCGGAAACAACAACACCTATAATATCACCAAGCTGCATTTTCCATGGTGTACCGCCAAGTATGTGTCCGGCTTTTAAGTCCTGAAGCATTTCACCCGCAACTGCGGCTGCAACGCATACAACGGCTGCAACTCCGAGAACTGCTGCTACTCCCTGCATACCTTTCATACCGAGTGCAACCATAAGGATAGCTGCAACAACTAATGTTGAAAGTGTCAGTCCGCTTATAGGGTTGTTACTTGAACCGATTATACCGACAAGGTATCCTGATACTGCGGCAAAGAAAAATCCCGCGATGATCATAACAATTGTTGCGACAAGCGCTGCAGCAATATCCTGCGCGAAATAATTGTAAATGAAAAATGTAGCGACTGCTGTACCGAGAATTCCGATCATCACCCATTTAAAGCTGATGTCTTTTTCGGTTCTTTGTACATCAACGGAAACACCGGAAGCTGCTTTTTTAACATCACCGATTGATCTTGCGATACCGGTCATTAAACTTTTTCTCATCTTCCAGAGAGTGAATGATGCACCGACAAGCATTCCGCCGATTGCTATCGGTCTTACATAATCTTTCCATACCTGAACCATAGCTGTTGACCAGTCAAAATCAGGTGTAACTTCGGCGCCGTTTAAATATTTGAAGTACGCTATGATTGGTGCAAGTAAACCCCATGCTAAAACACCGCCGCTGAAGTTTAAAGCTGCAAGGCGCGGACCGATAATGTAACCGACACCCATATATGCGGGACTTACATCAGGCGATCTGAAAAGAACGTGACCGTTGCCTAATGTTATAAGTGATGTCCACGAAGTTGCAAATAATTTAAATTGACCGAGTGACTGTATCAGCGCTCCGATACCCATTGCACTGAATAAAAATTTTGAACCGCCTGCTCCATGTCTTCCTGCTTTGTGGATTTCTGCTGCCGCAACTGATTCAGGGAAAGGTAATTCAACATCTTCAACCATTACTCTTCTCAAAAGTGCAACGAACATAATTCCGAGAATACCGCCCGCAACCATAATAGCTGCAGATATCATATAGTTTGCAGTTGTATAGAATGGATTCCATATTCCTGCAATAAAAAATGCCGGTAATGTAAAGATGGCACCTGCGGCGATTGATTCACCGATTGAACCAACTGTTCTTGTAAAGTTTTCTTCTAAGATTGAGCCCTTCATTAATTTGATGAGAGCCATACCTATAACTGCAGCAGGATAAGTTGCTGCTATCGTCATTCCTGCTTTCAGTCCGAGGTATGCATTGGCGGCACCAAGCACCACAGCCAAAACTAAACCGATGATTAAAGCACGAATTGTAAATTCCGCCATGTTTGTCTCAGGGGAAACGAAAGGTACGAAGGGTTTCTTTTCGCTCATATTCACTCCTTCTGATCGTGAGAAAGTTAAAATTTCAGAAATAAAACTATAAAAATTTTATTCAATAAACGCTCAAATATAAAGAGGAATTAACAGGTCTCCAATATCTATTTTCAAAAAGATGGGGTATATCGCTATACTTCAGAACTTTATTTTGCGCATTCCAATGTGACACAAAGCAAAATCATACTTTACAGGATCATCGGCATCAAACTTCTTTAAATTATGAGTTATCTCTTCAGCCATTTTCCAGCTTACATTTTTTTGAGATGTGAGCTTAAGATGTTTGCTGATCTTTGCAATATGCGTATCGACAGGAATGATAAGTTTGTCAGCGGGAATTTCATTCCATATTCCAAAATCGAGTTCATCTTTACGAACCATCCATCGAAGAAATAAATTCATTCTCTTACACGCACTTCCCTTTTCGGGTGAAGGAAACATAAATTTAATTCCGTGAGTGGGTTTTCCAAATAATCTTAAGTATTCTTCTAAAAAATATTGGGAAAAATTTGTAATCCCGTTTTTTACATTTACATCAGATGAGGTATATCCATTAAGAAATAATTCTTTAAGTGAGCCATGTTTTTTGATTGTCTTGTTGAGCAAAATAAAAAGTGCATTAACATCCGCTTCAGAGTAAAACCTATGTTTGAGATTAATTTTATATCGACTGTTTAATGCGATGATATGTTTATAAGGAACCGGTTGTAGAAAACTGTTAAGCGCGTTTAGAGTATTTAAAATCTGCTTTACATTTCCATAAGCAAATATTGATGACAGGAATCCCATTACTTCGATGTCATTTTCTTTTTTATATAGATGAAGAAACTGCAGTGGGTCAGGTTCGATCTGTGTTTTGTCGAAAGCTTTAAAGTGATATTCGAGTTTCTGTTTGAGGGTTTTGTGATTCATAAAATTCGGATGTGAATATAGGAATTGTCAGAGTCAAAACCTTTGATGCAGTCCGGTAGCCGCAGGCTTCAGCCTGCGGACGTTCAACCGGATAATATTCAAAAACTCCCGCACTCTCTCAACCTGAAGGTTGAGGCTACTTCATAGAAAACTATTTCAACAGAATCATTTTCCTTGTCTGTTCAAACGCACCTGCCTGAATTTTATAAAGATAAATTCCGCTGGTTAGTCTGCCAGCATCGAGACTGACCTCGTGTACACCGGAATTTTGTTCCTTGTTTACCAATGTCAGTATTTCTTCTCCCAGTACGTCATATACTTTCAAAGTAACGTAAGAAGCTTCCGGCAGTTGATAGCTTATTGTAGTTACAGGGTTAAACGGGTTGGGATAATTCTGATCAAGTTTAAAACTATTGCCGACTATGAGATTAATTTCTATTTCTTCTGAATAGTTTACATCACCATTATAATCGATTTGCTTTAACCTGTACTTATAAACTCCGCTGTTTTCAGGTTTGTCAGCAAAACTATAAGAGTTATTCTGTGATGTCGTTCCTTTGCCTTCAACAAAGCCTATCGTGATGTATTCAGTTGAACCACCCTGTTTTGATTTTAAGATTGAAGCTCTTTGAACTTCAAATCCCCTGTTATTTAATTCAGAAGAGGTGCGCCAGAATAAATTAACACTACCGTTATCAATACCTGAAGTGAATTCGCTTAACTCAACGGGAAGTATATAACTGGAATCATTTATTATTGCAGTCCACACACTCAGACTGCTTCCGTCAAGCCGCATCCATATAGGGTAAACCATTCCGTTAAATGCGGCAATGTTTGAGTAATCACCAAAGAAAATTCCTGAACTTGGAGTAAATGGAGATTCACTTACTTTAAAGTTCATAAAAGTTTCACCGCCGTCAATTGATCTTGCAACATAAACATCTGTTGCTGATCCTGTTGTGTTTCTCCTGTCATAAAAAACTACATAGATAATTCCGGTTTTGGGATCAACGGTCATCCATGGAAAAAACTGATGTCGATCAGTAACATCATCATTAACTTTTTTCGCTGCTGACCATGTGTTTCCGCCGTCAGTTGATTTGCTCATGAACACATCGGAGTTAGTTGTACCGTTTCTCTGATCTCCCCAGCAGATATAAATATTTCCGCGGTTGGGAGAAAAGCTAATATCACACGCGGTGATTGGCATTCCGTTACAGCGGTAAATTCCGGGAACATTAAAATCCCAGCCGCCCGGCATACTGTTAACAAAAATATCTGAACCGAAAGTAACTCCGCCATTAGTTGATTTATCAAAAACAATTCCTAACGGTCCAGCCCAGCTTACATAAATTTCACCGTTTGGTCCCACCGCAGGAACAGCGCCCTCTACTGTTTCATCGCTGTCAATACAATTGCCACCGCGTTCACTTAGTCTAAGCGGGGTTGACCAGGTAATTCCCTGATCGGTAGATCTTGAAAATAAAATTCGTGAACTGTCTGCAGAGGATGAACTTCCGTAATCATCAAACTCTGTCCACGATGTATAAATATTTCCGCGGTAAGGTGAACGGGTCAAATCAACAGCAAGCCATTCTTTATCCTGGTTTTTAGGATACGTATAACCAACACCCGCGCCATCATTCCAGCTGATACCATGATCCGTTGAGCGCTGGATTACGATTCTGTCAATCCAGTAACCGCTGATAGGATTTGAAAGATGAGAATAGTACAGGTAACCAAGACTATCAAATATCACAACAGGGTCACCCCAAACACCGAGCGTTGAACTAAGTTCATTCTGTATCCAGGTTGTGCCGCCGTTTGTTGAGCGGTAGAAATAATTAATGTTGGCTCCCGCCGCAAGTATGTTGGGATTAACAGGATTTATCGCAATGGTTACTTCTTCCGGATCATTAAATCCAACACTGCTTACACGGACGTTAGGGTATTGCGCAAATATTATTGAAGTGAGGATAAGCGAGAAGCAAAGCACACTAAATGTTGTTTGTAAAAAATTCATCAGTTCACCCTTTTTATATTTAATTAAATTCAACTAGCATAAAAATAAATCAACGCATAATTCACTGAACCTATTCATAGATCATCCGGTCTTTCTTCTGCAAACTTAAAGAATTTTAGAACTTAACTAAACAATTTTCTTTTCGATTATTAATCACTAATACATTGCTAATTACACAGGTAAAAAATATTTTTGAATTGTTGTTCATCGTTACTTTAAACATTTAATGCAAAATAAATTTTTAATATTTTTCATCCTGGTTGGAATTGCCTCAATTTCAGGGCAGACACTAACACAAACTTCTGATGAATTTCAGTACCTGCAGACAAAGTTAAATTTGCAAAATAATCCGAGTGGCACATCACAGATTCAATTCAAGTCATCACTAATGTCATTAAGAAATTTTCGTGGTGATGATTTTAGCCAGAAATTTTTAAAGGATAAAAGATTCTACGATGGCGCAATTCTTAGCGATGGAACAACCTGGCGGGATAATTCTGATGTAAGCAGTACAAAACTTTACAGCATATTCGGAGTGATTGCTTTGGCAGATGCTCTTGGTTATCTGAAATTAAAAGAGATGTGGTACAAGAACGAAACAACAAAATTCCACGCAATAGATTTTCATGCCGATGGTTTAAAATACCAGTTGATGGATAAATACGGTCACGGACTTCATGCATATTTCGTAAGTGATCTTACAACAAAAGCATACCGCTGGGCGGGAGTTTCGGGCAATGAATCAATTCTCTACGGCTCACTTACCGGCTGGTTATGGATGCTGCAGATAGAAGTAATGGACGGATTTTTTGCTGACTGGGGTTTTAGCTGGGGCGATCTTCTTGCTAACACCGCCGGAGCGGGTTTCTCGGCACTCAATCAGATTTATCCGGATGAGTTTGGCGGACTTCAGCCTAAATTCAGTTACCATACGTCAGACGCGTTGAAGAATCATCTGTATAACAATGGCGCTACAAATCCAGTTGATGATTATGAAGGTCTAACTTTCTGGCTCGGAGTAAATCCATATCATTATCTTCCATCTTCAATTAAGGAAGCTGTTCCCGTTTGGCTAAGACCACTTGGTGTTGCAGTTGGTTACAGTGCGGAAGGTATTGCTAACAGTCCGCAAGGCGGAAGAAGAGAAATTTTTATCGGGCTTGATATTGACCTGCGTCAGATAAATGTCGGTGAAAGCAACTTCTTAAAATTTTTATTGACAGAACTTAATTTTGTAAGACTTCCTTTGCCTGCTGTAAGATTAACTCCAACGGGGATTTGGTACGGGTTATATTTTTAGAATATTTTTTTAAGCATTACATCATCTCATATAAACTGTGACTACAGCCTGATTTATTTTTTTTCCAACTGTAACTATTATATCACCGTTCATATCAACACCATAATACATAGTTGTATTTTGAAAACTAAATGGTTCACCAATCTGAACAGCAGTTATTCCATTATGGTGTTGCACACTGCCAAATTCTCCAACTACACAAAAATCATTTTGACTGTTTCCTGATACATCGTGTATGAAGCTGCGCGATGGAAATCCTCCCGGGTAGTTACCTTCAACACCATTAAGAAACCTCCACCTATTATTTCTGTACCTGTAAATAAAACTTCCACCCATTATCACGCTGCCTCCCTCATCCACCCAAAGCCCACTGAATATTCCATACAATTGTGATATAAATAATTTGCTTGTGTCAACCTGATTATCCGAATATCCATCTATTATTTTTTCTGCTGTCTGAACACCGTTCAGTTTTAGTACGATGCTTTCACTTGTTAAATAACTTCCGCCACTTGCATAAACATCACCCTCCGAGTTACCATGAACCTTGATTAATGGCAATGTTGTCCCACTTTCAATCCTTATCCACTGGCTGCCGTTGTAGTAGGCTATCGTACCAAGTGTACCAACAAAATAGATATCTGATGAGGAAGAGCCCCATATTTTAGTTAAATATCCGTCCTGTTGGGTTAGTATTCCCATATCAAACAAATGATATTGCTGCCAGTTTGTTCCATCACCTTTAATTGGTACACCTGAGGATAACCATATTTCACTATTAGCTAGAGCAAATATTCCATATAATGGAGGAGTTATTAAGTTCCCTCTATATAAAACCGAAATCTTTTTGACTTCCCATTCATTACCATCCCAATGCACAGCATTATATGCGTGCGGATCAGGATTCCCAAGTGAGTCATTCATAAAAATTTCACCAACTGCCCAGATATTATTATCATCAATAATAGCTACATCATAAAGTACACTGCTGCTGTGCTGTCCAAACTCAAATGTTTGCCAGGTGTAGTTGTGGCTGGTGGTGTCCATTGTAGTCACGCTAACTTCGTTGCTCGAATGGTTGATTGACTGAATGACTGATTGAAAGTTGTAGGTTTGGTTTGGCAGGAGTGAATCGATGTAGAGCGTTGTATCACTGCTGTTAAATGAGAAGAATGTTTTTATAACTGTGCTGTCTTTCTTCAGTTCAAGATCAACAGGCAGGGTTATGTTTTCTAACTTCAGGTTCAGCCAGGCTTCTGTACAGCTTACATCTTCAACCGCGAGGTTTATTTTTGGTTGAGGTGGCGGAGGAATCACGGCTGTATCTTCTTTGCAGGAAGGGATGCTGAATAAGAGTAAGATAAAGCTTGCCCGCCGCAACATTCGTGGAGGCGGGATTAAGAAAAAATAATTTTTCAGTCTACCCATCGTTTAAATTTTTCTTAATCCAAATTACAAGAAGGAAATGAAAGAATCACGCACTTATTTTTAACTTTGCGATTTCTCTGCGCTACTGAGCCTGGTTTGAATTCAGCTTTGCGATCTTTGCGGTAAAGAAAAAGGCAATGGGACACTGATAATACAGATGAAACTGATTTTCACTGATCTGAGACTTTAACTCATTGTTAATACAACAAATTTTTTCAATTCTTTTTATTCAATTATATTTAGTCTATTCTTGAACAGAAATTGATTCTTTAAATGGATAAAAAATATCTTGTACTAAATCTATTTCCCGAATACAGGCCCGACCTGGAAGATCTTCCATGGAATATTCCGCTTAATGAGTGGACTGATAAACACGCTAAGTTCCTTGATATAAGAAAAGGAGTTTCTAAGCATACTGTCCGTTTCATAAAAACAAAAGATTATGCTTTTGCAATTAAACAGACATCCCCGCTCAATGCATACTTTGAAAGCGAAACTTTTTCACGTCTGCTAGAAAAAGGAATTCACACTCTTATTCCTGCCGGTTATATTTTTTATAAAAAAGATTTGTTCGAAGAAAAGACTAATGAAAAAGATGCTCTGTCATTCCTCGTAACAATACTTGAGGGAAAATCAATCCCGCATTCAATCCTGTTCAAATGGGATTTTTCTGAAACCAGCCGTAAGTCCATTTACAGAGCTGCAGCAGAGCTATTGGCGGAACTTCATTATAAAAATATTTTCTGGGGCGATGCTTCCCTTTCGAATATTCTTATCAAGTTTATTAAATCAAAAGATGAAAAAGGAAAAACAAAAACTGAGTTAAAAGCTTTTCTTTCTGATTCGGAAACTATTCAATTCTTAAAAAATATTTCCGCTGAACTGAAACAAAAAGACCTGCAAAGATTTTTTGAATCAATGAAAAACATAAGCCAGGAACTGCCGGATAAATCTGATTCCGTTGTAAAGGATGACCAGGAGTTTTTCAGGACAGAGTATCAGAATAATTATTCGCTTCTTACAAAAGCGGCTGACTTCGAAAACAAAACCGGTCTGAACATACGGAAACATTTTTACAGGTTTACTGATCAGTACTCAGTTGATTCTATCTTCAAACAAATCGAAGAACATAAATGGTACCTGAGTGAGAAAGCCGGACACGAAATAGATATCAAGGACGCGGCGAATGAATGGGTGAAAAAAATTTATAAGCCAATCATTAATGAATTCAATAAGATTAAGCTGTTCGATTATTTTCCGGATACAAATTCTGTTAAACTTTATGCGGATATAATGGCTCATAAATATTATCTGAGCATTGAAAAAGGTGAAGACATCGGCATTGAAACGGCTATACGAAGTTATGGTGAAAAATATTCAAATAAGGAACAATCGATATTCACCAAATTTATTGAGAGACTTTTAAAACGAATTACCAAAATAGTTCCTCCTAATTACAATCTTTAAAATGAAACATCCGCTATTAATAGACTTTGACGGTGTAATTAATCTGAATGGGAAAATTGCCCCGGATGCAAAATCTTTTTTAGGATATCTTGTAAAAGAAAAAATTCCTTCTTTAATTCTCAGCAACTCAACACTTAAATCTTCGGCAGATATTCAGAAGTATTTGGAAGTGAATGGAATAGATTTAAATATTCCTTCTATCACAACTGTGGATGCTTCAGTTGAATTTCTTAAGAAGCACTATAAAACCGCAAGCGTTTACTGCGGTGAAAAAGTCAAACATCATTTTTCTGATATACCTGATTCAGAAAATCCCGAAGCAATACTTATCGGTGATCTTGAACAAAACTGGACTTATGAAATTCTGAATGAAATGCTTTTGAAAGTTTTAAACGGCGCTGAAATTATTGCGATGCAGAAGAATCGTTATTGGAAGAAAGATGAAAAGATTCTGATGGATGCAGGTTCATTTGTCTCGGCACTTGAATTTGCCTCATCAAAAAAATCATTGCTGATAGGTAAACCATCGGAACTATATTACAGCAATGCTCTTGCCGAACTTGGATTCACAAATAATGAAACTTTTTTTATGCTGGGTGATGCTGTTGAAAGTGATATTGTTCCGGTTCAGCGAATGAATGGAAAAGGTATTTTGATTTATTCTGGCAAAACCAAATATCCTTTTAAAGAGAAAACTGTGAAACCTGACTACGAAACTTTTAATTTAACTGATGTGATTAGAATTTTATCCGAACTGTAAACTCAATCTGAGTTTATTTGCCTGTCATCAAGCCTAGAGTTCCTTCAAAAAAACCATTGCCGTTGTTTCTTTTATTTCTTTCAAGTGCAAGTTCAACAATTCTCTGTAAAGCTGTACCGTATGTAAAACCCGCAGCTTCCGCCGAACGCATAAATCCGGCGCCTTCAGTAAGGTCGGGATTTGGATTGACTTCGAGAACATACAGTTCACCTTTGTGAGACAGGCGCATATCAATCCTCGCGTAATCTCTGCATCCCATAATCTTGAATGCCTTCAGCGCGTTATCTTTGGCTTTAGCTTCAATACGTTTTGGAAGTTTTGCCGGACATATAGGAATTGTTTTATGATAAGATTCATGCAGCGGATCCCATTTTGCCTGGTAGCTTACAATGTTAAAAAGATGTCCGGGCATTTTTTCAAAACTGATTTCACTGATGGGAAGTGTAACCGGGTTTTTATCTCCCAGCACCGCAACATTAAGTTCTCTTCCATCAATAAATTCTTCAATCAAAGATGGCTGTAAAAAATGATGATGCACATATTCAATACGTCTGCTTAGCTGCCTGTCGTTTGATACTATCGATTCATTCTCAATTCCAACACTTGCATCTTCGTATGCCGGTTTAACTATAATTGGAAATTTGAGTTTATGGTTCAATCTCTTAACGGGTTTATTAACAAGCATAAACTCAGGTGTCTTTATGCCTGAAGCTTTCAAAATTCTTTTAGCAAGAACTTTGTTCTGGCAGTTAGCTAACGCATCTGAAGGTGCCCCCGTAAAAGGAATTCCTATCAGCTCAAGTAAACCGACGATATTCATTTCAAGGCGTGCATTATCTTTATAAAGTTCAATGAAATTGAAAAGCACATCCGGCTGATTTTTTTTTATTTCCCTCAGAAGCAGGTTTAGATTATCGCTTATATTTAAAGTATATGCGTCAAGCCCTAACTTCCTTAGTGATTCAGCAATAATTTCAAATTCTTCGATAGGTGTAAGCTCATCGACTTCAAAATATGGAATGAAGTCCAATTCTTTAACTTCATGGTCTACAGATTTGGCGTAAAAATCCGGGTGAGCTTCGTTATATACAATTGCAACTTTTGTTTTTGTTCTCATTCTAAAATAAAAATAAAGAAAAATAGCATTTCAGCAAAATTTTATAGAATTTTATACTCAACTAAAACACTATCAAAATTAAAATTCAGTTTTTAAGATGAGTTTTTATCCACAACCCTACAAATACCAGTGCGGACCTTTCGCCCTGAAATACGGGCTTATAATGCTCGGTCTTTTCGAAAATGAAAAAGAAATTGCAAAACGTGCCGGAAGTACATGGTGGTACGGTACCGATGAAATCGGTTTAGCTAAAGCTGCAAAAAGTTTTGATTGCAGGATGAAATATTTCAGAAGGGAAACTCCTGAGGAAGCGATCAAAGCATTAAATGATCATTTGAAAAAAGGATTACCATGCATATTAAGTGTCGATAACTGGGAACACTGGTTTACAGTTATTAACGCTCAGCATAATAAATATATAACGGTTGACAGCGGGCTTGATAAAGTTATTGTGATTTATTCGGCAAACCAGATATTAAGAAGATGGAAATATGTTGATTCGGAAACGGGGTTTGCAAGTTATGATGGTTACGCACTCTCATCAAACTTTAAATCACTTACAAAGGCAAAGTTCTCATTAGAAAAAGCTAAGTATGTAATGCGGGATCAGAACCGTCATCTTGCGGAACAGTGGGATACTTACTTTAATGATTTAATTACTATCTGCCGCCCACGTACGGCTCAGGCTAAAAGGACAATTTCATTCAATGAATTTTTAAGACGACATGAAAAACTTCTTATTAAGGAAGTAGCAAACTGGCATGGAACACCTACTTACCGTGAGCTGGCAAAAATTTTAAAGAACATGCAGTTCGTTGCTGAAGTTTATGATCTTATTATTCACGCTGAAGATCAAAAGAAAGCACTGATCGACCTGGCTTCTATACTTATGATGTATGCATGCGGTAAATACGGTATGGATCCGATTTATGAATAAACTTTTTATTTAGGAGTCACAATGGAAAATTCAATGAAAAGAAACAGTAAGATCCTCGTAAGGGATACTACTGCCCTGCTGATCATCGATATTCAGGAAAAGATTTTAAAAGTGATGACTGATCCTGATTCTGTTATCATTAATACAATCAAACTTATAAAAGGATTTAAGATTTTAAACATTCCGATTTTCTTTACCGAACAATATCCTAAAGGACTGGGAATAACAGCAGCACCTCTTAAAAAAGAACTTGAAGGATTAAGCGCTATTCAAAAAATGAGTTTCAGTTGTTTTGGTGCGCCCAACTTTTTTACAAGACTTAATGACAATAACGTAACTCAGGTTGTCGTTGCAGGTGTGGAATCACACGTTTGCGTACAGCAGACAGTACTTGATTTAATTGCAAATAATTTCCAGGTTAATGTTGCCGCGGATGCAGTTTCATCAAGAAAAGAAAGTGATTACAAATTCGCACTGGACAGAATGAAAAGCCACGGTGTGGAAGTGACCACCACCGAAGCGATTTTGTTTGAACTGTTAAATGAAAGCGGCACTGAAGAATTCAAACAAATTTCAAAAATTGTAAAGTAGATTTGGAATAATTCAGTTTAGCTTTGAAAGTTTTTGTTTAAGTAGTTTTCAATCTTCCCTCTCCGGATTTTTTAATTATAAAGCGAGGTATTAAATGAACCATAACATAAATGGTATTCACCATATCACAGCTATTGCGGGCAATCCTCAATCGAATTATAATTTTTATGTTAAGAATCTTGGATTACGTTTTATCAAAAAGACTGTGAACTTTGATGACCCGTATACTTATCATCTTTATTATGGTGATGAAGCCGGGAACCCCGGAACCATTCTCACATTCTTTCCATGGTTAAACGCAGTAAAAGGAAAAAAAGGCAGCGGACAGATAACAACAATTTCTTTTTCTATCCTGCCATCTTCAATTGACTTCTGGATGAACAGGCTTCGCGAATTAAACATTGAAACGACAGGTCCGTTCAAAAGATTTAATGAAGATGTAATTATTTTTTATGATGAAGATGAGTTTGAACTTGAACTGGTTGCATCATTAAATGAAAAAAGGAAAGGATGGGCAAACGGTGATATTCCTGTCGAACACTCGATAAAAGGATTTTACGGTGTTACAACATCTTTGACGGAATATTCGCAAACTCAAAAACTTTTAACAGAAGTGATGGGATTCAAAAAGATTTCGGAAGAACAAAACAGGATCCGGTTCGAAAGTAATGATGCGGGACCTAGCTCTTATTATGATATCTTACATCTTCCGGGAAATATTCATGGCAGAATGGGAATTGGTGCTGTTCACCATATTGCATGGAGAACTCATAATGATGAAACACAGTCAGCGGTAAGAAATAATCTGTTATCGTTTGATATGCATGTAACTCCGATTGTTGACAGGAACTATTTCCATTCAATTTATTTCCGTGAACCGGGAAATGTTTTGTTTGAAGTTGCAACCGATCCCCCGGGCTTTACAGTTGATGAACCTCTAGAGCAGCTTGGCAGACAATTGAAACTTCCATCCTGGTACGAAAATGACAGGCAGTCAATTGAGAAAGCCTTGCCGCAACTAATCACGGAATAAAATTATGAACACTGTTCTTACTGATCCACATAAAGATCAGCCTGTTCTGTTTAAAGGTGAATCAAAATCACCCAAAGCAGGAATGATATTGATTCACGGCAGAGGCGCGGATGCAGAAAGTATCTTGACCTTAACCGATTTATTCGACGTGAAAGATTTTATTTATGCTGCCCCTCAGGCTTTTAATAATACTTGGTATCCATACAGCTTTCTAACTCCCATCAGCGATAATGAACCCGGAATAACTTCAGGTCTTAATAAAATAAAAACAACCATTAATTCATTAAATGAAAAAGGCATTGATACAGGGAAAATTTTCCTGCTTGGTTTTTCACAAGGCGCGTGCCTGGCACTTGAATATGCTTCAAGATATCCGCAAAAGTTTGGCGGTGTAATCGGCTTAAGCGGTGGTTTAATAGGACCTGATGGTTTGGAAAGAAAACAAAACGGATCACTTATTAAAACAAAAATATTTATCGGCTGCAGCGATATTGACCCTCACATTCCGTTACAAAGAGTTCATTATACTGCTGACTTCCTTCAACAAGCAGGAGGAGAAGTCATAAAAAAAATATATCCGAATTTAGGTCACACAATAAATGATGATGAACTTCATCACATAAATAAGATTATGAATGAAGTCTGAAATGCGGGCAAAAAAAAGGTTGCCATCACAAAGGAATGACAACCTCATGAGAAAAATCTAATCGAATACCGCTTCAAGTTTCTGATAACTGGAATGCATTTCATCCAGTTTTTGATTCATTATCTCCGGGTCTTCACTTTCAACCGATGATATAAATATTTTTGTGTTACCTATTAACTCGACTACTGCTTTATCAAACTGATCCTGTTTGGCGGATAATCTTGAAGGAAGTTTAGCATCTTTTAATGCTTCTGCTTTTAACATTAATCCGGAAGTTAACCCTTTCACTTTATCTAATTCATTACCCGGAAGGTAGTGATGATAAATCATGTACAAATCTTTATGGTATTCTTCAACTTCCTTTAAAACCGGGCGAATTGTTCGAACAAGATTTTCATAATTTGAATGAAGTACTTCTGCTGCTTTTAACAGACGCGCATCATCATCACCCATGCTTGCGGAAACATATTCCTCAACAGACATTTTGAATTTATTAATTCCTTCACTCCATTTGCTTTCCTTATCCCTAAGGATTCCCGGTAATTCAACCTCATAAATTTTTTGAGCAGAGTTTTTTACATCATCTGAAAAATCTCTGAGTAATTGATAGTTCTTTTCGGGAAATGCTTCGTGCCAGATGGGATAAATAACTTCGTGAAAATCTGATAGCGCCGGAATGTTTTTATCTGTTTCGTGCTCATACTCCTGCGCATAATTACTCTGCAGACACAAAATCAGGATTACAAAAAATGCATTTAGAAATAATGATACTTTCATGGCTCTCCCTTAAATAATATTAATTTATATATGACAAATGAGACAATTAAAGTTCAGAAAAAGTTTTATCTTTTCAAGACTCATACATAGAAAAAAGACAACTATGAGAATGACACAAAATTGATATACATAATTTAGCTTTTTTTTCAATTACACTACGTCTGTTCAACGGTTTGATTTTTGTTAACAGAAAAAAATTAAAGTAACTAAAAATAGATGATCAGAAATATTTTTATAACAGCAATAATTCTAGCAGCTAACTTACCGCTTTATTCACAGGCGTCATCGTTTGCTCCACAAATTGAAATATTAAAATGGAGATGGGGATATAATTCAGCCTTCTCATTTACATTTGATGACGGGTTGCTAAGTCAAACTCAGTATGCTGCGCCCGTTCTTGACCAATTCGGGTTTAAAGGAACTTTCTATGTTCTTCCGCCATTTTTAAAAGAATCTTCACCTGCAATCTGGCGATACGGGTACTGGCCTGATTATCAGGTAGTTAGTTGGAATGGGCATGAGGTTGGATCACATACATTGAATCACCCATACCTCACTTCGTTACCAGCAGGCGATACATTAACTCCAAATACAATTCATTATGAATTATATCATTCTCAACAGCAGATCAATAACAGATTAAATACTCGGTGTGTTTCTATCGCTTATCCTTATTCTGATCATAACCCCTTGGTCGATTCACTGACCAAAATTTACTTTAAATCAGGAAGAAGTGTCGGACCATTCCCCAACCATGACAGTTCGATTCAATTTTATTCCTTAACATCATATCCAGTCACATTTAGTTTACCTCGCAACTCAACTTCAGATGATCTTGATGAACTGAATGATTTTATCTGTTGGACGGAAAACTCAATAACTGATAGTTCATGGGGAATAATCATGATCCATGAAGTTGTTCCGTTCGCGCAAGTCCCGGACCTGCTGAATCAAGGGTTGTATGAACCTATGTCAACTGAGTGGTTATCAGCTTATTGCACCTGGTTGGAAGCTAAGAGCAACAATGCTGAAGTATGGGTGGAAACTGCAGGCAATGTTATCAAATACATTAAAGAAAGAAATAATACAAGCAGCCAGATTATTTCTTCTAATGAGGATGAAATCAAATTCAGATTGATTCACAACCTGGAGCCTGATATTTATAACTACAACCTGACTTTACTCGCGGGCATTCCGGACCAATGGGAAAGCTGTTATTTAAACCAGGCATCAAGATATGACTCACTTGTGGTGTTTCAATCACATTTAGGAAATACTGTGATGGTAGACGCGATTCCTGATGGAACTGAAATTACATTAAGCAGAAATACTTTGACAAATATTGACGAAGCAACACCTGAAAATTTTTCTTTCAAACTAAATCAGAACTATCCTAATCCATTCAATCCGGTTACTACGATCACTTACCAATTGTATTCACCATCGAATATTACTTTAAAGATATACGATGTTCTTGGAAATGAATTGAAGGAATTGTTTGAAGGTTATAAAACTTCTGGTTCATACGAAGTAAAATTTGATGCCCATGAATTTCCTTCCGGCATTTACTTTTATAGACTAAGTGATGGCAATTCAACAAAAACAATGAAGATGATTTTGCTCAAATAGAATTAACTCGGACATATATTTAGCCGGTTATAGTTTTAAGTTTGCGCCTGCCTGAAAATTGTCTCTTTTTCAGAGTCTGCTTCTTTATGTAACATAAAAAAATATTACACTTAGTAAGTTTTCCAGCCTTATTTCTGCAATTATTACCCTGTTTTCAAATGTATTTAAATCCTGAGGTCTTTAATCCCCTTTTAACTTTCTGGCATATCTGTTGCATAAATAATACTTGTTAACTAAGAAATATTAATCAAGAGAATATATTATTCATTAAACTGAAACTCTAAAACCAAAAAACCTCAAGGCATACAGACATTGAATCCCTTTGTCCAAAATAAGGAACGACTATTCGGTGAGATACTTACCACTTATTTCAATCAGCATGAAATAACAGAATTTTCTGAAAAATACCTTACTGAAATATCCATCAAGAAAAAACTCCCTTCTGGTACAAGTGTTTCAAATAAAAACCAGATCCAGCTTGAATTGAAAGATGACACATCTTTCAGAAGTAACGTAGACCTGTTAATTACATTTGCTTCCACAAAATTAGATAATCATAAATTTCTTGAATTCTTGTTAACGGCAGGACAAGCATCAATTACGGCAGGAGAATTTATTCTTGCAGTTGATATCCACGAAAAAATACTTTCAACTACCAGAAAGATCCCCCAGCTATCAGACATAACTGCAAACGCGTATCTCGCTTTAGGCGAACTTTACAGCAGGCAGGCACTATGGAAAGAAAGTAAATTAAACATAAATAAAGCGGATAAACTTTTCAGCAAACTTAGTGACCTTAAAGGCAGATCAAAGTGTGAAAACCTGCTCGGGACAATTTACGGCGACTATGGAAACATGCATAAGTCCAAAGCACATTTTGAAAAAAGTTTGAAGTATCTTGATAAAACAGACGACACAGCCTTGCGGGGGAAGGTTGAAATAAATTTAGGCATTACGCATACAGTACAGGAAAATTTTGATATAGCACTCTCCTACTTTAAACGTGCGATAGTAAATTTTCAACGTATAGGCGACTTGAAAAGAATATCTGAAATTCATCATAACATTGGAATGGTTCATCTCAAAAAAAATTATTATGAAGATGCACTAATAGAATTTGATCAGAGTATTTCCGCGGCACTTCAGGCAGGATTTCTACCTACATTGAGTATCACTTATATAAGCAAAGCTTACCTCTTTACGCTGCTTGAAGATTTTGTTCTTGCCGGTGCCTTTGCAGAAAAAGCAATGGATATTGCTTACAAAATAAATGACAAACTAACCATCGCTGAAGTCTATAAAGTCAAAGGTATAATCGAAAGGAATCTTAATAATTTTGATCTGTCTGAGAATTACCTTTTAACAAGTCTGCGTTTAAACAATGAACTGAATAATAAACTCAACCAGGCAGAAACATCTTACGAACTGGGTGTTCTTTATAAAGATATAAAGAGAAAGAAAGACAGCCATTATTATCTTAACACCGCTCTTCAATACTATAAAAAGATTAATGCCGCGGCAGAAATTGAGAATATCAGGACCTGTTTACAGAATTAACTATCGCACACTGCATTTTATTTCTTCCATCTTATCTACTTAAAATTCCATTATTTAGTTGGTTGCTATTAAGAATTCAGGCTAAGCTTCGATAATATTGTGTTAAGAAATTGTTAAATTTCACATCATTATTTGAGGAGGCTAATTTGAAAAGATTAATTCTGACTATTTGTTTAATCACAGCTCAATTTATTATTAATGTTCAGGCTCAGGATTCATCCCTACTGAAAGAATTAAAGGAAAACTTTAAGAAAAAATATTTTAATGTCGGACTGTTTTTTCAGACAGTTGCAGATTACCAGGGTGAAAGAATATTATCCGGTGGAAATGGTTTTAATCTAACCAACATCAGGCTGACAATCTCAGGTGAACTTGATGAAGGGTTCGGATATTCGATGCAGACTAATTTCATCAACTCAAAACCAATTCTTGATGCTATGATCTATCATAAATTCTCCGATGCAATTCGAGTAGATGCAGGTCAATTTAAAGCGTCATTCAGCAGTGAGTATCTAACCAGTGACCCGCAGCTTGACTTTGTCGGCAGATCACAGGCAACAAGTACGTATTCACCCAAAAGGCAAATAGGTTTCCAGGTAAGAGCTAATGTGGTTGAAAAAGTTTTATCCCTGGTTGCCGGTATGTATAATGGAAATGGTATTAACACAACCAACGATGATGATAAATTTATGTATGTAGGAAGAGTTGTATTAACACCCGAACTCGGTGAAAATACAAAACTGACAGTAGCAGGAAATGCCGCATACAACAGTCTTACAACCTCAGCCTTTGAAGGCAACAGAATTACCGCAGGCGGAGATTTCAGATTGACTGTAAGTGACCTGATGTTATCTGGCGAGTTTATTATAGAAAGTTCTGAACCTGATTCAGGCGAGACAATAAGTAATTCCGGTTTGCAGTTGACAGCAGGATACCATATTACAAAAAATGTTCAGCTTCTTGGAAGATATGATTTACTTAATCCCGATGATATGATTGGTGATAAAAATTCACTGGCAATATTCGGTTGTAACTACTGGCCGACTGAAGCGACTAAAATTCAGTTTAACTATATAGTTAATACGGATAATTCAGAATTAAAATACAATCAGATTTTAGTTGCAGGTCAATTAGCTTTCTAACATTAAACACATCACGGATAAAATTATTTTTATCCGTGATGTTAAAATATACTACTACATCATTCTTGGTAAATCATAACCCGCAAATGCAATAGCACCTACAACTATTCCTATAACAACATAAATCACTATCATAATTAACAGCAGAACCACATAGTATCCCACAAGTTTATCGGCAGGTGAATCTTTAAGTGTTTTCATTCCCAGATAAAGAAGATATAAGGAATACAACCCAAGGATTGACAATATTGATAGAACGGGAAGTATCGAAAAGATTCCTGCAATCCAGGCTGCTGTGGATGAAAATATTGTCACTTTGAGAGAAGCGTTAAAATTTTTTGATGCACCGAATGATGGCGCCAGAGCATCCATAACCAATGCCACTACATAAACACTAACCAACGAAAGTATATAGTATAAAACTGCATAAATTAATCCGCTGCCTATTGGGTACTTGAAATTAATTGATGTGAATGGAACACTCACACCGATCAGTGAATTTCCTATAAAACTTGCAGCAGCCGGAATTGCTGCCAGTATAACTGCATATCCTGTGTACATTTCTGCAGTTGTAAGGTTTTCATTTTTTATTACTTCCCATTCTGTTTTGGGAGTAATAAGAATATTCTTAGCTCTGTCAATTAAGTTCATACTCATCTCCTGAATATTGGTTAATAATAGGGCTGGTTAAATAACTGGGTAATTGTCTGAACATTGGTAAGAATCATACTTGAACACCTGTCTTTCTATACTAAGTTTTAGTTAATGACCCGGTCATGTAGCGGGTAGAAAATAAATAATAGGTTTTTCACAAACAAGAACCATCTTGTAAATACTGCAGGTGTTTGGAAATTCATTCTCAAAAAACTAATTTGAAAATGTAATTACTTTCATAAAATTATGATATAAACTGAGGAAAGCATGAATCCTTTAATAGCTCACATAGAAATTCCATCAACTGATCTTGAACGATCAAAAAAATATTATTCAGATGTATTCGGGTGGGATTTCAGGGATTTTGGAAACGGATATAAGTTATTTAATAATCATAACGGCATAATGGTTGGATTACGAAAAGTGGATTCTGTAGCTAGCGGTAATACAACCGTATTTCATGTTGCGGTGCGGGATATAGAAAAGGTAATGACAAAGTGCAGCGATGCCGGCGGTAAAATTTTTAAATCAAAAACTGTAATACCTGCAATGGGCTGGTATGCACTGATTAATGATATTGATGGTAATGTTGTAGGATTGTATCAAAAAAATTAAAGCCGGAATATACTTCCGGCTTCAACATTATTTCTGTGATTTTATGATCTTATAGCTATGGGTTATATTCACACTTTTGATAAGCATCGCTGTTACTGCACAGTAAGTGTTGATTGACAGGTCTATTGCCCTTTCAACATCTTTTTCCTGGATATCGTCCCCATAAAAAAGATACTCCAGATTGATATCAGTAAATACCTGCGGATGAGTTTCAGCGAGTTCAGCAGTTATATTCATTTCAAATGAATCCATCTTCACTTTTTTCTTGTTCAGTATACTTATAACATCACTGCAAGTACATCCTCCTAATGCAAGTAGAACTAATTCTTTTGGTCTTACTCCTGCACCGCTTCCTCCGAAAGTCTCAGGACCATCCATTGTGATCCAGTGGCTTGAATCGGTCTTGCCTGTTAGTGTAATACCCTTCAACTGTTTGATGAACGCTTTTCTTGTTGCCATTGTTTTCCCGGAATAATTATTTAACAATTTCTGTTTATAAGATGTTTCAATTTAATTTGAGATTCATCTTAACCTAAAAAATAATATTTAACTTTTGTAAGATAAATTTATTTGACATATTCGGTTTGAAATTTGATTTACAATAACGGAGTAAGAATGAATAATCATACTTATAAACACATTGAGCTTACAGGAACTTCATCCGAAAGCATTGAGAACGCAATTCAAAACGCGATAACAAAAGCTTATCAGACAGTTAGAAATATCAGGTGGTTTGAAGTTACTGAAACACGCGGGCATGTTGACAATGGCTTGGTTGCACATTGGCAGGTAACAATTAAAATCGGCTTTACACTTGAAGATTGATTTTTTAGAGATTAGGATTTTTTTAACTGCAATCCATTTTAATTCTCATTAGAGATTTTTAACTTTTAATAGTAGTATAAAATAATTTCGGTTCAATGCGATACTCCTTTCTTATACTGGCTATATTCTCACTACTTCTGATATCCTGCAGCGATATTCCTGAAAGAGGCAAAAAAATATTGGGTACAAATTATAAGTTCACCAACCAAAACGAATTGGAGATAGAACTCGATTCACTTTTAAAAAATAAAATTACTTTAATGGGTTTTATCTATACTCATTGCCCTGATATCTGTCCTATGACCACGCACAATATGTATCTCACTCAAAAATTAATTGATGAAAACAACATTAAGAATTTAAGGTTTATACTTGTTACTTTTGACCCTATTCGTGATAATCCATCCGTACTTAAATCATTTGCATCTGTCCGCGATATTGATACTAATAGATGGAACCTGTTAACCGGAGAGCCTGAATCTGTTAGAAGATTTAATAAGATGATGGGAATTAATTCTATAGCCGCAGATTCAAGTTATTCTGAAGATGGTGAACTTAATTACTACATAATTCACACTGACCGGATCACATTAATTGATAAAGATGGTTTTATAAGAAGTGAGTATAAGGGCAGTTTAGCTGACCCCCAATTGATTTTTGATGATATAAAAAAAATCGGAGAATAAAATGTTTTATAACCTGCTGACTTTAATACTTGGATTACTTGTTTATCAACAATCAGATGAATTGAAAATAAAAGAGCCATGGATAAGACCAGGCGCAAAAGATATGTCGACCGCATTTTATTTTATTGTTGAGAACCAATCCGATAAACCTGATACTCTGTACAAGGTATCATCGGAACTGGCTGGCAAAGTAGAAATTCATGAAACATATATGAAGGATGATATGATGGGGATGCGAGAAGTTGAACAAATCGTAATCCCTCCAAAGTCAGAGTTTCACTTTAAGCCTCGTGCACATCATGTAATGTTAATGAAATTAAAAAATGATCTTAAGAATGGTGATACCGGAAAAATAAAACTCTATTTCAAATCAGCGGGAGAATATGAACTTAGTGTGCAGGTAAAAAGTCCTAAATAAAATTTTACAAAATATTGATGTAATAAAACTGGGGATAAAAAATCTGGTTTGATTACTATTTTTTTATAAATATTAGTATATTAAAAAAAATTCTGGTGCCACTTTAACTTAGGGATGCCAATCCCGCATGTACAATCTGTACATAAACACATTGTAATGAAGACTAACTATTTCAAATGTCCGTAACATAATTCAATTTACCTGCCTGACAAACCAGAGTGGAATTGTTGTACAGGTAAAACTTCTTAATAACTGTTAACAAAACAAATGAATAGGAGGGTCTATGCGGCCTAAAACACTTTCTATTTTTTCACTCATAATTTTCCTGAGTATATGTGTGGGATATGCCCAGGATAACCAGGACTGGAAATGGTCCCATCAATCACCCCAGGGTAACACATTGCGCTGGGTAAAAATGTGGGATGATAACAACTGGTATATCGTTGGTTATAGCGGCACTTTTATGAAAACAACAGATGCAGGTGCAACCTGGACATTCAGTCACAAAAATGGGCAGCTTGATTCTGCCAATGGCAATTATGAAAGCATTTATGATGCACATTTTTTTGACATGAATAACGGCTTTGTAACTGGTGGCGGAGGTCATATTGCTAAAACGACCGATGGTGGAACAACGTGGACACCTATTGTCACAGGTTTTTCAACGGCAATAACCTGGTACCAGATCTATTTTATGGATGCGAATACCGGATATGTGTCCGGCACCACGAGTGGCAGACTCGCTAAAACAACTGATGGTGGAAATACCTGGACATTAAATACTACTATTGCATCAGGTACTTATTATGATGTGTATACTCCTAACGATACAATTGTTGTTGTTGCGACTACATCAGGTAATGTAAGACGTTCAACAGATGGCGGAGTTACCTGGGCAACCGTAAGTACGGGGCTTACATCATCACTCTATGCTCTTCAGTTTATGAGCCCTGATTATGGCTGGGCTGCCGGTTCATCAGGACGTGCAAAATATACCACTGATGTCGGTGCAACATGGACAGATGTAAGCACTGGTTTACCTGCAGAATCATTTTATGATATTGACTTCGTTACTGAATCAAATCAAACTCTTATGGAAGGATTTGAAGGAACTACTTTCCCTCCGGCTGGCTGGAAAGCTGTTGATGTTCTTGGTGCCAATGTATGGAACAGAAGTACAACCCAGGCATATTCTGGTGCTGCCAGTGCTTTTGTAAACTACCAATCAACTGGCGGCGAGGACTGGCTTATAACTCCACAACTTTCAATTGTTGCCGGTGATTCAATAAAATTCTGGGCTAGAAAAAATTTCTCATCTGCGTTTCCGCCTGATTCATTATTGATCCGTGTATCAACAACAGATACTGCGCTTGCAAGTTTCGGTGCACCTATAATTGCTATCGATGTTGCAAATCTTACAGCATCAACATGGATTCAGTTTATGGCGGATCTTTCGGCTTATGCAGGTCAGAGCATTTATATAGCTTTCCATCATAAAGATTCTGATGGAAATGGAGTATGGGTTGATGATGTTGAAGTCGGAACTCCTGTTGTTCAAACAGCTGTCTATTTAACCGGCGATGCATTCAATATTCATAAAACAATTGATAATGGGACAACCTGGACACCGGTTGATTTCCTTGCACCTGTAGGTGACCAGCCCTGGACAAGCACTTATTATTCTACCTCGTTTCTTGATGGTAAATTTGTTACCGTCGGCGCTAATGGTTTGATGAATTCAGTGACAATTGGACAAACTCCTGACGCGCTAACAACATATATCAAGGCTGGAACATTATACGATGTTTGGGCTGAGAGCATTACAGGGAACGCAATTGCTGTTGGCTCTCCCGGTATAACAGGATCCATTTTTGATCAGATAATGTACACAACAGACGGTGGTGCAAACTGGGATATTTCTACCACTACTTTAAGACCTTCACAACACCAAACAACTGAGTATGTTTCTGATATAATTATTGATACTGAAGGTGAGACAGGAGAAATCATTGAAACAGATTTAGTTCCAAATTCATTTGCTACTTTCAGAGCCATCGATATGATTAATCCGACAACAGGATTTATTTCAGGAACACTTGGTGCGGTTTACAGAACAACTAATAGCGGTGTTAGCTGGGATTCTATTCCAACACCTGTTGCATCCACAGTTACTCTTTACGATGTGGATTTTGTCGATGCAAACACAGGATGGATTGTCGGTTCATCCGGTACATGCTATAAAACTACCGATGGCGGAACAACCTGGACTCAGCAAACAGCAACCACCACCAGCATCATTTATTCTATTTCAATGGTGAATGCCAATTTTGGTTGGTTAGGCGGCTCAAGTGGTGTTGTTAACATTACAACCGATGGGGGCACAACCTGGACTGCTCAAACAAGCGGTATGGGAACTTCAACCATTTATGGATTACATGCTGTTGATGTAAACACTGCTTACATTTCAGGAGCCAGCGGAAAAATTACTAAAACCACTGATGGTGGTGCACTCTGGAATCTTTTAACATTACCTTCTGCAGTTGGAACTTCAATATTGTATACCGTTCATTTCAGAGATGCCAACTATGGTGCAGCAGCTGGTTCATTGGGTAAGGTGATCTATACGATGGATGGCGGTGCAACCTGGACATTAGATAATACCAGTGGCAGTACAATTTATGGAGTACGTGTTGCCAGTGAAGGCACTAACACTACGGCTGCTTATACCGCAGGAAGTCTTGCTTATGTACATAAAAACTCAGTCTTTACAGTACCTGTTGAATTGAGTTCATTTACCGCTAATGTTTTAGAGAATACTGTGGTATTGAACTGGTCAACAGCCTCTGAAACCAACAATCATGGTTTCAGTGTTGAAAGAAAAATTAAAAACTCTGACTGGACCAATGTTGCATTTATCGAAGGTCAGGGAAATACAACATCAACTACTGATTACTCATTCAGGGATGAAAATCTTCCTGTTGGAGTTTATGAGTATCGTCTGCGTCAGATTGATTTGGATGGCACATATAAATATTTCAATCTTAGTGAGTCCGTTGAGATAGGATCCCCGGATAAATTTGCTCTCGAGCAGAATTATCCAAATCCGTTTAACCCGTCAACTAAAATAAAGTATAGTATAGCAAAAGCATCTCAGGTTGTTTTGAAGATCTACAATATACTGGGTGCTGAAGTTTATACACTTGTTAACGAGTTCCAGGAGGCAGGTAATTATAATCGTGAATTCTCTGCTGTTCAGGATGGACTTAACTTAAGCAGCGGTGTTTATTTCTACAGGCTTGATGCAGGTAATTTCTCAGAGACAAAAAAATTCATTCTGATGAAATAAGCAATTCCATCTCTCTCATAAAAAAAGCCGTCCGGAATATGGACGGCTTTTTTATTAATTAGTCACAAACACTTTATTCCACCCAAAAAAATAAAATTAATTCAGCTATTTACTTTTTATTTTTCTTACTATATTTAGCCGCACTTGATAACCGAAAATAATTTTCCATTCAAGTTTGATAAATTCAATTATACCTGTTAAGGTAAAACAAAAATTTGTCTCAAATGTTTTTATTAAACACACTCCGTAGTACGTAACACGAGAACCCGGGGAAAAACTAACCGAGTTATTGATTTAACAAACAAAACCAATAAAAGGAGGCTCTATGCGTTTATTGTCACTTCTCGTCATTTCATCCTTTTTATTCCTACTGTCAATTAATATTCGAGCTCAGGAAAATCAGGATTGGAAATGGTCTCACCAAACACCACAAGGCAACACATTGCGTTGGGTAAAAATGTGGGATGCTAATAACTGGTACGCCATTGGATTTGGCGGAACATTTATGAAAACAACTGATGCCGGCACAACCTGGTATTTTCATCATCAGGCAGGTGTACCAAGTACGAATGGTTCAACTAGTGCATTATATGAGGCTCACTTCTTTGATATGAATACTGGTGTCGCCGTAGGAACAGGTGGAGCAACCAGAACAACAGATGGTGGATTAACATGGACAGTAACAACCGGTATACCAACTGCTGCAACAATGTATCAGTTATATTTCCTGGATAATAATATTGGATACTGCGCAGGCACAACTAGTGGCAGATTTGCTAGAACATCAGATGGCGGTCAAACCTGGACAATTAATACTGTACTACCTTCAGGAACATACTATGATTGTTATTCCCCAAATGATACTTTCTATGTTGTATCATCTACATCCGGAAATATTAGAACTTCTACCGATGCCGGATTGACATGGTCAGCTACGATAAATACTGGTGCATCTTTTACAATATATAAATTGGAATTTCGTGATCCATTGAATGGATGGGTTGCTGGCTCAACAGGACAGGCAAGATATACAACAGATGGCGGCGCCACCTGGAATGCTGCAAATACAGGATTACCAACGTCAACTATTTTTTATGATCTTGATTTACAAACAGTAACAGCTCAGACTTTGGATGAAGGATTTGAAGGCACCACATTCCCTCCGGCAGGGTGGAAAGCTGTTGATGTACTGGGTGCAAATGTTTGGAACAGAAGTACAACACAAGCACATTCAGGCACCGCAAGCGCATTTGTTAATTATCAATCCACAGGAGGTGAAGACTGGCTGCTTACTCCTCAATTATCTATTGTTGCAGGTGATTCAGTTAAATTCTGGGTAAGAAAAAATTTCTCATCTGCTTTTCCTCCTGATTCATTGCTTATTCGCGTATCAACAACAGATACTGCATTAGCAAGCTTTGGTGCAGCAATAATAGCAATAGATGTAGCAAACTTAACTGCTTCAACATGGCTGCAATTCTCTGCTGACCTATCTGCATATGCCGGACAAAGTATCTACCTCGCTTTTCATCATAAAGACAGTGATGGAAATGGTGTTTGGGTTGACGATGTTGAAGTTGGAACTCCAACCGTAGTTAATGAAGTTTATTTGACCGGTAACTCTTTTGATATTTATAAAACTATCGATAATGGATTAAACTGGACTATGGTGGAATTTCTAAATCCATCACAACCATGGACAAGCACTTACTATGCAACTGAGGTTAACGGAAACAGTCTGCTTACTGCAGGAGCTTTCGGATTGATTAACTCCGTTTCAAATGGCGGTACACCAACAGCGCATACTCAATTTGTTCGTGCTGGTGCATTGTATGACGTTTGGGCGGCTCCAGGAGGTGACAAAGTTATTGCGGTTGGCGCACCCTCTTCAACAGGTTCCAGCTTTGATCAGATAACCTATACCACCAATGGTGGAGGAAGTTGGAATTCTGCAACAACAACTTTACGACCAAACACACAATTAAACGGAACTATTCATATTGATGAACAAATATCACCTGCAGAAATAACTAAAGAAAATGAGACTGACTTATTAATGGTTGCTAATTCATATTCGACATTCAGAAGCATCGATATGGTGAATCCAGATACCGGATATGTTGTTGGTTCATTAGGTGCTGTTTATCGTACAACGAATGGAGGAACAAGCTGGGACTCATTAACAACTCCAATTGCAGGTACAGCAAGTTTGTATAAGGTTGATTTTGTTGACTACAACACAGGCTGGATTTTTTCAAATACTTCAGATGCTACTGGAACCATTTGGAAAACAACCGATGCCGGAACAACATGGTCACAGCAGATACTCACGGGTGCCGCTGGTAATGATCAAAGAATCTATAATGCCAGTATGCTGGATGCAAACACTGGCTGGATAGTGAATTACACACCGAGACCATACAGAACCACTGATGGCGGCGCAACATGGGAACTTCAAACATTAGTTGATGGATTCGGCGGTTTCTTGTATGATATCCAAATGATTGATGCCAATCTTGGTTTTGCCTGCGGATCATCCCGCAGACTTTATAAGACCACAAATGGGGGTGCAAACTGGGATACTCTTACTGCGCCCACAACTTCTGTAACATTCCAGGCACTACATTTTAGGGACGAAAATTATGGCGTTGTTACAGGAACTGGTGGTGTTACCTTACTTACAACTGATGGTGGATTAACATGGACAGTGGCTCAACTAAACAATGCAGGAGCTACTATGAATTCAATTTATATAGAACCACAGGCAACAAGCACGGCTGCTACTTACACTGTTGGTGCTAGTGGCTTTATATTTAAGAACACAAATGTTACCGTTCCAGTTGAATTGAGTACATTCACTGCCAGTGTTTCTAAAAACAATGTATCATTAACTTGGTCAACTTCTTCTGAAAAGAATAACAGAGGATTCCAGGTTGAGAGGAAGAATGAAAGTGGTGATTGGCATGTGCTGGGATTTGTTGAAGGTAATGGCACAACCACTAACGCAACACATTATTCATTCAAAGATGAGAATGTAGCTGTTGGTCATTATAATTATCGTCTGCGTCAGATAGATTATGATGGAACTTACAAATATTACAATCTGTCTGAAACAATTGAGATAGGTGCTCCATTAAACTTCGCACTTGAGCAAAACTATCCAAACCCATTCAATCCAACTACCAATATCAGATATAGTGTCGCAATTTCTTCACATGTTGTTTTAAAGATTTACAATGTTCTCGGTGCAGAAGTAGCAACTTTAGTAAATGAAATTCAGGAAGCTGGAATTTATACTAAAGAATTTTCCGCTGATCAATCAGGATTGAACTTAAGCAGTGGTGTTTATTTTTACAGGTTGGAAGCAGGAAACTTTACAGATACAAAGAAATTTATTTTAATGAAGTAATCTTTGATCTTAATAAAAAAGCCGTCCAAAAGGACGGCTTTTTTTATGTCTTTTTATTTTTTGAAGAACTCTTTGATCTTATCGCAAACATAACCTATCTGCTCGTCTGTTAACTCAGGAAACATTGGAAGAGAAATCCCGGTTTCGGCGAGCTCTTCAGTAACAGGAAAATCTCCTTTTTTGTATACAAGATTTTTAAAACAATTTTGTTCGTGCAATGGAATTGCATAGTGTAAGCCTGTTCCTATACCTGCTGCTGTTAAAAAGTTCTGTAGTTCATTACGAAGTTTGCTTCTTTCAGCACCACCGGCTTTAACGCGAATCACAAATAAGTGGTATACATGCTTTACATCATTCATTTCTTTTGGCAATACTATCTGCTGAACACCGCTTAATAGTTCGTTATATTTTTTTGCCGCTCTTCTCCTACCATCCGTCCATTTATCAAGATGTTTTAGTTTAACACCAAGTACAGCACCTTGTATTCCTTCCATTCTATAATTGTGTCCGAGCATTTCGTGATAATATTTCTGTGACTGACCGTGTTCTCTTATCATTTTCATTTTTAATGCTAGATCATCATCATCGGTTGCTACTGCACCACCTTCTCCGTACGCACCAAGATTTTTACCGGGATAGAAGCTGAATGAAGTTATAACTCCGAACCCACCAATTTTTTTACCGTGGTACTCAGCTAAATGTGATTGTGCTGCATCTTCAACAAGATAAATTTTGTGTTTATCCGCTATTGCTTTCAGTGCATCCATATCAGCAGGTTGACCGTACAAATGTACTGCAACAATTGCTTTTGTTTTTTTAGTTATCGCTGCTTCTACTTTTGATGGGTCAATATTGTATGATTCAGGATGACAATCTACAAATACAGGAGTAGCGCCGCATAAAGTAGCTCCCCAGGCTGTTGCAATAAAAGTATTCGCCGGAATAATTACTTCGTCCCCGGCTCCGATTCCAAGTGCCCATAATGCCATGTGGTTTCCGTCTGTTCCAGAACTTACTCCTAACACATGCTTTACTGAATGCGCTGAAGCAAAATCTTTTTCAAAGCCTGATACTGCATTGCCTAAAATAAATGCGGTATTTTCAATTACATTCTGAATTGCGGGATTAACTTCGTCTTTTATTGACTGGTACTGAATTTTTAGATCAAGAAATGGAACTTGCATAAATCTTTCCTCGTTTGTGATAAAATATCAGGATTGCAAAAAAACTCGAGAGCTATACTTAAAAATAATACTATTAAACTACTTCAACAAAAAAGATAATGCAGTAAATCTTGGAAATGGTTGTATGACAGATTATTTTTGGGCTGTCAATTTTCGGGGTGTAGCGCAGCCCGGTTAGCGCGCTTCGTTCGGGACGAAGAGGTCGGGAGTTCGAATCTCCCCACCCCGACAGTGAATCACCTGTCTGTTATTTTAAAATCAGTATTCAAAAACAAATCTCAGCTCACCAAAAAGTTAACTCATTCTTGCTCTCTTATTTAATAAAAAAATAATTGACAATATTGAGTTTAGCCCCTGTTTTCAGTAGTGAAACAGATTATCGAAAAAAATATTTTTTTTTAAAGTCGAATTATTACTACACAGTTATAGTATTAATTTCTGATGAATATTTTTCCTTCTGCTTTTGTAACTCTTACCGATCATTGTCTATTCTAAACTCATCTTCATCCTAAAATTTCAAATGAAAAACAAGAATCTTACTTGGCACATTTGCTGTTTAGTAAAGCAAAGGTAACGAAAAAATATTTTTACACTAAGATAAATTATTTGTCAGGGGAGAAATGAAAAATAATCTACTACTCGTCGTTGTTATGGCGCTTTTAATACCATTCGCGTCATACTCTCAAACAGGATATCTTGCACGTTTAGCAAATGGAGTTATAGTTAACTCAAATACTTACGAATTTGATGTCTTGTTAAGATCCACAGGATCTAATTTTCAATTAACTTCTTATCAGGGAGCCTTTACAATATCCCAAAATTTCACAAAAGGCGGAACGATAACATTTAGTTATATCAATTCAACTTCATCCTTCAGTTCTATTCCGCCTTCAGTCGCTATTGGTTCCAACACAATTGATGGTTCACTCGAACTTGCTTTTGCATCAATGCCAGGTAATGAAACAATAACAAGTTCTGAGGTACGTATTGGCAGATTCAGATTGACCAATACTACAGAGTTTGGTTATTGTTCCCCAGCCATAAACTGGGACTTCACAGGTGCAAGCAGCACAATCCTTACAGGTACAGGTTTTACAAATATTACAAATCAACTCAACCACGTTGATCTCGACATTTTTGCAGGACTAATCAAATATAATGCAATGGATGTGATTGCATCGGCAACAACCGATCCCAATACAGCACCGGAAAAAGCTAATGACGGACTTGGTTATTATGATGGCGATCCTAATGCGAGATGGGCTTCAGAACCCATGCCCGAGTGGATTCAATTTGATCTGGGAACATCACGTGAAATTTGTCTTGCCCGACTTTCATTCTATAACTTTCAGTCAGGAAGAATTTATGAATTCACACTTCAGTCATCTATTGACGGCAACAGCTGGTCACCAATACTGAATAATATTTTTTCTGTTGAAGAAGAATGGACTGTTGTTCAGTTTGCGCAAACTACTGCCAGGTATTTACGAATAATTTTTAACGGAAATAATCAAAATACTTGGGCTAATCTGTGGGAAGGCGAAATGTGGGGACCTGATGGTGTATTCCCGGTTGAGTTATCATCGTTTACTGCTCAACTGCTACATAACAAAGTACAGCTTGATTGGTCAACGTCAACAGAAACGAATAACTATGGTTTCGAGATTCAAAGGAAAAATTCAGTTGATGAAAATTCCGACTGGGTAAAGATAGGATTTGTCGAAGGCGCTGGCAACAGCAACAGTCTGAAAGTTTATTCGTTTGTTGATAATACACTATTACCAGGAACTTCTTACTACAGATTGAAACAAGTCGACACAGACGGAAAATTTTCTTATACCGAGGAAATTGAAATCGTTAACGACATCCCATTGAGTTTTGAATTAAATCAGAATTATCCAAATCCTTTTAATCCATCTACTATAATAAAATTCTCTCTTCCTCAGGATATAGTTGTTAAACTAAGTGTATATAATATTCTTGGCGAATTGGTACAAACACTTGTTGATCAACAAATGAAAGCGGGATATCATGAAATTACATTCAATGCTTCCGGACTTTCTTCAGGACATTATTTCTACAGAATAGAAACTGACCAATATGTTGAAATTAAAAAGATGGTCCTGATCAAATAAGCAACCAGTTACCGTGGTTGTTAGTGTAAAAAAAGGCTGGATTGGATCCAGCCTTTTTTTACATGTGGCTAATATTATTCAGAGTAATTTTTACAAAACCGGTAATTGTTATAGGAAATATTGAGTAATTCAGAGCTTTTTGGTCAATTATGCAGTGGCACGTTTATTATGACTAATACAATGAAAGTATTGTAAACTGGACTAAACTTTCAAATACTTCTTTCGATAATGAATATGGAATAACGTATTCAGCGAGTCACCAAAATTAAATAATGGTTAACTTAGGGAGTGTGCAAAATGTTAAACGTAAACAAAGTCCAGGCAGTTCAAAGCAGTCATCTTTTCAATTCAAATATACTTGCTGATTCAGCGATTGAACAAAACATAACAGGTTTTGAAGAGTATCGCCCATTTAGTTTGAGCCACCGAAAGCTTAGTTCAAAAGCAAAATTCAATTTCAGTATAGCTTACTTCGTAGCTTTAACAGCAATGATATTTTTACTGTTTGCCTGAAAAAATAATTCGAGTAGTATTAGTATTCTGATTAAAGTTTTTTAATTACTTTGGCTGGCACTCCGGCAACGATAGTATTGGCTGGAACACTCTTGGTCACAACAGCTCCCGCACCAACAATCGCATTTTCTCCAACCGTAACACCACACAAGATTGTAGAAGAAGATCCTATAGATGCACCTTTTTTTATGAAAGTTTCTTCAACTTTCCAATCAGATTCTGTCTGCATAGAACCATCAAGATTTGTGGCTCGCGGATATTTGTCATTTATGAAAGTAACATTGTGTCCTATGAAAACATTATCTTCTATATGAACACCTTCACATATAAAAGTGTGAGAGGATATTTTACAATTCTTTCCAACGGTAGAGTTTTTTTGAATCTCTACAAAAGTTCCGACCTTTGAATAATCATCAATGGAACATCCATAAAGATTTACAAAATCAAATATTTTAACTTCCTTACCTAATTTAACGTTGTTTATATTCTTTTTTTCCACTTAGTCTCCTGTAACAATATGTTGAGTATTAACTGTAATCTCTGAAAAAGATTTTCCGGTAAGTATAGTTCTTATCTCACCTTTAAAGTTCCATTCCAGAATTGGTTCTGATTTAAATGGTTTTGTCGATTTAATTCTTATTCGCCCTAGTTTCTTTGATGAAGTTGTTATCATTTCATTACCAGGAAATGAACCGAACGCAATTAATGGCAAGTCACCTGAACCATCAAAACTAAAAGCTGCATTTGGCAGAAGAGATATTTCGGAACTGCCTTCTACATATGAACACGATAAAGAATCCGTTTCTTTCAATCTCTCCCAGACATAAAGAGCGCATTGATAAGATGTCAGTTCAAATGAATCTTCATATGCTTGGATTAATAGATCGAATTCAAAAGTGTTTTGATCAACCAGTGAGGAGTTTGTAACAGACACACGATATTCAGGTTTTTGATCCTGGCTTTCAGAAAAAATTATTATTCCTGAAACCAGTCCGATTAATACTATGGTACTGAATATCAGGAGAAATTTATGCTTCACTATAAAACCGGATATTACGATTTGAATTATTTACCTGGTTAAATTTTTAGATAGAAACAAAATCAGAATTTATTTCTACCAGTTCACCTTTGTTCTTAATTGAAATATTACTCGCCTCCAGGATCTTTACAACCATAAGTCCGTCAACTCCGCTTGTCATCGGTTGTCTGTTCTCATCGATTGACTTGATGAATTCATCTGCAGCAAGAGCCAGAGCTTCTGTCTGAGCCACTTTTGGAGAATGCATATCCCCTATCCGATATTGAACTAATGCATCATATTTTTTTTCATCAGTATTAATTTCAACACCGGAGTCATATACTTTTATCTTTTCAAAATTTTCCATGTCATCGAAGACTAACATTTTTTTGTCACCACCAATCATCATTCTTCTGATCTTGACAGGTGATGTCCAGTTAACATGAAAATGAGCGAAGCAGTTATCATCAAAGTAAACTGAAAGATGCGCAATATTTTCGTGTCCATTATAATTAGCTATTCCGGTTGCACAAACTCCTGTTACTTTATGATCGCTGATTACATAATTCATGATGGAGAGATCGTGAGGTGCCAGATCCCACATAACATTTACATCATTCTGAAATAATCCGAGATTAACTCTGACGGAATCAAAGTAGAGTACTTTTCCGAGTTCGCCGCTTGAAACCAATTGTTTCATTTTTCTAACCGCGCCTGTGTAAATAAACGTGTGATCAACAAAGATCTTCAGATTTTTTTTATCAGCGAGTTCAATCAGTTCTTCTGCCTGACGGGAGTTTGATGTAAATGGTTTCTCAACCCAGATATGTTTTCCGGATTCAAGTGCTTTTTTTGCAAAATTGAAATGCGAATCAACAGGTGTTGCGATTACGATTGCATCTGCATCACCTTCAAATAATTCTGAACAATTATTTGTTAATTCTGTACTTGGAAATTTATCCTTAATAAATTTTAGTCTTTCGGGTCTTTGATCGCACCCAATTACTTTGGTTACATTTTTTTGTGCTAAAAAATTCCGCACAAGGTTCGGTCCCCAATAACCTAATCCCAGTACTCCAATTTTCATTTCCGCTTCTCCTTAATCCGCATATAATTATTGAAAATCATTCTGTGTATACTTTTATAAAATCTATTTACCGCCACGTGAAAAAAACATAGTTGGAATAGTTTGAAGTATCAATTGTAAATCAAACCAGGGCGACATATTATTTATGTAGTACAGATCCAGTACTACAGAATCTTTAAATGATACTGAACTGCGACCCCAAACCTGCCATACACCGGTACATCCGGGAATCACACTTACTCTTCGCTTTTGCCATTCGTCATAATTTTCATATTCGTAAGGTAAACATGGTCGCGGACCGACAAGACTCATATCGCCTTTTACTACGTTAAACAACTGAGGCAGTTCATCGAGTGAAGTCTTACGTATAAATTTTCCAATCCAGGTTATTCTGTTTGTGTTAATAATCTTTGAACCCTCGGCTGCAGAGTCGCCATTTTTCATAAACTCTAACATCTTCTTCATCCGTTCCTCGTCTTCGCCTTTACACACTGTCATAGAACGGAATTTATAAAACTTAAATGGCTTTCCATTTCTTCCTATACGTGTTTGAGAAAAGAAAACAGGTCCTGCTGAAGTTGTTTTGATAATCAGTGTAAGCATAATGAAAAGCGGGGAAAGAATTATCAAACCAATAATTGAAGCGAGAATATCACTCGCCCTTTTCATACCAAGTGTCAAACTATTATTATAATGCGGTGCTACATCAAGAACAGGAATATCCGCGTACTTTTCAGTTGAAACCTTGCGTGCAACAATGTCAAACATTTCTGAGGTAAGCCGAACTGTGACGTTAAGAGTTTTACAAAGGTCAAGTGTTTCTAGTAATTTGTCATAACCATCATTATCAATTGCGACTAAAATCTCATCGATATTGTGCTCTTTTATAATTTCTCTTATTTCACTTATTCTTCCAAGAACCTTTTTGCCGCTTACAATTTCTTCTGCAACTTCTTTATCATCATCAACAAAACCTATGATTTCCAAACCTATCGGATTTTCAAATAATAATTTTGTTGCTAATAACTTGCCGGCTTTTCCATCACCAATGATTACAACATTCCTTTTAAACTGGTTGTTCTTTAACCTGATATACAAACCGCGAAGCAATTCGACGCGTACCAGATAAAGGAATGGAAGAGCAATTAGTAAAAATGTAAAAATGATTAATCTTGAATCAATTATGTTAGATGATTTGATAAGAAAAGAAACAAGAACAATATTTAATGCACCATAGTAAAGTGCTTTTATTATTCCGGTAAAGTGTGAAGCTCTTGTAAGTATAACATTTATTCGGTAAAGACTGTTGAACTGAAAGATAAAAAGAAAAATGAATGATAAGAGCAGGCAAATAAACAAGATTGGTTGTGAGACACTTAAGAAATCAACGAAAGAAAGATGTTCATCCATCCTTAGTAGATAAATCGAAATTACAAAAGAAAGAAAGATGACGATAACATCCGCAATACTAAAAAAGTATTTATACTTAGGCGTTTTTTTCATGTTGATTATCTGCATAGTTATTGTCTATTCACTTTAATTAAGAGCAAAAGATGTTGATTTGATTAAGACTAAAACTATGCCACACCAAAAGCATAACTGGCTGCGAATTAAACTAAAATTTATTTTAAATGTCAGTTCCATATTGAGATTAGTTTCTTAAAAGAATCATTATATGACACGATTTTGTAACATTTTGTTAACTTTTTTTATATCAAATTAAAACTTTGAAGAAGAACAAAAATCCAAAACTATAACATGACACTCATCGGATCATAACACAACAATCAGCATTCTCACTACGGAAACATCAACCAATCATTTTCTTTTATTTTTTTTGCGATGACTTCTAACTTGCCCACGCAAATTTAGAAAAGTTTTCTGAAATTAACTTATCATTTCAGTGTTAACGCAAAAAAAAAGTATCATTAATAAATTATTAAATCAAGCTTCCAATCGGACTTTCGATTTATACATGCATTTTTTGAATGTAGTAATTATGTGTACAATCAATACAGATATAAACTTGATTCTTTAAACCTCTTCGGTTACGTTTAACGCATCATTTTTACAAAATTTTATTCAAGGCACTAACATGGCACAAAACCATTCCTTTGATATAGTATCAGAAATTGACCTGCAGGAAGCAGATAATGCAGTTAACCAGGCTATCAAAGAAATACAACAGCGTTATGATTTAAAGGATTCTCTAACTGAAATAGAACTCAACAAAAAAGACAAACTCATAAATATTAATACCAAAGATGACTATTCTCTGAAAGCAAGTATTGATATACTTCAGACAAAATTTATTCGCAGAGGAATTTCCATCAAAGCACTTAAACTCGAAGAACCTGAAACCGCTGCTGGCGGAAGAATAAAACAAAGAATAACTCTTGTCAGCGGTATCTCAAAAGAAAACGCAAAACTGATCACCAAAATGATCAAAGATTCAAAACTAAAAGTCAACGCACAAATTCAAGATGAACAGGTTCGCGTTCAAGCTCCAAAAATCGATGACCTTCAAGCTGTAATAAAACTTGTCAAAGAAGCTGAACTGAATTTTCCTACTCAGTTTGTAAACATGAAATAACTATGTGATCAATTGTCTACTGAAAGAACTTCACAATTCAAATAATTGAATAGCACTTCTCAGTTTTCAATTTCGCCTGAAAATGAATTCGTAGTATAGAATACATTTAGTGAACATTTGTTCACTACATATTTATTACTTTCCTGATTCAGATGCAATAGCCACTCATTATTTATAAGAAATTAATTTTATCCAATATCGATTCGAATTAATCACTCCTGATGAATTTGAGTAAAGTGACGATTTCTAAATTGACTTATTGCCAAAGTATTATAAATTTTGTTCTGAAAATATTTCATATAGTTATAATGAGAACCGACGACGAAATGATCTGGAAGTGCCAGTACTGCGGTCGTGAAAACAGTGTTTGGATCGATTTAACAGTTAATGGAAAACAGGACTTTATAGAAGACTGTAGAATATGCTGCCGCCCCAACAGGGTAATAGTCACTGTTGATGTTGATGATAATGTATTTATCGAATCCAGGTTAAGCGACGAATAATTCAATCGGCACTTCAACACACCGGATAAATAAAGGTGGATGATTTCAGCTATACGAGCTGATTTGGAGAAACCTTTACATCATCTTTGGAATGTGCGGCAGTTAAAACCGCCCAGACTCCAATAAGCAAATTAAAAACGACTACCACAATAAAAAAGAGTCCAAGTAATTCTAAGAAGTTCATAAATACTCCTTTAGATTATTATATAGGTTACTTAATCCTGAACAACATATATCGAACTGTAAATAAAATTTTTAATCCATTATCATTCTTAAAAAGGAAGAACTGTCCTCTTCAAAGCTGTCTTCTTCCTCTTTCTTTTTTGCTTTTTCCCGCGACCAGCCATAACGTGATGCATCAGGATTGAATCCGGTTTTAGGTGTTTCATCCTGATTTTCATCCAGCGATTGTTTTGGTAGTTTCACCCTGATAATTGTTGGCACATCCAGATTATCTTTATCAACATCTTTTGCATCACCAAAATCAAAACCACCGTTGATTATATAACTGTCATTCGATTTTACAGTCTGCGGTTTAGAGTTCTTGGATGAATAAATCTGTTGTGTACCATCAAACCCTGTTGCAATAACAGTGTATGAAACGTAATCATTCATTTCTTCTTTTCTAACGCATCCGAAAATTACATTGGCTTCTTCTCCGGCAGCTTCAAAGATTACATTGTTACCTTCATTAATTTCCTGCATCGTAAGATTGTTCGAGCCGGTAACATTCAGCAATACACTCTTTGCGCCTTTAATGTTTATACCTTCAAGCAACGGACTTGAGATAGCTTTTTGGGCTGCTTCAATTGCTCTGTTCTCACCGCTTGCTATTCCGCATCCCATTAAGGCTTCACCGCTCTGGTTCATAACCGAACGCACATCAGCGAAATCTACATTAATCAATCCTTCCACAGTGATGATATCAGCTATACCACGTGTTGCTTCGTAAAGAACTTCATTTGGTTTATCGAAAGCTGTAAATGCATTAGTGTTTTTGTCAAGAATGCTTAACAGTCTTTCATTAGGAATAACAATTAAGCTATCAACATATTGCTTAAACTCCTGTATTCCCTGCTCAGCATTAAGCATTCTCTTTTTACCTTCCCAACGGAAAGGTTTTGTAACAATACCCACAACAAGAGAACCGATACTTTTTGCTATTGACGCTACAACAGGTGCACCGCCTGTTCCGGTACCGCCGCCCATACCGGCGGTTACGAAAACCATGTCGCTGCCCGCAAGTGCGTCAGCTATACGTTCCCTGTCTTCTTCAATTGATTTTTTCCCAACATTAGGATCCGCACCGGCACCCAAACCTCTTGTTATTCCCGCGCCACATTGAATTTTATGTGTTGCGCTGCTGCTATTTAAAACCTGCGCATCAGTATTCACGGCAATGTACTCAACACCGGTGAGTCCGCGTGCAATCATACTTTCAATTGCATTGCATCCACCGCCACCAACGCCAACAACTTTTAGTACAGCAGAAGATGGTCTCTCTCGGTCTATAGTTGCAAATCGCGACATAGGTCCTCCTTGTAATGGGTTTTATTATAATTCATCAAAAAACTGTCTTACTTTTTTCATGACAAGTGAAAATTTGTTTTTACTTTTCGACTTGCTTTTCTTTATCAATATCTGGTAGTCACTTGATTTACCGCCCGGTATACCGCGAATCAATCCGGCTACGGTAGCAAACTCAGGACTTTCAATTTCATTTGATAATCCTGTTCCAAGTTCCTGCGGCACACCAATCCGTGTGGGCAGTCCAAAAACATCTTCGGCAAGTTCCGTGCATCCTTTTAACAAAGAACCACCGCCCGTTAAAACTATTCCTGCTTTAATTTTGTTTTTGAATCCTGCACTTCGTATTTCATTATCAACTAAACTAAAAAGTTCCCGCATCCTTAAACTTATTATTTGAGTTAATAGGCTGATAGGAATTTTAGTATTACCTCTCGCACCTACGCCTCTTATCAATATGTCTTCTTCTTTTATGATCGCACTTTCAGAAGCATAACCATATTCCTTTTTCAACATTTCTGCTTCATCAGTCACAACTCCGAGTGACTCACGTATATCATTAGTTACCTGGTTACCGGCAACGCCTATTACTTTTGAGTGTTTGATAGCTTTGTTGTGAAATATTGCAATGTCAGTTGTTCCGCCGCCAATATCAATTAAAGCAACACCTAAATCTTTTTCACTCTCTTCAAGAACCGACGAGCTTGATGCAATTGGTTGAAGTATATAATCTTTTACTTGAAGTCCCGCGCGCTCAACAGATTTTTTTATATTCTGGATTGCAGGTATAGAAGCAAGGACAATATGATTAGTTGCTTCGAGTCTTGAACCTGACATCCCTATCGGGCTTTCAATACCTCCCTGGTGATCTACAGAATATTCTTCAGGAATTATGTGAAGTATTTGTCTGTCTGATGGAATTCTTATCGTTCTTACATCGGCTTCAAGTCTGTCAAGATCAGCTTTAGTAATTTCTTTATCTTCACTGCTTATGGTTACATAATTTCTGTGACGGATACTTGTTATATGTTCACCGGCAACACCAACATTTACAACATTGATATCGAACCCGGCTCTGTTTGATGCGATTGATACTGCGGACTTAATTGCTTCGGCAGTTTTGCCTATGTTGGCAACCAATCCTTTGTGCAAGCCTTCGGACGGCGCAACTCCGAATCCAAGAATATCTATTCTGTTTTGCTCATCATTTTTTTCTGCAATGACTGCACAAACTTTTGTTGTTCCTAAATCAAGTCCGACCATTATCTCTTTTTTCATTCAACTGATTCCATATTATGTGACGCACCCAGATAAACAGCATTATCAAATCTGAAATCCAGATACTCACTAACTGCAACAATATCCTGGTTGAGTGTACTCATAATAGCTTTAAGCGCCAGGATCTTTTTTGCTTCTTTGCCTCTTCCAAAAATTACAGGACTATTCAAACCACTAAAGGACAGTATAATATCGCCGCCTTTTCTAAGATTTATCTCCGAAAGTTTTTTTACAAGGTTATGATCTGTCAACGCTGCTGCATCAATAATTTTAAATGCTTCAATTAATTCTTCAGTTCTTACAATTGCCTGTGGTTTTATTCCTTCATCATATTTCATATTATTTATAACCGGCAGATCAACCGCTCTTGTGTTTACAAGTATCGGAAGAAGTTCAAACCTGTTTGTAATAAGAAACGGATCACTCCCGCCAATCAATAATGCTTTGATAGATTTTTCCTGAACATACGCTTTGATTTTTTTTGTGCCCTCAAATAATACATCCGCATTCTGTATGTACGGATGTTTTTCAAGCCTGTCTTTTACAATTGCTGGAGTAATATTTTTAAGCCTGCTCAATTCATTCAGTTTTGCAAAAGCGAGATAATCATTTTCTGAAAGAAGATTACAACCGGTTAACTCAATCACTTCTGCTTTTCCCTCATACTCTTTTTTTGCCGGAGATACTATCAAAATTATTAATAGCAAAATTAATACAGAAAGGATAACTCTTCCTAATTTTGATGAATTTCTTTTTTCGTTTTTATCTGTCATTAATTTTCACTTAACATTTTTACAAACTGCATTCCGAATTTCCAGATATCTCCTGCACCCATTGTAACAAAAATATCACCGTCTTTTTTAATCTCATTTAGAACCTGCGGAACTGAGTTTTTGTCTTTTACATAGATAACGTTCTTATGTCCGAACCTCTTTGCAGCCTCTGAAATCAGCTCTCCGGTGACTCCTTCAATCGGCAGTTCCCTTGCCGGATAAATATCTGTACAAATAAAAATATCTGAATTAAGAAATGATCTGCCGAACTCCTGGTAAAAATCTTTTGTCCTGCTGTAAAGATGCGGCTGAAATATTGCGACCAATCTTCTGTCCCAGCCTGATCTAATTCCAGCAAGCGTTGCACTTGTTTCAGTCGGGTGATGTGCGTAATCATCGATCACTAGAACTTCCTTGTTGTACTTAACTTCGAACCTTCTGTACACACCAGTGAATGATTCAAGAGCTTTTTTAATTACAGAAAAATCTATTCCTAGTTCTTTAGCGATGCATACAGCAACCAATGCATTCTTTACATTGTGAACCCCGGGAATTTTAAGTGTGATCTTCCCGAGTTCTTTCCCAAGATATTTTACAGTGAATGAACTTGTAAATTCGTTGTGAACAATATCAACCGCTCTTATATCTGCCTGAGTAGTTAATCCATAAGTAAAAATTCTTTTGTTGATCTGCGGGATTATATCCTGCAGCGCCGGCTCATCAAGACAAAGAACAACAAATCCATAGAACGGAACTTTATTTGCAAATTCAATGAAAGCAGATTTTATATCATCAAGATCTTTATATGTATCAAGATGCTCACTTTCAAGAGTAGTGATAGCCGCAATTGTCGGAGTAAGCTTTAAAAATGTTCTGTCGAATTCATCCGCCTCAACAACAATAAACTCGCCGTTGCCAAGTCTTGCGTTTGTTCCACCGAGTCCGCTTAACTTGCCGCCAACAATTATTGTAGGATCAATTCCGCTTTCAGTCAATGTTAATCCAACCATTGATGTGGTTGTTGTTTTTCCGTGCGTACCTGCAATGCCGATCCCGTATTTCATTCTCATTGTTTCAGCTAACATTTCTGAGCGTTTAATGATCGGGATCTTTTTTTCAATTGCAGCTTTTACTTCCGGGTTATCGGTTGTTACTGCGGATGAGTACACAAGCACATCAACATCATGAAGATTTTCAGGTGAATGACCTTCAAATATTTCGATGCCAAGATCACTTAACCTGTCTGTTATTTCGGATAATGATTTATCGGAACCGGATATTCTGAATCCCTGGCTTAAAAGAATTTCTGCAATACCGCTCATTCCGATTCCGCCGATACCAACAAAGTGAACTTTTTTAATATTCTTAAACATGATTTTAGCTTCGTTTTAAATTCTGCATTGTTTCGATCAACAGGTTTTCATTTTCATAATCATATGGTCTTAAGATAATCGGTCTGCGTCTGTTAATAAGTTTTATCCTTATTAATCTGAAAGCTCTGTTCCCGTTCTGTCTTTTCGCTGCCGAAATTTTAATATTTGATATATCCTTCAAATTAAATTTCCTTGTTCTGAACCTGTTGACAAAAGCTATACTATCCGTATTTATTTCCAGATGTTTATTCTTATATAAGTTATAAAGCAATGAGATTATTGAAATCAAAACTATAAACGCGAAGAAATAAATTATAGGATCTTTAAATACCAGTTTGAATGAATCTTCGACAAACTCACCTCTGATCACCATATAAATTATCGCAGCAACAAAATAGATTATTGTTGATTGATAGTAGATCGACATATTGTATCTGAAAATTTTAATATTTGTATCAGCATCACTCATATTATGCTTCTGCAAGTTTTATTGCGTTGTCCGCTATTATATCCGCGGCTTCAGGCTTTGCAAGCAGCAGCGAATTATTTTTCAGTTCATCAAGTTTGTGATTATCGTTAATCAGCTTTGACACTACTAACAAAATCTTTTCATGTATTTCAGCATCTTTAATCAGCAATGCCGCATTTCTAAATTCCAAAGACTTTGCATTATAGTACTGATGGTTCTCAGCAACATTTGGAGAAGGCACAAGTACCGATGGAAGTCCGAGTACAGTCAGCTCTGAGATTGTTGTTGCGCCGGCACGGGCAAGTACAAGATCACACGCAGAGTAAGCAAGATCCATTCTTTCTATAAACGCACTTATGAAATTCATTGATGTTGCAAGATTTTTATTCTGTTCAAAATAATTTTTACCTGTTTGCCAGATAACCTGAATCCCCTCTTTCTCAAAATCGGTAAGTGAAGCCGCGATCGCTGAATTTATCGATGCCGCTCCCAGGCTTCCTCCAAGTACAAGTAAGGTTTTTTTAGTATCTATTAAACCAAAGTATTTAAGCGCGTCAGTCCTGTTACTTAAAACCAGTGAATGCCTGACAGGATTACCGGTTGATCTTAACTTTTCTTTATTCTTAAAATATTTTTTTGAATCATCAAAAGTGATATGTATATCATTAGCATATCTTTCAAGGATTCTTGTTGTTACTCCCGGGTAACTATTCTGCTCAAGCAATATTACTTTTGATCCGGTAACTTTAGCGCCAAACACGGCTGGTCCGGCAACGTAACCGCCTGAACCTATTACAACTTTTGGCTTGAATTTCAGGCTGATCAGTATTGATTGAAATACTGATACTACAACCTTTAACGGGAACAATAAATTTTCAATTGTCATTTTTCTTGAAAATCCTTTTATCCAGATTGATTTAAATTTATAACCGAGTTCCGGTATCACTTTTCCTTCTATCCTGGTTTTTGTTCCGACGAATAAAATTTCCGCTTCGGGTTTTTTTAATTTAATTTTTTCTGCAACTGCAACTGCGGGAAACAAGTGTCCGCCTGTTCCGCCGCCTGCTAATAAAAATCTATATGGGTTGCTCAACCGCGCCAACTGCTAATCCGTCTGTTTTGTTCTGTTCAATTGAATTTGCAATCGCAATATTCAGTAAAATGCCGACACCTATACATTGAAAAATTAATGATGTGCCGCCATAACTAATAAATGGTAAAGGCAACCCTGTAGTTGGAACCAATCCTGTTGCTACAGCTATGTTTATAAACGCATTCAGAATAATTGAAAAAGTTATACCGAATGCCAGCAACTGTCCAAACCTGTCTTTAGCTTTTTTTGCGATGAGAATTCCGGCAACAAAAAGAACAAGATAACTAAGAATAATTACCACAGCTCCGATAAATCCCATTTCCTCTCCAAGAATCGCAAAAATAAAATCACCATAAGCTTCCGGAAGGAACAGGTTGCTTTGTTTACTGTGTCCCATACCTATTCCGAAAAGTCCACCGCTTCCTAATCCGAGTAAAGCCTGCTTTACCTGGATATTAATATCACCGCCGTTATGCAAACTATTTATATAAGTAAAAATTCTTTTTTGTGAATGCGGGAAGAGTAACGCGGCTGTTAATCCTGTTCCGATTGCTCCTAATGCTGAAAAGATAATATGTTTTAATCTTGCACCGCCGACGAACAATACAGTCAATCCAGTCAACATCAGGATAACTGCATTACTAATGTTGGGCTGAATCAGCACTAAACCGGAAATGATAATTATCCAGAAGAATAAATGAATAAATGATTCCTTATAACTTGCGACCAGTTCTTTACGTGTTTCAATTAAAACAGCAAGATGAATTATCAATACTAATTTAGCCATATCCGCAGGCTGGAATGTTATGAAGCCAAGATTTATCCATCTGCCGGCACCCTTGATTGTAGGGGCTACAAACAGGGTCATCAAAAGTAAAACTGTCATACCAATTATTGCAGGTTTACTTACGCTTTTGTAAATCTCATAAGGTATGAATGCGAAAAGCACCATAAATCCAAAACCAAGTAAAACTTTGCCGAGATGTGAATTAAATAAATGATATAGACTTTCAAATTTGAAAATACTATATGAACTGCTTGCACTCATCACAATTGCCAGACCAAGCAGCATCAATAATACAACATCAAAGAAAACTGTGAGTGCCAATTTTTTCATTTATAATTCATTCACTGCTTTTTTAAAAACTTGTCCACGGTGCTCATAGTTATCAAACATATCGAAGCTTGCGCAGGCTGGCGAAAGTAGTACAATCTCATTTTCCCTTGCTTCATTAACAGCGCTGACTACTATTTCTTCCATGGATTTTTTTATTTCTACTTTAACAAGACTATGAAAAAAGTTAAATACTTTTTCAGCAGAAGAACCGATTGCGTATATCTTCTGAACTTTTTCGACTACAAGATCTTTTATCTGGTTATAGTCATTCCCTTTATCCTGTCCACCGAGTATAAGAAAAATCGGGGCGTTAAAACTTCTTAGTGCATACCATACTGAATCCACATTGGTTGCTTTGGAATCATTAATAAACTTGACACCATCAATTTCCCTTACCAGTTCAAGCCGGTGTTCAACGCCTTTGAAAGTTTTCAGTCCCTCTAGGATTTTCTCATTCTCAAAACCAAATACTTTTGCCGCACAGATTACTGCCATTGCATTAGCAACATTATGCTCGCCACGAATAAATATATCATCAGTCGTACAGGAAAAATCAGTATTTCCGTTTCTGTTGTAAACGACTGTTTCACCTGTCAATCCGCAGCCATCCTTTATTTCATCTTTCAATGAAAAATACAGGTCACGGCTTTTATGTTGACCTACAGCATCCATAAGACTTTCACTGTCTCTGTTCAATATCAGGAAATCGTTTTCATCCTGGTTTTTATAAATATTCAGTTTTGAAGCGATATAGTTTTCAAATTTATTTTCATACCTGTTAAGATGATCAGGTGTTATGTTGAGTATCATAGCGACAGCAGGTTTGAATTTATCTATCAGGTCTAATTGAAAGCTTGAAACTTCAAGCGATACAAATTCATTTTCTTTAACATCCGGTGCTATTTCTGAAAAAGCCAGTCCTATATTCCCCGCTGTATAAGTTTTGGCTCCGCATACATTAAACAAATGTGAACACAAACTTGTTGTGGTTGTTTTTCCGTTTGTTCCGGTTATAGCAATAATTTTTCCTTTGCAATACCACGAAGCAAATTCAAGTTCACTGACTACTTTTATTTTTTTTGAGATAGCATTCTTTAATACCGGCGCATCTGATGGAACACCGGGACTAACAACCATCAAGTCACATTCATAAACTTTTTCAGAGTGCTGTCCGATCTCAAATGAAATATTTTCTTTCTTCAACTGCTCAACGGATTTTCTTACTTTGTCATTATCGGATGAATCACTCACGAACGGGACAGCATCAAATCTCTTTGCGAGTTTAGCCGCACCAACACCGCTTCTGAATGCGCCGACAATTGATATTTTCTTTCCGTTTATTTTCATTAACGAATCTTAAATGAAGTTAAGCTAACAATAGCAAGAATTATTGCTATGATATAAAACCTTACTACTATTTTCGGCTCGGGCCATCCAAGCATTTCAAAATGATGATGGATAGGTGCCATCTTAAACACTCTTCTTCCCTCTCCGTATTTTTTCTTTGTGTACTTGAAATACAATCTTTGAACTATAACTGAAATTGTTTCCATAAAGAACACACCGCCTAAAATCGGTATCAGCAATTCCTTTTTTACAAGTACAGCGAGTATTCCAAACGCACCGCCAAGTGCAAGTGAACCGGTATCACCCATAAAAACCTGAGCCGGATAAGAGTTGAACCAAAGGAATCCAAGTGAAGCTCCTATCATCGCTGCAATAAAAACAGTAAGCTCACCGGAGCCGGGCAGAAAAATTATGTTCAGGTAATTTGAATAAATCGCGTTACCGCTTACATACGCGATAACCGCAAGCGCAAGCATAACTATAGTAGTTATTCCGATTGCCAATCCATCCAATCCATCAGTCAGGTTAACAGCATTGGAAGTTGCGGTTATTATGAATACAACAACCGGTATATACAAGTATGAAAAATCAAAATTCACATCTTTAAGGAACGGAACAGTTGTAACGGAATTAATTCCTTCAAACTGCGGCGAGAAGTAAATGACGGAACCCACTATAAGCCCGATTACAATCTGACCTAATAGTTTATATCTTGCTATCAATCCGTTGGGGAATTTTTTTACAACTTTTAAATAATCATCAAGAAAACCTACGAGACTTAACCAGAGTGTTCCGGTGAGTATTAATATTATATAAGTACTGTTTATATCAGCCCAAAGCAGAACCGGGATTGCAACAGAAAGTACAACGATTATTCCACCCATAGTTGGTGTTCCGGCTTTTGACCAATGAAATTTTGGTCCGTCAGCTTTTTTTGCTTCACCTATCTGATACTTTTGTAACACGCGGATTATTCTCGGTCCTAAATAGAGTGATAGAAATAATCCGGTTATCGCTGCCAGTGCGGATCTGAAAGTGAGGAACCGGAAAATATCAAACCCCGGAGGACTGAAAGTTTTGTTTATATATTCAAATAGATAGTAAAGCATTATCTGGTGAATCTTTCCTCAATAACTTTTACGAATTCTTCCATCTTCATACCGCGCGATCCCTTGAACAGGATGACTGTTTCATGAAGATCCAGTCCACTAAGAAACATTGCTAGTTTATTTCTGTTCGGAAAATGTCTTTCAGTTAACTGCTTACCTTTCAGTTGTGAATGAACATTCTTCATCAAAGTACCGGTTGTATAGACAGCATCTATATTATTAGAGATAAGAGTATCAGCAAGCTTTGTATGAAGCTTAACACCATCTTTGCCGAGTTCAAACATATCTCCGAGTACCGCAATTTTTGTCTTCTGTTTATCCATCAATGAAAGAAGTTCAATTGAATGATTCATCGATTCAGGGTTTGCATTATATGTATCGTCGATTAAAACAGTACTATTATATTTTTTAATCGCTAATCTCTTATCAACGTTTTTAAATTTCTTCAGTGCGATTGAAATTTGTTTTGGTGTTATACCAAGCTCAAGCGCTATAGCCGCGGCAGAAAGAAAATTTTTGGCTCCCTGTTTTCCGGCTAAAGGCAGTTCATATATGAACGACTTATTTCCGAAAACTAATTCTGTTATTGGACATCCGGTGCTGTTATATCCCAAAATATTTCCTTTTATATCAGGGTTATTCTCGAATCCAAAAGTTCTTTTTGATTTATAACTTCTGCCTTCCTTTTTTAAAAGCGGATCATCGGTATTAATAAAGATTTTACCGCCTTTGTTATTTGTGATTTTCAACAGCGCAGCTTTTTCTTTAAGAACACCTTCTTTGTTTCTGAAAAATTCGATATGTGAGTGACCAATATTTGTTATCATACCATAATCAGGTTGTGCAATTGCTGCTGTATATTCAATCTCGCCGAAGTGATTTGTTCCGTGTTCGAGTATCACCACTTCATGATTATGATTCGCTTTTAATAAAGTCAGCGGTACACCGATATGATTATTATTGTTGGCTTCTGTCTTTACGGTTCTGTACTTCTGACTTAACATTGCTTCAAGCAGTTCTTTAGTTGTGGTTTTACCGGCACTTCCGGTAAGTGAAACGATCCTGGCTTTAAGTTTCGAACGCCAGATTCTGGCTACATCGCCAAGTGCAATTGTTGTATCCTGAACTGAAATCATCGGCAGTTCAAGATTCATAAAGTCTTTTGCTCTGTTTTCTGTTATCATAACTGCTGATGCACCTTTTTTAATTGCTTCGTTAATAAAATTATGTCCATCAAATTTATTTCCCTTTATTGCAATAAAGAGACTCTTCTTATTAATCTTTCTTGTATCGATTGATACAGCCTCAACCGGGTCATAATCATCCGGGTTGTATATCCTTGCTGTCGGCAAATCGAACATATCCTTAAGTGAAAGAACAATTTTTTTCATATCCCCAGGTACTTTTGAGCGATTTCTTTATCAGAGAAATGTGAACGCTTTCCTTTTATTTCCTGGTAAGTTTCGTGTCCTTTACCTGCAATCAAAATAACTGCATTATCTTCAGAAGATTCGATTGCAGATTTTATTGCCTCTTCCCTGTTTTCAATTACTCTAAAATTATTTTTTGAAATTCCCTTTTTTATCTCATCGATTATTGCAAGTGGTTCTTCATCACGAGGATTATCCGATGTAATAAAAATTTTATCACTCAACTCCGAAGCAACTTTACCCATCAAAGGTCTTTTGCTTTTATCCCTGTTACCACCGCATCCGAAGACTGTATAAACAGGTTGATCACTCCCGACAATTTTTCTAACTGCCTGAAGAGCTTTTCTTAAACTATCTTCAGTATGTGAGTAGTCAATTATAACTGTCTTTAAATTTTTACTTACTACTTGGAATCTGCCAGGTACTTGTGGAGTCGTTTTAATGCCTTCAACTGCCTGCTCAGGAGTTATACCTGAAACAATAGTTGATGCAAAAGCGGCTGTCGCGTTATATGCGTTAAACTCTCCTACCAGACCGGTATGGAGCGTGTAAACATCGCCTGAATATTTAAGATTAAATGTTGTTCCCTTCAGATCATATTTTATATCTGATATTTTGAAATCAGAATTTTCGGCACAGCCGTATGAAAATAGTTTTGCGCGGGTATCCGCTATTATCGCCTTGGAATTCCGATCATCAATATTATAAACACAATTAGATGATACTGACAGGGTATCAAATAAAATCTTTTTTGCAGTAAGATAGTTTTCAAACGTATTATGAAAATCCAGGTGATCAGAAGTAATGTTACTGAAAACTGCAGTTGAAAATTCCAACTTATGGACTCTCTTCAACTCTAATGAATGAGATGATACTTCCATCACAGCCGCTGAGCAGCCTTCATTTATCATATCATAAAACAATCGGTTAAGATCATTTGATTCCGGAGTTGTGAGTGAAGACGGTATAACTGTATCACCTATAATAGTTGAAATTGTTCCGATCAATCCTGTTTTGTTTCCGGCTTTCTCTAAAATATTTTTTATAAAGTATGATGTAGTTGTTTTTCCGTTTGTACCGGTTATTCCTATCAGGTTCAATCTTGAAGATGGTTTTCTGTAGAATGAATCTGATAATTCGGCTAATGCTATTCTGCTGTCTCTTACAAGTATCTTCGCTGCGTTTGTGTGATTGTAGATTTCATCCGGAATCACATCGTTAACTTCTGTAACAACTGCCAATGCGCCTTTATTAAGGGCATCAAGAATGAATTTGTGTCCGTCACTTTTATATCCTTTTATGGCAACGAAAACAGAATTCTTAATTACTTTCCTGGAATCGTAAACGATATCGGCAACATCTTTCCGTTGAACTTCGCCAACTACCTGTATAGCACTTACATCATCAAGCAAACGTGTTAATTCCATTTAATAAACTGCAGCTCCTTCAATTGATACTTCAGCACATTGAAGAAAACAAATCATTCCCTTCTTAATTTTTTCTCCTGGTATGATGCTCTGTGTTGAGATAATTCCCGAACCGGTAACCTTATAATTTATTCCGAGTTCAGTTAATGCTGTTATTGCATCACGCAGTGTAGCACCATTAAGGTCGGGCATAATGTTTTTGTTTGTGATTGTCACCTTTTTGTATTTCTTTGGTGAAAATGTTTGCTCACTGTTTTTTGTAAAGACCATTTTAATATCAGCATCGTTTTCCTTGTTCACTTCCGGCGCTTGAAAATCTTTGAGATTGGAAGTGATAATTCGGTCAACAATATTTTTGAAAATCGGTGCTGCTACATATCCGCCGTACTTACCTACTTTAGGAGAATTCACAAGAACCAGGCAAACTACTTTTGGATTGTCTGCTGGGAAAAATCCAACGAAGGAAGAGTTATACTCTGTTTTTGAATACTTGCCGTTCACCAGTTTTTGTGATGTTCCTGTTTTACCACCGACATGAATAAGTTCCGACTTAGCATTTTTTCCGGTTCCTTTTTCCACAACTGAAGCAAGAATTTTTTTCATTTTCTCAGACGTACCGGCAGAAATAATTCTTCTTACTTCCTTAGGCTGATTTTCATAAATGATGTTTCCGTCAGCGCCAATTTCTTTTTTAATAAGCTGAGGTTGATATAAGATTCCGCCATTCACTATTGCACAATAAGCAGCTGCCATTTGAATTGGAGTGACTGAAATTTCATAACCGAATGAAACAAATGCTTTTGTTATATCATTCCACTCAGTTGGTTTTTTCAATCTTCCCTTTACTTCTCCCGGAAGATTTATTGAAGTATAATTACCAAACCCGAAACCGCGGATATATTTATAAAAAATCTCTTCATCAAGTTTTTGTGCAAGTTTTGCCATACCGATGTTACTCGATTGCTCCATAACTCCTGAAGGATTTAACCAGCCATTTTCATGCGTATCGGTTATGTTAACATTTTTGTATCTGTATTTTCCATTTTCACCAAACACCAGTGTTTTATCATTTACAAGATTTTGATCAATCAGAGCTGACATTGATATCGCTTTGAAGGTAGAACCTGGCTCATATGTATCTGTTATAACTTTGTTTCGTCTTTCGGAATCGGAATAGTCCCAATATTTATTTGGATCAAAATCACCAATGCTGGAGAGTGCGATTATCTCACCAGTGTTTGGGTCCATCATTACTCCTACTGCATCACTTCCCTCGTAGAGTTCAATACCTCTTTTGAGTTCTTCTTCAAGAATGTTCTGGTATGATTTGCTGATTGTAAGAACTATGTTATTTCCATTGACCGGTCTCCTCGTTTCTTCTTCGGAGATTGTGATCATCTGGTCAATTGCATTTCTCTCAACAAGTCGGATACCTTCAGTACCAGTTAAATTTTTATCGAAGAATTTTTCAATTCCGTTCACGGAAACATTTTCATTATTCACATAGCCAAGTACATGTGAAGCAAAATTTTCATAGTGATAAACACGGGTTGGATCCTCAGCATAAAAGAGTCCATTAACTTTGAATTGTTTTAACTGCAGGGCTGTTTCTGATGCTACCTTCTTTTCGATACAAATATTTTTCCCTGTGCCTGACATTAAATCGAGATAGTGCGATTTGTTCTTCTTAAAAATTTTACTGAATCGTTCAGCGATTTTTTGCTTATCAGCCTTTTTTGTCATTCTTAGATCGACAAAAAATGAAACATCATTCTTGTTATAAACAAGTAAGGTATTGTCACGATCGAAAATGAATCCGCGTTCGGGATTTATTTTTTCGACTCTGGTCTGCTGTTTTTCTGCGAAGTATCTTAATTCTTCACCCTTAACAAGCTGAATATCCACAAGCTTAACAACCAATGCTACAAAAAAGAGAAATATCAATGCTATTACGACCAGCGCTCTGGAATTATTCATACTTTTCTAATAAAAAATTTTCAAGGTCTTCAACTTTTGATTTATCTATTGTAATGCTGATAACCTGAGCAGTTCTTCCTACCATTTGAAGTTCAGATTCAGCAATGGGTACGATTCTTTCTTCAGACATCAGGTACTGAACTTCAGCGAACAGATTAACTTGTTTATTGTTTACCGTAACCAATTCCTCTTCCGCCAGCACTTTTTGTTTCGCAAGTTGTTCGCATTCTAGTTTAAGACTCACGTAGCCAACAATGACAAATCCTGTAACAACGAGAACAAATAATGAAAATACTATTGTTGGTTTTACACTTTTTTTCACACAGCCTCTGCAACTCGTAATTTTGCGCTTCGTGCTCGTCTGTTTTTTTGAATTTCAGAAATACCAGGAGTAATCGGTTTCCTAGTAATTATTTTTAACCTTGGCGTTTTTTCGCATTTGCATATCGGATATTCTTTTGGACAAATGCAGTCAAGAGTCTCATACTTAAAAACTTCTTTTACAATCCGGTCTTCAAGGGAATGATATGTGAGAATTGCTATTCTACCGCCTGATCTGAGCAAGGTAATTGACTTGTCGAGAAACGATTTGAGTTTGCCCAATTCATCATTAACATAAATTCTTAAAGCCTGGAATACTCTTGATAAAGTTTTGCTCAAATAATTCGGCGGAGTCAATTTTTCAATTATAGAACTGAGTTCAATGGTTGTTTCAATTTTTTTCTCTGCACGTGCTTCACAAATTTTTTTTGCGATCTGTCTTGATTTTTTTTCCTCACCGAATTCAAATAATATTTTAGAGATACTCTCTTCGCTAAAAGTATTAACTATATCAGAAGCATTTAGTTTTTTCGTTTTGTCCATTCGCAAATCAAGTTGCGCGGATGATCGGTAAGTAAATCCTGATGATGCATTATCAAGTTGAAAAGAAGAGACACCTAGATCAGCGAAGATTCCATCGAATTTATCGATTGACTCTATCTTCGAAATTGTATCTATTTCTGAAAAATTATAGTTGTACAATTTTACTCTTTTATCATCTTTAAATTTGTTATAAGAAAAATTGAAGGCATCCGTATCAACATCCGTTGCAATTAAAACTCCGTTAGTGCTTAAATGTTTCAGAATACCTTCCGTGTGACTTCCGAATCCTACCGTGCCATCAAAATAAAAACCATCACTTCTGGTTATCAGATGAGTTATACTTTCATCCAACAGTACAGGAGTATGATGATCACTCATTTAATTGTCATAACCTTTGCAGCTATTTGCTCATAGCTTTCTTTAGTTTGACTTATATAATTCTGGTAAATCTGCGGGTTCCAGATTTCAATTTTTTTCAACACACCAAGTATCAAAACATCTTTATCAATTTTAGCGTACTCTATTAATGGTTGAGGGATTAGGATCCTCGATTGTGAGTCCATAGTATCTTCAGTAGCATGCTGAAGCATCATCCGGATAAAAAGAGAATCATCAGGTGTGAATGAATTTAATTTCAACAGTCTTTCTTCAATTTGCTGCCATTCATTTAACGGGTAAATATCGATGCAAGTACCCGTGCCTTGAGTTATAACAAACGAATCATTTGCCTCAGGAGATATCTGCTTGCGGAGCTTAGCTGGTATGCTAATTCTGCCTTTAGTATCTATTGAATATGTAAATTGTCCTCTAAACAAATTGACCTCTTTGGGTTTTTCCTCCACTATTCCCCACTGCTACCCAAAATAATGGATTTTTTTCTGAAATGTCAAGAAAAATCTATAGGTATTCCCACAATTTTTTTGAGCCGACGGGATTAAGAAGTCTGATTAGTAAGTGGATTTAAAATGGAAAGAGCCAACTGCCGGAATCGAACCGGCGACCTACTCATTACGAATGAGTTGCTCTACCAGCTGAGCTAAGTTGGCTTCTTGTAGAAATGATTTAATTAGAAAAAACTACTATCTAAGTTTCTTTTTATGACGGTTCTTTCTTAGTCTTTTCTTTCTTTTATGTGTAGACATTTTATGTCTTTTGCGTTTTTTTCCGCAAGGCATTTTTATCTCCTTGTTAATTAATTATTTAATGTGACTTTAATAATTCCTGCGCTCTCTTACCTACTTCATTATTAGGATTTAGGTTGAATGCTTTTGTCAGCCATTCCTTTGATTTAGCAAGATTTCCCGCGCTTAAATTTACAATACCAAGATTGAGATGTGCTATTTGATGATCAGGCTTATAAGATAAAGCTTTTGTCATTTCTGAAATTGCATTTTCATAATCCTGCAGATTGTAATAACAGACTCCCATATCAACTCTTGCATCAGCATCATCTGGTTTTACTGTTAAATATTTTTTGTAATTACTGATTGCCTTTTCAAACATCCGGGAGTCATTTTGTAAATGAGCTAATTCCAGTAAAGATGCAAGATCAGTTGAATCGGCATCAACCTTTTTCTGTAATTCATTAATCAGATTTAATGAAGTAAGGTCAACACCCTGTGACTGTGTCGAAAAATTATTGCTTAATGTTACCGCAGCAGGTTCAGTTTGAAAAGCCCCGGTCAAAATTAAAATCACTAAGAGTATGATTACAACCCCGGCTGTGGCTAATAAAAAATTATTTGCACCAAGTGATTTCGGAGAATCATTAATTTGTTTACCGGATTTATTTTGATGCTGCAGATTTACTTTATTCGATGTCTGCTTTTTGGTTTCTTTGATCTTCGGTTGATCACGTCTAGCTGTTGTAGTGGAAATACCTTTGCTGCCTTCTAATTTTACTCCACAACTTTCACACACTGCATTTTGCTCTGAATTTTCTTCACCGCAATTATCACATATTATAATGTTAGTAGCTTCAACTTGTGGAAGTGTTGATGGCTTTGGTTCTTTTTCTTCTTCAGCTTTCAATTGATAACCACAGAAGGGACAAAACTTAAATTCTCTTTCTAACTTAGAACCACACCCTGGACAAAAATTTGACATCTTAACCTTTCTTTTCCTTCATACCTTTATCAACTAAATCCTTAAAGTCCTTTGAGAATTTGAAGGTCGGAACAAAATGTTCAGGAACGAATACCTGTGCACCTGTTTTAGGATTCCTTGCCTGGCGAGCATTTTTCTTTTTCACTTTATAACTTCCAAATCCGCGAATTTCTATACCATGACCTTCCTTCAGTGCTTCAATCACAGTTTTAAAAAATCCTTCAATAATTGCTTCGGTCTCCAATTTAGTGAGCCCGGTTCCCGATGCAACCTTATCGACTATGTCTGCTTTAGTCATGTTCCACCTTTTCAATCATTAAAAAATTTTATAACTCTTTGTAAATTAAAGGTTTAAATTATCAAACAATGTCCGAAAAAACAAACTTTGCTTTGCGTATTTATGAAAAAGGTTGTAGACTGCCTCTGCATTTTTTAACATCTCTCTTAATCTCAAATTGATAAAATTCTCGGTTTTAGTTTTGTGAATATGCGATCCTATTCAATTATTTAGATTATTTGAATGGTATAATTATTGGAAATTTGTAAATGTTTTCTGCTTAATTGAGGGTGCTATGGAACTATTAGATATTATTATCATTGCTCTAAGTATTGTACTTGTCCTTCTTTTGATATTATTACTATTCTCCTTTATAATCTATAAGGTTAAAGGAAAGGATAGTTATTTGTTACTTAGAGATAATTCTGATTCGTTATTGTTCGGTCAAAAGGAATATCTGCACGAAGTAGTAAAACCGCGCAAACCTCAGCTTTATAAAGTTGTTAATGAAAACACAGAGCTAATAACTGTTAAAGCAACTGATTCCAAAATAAAAATCAATGATAGATTTGTAGTTTATAATTTTTCAGGTAAGGATTTTAATTCTCCTAAAAGACGAAAAAGATTTACAAGCTGGTCTGAATAAATTTAAATTTTGGGCAGCCTTTCTAAATATGAACTGTTGCTTAGAATAGCATATGATTCTGTCCGTCTTAACTCATCAAGATTAATACTGTTCATATAACTCATTGCGCTCCGTAAGCCATCTGAAATTCCATCGATAACATTTTTTACAGCTCCTTTATACGCCACCATTGTTTCTTCACCCTCAATAAATTCGTTTCGCATTTTCACACCAAAAGAAGCTGAACCGCGATATTTTTTCCACAACTGTCCATTGTATTTAATAACCTCCCCGGGTGTTTCCCTGGTTCCGGATAACATTCTGCCAAGCATTACTACATCAGCACCGAGTGAGATTGCCTTTGCAATATCACCTGAACTTTTAATTCCGCCGTCGGCTATTATTTTGATCTTCATTTTTTTATGATTGCGTTGTGATACGACGTTGAGTAAGGACGATACTTGTCCGATTCCTATGCCTGTCTGAATTGACGTGCTGCAGACTGAACCATTTCCGATTCCAACACGCACGGCATCTGCACCAGAATTTTCTAACTGATCAAGCGTTGAGAAATGTGCAATATTTCCAACAATTACTTTCACATTGTACTTCTTCTTAATTGTTTCTGTCTTGTTAAGTACTTCTTTATTATTTGCATTTGCTGTATCTATACAGATCAGATATCCCCGCTCAACTAATTTTTCTATATCTTTTTCCGGAGTGTTAAGTGCGATAGAAACTGCACTGACAAGATTTCCATGACCATTTGAATTCATTATTGAAGATAGTGATGAATCAAACCTGTTAAGTATTCCAATACAGCCAAGCCTTGAAAGTTCTTCTGCCATATCAATTCCTGTTACAGTATCCATTGGACTTGACAGAACCGGTAATAACAATTTCTTTTCCAGAAAATTACATGTTGTATCTGCTTCGGTTCTGGATTTAATCCTGGATATTTCGGTTGGGATAAGACTTATATCATCATAAGTGAGAGACATATGATACTCATTCAATTCTCTCTTGGAATAGATCTTCATTTTTGTGCCTTAGTGTTTTTTTCTTTTTAGAATCGTAAAAATAGTTGGCGTTATAATTCCAGTTCATCAAGTAGCAGGTTCATTTTTGCAGCAACAGCCTGCACCGGTGTACTGGAACTCATATCTACACCAGCATCGCGTAGTATGTTAATTGAATAATCCGAATTACCGGCCTTAAGAAAGTTTAAATACTTTTCAACAGCCTGTTCTCCGCTTAACTTAATTTTATTTGATAAAACTTCAGAAGCTGCGAACCCTGTTGCGTATTGAAAAACATAAAAGTTATAATAGAAATGTGGAATCCTTGCCCAACTGTATGACTCTTCTTCATCAACGACCATTGATTCACCCCAGTATTTTTTAAACAGCCTGCTATAAATGCCACATAAATCCTGAGCCGTTAAAGCTTCGCCTGCTTCAGTTTTTTCATATACGACTTTTTCAAATTCAGCGAACATTACCTGCCTGTAAAATGTTGAAGTAATGTTGTTCAGATATTTTTCAACCAGGAATAATTTTTCGTGTTTTGATTTTGTATTAGTGATTAAATATTCAAGCAGCAAGGCTTCATTAAATGTTGATGCTACTTCAGCAAGAAATATTGAATAGTTTGCGTAGATATAAGGCTGAGTTTGTCCTGTATAGTAAGAATGCATATTGTGACCCATCTCATGCGTAAGTGTAAACACATCATTCAAAAGATCCGTCCAATTAAGTAAAACATAAGGATGAACACCAAACGTGGTGCCGGATGAATAAGCACCGCTTCGCTTGGATGGAGTTTCATACACATCAATCCACCTGTTATTAAATGCTTTTTTGATTGAAGCAAGATAATCATTACCCAAAGGTTTTAAGGATTCCAGTACAATTCCTTTTGCTTCATCAAATGAATATTTTTTTTCTTTGTCAACTGAAAAGAGTGTGACATAAACATCGTAAGGGTGCAATTCATCCAACCCAAGAATTTTCTTTTTTATTTCTGCCCATCGGTGCAGAGGTTTAAGATTTTCATTTACAGTCTTAATAAGATTTTCATATACACTTACCGGAATATTATTCCGGCTGAGAGATGTTTCCAGCGCTGAGCTATAGTTCCTTGCCCGTGCATTAAATACATTCGCTTTAAGGTTGCCATTAAATAACGACATGAAAGTGTTATTGAATTCTGTGTAAGGTTTAAGATAGTTTTTAAATGCGCGTTCCCTGTATTCCCTATCCTTGGAATACATTGCGGCGTAATATCTGCCGTGAGTTATCTCAATATCATTTCCGCAATCATCCTGGATAACAGGGAATTTAAGATCGGCATTGGTCATCATTGAAAACACATTATAAGGTGTCATCGAAAGTTCACCTGATAGTGCCAGAATTTTTTCTCCTTCTTCGCTCAGGGTATGAGCTTTGAATCTTGAAAGATCATCAAGATAATGCGCATAAACATTAAGATCCTGATTTGTTGCAATCATTTCTCTAAGTGTGTCCGAAGGAATATTTAATATCTCAGGTTTTATGAATGAAGATTCGGCTGAGAGTTTTACTGATAGTGATTTAATACGCTCATCCATTGACTGATAAACCGGGACTTTCATATCACTATCTTTGGAAAGCATTGCGTAGAGATAAAGTCGTTCCAGTTTGATTCCTATTGAATCATCAAACTGAAGACACTTCAAGAGATTTTCAGAATCCTGTCCGACTAATCCTTTAAACTTTTTGTATCCTGCGAGATTGTTTTCAACCCATTTAAAATCATTTTCCCAATCAGCATCTGTTTTATAGATATGAGATAAATCCCATTTGTATTTATCATCAATATCACTTCTCTTTAACAATGATGCCTGTTCCGTTTGAATTTCCTGATTACTGTTTAGTATAGAATTATATGACATAAACTTCCTTCTGCCCGGAGCCGGGGATAATTATTTTTTTCTTATTTAAAAATAATAAAATTTTTGTTGATTAAATCTTAGCTTTTCAGAAACCTTAATGTTCGTTAGTTACTAATCCATAACCGTTATCATTTAATAAAGATCATTTTCTTGGTAATGCTGTTGATCCCTCCGGCAGAACTACCTGAATTAATTTCAAGTCTGTAGAAATAAATTCCGCTCGTCAGATTTAGTTCATCTTTTCCATTCTGTAAAGGAAATTCAGTTTCATAAGTACCGGGAGATTTATTTTCATTTACAAGTATCTGTACAAGGTTACCAAGAACATCATACACAGATAACTTAATATCAGAATGATCTGCAACAGTATATTTGATTTTTGTTTTTGGATTAAATGGATTCGGATAATTCTGTTCAAGTTTAAAATCTATTTCATCCGGTAACAACTCAGATACATCAGTCGGCGGAGTTAAAATTTCTGCAGTGTATCCAGGAATTGTAAATACCGAGAAATTAAGTACGGACAAATCAATAACTGTCGATGGAGCAAATTCCTTTACAATCCAGTTTGATGGCGCAATCCAAACGGAATCATTAAAAGATAAAATAGGTACAGCAACAGGTGGAAATGGTGGTATTGTTACAACATAACTTATAACATTACTCATTACAAATTTTTTGCAATTAAATTCCCCGATGGCTGTCTGCAGATTTTCATCGCTTAACCGATTGCCACTGAAAGTAAATCTCAATGGAAGTGTAATTGAATCATATGTTATCGAAGTATCGTATGAAAAAATTGTGTAGCTGGTATTAATGTTTGATCCCATCCTGTATTTTGAATACCATCCTTTGAATGACTGGAACAAATTCACAAAACTGAATGAACTGTCCAATTCAAGTGAATCAAGAAGATTTAAAACACCTGAGAAGCCTCCGTTCCTGTAATATTCAAAAGCTTCTGAGCCTGATAAATTCAGAAAGATTGAATCACTGTATGGCAATGAAGGAAGAATTTGTTCCGCTCCTGTTTTTGAAACAACATATTTCGCTTCCCTGCCGAAATAGTCAGCAGTGGTTGCGAATGAATCCACTTTGAATGTAATAGCAGAAGGAACCGGCTGGTTAAGCGAATCAAGCAGGGTCAGCTTATAATTCCACTTATGACCTGATGAACCGGGGAAATAATCTGATGCCTGTTGTGAATAAATTAATCCTGAACTAAAAATAATTATTAAAAGAAGTAAGATATTTTTTTTCATTTAGAATTCTCCCGTTTCTTTAAAACCATTTTTTCTTTCTGAACACAATGAAAAGACCGACCGCAATAATCACCATCAAAAACATTACGAATACATAACCATACTTCCAGTTCAGTTCCGGCATATTTAAGGGACCGGCATTAGTATTAAAATTCATTCCATAAATTCCTACGATAAATGTAAGCGGGATGAATATCGTCGAAATTATCGTCAGTACTTTTACAACCTGATTCAACTTAAAACTTGAGTTTGAAATATAGATCTCGTGCATACCATTAATTATTTCGCGGTAGTTCTCCAGAGATTCCATAACCTGTTTAACATGGTCATTCAGGTCCCTTAAAAATAACAATGTGGATTTATGTATCATCTCTTTCGGTTCTTTTTCCAGCGAATAAATTATTTCTCTTAACGGCGCTGCAGCACGCCGGATCTTCATCAGGTCTTTTCTTAACTCGTGAATTGATTCAAGAACATTCTGATCAGGGTTATCGAGTAAATTATCTTCAATTGATTCAATTTTTTCATCAAGATGTTCAAGCACTAACATATAATTATCTGTTAAAGCATCTAACAACCGGTACAACAAATAATCTTCGCCTGATTTTCTTACTCTTCCTTTATTTTCACGTATCCTTACTCTAAGGAAATCAAAAACATCATAAGCGTCTTCCTGAAAAGTCAGCAAATAATTTTTACCGAGAATGAAACTTACCTGCTCAATTTTAATGCATTCCTGTTTTTTATCATAATCAATCATCTTGGTAACAATGAACAGATAGTGGTCATAGTCCTCTATTTTGGGACTTTGATTGACATTAACAATATCCTCAAGCACTAAAGGATGAAGATTAAATATCACCCCGATTTTTTCAATAGCAGCTATATCGTGTATACCACTTATGTTTATCCAGTTTACCCGTTTATCAAAACTAAGCTTGTCCAGTTCATCAATATTTTTTATTTCTTTCTCAACAAAATCGGAGGAACTATAATCAAATAAACTGATCCTTATGTTATCAATCTTCTGCCTGCCGGTGAATATGGGCGTCCCCGGAGATGTTCCCTTCTTTTTTCTTATACTGTGCCGTTTGTACATAAGTTGAAAGTTTATGATTGAATATCTTGATTATAATTTGGGAAAGATATTCGAAACAATCAAAACACTTAACAGTTACATCGGCGCAATAGTTCAATAAATAAGCTGAGTTCACTGGTAGCATCAATTGTCAGTTAGTAATTGAACATTGAATTTTTTTCATATAATTTTGGTATGTGAATATGATTATTGTTTTGATTTAGTCTGTTTCATTTTCTGTGATTGAGTTCTGCGCTGAATGATCTTTTACTAACCTTAAAAAATGGGAGAAGTCATGGAAAATGAACCCGCCGTTGTACAAGTTTCATTTCTTATAGTCGCAATAATAATTGCGGCATTCACATTACTGCTGATAATATTTAAATCACTAAAGAGCATTGGTCCTACCGAAATCGGTTTGGTGAATAAGAGATTTTCATTTTCTAAACTTGGCGATGATAACCCGATAGCGTTTAATGGTGAAGCAGGATACCAGGAAGAGCTATTAATGCCGGGCTTACGTTTTAAATTCTGGCCGGTATTTTATATTGAAAAACATCCGTGGGTACAGGTGCCCGCAGGTGAAATAGGTGTTGTTATTGCTCAGGTTGGAAAGCCTCTTCCAATGGGTGCCAAATCCGCGGTGTATAAAAAAGAGTTCGGGAATTTTTTGAATATAAAAGAATTTATTTCACTCGGCGGACAGAAAGGTGTTCAGCGTCCCGTATTGCCTCCCGGTTCACTTGTACCGATTCACCCGGTTGGATTTTTGGTGATAACCAAAAAACAAGTTTACGGATTACCCGTTGCACCGGAGATACGTGACCTTGCAATAAAGCGGAACGGAGTTCTTACACCTGAAGCATTTGGTTTAAAACCAAACCAGCTTGATGTTGTTTATATCGAACCGCAGAATGATTCAGACGGAAGAGTACAGGATGTTGTTGGAATTGTTACGGTGAACGACGGCGATCCGTTATCATCCGGAGATATTGCAAGCAGGCTTGGCGGGTTTGAGGATATTTCGCAGCTTGAAAACACAGCCAACACATCAGACATGCACCTGATGGAAACGATACTCGGAAATAAAAATACAGTTCATAACAACTACCAGGACTTCCAGTCATTCATTGATAACGGCGGAAGAATCGGTCTGCAGCATGATCCATTGCTTTATGGTATGTACAACCTGAATCCATTCCTTGTTAATGTTGAAATAGCACCGATGCTGGTTATTGAACAAGGTGAAGTAGCAGTAATAAAATCTTATGTCGGTCTGCCTTCACAGGATACTTCCGGAACAGAATTTAAGTTTGGTTCCATTGTAAGACCGGGACACAGAGGTATATGGAGAGAAGCTTTACGCACGGGCAAGTATCCTTTAAACCCTCATTGCTACAAAGCTGAAATTGTTCCGACTGCAATATTAAATCTTAACTGGGCAGAAGCTTCGTCACAGGCGCACAATCTTGACCAGAGTCTTAAGCAGATTGTCGCAAAGTCGCGTGAAGGATTTGTGTTCAGGATTGATCTGCAGGTGCAGATACATATTCCGGATACACAGGCATCAAAAGTTATTTCGATGGTCGGTTCGGTGAGAAATCTTGTTAATGAAGTTTTACAGGCGGCAGTGGGAAATCACTTCCGTGATAAACTTCAGTCAATGCCGGCTATTTCGTTTATCGAAAGAAGAAATGAAATACAAACCGCGGCAACAGAATATATTGAAGCAAAGCTAAGAGATTATGTTGTTGAAACACGCGGCGTGTATATACAGGATGTTATTCTTCCTGAAGAGTTAGTGATGGTCCTTACACAAAGGGAAATTGCCAACCAGGAAATACAAACGTATAAGAAAAAAGAAGAAGCACAGCAGCAGAGGATATCAACTGAAAAAGCAAAAGGTACGGCAGATATGCAGGCGGAACTTGCAAAGTCCGCTGTTAATGTTGATATAAAAAAGAATGAAGCGGCGCAGGTAAAGATCCAGGCTGAAGCTTATCAATATAAAAAAGAAGCTGAGGGTCGCGGTGATTCCTTCTATGTAAATGAAACCGGTAGAGCAAAAGGCGCGGAGATTGAAGCTGTGGGACTTGCAAGAGCAAAAGCCGCAGAGGAATTGCGCAAAGCTGTCGGTGAGCAAGGAACGACTCTCGTTAACGTAATTGACGCTGTAATGAAAGGTGATAAAAAGATAATGCCCGATATACTTGTTGCAGGCGGCGGCACCGGCGGCTCACTCGACGGACTTGCAGCAACGTTAATGAAATTTTTACAGACGAAGTAAGAACACTTAACATATCGATTCCCTCAGAGCAATTCCGTTTTGAGGGAATAGATTTTACTGATGATGGATATTGATGCTGGATACTGGATACTGGATGCTTGCTCTCTGATGCCGGATAATTCCTAAATCACAAATCGTTGATCTTCATTCGTTAATCATTCCTAAGTAATCCTATTCGTCTTTACCTCTGTATTCTGCTGCGTAATAGTACACTGAACCGCATTCAATCAACAATTCTTTATGATGATTATGATTTTGACAGATAAACCCACAAAAAAACTACTGACTATTGTTTGAGTTCTTCTGTTTGAACTATTTGTCTATTTATCAGCTACAGGTGGAATCGTTAATCATATATGATAATGGTTCAGTTTGAGTGCATTTCTCATCACGTTTAGCATATTCCCGTTCACATTGAGTACATTCCCGTTCTCGTTTAGTACATTTCTGTTCACGTTAAGTACATTTCTGTTCACGTTGAGTACATTTCTGTTCACGTTTAATACATCCCGATTCACATTAAGTACATTTCAGTTCACATTAAGTACATTTCAGTTCACATTAAGTACACTTCCGTTCAAGTTAAGTACATTTCTATTCACGTTAAGTACATTTCCGTTCACATTAAGTACATTCCTGTTCACGTTTAGTACATTCCTAAGAGAATTTTATTTGTTTTTGTTAAATAAATGAGGAAAAAGGTTGAGTTATGTTAAAGTTTAATTTCAAGTCTGTGTTCGCTGCACGCGGGATTCAGAGTCCAACAGGGTTTTTAAGAAGGGCTGGGTTTTCTCCGCATACTGCTTCTTATATAGCAACGGGTAAGGTTGAGAAGTTGAATTTAAAGTTGTTAGAGAGGTTGTGCATTTTACTTAATTGCACTCCGCACGATTTGCTTGAGTGGGTTCCGGACACTAAGCTGGCTGACCCAGGCAGGTTTGAGTTGAGCAAGTTGGCTGGTGAGAGGAAAGTACATTCGCTGCAGGATGATTTGAGCGAACTGACGCTGGGGAAGGTGGAGGAGGTGAAGAGGTTTATTGAGGAGAAGAGGAAAGAAACAACCTCACCCCCGCCCCCTCTCCTTGGTAAGGAGAGGGGTGAGTGATGAGAAGATTTTTTTATTTAAATTTACGGCGGTAATTGTTGTTCACCGGGACGCCTTGAACAACATCTGCAGAATTACCGACCCCCAGCCCGGTGACGTTCCTGCCCGGCGTCCCGGGCGTTTTTATTTTAAATATTGAAAGTACTTATGAATTAATATAAGTTGGAATTGATTTTATACGCCCCTTTAGAATCCTTTAAATCCCGGGGCAGTGCTTTGAGGCAGTTGTACAGGTTTGGCTTGTATGTGGAAAGCGGATCGGGAGAAAAAATAGTTAAGAGTTTAAAATTATGAGTTATGAATTGAAGGACAATTGGAACATATATCCACCTAAGGCGGACAAGTATGCAGCCGCGTGCGGGTCTATGTTCTTTATTTAACTAATTCACGCAGGTTAATTATAAGTTATATTACTAAGAGGAATCAATGCAAGAAGAAAAAATTAAAAAAGGTTTTACGATAAACCAAAAATGGATATTCGCAATCGTATTCAATATCCTTTTATTGTTGATTGGATACAAAATAGTATTTGCAGATTATCTTATTGATTTAACAAAATTTACATTTTCAGATTTTCTTGCACTATTTCTAGCGCTTTTCTCAATTGCTATTTCAGTAGCCTTCTATTTTAAAGCAACAGATTCTAGCAGTCGCTTTTATGATAATACATATAAATTCACAAAAGACATTGCAGAATTACTGGTTAAAATCGAAAGTAGTTTTGGGGAAAGATTAAAACATCTTGATGAGGGATATACAAGTATTAGGGATAAGTTTGATAAAATACCAAGTTCGACTATTACTAAAGAAAAGGTTCAAACTCAAGAAGAGTTAGATGAGGTAAAAAAAGAATTTGAAAAGAAATTGAAAGAGAAAGAGACATTATTAAATGATACTCTACAAAAAGCACATTCAAATGAAAAGGATAGAAAGTTTATAATAAATCAACTTAACAAAAAAGAAGTTGAGCTACAGCTTGAGAAAGAGAAAGTTGAATTATTAGAAGAAAAATTGATGAGTTATAATAATTTGGAAAGAGAAAGAAGCAGAAAGTTTATTCCACCATCAACGAAAATGTTATGGATGCACTCGATTTTAATCCCCTTAGGAGAAAAATTTATTAAAAATGCTTCTTATACTGAATTAAATAAAAAATTTCAAGAAAATTTAAAAAACTTTTCAGAGAAAGCACTTCTAGATGTATACAGATATGGAATGATGGATAAAGATAAAAATTTAACCGAAGAAGGTTTTCATTATTTAAAAGAACTAGCAAATAATACTGGCGTAATATAACAAGTGCTTCAACCCGACAGCGTTTTCGCATTTGGTTTTTTTATAATTTTAGCGTTTAGTGCTCCGTTTCGGGTAACTTGTTCAAAGTGTTCTTACTAAATTAATTTACTTGCAAACCGTGCTTGCAAAGAAAGATAAGCACGGTTTGCTAAATCATCGGCAGTTGTAGTTTTATTTGGCAGTCTTGTTCTGGGCTGCGGGTTAAGCACAAAGCCGTTAGCAAGCTTAAAGAGCATATATAAATGGAAACTATAATTGCAGTTACAATAGCAGTATTTGGTTGGTTGACAAATCATTTCCTTACTTTGAGAGCCCAAAGGAAATCCTTTATGGATCATTTGATCAATAATGCAAGAATAGAAATATGTAATGGAATCCGTGACTATATAGATTGGTTGAATAAACTTGTTCAACATAATGCTACAATAAGCTTAATTATTGATTTCCCCGGTCAAATTGATAAACTTGAAAAGCCCTATAAATTTTATATTATCGAAATTAGAAAAACACTTAAAGAAGTATTTCTTGATCCAAGATTTATAACATTACTAAGTGAATATGAAACACTATTTCCTGAAACAAAACAAATAAACTCATATATACATAGAAAGCATATTGCATTATACATAAATATTGAAAGTGCAATTATGTTTGAAAACGAAAATGAGATTGACAAAAATAATTTTTTAAAGGCCATAAAAAAATTAGATTTTAATCTTGTTGGAGCTCAACAAGCAGCAGTTAGAGATTTATTAATTGTTTTACAAAACTTAACCTTAGGAAAAATTAAAAAGTATAAAAAAGAATTTTCTGCATATCCAATGACAAAGCATCCAAGAATATTGTTGGATAAAAATCGGAATATCAAAATAGTTCAATATGGCGAAAAAGATTATCCAATTAATGCTGAATTAGATAAATTATTAGAAAATAAATAGCTTGCTAACCTGTTGCTCAACGCCGACCGCTTCGCTTTAGCGGTGGTTTTCAAGTTTTCGGGTTGGTTCTTTTTAGCTGGTTACTTGTTCAAAGTTCTTTAGTTAATTAACCGTTTTTTTAATTTTAATTGTGGTGCTTTTCGGCTGCTTTCAAGTTATGGGCGGCGCGTTAGCAGCCACGCCGTTATAAATAAAAGGATTTGTAAATGGAGTTTAAATATCCTAAGGACTTAATAAAAATTTTAAAAGAAAGATGGTTTAATTTTCAAAAAACGTTAGATACACCTTCGAAGAAGTTTAAAAAACAAAAGGATAAAGATTTTCCTAATGATAGAAATTTAAAAACGATATTGAATGTCATTTACCATGCGTCATTTTTAACCGAGGAAAGTCGAAGGATTGCTTATAGAATAGGTTATGTGTCACCAGAAAAATGTGAACAAAAAATATCTGATATTAATATGATTAGTGAGCCAATAAAATTATTAATTCCAGTTCCATTCACAGTTCAAGAGATATTAAAAATAGCACCTTCTGTTAATCCAAATCAGTCTCTAGTATTAATTTCTGAAGGGGATAAAATTCAAACTAACTTAGAAAATAGTGAATTGTATATATGGGGAATACTTGATTTAGGTTCTGAATGGTGGGAAGTTGTCTCTGGTTTATCATCTGCTGCGATGTGTCCGCCAAATATTTTGACTGTAAGTTCCACTTCACCTGGAAATATTACGGTCACTACAATTGGTTCTGTATTGTTTCGGCTTTCAGCTGGTAAAATCTTGGGAACACCTTTAGAAGATTTAAGTTTGGGCTTAATTGGTGGATTTTTAGATAATAGCGCGAAGGCATTATATAGTGATTCGGTAAAAAGAATTAAAGTGGAAAAATATGATGAAAGAGAGGATTCAGATAAATACCCATACCAGACTTATTATCAAACATTCAACAGTATTCTGAATTTTGCAAAAGATAAATTACATGGAGCCACATTTATCGTAATTCCAGACGAAATAAATTACAATGATACTCGTTTAACAGATCGAATTAATATAAAATATATTTTCGATAAAGATATCATATGGGATAAGTTAATAGACTTATGTGAAGCCAATTATTTTTATTACAAGACATTATTTTATGATAAATTCAAAATGATTCTTGATAAAAGGAAAGCATCACCGAAAGAATTAAAGGATCTAATTAAATGGGAAAATTCCAAACAGCAGCTTGAAAAAAAAATAATTGATATTGAAAAATTTATTGCTCAGTTATCTTGTGTTGATGGCGCTGTTGTTCTTACATCTAAATTAAGAATAATTGGTTATGGAGGTGAAATACTAGCTCAATCTTCTAGTTTGACCTCAATAAAATCTGCAAATGATCCGGATGCCAAATCTTATATAGAAGTAGATATAAATAATTTTGGAACTCGACATCGTTCAGCATTCAGAATGTGTTCAAGTTTTGATAATTGTGTCGCTTTTGTAATTTCCCAAGATGGAGGTATCAAGGCAGTTAAACGAAATGGACCCAATTTAATTTTGTGGAATAATGTTAATCTTGGAGAGACTAGTATTTAGGTATCACCTCTTTAATCCGTCAAGACCGGACAAGTAAGTAAAGAGTCCATAAAGTGGCAAGCAATGGTACAAACAGTAAAAGTATATCAGTCCGAATAATTTAATTTTATGAGCAAATTATTTTTAACTCTTGTTGTATTAGTGATTGTTACATCGCTCTCAGTTCCTTCATGCACATTTTCAAAGATAATATGGCATAACTTTTCTTCTATTGACGATTATAAAATTTTTGATAATGCTGAGCTAAGTCCTTCCAGCAAACCTTTTCATTTTTATGAATCTGATAAAAGTGAATTGATAACTGAATTAATTAAAAACGAAATATTAAAAACTGATATCGACAGCCTGCTGAGTTCAAACTCAACCACGGCTTTTTTAGTGATAAAGAACGACACTATTATTTTTGAAAAATATTATAATGAATACAATGACAGTTCTCTTTCTTTATCTTTTTCAATGGCAAAGTCTTTTTTGTCAATGTTAACCGGCTGTGCAATTGACGACGGTTATATTAAATCAGTTGAACAGCCTGTTACAGATTTTGTCCCTGAACTTACTTCAAAGGGATTTGACAAAGTAAAGATCAAACACCTGTTACAAATGACATCAGGAATGGACTATAGTGAGTCGGATAATCCTTTCGGGATTCATCCTCACTTTTACTATGGTTCTGATCTTGAGAAAAAACTACTCTCGCTTGAACTGGCAACAGAACCGGGAAAGGAGTTCCGTTATAAAAGCGGAGAAGCGCAGTTACTGGGGCTGGTACTAAGCAGAGCACTGAAATCAAAATCCATTACCGAATACACACAACAAAGGATATGGAACCCTCTTGGAATGGAGTACGGCGGGTTGTGGAGTGTTGATGATGAAGAGAATAAACTGGAAAAAGTTTTCTGCTGCCTGAGTGCAAGAGCTAAGGACTTCGCTAAAATCGGCAGGCTTTATTTATTTAATGGCAACTGGAATGGAACCCAGATAGTATCACAAAGCTGGGTTGAGCAATCAACCAAGATAGATACCAGTGAAGGCAGTGCCTGGTTCTACCAGTATATGTGGTGGTTAGTATCAGCGGATGAAAAAGATTTTATGGCAGTGGGTCATCTTGGACAGTATATATTTGTTTCACCTGAAAAGAATTTGGTGATTGTGAGACTCGGTGAGAGTGAAGGAAGTTTGACACGGAAAGATTGGACCAGGATTTTTAATGCGTTAAAAAAAGTCATCTGACAAAACGGAAACATCAGAAAATAAATTTTATTATGGATTGATCTATTCGATGACGGATGAGTGTTGATTTACTATTCTGGTCGGGATTAATCCCGACCAGAACCCACAAACAAAAATATCAGTTTACACTCTGCAATAAATTTATATTCTTTACTTCACCGGCAATTAAAAGTGTGTCATCAATTTTTATAACGTAGTCAGGATTAGGAATTGCGTTAATCCTTTCACCTTTCTTCTCCTTGGTTTTGATCGAGAGAACATCAACCCCATATTCCTTACGGATATTTAATTGGCGGATCGATCTGCCGATAAAAGATGCGGGAGGTTTTATTTCAACTATTGAATACCCTTCCATAAACCTGTGGTGATGTTCATCATCCTTCATACTTATGCTGCTGGCAAGTGTTGAGGTGATGTCGCGGTTTTCAATTTCTTTCTGGTATGCGTCCTGTATATCCTTACGCCAAAGCATACCGAGTATTTTTTTGCTTCCGGGTGATTCAACTACCGGGATTCCTTCGTAGTCATGTTTTTTCATTTTGTCCAAAGCTGCCTGGCAGTTCTCATCAGGAAAGGCTGTGTTAAAAACGGGGTCGGCAAAATCACCGGCGATGAGTAAATCCTTCAATGATTCTTTTTCAAAAAGATGTTCTTTGATATCATAGATAGATATCATTCCTTTTATTTCATCTTCTGAATTCAAGACGGGAAATTCAGGACTTTTACTTCTCAACACCCTGTTAACAACAAGGTTGAAATTTTCGTGTTCTCTTATCACATCAAATTCTTTTGAAAAAACATCACGCACATAAATAGATTCCATCACATTTATTTCAGCGCCTTCTCTTATCCCTATATTCTTCAGCAATAGTTTAAGAGTATAAATTGATTCGCGCGAAAGTTTGGATGAAACAAGTGTACTGATGATACATGTCACCATCAAAGGAAGGATTATCCTGTAATCATTTGTAAGTTCAAACACGATGATGATGGCGGTTAACGGGGCTCTTGCGGTTCCGGCGACAAGTCCGCCCATTGCAACAACAGCGTAAGCGCCTGCGGGCGCTGTAATGTCGGGGAACAGATTATTGGACAGAACACCAAACGCATAGCCAAGCATCGCGCCCATATAAAGTGAAGGTGCAAATATACCTCCAGATCCTCCTGAGCCAAGTGTAATAGACGTGGCGATGATCTTAACAAAAATTAATATGAATGCCGTATGCCACAACAGGTTTCCGTAAAAAGCATCATCCATAGTTTCATAACCAACGCCCATAATCTGAGGATAGAGTAAAGCGATTAACCCGATTGCCAAACCGCCAAGTACAGGTTTTAAGTATTCCTGCATCTGAATTTTGTTGTCAAAAAAATCCTCAAAGAAATAAAGCACTTTTATAAAGAGGTAGGAAACCAAACCACTTGCGAGTCCCAGCACTAAGTAAATAATTATTTCATAAGGCGAATAAAGATGAAACTGCGGAACAAGGAACGCAGCAAAGTTTCCTTCAAAGGTGTGTGAGATTAGTGTGGCCACAACCGCGGAAATAATTATCGGCGCGAATTGAACAACGGCATAATCCATCAGTATAATTTCAACAGCGAATAACGCTCCGGCTATCGGCGCATTGAATGCAGCCGCAATACCGGCAGCGGCACCGCATCCGACAAATGTTTTTAATCTTTTACTTGATATGCGAAGGAACTGTCCGACTAATGAACCAAGGCTTGAACCGATCTGAATTATCGGTCCTTCCCTGCCAACCGATCCGCCGGTTCCGATTGTAATTGCAGATGATATCGTTTTAATGAATGCAACTCTTCCGCGGATCTTTCCGCCTTTCAAAAGAATTGCCTGCATTACTTCGGGTACTCCGTGACCTTTTGCTTCAGGAGCAAAAAAATGTATCATCGGTCCGACAATTAATCCGCCGATCATAGGAACAAGAAGGATTATATACCACGCGGAGTTTGTAACATCCTGGAGAAAATTTCCTTCACCGGGGAATGCTATATCCGCAACGAAGTGGATCATCAAGCGGATAAGCACTGCGGCAAATCCGGCAAGCACACCAATGATAACTGAAATACTTATCATAAATGTGTATTCAGTCATCTTCAGTTTTTCTATTGAATCAGCAACTGAGCGGGAGAACTTTGTGTATAACTTTGTAAGACTTTTCATAAACAAAAAAAACAAGCAGTCCGAAGTAAAGAAGATTAAATTAATCCGCCCCGAACATTTTGTTCATCGTAATCAATATAAATTTTTCACGTGTAAACTTAAGATTATAATAAGTGCACGGCAAGTTCAGATGATTTTTTTATGAACCAAATTTTGTTATGCCGCATAACTTCAGACTCTCATTCCACAGCCTGTCAGTTGTATTCTGGTCATAACTTGACATTGAAGTCTCTTCAACTTTTTTATTGGCAAAATATTTTCCGGATATATTTTTCACTTCATCTGAAGTCGCAAGATATAAAGGAGTTTCCGCTCCTTTCTCAGGATTATCATTTTTAAGTTTGTGAATGAATCCGAGTGCTCGCGGTTTTCCCTGGAAGTCACTTAGCAGGTTTGTTGCAACGACTCCGGGACTGAGAGCGTTTACTGTTATTCCTGTCCCGTTCAATTCTTTTGCAAGTTTGTAAGTGAATAAAATTTGCGAAAGTTTTGTCATACTATAAACGCGGAGGTATTGATAGTCTTTTTCGGAGTGCAGATCATTAAAATTTATTCCCACTCCCCTGTGCGCGCCTGATGAAACATTTATTATTCTTGATGGTGATGCTTTCAATAATAAGTCCATCAGCAAGTGGATAAGCAAAACATTTGACAGATAGTTTGCAGCAAACTGGTATTCATAGCCATCAACTGTCACCTGGCGCTGATGAAGAATAATTCCAGCATTATTTATAAGAACATCTATCTTGCTGAACTTATTATGTATCTCTTCAGAAAGTTTTTTTATTTCATTCATTGAAGAAAGGTCAGCGACGAGCAGATGGACCAATTCATTTTTAGTTTGTTTGATGATCTGCCGTTTAGCTTCTTCGCCTTTTTCTTTATTGCGGCAAATCATTATTACTTCAGCGCCAAGTGATGCTAATCCTGCGGCAGTTGCTTTTCCAATTCCGGTGTTTGCGCCGGTTACTATACAAATTTTATTTTTCATTTAATTTTTTTGTTTTTAAAAGATGACATCTTTCAACAAAGATGTCATCTTTTTTTTATTTGTAACATAGATTAAAAATCAAAATCAGATTTCCAGAATTTTATTTCATCAAATCTTGCAGTAAGATCGCCAACTCCTTTATTGTAGCTGAATGAGTAAACAATAATTCCTGCCTGAAGTTTTGCGGGAAGATCAGGTCTTTCATAAGTTTCCATAACCTGCCATTCTTCAGCAGAATTTTTTCTTGCCATCATATAAAACAAATTGTCTTTGCGGCTGATCCTTACTTCAGCATCACCTGTTGGCCAGTCAATTCCGATCACGTCACTTTTATCATCTTTAGTGCTCTTCACTTCAACCTGAAGTTTTGAACCGCGATAACCGACGACAATAAAAACATAATTCTCCCCTTTCGATTCTTCATCAGAAGAAGGGGCACGAAGTATTATACCGCCGAACTGCCAGAGTTTATCAGGGTACGATGTTGTATCACTCGCCTTACGCGTTTCCACCTTTGTTGAGAAACTAAAATCACCTTCAACATTTTTATAAAACATCGGTCCCTGGTCTTTCATCCACCAGACTGATTCGATATTAGGCGTGAGAATTAATTTCCCGCCTGCCTGATTCATATCAAGCATATCATCATTAAATTTTGTCCATTCGGTACTTAGTGAATCAGAATTAAAATCATCGTTCAAATAACTAAGAGGATTTTCCTGGGAGAAATTTTCAACTCCAAGATATTCAGGAAAAATTCTTGCTTTAATTCCTTGTGGTATATAGCGGATTGAGTATAAGGCAACCATCAGCAATGCAGACATAACAATAAAATACTTTGCTGATTTGCCTTTTTTTAGCAGCAGGTAAAACGAAAAAATAATACTCACAGCTAACAATATTATTAGTACTGATCTCATTATCATCCTTGAATTGTTGGAGAAGATTATTTTGGCGGTTCAATATAAAAAACTGCCGCTAAATATTATATGCGGAATGTGAAAACCCGGTCGCAGCCGAAAAATTTATTTGTCCTTTACTCCAAATACGGAGTCCGGAATTCCCTCGTTTATTTTATAGTTGGAGTAATAAATAAATACCTGTCCGATTGTTGTTGGGCTTGAATCTTTCTTTTCCTTTTTCTTGCCAAGATCACCGCTCCAGGTTTTGGGAATATTCATCTTGTCGAGGTTAAAAGAAAATACCATTTCAGTCGGCAGGTTAAAGCCATTTGAAGGTCCGTCGTATTTTAATTCAATGGTAAATGTACCATTTGTTTTTGTTGTTGATTCAACCTTAACAACAACATTCTTTTTTGTATCAACCCAGAATGTGGATAAAATAATTTCTGTTTCATCCTCAAGAGGAATAATTTTTATCGAAGTCGTTTTGATACCGTTTATGATTTCTTCTTTATCAAAAATTGCGGTGTGTTTCTTCTTTAGTAAACCTACCGGCGAAAAATTTATTCCTTCTTTGGGCAGCATAGCAAACCCTTCTGATTCAATGTGGGTTTTATCCGGCTGCTTAAAAAATATTTTTGCTTTGGATTCAGGAACTTTTATAAACTCAACATCAACTTTAATGCGTACATCAACCTGGTAGTCTTCAATTTTTAAGAACTCATCCTGCACCCTTTTAAGTATTTTTTCGGGTTCATCCTGTTGAGCAAATAATAAACTGGATATGGTGAGTAAAATGAGAAAAATCTTTTTCATTCTTAATCCTTGAATCATAGTTATGTAAGAATATCTTTTTTTCTGAATAAATAAACTGTAAGTGAGAACAATCCCACAATGTGCCCCACAAGCACAAGTACTGATTGCAGAATATCATTGTAGTCTACCGGGTCATCAAAAAATGATCGCCAGCTTGACATATAAGTTGTGAACAGATATGGTTGAATCGTTTGAAATATATCAATCTGAATTGCTGAAATAATCAGGAAGACTATTATTATCGCCATCGTTGTAACTATAGGTCCGATCGCGTTTTCAACTAAAGAAGAAAAGAGAAAAGCAAGAGCGGTGACAACTGTCATACTTAATGTTGCAAAAGCGTAGCCAAACAGAAATCTCCAAATTATATCATCCGTCGCAAAAATAATTATTGTATTGTTGCTCAGCACCAACAATTCACCTGTACCAAAAATCAATGTGCCTAAACCAAGGCTCATCACAGCAAGAAACAGGATCAGCATTGCGGTGTAGATCATTCCCGCAATAAATTTTGATGCAACTATTCTGAACCTTGAAACGGGGCGCGTGATTAATAATCTGTAGGTTCCTGCAGTAGCTTCTCCAGCTAAAAGATCACCGGCTACAAGCGTTATCAGAAAAGGAATATGCACGGCAAGCGCACCAAGAATAAGATATGAAACGAAGTACCCGTTCAACAGGTTTCCGACAAACAAGAATGACTGCTGAATATTTCTTGTCATAAACTTTAGTGAGTTTGAACCTTCAAGCGCCATAGCAAGCTGAATAACACCAACCAGCAATCCTATGGCAATAAAACCAATATATGTTCTCCACTTTTTGAAAATCTTAAAAAGTTCAATTCTTATCAGGGTTATCATTATGATGCCTTTTCTGTTATCTGCAGGAAGTATTCTTCAAGCGAACGGGTTGGAATAACCGCACTCACCATAATATTATTTTCATTAAGATACCTGTTCAACGGAGCTATATCAGTATCCTGCATCGAAAAAATAAATTTATTATTGGCAACTGATTCCAGTTTACTACTCCACTGGCTATTATTTAAAAGTGACTGGACTGAACCGGGGTCACTTACCTCAAAGGTAACACGCAGTTTATTCGAATTAAGAAGTTCATTTACTTCGCCCTCTACTTTAGTCGTACCTTTACTTATTATTATCATCCTGTTGGCGACAAGTTCCACTTCATACAAAATGTGAGATGACAGAAAAATTGTTTTCTTTTTTTCATTGCTTAACATCAGGATGAGGTCGCGTATTTCCTTCATTCCCTGCGGGTCAAGACCTGTTGTCGGTTCATCGAGAATAATTAATTCAGGATCGTGAAGTAATGCCTGCGCAATACCAAGCCTTTGCTTCATTCCATGTGAATATGTTTTTACTTTACTCTTAAACCTTTTTTCCAGTCCTACCAGTTCGAGCAGTTCAAAAATTTTTTTTCTGGAAACATCCGCACCTGAAAGTCTTCCAAGTATCTCAAGATTTTTATATGCAGACAGGTAACCGTAAAAATCAGGCTTCTCTACAATCGCCCCGACTTTTCTTAGAATTTCGTTGCGGTTTTCATTGAGTGATTTACCAAATATTTTTATCGTACCCTGGTTTGGGCGAATGAGCGATAAAAGCATCCTTATTGTTGTGCTTTTTCCTGCGCCGTTAGGGCCAAGAAAACCAAAGACATCCCCGCGATGTACCGATAAATTAAGGCTGTCAACCGCTTTAAGGTCTTTAAACTTTTTACTTAACCCCGATACCTCAATAACTTTTTCGCCTGTCAATGAAATGCCTTTTATACTTGTTTAAAAAATCTGATTTGCAGATGCCTACAATATTTACGGTTGAATTTTAATTAACCGTGATTATATAATTGAAAACTATTACATAAACGGTAGAATTCAGTTACAGAAATTTAAGATTATCCCGTTAATAAAGTTAAATCTGACGACTGAAATTTTTTAATGGCTCAGGTGAAAATTTTTATAAAATTAATTTCGGATTAATACAAGTGAATGAACAAAAAAATATTTTTTTCTTCATGCGAAAATTAACTTTGCATTTTAGAAAAATTATTACAAATTGAGTCAGAGTTTTTGACAATAAAAATTCGTTCTGAAAAAAATTTTCTGGTGCAATTTTCTTTTTCTACGTTTTTTTTTAATTTGATTTTAGTCACAACAATTCTAAAAATATATCTGGATGAAAATAATACTAATACCACAGACAGCATTTCAAAATTCATCCAACCAAATATTTAAACAACCGATATTAAGCAACACATTATGAAACTGGAGTCATGAATGCAAATTAATAGACTGTTTACTGAGGCTGGTAAGGATCCTCTATCTTCAATGGAGTTTGAAAAAAGAACATCAGAGATAAAAAATCCTGATGGTTCAACTGTATTTAAGATGGAAGATGTTTACGTGCCGGCACAATGGTCGCAGGTTGCAACAGACATCATCGCGCAAAAATATTTTCGTAAAGCAGGGGTGCCAAAACTCCTGAAAAAAAATAAGGAGAAAGGAATTCCTTCATGGCTTCAGCCTGCAAAAGCTGATATTGAGAAACTTGAACAGCTTCCTGAGAAAGAAAGATTTTCATCAGAGACTGACTCACGTCAGGTGTTTCATCGTTTGGCAGGATGCTGGACTTACTGGGGATGGATTGCAAATTATTTTTCATCCGAAGACGATGCAAAAGCATTCTATGATGAACTGGTTTATATGCTTGCCAACCAGATGGCCGCCCCGAATAGCCCGCAATGGTTTAATACAGGTTTGAACTGGGCATATGGAATTTCCGGTCCTTCACAGGGACATTATTATGTTGATTACAAAACCGGAGAATTAACTGCATCTACTGATGCATACACACATCCCCAGCCTCATGCATGTTTTATTCAATCAGTAAAAGATGACCTTGTTAATGAAGGCGGAATTATGGACCTGTGGGTGCGTGAAGCCCGCCTGTTCAAATATGGTTCAGGCACCGGTTCAAATTTCTCCGACATAAGAGGTTCACAGGAAACACTTAGCGGCGGCGGAAGATCTTCGGGATTAATGTCTTTCCTTAAAATCGGTGACCGGTCTGCGGGTGCAATTAAATCCGGCGGAACAACACGCCGTGCCGCAAAAATGGTTACACTTGATCTCGATCACCCGGATATTGAAGAGTACATCAACTGGAAAGTTGTTGAAGAACAGAAAGTTGCAGCTATAGTAGCGGGTTCTAAATTATGTAATATTCATTTGAACAAAATTATGAAAGCCTGTTATGATGAACACCCGGAAAATGACAGGTTCAATAAAAATGTAAATAAAAGATTAAAGCAGGCTGTACTTGAAGCAAGAAAAGTTCAGATACCGAATAACTATATTGAACGTGTTATTCATCTTGCAAAACTTGGATTCAAATCGATTGAGTTCCCTGTGTATGATACAGATTGGAACTCTGATTCCTACGCGACAGTATCAGGACAAAATTCCAACAACTCTATCCGCGTTACAAATGATTTTATGCAGGCTGTACAGAATGACGGCAACTGGAACCTGTACTGGCGTGTAGAAAAGAAAAAAGCAAGAAATGAGAAACGTTCTCCTAAACCATGCAAAACTCTTAAAGCAAGAGAGTTGTATGATCAGATATCTTATGCTGCATGGTCATGCGCCGATCCGGGAATTCAGTTCCACTCTACTATTAATGAATGGCATACCTGCCCGGAAGATGGGGAAATAAAAGCATCCAATCCCTGCAGTGAATACATGTTCCTTGATGATACGGCTTGTAATCTCGCTTCACTAAACCTTGTTAAGTTTTATAATTCATCCGTTCAAAAATTTGATATAGAAGCTTACCGGCATGCAACAAAGATCTGGACAATGGTTCTGGAAATAAGTGTACTGATGGCTCAATTTCCTAGTAAGGAAATTGCAAAATACAGTTATGAATTCAGGACTCTGGGATTGGGTTATGCAAATCTTGGTTCATTACTTATGCTTCAGGGAATTCCTTATGACAGCAGCGAAGCGTTTGCAATCTGCGGAGCTATCACAAGTATAATGCATATGAGCTCGTATGCTGCGTCTGCTGAGATTTCTAAGGAGATCGGACCATTCCCCAAATACGACAGAAATAAAAATCATATGCTTCGCGTAATCCGCAACCACAGGCGTGCTGCATACAATGTTCCCAAGGAGGAGTATGAAGGGCTTTCTATTTACCCGGTCGGTATTGATCCAAAGCATTGTCCTTCCGATCTATTAAAAGCTGCCCGTGAAGACGCTGACAAAGCTCTGGAGCTTGGTTCACAATTCGGATTCAGAAATGCGCAGGTAACTGTAATAGCACCAACCGGTACAATAGGTCTGGTGATGGATTGTGATACTACTGGTGTTGAACCTGATTTCGCTCTGGTAAAATTCAAAAAACTTGCCGGTGGCGGTTATTTCAAAATAATAAATCAATCAATTCCTCCTGCACTTGAAAGATTAGGATATAATAAAGATCAGATTACTGAAATAGTGAAGTACGCAAAAGGTTCAGGCACATTAGCCGGATGTCCTTATATAAATCATGAATCACTAAAAGCAAAAGGGTTCACTCCCGAAGCTCTGACAAAACTTGACAAAGCAATTCCGTCAGCATTCGAATTGAGTTTTGCTTTCAACAAATTTACTCTGGGTGAAGAATTCCTGACTGCAAAACTTGGAATACCATCAGAGGAAATAAACTCATTCGATTTTAATCTGCTTACGACTCTTGGTTTTTCCAAACAGGAGATAGCATCAGCAAATGATTATGTATGCGGTACCATGACGATTGAAGGTGCACCATTCCTTAAACATGAACATTACCCAGTGTTTGATTGCGCAAACAGGTGCGGTAAAAAAGGAACAAGATTCATCCGTCCGATTGCGCATATAAGAATGATGGCTTCGGCTCAGCCCTTCATTTCAGGGGCTATATCCAAGACGATTAATCTTCCAAACCAGGCATCAGTTGAAGATGTTAAGGATGCGTATCTGCAGTCATGGAAAATGGGAATCAAAGCAAATGCTCTATACCGTGACGGTTCAAAACTTTCACAGCCGTTAAACTCCGTAAGTGAAGAAGAACTTGAAGCTTTGATGGATGAAAAAGAACGCAATGATATTGTTAAAGTAGCGGAAAAAATTATTCATCGTTACATCGCAAAGAGAAGAAGACTTCCGGACAGAAGATCCGGCTATACACAAAAAGCAAAAATTAATGGTCAATCCGTTTACATACGTACAGGTGAATATGAAAACGGTCAGATAGGTGAAATATTTATTGATATGCACCGTGAAGGCGCATCATTCCGAAGCCTGCTTAACTGTTTTGCAATTTCAATTTCACTTGGATTACAACACGGTGTACCGCTTGAAGAATTCATTGATGCATTTGTGTTCACCAAGTTTGAACCGAGCGGAATGGTAAGCGGTAACGATAAAATTAAAATGTCCACATCAGTGATTGATTATATCTTCCGCGAACTTGCGGTTACATATCTTGGAAGAAATGATCTGTCTCACGTTGACCCTGATGAAATAAAATCTAAAGCTTCTCCCGGAATAGTAAAAAAGTTATCTGAACCTGAATTTATCAGTGAAGAACTGATTAGTGAAAGAGTTGTAGAACTGGATGAAGAAAAACTTAGTTCTTACCGCAACAGTATGACGACTGTTGAAAATTCGGGGAAACGTTCCGAAAGCTTTAACAGGTCCGGTTCAAATTTCTCAAAGACAATCCGGCAGGCAATTGAACGGGGATACACCGGTGATATTTGTACTGAATGCCAAAGTGTGACAATGGTCAGGAACGGAACATGCTTAAAATGTATCACCTGCGGTGCTACTTCGGGATGCAGTTGATTCTAATTCAACACTGAAGATTAAAAAGCTGCTATACAAGGCAGCTTTTTTTATTTGCGCATAAGTCTTGTTGAATTTATAATGGCAAGCAGGGCGACACCCATATCTGCAAATACGGCTTCCCACATTGATGCGATACCTGCGCTGCCCATAGCTATAAAGATTGCTTTAACACCCATAGCAAAGAAAATATTCTGCCATACAATTTTACGGGTTTGTTTAGCCACATCAATTGCTTCACCTATCTTTGAAAGACTGTCTGTCATAATCACAACATCGGCTGCTTCAATAGCGGCATCGGAACCATACGCGCCCATCGCAATTCCTATATCAGCTCTTGAAAGTACGGGCGCATCGTTTATTCCGTCACCGACAAATGCAATCTTTCCCGAATGTTTTTTCTCTGAAATAATTTTCTCCAGGTGCGATACTTTTTCTTCAGGCATCAATCCTGAATAAACTTTATCAGCGCTGACATTTGAGGCAATCAAGTTCGCTGACTTTTCATTATCGCCTGTAAGTATTATTTGTTCATGAATCCCGGCTTCTTTTAGTTGTTTAAATGCGTCAGCAGAATCCGGTTTGATTTCATCGGAAACAGAAATGAAACCTGCATACTTATTATTCATCGCAATATGTACAACAGTTTCACTCAACTCACACTTGTCGTGTTCAATTGATTCTTTGTGAAGTATTCTGTCATTACCCGCTACAATAATTTTATCTCCTGATTCAACTTTTACACCGTGACCCGGAACTTCTTCATAATTCTTTATATCAGAATTTTGTATAGTTATTCCGGACTTATCTTTTATTGCAACGGCAATTGGATGATTCGAATTTGATTCAGCTATTGATGCATATCTGAGCAGTTCATTTTCACTAAAGCCATTTAACGGTTTTACACTTGTGACATCAAATCTTCCCTTTGTTATAGTGCCGGTTTTATCGTAGACAATTGTTTTTACTTCTGTCAGTGCATCAAGATAATTTGAACCTTTGACAAGAATCCCTCTTCTCGAAGCCGCCCCGATTCCTCCAAAATAACCAAGCGGAATACTTATAACTAATGCGCACGGACATGATATTACAAGGATTACCAATGCCCTGTAAATCCACTCTGAATATGTTTCACTGAATGGATAAAGTAGTGGAGGCAGAAAAGCTATCAATGTCGCGATTGCGACTACAGCGGGTGTATAATACCTGGCAAACTTTGAAATGAATTTTTCCGGTTCAGCTTTTTTGGAGACGGCATTTTCAGCGAGGTGTAATATTTTTGCAACAGAAGTATCACTAAATAATTTTATTGTTTTAATTTTTAGTAAAGATGATTTATTAATCGTTCCTGCCAGGACTGTGCTTCCGGGCTTAACAAATTTCGGAATCGATTCGCCTGTTAATGGCATGGTATCAAGATAGGACTCGCCTTCCGTTACAGTACCATCAAGAGGAATCTTTTCACCAGGTTTGACAATTATTTCTGATCCAATAGTGATTGCTTCAGGTGAAACTTTGATTACTTCACCATTTATTAACTGATTTGCAGAATCCGGTTTAAATTCAAGAAGTGATTTGATGGAGTTTCTTGATCGTCTTACAGAAAGCCCCTGAAGGAATTCACCAATATTATAAAAAAGCATTACAGCTACTGCTTCATTTAATTCATTAATAGCAATAGCACCAATTGTGGCAATAGCCATTAAAAAATTTTCATCAAATATTTTTCCGCGAAAAATATTCTTTATTGCTTTTAATAATACAGTCCAGCCGCTGACCAGGTATGCACTAATAAAAAGAAAAATTAAAACCAAAGATCCTGCATCAAAAATTCTTAATGATTCAAAAAGGATTGCACATCCAAATAGAATAAGAACCAAAACAATCCTTATTATCTCATTTCTCACCTTTTCATCGTCATCATCTTTCAAACTTTTAAATGAAGCTATCCTTTCAACAACAATATTGTCATCAACTTCAGCAATTGCAGCTTTGATCCTATCAAAGTCATCGTAATCAATTTTTAAAACAGATGTAAGTGTGTTGATACTGATATTTCTGACATTATCAATTTTGTTCAGTCGGGTTTCAATTTTATGAGCACAAGCCGCACAGTCTAAATTTTTAAGTTTGATTTCCATGTCGAAATAATTCTTTTAAGGAATTTACTTTTGTTACAATCAACAAAAAAGTTTTTTTAAGTGCAAAAATAGATTAGACTTTGTTAGGATAGAAATACAGATTAGAATGAACCGTTGTTCTCCATACGCCGACCTCCCATGAATCTTTTCGAATAGTAATCGAGATCAAGCGATGAAACAATCACACCTTTTTTTGAACTGGCATGTGCAAATAAATTATCCCCAATATAAATTCCCACATGTCCGGGTTTTACTCTTCTGCGGGTATTAAAAAAAACGAGATCACCAAATTTTAACTCTTCCCTGTTATCAATTTTAGTCCCTTGTGTATACTGCTCTCTTGCAGATCTCAGAAGCTGGATTGAAAGGGTGTTATTGAAAATAGTCTGTGTAAATGCGGAACAGTCAATTCCTTTTTTTGAATTACCGCCATACTTATAAGGTGTGTTGAGATACTCGATTATTTCCATCAAAACTTTTTCCTGCATGTTACTATAGTCAGCAGATATTTGAGAACTATTATCTGATGGATTAATTTTTCTAACTACTTCAGAAAAAGAGACTGCTGTTTCTTCATCTGGAAATTCATCGGAATCTGAATCATCTACAAGATAGTCCCATTCAAGCGAATCGGCATCCTCTATATCAACGGGGCTTGTTTGTACTGTATCGACTGAAGTGAACCGGACACTGTTCTCGTAGCGTTCTGAAATTGTCTCGCCGGATGATTTATAACGTAATGAATTTGAGGAGGAAGCACAGCCGGAATTGAAACTAATCCCGGCTATGATGATGATTGAAACAAAATATCTTTGAAGTTTAATCATTAAACCTCAACCCAGGTAAGTTCTCAGGTTTTTACTTCTGGAAGCGTGTCTGAGTCTGCGGATTGCTTTTTCTTTAATCTGTCTTACGCGTTCACGTGTTAAATTAAATCTTTCGCCTATTTCTTCAAGAGTAAGTGAGTGTTCTTTATTCAAACCGAAGTATAATTTTATTACCTCGGCTTCTCTTTCTGTTAAAGTTGAAAGTGCGCGGTCAATTTCTGTTTTAAGCGATTCAGTCATCAGCGTGTGATCCGGTGATGGTTGCTGATCATTCTGAATCACATCAAGAAGCCTGTTATCCTCCCCCTGCGCGAATGGCGCATCCATTGAAACATGTCTGCCGGAAATTTTTAAAGTGTCTGCCACTTCACTAACATCCATATCAAGTTCCTGGGCTAGTTCGGTAGCGCTTGGCTCTCTCTCAAATTCCTGTTCAAGGTTGCTGTACGCTTTTCCTATTTTATTTAAAGCTCCGACTCTGTTTAACGGCAGGCGCACTATTCTTGACTGCTCAGCAAGTGCCTGAAGAATAGATTGTCTGATCCACCAAACCGCATAAGAAATAAATTTAAATCCTCTTGTTTCGTCGAATCTTTTAGCTGCTTTTATTAACCCGAGGTTCCCTTCGTTTATTAAGTCACCGAGAGACAAACCCTGGTTCTGATATTGTTTAGCAACACTTACTACGAAACGAAGATTCGCTTTAGTTAACATCTCTAACGCAAGCTGATCACCCTTTTTTATTCGTATCGCAAGTTCTATTTCCTGATCCGGTACAAGAAGATCAACCTTTCCAATTTCCTGCAAGTATTTATCAAGAGACTGGCTCTCCCGATTTGTATATTGCTTGGTTATTCTCACTAAATCACCTCGTCTTTTCGTTCATTGATTTATTGTATCTACTATTCCGACTATCGAAGCATCAACCGGGGCAAAATCGACCGGCAGTGGTATTACAGCTTCAGATGCTGTTATATAAAAAATTATTTCACCCGGTCCCGCACCCACTGTATCAACTGCAATAAGCGGTTCGCCATTATTTTTCTTTTCAGAATTCAAGGGCTGAACAATCAGAAACTTGAAATTCTCTAAAGTTTCATATTTCCTTGTAGCCCAAACTGTTCCTATAACTTTTCCAAGGAACATCAGGATCTCCATATATTGTTTATGGAGTCGTTAAATCTATTGAAAACAGCCGGAAATTTAACATTAAATGGGCTCAAATAAAAGGTAAAAATCTTGTGAACCATCTATTTTGAGACCTCATTTACATCAATTTTATCAACAATAGCCATAATTACTGCGTCTACCGGTTTATTTTTTGTTATCTCAGTCTGACGTGAAGAACTTCCGGTCGCAACCAAAACAATTTCTCCTACACCTGCCCCAACACTATCCACTGCAACTACGAAGTCAGGTTTTTCAATTAAACTCAGATCTAATCTTTTAACAACAAGAAACTTTGAGCCAACAAGATTTTCATCCTTTTGTGTACTCCATACTGTTCCAATAACTTTTCCGATAAACAATTGTTACCTCTTTGGGATTATTACTTTAACCTGATCGGATACGTTTTTATATTTTTTATTATCCAGAGTTACAATTTTTAGTTTATTTATTTTTGCCAATACATAAACCAATGCATCCCTGTTTGTTCTTACTTTTTTATTCAGACCAGGAACTGATAAACTATATCTTGAATTCAATCCCAGTACTTTTAATGAATTTAATAATTGAATTACTGAATCCCTATCCTCAATATTATTCACTGAAAATAAAAGTTCAGAGGCATTAATAACGGATGTGTAACATATTCCTTTTTGCATAAACTTTTCCAGCGTCGACTCAGTCGCTTTTGTTTTATGAGTGAGATGCTCAATAAGTATATCAGTTTCAATAAGGAATTCCTGAGCTTTTACCAATTTCAGTTTTTAATATTTAATTTTTTGATACTTCCCTTACTCTTATAAAATCCTATCAGCAGTTCATCATTTAATGATTGTACTTGTTTTATAAGGCTCTTCTTTCTTTCTGGAATGAGATTCAGCATTTCATCTTCAGTAGAAATCGGAATTACTTCAATCTGAACTTTTTTAATCGCATATTGTTTTACATAGTCGACAAAGTCGACTGGCAAACTTTTAAATTGAATCTCATCAACTTTTTCTATCCAGGTAAATTTATTTTTTACTGAATTTTTATTCATTGAGAAAACTTTTTCCGTCAAGATTATTTTTCACATTATAAAAAGCGGCAACAGTTTTACCGACATCAGCAAATGTACTACGAACACCCAAATCTTTTCCGGTTTTGTTTTTACCATAGTACAAAATCGGAACATACTCCCGGCTGTGATCTGTACTTGGTGTAGTAGGATCATTACCATGGTCCGCTGTAATAATTAACCTGTCTGATGCATTTAAAGTTTCCAAAAAATCAGGCAAAAATTTATCAAATTGCTCAAGCGCTTTAGCAAATCCTTCTGGATCATTTCTATGCCCATAATAGACATCGAAATCCACCAGGTTTGCAAATATCAAACTATCTTTAGCTTTAGACGAATATTCCAAAAGTTTGTTACAACCTTGTTCGTTCGATTTTGTGAATTCAGGAGTAACTATGCCCCGATGATTAAACAGGTCATTTATCTTTCCGATAGCAACGGTTTTAATTCCATTGGATTTTAAAACATCCAGAACCGTATCCGATGGCGGTGATAGCGAAAAATCTTTCCTGTTTGTAGTTCTTGTAAATCGACCGTCACTTCCAATAAATGGACGAGCTATAACTCTGGCTACATTTAATGGTTCAATTAATACTTTGCTTCTTGTTGTCTCACAAATTCTGTACAGTTCTTTTAAAGGAATTATATCCTCGTGCGCAGCAATTTGAAAGACAGAATCCGCTGAAGTATAAACAATAGGGTAACCGGTTCTGATATGCTCTTCACCAAGCTGCTGAATTATTTCTGTGCCTGATGCTGCGATGTTTCCAAGGTATCCTTCAATCTGATTCAAATGCAAAAATTTGTCAATTATGTAGTCCGGAAATCCAGAATGAAAATATGAAAAATCCTTTTCGAGAATTATTCCGCCTAATTCCCAATGCCCTGTGGTCGAATCTTTCCCTTTTGAACTTTCAATCATTTTTCCGAAAGATGCTTTCGGCTGTTCGGTTTTATTCACACCTTTAATTCCCGTGATGTTGCCTAAACCCAGGTTACAAAGGTTTGGAAGGTTTAGTCCGTTCACTGCTTCGGCAATATTGACGAGAGTGTTACTGCCTTCATCATTGTATTTTTTAGCATCCGGCAATTCGCCGATACCAACTCCATCAAGTACAATGATAAAGAAATTATTCAAAGAAATCTTTCTAAGAAATTGTAAGGACTAATTAATATTTTTTACTGTATTTCCGCCGCGTTCAACAGCTTTTTGAAGAGCAAGATCTGCATTATGAATGACTTCATCAACATTTAGTTTATTTGTTGTGGATGCCACTCCGACAGATATAGTATATGTAGTTTGTTTAGTAACAACAGCAATCGGTTTACGTGCAATTTTAACTCGAAGTTTTTCAGCCCATATAAAAACATCTTTTGTAGTTGAGTTAAAGAAATAAACCGCAAAAACTTTCTCATCAAGTCTGCCGTAGATGTTTAACGGCGTCATTTCTTTGGCAATACTCTCTGAAATTGTTGAAAGAACTTTTGGAAATGGATTACCATCAAAAAGTGATTCCTGTTCAAGAAAATCATCAATCTTGATTAGGGCAAGAGCGCCGGGAATCTTTAATTGTTCAGATTTTATAAGATCAGAGCTTAGTCTTTCTTTAAATGTATCTGCATTCAATGCCCTTGTTTCAACATCAAAAGCCAGATAGCTTTGTAAAAGTTTTTGGGATGAGTATGAGTAAATGACGAACGAAATAATATTCAGTGCGCTTCGCAAAAACTGAACATCTGAATTTGTGAAAGCATTCTTTTTCAAACTTTCAAAACACAGCACTCCGTAATTCTGATCTTTATAAACCAGCGGCACTGCAAGAAAAGAACCGTCAAAACTTACATCCTCAACCTTGGAAAATCTTTTGAAAGTTCCATTTGATGTGTCATCAATCTTCACCGGAATACCTGTTACAATAGATTTACCCACAAGTGTTCCGGAAATTTCAATCGTAAGATTCTCACCAATATATTTTAATGAAGTGTTGTTAACTATTTTAATTGTCCTGAACTGCTTTTCAATCGGATCATAAAAAACAAATGCGAATGCGTCCCAGGGAATCAGCAAACTAACTGATTCATGCAAAGTCCTGATCAGATCTTCCTGACTTTCAAGTTTGTTATCAGGGCCGATTAGATTCAGCAAGGCCTTTAATCTCTGCTGTGAAACCGATTCATTATGTTTTTCCTCAAAGATAGTTATCAACATTGTAAGGACACGTACAAATCTTCCAAGTGCATAAATAGTTTCTATTCCAAATGCATCACCGACTTTTGAATCAACGGCAATTATTGCAATTAATGATTTTTCATAGAACAACGGAACACCAACAAAACTTCTTATACCTTGTGCTGAATCATAGTACCTTATAACATCCGCTTCTGCAGCGGGTGAAATATCGCTCAATAATTCTGGTTCACCCCTCTGAACTATCTTGCTGAGTATATCATCTTCCAGGTCAAATTTTCTGTTTGCTACTTCGGTTGATACAGATTTAAATCTTTCGATTGAAAGTTTTTCCTTATTCCTGTGATACCAGAAAAAGATTGCGGTATGAGCAGAGTAAGCTTCTTTGATAACGGTGAGCATTTTTTCAAGCACAAAACTAAATTGCCCGTTGTGACCCATTCCTGTTGGAAATGATTCGTTCGCTATTTCATCAAATCTCTCTTTAAGGTCAGGCGGCTTTAACGTTACTTTTGAAGGTCTGAATTCCGGTCTATAGTTATCAGCAGTTATAACATCAGGGTTCGTCTGACGCGAAATAATTTTAAAAGATTCATCAACAGGTGTTGGTTTGGATTCAAATCCATCTTCGGAAATATCATCCTCAAAATCTTTGTTGTTAAAATTATCTTCAAAACGGAGTGAGTCGCGAAGGAATATTATGAAAGCTATATATATCAGCAGCAAAGCAAGTGTAATCACCCTTATTACTGTATCGTCTGTAATAAAAAGGAAAATTGCTAAGACAGGAACAACTAAAAAAATGAGGATTCTTTTTTTCTGCCGGCGGTCCATATCCAGAAGTACGCTCACAGTTTAATAAATTTGTTGAGAAATATAGGTTTACGTTTTTTTAATAGCAAATAAACAAAAGCTATTAAAGTAATTCAATAAAATTTTTTATTAAGCCTGCTAAGAATTTCTTTTCTTCCATTCTTCTTAACGGCTGAGTATAAAAAAAGGTTTTCGTTGAATTGAAGTCCGGGTATCATCTCTGAAACTACCGACTTTGCTTTATTAAATTCGGATTGCTTTAGTTTATCGGATTTAGTAAGCACAACAATGCGATCACAGTTTACTGATAACAGATATTCATTAAGTTTTAGGTCAAGTTCAGTTGGTTTGTGACGGCTGTCTATCAAATGAAAAGCGAGTACAATTTTTTCTTCTGATTTGATAAAATCCTGAATTAACCTTCCCCAGTATTCTCTTTCTTTCTTACTTGTTTTGGCGTATCCGTAACCCGGAAGGTCAACTATAAAAAAATTATCATCGATAAGGTAGTAGTTAAGTGAACGTGTTTTACCAGGAGTTGAACTTATTTTTGCCAGATCTTTTCGATTGAACAGCGAGTTGATAAAAGAAGATTTCCCTACATTGGATCTTCCGCAAAGTATAACAACAGGATAATTATGTTTGGGTAATCCTTTAAGGTCAAATACTGATTGAATGAATTCCTGTTTGTCAAACATAAAACTGAATTAAGATGGTTGGATATTGTTCAAAATAAAAAACCCCGAATTCATCGGGGTTTGAATTTTTTCTTCAGAAAAGATTATTTCTCTTTTTTCTTTCGTTTCGGTTTGGCTTCGGTAGTTTCATCTACAACGACCGCATCCTCAATCTTTTCTTCTTTTTCTTTCTTTGATTCGGCTTTAGCTTTTCTCTTTTCCTTTTTCTCTTCAGCCTTTTCATTTATTACATCATTATAATCAACAAGCTCAATCAACGCCATTTCAGCAGCATCTCCAAGCCTGTTTCCTAGTTTAATGACGCGTGTATAACCACCGGGTCTGTCGCCGACTTTCTGAATTATTTCCGCAAAGAGTTCTTTTACAACTTCTTTATCATTCACAACGCTCATTATCTGACGTTTGGCATGGAGGTCGTTTTTCTTTGCTTTGGTAATCAAAGCCTCTACAAATCCTCTTGTCTCCTTTGCTTTTGCGAGTGTTGTTTTAATTCTTTTATGCTTTAAAAGAGAAGTAGCAAGTGAGTTCATCAATGCTGCACGATGGCTTGCGGTTCTTTTAAGCTTTCTTCCTTTTACTCTATGTCTCATTTAAAACCTTCGTCAAAAAAATTAGTGTGTTTCAGTTTCTTCTTTCAGGTATTTGTCAATATCCATTCCGAATTCCAGTCCAAGGCTTTCAACTATTTCCATAAGTTCTGCAAGTGATTTTCTTCCAAAATTCCTGAACTTCAACATCTCGGCTTCATCTCTTTTAACAAGCTCGGACAGATTCTTAATGTTAGCTGCTTTTAAGCAGTTGTGTGACCTGACACTTAATTCCAGATCATCAACACTTGTAAGAAGTATTTTTCTAACTCTTTCAGTCTCGCTGTCCTTCTGACTTACTGCCTGTTCTTCTTCCTGGTCAATATCAAAGTTGATAAATAACTGTATATGATCCCTGAGAATTTTTGCTGCCTGGGTTAATGCATCATCAGGTGTAATTGAACCATCTGTGCCGATTTCTATGGTAAGTTTTTCATAGTCATTCTTATCACCGATACGAACATTTTCAACTTCGTACTTAACGTTTTTAATCGGTGTGAAGATTGAATCAATTGGAATAACACCAATGGTCTGATCAGGCTGAACATTTTCCGCAGCAGGAATATAACCGGTTCCTTTGCCTACACGGACTTCTATATCAAGTTTAACATTTTTATTTATGGTTGCTATGTGAAGATCAGGATTCAGAATTTCAACTTCGTTGCTGTTCTTCTGAATATCTGCTGCTGTAAATTCACCGGCACCGTTGAATGAAATATCAATTTTATTCGGCTTTTTGCTTAGCAGTTTCATTCTAACCTGTTTAAGGTTAAGAATGATTTCAGCAACATCTTCAACTACACCATCAATTGTTGTGAACTCATGAAGCACACCGCTGAATTTAACTGATACAATTGCTGCACCGGGTAATGAGGAAAGCAGTACCCTGCGAAGAGAGTTTCCTAATGTTACACCATATCCTCTTTCAAGCGGCTGCAGAAAAAATCTACCAAATGTATTCGAATAACTTGCTTCATCAAGTACAACTGCTTCGGGCATCTTTAAATATGAAACGCTCATTTATTAATCCTCTAAAATTATTCTTAAAAAATTTTATTTTGAATAAAGCTCAACTACCAATTGTTCATTGGCATTTAGAGGAACATCAACTCTATCCGGCACCTGAAGAAAAGTTCCGGCAAGTGAGGCTTTATCAATTGAGAGCCACGAATACGTGCTGTCTTTAACTCTCTTTAGCGAGCTGTGAATTGCATCGAGCTTTTTACTTTTCTCTTTTATTTTAATTATATCACCGGCAGAGAGTAAAAATGAAGGAACATCAACTAATCTTTCATTCACAATAACATGACGATGTTTGATTAGCTGTCTTGCCTGTTTACGTGAAGATGCAAATCCAAGTCTGAAGACTACATTATCAAGTCTGCGTTCAAGGATTTGGATCAGGTTTTCACCGGTACGTCCTTTTTGTTTATTTGCTTTTTCAAAATAGTTTCTGAACTGTGTTTCCAGTAATCCGTATGATCTTTTTATTTTTTGTTTCTCTCTCAGCTGAATTCCATATTCAGAAACTTTTGATCTGCGGGATATTCCGTGCTGACCTGGAGGATAGTTCTTAGATTCAATCGGACATTTTTCAGTAAAGCATTTTTGTCCTTTCAAGAAAAGTTTTTGTTTTTCTCGTCTACATAATTTGCATACTGAATCTGTATATCTTGCCATTTAGTTAACTCTCCGTTAAAATTAAACTCTTCTTTTCTTGGGTGGTCTGCATCCGTTATGTGGTATTGGAGTAACATCTCTTATAGCGCTGATCTCCAAACCTGCAGTGTGTAATGCTCTGATAGCTGCTTCGCGACCTGAGCCCGGACCTTTGACAAATACTTCAACTTTTCTTAATCCAAGATCATATGCTTCTTTAGCTGCTGCTTCTGCTGAAACCTGAGCGGCAAATGGTGTGTTTTTTCTTGATCCTTTAAAACCATTTTTGCCTGCAGATGACCATGCAATTGTATTTCCATAAATATCAGTCAGCGTTACAATAACGTTATTGAACGTAGCTTTTACGTGTGCAACTCCGTTAGCATCAACGTGCGATTTCTTTTTTGCTTTCTTAACTACTTTAGCCAAGGGTTAAACCTCCAAGTTTTCAAACTTTATTTCTTAGTTGGTGTTTTTTTCTTTCCGGCAACTGTTTTTCTCTTACCTTTTCTTGTACGGGAATTGGTTCTTGTTCTTTGACCTCTTGCCGGTAAACCTCTTCTGTGTCTTATGCCGCGGTATGAACCAATATCCATCAATCTTTTAATATTCTGCTGAACTTCGGAACGAAGGGCTCCTTCAACCTTGTATTCAGCTGTCATAATCGCTCTGATCTGCGCAATTTCTTCATCATTAAGATCAGATACACGTTTGTCAGGATTTACTTTGGCTTTTTCAAGGATTGCTGCAGATACATGCTCACCAACACCAAAGATGTACTGCAGTCCGTAAAGGACTTTTTTATTTTTAGGTAAATCTACGCCAGCTATACGAGCCAATTCACTTCTCCTTAAATTTTAATTAACCTTGACGTTGCTTGTGTTTAGGGTTTTTGCAAATAACTTTAACAACACCCTTACGTTTTATCACTTTGCAATTATCACATATTTTTTTTACTGATGCTCTTACTTTCATACAAGCTCCGCTATTTATATCTGTAGGTGATCCTACCTTTTGTTAAGTCGTAAGGAGAAAGTTCAATAGAAACTTTATCTCCAACCAGAATTTTGATAAAGTGCATTCTCATTTTTCCTGAGATATGCGCCAGTATTTCATGCCCATTATCAAGCTTAACTTTAAAATGAGCATTTGGTAATGTTTCAGTTACAATGCCGTCAATTTTTATTGGACCTTGTTTTGCCATCAACAGACCGTAAGTATTTCAGGCTTACCGCCTGATATTAATATTGTATGTTCAAAATGTGCAGATGGAAAAGCATCTGCGGTTCTTACTGTCCATCCGTCCGAATCAGTTTTCACTTTTTCTTTACCGGCATTTACCATCGGTTCAATTGCCAGGGTCATTCCATTTTTTAATCTGCTTCCGGTTCCTCTTTTTCCGAAGTTCGGGATAGAGGGACTTTCGTGAAGGTATTTACCGACACCGTGTCCGCACAATTCCCTAACAACAGAGAACCCGTTCAATTCAACAAATTCCTGTATAGCAGCAGAAATATCATGAACCTTGTTGTCATTAACTGCGTTTTCAATTCCAACGTAGAGTGATTTTTCAGTAACATCCAGAAGCTTTTGTTTTTCTTCTGTTATTGGTCCTACTGCTACTGTAAGCGCAGCATCACCAAAATATCCGTTCTTTTCAACTCCAACATCGATTGAAATTATTTCACCACTTTTTAGAACTCTTTTTCCCGGTATACCGTGAACAACTTCATCCTCTACCGAAGTACAGAGAGCAGCAGGAAAATCAATTGAAGGACCACCTTGCGAGTATCCTTTGAATGCCGCTCTTGCATTGTTGCTGAGTATATAATCTTCGGCAATCTGATTTAGCTCCCCGGTAGTTACTCCGGGTCTTACATTACTTTTGACCAGTTGAAGTGTTTCTGCTACAATACGACAACTGGTTTTTATTAAATCAATTTCTTTCTGTGTCTTAATGTAAATCACAATTATCTGCGGGCTTTTATTTTACCGCTTTTCATAAAACCATCATAATGCCTCATCAACAGGTGTGATTCAATCTGCTGAAGAGTATCGAGTGCAACACCAACCATAATCAATAAACTTGTACCGCCAAAAAACTGTGCAAACTGACCTGAAACTCCCCACACAGAAACAAATGCAGGAAGTATCGCAATGATTGCAAGGAATATTGATCCCGGCAGTGTAATCTTTGTCAAAATATTATCAATAAACTCTGATGTTTGTTTACCCGGGCGAATTCCCGGAATGAATCCTCCCTGCTTCTTCATATTATCCGCAACATCTTTTGGATTGAATGCAATCGCTGTATAGAAGTAAGTGAAGAAGATAATCATCAATGCATATATGAACGAGTAAACCGGCGATGTATAAACAAAATAACTTGAAAGCGTCTGCAAAAATTCATTGTCAGGGAAGAAACCAAGAATCGTATTAGGTATAAACATAATCGATTGCGCAAAGATTATAGGCATCACACCAGCCGTATTCACTCTTAACGGAATATACTGGGTAACACCACCGTATACTTTTCTTCCGACAACTCTTTTTGCATACTGTACCGGAATTCTTCTTGTTCCCTGTGTTACAAGAACAACACCTGCTATTATAAAAACCATAAACACAACTATCACAACTTCAATAACAATACTGCGCAAACCACTTATGATAAGATTTATTTCATCCTGAATCGCAAATGGAAATCTTGCTATAATTCCAATAAAGATTATTAGTGAAATACCATTTCCAATTCCTTTATCTGTAATCTGTTCTCCAAGCCACATCATAAAGACGGTACCGGAGGTAAGTATCACTATAGTTGAGAATGTCCAGAAAAATCCCTGGACCGGTTCAGGAATTATTGGTAAACCCTGAACATTTAAATTCAATAATCTTACAGTTACACCCCATGCCTGCAATGCAGAGATAAGCACAGTACCGTAACGTGTAAGTTGAGTAATTTTCTTTCTTCCCTCTTCACCTTCCTGCTGAAGTTTTTGGAAGTACGGTATAACCGCACCAAACAACTGCAGAATAATTGAAGCGGAAATGTAAGGCATAATTCCTAATGCAAATATTGCAGCATTAGAAAAAGCCCCTCCGACAAAAAGATCGTACAATCCGAATAAACTGTTATCGGTTTGATTGCTCATACTTTGGGTTAACAAAGCAGGGTCAACACCGGGAATTGTAAGATGTGAACCGAGCCTTACAATAAAAAGTAACGCCAAAGTATAAAGTATCCTCTGGCGAAGCTCGTGAATCTTAAAAATATTTCTGAAGGTATCTGTAAGTTTTGCCATTGAATTCCAGATTAAATCGTTTTGATAGAGCCGCCTGCAGCTTCAACTTTTTCTTTTGCTGACTGGCTGAATGCATTTACTTCAACCTGAAATTTAGTTTTCAACTCACCGTTGCCTAATAACTTTACGGGTTTTTTTGAACTGGAAATTAATCCATACTTCTTCAGGAGTTCAGCATTTATAACTGCATCTGTAATTTTTTTATCTTCAGCCAGCTTTTGGAGTGAGCCAACATTTACCACTTGAGAGTAGACTTTAAATATATTTCTGAAACCGAATTTCGGAATTCTTCTCTGCAATGGCATTTGTCCGCCTTCAAACCATGCTTTATGTTTTGAACCGGAACGTGAAAGCTGACCATTCATTCCTTTTGTTGCAGTACCACCGTGACCGGAGCCTTCTCCGCGTCCAATTCTTTTAACTTTTTTTCTTGAGCCCGGTGCGTACTTTAGATTACTTAAAATATCCATCATAAATCCTAATTATTCTCTTTTAATTCCTCAACCTTAACAAGGTGAGTTACTTTTCTGATCATACCTCTAATCTGAGGAGAGTCATTATGAACTTTAAACCAGTTAGGTCTTCCTAAACCAAGCGCTTTTATTGTAAGCTTCTGATCATTTGGTCTGTCAATAATACTTCTTGTCTGTGTAACTTTTAACTTGATCATAACTTCCTCAATTAAGAATTGAACAATTCATTAACAGTCATCTTACGTTTGGTTGCCATCCTTCGGGCATCAATCTGACTTAATAATCCGTTAAGTGTTGCCTTAACCTGGTTGTGTGGGTTACTTGAACCAAGTGATTTGGTAAGGATATCCTGAACACCGGCTGCTTCAAGTACCGCACGTACTCCGCCGCCTGCTATCAATCCTGTACCAGGTGTTGCCGGTTTAAGAAGTACTCTGCCTGCACCAAACCTTCCAATAATTTCATGAGCAACTGTCCCTTTAATTACAGAGACGTAAACCAGGTTTTTCTTTGCGTCATCGATACCTTTCGAAATAGCATCGGTAACTTCATTGGCTTTTCCTAATCCAACTCCGACTGTTCCGTTTCCATCACCAACAACAACAATTGCATTAAAGCTAAATCTGCGTCCGCCTTTTACAACTTTTGCTACGCGATTAATATGAACAACTTTTTCTTTTAGTCCTTCTGTTTCGCTTGACTTTACTGTTTTCAAATTATTACTCCAGAAACTTCAAATTTTATTGTTAATGATTTTTTCAATTCAATCACTAAATTATTTAATTGAACCGGCATATAAACATTACTTGTTGCCGGGAGAGGATTCGAACCTCTACAGACGCCTCCAAAGGGCGTAGTCCTGCCATTAGACGACCCGGCAAGATTAGTTACTTCCATAACTAAAACTTCAGTCCTCCCTCACGTGCACCGTCAGCGAGTGCCTGGATACGACCATGATACCTGTATCCATTCCTGTCAAATACAACGGTTGCAATTTTCTTTTCAATGGCTTTTTGCGCAACTAATTTTCCAACTAATTTACATTTAGAAACTTTGCCTTTTGCATTTTTTAGTTCATCAGCAATTTCTTTGGATAATGATGAAGCTGCAACCAAAGTAACACCGGTTGAGTCATCAATTAGTTGAGCATATATATTGTCAAGACTTCTGTATACTGTAAGTCTCGGACACTCGGGTGTGCCGGAGATTTTTTTTCTGATTTTTGTTTTAGATCTTAATCTCAGATTTTTATCACGTTTAATCATAACTACTTCAACTCCAAAAATTATTTACCTGCAGTCTTACCGGCTTTTCTAACGATATGTTCGTGAGAATATTTAATTCCTTTACCTTTGTAAGGCTCAGGTTTTCTTATTGATCTTATTTTTGCTGCTACCAGACCAACTAACTGTTTATCAATGCCTGATATAACAATTTGAGTTTGTGTTGGTGCTTGCAGAGTAATTCCATCCGGAGGTGCAAAATATATCGGATGTGAATATCCAATGTTTATCAAAAGATTTTTTCCTTTAGCTTCAACTCTGTAACCAACGCCAATAATATCAAGAGTTTTGGAATACTCAGAGTTTACACCTGTAATCATATTCTGAATCAATGCTCTTGTTAATCCGTGAAGAGCTTTATTCTCTTTCAAATCATCCGGACGAGTTACATTTATCTCACTATCTTTTATTTCAATTCCAATATTTGGATGAAATGAATTGCTGAGTTCTCCTTTAGGACCTTTTACTTTAAGACTCAATCCGTTTTTAGTAACTGTAACTCCCTTTGGAATTGTTATTACTTTTTTACCTATTCTCGACACTTTAAAACTCCGATTTATATTTTACCAGATATAACAAACTACTTCACCGCCAACTGCTTCTCTGCGTGCTTCTTTGTCAGTCATAAGACCTTTGGAGGTGGATATTACAGCAATGCCTAATCCGTTCAGTACTCTCGGTAATTCAGTAGAATCTTTATAGATTCTTAAACCGGGTGTACTTATTCTTTTCAAACCGCTTATTGCAGGTTTGCCTTGTGAATACTTTAAATGAATTCTAAGAATGTTTTGTTTATTATCTTCAACAACAACATAATCATCAATAAAACTCTGGCGTTTAAGAATATCTGCAATTCCTTTTTTCATGTTTGAACTAGGAATTTCTACTCTCGGCTTCTTTGCTTTGCAAGCATTTCTAATTCTAGTTAATAAATCTGAAATTGGATCTGTAACCGGCATAAATCTCTCCTTCTACCAACTTGACTTTTTTAATCCGGGAATTTCACCGCGTAATGCCATCTCTCTCAGCACAAGCCTGGATATTCCAAATTTACGATAATACGAACGTGCTCTTCCTGTAAACATACACCTGTTTTTTAATCTAACTGGTGAAGCATCTTTCGGAAGTTTCTGCAAAGCATCGTAGTCACCTTTTTCTTTCAGTTCCTTACGAATCTTTTCAAATTTCTGTACGAGTTTACGCCTTTTTTCTTCTCTAGCTATAAGACTTTTTCTAGCCATTCATTCTCCTGCTTAGGCTGTTTTAATTTCTTTTTTTCTAAACGGAATACCAAACGCAAGTAATAGTTCGTATGCTTCGTTATCACTTGGTGCTGTTGTAACAAAAGTAATATCCATTCCCAAAACTTTTGTGATCTTATCAACATTAATTTCCGGGAAGATGATTTGTTCTTTAATACCGATTGTGTAATTGCCTCTTCCGTCAAATGATTTATCTGACAATCCACGGAAGTCACGCACACGCGGTAGAGCTATGTTTATTAATCGGTCAAGGAATTCATACATTCGCTCACGTCTCAAAGTAACCATCGCTCCGATATTAACACCTTCTCTTAATTTAAAATTAGAGATAGCTTTTTTTGCTTTTCTTATTGAAGCTTTTTGACCGGTGATTGTTTCAAGTTCTTTAACTGCTTCTTCAAGAATCTTCTGATCCGAAACCGCATCGCCAACACCCATGTTAACAACTATTTTATGGAGTCTCGGTACCTGCATAATAGTTTTGTAACTGAACTTTTTCATAAGTTCCGGAACTATTTCGCCTTTATAAATATCACCTAACCTTGAGGCGATTCTAATCTCTTTTTCAGTTGATCCTCCGGCAGACTTTTCACCTTTTTTAGGAGCTTTTGCCTTTGGTTCTGCAGTTTCTTTTTTATTTTTTTTCTCAGCCATTTTATCGTATAAACTTTAAGTATTAAATGAATTTATTATAACATTTCACCGCTGACACGACTTACGCGTGCTCTTCTTTTCTTGCCTGTTTTGTCATCAAGAATTATTTGTGAACCAACTCTCGTAGGTTCATTAGATTTTGGATCAAGAAGCATAACGTTTGAAGCATTTATCGGAGCTTCTTTTTCAATGATGCCGCCTTGAGGATTTTTCTGATTGGCTTTTGTATGACGCTTTCTCAGATTTATTCCCTCAACTATCACTCTTGAAACAGCCGGGAAAACTTTTAAAACTTTACCGGATTTTCCTTTATCATTTCCGGCGACTACAATCACATTATCATTTTTTCTGATTTTCATTTCTTTTCGATCCTTATAAAACTTCAGGTGCGAGTGATACAATTTTCATAAACTGTTTTTCTCTTAACTCTCTGGCTACCGGTCCGAAAATACGTGTACCTTTCGGTTCATTCTGCGGATTGATAAGCACAGCGGCATTTTCATCAAATCTTATATATGAACCATCTTTTCTTCTAACTTCTTTTTTAGTTCTTACAATTACCGCACGTGATACTTCACCTTTTTTAACAGTACCGTTTGGAATAGCAACCTTAACAGAAACAACAATTAAATCTCCGACGCTTGCATATTTTCTTCCGCTGCCGCCAAGTACTCTTATACAACGTACCTTTTTTGCACCGGAGTTATCTGCTACAACTAAATTGGTTTCTTCCTGAATCATTATTATAACTCCTTATTGACTACTTGGCTTTTTCAACAATTTCTACTAAACGCCATCTCTTCTTTAAACTCATCGGGCGTGTTTCCATAATCTTTACTTTATCGCCGATACTGCATTCATTTTTTTCATCGTGTGCAGTAAGCTTTGTAGTACTTTTGAAGTACTTCTTGTAAATAGGATGAGGAACTTTTCTTTCGATAGCAACGGTTATTGTTTTTTCCATTTTGTTGCTTACAACTACACCTATCCTGGTTTTTCTTAAAGCGCGTTGTTCCATGTTTAAGACTTAGCTCCTTCTGTATCTTTTACTGCAGATTTTTTTTCTGCAATTTCTCTTTCTCTTAGAATGGTTTTCATCCTGGAAATATCTTTTTTAACTAATCCAAGTTTTGATGTATTAGTTAACTGTTTTAATTCATGTGCAAATCTTAAGTCAATAAGATTCTTTTCTTCTTCTTCAATCCGTTTGCGAAGTTCATCGGATTTCATTTCTTTTATTTCATAAATTTTCATTTCAAATCCCTTGGGAATTAATCTAAATCAGGTCTTGCAACAACTTTTGTTTTAATCGGAAGTTTTGATGAACAAGTCATCAATGCTTCGTGCGCCAGTTCTCTTGATACACCTGAAACTTCAAACAAAACTCTGCCTGGTTTAACAACTGCAACCCAGAATTCAGGTGCGCCTTTACCTTTACCCATTCTGGTTTCAAGCGGCTTTTTAGAAACAGGTTTGTCAGGAAAAATTCTTATCCAGACTTTACCGTCTCTTTTCATTTTTCTTGATAGTGCAACACGACAAGCTTCAATCTGTCTTCCGGTTATCCAGTGTGGTTCAAGTGCTTTTAATCCGTAATCACCGAATGATATTGAACTGCCGCGATAAGCTTTGCCAGCCATACGTCCGCGTTGTGATTTTCTAAACTTTACTCTTTTGGGCATCAACATGGTTTAATATCTCCGGGTAATTATTCTGTAACTCTTTTTCCTAATACTTCACCGTTGCAGATCCAAACTTTTATTCCAATGGAACCATAAATTGTTTCTGCTCTACCGTTTGCATAATCAATTTGCGCACGGAGTGTATGCAGTGGAATTCTTCCTTCTTTATACTGTTCTGTCCTGGCCATTTCAGCACCGCCTAATCTGCCTGCACACATAATTCTTATACCTTCTGCACCCATTCTCATCGCTGCAGTGATAGCCATTTTCATTGCTCTTCTGAATGAAACTCTTCCCTGCAATTGATTGGCAATATTTTCTGCTACAAGATATGCATCAAGTTCAGGACGTTTAATTTCCGAAATCTGAACTTTAACATCTTTATCAGTAACTGATTTTAATTCCTGTTCAAGCTGTGTAATTTCTTTTCCGCTTTTTCCAATCACAACACCGGGTCTTGATGTATGAATGGTTAGAATAATATTTTTTGAGGTTCTGTCGATAACAATTCTGGAAATTCCTGCTTTCTTTAACCTGCTTCTGATGTAAGCTCTAAGTTTATCATCTTCTTTCAGCTTACCTGAATAACTTTTATTTTCGTACCAATTAGAGTCCCAACCTCTTATCACTCCGACTCTTAATCCAACAGGGTTTGTTTTCTGGCCCAAAAAATATCCTCCTACTAATTAGCTTTTGTAGCTACAACTATGGTTAAGTGGCAGCTTCTTTTTCTTATTCTGTATGCTCGGCCCATTGGTGCAGCCGAAATTCTTTTTAATGTGGGACCCTGGTTTACAAAAACTTCCTTAACCAGTAAATCAGATGGTTCCATCCTGGTTGCGTCATCTCTGTTCATAAGGTTTGCAACCGCTGATCTTAAAACTTTTTCTGCAGTTTTTGATGCATGTTTTGGCGAGAAGTGCAAAATCTCCATGGCTTTATCAACTGAAACACCACGTATAAGATCAATAATCAATCTCATTTTTCTTGGTGATGAACCTATATATCTATGTACAGCTCTTGCTTCCATTTTTTCGAATCCCTATTAAATTATTTTGCTTTAGTAGCCTTCTCAGCCTTTGTTCCAGGATGTCCTCTGAAAATACGTGTAGGTGCAAATTCACCTAACTTATGACCGACCATGTTCTCGGTAATGTAAACCGGAATCATTTTGTTGCCGTTATGAACCGCAATTGTGTGTCCTACAAAATCAGGAATTATTGTAGATGCGCGAGACCATGTTTTTATGATCTTTTTCTGATTGGTTTCATTCAGCTTAGTAATTTTACCTGCCAATTTATGATCGATGAAAGGACCTTTTTTAACTGACCTGGGCATATTCTACTCTACTTCTTACGTCTTTTAATGATAAATTTATTTGATTCTTTTTTACGCTTCCTAGTTTTCAAACCTTTAGCAGCCTGACCCCATGGTGAAACAGGATGACCGCCGCCGGATGTTTTACCTTCACCACCACCCATCGGGTGATCAACGGGATTCATTGCAACACCGCGGACGTGAGGTCTTTTGCCTAACCAGCGTGAACGTCCAGCTTTTCCAAGACTTATATTTTCCTGTTCAGCGTTACCTACAACACCGTAAGTTGCCATACAATCAAGGCGAACCATTCTAACTTCACCTGATGGCATTTTTAACTGAGCAAAATTTCCTTCCTTTGCCATAAGCTGTAGTGCAGCACCGGCACTTCTTCCAAGCTGTCCGCCTTTACCTGGTTTCAGTTCAACATTATGAACGAAACTGCCAAGCGGCATTTCTTTTAGCGGAAGCGCGTTTCCAACAACAATGTCGCTGCCGGTACCGGAAAGAACTTTACTTCCAACCTTTAAACCTTCCGGTGCAAGGATATATCTTTTTTCACCATCGGCATAATGCAGAAGTGCAATACGGCATGTTCTGTTCGGATCATATTCTATTGAAAATACAGTAGCAGGTATACCGGATTTATCACGTTTAAAATCTACAATTCTGTATCTTCTTTTATGACCGCCGCCGATAAATCTTGTTGTTATTCTTCCAAGATTATTTCTTCCGCCGGATTTTTTTAATGCAACGGTTAAAGATTTTTCCGGTGTTGTTTTTGTTACTTCTTCAAAAGTAGCATTTGATCTGAATCTTGTACCGGGCGTAACTGGTTTTAGTTTATTTATTCCCATTAAATCGTCCTAATAAAAACCTAAACTTGCTCGAATAATTCTATTGTTTCACCAGCTTTTAAAGTGATGATTGCTTTTTTAAATTTTGATGTTTTCCCCTCAAACTTTCCGCTTTTCCTAAATTGTGATTTAGTTTTTCCCGGATGATTGATGGTTCTGACATTGACAACATGTACATTAAATTTCTGTTCAATAGCTCTCGCTATCTGAATTTTATTAGCATCAGGGTTAACGAGAAATCCGTAAATACCTTTGTCAGCTGTAAGATTAGTAATCTTTTCTGTAATCAATGGTTTAATAAGTGTCTGATGCATATTAATTCACCGCTTCTTTCTTGTTTGAGAAGGTTCCGTTTATTACATCAACAGCGCCCTTCTGAACAATAAGCATCTGGTTGTTAAGTATATCATATGTTGATGCCTGTGCAGCTTCAAGCACTTTAACTTTTGGAATGTTTCTTCCTGATTTATAAACCAATGTCGAGTTTTCTTTTGTAAGTAATAAAACTTTTTTGCCTGAGACTTTTAATGCGCTAAGCATTTTTACAAAATCTTTTGTCTTTGGCTGTTCAAAATTAAAATCTTCAACGATCATAAACTGCTCATCTTTTACTTTATAACTGAGAGCAGATTTCCTGGCAAGTCGTTTTACTTTCTTTGGTAAATCCTGTTTATACAGATGCGGCTTGGGTCCGAAAATAGTTCCACCGCCAACCCATAATGGTGAACGGGATGTACCGGCTCTTGATCCGCCTCTTCCTTTTTGCTTCCATGGTTTTTTGCCGCCGCCGCTAACCTCTCCGCGCTCTTTTGACTTATGCGTACCTTGTCTCTGATTAGCACGGTATGCTTTTACTGCGAGGTATATAGCGTGATCGTTCGGTTCAATTCCGAATATATCATCAGCAAGTTCAAGCTTTTCGCCTGAAGTTGAACCATCAATTTTATAAATATCAAAAGTCATTTTAATCTCAACTTACTTCTTTAACAATTCAACAAAAGTGTTAACTGAACCGGGCACTGCGCCTTTTACAAGGATAATGTTTTCTTCAGGCAGAACTTTAACAACCTTAAGGTTCTGGACAGTTACATTTTCAAATCCTTTTCTTCCAGCCATTCTCTGACCTTTAAAAACTCTTGAAGGATATGAACTCGCGCCGATAGAACCGGGCGCTCTTAATCTGTCGCTCTGTCCATGAGTAGTACCGCCAACACCGCCAAATCCATGGCGTTTCATAACTCCCTGAAATCCTTTTCCTTTGCTTCGCGCACGAACTTTAATTTTTTCACCTTCACTAAACAGATCAACTTTAACTTCGTCACCTACTTTGTAACCGGATACATCATTTGATCGGAACTCTTTCAATACCCTTGAAATCGGCAATTCTTTTTTCTTGAATTGTGCAGCCAAAGGTTTGGTTACATTCTTTTCTTTTCTTTCTCCAAATCCTAACTGCAGTGCTTCGTAACCATCTTTTTCTTTTGTTCTGACTGAAACAACTTTGCAGGGTCCGGCAAGAATAACGGTAACGGGAATTAATTCACCATCATTTCCGAATACGCTTGACATTCCTATTTTTTTACCGATTAAACCTGTCATCTTAATTCCTCATTCATTAAAGCTTGATCTCAATATCAACACCCGCCGGTATATCAAGTTTACTCAATGAATCGACGGTTTTATTGTTGGAATTATGAATATCAATAATTCTTTTGTGAGCTCTGGTTTCAAACTGCTCTCTTGATTTTTTATCTACGTGAGGAGATCTCAATACTGTATATACAGTTCTTTTCGTAGGCAGCGGAATAGGTCCTGAAACCACAGCACCCGTACTTCTAACAGTCTTGATTATTTTTTCAGTTGATTTATCAATTAAGATATGATCATATGATTTCAACTTTATTCTAATCTTTTGTCCGGCCACTTAAAAATCTCCTTCTAATTTTCAGATAGAAAAAGGGAGATGCTCTCTCCCTTTTCCATTGTATTTTTTATTCAATAATCTTTGTAACAACACCTGAACCAACTGTTCTACCGCCTTCACGGATAGCGAATCTTAACTTCTCTTCCATAGCGATAGGGGTAATAAGTTCAACTGAAAGTTTTACATTATCACCGGGCATAACCATTTCGGTACCTGCAGGTAATGTTGCAACACCTGTTACGTCAGTAGTTCTGAAATAAAACTGTGGTCTGTATCCGTTAAAGAATGGTGTATGTCTTCCACCTTCATCTTTTGAAAGTACGTATACTTCGCCTTCAAATTTCATGTGAGGAGTGATTGATCCGGTTTTAGCCAGAACCATTCCTCTTTCGATTTCATTTTTATCAACACCTCTTAACAGGATACCTGCGTTATCACCAGCCATTGCTGAGTCAAGTTCTTTTCTGAACATTTCGATACCTGTAACAACAGTCTTTTTGTGCAGACCTAATCCTATTAATTCAACTTCTTCCTGAATCTTAACCTGTCCTCTTTCAACTCTACCGGTTGCAACTGTACCACGACCGGTGATAGAGAAAACGTCTTCAACAGGCATAAGGAATGGTTTTTCAGTGCTTCTTTCCGGAATCGGAACATAGCTGTCAACAGCATCCATAAGTTCCCAGACACAGTTATATCTTTCGTCAGAAGGATCTGCATTGCTTGCACCGGCTTCAAGAGCCTTTAATGCTGAGCCTTTAATGATCGGAATTTCATCGCCGGGGAATTCATAAGAATTCAATAAGTCTCTTAATTCAACTTCAACTAATTCGATGAGTTCAGGATCATCAACCATATCAACTTTATTCATAAAAACTACAATTTTAGGAACACCAACCTGGCGTGCAAGGAGAATGTGCTCTCTTGTTTGAGGCATCGGACCATCTGTAGCAGCAACAACAAGTATAGCTCCGTCCATCTGTGCAGCACCTGTGATCATGTTCTTAACGTAGTCAGCGTGTCCCGGACAGTCAACGTGAGCGTAGTGCCTGTTGGCAGTTGAATACTCAACGTGAGCTGTCGCAATAGTAATACCTCTTTCTCTTTCTTCAGGAGCGTTATCAATACTATCAAAAGTTCTGATTGCAGATAAGCCCTTCTTAGCGAGAGCCATGGTGATGGCAGCTGTTAAAGTAGTTTTGCCGTGATCTACGTGACCAATTGTTCCTACGTTAACGTGAGGTTTACTCCTATCAAATTTTTCTTTTGCCATCTAATACTCCTTTATAGATAATTCTTTTATAATACTAATTAAACTGTTGATTTTTTTCCTAATGATTTTTCCGCAATTTCTTCTGCAATAGACTTTGGTACTTCCAGATAATAAGCAAACTGCATTGTGTAAATCGCGCGCCCCTGCGTCATTGATCTTAAAACCGTTGCATAGCCGAACATTTCTGATAAAGGTACGGTTGCCTTAATTACCTGTGCATCTTTTCTTGCTGAGAAACCTTCTATTTTTCCACGGCGTGAATTTAAATCACCCATTACATCACCGAGATATTCTTCCGGTGTAACAACTTCAACATCCATTATAGGCTCAAGAAGAATGGGCTTTGCTTTTTTTGCACCTTCTTTGAATGCAATTGATCCGGCAACCTTGAACGAAATTTCATCAGAGTCCACATCGTGGTATGAACCATCATATATTTTTGCTTTGATATCAACTACCGGGAATCCGGCAACGACACCGTTTCTCATTGCTTCCTGAATACCTGCAGAAACAGCCGGAATATATTCCTTGGGAACAGTACCGCCTACTATTGCATTAGTAAATTCAAAACCTTTTCCAGGTTCATTAGGTGAAAATTCAACCCAGACATGACCATATTTACCGCGTCCGCCGGACTGTTTAACAAACTTGCCTTCAGAGTTGACAGTTTGACTGATTGTCTCCCTGTAAGCTACCTGAGGTTTACCAACGTTTGCTTCAACTTTAAATTCTCTCTTCATACGGTCAACGAGAATTTCGAGATGCAATTCTCCCATACCGCTGATAAGTGTCTGACCTGTTTCTTCATCAACCTTTACTCTGAATGTAGGATCTTCATCTGAGAGTTTTACAAGTGATTCAGACAGTTTATCCTGATCAGCTTTTGTTTTTGGTTCGATAGCAATCTGGATTACCGGTTCGGGGAAAACTATTTTCTCAAGAACCACAGGATCATTTTCAGAACAAAGTGTATCACCCGTCTTTGTATATTTCAAACCAACAGCAGCAGCAATATCACCTGCTTTTACTTCAGTAATCTCTTCGCGGTGATTTGCATGCATTTGTAATAATCTGCTTATTCTTTCTTTTTTTCCACTGACTGAATTATAAATGTATGAACCCGATTCCAATTTGCCGGCGTACACTCTAAAGAATGTCAACTTGCCGACATAAGGATCATTCATAATCTTAAATGCCAGAGCAGTGAATTTTTCTTTCTCATCAATTTTTCGTTTAACGCTGTCGTTAATACCAATGTGATGTGCTTCTATCTCCTTGAAATCTGTCGGTGCGGGTAGAAAATCAACAACACAGTCTAATAGTTTCTGTACTCCCTTGTTCTTAAATGCTGATCCGCAAAGAACGGGAATAATTTTAAGTTCAATAGTTGCCTGTCGTAATACAGTTTTTATCTCTTCCGGAGAAATTGGTTTTCCTTCAAGATATTTTTCAAGAAGAGTATCATCAACATCAGATACAGCTTCCAGCATTTGAGTTCTGTATTTATTTGCAAGCTCAAGCAGGTCTTTGGGAATATCGATTTCGTCAAAGGTTGCACCGTAGGTTTCTTCATGGTACATCCTTGCCTTAAAAGTCATTAGATCGATAACTCCAGAGAATATATCACCTTCACCAATCGGCAAATTAATTGGTATTGCATTAGCTCCCAACCGATCCTTCATCATCTGAACAGCATTATAAAAATCAGCACCGGTACGGTCCATCTTATTTATGAATGCGATTCTAGGTACTCTGTATTTGTCTGCTTGTCTCCACACGGTTTCAGATTGCGGCTCAACACCTCCAACAGCGCAGAACAGCGCTACGGCACCGTCAAGCACTCTTAAAGATCTTTCAACTTCAACAGTAAAATCAACGTGACCAGGTGTGTCAATAATATTAATCTGATGGTCTTTCCAAAAACAAGTCGTGGCCGCACTGGTTATTGTTATACCTCGTTCCTTCTCCTGTTCCATCCAATCCATTGTGGCGGCACCATCATGTACTTCTCCTAAACGATGCAGTTTACCGGTATAGAATAATATTCTTTCGGTAGTAGTAGTTTTACCAGCATCGATGTGTGCCATTATGCCAATATTTCTAACTTTCTCTATATTATGTTTTACAGCCATTCCTTCTCTATATTAATTCAAATCAAAAATTATAAATCACCATTTGAAATGAGCAAACGCTTTGTTTGCTTCTGCCATCTTATGAGTATCTTCTTTTTTCTTTACTGCTGAACCTTCACCATTTGACGCAGCGATTAATTCTGAAGCGAGTTTCATAGGCATAGATTTTTCATTTCTGGCTCTCGAATAAGTTTTAATCCATCTCATTGCCAATGCAGAACGTCTTTCAGGTCTTACTTCTGTAGGAACCTGATATGTAGCTCCACCAACTCTTCTACTTCTTACTTCAATCATTGGCTGGGTGTTATTAATCGCTTTTCTAAAAACTTCAAGTCCAGGTTTTTTTGTACGTTCTTCAATAATTTCAAATGCATTATAAACCACTTCTCTGGCTTTCGATTTTTTTCCATCATACATAATTGAGTTGATGAATTTCGAAACCAGTACATCATTAAATTTTGGATCCGGTTTTAAATATTTTTTATCTGATCTTTTCTTTCTCATACTGATTATTTCGCTTTCGGTTTTTTAGCACCGTATTTGGATCTTCCTTTTTTTCTATCTTCCACTCCACTTGTATCTAATGTACCGCGGATGATATGATACCTGACACCGGGAAGGTCTTTTATTCTTCCGCCTCTGATCAAAACAATTGAGTGCTCCTGCAGATTATGTCCTTCTCCAGGTATATAAGCCGTAACTTCCTGACTATTTGTAAGCCTGACTCTCGCAACCTTTCTTAAAGCAGAATTAGGTTTTTTAGGTGTAGTTGTATACACTCTTGTACATACTCCTCTTTTCTGAGGGCAGGCATCCAAAGCCGGGGCTTTCTTTTTAGCCAGAATCTGAAGACGACCTTTTCTAACTAATTGATTTATTGTTGGCACAAAAAACTCCTGATCTAGTCAAGTATAAAAAATTTCAGACTTCAAATATAGTCGTTACCTAAAAATGAGTCAAGAAATTCATTTGATTTTTTAAGATTTATTTATTCATTTTCTAACTGGCTTCAACTGATTCTTCCGTAACAGATGCTGCCTGTTCTTCGGTCTTTAAAAGAATGCCTGAATATTTCTTTAAACCTGTTCCTGCAGGAATTAAGTGTCCCATTACGACATTCTCCTTTAATCCTAATAATTTGTCAACTTTTGCTTCAGTTGCAGCATTTGCCAGTACTTTTGTTGTTTCCTGGAATGACGCTGCCGAAATAAAGCTTTCGGTTGAAAGTGCAGCCTGGGTTATTCCAAGAAGCATATGCTCAAAAGTCGCCGGTTCAGCATCTCTTGATATTACTGGTTTCTTTCCCTTTTTCTTAAGGTCAGAATTTAATTCACGAAGCTTACTTTTGGCAATAAGTTGGCCATCTTTATACTTAGAATCACCTTTATCCTCGATGTAAGCCGTGGTAGATATTTTATTATTTTCTTCGATAAATTCATTTCGGTCAACCAGATCTTCTTCTAGGAATCTGGTATCACCAGGAGAAACGATTCTGATCTTTTGAAGCATTTGTCTTACAATAACTTCAATGTGTTTATCATTAATCTTTACGCCTTGAAGTCTGTAAACATCCTGAATTTCATTAACCAGGTATTCTTGAACAGCACTGGTACCCTTAATTTTGAGGATGTCATGTGGATTGATTGGACCGTCTGTAATTTTTTCACCGGCAGGTATCTCATCATTTTCCTGTACAAGAATATGTTTACCTAGCGGCACATTGTATTTCTTTTCATCTGATCCATCGATAGCCACAACCATGATCTCGCGCGAGCCTTTTTTACGGGCACCGAACTTGACAATACCTTCAATCTCAGAAACAATTGCAGGTTCCTGTGGACTTCGTGCTTCAAACAATTCAGTTACTCGTGGAAGACCCCCGGTAATATCTCTACTCTTTGATGCCTGCTTAGAGATTTTAGCAAGAATAGTTCCTGCTGAGACCGTTTCGCCTTCATCAACACTTAAATATGATCTGGTTGGAAGGTTGAATGATTTTTTGGTACCATCTTCACCTTCAATCATAATACTTGGAGTCAGATTTTTATCCTTCGATTCCATTACCACTTTTTGAACGTGACCTGTCTGTTCATCAGTAAGTTGATGCAAGGTTGTTCCGTCATTTAGATCAACATACTTAACACGTCCCGGAATATCAGAAAGTATAACAGAGTTGTAAGGATCGTGTGTATAAAGCGGTGCACGTTTTTTAATTCTGTCTCCGTCATTTACAACTAGTTCAGAACCGTAAGGGACATCGTATTTTTTTATCTGCCTGTTATTATCATCATAGATTCCAAGTACACCTCTACGACCCGTAACAACTTTTACGGAACCAAGGAAATCTGATTTTTCAACAAATGCGATTCTTTCAAACTTAACTGTTCCCTCAAGCGCAGATTCAACTTGTGACTGACTTGCGATACGTGATGATGTACCACCTAAGTGGAAAGTTCTCAACGTAAGCTGAGTACCAGGTTCACCAATTGATTGCGCAGCAACGATTCCGACTGCTTCACCAATCTCTACTATTTTTCCATTAGTTAAATTTCTTCCATAACATTTTGCACAAACACCACGTTTTGATTCACAGGTTAAAACGGTACGGATGTACACAGATTCAATGCTTGCATCTTCTATTTTTTCTGCAATAGTTTCTGTGATCATATTTCCGGCTTCAACAATCAATTCGTCGGTACGCGGATCGTAAACATCTTCCTGTGCCGTTCTGCCTGTAATACGTTCGGCAAGTGGCTCTCTTTCCTGTTCAACATCTTTTAAAGCAGTGATTTCGATACCGAGGATGGTGCCGCAATCTTCTTCTGAAATAATTACGTCCTGTGCAACGTCAACTAACCTTCTTGTAAGATATCCTGCATCGGCAGTTTTTAATGCAGTATCTGCCAAACCTTTTCTTGCACCGTGGGTTGAGATGAAGTATTCAAGAACTGTAAGACCTTCTTTGAAGTTAGCGACAATTGGGTTCTCGATAATTTCACCAGCCTGACCTGATAATGTCTTTTGAGGTTTCATCATCAGTCCTCTCATTCCGGCTAACTGTCTGACCTGTTCCTGCGAGCCTCTAGCACCAGAGTCAACCATCATGTGAAGTGAATTGAACCCATGATTATGAACACGGATTTTATCCATCAATGCTCTGGCAACATCATTAGTTGTATGCGTCCAAACGTCAATGATTTTATTGTAACGTTCAGCATCTGTAATAACACCCTGTTCGTGTTCGTTTAATATTGCTTCAACTTTTTTATTCGCTTTACCAATAAGGTTTACTTTTTCTTCAGGGATAATCATATCTGCATAGCTTACAGAAAGTCCGCCTGCTGTTGCATAACGGAATCCTGTATCTTTAAGATCATCAAGGAATTTTGCCGTGACTTTATTCCCGAGTTTCATAAACATCTGACCGATAAATCCGCCGAATGTTTTCTTTACTAACAGCTGATTGAAAAATCCCATTTCATTAGGAACAATCTGGTTGAAGAGTACTCTTCCAACAGTTGTTTCAATTGTATTACCATCTATCTTAACTTTTATTTTTGCATGAAGCCCAACTATCTTTGAATTGTACGCAATGATAACTTCATCGGGTGAACCGAATAACATTCCTTCACCCTTCTCACCCTCTTTAAGTTTGGTAAGATAGTAGCAGCCAAGAACGATATCCTGAGTAGGAACAACAATCGGACTTCCGTTCTGCGGTGAAAGAATATTATGACTGCTAAGCATGAGCAAAGATGCTTCAAGCTGCGCTTCATAAGATAAAGGAACGTGAACAGCCATCTGGTCACCGTCAAAGTCAGCGTTGAATGCCGTACACACCATCGGGTGCAACTGAATTGCTCTTCCGTCAATAAGAATCGGTTGAAAAGCCTGAATACCAAGTCTGTGCAAAGTCGGCGCACGATTAAGTAGTACCGGGTGCCCTTCAATTATTTTTGCAAGTATCTCCCATATAATAGGGTCTTTTCTATCAACGACTTTCCTTGCACTCTTTACTGTTTTATTATGTCCTCTTTCAATAAGTTTGCGGATGATGAACGGCTTGAACAATTCCACAGCCATATCTTTAGGCAAACCACACTGATGAAGTTTTAATTCAGGACCGACAACAATAACTGAACGACCTGAATAGTCAACTCTTTTTCCAAGGAGATTTTGTCTGAATCTTCCCTGTTTACCTTTAAGCATATCACTTAAAGATTTAAGCGGACGGTTATTATCACTTCTTACAGCACTGCCTCTTCTTGAATTGTCAAACAGTGCATCGACAGATTCCTGCAGCATTCTTTTTTCGTTACGAAGAATTACTTCAGGAGCTTTGATATCAATTAATCTTTTTAAACGATTGTTCCTGATGATCACTCTTCTATAAAGATCGTTAAGATCGCTTGTTGCAAATCTTCCGCCTTCAAGAGGAACAAGAGGTCTTAATTCAGGCGGTATAACCGGGATGTAACTAAGTACCATCCAATCGGGTCTGTTTGGAACTTTACCTTCTTCTTCTTTAAATGCCTCAAGCACTCTTAATCTTTTAAGAAGGTCAGCCTTTTTCTGCTGAGATGTTTCAACCTTTAACTGATCGCGTAACTCTTTTGATAATTTTTCAACATCAGTATTACGCAAAATATCTTTTACTGCATCGCCGCCGATTTTTGCTACGAATTTTTTAGGATCGGTGTCATCAAGTTTTTCATTACCGGCTGGTAGTGAATTTAAAACTTCAAAGTATTGATCTTCTGAAATCAAATCCTTTTTGCTTAATCCGGTTGGACCAGGATTGATAACAACATAAGATTCATAATAAATAATCTTCTCTAATTCTTTAAGACTTACACCGATTATGTTTCCTATCTTTGATGGCTGTGCTCTGAAAAACCAGATGTGCACAACAGGAACTGCAAGTCCTATATGTCCCATTCTTTCGCGGCGAACACTTTTTTGTGTTACTTCAACACCGCATCTGTCACAGATGATACCTTTGTAACGGATTCGTTTATACTTACCGCAAAAACATTCCCAGTCACGTGTAGGACCAAAAATTTTCTCGCAGAACAATCCGTCTTTTTCAGGTCTGAAAGAACGGTAATTAATTGTTTCAGGTTTTGTTACTTCACCATAAGATCTCGATAATATATCATCAGGGCTTGCCAGGCTTATTGTTATGCTGGCTATATCTTTCATTGCATTTTCTTGAACTCTATAAGGCATTTTATATATCTCCTAATTTCTAAGTGAAAAAATGTTCAGCTATTAATTAATTTTTATATCGAGTCCAAGACCCTGGAGCTCTTTAATTAATACGTTGAACGATTCAGGAATATTTGGTTCCTGTAGGTTTTCACCCTTAACAATAGACTCATAAATTTTTGCTCTACCGGCAACGTCATCACTTTTTACAGTGAGGATTTCCTGAAGTATGTGCGAAGCGCCATAACCTTCAAGCGCCCAAACTTCCATTTCTCCGAAACGCTGGCCGCCGAATTGTGCTTTACCACCAAGCGGCTGCTGAGTAATGAGAGAGTATGGTCCAATAGACCTTGCATGAATTTTATCATCAACAAGGTGGCTTAGTTTAAGCATATAAATATATCCGCAGGTAACTTTTTGATGGAAAGGATCGCCTGATCTTCCATCATGCAAAGTAGATTTACTGCCTTTTTCCAAGCCGGCTTTCTCTAACCATTCATCTACATCTTCCATTTTGGCGCCGTCAAATATCGGAGTTGAGAATTTTACTCCGAGCATCTTACCAGCCCAGCCTAAAGCTGTTTCGTAAAGCTGACCAAGATTCATACGTGAAGGTACACCAAGTGGATTAAGAATTATATCAACGGGTGTTCCATCCGGAAGGAACGGCATATCTTCTATCGGAACTATTTTGGCAACAACACCTTTGTTACCGTGTCTTCCCGCCATTTTATCACCGACAGAAAGTTTTCTCTTTTTAGCCACATAAACTTTAGCTAACTGAACAATTCCCGGAGGTAGTTCATCGCCACCGGCAATTTTAACTTTTTCACGCTTGAAGTCTTCTTCAATTTCCGCAACTACATCAAAATAGTTTTTAAATAATAATTTGATGTGGTTGTTTGTTTTCTTTGTATCGAACCACTCTAATGTGTAATCAAGTTTTGTAACATCATCAAGCTGAGCAAAAGTTGTTTCTTTGATTGTAGTACCGCTGCGGATTACAACACTGCCATCAAGATCCCTGATTCCGGTTGTTGTTAAACCGTCTGTGATCTTCGTTAATTTTTCAATCAGTTTGTCATAAGCGTTTTGTAAGTTTTGCTTATGCTGATTTTCAAGATTATCTAAAACTTTCTTCTCAGTTTTTTTAGCATCGCCGTCTCTTTTCTTTCTGCTAAATAAACGAGTCTTAATAACTGTTCCTTTAATTCCCGGAGGCGCTTTCAGTGAAGCATCTTTCACGTCACCAGCTTTATCTCCGAATATAGCCCTTAATAATTTTTCTTCCGGTGTAGGATCAGTTTCACCTTTTGGTGTAATTTTTCCTATAAGAATATCATTCTCTTTTACCTCAGCGCCTTCTCTGACTATGCCATACTCATCAAGATTTTTTACAGCCTCTTCGCTTACGTTAGGAATTTCACGCGTGAGTTCTTCTTCACCACGTTTTGTTTCTCTTACTTGTAATTCAAATTCTTCAATGTGAATAGATGTATAAACATCTTCGCTTACAACACGTTCACTGATAATGATAGCATCTTCAAAGTTATATCCTCTCCACGGCATAAACGCTACAAGCACGTTTCTTCCAAGGGCAAGTTCTCCATTGTCAGTTGAAGTACCGTCTGCAAGTACATCACCGGTGATTACTCTTTGTCCTTGTTTTACTATCGGACGCTGATTAACACAAGTCTCCTGGTTAGTACCATTAAACTTTGTCAGCCTGTAAGTGACTCTTCTTACATCGTTGAAACTAGTAAGAGCCTCTACACTATTTGGATTAATATCATACTTGACTGTTATCATATTAGCATCAACAAATTCAACTACGCCATTATCTTCAGCAAGGATAACAGCTCTTGAATCTGTAGCAAGTTTCTTTTCCATTCCGGTGCCTACAATTGGGGCTTCGGGTCTTAACAATGGAACAGCCTGGCGCTGCATGTTTGAACCCATCAATGCTCTGTTCGCATCGTCGTGTTCAAGGAATGGAATTAATGCAGCTGCAGTACTAACGATTTGTGCAGGGGCAACATCCATAAATTGAATGTGATCAGGAGTCACAATCGGAAACTCACCTTTATACCTTGACTTAACTCTTTCATTAACAAATTTAGATTGTTCGGTTAACGGGGCATTTGCCTGAGCAATTGTGAAGTTATCTTCTTGTTCAGCAGTAAGGTAATGAACTTCCTCAAGCACTTTTCCTTTTTGTACTTTTCTATATGGAGTTTCAAGAAAACCATAACGGTTAACTCTTGCAAATATTGTAAGTGACGAAATCAAACCGATGTTCGGACCTTCAGGTGTTTCAATCGGGCACAATCTACCGTAATGTGTGTAGTGAACGTCACGAACTTCAAATCCGGCTCTTTCACGTGTTAATCCACCAGGTCCTAAAGCTGACATTCTTCTCTTGTGTGTAATTTCAGCAAGAGGATTTGTCTGATCCATAAACTGGCTAAGCTGGTTGGTACCGAAGAATGCATTGATAACACTGCTGATTGTTCTAGCATTAACAAGATCCTGGGGAGTAAAGTTTTCATTATCACGCATGTTCATACGTTCTTTTATGGTTCTAGCCATACGCGCCATACCAATGTTGAACTGCTGACCGAGTTGTTCTCCTACCGTACGTATTCTTCTGTTGCCAAGATGATCTATATCATCAACGCTTTCAACACCACCCTTAAGTTTGATGATGTATTTCATAATTGCGATGATATCTTCGACTGTAAGTATTGTAGTTGTTTCCGGTATTTCCAGTTTCAACTTATCATTCATCCTGTGACGACCAACATCACCAAGATCATAACGCTTATCATTGAAGAAAAGTTTTTCAATCAATGCTTCAGCGGTTTCAATATCCGGAGCCTCGCCTGAACGCAGTTGTCTGTAAATAGCAAATAAGGCTTCTTCACGGGTATGAGAAGTATCTTTTCTTAAAGTATTAACAATCAAATCACTGTCAGGACCTGCGTCTGACTTGATAAGTTTAAGAGTATCGACTTCTGCTTCTCCTAATCTTTCAACGTCTTCTTCCGTCAGAATGCTATCCTTGGTTAGAAAAATTTCACCTGTTGACATATCAAATACATCGCTGGCAATTGCACGACCGATATACTCTTCAATTTTTACTTTTTTTACTTTTATTTCTTCAACAAGGTTAAAGAGGTCGAGAATTTCTTCATCTGATGCAAAATTAAGTGCACGAAGTAAAGTGGTTGCCGGGAATTTTTTCCTTCTGTCGATATAAACATACATGATATAGTTTATGTCTGTTGCAAATTCTACCCAGGAACCGCGTAGCGGGATTATTCGTGCAGAATAAATTGGAGTGCCGTTTGGATGAACCGTTTGACTGAAGGCAACACCAGGAGAACGATGCAATTGCGATACAACAACACGCTCGGCTCCATTAATTATAAAGGTACCTTTGTTAGTCATGAACGGAAGGTTACCAAGATAAACTTCCTGCTCAACAGTATTTACAAATTCTTCAGTTTCCGGATCTTTAGTTGAAAGACGCAGTTTCCCTTTAAGAGGTGTAGCAAATGTTAACCCACGCTCAAGACATTCAAGTACTGAGTACCGCGGTTTTTCAACATAATATTCTATAAAATCTAAGCGATAATTTTCCTTGTTGTCGAAGATGGGGAAATTGCTGCTGAATACAGCCTGAAGCCCTTTGTTCTCCCTTAAATCGGGCTCTGTTTTCAGTTGGACAAAATCTTCGAATGAATCCGTCTGTATACTTAATAGATCTGGAGCTGAAATTACTGAAGGGATTTTACCGAAGGAAATTCTTTGATTGTTCAATTATAAACCTCCAATTTTAATTCAAATTCTAACATTTCTGTCAATATCATTCAATCACTTATAACATAAAAAGCGATAAGACGGACTTCACCCGCTTATCACTTTTTAATATGCGTAAATCTAAACGTACTAGTTATTACTTAACTTCTACTGAAGCACCAGCTTCTTCAAACTCTTTTTTGAGTTTTTCAGCTTCGTCTTTAGAAATTCCTTCTTTGACTGGTTTTGGAGCTGTGTCAACAAGATCTTTAGCTTCTTTCAAACCTAATCCTGTGTGAGCACGAACAACTTTAATTACGTTGATCTTTTTATCTCCTGCAGAAACGAGGATGACATCAAATTCTGTTTTTTCTTCAACAGGCGCACCACCAGCTGCAGGCGCACCACCGGCTGCTACAACAACAGGTGCTGCTGCTGTAACACCAAATTCATCTTCAAGTGCTTTTTTAAGTTCTGCAGCTTCTAAAAGCGACATTCCTTTAATAAGTTCTAAAGCTTGACCAACTTTTTCTGACATTTTATTTTTCTCCTGATAATTTTTTCAAATTTTATTACGCTGCTTTTTTCTTAGAGATCTCATCAACTACGCTAACAAGGTCTCTCATTACAGCGTTAATTGCGCCAACAACACCTGAAACAGGTGAATTGAGGCTTCCTAAAATACCTGCAATGATTTCATTCTTAGACGGCAGGCTAGCCAATTGATTTAACTGGTTGCCATCATAAAATTGATTTTCAATATAACAGGCTTTTAAAGATAGTTTTTGTGTTGTATCGAAGTACTTCTTGATGATTTTTGCAGGTGCGACCGGATTATGAGAAGCGAATGCATATCCTGTCATTCCTACTAAATGATCACCAAGTTTATCAAACTTTTCAGATTCAGTAATTGCGCGTTTAAATAAAGTATTCTTTATTACTTTATATCTAACACCTTCCTTGCGGAATTCATTCCTGATCTGATTTATATCCTCTACCGTAATACCGGTATAGTCTGTCAGATAAACTGCTGAAGCACTTTCAATCATTTCTTTTATTTCTGAAATGATTTCAGATTTTTCAGTTTTGTTCATGTTTCTCCTATTACAGAGGTTTTGTTATCTATTCTGTTAGAAGCATTAACAGAGTGCGTAAACTTTTTAAAGTGCAACTTCTTCTTTACTAATTTTTAATCCTGGACCCATCGTGCTTGATAAATAAAGGCTCTTGATATATTGTCCTTTTGCGGTTGAAGGTTTAAGCTTAACGATGGTATTTAAAAAAGCGTGAGTGTTTTCAGCTAATTTTTCTGCATCAAAATTTAATTTGCCTAGAGAAGTATGAACAATACCGGCTTTTTCAACGCGGAATTCAATTTTCCCGGCTTTAACTTCTTTAACAGCTTTTGCCACATCCATTGTTACTGTGCCGCTTTTAGGATTCGGCATTAATCCTTTTGGTCCTAAAACTTTACCAAGTTTTCCAAGTTCACCCATTGAATCCGGTGTCGCAATTACCACATCAACATCAGCCCAACCGCCTTTTATTTTTTCTAGATATTCTTCAAAGCCGGCAAAATCAGCGCCTGAATCAAGCGCTTCCTGTGCCTTGGCACCTTTGGCAATAACCAAAACCTTAACTTCTTTACCTGTTCCATTCGGTAAAGAAACGGTTCCTCTGACCATCTGGTCAGCATGTCTTGGATCCACTCCTAATCTGATGGCACAATCAAGTGACTCAACAAATTTTACTTTGGAGCTGTCCTGTAAAATTTTTATTGCATCTAAAATCAGATATTCTTTTGATTTATCCACTGATTTAGAAATTTCTTTATTTCTTTTTGTTTTTTGCATTTTACACCATCAAATTTCTTAGTTAGTCTTCTACTGTCAGTCCCATACTTCTTGCTGTACCGGCAACCATGCTCATTGCATGATCAATATCAAATGCATTAAGATCTGGCATTTTCATTTGAGCAATTTCTCTCACTTGAGCCTGGGTAACTTTTCCAATTTTGTTGCGATTCGATTCAGCCGAACCTTTATCAACCTTTGCTGCTTTTTTTAATAAAACAGCTGCCGGTGGAGTTTTTGTAATAAATGTGAATGATTTATCAGAATATACAGTGATTACGACAGGTATAATTAACCCATCTTTGTCTGAAGTTCTGGCATTAAACTGCTTACAAAACTCCATAATGTTAACACCTTTCTGACCTAACGCCGGTCCAACCGGTGGTGATGGATTAGCTTTACCTGCGGGAATCTGAAGCTTAATAAATCCACTTATTTTTTTTGCCATAAATTTACCTATTCAATAAAATGCTTTTTATTTTTCTAATTCTGCTTGAACAAAATCAATCTCAACAGGAGTTTTTCTACCAAAAATTGAAACAAGAACTTTTATTTTCATTTTTTCTTCGTTTACTTCCTGAACCGTTGCACTAAAATTATTGAATGGACCATCAATAATTTTAACAATATCTCCATTACGAAAAATCGTTTCAATTCTTTCACCACTTTCGTCCTGGGTTATTCTTCCAACTATTCTTTTTACTTCCTCCGGTTGAAGTGGGTTTGGGTTATTCCTGGTACCAAGAAATCCCATAACAGATTGAGTATTAAGAATAAACTCTTTTACCTGATTATCTAAATCAGCTTGAACGAGGATATATCCGGGAAAGAAATTCTTTGTTTTACTTTTTTTCTTGCCATCTTTAACTTCAAAGACTTTTTCAGTAGGAACTAAAATATCCTGAATTTTTGCTTTCAGCTGATCATTTTCAGCCATCTCGGACTCTAAAACACTTTTTACTTTGTTTTCATGCCCGGAAAATGTTCTAACTACATACCATTTATAATCCATAAAGTCTGAAGCCTAATAAATACCTTTAATAAATTCATTAATTACAAGATCAATCACATACGTGAAAGCAGCAATAACAAGGCAAACTACAATAACTATTGTGGTAGATTCTTTAAGTTCATTTTTTGTAGGCCAGGTCACTTTTTTCATTTCCTTTACCACATCATCAAAGAACTTTATTATTTTTTCTTTCATTTTATAACTTTCAGGATTTTAGTATGCACGTCAGGAGGGACTCGAACCCCCAACCTGCGGTTTTGGAGACCGCTGCTCTAGCCAATTGAGCTACTGACGTAGCTGAAATCATTTTGTTTCTTTGTGGATAGTATGCTTTTTATCCCAACGGCAATACTTTTTGAATTCAACTCTACCAGCGTGTAATCTTTTATTTTTTGTAGTAGTGTAATTTCTTCTTTTACACTCTGTACATTCTAATGTTATTATATCTCTCATAATTCTAATCTCATTTTGTTTGAGCTGACGACCGGGATTGAACCGGTGACCTCATCCTTACCAAGGATGTGCTCTACCAACTGAGCTACGTCAGCAATAAAATTATTATTTATTGCTTGAGCGGGAGACGGGACTCGAACCCGCGACCAACAGCTTGGAAGGCTGTGACTCTAGCCAACTGAGTTACTCCCGCAATCAATCATCAATATAAACAGAACATTTAATTTGAAATTCTATGTTGAAGAACCAGAAAGCTAATGACAACTTTTCTTTGTTACCATGTTCCCCAATATTTCAATAAAAATCGTTTTGTGGGCGGCGAGGGATTCGAACCCCCAAAGGCGTCAGCCAACGGATTTACAGTCCGCCCCGGCTCTCCAACTCCGGCGTCCGCCCGGATTTATAAACGAGCAACAAATATATTTGTTATGAAATAAAAATGCAAATAAAATCTATTGAATATGACATTCATTAATAAATATTGAGGCATGAGTTACAAAATTTCAATGTTTCCAAAGCTCACGGTCAAGGCTTCGGTATTGTATGGCTTCACTAATATGATTTGACATTATTTCTTCTGAACCATCAAGATCTGCAATCGTTCGGCTCACTTTCAAAATTCTATCATAAGCTCGCGCCGATAAACCCAGTTTTGTCATAGCCATTTTTAATAATTCAGAGCCCGGTTGATCTAATTTACAATATTGTCGTACTTCTTTAGTTCCCATGTCCCCATTATTAAAAATGTGTTTTAAGTCCTTAAATCTGTTAAACTGCACTTTCCTAGCGTTGATTACTCTTTTTCTTATTTCATTTGAACCTTCGCTCTTAATGTCAGATGAAAGTTCTTTGTATTTAACCGCTGGTACTTCGATGTGAATATCTATTCTGTCAAGAAGTGGTCCGGATATTTTGGACATGTACTTTTGAATAATTGGAGGCGAACATGTGCATTCTTTTGTTGGATCAGTAAAGAATCCACATGGGCAGGGATTCATTGCAGATGCTAACATAAAATTCGCAGGAAACTCTAATGATAACTTGGAGCGACTAACTGTGACTTTTGAATCTTCAAGTGGCTGCCTGAGAACTTCAAGTACATTCTTTTTGAATTCAGGCAATTCATCTAAAAATAAAACCCCATGATGAGCAAAAGATACTTCTCCCGGTCTGGGGAATGAGCCGCCGCCGACAAGTGCAGCATCTGACACAGTATGGTGCGGGCTTCTGAATGGTCTCTCAGTAACCAATGCCTGCTCTTTTGAAAGAATTCCAGCAACAGAATGAATCTTTGTTGTTTCCAGTGCTTCTTCAAATGATAATGGGGGAAGAATTGATGGGAGTCTTTTAGCCAGCATTGTTTTACCAGATCCAGGTGGACCTATCATTAAAATATTATGACTACCTGCAGCCGCTACTTCAAGTGCTCTTTTTACATTTTCCTGTCCTTTGACATCAGAAAAATCAAGTTGATAAACATTTATAGAAGAAAACAATTTTTCAGTTTTAACTTCTGTTTTAGTTTTTGAAATATCTCCCCTCAAAAACTGAACGACCTCTTCGAGATTTTTCATACCGTACACCTCAAGACCATCAACTATCGCGGCTTCTTCTGCTGATTCCAGGGGAAGTAAAATTCTTTTAAATCCCTTACGTTTTGCTTCAACTGAAATTGGAAGCACACCTTTCACCGGACGCAAGTTACCATCAAGTGAAAGCTCACCCAAAAATATTGTATCATCAATTAAGATATTTTCAAGAACTCCGGTAGCAGATAAAATTCCAACTGCGATAGGAAGATCAAAGGAACTTCCTTCTTTCCGAATATCCGCCGGTGCAAGATTGATCGTAACTTTTTTAAGAGGGAATTCCAATCCTGAATTCTTAATTGCCGCAGTTACCCGTTCACGACTTTCTTTTACTGCATTATCAGGTAACCCAACTATGATAAAATTAGGGATCTGTTTTTCGACATGAGTTTCAACTTCAAGAATGTAGGCATCAATTCCATAAGTTGCACTTGAGTATATTTTAGATAACATCTGAAATGCCTGCAGAAAATTATTAGAAAAAATTTAGAAGTGACTACTGACTAATTTTTCAGAACTTATTTTGCTAAAATCATTTTACGAGTCTGCGAGAACGATGGTGTTGTAACTTTATAAAGATAGATTCCGGATGGCAGTTCAGTACCATCAAAATTAAATTTATGCTGACCTTTTTCTAAAACACCATCCTGCAAAGTTACTACTTCCCTGCCCTCAAGATTATAAATCACTATATGTACTTCACTTGCTTCAAGCAAATCTACTACAATACTTGTTTTAGGATTAAATGGATTGGGGAAATTTTGTTCCACAATAACCTGATCTTCAAGCTTACCCTGACCTACTTTAACACTACCTGAATAAACTACACTGCCATCTTTATTCACTTGCTTTATCCTGTAATAAACTATTCCTGCAAGTTCATCAACAACATCTGTGTAAGAGTAAATTTTTTCCTGATCGTCAATTGCCTGAACTTTCACAACTTCTAAATAAGGCTGCGCCTGAATAGACTTTTCAAGAATATACACGGAAGCAATATTCTTCCCGACAGAATTCCAGTTAAGTTCAATCGAGTTTTTATATAGTGCAATATTAAGTTCCGGTGCAGTTGTAAATAGCGGTGCATCTGATTTTACAAGTTGAATTCCACCAAACTCTATTATTTGTTTTTGAAGCAGTGTGGTAAATTCATCACTTGTGTCAAACTTTAATAGAAGAAATGCATTCGAACCATCAAGTGTGTTACCGTTATAATTATTATTAATAAAGGCTTTGTTTATATCATCATCGAATTCTATTAATCTTAACTGTTCAATGTTGCAGCTTTTATTTTCAGCATTGATTTTAAATTTGAAACTCAGGTCAGCCGTGGATATTCCCGGTGGTAATTTTCCTTTGCTTAACAATTTTCCATCTGAAAAAAATCTTATTCGATCAGTATTTTTTTCAATAATGACTGAAATATGATTCCACATTTTTCTGCTGATGAATTCCGGTTTCGAGTATTCCAGTTCACTATCAATAAAATCAGTATAAACCATGAGATGCGGATTATACTTCAGTTCCAGAATATTTTTTTGTTGTCTTTTATCTTCAAGTGATAGTATTGATATATCCACATTATTTAATTTTAACCAAAAATCAAGAAGAAGATATTTTGCATTTTGCTCAGGCATCTTAATATTAAGATATGATTCCGAGGATAACTGAAGCGACCTGCCGGCGAGTTTTTGTGGTTTATAAAATTCTAAATTCAACTCGGTATAATATGGTTCGACTGATTCCTGGTAAAGATCATCCTCAGAATATGTACAATATCCAAGTATCTTGTTGTTATTCTTATATATTCCCGCGATCCCGATTTTATCAGCACTTACATTTTCGTTTTTGAAAGAAAGCAACACCTGGAAAAAATCGTTTGTTCCTAATGTAGAATCGGAAAAATCAACAACTATACTTTTATTTTTTTTCAAAGACTCTGAATTTTCAACTTCCAAAACTTTTAACTTTATTTTTTTACCCGAGTATCGAAGTTCTGCTGATTTTATTTCCGTACCTGATCCTGCTTGAATTAATATCTCAAGAACACTTGCGTTATTAAAAGCTTTGGTTGTTACAAATGATACTTCGAATGTTGAATTAACAGGGATGAATTTGGGAAATGAAAGATCGTAGTACTCTCGGTTTAATTGTGCAAATGCCGAAATGGCAAAAAGTACAACTACCAGCAATATTTTAATGACCTTAGTCATAGGGGTGGAGAAATTAACTACAAATAATTAAAACATCAACTATTTATAATTTCTCAAAAAGTCTATTCGTTCCTGAACCTGTGTTACCGGAACCAATAGTTTATCTTTTCCATACAGTGCATCAGCGCGATTGCTGAACGCTAGTTCATAATCTTTACTCATAACAATTGCTTCCTCGGGACAAACTTCTTCACAAAATCCGCAAAAAATACATCTCAACATATTTATCTCGAAGACTTCAGGATAACGTTCTTTTTCTCTTTCTGTTTCTGAAGCCTGAACTTCAATAGCTAAAGCCGGGCATACTCTTGAACAAAGTCCGCACGCCACGCATCTTTCTTCACCATTATTTTCCATTACAAGAACAGGGCGACCGCGGTAAGATGCCGGCGGATTAAATCTTTCTTCAGGATATTGCATGGTGAATTTTGGTTTGAACATATTTTTTAATGTTAAACCTAATCCTTTAACTATTTCAGGAATATAAATTCTTTCCCAAACTGTCAAATCTTTTGATCGTTTCTTAACTGGCATTAATACTCCCGGTAAAAACTTCTTTCACAAATTCATTAAATGATGATACACAAATCATAAATTAAAAATCATTATTAGTAATGCAACCCAGATAATATTAATTAATGATAACGGGAACATTACTTTCCATCCGAGATTCATTAACTGATCATATCTGAATCTTGGTAAACTCCATCGTACCCATAAGAAAAAGAATAACACAGCACCCATCTTTACAAAAAATGTTGCGACCTGAATAAGAACTGTTAACCAGGCAGGTAATCCGAATGTTGCAACATCAACAAACGGTAAGTTATATCCGCCAAGGTATAATGTAATGATAAGTCCGCTTGCAATTATCATATTAGCGTATTCCGCTAAAAAGAAACCTGCGAATTTCATACTGCTGTATTCGGTATGGAATCCACCGACTAATTCTGGTTCAGCTTCGGGTAAATCGAAAGGTAACCTGTTTGTCTCAGCAAATGCGGAAACAACAAATGTTATAAAACCGATTGGCTGTAGCCACATATTCCAGAGATAAGCTCCCTGACCTTCAACAATAGCAATTGGTCTTAGTGATTCTGATAAAAGTAGAACGCCGCCGATTGAAAATCCCATTGAGATTTCGTAAGAGATCATTTGAGCAGATGATCTGATTCCGCCTAATAATGAATATTTACTTCCCGATGACCAGCCTGCAAGTGTAATTGCGTAAACACCTAATGATGTAAGGGCAAGCACATATAATATTCCGATATTAACATCAGCGACAACGAGTGAAATGTTATAACCAAAAACTTCTATATTTCCTCCGATTGGTATAACAGCGTAAGTAGTAAAAGCAACGAACAATGCTATCATTGGTGCAATTGTATGTATTACTTTGCTTGCGTTGAACGGAACAATATCTTCTTTAAATAAAAGTTTTAATACATCAGCAAATGGTTGAAGAATTCCTTCCCATCCAACTCTGTTCGGACCTAAACGATTCTGTGCCCATGCGCTTACTCTTCTTTCAAAATACACTAAGTAAGAAACTGTGAGCAGCATTACTGTCAGTATAAAACCTATTTTGATAAGGGTAATAACCGCAATTTCAAGGATATTCATTTAATTATTTCTCCCTTATGCTTTAATAGTCTGTTCTGAAATTTTAATTTTTAATTTAGCGCCAAGTTCGCCGATGACATCGTAATCAAGTCCTTTAAATTCAGGAACTGTATTTACTATTTCATTAAACACTTCTTCCGCCATTGCAAACTTATATTTTTGTCCGAACATATTTGATAAACCGGCAAGTATTCTCCACGTTGCTTTTGCGTCGTGTTTAGTTCCGTTTGCCCACTTGTCATACTTTGTTCCGAATCTATCTAGCCTGCTCATTGACATTCCTTCAAGTGCGCGATCTTCTTCATTAAGCGCAACTGCAGGACGAATCCTTTGAACTCTTCCATCAAAATTAATTACAGTTCCGTTTTTCTCAGCATAAGTAGCTGCGGGAAAAACAATATCTGCAAGTGCTGTTGTTTTGTTAAAGTTTGCAGAGTGTACAATTAATAAATCCAATTTGGTTAAGATAGTTTCTAATTCTGAATTAAGAGAAACAACATCCTCTTCTATAATAAAGAGAGCTTTTATCTTTCCGTCTTTGATTGCATTTACAATTCCATCAAAGTTCAATCCTGACGAAGATGATTTTACTCCAAGTAATTCGGCTCCTAATGAGTTGGAAGTCATGTCAGATTTTCTGAGAATATCATCAGCAAATTCGGGATCATTCTTTTTTATGAAATCGATATTCTTTGTTCCTAAAACTGATTTTGCAAATTTTGAAACCATAAAATCATCTTCGCATGTAGAAGATGCTGAGCCAATAACTGCAATTTCATCTTTCTTAAATGATCTCAATTCTTTAGCTGCTAATTGAAATGCTTCATCCCAATCAACTTTTACTAATGAACCATCTCTTCTGATATGTGGTCCGTCAACTCTTTCTTCATTTACAAATTTGAATGTGCTTAATCTTCCGTGATCACACATCCAGTAGCTGTTAACTTCTTCATTAAGTCTTGGTGTTATTCTCAATACTTTATTGTTACGTACCCATAAATCAATATTGCACCCGCGTGAGCAGCCCTGGCAAATTGTTTTTGTCGATGACATATCCCAGACTCTTGCGTTAAATCTGAAATCTCTGTTTGTCAACGCGCCAACAGGACAAATATCAGTTGTATTTAGTGAATAAGGATTATCCATTTGCTGACCGGGATAAGTAACGATTGTAACTCTGTCGCCTCGTTTAACAAAAGTAAGTTCCGGATCTTTTGCAATCTCATCGCAGAAGCGGATACACCGCGAACAGGAAATACAACGTTCAGCATCAAACATAACATAAGGACCGAGTTCAACTCTTTTATCTTTGTGAACTTTCTCTTCAACAAACCTGCTTTCACCTGCTGAATGTGAATAAGCATAATCCTGAAGTTTGCACTCACCCGCCTCATCGCAAATAGGACAATCAAGCGGATGATTGATCAATATAAATTCCATAACAGCATTACGAGCGGCAAGAGTTTTTTCTGATTGTGTATGAACAACCATTCCTTCAGCCGCAATTGTTGAACAAGCGATAACAAGCTTTGGCATTTTTTCAACTTCAACCAAACATACGCGGCAGTTGCCGGAAACAGATAAAGAAGGATGCCAGCAAAAATGCGGGATGTCAATCCCGACCGCTTTGGCAGCTTCTATAATCGTCTGTCCCTGTGTAAACTCTATTTCTTTTCCATCTATAATAAAATTAGGCATAGTAAAACCTGTTATGTGTTAAGCGGCTTTTTTCAAATCCGATTTTAGTGATCTTATAAATATTTTCGTTAATAAATCTTCTTTTAAAACTTCGTTTGCAAGTTTGATAATATCTTCGCTTGTAGTGTTATCAACTCTTTCAACAAACGATTCAACAGGAATAATTTTTCCAAAATAAATAACAGAACTTGCAGCACGTATCATCCTGTTGGTAGTGTTTTCAAGACTAAGATAAGTGCTTCCTTTTAAATATTCTTTTACTCTTTTTAATTCTCTTGCGCCTACTTCAGTTGTTCTCAGTTTATTAAATTCTTTTGAAAGAACATTTAGCACTTTATCAACCTGTTTGTTGTTGGTTGAAAAGTAAACTCCAAATGTTGAAGTATCTGAAAAAGAATTAATAAAAGAATTTATCTGGTAAGTGATTCCAAGTTTCTCTCTTACTTCCTGGAATAATCTTGAACTGCTTCCTTCGCCAAGTATATTTGAAAGTACATGAAGTTTTATTCTTTGCTCGTCATCCTTATATCCGTATGAACTTTTACCGATTATACAATGAACCTGCTGAATATCTTTTTCAATCACTTTGTTTATTTCTGATTGATGTGAAGCAAGTTTTCTTTTACTCTTTGATGCACTGGATATTCTATTAATATATTTTTCTGCACACCTTACAACCTGATGATGTTCAACATTTCCTGAAACAGCTATCAGAATATTGCCTGATAAATAATGGTTGTGATGAAACGCGTGTAATTTATCCGAATCAAAACTTAAAAGATTTTTTTCCGTTCCGATTATCGGCTGACTTAAAGTACTTCCTTTGAACAATACTTCTTCAAACTTGTCAAAAATTAATTCTTCGGGATTATCATTGATATCATTTAATTCATCGATGACAACACCCGCTTCTTTTTTAATTTCCTTTTGTTTGAAGAGCGGTTCCTGAACCATATCAGCAATCACTTCAAAAGTTTTTTCAAAATATTTCGTCATTCCCCTTCCGTAAAAGCATGTATGTTCTTTGGAAGTGAACGCGTTCAAATAACCGCCGCAGGATTCAATCTCCTCAGATATTTTTTTTGCTGATCTTTTTTTGGTTCCTTTAAAAACCATGTGTTCGATGAAATGTGAAATACCATTCTCATCATTTTTTTCATCACGGCTGCCGACATTAAACCAGAAGCCGAGGGAAAAAGATTTTAAGTGAGGAATATTTTCAGAGACGATTTTTACACCGCCTGGAAGTGTTGAAATATTAAACTGGGTCAAAGAAAAATTACCGTTTTTAGTTATTTGAAGTGCAAATATAGAGAATGAGTATTAGCTAATCAAGGTAAGGTTGAGATGAAAAAATGATGAAAAGGATATTGACATAACTGTTTGGCGCTTGACGAAGAAGTGGATTAAGAAACACAAAATTTAATTTAAGCGCTTAAACAACTTTTTTGCCAATCGTCTATTATATGCTGTGATTTCTGTCATTCTGTTGTCGGTAATATCTTGTCAGTTAAATACTTTTTCCATTCTATCCCAGTAAATTCACAGTTCCCACTATAGATTTTAGCATTGGGAAAGTCTGCAAGAATTGATGTAAGGTCGTTCCAAACATCCTTTAAATCTTCATCCTTGTTTTCAAAACTCAAACTCAATTTCGCATTTTTGAGTTTCAAATAATTTATGAATATCCCCTCTTGCGTTGATTTAATTCTATCCGCAAGTTGTATGTAGTAACCCTGATAGTCTGGATAAGGTACCTGTTCTGGTTGTCTTTCATCACCAGCGTAATAGCGAAACAAAATGTTGTGTCCATATTTGCTTAAATTCTCTTTCCAAAATTCAGGTCTGGGAATTTCAGAAAAGTCGCTTGTTAAATAAATTTCTGTCTCACTTGTCCAAGGCTTAAAAGTTGTTTTTATCAATTCTAGTTCTTCAATAACAAGACTGTCTGTTACAAGTCGAATTGTCACAGGTGTCGAGAATTCCAAGCAAATTCCATTTTCAACTTCTATTACTTCAATACTTTCGATGTAGTTTTTATCGCCAACACTTGTCATGGCTTTGTCATATGTCCATTCGTAAATTTTAGATGGAATGATTTTGAAAGGTAAAATGTGTCTTTCGGAATTTGCCTTATAGTTTGCATTTACGTTATAACCAACAATAATCTCCAACGGATTTTCCCTAACTGACAAAACGTGCCCATCTACAAAATAGAAGTTGTCGGACAACCATTTGTCAAGGTCGTTGAATGTATTTATTGTCGTTCTTAGCACAGCAGATAACTATTTACTTTTCTTCCATGCAGAAATCTTCTTTACTTCTCTTGAGACTTCTCTAACCCCCTCTTTTTGAACTACTCGAATTTTTCGAGTAGTTGACTCATTCTGTAGTTCACCACTATTGTAAATTTCCTTTAGGTGATATGTAATTGTATGACTTTCAACTCCAAACAACTCTGCCATTCTCTTCTGACTTAACCAAAATGTTTCATCCTGAAAAAAACTTCAACTCTAACGTCGCCGTTTGGTGATGAGTAGAATATTATTTCATTTGAACCTGCCGAATTTTCTTTAGTCATTCAAATACAAAACTTTTTTAGTTTTCTACCAACTCAGGATACTTCTCCTGGTACTTAACAAAAAACTCACCGATAGCATTATAAGCTTCTGTAAGAATTTGTTCATTCGGCAGAAAGACTACTCTGAAATGTTTTGTACCGGGAACCTGACCAAAGCCGCTGCCGGGAACTATTACAACCCCGGTTTCTTTTATAAGTTCACCTACAAAATGTGCGTCCGGTTGTTTCATATGCAACCTTGGAAAGGCATAAAAAGCACCTTCGGGTTTTACACAGGATATTCCCGGGATTGCATTAAGCATTTCAACTGTAAGATCTCTGCGTTTAGTCAGCTTCGCCATTGCATCAGTAAGATGATCCTGGTTTCCTTCGAGTGAAATTTTTATTCCGTATTGCTCGGGATGATTTGCCGATAAACGTGCACGGAGAATTTTATTTATCGCTTCTATGTAGTCTGATAAAACTTCTTTCTGCCCGCTTACAATTCCCCAGCCTATTCTGAATCCGGGAACCATATAATTTTTTGAAAGCCCACCGAATGTAATGCATGAAACCTCTTTATTCAGTGAACCGATTGAGATATGTTTTTTACCATCGAATAAAAGTTTGTCGTAAATCTCATCTGCAAAAATCACAAGGTTATGCTTAAGCGCGAGATCAACTATCTGCTGTAAATTTTCTTTTGTATAAAGTGAACCTGTCGGGTTATTCGGATTGATAAGAATTATCGCTTTCGTCTTATCATTAATCTTTGATTTGATGTCCTCGACATCAGGCAGCCAGCCGTTTTCTTCATCAAGATAATAAGGATTTTCCATCATCTGAAGTTTGCTGGCAATTGCTGTGTAAAGCGGATAGCCGGGAGTTGGTGTAAGAACATTTTCTCCGTCGTTTACCAGAGCAGTCAGACAAATATCGATTGCTTCACTAGCACCGGTTGTAACAAAAATATCATGAACGTTAGTAATGCCTTTTCGTTCTGCTTCCTTTTCAATTGCCTGCACAGCTTCTTTAATTCCTGATGAAGGAGCATAACCATTAAGATTTTTCAACATTGCTTTATATGTTTCTTCAACAAGATGTTTAGGCGGTTCGAAATCATAAAGATTGGGGTCACCGATATTTAAATACAACATTTCTTTACCAGATTTTGCAACCTGATTTGCAAGTACAACAATATCACGTACTGCGTAAGTTATGTTATCTGTTCTTATTGCTGGAATAATTTTGCTGATCATAAAAAGCTCCGGTAAAGTTGTTTTCAAAATTCACTACAAACTTAAATAAAATTAGGGTGAAGTGCAGTGAGGAAGTTGAAAGATTGAAAGATTCAAAAATTGAAAGATTGATTGTTTGAATGGTTGAATGAGTGAATGAAAAAATTAACTCCGGTTCCGATTAAACTTTATATTAAACCGAAACCGGAAATTGTATTAGAATTACTTGGTAAGTATCATCTTTTTAGTTTGAACAAACTCACCTACTTTTAACTGGTAATAATACACCCCACTCGCGAGCTGGGATCCATCAAACTCAACTTCATAAATACCAGCTTCTCTAAATTCATCAACAAGTGTTGCAACCTCTCTTCCAAGTACATCATAAACTGTGAGTGATACAAAATTATTTTGTGCCAGTGAGTAATTGATCGTTGTTACAGGGTTGAAAGGATTTGGATAGTTCTGTTCAAGAGTATAATTATCTGCCTGAGTAAAATCATCCGATTGTACGATCAGTTTATCAATTAAGCTGTTTGTAATTGTTAGTTCTTCACCTGGATTGATAACAGAGTTTAGCTCATTACCATATGCATCTTTTATCAGCCCAGTCATATTTTCAACTTTAATTGTAACCGGGTATTTTACTCCTGTCATTTCAATAATCTTTTGAGAACTAATTTCCTCAGCAATTCTTCCACTGCTATACCTGATGTCAAATATTCCTGCTGGCGGCGGTGGTGGCAGTTCATATTTCTCAAGATCAGTCTGACTATTTACTGCAAACAGAGTATAACTTTTTCCTGTTGCATCAGTTATTATTATTCTTCCAAACTCTTCTTTAAATAATTCTTCAGAACTACTTTTCTTACTAAAAGAATTAGGTAAGGTAGAAACACATGTAGTATCAATTATTAATTTCCCATAGCCCGAAGTCTTTACCCAATATGCAAAACCTGCTTCCAGGGTGTCAGCTACCTGGTAGCCGCCCGAAAATTCATAAAACGGTGATGAGATTAGACCAGGAGGTATTGAAATAATACTGTTAACAGGAAATGGTCTTTCATAGGCGCCTATAAGCTGCCAACCATCGTTTACTACTATTGGAAAATGAGGCATTTTGCGAATGCCCTGGGCTGGCCATTCATCCCCGGTATTGTACGTAATATTACCTGCATTCCTCATCCAGTATCCTCTCCCGGGTTCAACGGTAGTCACTGCCTGATATCCATTATCAAATTGGTATACGCTTGCAGCCGGATCTCTTCCCGGCCACCAAGTATCTACAGATAGAGGGGCGGGAAGAATACGACCGGGTATTGATACAATATTCCAATTATCGGCTATATCAATGGACAGTTGAAAAAATTGAGGATTAAGAGTGGTAGGCAGGTCTACAGTTTTACAATCATTAAGCGGGTTTCCATCACCTTGTAGCTGCGAACATACCGTAAGCGATGAAAAACCAGTGAAATCCATTTCATCAAAAACTGAGCGTGTAGCATCGGGCTCAAGATTGTAAACCCATCTCGTATAATCGATTGAAGTATCTGTACCTGTTAGCGTATATTGCACCGGAAAACTTTGAGTAACTGAACCAGAATTTAAATACGAAAACCAATGGAAACACGGGTTGTTTGTCGTAGCATACTCATTAATACCAACATCTGATTCAATATAAGCGCTAATAATTACTTCATCGATCCAATCCATATCAATCAGCGAATGATTACCTATTATTGTGAATGATAGATAAGTTGTTAAGCCAACATTTTGTAAAATTTTAATGTTTATAACGTCGGCACAATTATAAACATTTTCTGCAAGGTTGTAACCTTCATTTACCCAGGTTCCACCGTCTGTGCTGGACTGAATTCTTAAAGCCACACCAGCCGTATCAGAACAACTAAGCTTCTGAGCAAACTGAAGAGTAAGAATTGAAAAACCTGCAGTATTAATTGGTCCCACAATTAATCTGGAGACACCAATACCAGCAGTTCCTGTAAACATCACCTCGTTTGGTGTACCGCCGGCATTTGCACTCTGGCTAATACTCCATCTGGGACTTAAAGTAGAAGTCTGCGTCCAGAATGGTGGAAAATTAGGTCCGTTAAACTTCTGCTGATACGGTATATTGATTTGCGCAACAGCCGTTGAGCAGAAAAAGATTACTGTTGAGAAAACAATAGTTAAGAAAGAAAGATTTTTCATAATAGTTCTCCTGTAATTTGAGAGTACTTAGGACTTTAAATGTTGTTATTTATAGTTGAACTCCTTCAATGTTTAAAAAACATGAGTTTCTGTACTGCGAATAATAAATATCGCACCATAATCTCTCATACCAACAACAATATCAGCTGTACCATCCCCATCAAGATCACCTGTTGCCATTGATAAAATAAATCCTTTAAAATGGTCACCTTCTTTTACAGGCAATTTAATTTTATAATCATAAGAAGATTCTAAAATCTTCTTACCCCCTACTAAACAATCCTCGAAAGCAATAGTCAACAAATCACCATTAACTGTCAGAACAACTGGATTCGCAATCTCTAGGTGTAATCCTTTATGACCTCCAAAAGAAGATGAACCTAAATTTTCCCAATAGCTTAGATTAGCTGATCTGTAATCAAGTGTAGACAAATCAATTTTTCCATCAAAGTTATAATCAAATCCCGCAACCCAAACTGGTTCAATGAGACTTTCTTTTATATACTCACCTAAATAACTTACACTTGAACCGGGGTTGAATAAAATAATGGCTTCATTATTGGATTTATTTGTAATTGCCAAATCCAAATTGCCAACTCCATCAAGATTTGCAGCAGCGATCGAGACTAACTCATTTGGTTTTCCTGATGTTGAGCCTCCAGATATAGGAATTTCAATTGCGGTTTCAAAGCTACCATCATCTTTCCCTATCATGATTGAAACCGATGATCCTGGTGAGTTCGCAGTTGCAATATCATCAATATTTCCATCTCCATCTAAATCATTTACAATAATTGCTTTCGGATTACCACCAACATCAATTAAATCGTAACCTGAAATAATACCGCTTCCATCATTAAAAATAACAGCGACTACTCCAAGCTCTTCCAATGCCACAGCAATATCTACACTACCAGAAAGGTCGAAATCACCCAAAGCTACTCCACTTGGTTTTGAATCATGGGGTAATCCCAAAGTTGAAATAGGATCATCGTCGATTCCATTAATAACTTGTACGTTTACAGCAGCAATATCGCTTGAAACAACCACTATATCATTTCTGTGATCATTATTCATATCATCAATCGCAACATATTGATAGGAGTCTTTTATAGGTTCGTCAATGCCAAGCGGTGCACCAAAAATATGGTATGGATCAGCAATATATTCATAGCATTGCCACAATGTATCTGAAGAAGGGCAATCTTCTGTGTCACAAGTGAGGAATAAGTGAACGATCTCTGGAACATGAGGCTTCGTATAACCAGTAATTTCGCTTTCGCTTATTACTTTAAGATCATCTAATTCATAAACTCTTGCTTTTTCCGTATGTAAAGAAGCATCTGCTGGTGCTTTAAAATTTCTTCCCCGGATAGTAACAAATGTTCCACCTAGTTCTGAACCCTTATTCGGTTCAATCCTAAAAATTTCAATATCTTCAGTATAGGTAAATTCAAAACTATTACTTCTATCATCATCGGTTACTACATATACCTTAATAGTTTCTGGAATTGGCCAGGCTGGGACCTCGAATTGTAATTTTCTGTATGGTAAGTTCCTAATTTTTCTGATTTCATCCTTATTAATTCTCGTGCCCCCGAAGTCAATATATTCATAATTGTTAAAAGCATTCTGATTTACCCAAGCGTCAACAGTAAGACCACCTTTCATTGAGGTACAGTGTTTATCAATGTAATGTAATTCTGGAGTACAACCAATAAAAAAGGAAACTACAAATACTATTAGGATAGTAAACCGTAAGTACAAATAATTATTGAAATTCGTTTTCATAAAAACCTCCTAAAGTTTTATTAATAACGATTATTGGATAGTTAAATTTTCAATTCAAAAATAGTTTTTACCAGATGGGTCTGCTTTCGTTTTTGTAACTATCTCTGGCGTTTTTGTAACAAAAAGGATTGTTAGGTCACCCTGAACTGACCGAAGGTCAAGCTGAATCCCTGTCCTGAATTTGTTTCAGGATCTTATATAATTTCAGGGTCTTAATAACGATTTTGTAGATGAGGCTGTCTCAAAGGTAATTTTATAGGTTACACTGAGCCTGTCGAAGTGTGAATTTATTCGATAATGTCTGTCTTCGACAAGCTCAGACTGACAAATTTAGACTTTTGAGACAGCCTCACGACAATTATCAGGATTCGAAAGGTCTTTCCTAATTATTTGGCGTATTCGGAGGGACTGCAATTAAAATATTTTGTGAATGCTTTGCTGAAATGGGATGGGCTGTTGTAACCGACTTCGTATGCAATTTGAGTTACAGATAATCTTTTCTCAATGAGCATTTCGGCGGCACGTTTTAATCTATATACCCTTATAAATTCACCCGGTGCCTGTCCGGTTATTGCCTGTATTTTTCTGTGAAGCTGCATACGGCTTACAAATAATTCTTTTGCAAATAGTTCAGTATCGTATTCAACATCATCGAGATGTTTTTCAATCGTGTCGTAAGCTTTTTTAAGAAACTCATCGTCAAGTGGATTTGTGGTTACGCTTTCCGGTCGCGGATGAATATCCTTGCCGAATTTTTCTTTAAGTCTTTTCCTCTGCTCTATAAGATTTTTTATTCGTGTAAGAAGCTCTTTTGAGTCGAACGGTTTTATAAGGTAATCATCTGCACCGGTTTCAAGCCCTTCAATTTTGTTATCGTGTGAGGCTTTTGCAGTAAGAAGAATTACCGGAATATGTGAAGTAAGAAATTCTGTTTTAATTATCCTGCAGAATTCTATCCCATCCATTTCAGGCATCATTACATCACTCACAATAAGATCGGGCATAATCTCTTTGGCTTTCTCAAGTCCCTGCTGACCGTTAACTGCAACTTCAACTTTGTAATGACTGTTGAGAATGTCTTTTATGTATTCACGGACATCACGATTGTCTTCGACAAGAAGAATTAAATTTTTATTTTCTCTTATATCATTTGCGATATCTTGGGTTACCAACTCAGTTTTCTTTGTGAATGCAGATTCATCTATATAAATATTCTTTTCTCCAACAACTGAACTTTCAACTATTTCATCATCTTTCAGATGATCTCTTCCCAATGGAAATTCAACAATAAACTCACTGCCAGTACCGACTTTACTATTTACGTTAATACTTCCGTGGTGTAATTCAATTAGTTCTTTGATTAGTGCCAGTCCTAATCCTGAACCTTCATATTCTCTTGTCTGCGAACTGTCAACCTGGTAAAACCTGTCGAATAGTTTCGGTAGTTCTTCTTCTGATATTCCGATGCCGGTGTCTTTAACTCTTATGACTATCATCCTGTCATTCCGAACTTGTTTCGGAATCTGGTGCTCAAATGAAGATGCTGAAATAAATTCAGCATGACCAACGGTTACCGTTATATTTCCACCTTCGGGTGTGAACTTAAATGCATTTGATAGAAGGTTAGTTAGAATTTTTATCATCATTTCTTTGTCGAAGTAAAGCTCAATAATATCCTGTTCACATTCTATCTTCAGATTAATATCTTTTCTTTCAGCAAGCGATTCAAACGACATCACAATTCCTTTTACAAAAGGAACAATATTACTCTTTGATGCTTTTATTTTGAGTTTGCCTGCTTCGAGTCGTGAAAGATCAAGAAGCTGGTTTATAAGATTCATCAGTCGATGCGCATTTCTCCTGATAATTCCGGTATGCTTTTCAATTTCATCAGCAGGAGTTTCTGAAGTTAGTTTATCAATCGGGCCTAGTATCAGAGTAAGCGGTGTTCTGAATTCGTGAGAGATGTTTGCAAAGAAACGTGATTTCATTTTATCGGTTTCTTCTCTTTCTTTAAGCTTTACTTCATCAAGCTTTACCTGGTTTTTTAATCTCAGCCGGTTCATTTCATATCGTCTCACTGCATAAAAAATGCTTAGCACTAATAAAATGTAAAACGTGTATGCCCACCATGTTGCCCAGAAAGGCGGCGAAATTATAATCTTAATTGATGCCTCTTCTTCATTCCAGACACCATCGAGATTACAGGCTTTAACTTTGAAAACATATTCACCTGCATCAAGATTTGTATAAGTGGCATTTCGTTGCGTTCCTGCATCAATCCATTCTTCTTCATATCCTTCCAACTTGTACAGATACTTGTTTCTTGATGGATCAGCATAATGCAAGCCTACATAATCAAATCGAAGATCGTTTTGATTATAAGAAAGATTTAATTCTTTAATCTCCGTTATCAATCCTTCATACTCAAATTTTTCATCCGGTCTGTTGAAAAGAGAAACATTGTTTAATACTACTTGAGGTGGGATCGGATCGTCTTTTATTTTATCAGGATGGAAAAGAATGAAACCATCAGAAGTACCGAACAGCATTTCACGATTTGAATTTTTGAACGCGCTTTTATTTGAAAATCTGTTACCTTCAAATGATTCTGAAGTAATAATATTTTTAACATTACGGGTTTCAGGATTTACTTTTGACAGTCCATAGTCTGTCCCAACCCATAGATTGCCGGAATCATCTTCAAGTATTGACCGTATCAAATTGTTTGAGAGTTCAATATTGTAGGAAAAGGATTCACTTTCCCGATCAAATAAAATAATTCCTTTGTTTATTGCCCCTATCCAAAAATTTCCTTTCTGATCTTCGTGTATTACCGGAACAACGGGACCACCTTCAATATGCCAAAATGATTTGAAGGAATTATTTGTTGCATCAAATTTGTTCAGTCCTGCGTTACCCTGAGTTCCTACCCAAAGCATTTCTTTTCGATCACGAAAAATACACTCTACTCTTTCATTGCTCAGACTACCTGGATTATCTTTCTCGGGCAGATATCGAATAAATTTACCAGACTTCTTATTGAACTTATTTAATCCGCCTCCACGAGTACCAATCCATAGAAATTCATCACCATCTGGTAAGATATAACGAATTGTGTTGTGACCAATAGAAGTTTGGTCATCCGGACTATTGGAATAAAAGATTTTAGAATTTCTAATAGGATCAAATTTTACTAAACCTCTGGTTTCTGTACCAAGCCAGAAAGTCCCGGATTCTTCTTTGCAGATAAAAGTTACTGTGTTATCATTTTCAGAATTATCGTATTTAAAATTCCCGAATTCACCTGTATTTCTATTCAAACTATTTAAACCATTATGGGTACCAAACCATATTACACTTTCCGAATCCTCAATGATAGAAAAGACTGTTTTGAAATCACCTTCGGACAAGTTAGAAGGGTCATTTACAAAACGTTTAAATTTAGATTTATTTCTGTCCCATTTATTTAAACCGTTATAAAAACTTCCAACCCAAAGCACACCAGTACGATCTTCATAAATCGACCATATATACCTGCTGCTTGCAATACTGTGCGGAATATTTGGATCGTGTTCGATCGGTCTAAATTTTTCAGTGCGCGGATCAAAGACTACAAGACGTCCTTCTTCCTCTAAGCCTGAAATCAACCATATAAAACCGTATTTATCTTCAACAAGATTGTGAAAATAATTTTTTACATTATTCTTATCCGGTGGAGTTAATGAAAAATTTGTGACAATGTTTTGTTTCAGATCAATCTTCGATAATCCCAATGAGTGTCCTATCCAGAAGAATCCATCTTCAGTTTGAAGCAAGGAATTAATTTCACCGATATCTTTAATCAAAGGATTGATTTTATTTTCATCTGTAAGTATCTGTTCATCAGCATCATAGATTAAAATTTTATCATTGTCGACTACAAGAATATTTCCAGCGGATTTCTCTTCTACAATAGCAACAACTTTATCTGAGTAAACTGAATTTTTATAATAGATATGTTTAAAGGATTCTTTCTCTCTGTCAAATAAGTTTAATCCTTTCTCGGTACCAATAAGAAGATTTCTGTTTTTGTCTTCAAAAATATCTGCTACAAAGTTGGAGGATATGCTCGTTGAATCATCCGGATCGTGCATAAATCTTTTAAACTTTTCACTAACGCTGTTAAAACGATTAAGTCCATGGTTTTTTCCAATCCAGATAGTACCGGATTTATCCTCATAAATCCTTCGCGTCTGTCCAACATTCAGACTTAAAGAATCAGAAGCATCCGGCTGATAAGATTTCATATTATAACCATCATATCTTACTAATACACCCTGGGTACCAAACCACATATATCCAAGATGATCCTGCATAATTTCAAGTACACTGTTTTCAGGTAATCCGTCGGCTAACGTGAAATGTTCAAAGATTGGGTCCGGCCAGTTTACTTCCCTGTAATTCCCCTGGGAATAAATTGTAGAAGTCATCAATAAAAGATGAATGCAAACCAGTTTAACCGTAATACTATAAATTGAATACAAGTGCTATAACCGGGTTAGTTGATTTTTTTTATTTGAAGGAGTAAAGTATAATGTGAATATATGAAAGAGAAAGTATTAGATGAAACTATACTTTCTCTTAAAAATATTTTTGCTAATGAAAATCTCTATACATTGTTATAAGCTGATAACATTCACAATCTGTCATGCTTTATCATCAGCCATGCAAAGCTGGATTTCCAACTAAACGACTGTGTCATTTAATCATTAACATCTTTTTAGTTTCAATAAACCCTTGCCCTGAGTTTGACGACGGATCACCAACGATCAGTTTATAGTAGTAAACTCCGCTTGCCAACTGTGAGCCATCAAACTCAGCTTCATAACTTCCCGCAGTTCTGTACTCATCAACTAATGTTACAACTTCTCTTCCAAGCATGTCATAAACTTTTAATGTTTGATGACTGCCGATTGGCGACTGCCAACTGATCTTTGTACCTGGATTGAATGGGTTTGGAAAATTCTGTTCTAAATTATACTTACTAATCTGTGTACCTGCGGGATCATTTATATCAGTCGCACCGCTCCATGAAAGATCGTCGATAATAACTCTGCTGCCAACGTGAGGGAATCCTCTTGCATGTGTAACGAATATAGCAATGAGAACAGAATCCGGAACTTCACTATTTATAAAAGCGGTCGGGATACTAAACTCAGTATAATTCGCTGCGGGACTTAAATTGTTAGCGGCAACTCCGATTCCAACTCCATTCTTCATGAAGTTTGCCTGAACCTGTAAGAAATCGGATTCAACAGAAGTAAATTTATACATTCCCCTGAAAGCCGATGGACGAAAATTAATTGGGATACCTTCACCCATTTCTCCGCCAATAATAGATGGTCCTACAGTGAATACGCTAAATGTAACAACATCCCCCTGAGCAGCCCAGCTTCCGGCAAAAGCATCACTAGTTCTGGTAACCGGTATGAATGAACCTGTTGTATTATTTGTAAGCCACATAATAGGATCTAAGTTTGCATCCCAATCTTCAAAACCGCCATTGTTAATTTGTGCTTCAATAACAGAATTAAAGAGAAAAAGTCCCAACAGAATAAATCGAAAAACAGGTTTCATATATACCTCAAGGAATGTTGAAAAATAATTAATTATAAGAGCCATCAAATCCATGAAACACTTGAACAGGATCACCGACTAATACTAATCCGTATTGAACTTTGGGTTGTTAAGGAGAACAAGGATCAATGACACACAATTGAACAACAAACGTAGAGTATCTAACCAGGAACAGTTAACACTTAAGGAATGCAGTGATTGAAGCAGTAGAGGTTTGAAGAGTAATCAAGTTTACCCTTCCTTAAGTAATCATTTTGTGATTGAGTATAACATCAAATAATTTCCCGTAAAAAACAAGTGGCTCTTATTTGTCTCTAACAATTAAAATCAATGGGACTTATAAACCCAAATCACTTTTACTAAGACTGATATTCAATAAACAAAAAGACTGCAATGAAGGTTTTTGACAGCCTAATTAATTATTTTTCGGCGGTTTAGAATTCAGAATATGAAAAGTAATACCGGCAAAAATATATAAGGATCACTTTGACTGAAATTTCAATTCTAAATAAAATACGTGACGCAGGTGTTGTAGGTGCTGGTGGTGCTGGTTTTCCAGCATTCAAAAAACTCACTTCAAAGGTTGATCACATAATTGCAAACGGTGTGGAGTGTGAACCGCTTCTTTACAAAGACCGTGAGGTGATGCTTCAGGAAACTGAGAAACTGATTGCGGGCATATCTATAGTACGCGAATTGACCGGAGCTTCAAAAGCTACACTTGCTATCAAAAGAAAAAATGAAGACCTGGTTAAGTTACTATACCCGTCAGCGAAAAAAGAAAAAATTGATATTCATATTTCTGAAAATGTTTATCCTGCCGGTGATGAGTTTATTTTAGTTTACGAGGTTACCGGTAAAAGAATTCCGCCCGGTGGAATTCCGTTGATGGTCGGTTGTGTTGTAAACAATGTTGAAACACTTGTAAACATTGCAAATGCAGTCGATGATGTTCCTGTGACAGAAAAATATTTAACAATAACCGGTGCGGTTCAAAATCCTGTAACAGTAAAAGTACCTGTTGGCATATCTGTTAATGATTGTTTATTGCTTGCAGGTGGTCCTTCGGTTCAAGATCCTGTTATTCTTACAGGCGGAGTGATGATGGGAGGAGTTGAAACTGATTTATCTGTTACAGTAAATAAAACTCTTGGCGGTTTAATTGTTTTACCTGCTGACCATACACTCGTAGTAAGAAAAACATCTCCATCAAAATCCTATAACAAATCCGGACACAGCACTTGTGATCAATGTACTTTCTGCACACAACTTTGCCCGCGATACATTCTTGGTTACCCGATACAACCTCATCTTGTTATGCGATCATTACAGATGACCGGCGACGCAAAGGACAGATTAAATCAATGGGCTGAACACTGCTGCGAATGTAATGTATGTACTTTGTTTGCATGTCCTGAAAAACTTGATCCGAAAAATATTTGTGTTGATACAAAAACAAGATTGAAAGAAAATAAAAACGGATTTACAAAAGATCAGCTTGAAGAAGTGTTCAGAGATATTCATCCCGCACGCGACGGTCGCGAAATCCCTATCACTTCTTTATATCAGAGACTTGGATTAAAAAAATATGACAGGAAAGCGGAATTCATTTCATCAACATTCGGATTTGAAAGAGTGATTGTTCCGCTTAAATATGGATTTGGAAATGTTTCAACTCCAATTGTTTCTATAGGAATGAGAGTGAATAAAGGTGAATTGATCGCAGTTTCAGCTAACAATGATTCTAGTGTTCCTGTTCATGCAAGTATAAGCGGAATTGTAAAGGAAGTATCAGATAACGGAATATTAATTTTAACGAATTAATTTGAAGGACATCGACAGATGAAATCAGCGATAGGATTAATTGAACTTTCAAGCATTGCGAAAGGTATTGAAGTTTCTGACGCGATGTTAAAACGTGCTGATATAGAAATTATTGTTAACAGAACAATTTGTCCGGGCAAATATATGATACTGATCGGCGGTGATGTTGATGCTGTTAATGCAAGTATTGAAACAGGAATTGAAGGAAGCGGCGAAGAATTAGTTGATCAGTTTGTAATCCCGAATGTTCACCCTTCCATATTCCCTGCTATAAGCGGTATTACTCCGCCAGTTACTTTAGAAGCTCTGGGAGTCATTGAATCATTTTCAGTAGCATCAATCATAGAAGCTGCTGACGCAGCGGTAAAGTCCGCATCTGTTGAATTGATCACTGTGTATCTTGCAATGGCTATCGGAGGAAAAGGTTATGTGATGTTTACCGGCGATGTAGCGTCTGTACAGACTGCAGTTGAAGCCGGAGCCGCGTCTATCTCAAAGAAAGGTTTGCTGGTACAGAAGGTTGTTATTCCTTCACCGAGAAAAGAAATACTTCAGTCATGGATATAATTGTTTTATTGAATCGAATTCTTATCGCTTATTTAATTAATATCATTTTCCTGGTTTCAACAAACCCTGCCTTGCCGTCAGGTAGATCACCAACTCTCAACTGATAATAATAAACCCCACTCGCTAACTGCGATGCATCAAACTCAACTTCAAAACTACCTGCATTTCTGTACTCATTAACAAGTGTTGCGACTTCCTTTCCAAGTACATCATAAACTTTTAATGTTTGATGACTGCCGACTGGTGACTGCCAACTTATCTTTGTGCTTGGGTTGAATGGGTTTGGGTAGTTTTGGGAGAGAGAAAATTTTATCGGAGCTATAATTACTTCAACTATATCCGAGTACTTATAACTTCTATCAAAGTCTATTTGTTTTAATCTGTAGAAAAGTTTTGGAACATTTATTCCGTTAATATCATCTGTGAAGGAATAGTTTTGTTGTTCTGTTGTTGTGCCTTTACCTTCTCTGAATCCAATTCTTATCCAATCAGTTTTATTTGTACTGCGTTCTATTTCAAAACCCTGGTTATTTAATTCTGAGGCTGTTGACCAGTCAATAAGTATTTTATCATTAACAAGTTTGGCTGTGAATGAAATTAGCTCAACCGGTGTACCGCCGTTTACTGTATGAATAATTTTTCCATCGTCCCCCACAGCCCATCCGAGATTTTCATTAATAAAAAAAACTGAGTTTAACACTCCGGTGTTTAAATACTGTTCATACCAATTAACACCTCCATTTGTTGTTATCATAACAAAATCGAGATTAGGATTCGGGGGTACCTGTATTTTAAATCCAACTGCGTACCCCAAACTGTTATTAAGAAAATCAATGGATTGAATAAACCGCGTATTACTCCAATATGGCTGTGTCCAGGTTAATCCTCCATCAGTGGTTTTTGAAAATTGGGCGCTACCAAGAGTATTATGGCTCAAGAATCCAGATTGTCCGTCTTTAAGTTCCAAACACATTGGGGCACCTGTAAATGTAACCGGATAATAATTCCAGTTGTTTCCACCATCAGTCGTTTTTAGCAAACCTGACCACCCAATAACAATTCCTGAAGTATCGTTTATAAAATCCATTGCTTCGAAAATTTCTGATGATGTTTGATATCTGATATCCCAGGAACTACCTCCGTTTGTTGTATGATAAATATGTCTTAAAATTGCTGCGTTGTTTGAAACTGCCCAACCGTTGTTGGAGTTAAAAAACTTAAACCGAACCAGGTAGTTCGATGCTGGCCAGGTAGATGAACTCCATGTGTTTCCCCCATCAGTCGTTTTTATAAACTCATCATCGCCACCAGCCCAGCCAGTGTTAGCATCAATGAATTGTATTATACTAAGTGAGGCATTAGAATTAGAATTAAGTATTTCCCAGGAGTTACCTCCATTTGTTGTTTTAATGATTAGTCCATTTTCACCGCAAGCCCAGCCTTCATTCATATTAATAAAGAATACAGCTTTTAGATTTTCAGTTGTACCGCTATTTTGTTGCAGCCACTGTGCGTTTACCACTAAAGAAAAGATTGCAATAAGGGAAAAAATAAATTTCATAATTAACTCGCGTTATTTTATTAAAACCATCTTTCTTGTTTCAACAAACCCTGCCTTGCCGTCAGTCAGGTCCCCAACCTTTAGCTGATAATAATATACCCCACTTGCTAGTTGCGATGCATCAAACTCAACTTCATAACTACCAGCATTTTTATACTCATTGATAAGTGTTGCAACTTCTCTTCCAAGTACATCATAAACTTTTAATGTTTGATGACTGCCGACTGGTGACTGCCAACTTATTTTTGTGCTTGGGTTGAATGGGTTTGGGTAGTTTTGGAAGAGAGAGAATTTTATCGGTGCTATAATTACTTCAACTATATCCGAGTACTTATAACTTCCATCAAAGTCTACTTGTTTTAATCGGTAGAACAGTTTTGGAACATTTATTCCGTTAATATCATCTGTGAAGGAATAGTTTTGTTGCTCTGTTGCTGTGCCTCTGCCTTCTATGAATCCTATCCTTAACCAATCAGTTTTATTTGTGCTGCGTTCTATTTCAAAGCCTTGAATATTTATCTCTGAAGTTGTAGCCCAGATTAGCTTAACACAATTGTTTGAATAAAAAGTAGTAAATGAAGTTAGTTCTACTGGAGTTGGGGCAGCATTTAGTGTTTTAATAATGACTCCACCTGAACCACAAGCAAATCCCTTTGACTCGTTAATAAATAAGATTCCGTATAAATTATTATTTGTAACTTTTTCATTAAGTATTGAATAAAACGGGATCCAACTATTCCCCCCATTTATTGTTTTAAAGATTGAACCGTTTCTTCCACATGCCCAGCCCATATTGTTATTAATAAAATTTATATCATAAATATAGTCTGCAGCACCCGTATATGACCAGTTAACGCCTCCATTCGTTGTTTTATAAATTCCAGGTGATGCACCAGAATATCCTTTCAAAGAATCGATAAAAAAAATTGAAGAGACAGAAGTTGGAAGCGTCGCGACTTGAGTCCATACATCTCCTTGATTAGTTGATCTATAAAGGTTTCTGGAAGTATTGGATATCCAGATTAAATTAGAATTTATTATAAAAACATCATAAAATGCAGTGGAACCAGTAGTTCGATTAAGCCAAGTAAGCCCGCCATTGGTTGTTTTAATAATTGTTCCATAGTCGCCAATAGCAATACCAAAATCAGAATTATAAAAATCAACTTTCCAAAGATCCATGCTTACCGGGGCTTGTTGTGTCTGCCAATTACTTCCACCATTCGTTGTATGTAAAATTGTTCCATTTAATCCGACTGCCCAACCATTATTTGGATCTATAAAATCAACCGAATAAAGATCATTGCTATCTCCGCTATTTTGAGCTATCCAATTTTCACCAGAATCGGGTGAATGAAGCACAACACCTTTATCGCCTACAATCCAAAACAAATTATGATTTACTTTTGACATGCCTCTTAAACTTGATATTGTAATATGGTTACTTTTTTCATTCCAAGTTGCTCCCGCATCCGTAGAGATTAAGATAAGACCAAAATTCCCAACCACGTAAACATTGTTATTAATCGATTTAATTGTTTTTAAATAAATATTTTCATCATAGGTAATTGCTGACCAATTATTTCCGCCATCCGTTGTTTTAATAATCTTTCCCAAATGGCTAATTGTTATAAAATTATTTTCGTCTAGGCAGGTCACTGATGTTAAATAATCAGAAAAACCACAGTTTAAAAAAAACCACGAATCCCCACCATCGATTGTTTTGAGTATTACACCATTTTCGCCAACAACAATTCCCACTTGTTCACCAACTAAATTAACTGAGTTAAGCTCAAAAGTTGTATTGCTAATCTTTTGACTCCAATTAATTCCGCCGTTAGTGGTTTTAATAATAGTACCGTTTTCACCAACAGCAATCCCAATTAGATCATTAATAAAAGAAGCTGAATTAAGTGACTGATTCGTATTGCTGTTTTGGGGATTCCAATTTATTCCTCGATTTGATGTTATAAGAATACTACCATCATCGCCAAAAATATATCCAATATTGTAACTAGAAAATAATATTGCATTTTTCCATTGGTTAAAAGAATTAAGAATACTCCAATTTGTCCCGCCATCTGTTGTTTTATAAAAATCTCCATATGTACCCAGGGCATATCCAAGATCCTTATCAGCAAACGCGACTGGACCCATTCGATTAGTATAACTGGTGAAATGCTTAATACTCCATTCATTACCTTTATTAGAAGTTTTCATGACTGTACCGGAATAACCAACAATTAAAAATGAGTCCGCATTAAAAAGGTGCATATCCAAAAGAAAGTTTCCCTGGGGTTTTGGATTAACCCATAGCCATTGAGCTTGTACTTGTGATATGCAAAGTAAAAAAAGTATAACCCGTAGAATCGGTTTCATATGTTTTCCCTTAAAATGTTAAAGTATATTCTTCAATGTTTTATTTTTAGATATAACATCAACATTGCATTGAATCCCTGATAATTTTATTTCACCACCATCATTTTTTTTGTCTCAGAAAATTTTTCAGTTCGCAATTGATAATAATATACCCCGCTTGCCAACTGAGATGCATCAAACTCAACTTCATAACTACCAGCATCTCTGTATTCATTTACAAGTGTTGCAACTTCTCTTCCCAGCACATCATAAACTTTTAAAGTTTGATGACTGCCTACTGGTGACTGCCAACTTATATTAGTGCTCGGGTTGAATGGGTTTGGATAGTTTTGGGAAAGAGAAAATTTTAACGGTGCTACAGTTACTTCAACTATATCTGTGAATTCATAACTTCCATCATAGTCCATTTGCTTTAATCTGTAATAAAGCTTTGAAATATTTATTCCATTAACATCATCAGTGTAAGAATAATTTTGCTGTTCTGTTGTTGTCCCCTGGCCTTCTTTGAATCCAATTTTTATCCAATCAGTTTTATTTGTACTGCGCTCAATTTCAAAACCTTGGTTATTTAACTCTGAGGCGGTTGACCAGTTAAGCTGAACGCTACCATTTGAATAAACAGCAATGAATGAACTCATTTCAACCGGGGTAAACCAATGACTTGAATATAAAATAGTTCCTTTGTCTCCAGCTGCCCAGGCATTAGAACCATTTGGATATACAAAATTTATGGATTCTAATTGAACGGGAGTTCCAATAAATACCCAGGAGTTGCCACCGTCATGAGTTTCCATTATCAATGGACTATTGTCAATCTTTTTTCGACCGTAAATTCCAATGTGAATCGGACTCATCATAACTATAGAGTTAAAATCATATTCACTCGAAGCATTTACCTGAGACCAGGAGATACCTGCATCTTCAGATCTCATTATTAATCCGTCTTTACCGACCAGCCAAATTGTGGTTAACGAATAAAATAATATAGATTTTATTTCCTTATTGATATTAAGCGGAATTTGTACCCAGTTATTTCCGGAGTCTGTGCTTCGTAATAAAAGTCCATTTGCCCCTCCTATGAAACCAAGCTGTGTACCAAACTTAATTGTGTTAAGCTCTTCATTAATAATTGAAGAATGTTCAGCCCAAGAGTTTCCTCCATCGGTGGTTCTTACTATAGTTCCCTGTCCACCGACAGCTATTCCATTGTTAGCATCTACAAAGGAAATGTCATTAATTATACTGCCAATTGAACTGTATTTTTCCTCGAGGTTGTTCCCCTGGTTATCACACTTATAAATTAGTGATTTGCCCCCGTTCGAATAATCATATCCCCCAATAAAAATCTCTGTGTTGTTTTTTGCTGATATACATTTGAGTTTTTTATTCTCATAAATTGATTTTACTCTCCACAGCGGATGATAACCTATAACAGCACTTTCAATTTGCATTGTTTGCGGATTTTCTTTCCATCCAACCGCAAATGGCTTACCTCCAAGCACATTAATAATACTTTCAAGATTATGAGTTGGACCAATCGCGACTTTTTCCCAACTGTTTCCCAAATCAGTTATTTTAAAAACATAATTATCCAGTGTGAGGAATATTTTGTTAGGATTAATAATGTTTATCATTGCTGACCCGCCGTATAACCCGTGACCAGGAATTGTCATCACATTCCAACTGGAACCAGAATTTGTTGAAACGTAAAACGAAGTAATATTCAAACTATAATCAAAAGCTGCTGCAGCTACAATGGAGTCCCTAGCTTCCACTAAATTGACTGGGTTGATTACAGAGAGAGTTGATAAATTTGACCAGGATACTCCACCATCAGTTGTTTTCATTAAAACTCTGCCCAATGAAATATGATTGATAGTTATATAACCATTCAACTCATCAATAAAACTAACAGATTCTACCAACCCACTCCAGTCAGCTACAAAATTCCATGTTTGTCCATCTGTCGTTTTATATAGTTCCGATGCTCCAACCTGCGCTCTTAAGAAAAAGCCCTTGTTTTCATCAAAAAAGAATGGCCAGCTTTCAAACCAACTCTGTAAATTTGAAATTTTAAACCAGTTTGTTCCGCCATCTGTGGTTTTATATAATTTGCTATAATCACTAATCCATCCAACTTTGCCATTAATAAAAAAAGAGTTTTTGAAAATACCTCCGCTGAAAGAATAAACATTATTCCAGTTTGATCCTCCATCTGTAGTCTTCCATATTTTCCATCCAAAAGTATTGCGTATTCTATAAAAATAATAACCGGTATCTGCATCAGTAAAAATAAATGGTCTTTGCCGTGGGAACTCAAATACTCCTGCTTCAAGCTGGTGGATACAATCCCATGTCTTTCCTCCATCAATTGTTTTAAACAAAGCATTATTTTCAAAAAGTTGATAGTGATTAGAGTGCGGCATTATCCAGCCAATACTATCATTTATAAATTGAATATGCGATCCTTCATATAACTCATAAGGATTAAAGTCTTTCCACCCATATGTTAATTGAGGAAAAATTTTGTCAGTGCAACCAATAAAAATTAAGGTTGTAGCAATTATGTTCAGCAATGCTTTCATCAATCCCTCCTTGTTATTTTATCACCATCATTTTTTTCGTTTCAACAAACCCTGCCTTGCCGTCAGGCTGGTCCCCAACCTTCAACTGATAATAATATACCCCGCTTGCCAACTTAGATGCATCAAACTCAACTTCATAACTGCCTGCATCTCTGTACTCATTAACAAGCGTTGCAACTTCTCTTCCAAGTACATCATAAACTTTTAATGTTTGATGACTGCCGACTGGTGACTGCCAGCTTATCTTCGTGCTTGGATTAAATGGGTTGGGGTAGTTTTGGGAGAGAGAAAATTTCATTGGTGATACAGTTACTTCTACAATCTCTGAGTATTCATAACTTCCATCAAAGTCTATTTGTTTTAAGCGGTAATAAAGTTTTGGAACATTTATTCCGTTAATATCATCTGTGAAGGAATAGTTTTGTTGTTCTGTGGTTGTGCCCTGACCTGATATGAATCCTTTCTTTATCCAATCAGTTTTATTTGTGCTGCGTTCTATTTCAAAGCCCTGATTATTTAATTCGGATGCGGTTGACCAGATCAAATCTATTTTACTAAGAGATTGACTACCCGAAAAAATGATAAACTCTACAGGAATCACACCTCTTATTGAGCGCCAATTTGAATACCCGGCAGATCCATAAGTATTGTAAGATGCAACACGATATGTATAATAATCATCTGTCGAAGTAGTAGTATCAATATAGGAAACTGAATTTGAGTCAACGGAATCAATTATTATAAATTCATTGGTGCTTAATGAATCGCCAAGTTTTCTTTCGATATTAAAACCTAATTCATTATTTGAATTATCCTTCCACGTTAATCTAATTCTACCAATTCCAGCGCCTGAGCTCCATAAATTTGTGGGCCTAAAAGGTGTGCATTCTTCACATTTGATTCCTTTTATTTTTATATTATCTATAACCCACCAAAATCCCCAGCTTGGTTGATTAGATTTAAATCTAACTTTGATATTATTTTTACCACCACATAAAACACTTAAGTCAATTATTTCATTTGTATTTCTGAGGTTTATTCCTGTTTTACTCCATACTGCAGTCCAGGAATTTCCCGCATTTGTACTTACTTCAATCGTTGATTTATCTAGTGAGTTGTAAATTGCAATATCATTGTCAAATTCAAGCCACACATAGGTAAATAACGAAAAATCAAAAATTTGATTTAATGTTGCCGTAGTGTGTACTTGAGTACCACCTGTACCACACACATCAGCATCTGCTGCTAATACTCCACCCTCAGAAGTTGTTGGTAACAAATAATTATTTGGGTACTGATCCACATAATTTGTCCAAATACCGTGACCTAAATCATTCACCAATGTCCAATTTGTTGTGCCATTTTCGAATGAATCTTCAAAAACATTAACGATTACAGGATCAATAAAAGTCCCGAATATCCAGGTGGAGGAATAATTTTTTCGAGGTAATTGGTTATTTTCAGATGCTATCTTCCAGCAATAAATTTTATTGGCAAATATTTCCTGCGGCTGAAATGCCGGTACGTTAGGACCATTATAAACTGAATTAATATCCCATATCTCACCGAATGAAAGATTTATACTTGTAGCGTTTGATCCATTTTGCCATTCAAGAAATTCTAGTGATGTTGGAACATTGAATGTACCGGAGACCGGTATAGGGTCAAAAGCGTTTTCAACTAGAGGAATTGGTTGACATTTTTCAGCAATAGTAAACGCTTCAACTACGTGTGGTCCCCAACTATGAATTAAATTAGAGTGACCTGTCAAGGGATCAAGGGTTCTTAATTGAGCATACTCCCAATAGGTATCATAGGTGCTAATATAAATTATACCTGTTTTCCTATCTACATCCATTCCTTGGCTCCAATTCGAAGAGGGAAATCCGAGTTGTCCAATATAATTGGTTTCAAGTGTTTCAAGATTTAACTTGTATACAGCGCTTGTTAAAACATCATAGGTATAACAACTACCATCACAGGTAATGGCAAGATCAGCAAAAATTCCGTCGACATTTATTTCACCGATATAATTTGTATTGCCGGTTCCTATATTAATTTGGTATATATGATTCTTAAAAGAAGTATCTGCTCTTGTTAAAAGAAAATATTTTCCTGTAAATGAATTATATGCTAATCCTCGAGCTCTTTGATCTGCGGTGATTCCCTGGATACTGGCGATCACCGTGGGTCCCGGTGATGGATAACTTATTGAATCTAATCTGTAGATTCTATCACTTACTAGGTAGTATTGATTATCCCCACCCAAACACATACCTCCGGCTCTTGGGGCTAAAATTGGATAAGGAGGAAACGATAAATTGGATAGTGGGTATCCCGTAGAGATGGGGAATGTGACAAATCGGTTATTATATGTTCCATAAGCAAACGTTTGAAAATTTTCCGCAGAATTCAATTCAATATTTAAATTCTGACCACTATTAAATTTATTTAGCATATCTATTGAATCTGTCTGACCTAAAACCATTGCTGAAAGAACTATCAAGTAAATGATTATGAGTTTATTATCAATTATTTTCAATTTATTCACCATCACTTTATTAAAATCATTTTTCTGATCTCAACAAACTCCCCAACCTTTAACTGGTAATAATAAATCCCACTTGCCAAATGCGTTCCATCAAACTCTATTTCATAACTGCCTGCATCTTTATACTCATTCACAGGGGTTGCAACTTCTCTTCCCAGCACATCATAAACTTTTAATGTTTGATGACTGCCGACTGGCGACTGCCAACTGATTATTGTCCTCGGGTTAAAAGGGTTTGGATAGTTTTGTTCTAACTTAAATTCAGTTGGTATCAGATCAGGGTCATCATCAATACCTACTACGAATGTTGTATCACCGTAAACAACACCATCAATAATCGCCCCCTTAAGTAAATTTTCTCCGCCTCCAAATTCATTAAACAAAGTCGAGGCAAGTCCTAACCCTTTAACTAATGTATGCTGGCAGGTACATGGGGCATATTCAAAATAAAATCTCATTGTGCGTAGTGTATCCCAAAACTGCGATTGTAGTTCATCCTGCAAAATGTAGTAGGGCTGCCCCTGATTCATCGGGTTATAAATCGTATCTCCGACTTCAGCATTTAAATTATAGAAAGGAAAATCCTGATTCAGTGTTTCCCAATATCTGTAAATGCTTCCTGTTATCGAATCTATCCTTAATAACATTTTTTGTTCGAAGACAATTTGGTTGCCTAAGTCATTTTCTAAAATGAAATATGGTTTAGTGTTTATTATTGTATCTCTTGTTACTTCCATTGTCCTGGTTCCAAGAAACTCATAAATTGGTGGACCGCCCCCTGTATATGATATTGAGTAGCTATTATAAACCCATTTGTTACGAACAGTAAGTGGAAACCAGGAGAATAAATCCGGTGTGACGGGTAAACTCTTAACAATAGTTATTTCAGAAGGAGTAATTTTATAAATCACATACGGCGTTGCGGCGTAAAGGATTTCATTTCCAGGTTTCTTATAAAGACCAACTATTTTGCTTATTAATGTTTTGTACAAGGTGAACGTATTTCCATTATCTACTGACTTATAGATCTTCTTACAGTCTGCGAGGTAAATTACACCTGATTGTACCGGATCAATTGTGATGAATATCGGGTTTTCACTTTGATAGGTTTTTGTCCAAGTAAACGCATCGCCTTTATTATTAGAAACATAACATGCATAACCACCATAAGTTTTATTTACCCTGTAAACATGATACTGATTTACATCGTAGAGAATTTTTGTATAGTCATCGAAGAAAACTTTAGATGTATCAACCAGCGCACCCCCTTTAACAAACCTGTTTTCAAAATCATACCCAAAGAATATATTATCATCGTACTCGGTTAGATTAAAAAATTCATAATCAGTAAGTAGAAGAATAGAATCTTCAGGAAATGTAAATCCGCCGTCAAAACTCCGTCTTATTGCATCTCCGACAAATGCAAAAACTTTAAGTGGATTTTGTTTCGATATATCAACCCGATAATATCCACCCATCCCGCTATATACGACAGTATCGTTCTTTGCTATGTATGAATGGTTATCAGGAAAAATTGTATAACCGACATTCATAAAATTTTCCGCATCGTTCGGGAAGAATTCAAAATCAAGAACGGCTTTTGCATTTTCTCCACCAGGCAAAGAGTGGTAGTGAGCATCCATTATAAAAGTTTCTGTCCCGGAGTTAACTTCGTATTTGTAAACCGGACTGTATCGAAATCCCTGCTCACCAAGCCGGTAAATAAGAAGCGTGTTCCCCTGCTGGTCTTCTACTCCATCCAATGAGTGAAATGTTTGAGCAGGTAGTGATGTTACAATGAACAAAACGAGTGCAGCAATTAATCTTTTCATTTTAACCCCTATAATGTTATTTGATCAAAATCATTTTTTTTGTTTGAATCAATTCACCAGCCTTTAATTGATCCGAATGGATCGCTATGCGATAATAATAAACCCCGCTTGCCAAATGCGTTCCATCAAACTCTACTTCATAACTACCAGCATCTTTATACTCATTGACAAGTGTTGCAACTTCTCTTCCCAACACATCATATACTTTTAATGTTTGATGACTGCCGACTGGTGACTGCCAACTGATCTTTGTGCTTGGGTTGAATGGGTTTGGGTAGTTTTGTTCTAACTTAAATTCAGTTGGTATTTGATCAGGGTCATCGTCGATACCTACCACGAATGTTGTATCACCGTAAACTGTTCCATTTATGACACATCCTTTTACCGTACTTTCGTGACCGAAAAAATCACAGAGGTAATCAATAAAAATTCCCAGCCCCTTTACTATCGTGTAACCTAACCCGAAATAGTTTCCAAATACTTTGTACGGCCGTTGTTCACCTAAAAATTCATCTGAATTTATTTCGAAACATACCAATAAAGAATTTTCATTTTCAGGGTATATATACATAGAGTCTCCAAGCTGCATCCTTAGATCAAACAGAAATATTTCTTCTTCGGCTGCAACACTGTATTGATAAACTATACCACTTATTGAGTCAATTCTTATCAAGGTTTCAACATCGGTCATCAGCGGCTGATTAAATCTTTCGTATTTAATATTGTTAATCAATGTATCGCCGGTTATTTGAATCATTTCATTATGACTTTGTTCGGGAGAACAAAATGAATCGAGTGTCCAGTAATTTCTTAGCCATCTGTTTGCTTGATGGATCGGGAACCATTCAAAAGCAGAAGTGTTTAAAGCAATTGACCTGATAGGATTTACTAGTCCATTGTTAACTTCATAGATGTGGTATTTAGTGGCAGCATAAATTTTATCTACACCGGGCTTCTTATAAATACCAACAACATTTTGATGAAATCCAGTTACATAATTAAAGTTCGTTCCAAAATTTGTTGATTTTAATACCAGGTTATTTTTTGAAATATAAATCTCACCCTGATTGTCAGAATCAACCGATACAAAAAATTTATTTTCATCATCATAAATCAAAAACCATGTGGATGCTTCACCCCTGTTGTTTGATCTGAATAGTTTATAGCTATTTCCCTCCTTGACAAACATATAAATAGTTGTACCGTTTGCATCGAAATAAAACTTGTAATACTTCGCATCAAAAGCTGTTGAGGTATTAACTAAATAACTTGTGATACCGCCGTCAGTTGATTTTATTAATCTTGATTGCGCGTCAAGTCCGAACATTTCATTTTCGTTATCAGGAAAAATATCGAGGAAATTAAAATTCCTTATTGAATCGACCGGCCAGGTTAAACCACCATCAAAACTTCTTAACAGACTGCCATCAGCTGCAAAACAATGTTGTGAATTTTGTCGGGAAATACTTACATAGTTAACCCAGCTTGTCCTTGAGGTCGGCACATAATCGTTATAGGACACATAACCGTATTGTGATGGTGTGTTTACTCGATAGCCGCAATTGATGTAATGATCCGGATTTCTAAAAGCAAAATCAAAATCCTCCACTGACTTAGAGTTTTCGTTACCCGAGGAATTGTAAATGTATGCGGAGATTAAAGGATCTTCTGTTCCATTCCCGGTGTTCAGTTTTCGTAATATATTATACTTAAACTCATTGGTACCGTATCTGAATACTAAATGTGTATTCCCCTGCTGATCCTCAATTCCATTCAATGAATGAAAAGAATTATATTCTTGGGAGTAAATAATTGAATTGATGAGTAACACGAGAAGTAACAATTTCTTTTTCATAGTCTACCCTTTGAATTGTTAATCAGGACTATTTTTGATTTGCTTTTTTGGTAACTGCAGGCAGCCTGATTTGCGGGTGCCCGAAAATTACCCTTTTCAATCCTTATGCTGACTTTCATACTATCCCCGGATAATACTAAATCAAACGTAAGTAAAAGAAGTGCCTAATTCAACAATTAAATTTTTCTTTGGCGGTTAAGCTCAAACAGGATAATGCCTGAAGCAACAGACACGTTTAGTGATTGGATTTTTCCTGACATAGGTATTTTAACCTTGTAGTCGCATAAGTCCGCAGTAAGTTTTCTGATACCTTTTTCTTCGTTGCCCATTATTAATGCGGTTGGAATTTTATAGTCAACTTCAGTATAGTCAACTGATTCACTCAATGTTGAACCAACAATCCAAAAGCCGTTTTCTTTTAGTTCCTTAATCATCTGTGAAATATTATTCACAACGCAAATCATAATATGCTCTGTTGCGCCGGCGGATGTTTTAACGACTGTATCATTTACTGATGCGCTGTTGTGACGCGTAATAAAAACTCCATCAACACCTGAACATTCAGCAGTCCTTAATATTGCACCCAGATTATGCGGATCCTGTATCTGGTCAAGTAAAAGTACAAGCGGATATTTTTTTTGCCGTGAGTATTTAATTATTTCCTGCGCAGTGTAAAATTTTTGAAATGCTTTTCGTGCAGCAACCCCCTGCGAGTTTTGATTTTTTACAAGTGCGTCAAATCTATCTTTTTGAACTTCACTGCATTTTATTCCGCGTTTTTTTGCTGCAATCCGTATGACATCTACAATTCCCCCCTGTTGTCCGTATAGAAAATAAACCTGCTCAATTTGTTCACCAGAGTTTATAGCTTCAAGAACAGGTTTGCGTCCTACTATCAATGACATATAATTCTATAAATCTTTACTTCTTTTGTTTTTGATGTTCCTGTTTTATTGGCGGCGGGACAAATTTTTTAATCGCTGTCTGCTTACTGAACGTAACAATCCCTCCAAGTCCAATAAAAATTAAACCGACGGAGATAATTTGTGCTTCAGATAATCCAAGTAATAACCTGGGATTAAGTCTTATGAATTCAACTAACAACCGGGCTGTGCCGGAGAATACAAGATAAAACATAAACAATTTGCCGTCGGACCATTCTTTTTTTCTGAGCTTCCAGAGTATTAAAAAAATTATCACCGAAACAAAAAATTCATAAACAGGTGTTGGATGTAATGGCGTATTGTCCGGAAGTATTCCGTTCGGATAACCTGCAGCATATTCACTTCCCCTGAACATTGCTGAAGGCGGAACAGTTCCGTTCTCATAGTTTGTACCCCATGGCAGATTGGTTGGTATTCCATAGTCACCATCGCCTGCAAGGTGACATCCTATTCTTCCTATTCCATAAGCAAGTGCTAATGATGGGGCGGCAGAATCAGCTGCAACAAGGAACGGGATTTTTTTTCTTTTCATGTAAATCCAAATCGCACCGATAGCAAAAATTAATCCGCCGTAGAAAGTTAATCCGCCGGGCGAGAATGCCATCTCAATCGGATTACCTAAAAACTCTTTCCAGTTCTCTACAAGATGAAATACTTTTGCTCCTACTACTCCAAAAATAATTGCGAGTAAAGTTATGTTCGTCGCGATATTGGGATCAAGTTTTTTTCTTTCAATTTCTTTTGTAAGAAAATAACTCGCTGTTATGAATGCTATGCCGAGCATCAATCCATAACTGTAAACAGTAAGAGGTCCTATATCAAAAAGTTCCGGGTACATTTTAAGCCTTATTTAGTAAAACTGAATTTTTCTTTTTTAACCAGGAAGTCGCAGAATTTTCTGTTGTTTTCTTTTTCAGGGATAAATTCTTCAACTAATGAAATATCTTTCTTAAAAATATTAAAGTTGAATACCGCACTGTTTATACTTCCATCCTGTTTAATAATGTTAATAGTATAATTACCATAAAGTTCTTCGAACATCAATTCCGAATAAGCAGGACCGGGTTCATTCACATAATTATTTTTTGTTTTGAGCCCGAGTATACTTACATCAATTACATTTTTATTTTTGCGGTGCTGTAATGATAATTCATAACTCAGTAAAGAAAAATGCTGCACAGTTTCAACGACAAGACAGTAGTACTGAACATCTGATGCAGGAATTGTTTTGAAGTAAACACTGCATTTAAACTCAACAGCCGAAATCTTTTTATGCGGAGTCTGGTCTTTTGTTTTTTCTATAGATTTATTCCTGGACTTTGCGATACCGGGAATTTCTTTAGGTTTTTTTAATGACATCAGCTATTAATTATTTTTTTTATCTCATCGAAACTGTTCTTCAGAACTTTCTGCTCGGTACCATTCTGCATATTCTTAAGATTCAATAAACCTTCTTTAAGTTCATCCCCGCCAAGGAAGATTACATATCTCGCATTCATTTTATTCGCTTCACGCATTTGTGCTTTCACACTTCTGGCAAGATAGTCATAATCACATTTTAGATTTCGCCTTCTCAACTCAGTACAAATCTCAGCAGCAAGCATTTCAATACCGTTATCAATTCGTACGATGTAAACATCAAGCTGTTCCGGAGGTAAAGCAAAAGTATTTTCGTTGGCACAAGCCAGAAGAATTCTTTCCATTCCGGCGGCGAATCCAACAGCAGGAGTTGGTTTGCCTCCAAGCTCATTTATCAACAGATCATATCTCCCGCCGCCGCACAATGCACTCTGTGATCCAACACTTGAACTAACAATTTCAAATGTGGTTTTTGTGTAGTAGTCAAGTCCTCTGACAAGTGCAGAATCAACGTCAAACGGAATTCCATTTTTAGTCAGGTAATCTTTAACAACTTCAAAATTTTGTTTGCTTTCTTCGTCAAGATAGTCGATCAACAGCGGTGCGTTATTTAGAATCTGTTTATCAACTTCTATTTTGCTGTCAAAAATTCTGAGGATATTTGTATCAAAACGTTTGCGGCTGTCTTCCGATAATTTTTCCTTTTTATCCGAAAGAAATTCTCGTAACAGATTTTTATACTTCTCACGGACTTCGGGAATCCCCAGCGAATTTATTTTCACCTGAAGATTTTTTAAACCGAGACTCTTTAATATATGATATGCGAGTTGTATCATTTCAGCATCCAGCAACGGCGACGAACTGCCGATTGCTTCAGCACCAAATTGATGGAACTGTCTTAATCTTCCTGCTTGCGGGCGTTCCTGACGAAACATCGGTGATATATAGTAGAGCTTATTCAATCCCTGCTGGGCGCCGAGTGAATGTTCAATAAATGCACGCACAACACCTGCAGTCATCTCAGGTTTAAGTGTAATACTTGTTTCGCTCCGGTCCCTGAATGTGTACATCTCTTTGCTTACAATATCTGTGTCTTCACCGATTCCCCGTGCGAACAAGGCGGTTTCTTCAAATACAGGAGTTCTGATTTCTTTGTAATTAAAAATACTGAAGGTTTCTCTCAACAGATTTTCAAGGTAATGCCATGATGAAATTTCTGATGGAAGAATATCTTTTGTACCCGTTACAGCTTTTATCATAATTGTTTTGGTCTGGGTGAGTTCAGGATCTTTCCGGTCGATCAAATTTTATTATGGAAGTTTTATACATCGAAATAATTTTCTTCTTCAGTTTTAAAAAGCGAAATGATTTCTGCAGCAGTTCCGGCATCATATAACTGGTTACGGAATGAGTCTTTATTCATCATTCGTGAAATCCTGCTTAACAATTTAATGTGAGTGCTTACTAAATTATCTTTGCCGACTAATAAAAAGACAATGTGTACAGGTTTACCATCCAATGCCTGGTAATCAATTTCATTTTTAGTTTTTCCAAACGCGGCTATGATTTCTTTGACTGCGCCGGTTTTACCATGCGGAATAGCAAAACCTTTACCAACTCCTGTTGACATAATTTTTTCGCGTTCAAGAACAGCCGTTCTTACTTTTTCAAGATCAACTATTCTATCATCACCGTTAAATAAATCAACCAGCTGGTTGATGATATCTTCTTTAGATTCGCCTTTAAGATCTGCAATAACAAATTTTTCTGATAGGAGTTCTGAAACTTTCATTAATCAACACCGGTAATCATTATAAGAATCTGGTAATTAAATCGGGACGCAATTTAACATGCCCCTGTTTGTTAATCAATTTGCATCCTGATAAATAATAATTAATTATTTCAGAGGATGATGTTCAAAAAATTTTTTTAATCTTTGCTCAAGCACAGGAAACTGATCTTTCCTAATTAACGATACACAGGCACGTATGCCTTCGCTGCGTTTACTTCCTGTTATCAGCAAAGATATTGCACTTATACCATAGAATAATAATTTTTCGAGCAGTTCATCCCCGCTCATTCCGGGATATGCTACTGTAAAGTAAAACCCGTCGGCAATTGGTTCATTTTCATCCAGGTCATAAACAATTTTAAATCCGTTTTGTGTAAAAAGTTTTTTCATCACATTAGCTTTTTCGCCGTACTCTTTTATTGATTGAACAAAATCAAAAGTTCCATCATTTGCGGCTTTAAGCATAGCGGCGAAGGCGTATTGTGCTGAATGCGATGTTCCGGCGCTCAGCGGGTATAAAGATCCAAACACAATAGCGTGTCCGAATCTTTCGGAGGAATAAAATCTCTTTAAATCGGGAGCCGAAGTGTTAAATAATTTTTCTGAAATTACCATTACACCAATTCGCTGTCCTGCATAGCTGAATGTTTTTGAACCGGAAATCATAAGAATAAAATTATCAGTATAACGTGCAACGGTTGCCTGGAATGGTGGTTTACCGGGTTTCGATAAATCTTTGCGGAAGTCCATTGCAAAGTATGCAAGGTCTTCGAGCACCACAACATTATACTTGTCAGCAAGTTCTGCAATGATCTTAAGTTCATGCTCGGTAAAACATATCCATGATGGATTATTCGGATTTGAATAAAGTAATCCTGATATGTCACCTTTACTTAAATATGATTCGAGTTTATTTCTCAACTTTTCACCCCGGTATTCATAAACATCGAATGACTCCCACTTCATACCGAGTACCTGCAATTGCTGTTTATGAACAGGAAATCCCGGATCAATAAAAAGAATTTTATCTTTTTTTGCATCCATCCTGTTTACAGTCATCATTGACGCAAAACCGGTTTGCATTGAGCCAACCGCCGGAATACAATGTTCAGGATTAACATCAATATCCATAAATAATTTTACGAACCTGGCAACTTCCTGCTTTAACGGCGGGATGCCCTGGATATCCGGATAGATTGCAGCAACCCCTTTTTTAAGAGCAGCTATTTCAGCTTCAACACCTATTTGGGATGGCGGAAGTCCTGGTATTCCCATTTCCATGCGTATGTACTCATCACCGGTTACATTTTGAATACTGTCTATCAGTTTTTTAATTTCACGTATTGAAGCTCTTCCAATGGAAGGGAGATTGCTTTCTCTAATTTTAGATTTGACTGTTTCAAAATTGATAGGTGTATCAGTGTGTGTTGTCATATTTCCCCCGATACTTTTGAGTTTTTATTGGGATTGATTATTCAACAATATTGTTGCTACAAAAATACAGAATCTGTTGAAAAATCGGGAATAAAATTTTTGAAGATAAAAAAGCTCCCTGTATTTCAAGGGAGCTAAAAAAAATATTACTTCATCAACATCATTTTGTTGGTGAATACTTTTTCATTTCCGTTTGATTCACTTACTCTCAATGTGTAGTAATAGATTCCTGAGCTTAAGTCTTTTGCATTGAAGCTTACTTCGTGACTGCCGGCTCCCATTATTTCATTTACCAATGTGGCTACTTCCTGACCTAATGTGTTATACACCTTCAGGCTTACATAGTTCTCTGATGGTAAATTGTATTTTATCACAGTGCTCGGGTTGAATGGATTCGGATAGTTCTGCTCTAATCCATATACCAGCGGGACTAAGTTATCTACCAGTACTTCAGGACTATATTCATAGTTTCCATTGAAGTCTATTTGTTTCAGTCTGTATACTACTGCATCTGCATTGATGTCTCTTACATCATCACTATATGTGTAGTTCTGTGCTTCTGATGTTGTTCCGTGTCCTTCTTTGAAGCCTACCATTGTCCATTCACCTGTCTGTTCGCCGGTTACTGTGCTTCTCTGGATTTCAAATCCTAAGTTGTTCAGTTCACTTGCTGTTGACCAGTTTAGGATTACTTCACCTGAACCTGCCTGGGCTGTGAATGAGGTCAGTTCTACTGGAACTTCATTATCATACTTTAAAACCATTCCTGCCGCACCACCTGCAAATCCGAAATTTGCATTTACAAACTGCATATGCTGAATTCCGTTTGTAGCTGCCACAACGGGAACAACCTCCTCTACCCATGTTGTTCCGTAGTTTGTGGTTTTGAATAACCGGTAGCCTGTGGTTTCATTAAGTGATAGACGAATTGTATTTGAACCATCTTTCATCCCGTGCATGTTTATTGCCGCAAATGTTGTAACACCTGTAGGAAGTGTTACCGCTGTCCAGCTTGTTCCGCCGTTTGTTGTTCTCATTATGTTATTTCCATTTGAACCAGCCATACCATTATTCAGATCTGTAAACGCAACAGCCTGATAATATAACCCGGCAGTTCCGCCTGTTCCGGCAACATTTGTAAATGACCATGTTCCGCTGTAACCGTTTGATGTTCTGAAAATTTTTGAAGTTGTTGCACTTGCTGTAAGATTTGCAGAACCAATCCAGAAATGTGTTGTATCAATCCAGTCCCACGCGTTAATAACACCAAATTCATTTCCTGCAACAGGAGAATTTTGCGCAAGATACCAATTTGTTCCACCGTTAGTAGTAAATCTCATTTGATAAGGCTGCCCACTTCCTGTTGGGTCACCGGTATATACACCATAATTTAAGTCGAACATTTTTATACCATTAATAAAACTACCTGATACAGCGATCTGCGATGTCCAGCTCTGACCGCCATTCGATGTTCTGTAAATACTTCCGGCAACTGTTCCAACCCAGCAATTTGTTGTATCGATTGCAGAGATGCCATATAAATTTCCTGTGGGAAGTCCGCTATTTCTTAGTAACCAGGAAGCACCTCCATCAGTTGTTTTATAAACCGAATTGCCGTCACAGGCAACCCAAACAATATTATGATCAACAACTGAAATTGAATTGATGTTTGCCCCATTTGGTAATGATGTCATTTGTGTCCACCCGGTTTGACCGAGGATTATTCCTGAAAATAGTATTACTAATAAAGTAAGTTTATGCAGCATGTAACCTCCGTTTTAATTTGTTTTTGGATAAACTGAATTGAACTGTTCAATGAATTTAATTTTTAGTCTGAGATTATCTGATGAAAACGTGTTTTGATTTGCTCTTGAAGAAAAAAAATTCTGATCAGTGTAAAAGTGAGATGACATAATTATTCAATAAATATTACGGCAATAATATAATCTACCTGTGATTAAATGAAAATGTGTTTTTTATACTCACAATACTTCATAATTATTAACTGTTTTTATTTTATTGATCATAAAAAAACCCCTGCAGAACAGGGGTTTGTAAATAGGATATGAAATTCTCTTATTTCATCAACATCATTTTGTTAGTGAATACTTTTTCATTTCCGTTTGATTCACTTACTCTCAATGTGTAGTAATAGATTCCCGAGCTTAAGTCTTTTGCATTGAAGCTTACTTCGTGACTGCCGGCTCCCATTATTTCATTTACCAATGTGGCTACTTCCTGACCTAATGTGTTATACACCTTCAGGCTTACATAGTTCTCTGATGGTAAATTGTATTTTATCACTGTGCTCGGGTTGAATGGATTCGGATAGTTCTGCTCTAATCCATATACAAGCGGGACTAAGTTATCTACCAGTACTTCAGGACTATATTCATAGTTTCCATTGAAGTCTATTTGTTTCAGTCTGTATACTACTGCATCTGCGTTGATGTCTCTTACATCATCACTATAAGTGTAGTTCTGTGCTTCTGATGTTGTGCCGTGTCCTTCTTTGAAGCCTACCATTGTCCATTCACCTGTCTGTTCGCCGGTGACTGTTCTTCTCTGGATTTCAAATCCTAAGTTGTTCAGTTCACTTGCTGTTGACCAGTTTAGGGTTACTTCACCTGAACCTGCCTGAGCTGTGAATGAAGTGAGTTCTACTGGAACTATTTCATTGGTGACAGTATAGTTGTCAACATACATTTCATCATTTGCTGTTGCGCCGAAGAAATCAGATGCGTCTAATTTCATTGGACCGGTTCCGGTTGTTGCACCGGCTGTCCATACCCACGAAGTTTGGAGTGTACCATTAAGCCAGAATTCTCCAGTATTGTTATCAAGATCAGTTACAACCTCAACCAGCATCCATGTTGCAGGTGTCCATGTAAAGTTAAAGTCTGTGGCAGTTGAGAAAACACCAGCACCTCCCACATTAAAGTAACATTCAAATGCCCAGTATCCACCTGTTGTGAATGTAAAGTCAGATAATGTATTCCAGTAACCCGCTTTACCTGCAGGAATGTAAACACGCATTGACTGTTTGTATTTACCGGATGTATAACCATTTGCTCCGTTGTGTAATCTTACAAAATCAATATTTTGCGTTATCACAAATGAATTTGCACCACTATACGCAAAATTAGTTGAGACAAGAGCGTCTTCAGTGGTACTGCAGGGTGAATTACTCCAGGTTGTCCATTCAGTAGGATTCTGGCAGGCAACTCTTTGACCTGCAACATAAGAATCAAAATTATCACTAAATACCGTAACCTGAGCAAAAGTGACAGAGCCGAAAAGAACTGCAGCTAACAGAACTCCCAAGTAACTTTTTTTCATCGCACTCACTCCATTTTATTGTTAAGAATTAATTAATTAAGATTGATATTTCAAATCTGTGATTTCAATTATCAATTGCATGAATTATCAGATAAAGCCCGACAGGAATAGTATAGACTGGATTAGTTTCTGAACCAATATGCCTCCAGTAAAAATTGAGTCTTAGAAAATATCTCAATTAACTTTTGTCTTATAGAGATTCATCAATTATAAATCAGATAAGACTTTTTATTGCACACAAAAGATCAGAGTGGAATCATAATTACAAAACAGATCAATCAAAACAATTCTATTATATAATTCTCGTAAATAATATAATCATCTGAAGTAAAAATCAAAAGTGCAGATTAAAAAAAATTATTACAGCTGCATCAATCATTTGAACACAAAATACTCAAAAATAAAAAAGGATTACCCTATACGGATAATCCTTTCATACAAGATTAATCACAATTTATTTTTTGAGAAATCTTTTTCCATCCTTACTCAGATTATTTACATACTTTTCAGGATTTTTTGCAAACTTGGTGTCGCAGCCTGGACAGCAGAAACCATAAACTTTTCCATCATGCTCAACAGTCGGAACATCTTTTTCCACTTTGTTTCCCTGAACAGGACATAATTCATTCCAGATTTCTTTTTGTTTATTGTCTGTCACCTTTGAACTATCGATTGAAGTAGAATGTTTTTCCTTTTCAGTTTGTGTGGATTTGTTCTTTTCCTGAGCATCTAAATTAATACTGAGTGTTAAGACGATTATTATTAATAATATTTTGTTCATTTTTGCCTCGTGCTTTATTTATTGATTTAAAAAATACTTAAACGTAAACCTGCATAAAACTTTCTGCCTTCAACCGGTCCCCAAACTAATGAAGCATCAAAGTATTCACCAAATGGTTCATCCGGCGAGATAACAGGATTATCCTGTTTAAAGTCTGTTAAATTCTCGACACCAAGATACAATTCAAGTATGTCAAGTTTTTTTGTCAACTGAGCATTGATATTAATGTATGAACCAAAACTTTCTTTTCTCTGATGTTCAACCGGATTCTGAACTGTTGAAGGAATTCTTCCTCCGCCGTTAAGTAAAAAGGAGGAATCAAATACCCAGTTTCTTTCATCTGTAAAATAAGACAACGTTAAGAGTCCTTTGTATTTTCCTATCAGCGGTTTGGTAAGTAATGATTGACCGTATTGGGTTTTAACATCCGTGTACCTGTAAGCAGCACCGATATCCAGCCTGTCAAATAACTGATAATAAATTTCCAGCTGATAATTATTCGAATATGAGCTTCCGTTAAGATCATAAAATCTGACTTCCCTTGCATCAGTGTCAATGTCCACAACAGTCTGCTTCTGGAATTCAGTCCTGTAATAATCAAATGTTACTCTCATATCTTTATCGGCTATGGTAATATACCTCGTCAGATTGAATCCATAGTTTATACCTTCTTCATACGTAGGCTGATTTACAATCACAAACTTCCTTGAACTAACAAGGTAACTAAGATTGTCAGAAAAAATATTTACTGAGCGATATCCTTTTCCTGCGGAAAGTCGTAGTGTAGTGTTTTCATCGATTGCATATCTGATATGAATTCTCGGAGTAAAAAAAGTTCCGAATAAATTATGAAAATCAACTCTGACACCGGGTACAACAGATATAAAATATTCTGGTGAAAAATTATATTCGGCGAATACACCGGGTCTTGATTCATTTCTTATAAAATTCAGAGTATCAAATTTTTCATCGTAGTGATCGTACACATAACTTCCACCTGCAGTTATTGAGTGAATACCGTCGCTGCTGTTTGACTGGAATAAAAGATTTGAATAAAATGATTTTTGATCAGCATTATAAATCCTTTTTCCAAATAAAGAATTTTGCTGGTGGAACTGCGCACTTAAAATTAATCCCATACTTGTATAAGGTTCATCATCAAAAACAAAACCATTTTTTGCAAATACTTCGTAGCGTTTTGTATCTATATTTATTTTGTAATCTTCTCCCTGATGAAGACCGGAGTGTGTCGAAGATATTTGTCCGCCGCGTCTTTTTTCGTCAAGCACCTGGACTCCGAATTGTGATTCAAATCCTGTGAATGACTGGTATTTCCACCTGTTCATAAAATTAAACTGTTTAACTTTTGGCTGATCTGCGAACGAATCGTGATTATGATCAAGAGATTTTTGATTGAACTCACTATGAGCAAGTAACAGTGTACTGAGATTTTCAGATAACTGAACGGCTGAGTTTGCGTTCAAGTCCATTTTATAATGTGAGCTTTGAAATACATTAAAGTAATGTCGCTCCATATCATCAGGTTTCTTATAATCAAGATTTATCTGGCCGGTGATAGATTCATATCCATTAACTACTGAAGCCGATCCTTTTGATATACTTATATGAGTCATCCAGGGTCCGGGAACATAACCAAGACCGAATACACTGCCTATTCCCTTAAGTGTCGGAATATTCTCGATCATCATTTGAGTATATGTTCCTGCTAAACCAAGCAGTTGAATTTGTTTCGCACCGGTGACTGCATCCTGGAACTGTACATCAACACTTGCATTAGTTGTAAAACTTTCTGCAAGATTACAGCAAGCGGCTTTAAGCAGTTCTTTTGATGTGATCACTTCAGTTTGCCGCGCATCTAATTCATCAAAATATTTTGAGAGTGAAGTTCCTGAAACGACAACTTCCTGGAGTTCCCTGTTCACGGAAAGAACAATTTCAATGCTATCAAGATCATTTGGAATATCAAGTGTGTCGGGTTTATAACCGATATAACTTACAACAAGGTGAAGATGATCTGACTCGATTTTTTTCAATTCGAAAAAACCATTTAAGTCAGTGGATACTCCCATCTGTGTACCTTCCCAATAAACATTAGAACCGGCAAGCGGGATTCTTTTTTCATTTTCGTCAAGTTCAAATACAAATCCTTTCAGAGTTTGTGCTCTTGCACCTGAAACAGTTAGTATTATGAACATTAAATAAATATATAGTCTCATAGAAATCCTGTTTTTAAAATCGATTAAATAATTGATTTAGCTTACTTGGGGAAAAAATTTCCCGTGATCAGCAAACAGGCAGATCTACTTTTAACTGATGTAATTTTTGAAGGAGTTTTTTTCCGAACCTGGGCGGTGGAAGGTTTTCATTTTTATCAGGATTTAAACCTGAAACATTTTCGTTTTCAGATGGCAGTTGATTGTCTAAGATTGTAAATAACTTTATGCCTGGTACAAGTTTGAAATTGGATTGTGAAAAATTATCTTCAATTTTTTTGTATTCAAATTGGTCAAAGCAGCATGTTGATGTCTGATCTTTTACAATCAACCTGTAAATTATTGCTTCTTCCTCACAGCAATTAGAAACAACTTTTTGAGAATCTTCACAACCGGGGCACTTGCTATATGATTTACCTATAACTGAACAGTAATGTGAAACTAAAGGTAATCCCGTAGTGGAAAGTACAAACAAAAATGTCAGTGTTAATATTTTGATCCGGTTTTTCATCATACAGTCGTAAACTTAAAACATTAATTGCTACCAAGCAATGATAATGCCTGCACAAATGTTACATAATTTAAACTAATGTTTATAAATACTGCTGATATACGCATAATGACGGTGTTATTTACTAAATCAAATTTATAAACGGACTTTTACCTTTTATCAGCAGTACTTATTTCAATAAAAATTATTGGTTCATCTTTTTTTCTCTGTCCGCTGCCTGTCTATCCCATTCAGGAATAACTGTTGATATAAATTCTTTTTTTTCAGTTTTGAATTTTTGGATATCCAGCTTGAGATATTCCTGCGCTTTTTGCTTTGTTGTAAGATCCGGCATTTGAATAGGTGTGGACACTTTTAATTCTGTAAGGAGTTTTGAAAGTATTACTCTTGCTTCCTCAGATTTTTTTATCGATGTGCCAAGTATTCTTGCTACTTCAAGAGGTGCGTGAAAACTTGCACCGTGCGATGCAGTTGCAAAATCCCATCTCCATTGTGCATGTCTTATTAATGTAAGAATTGGTTTCATTTGAGTTTCTGTAGCACCATTATCCCACGCTGTTTTAGCTTCGATATGAGCTTTGACAAGTGAACCTTCGGCAAGGTCCTGCAGTTCTTTGTTTTTATCCTGACGTTCATACACATTACTCATTAGAGTTTCTTCGCTTTCGCGATGGCAAACTGCACAACTTCTTGAAATATTATTAAGCGGGCTTTGCATATGATGATCTGTGAATTTTACACTTCCTTCACTCATATAAGGCATGTGGCAGTCTGCACAGGAAACACCTCGTTGACCATGTATCCCTACTTTGAATATTTCATAACCTGGATGTTGTGCTTTGATAATGGGTGTCTTACTTAATGCATGGACAAAATCTTTATGTTCAATTTCATCATAATATTTTTCCATGTCTTCAACAGTGAATCCGTCATCCCATGGAAATGTAAGATATGTATGATCTTCACCACCAAAATAATACTCAACATGACACTGAGCACAAACCAGCGATCTCATCTCCTGTTGCGTTGAATTTTTTATATCCTTCCCCATCCTGCTGAAAGCTTCAGCAAGTGCAGGTCGTGTAATTCTCAGATTCATTGTGTTTGGTTCGTGGCAATCCTGGCAGCCTATAGGATTAACAATTTGTGAACCCATATCCTTCCATGGTTGTTTATAAAAATTGGAAGCGCCCATTTCATTCATAACTCTTGGAACATCTGTACTTTTGCAAGTCCAGCAGGTTGCAGGCTGCTTAACTCTAGTACGTAAAGTGTTGCGAATATCGGTTACTGCATAATAATGACCGCGTGATTGATTATAGTCGTGCGAGAATGCATAACCAGCCCACAGAATTACCATATTCGGATCTCGTTCAAGTTCATCAATCATTACAGAGCCATTGTATTTACTTGCGAAAGAAGTATCCCGTGTTTTAAGATATGTTTGATATTCACGCGGGAAATTTTCTCCCCAAACTTCATTGCGGGGTTCCCAATCCGGTATTGTTTTTACTAATTGAAATTGCTGAACAGATTCAGTCCTTCTTTCAAGTATCGAGGCACCAAAAAGACCTACAAGAAATACAACCGCGATTGTTCCTAAAAATAAAAACCATGCAACCCAGGGTTTCTCTGTGATTAATTTTTGAAATTTGCTCATTACTGCTCCATAAAGAATTAGTTTGATTTTTCATTTGAAATATTTTTTTCTATCCATTCAGGCATAACCGGTGTCAGTTGTGGAACTCTGACAAAAGGAAATGATGACAGGCTGTTCACACGCCCGTGCGGCACTTCCCGGTGACAATCCCAGCAAAGCTTTCCATTTCCATGGTCGGCTGATTCTCCTGTCATTGTGATTAAGTTTGTTTGATTGATAAGATCAGAATGACATCGGATACAATTTTCCTGAACAACATTTCTCCCGGCTTCATGAATTCTTATTACCTGCGGCTCAAGTCTGAAAGTAAACATAGTTGCATGACGTAATCCGTCACTCGCTTTAAATAGATAGGTTCTGATAAAATTATCGTGTGGTACATGACAGTCGTTACATGTAGTAACCCTTGCATGACTGCTCCTCTGCCACGTTGCAAATTGCGGGTTCATTACGTGGCAATTTACACAGGCTTTGGGGTCATCGGAAAGATATGATGTAGCATTTGAAATATGTGCGATCACAAATCCTAATCCAAATATTACACCAATGGCGATTATCACAGGCGCTCTCCATTGCGGTGGAGGAATTAAGGAGGATATTATTTTTTTCAGGTTCATAAATCTATATTATTATTTGAATACAAGTTTATTCAATTCACTTTCATTGATTTCATTTTCAATCATAACAAATAATTCCCGTTCTTCCTTTCTGATGTGATTTTCAAGCAGTCTTCCAAGTTTGTCAAGAATGGTTATTTGATCAGATGATGAGTCAAGCTGTTCAACTAATTTTTTTATCTGAATGTGTTCGAAAAATATTTCAGTAAATAAAATGTCAATTTCCTTAGACTTCCCCTTCACCAGCGGATATAGGATTTCCTCTTCATCATTGAAATGACGGATCAACTCTGTATTAAAAAAATTTTTTGTGTATTCAATTTTGCCCGGAAGATCATTTGGAAGACCTTTGTAAACGGGGGCATTTATTTTTATCAGGTTAGCAAGTACTAACCCGTGATGATGATCATGCGAAAGAGCGATAAGATTACCATGTCTTTTCATAAAATGCTGTCAGATCCATGCTTAGTAATGAAGTGTCTAAATCTTTTTTTCAAACTAATAGATTTCATTTTCGTAAGCAACCATTATGAATATTAAATTTGTTAGCAGTCAAATAAAATTAGTTTTTTTAGTTTTATAATTTATTAATTGTTCATTCCATTTTTTAATTCCTGCTCAAGTCTTTCGCGGGTTACCTGTTCATTCAAATGTTTCATTTCTTTTGTTCCGGTCGGATGTCCATAGCTGTTCATTTGTTTATAATGCATCATATACTCTTCAGAAGTAATTTTATTCTGCCATAACCCTGCTATCATTCCAATTCCGGTAACAACCATAAATATTGATACTACACCAACCGCTACAATTTTTTTAGATATTTTTTTCTTTGAAGGAAGAATTGATTTTAAATCAAGCGTATCCTTAACGGGACAAACATCAACACAACTCATACACGTGCTGCACTCATCCGAAAAAACTGTTTTCACTTTATCAACCTTAATTGCAGAGGGACATGCTTTTGAACACAATCCGCAGTCAATACAACTTACAGCGTTTCTCTTAATTTTGTTCGGACTGAGTAATGAAGTAATTCCAAGTAAAGCACCGTAAGGACAAAGAAATCTGCACCAGAAATTTCTTATAAAAATTGAGAGAATGAAAAGTGTTCCAATTACAATTAAAGAAGTACGCGAAATATCAGCAAAGAAGTAGTACATCTTAATATCTGAAACCGCGTTGTAAGGGCTGTCAAGAAAAGCTTTCACTGCAAGATCACTCATTAAAAATAAAACGGAGTAAGTAAGAAACGCCAGCAACAGATATTTTAAACTTCTGAGAGGATAATCTAAAAACTTAGGCAGTTTTAATTTTCTCTTAAATATTTTTTCACCAAAGTCTCCGATCAATTCTGAAATAAACCCGACAGGGCACATCCAGCTGCAAAAAGATTTTCCAAATACGAGTGACATCAAAACTATTCCTGAAAAAATGAAAAACCCGGCAGGATGTGAAGCATGAATTTCACCTGTTGAAAGAAATAAATAGAAACTCATAAATGAACTGATTGGAAGGAACCCATCAACACCCGGCGGACGTTCATAGAACTGTGTCGCTCCATTCGTCTCAAAGTATTGTGTGAAAAAGTAAAACTCGATTCCAATCCATATACATAACAACGCAAACAGGATTTGCACAGTAAACCTGATTTTCTGAATTCCCTTTTCGCTATTCCTTATTATCTTTTGCTTTTCTTTCATCGCACGTCTCAATCGTTATTTCCAGATGTATGTATTGTAACTGCCATTATCCTGTGGTTCACTTTTTACTTTGAAATTTTTCTCAGAAACTTTTTCTATCAGAGGTGCAGGAAGAAAGGGTGTTATTAATAAAAAGCTTTCCTCTTCTTTAAGCTCATTGATAGAATTCATTACTTTTGCGAGCGGATGAATTCCCGCTTCGAGGTCACTGATAGCATTGTAAACTTCTTTTATAGTTTCGGGCTTCAAATCAATTTCTGTTTTCATTATCATCCTTTCATTAATATTCAAGAATTCTTCTTTCACCTTCGAGCTTTCTTAATTCCGTCACGTCTTGTGTTACTTCGAGTGTTCCAAGATAATTTTTTGAATCATCGCGAACTGCATAGTATCTGATATAAATAAATCTCTCCTTAAAGTTTATCCAGAATGATGCTTTATCCTGAACTCCGTTTTTAAAATCATTAAGTATTTTTTCTACGATATGAACACTTCCAGGTGGATGACAGTACTGAACTTTTCTTCCAAGTATGGCTTTGTTACGCTGGAAAATTCTGTCTTCGCCATGAGAGAAAAATTTTACGTTATCATCTTTATCAACGAATGTTAAATCCACCGGCATTGCATTGAATAATGCTGTCAGTTCATCAAGATTAAATATACCCGTCGGCAGTTTTATTTTTGCATTATCTATTATCTCACTCGTTGCTGAAACGTTCACATTTTCAGGATGCCACTTGTGTACAGGAGAATACAAACAATAACCGATCTCGTCACCCTGGTTATATATCTGCAGCCAATCTTCCTCCTTAAGTGTATCAAGAGACATCGGAAAAAGAATTTTTTCTTCTTTGTAGATCATTTCATCGATGGATTTGACAGTGGGTTTCATAACTAATTCAATAATACTATTTAAGTCTTCGATAGTTGGATTTTCCAGTGCGTTCATTACACTTATACAATTTTTTAACATCTCCCTTGTCTGATCATGTTTACCCCACATCACAGTTGAAGGTCCTGTTATTCCGTATTTCTCAAGGAATGGAAACAAAAGATTTTCTTTTCTCAGATAATGTTTTTCAATATCCATCAGGTTATTAAATGAACTTCTGATTATCAGAAAAATTTCATCAGCATTTTTATCTGGAGACATTTCATTCACTTTGTTGAAATGTGATTGAAGAATTTCAATTTCTCTCCTGATTGCCTGGTTTTCTTTTTTAAATGTGTGAACAGGATGACCGGGAGTATCCTGAGTTTTAGCTTCAGGATTTATTAGACCTTTTAATGCTGCTGTATGAAGGTCGCACAATTCAAGCATTTTATCCCTGTTGATTCCCTCTTCAAAAAGTTCCTGTTCAACTTTTATTACATCTTCATAGCTGACTTCATTAAGAAGTGATTTGAGTTCTTCACTTACTAATTGTGAATCTTCTTCACTTCCTATTTGCCTTATCTTATCTTTTAAAAGGTTCAGTTTCATTTCATTGTTGTTTATAAACTCACTCATATTGTTCCTTGTTTATCGGATGTTATTATCTGATTTATACATAAAAATTTTTCAATTAATTTTTCTTAATGTCTTTTCTTTGAACTGATCAATGGTTTCTTTGGTCAGCATATCATAAGCTTTGGTTCGTAACTCACCCCACGTATCATGCAGCGGACAAGGTTTATCCGGCGAACAATTAGGAAAACCGAGTACACACTTATCAAATATTTCAAGTCCGTCAATAGCTGCGACAATATCTATCAAGTGAATACGCGATGGATTTTTAGCAAGGAAAAATCCACCGGACTTCCCTTTTTTTGAATGAACTATTCCACTCTCTGTAAGACTTTGCAATATCTTTGAAACGAATTCTTTTGGTATAGATAATTTTTGAGCTATATCATCAGATGGAACAACTTCATCGCTTTCTTTAGTAGCTAAGTAAAGAACAGCCTGAAGTCCGTATTCACATTTTTTTGAAAAAATTACAGTCATAATGTTTAATCAGATAATATTGTCTGATTAAAAATATGCGTATTTTCTCACTTTGTCAACAGAATTGTTAAATATTTCAGAAATCTTTTTTAAGAAATTTTCTGTAGGCGAAATAAGTTGGAATGAAGCACCACAATAACAGTGAGATAATTGAGATGAAAAATCCGGTCTGCTCTCCTAGAAATTTTTGGAACAACGCACCGGTATAACCCATCAGTGCGGAGACATCAAAATTCAAAATGAAGATTATTCTTGCCAGATCAATCGGGTTTAGCATGCTTACCCCCAGCACAACATTTTCTATTGGATAGTCGCTGAAATAATAAATGATGAACAATAATATCCCATCATATATAACAGCGAGTAAAAGCCAGGTAAGTATTGAAATACCAAATCCCTTTACCCTATCGTTTATTTTTATTGATACACCGAAAGCAACAGATGTAAAAACGAACGTGAGTGCAACACCGCAGAAAGTAAGAATTAAAAACGGAAATAGGTTTTCAAAAGTTGTTGTCAATAACAACGGAAGCATCATGCCAAACATAAACCCTGAAGATAAAGGAATTGTGTTGCCAAGATATAGTCCGATGAATAGCGATTTTCTGTCAATTGGCTGACACAATATCATTTCGATGTATTCTCTTGAATTGTAAACATAGATGGCTCCGAAAATAAGGCTGACAAGAGGAACAACAATCAAAACAATATTCATCATACTTATAGCGCTTCTTCCGCTGCCTGAATCAAAACTTAATAGGATATAATTAAGTAAAAAGAAAAATACAGAATATAGTATAGTCCATTTGCTGCGAATAGAATTGTTTAATTCATACCTGAAAATTTTTACTACTAATTCCATACTTTAACATCCTTCATCATAGCTGCGATAGCTTTTTCAAGTTTGGTCTCACCTTTATTTGTCAAAAGTGAACGAAGGCTTCCGTTAAACTGAATTCTTCCATCGAGTAAAAACATAATATCATCCGCAAGTTCCTGCACTTCTGCCATAATGTGAGATGTAAGAATTATTGTTTTTCCTTTTTCTTTTTCAATCTGTAATAACTCTTTAAGATTACTACTTGCAACAGGATCAAGTCCCGCAGTTGGTTCATCTAAAATTAGTACTGATGGATTGAACATCAGTGCGATAAGTGCGCTGACTTTTTGTTTATTTCCACCGGAAAGATTACGCAATGTTTTATTTAATTCAGGTGCAAGATTAAATACATCAATGTACGGTGAAGCTTTTAACTCACTTTCATTCCTTAGATTGCTTATCATTTTAATCAGTTCACGCACAGAAAGATTATCCGGAAAACTTGCTGCCTGCGGCATGTAACCGATTTCTTTTCTGTATAAATGCCGACCGATTATATTTTTTTCAGAAAAAATAATTTCACCGGAATCGGGTCTTACTAGTCCCAGAATTGTTTTAATAATTGTCGTTTTACCTGAACCGTTGGGTCCGACAATCGCGGTAATCTTACCGGCATTAACTTTAAATGAAACTCCGCGAAGAACTTCAAGTTTACCGAATTTCTTTTCTATGTTTTTTACTTCAATCAATTTATTCTCTTCATAGAAGGTGATGAATCAACAAGTGTTTCAGGAGTAAGTGATGGAATAACACTTTCAGCAACATCAATTATTTGAATGAACAAAGAGTGCATAAGGATAAGTGAAGGTTTTTGTTTTTCAGTAATGATGGAATAAAGTTTTACAGGTCTGTATGGAACATCACCCACACTGTTTTTATCAAGATCGTAACCAGTATAGTTACTCCAGTAATTTCCTTTAAACGTATTAAAGTTTTGCCTGCTGTTTGTGGCTATGTCAAACGAATTGGAAATAAAATCATTCTTCGAAAAAATATTGTCAGAAGAATTTGCCATAAGTTTTACAGCCCAGCCGTTACTTTCGAAAATATTATTTTCAATAGAAGTTCTTAAACAGCCTTCGATATATATACCTGTAGTATTTTTTTTCAAAAGGTTTTTTATAATTCTGCTTTCACTAATATCTTTTAAGAGTATCCCGTAAGAAGCTTGTCCCCAGTTGTCACTAAAAGTATTTTTAGTCATCTCAACTCTTTTGGAATACATCACAGCCACGCCAGCACCGTTAAAAGAAAATCGGTTGCTTTCATATTTACACTCATCAGAGAACATAAAATGTAAACCATACCGCAGATTATTAGTACTTATGTTTGAATGGATGAAAGCTTTACTGGTGAATTCGAGATAGATACCATCACGGTGTCCCTTTATCCGGTTGTTATTTATTATTACATCTTTACTGTACCAGAGATGAATCCCGTTTCCGGAAGATGTTTCTCCTTTACCATAAGCTTCAATGTAGTTGTCAGATATTATAGTCTGCGATGACTTAGAAAGATAAATTCCAAAAAAATTATTATAGAGTTTGTTGCCTTTAATTTTACAGCCGTAAACATTTTCGAGTTTAATTGCTGAATTTTCTTTTAAATAGCTGACACCTGCATTCCGCAAAAGCAAACCGATGATTTCCACACTGTCACTTTTAATGGTCAGGATTTCTTCTTTGCCGCCGCCATCAACAACGGGAAAGTCAATGCCTGTAATTTTTATTTTTCTATCGATGATAATGTTGCCCTCATAATAGTTTCCCCTTTTCACAATTATGGCATCACCATCTTTAGAAATTTTTATCGCTTCTTTTATTGATTTTATTTTTCCGTTTTTATTAACGACAATCTCTTTCGCATTTAGATTGATCACAAAAAATAAAACAGAAATCAAAATCGATATCGTGGTTCGTAAAAACATTATTACATCTTCTTAACCAATTCAACAAGTGAATTCCAGTCGTACTCAACACCACCATGTTCATCTTTGATTTTTTTTAACTTGTTATGGTCGCCGCAAGCAAGAACATTAAATCCCATTGGACTATGGAATTTTTCATTCTGAAGATAAAAAGCATCTTTTGCATTAATGAACTGAGAAGGCTCAGAAAAGTCGTTTATCCATAACGCAGCATCTTTATTTTCTTCAGAATCATTTTCAAGCAGATGCTGGACAAGACATTCAACTGCATCGAACTTAAAACATTTACCTTTTTTTGTTATCAGTTCGGCTGCATACTTATTGTCCGTTATCTGCATCATACAATGACTACAGTTATCAACCCCATATTCAATAGGTTGAGGATCCTGACCACATCCGAACGAAAATAACAATGATGATAGGATTAACATCAGTATAATATTTGTTTTCATTTTAGACTTTCTCCTTAAGCCTGAATGATTTTGAAAAAGCTGCAAACGCGGTAATTGTCATTGAAATTAATATCACATATGTACCTATTGCAGGTAGAGAAACAGCGTTAATGTTCAGTAGTTGTTTGGAACCGATTAAAGGAGGTTGATAAGTCATGCCAGGCACTTTGATCGGCGCATCTGGATTGAGGTTATGTCCATAGTTATAACCCCAGATATAAAAGTCGATCAATCCGGCAACTGACACAACAAGAAAAAGTACTATCCATATCTTGAGCAGAAATGGTTTGCCTGCATAAGCATTGTACAATCCAAACAAGATCATAAAAAGAATTACAAACGGCATTATTTTTAATTCGGGAATTGATTCAGGTTCAATGACATTCATCCCGATATAATGATTCAGACCATTAATTGACTGGAGGTCATTAGGTTTCAAGCCGCCTATTTCATTAAGCCAGATTCTTAAACCCAACCCTTCGGGATATTGCGGAGCATTTAAATCAATCTGCCATATCGGAAAAAAAAATGTCAGTAATAATATCAGTGAAGCAAATGCAGTCAGTATTTTCGATTTGGTATTCATAATAGCTCATTCCCAGATTTTATGATCAGTACAACTTTTTCTTATCACTTAATCATAGTTAGTAACATTTTAGAGTTTTCTAATGCAATCAGTCCGTGCGGAATATTTGCTGGAAGCAGAATTATTTCGTTAGTATTAACTATAACAGGTTCACCACCGATTTTAATTTCCATTTTACCGTCAACCATAAAGACCAGGGCTTCAAATGGTGAGATATGTTCGGTGAGCGATTCATTTTTTGCAAACGCAAATAGTGTAACATTTCCATTTGGCTTTTTTACTATCTGCTTGCTGACGATTGAATTTTCATTATACATTATTTCGTCAGCTAGTTTTTTACTTTTAATTGATTCGATATTTTCTGTCATCGTTTCCATATCATTCTTTTTTATTAGTGGCAATGTGTTGATTTATTTTTTGAGTCTGTAAAAAGTTCTTCTACATAATGTATAAAATGAACATAGGATTTGACATAATCCCTTCCAGCTTGGAGATCATCTGTATTGTAGTTTTTTTTCTTTATTACTTCAGAAAAATATTCTTCCAGTTCAGCATACTTTTCGTCCGGCAGAGAAGAAGATATTTCTCCTAACGAACCGAGAACAATCGCATTATCAGCTTCAGATATTCCAGGTTCTGGTTTAAAGGTTGCATCTTTTATTCCTGTATACGCAACACCTTCACCCATCCGATGAAGCCTTACTACCGTTTCAAAGAAATAATTTGTCAGTAAATTATTTACATCATTGTTAAGATTGCGATTTTGTAAAACCTTATTGAAGAGCCGGCGGATTTCCGGCTCATCTTTTTCAGGTATCCAAATCAGTACATAATTTACGTTTCCTGTTTCCAAAGATTTTTGGGCAGCTTTTATTACAGGGCCTTCAACTGAATCACAATGTGCATTGGATATTGTATTGAATGAAAAAATAACAAGTGCGGTGATGATTAAAAACTTTAAATTCATTACTTATTATCTCCTAAACTATAAGACAGTTGTACATTTGAACCCTGGGGTGAAACCCGAATATAGCCTGACATTTCCTGATGCAAGGCTGAACAGAAGTCAGTGCAGTAGAATGGATGAATACCTGCTTTTGAGGGAATCCATTTAAGTGTTCGTGTCTGTCCAGGCATAATTAGCAATTCTGCATTGTTATTACCTTTCACAGCAAATCCATGCGGTACGTCCCAGTCCTGTTCAAGATTCGTTATATGGAAATAAACTTCGTCACCAACTTTAATACCTTCGATGTTATCCGGTGCGAAATGACTTCTCATCGCTGTCATATAAACGTGCACTTCATTTCCTTTTCTTTCAACGCGGCTGTCTTTCTCTTTTTTAGTTGCATGCGGATGCATGTTTTCTTCAATCTTATAAAACTTAATTGTTTTATCCTTTACAAGATCAGCAGGAAGACTTTGTGCATAATGCGGTTCACCGGCAGTAGGAAAATCTAAAAGCAGCTTCATCTTGTCACCGCTTATATCAATAAGCTGCGCTGATTGTGTAAGTTCCGGTCCGGTTGGAAGATATCTGTCCTTTGTAATTTTATTCAGAGCAATTACATATTTTCCCCAGGGTTTTTTACTGTCGCCTCCGGGAATATTTAAATGACCGATTGAATAATAAACAGGGATTCTATCCGCAACTTCCCATGTTCCAACTTTCCATTTTACAATTTCAGAAGAAATGAATGCTGATGTATAAGCATATCCCTTATCATCAAATTCAGTATGCAGCGGTCCCAAACCGGGATCTTTAACTTCACCGGCAACTATTGATTCATATTTAAGGATCGGGATTCCCTGTATCTCACCATCAAATTCTTTATTCTCAATTGCTTTGATCATTTTTGAAAATGAATGAACGGGAATTACAGTCGCTAGTTTTCCTCCAGCAACTATGTACTCACCGCTTGGATCAACATCAACTCCGTGCGGAGATTTTGGAGTTGGCAGGTAATAAATCATACCGGGACATTCTTTCGGGTCTAAAACTTTTACTTCAGTATTCTTAACTGAAACGGCTGTTTGAGTTTTATGATCCATATAATTCCGGTAATACTCAGCAGGCATCGTTCTGGCTTTTCCTTCTTTGAGATATTTTTCAGCAAGCTTCCAGTTAACCGCCGCAATAAAATCTTTATCATTCTTTGATGCGTTTATTTCCAACAGAGTATTAGCTTGCTCACTGTTATAGCTTGTGAAGAATGCCCAATCACCTGAAGGTCCTTTACCTCCTCTAGCAAGATCATAATTAAATCCAGGGACAATTATCTGGAATTCAAGATTCATCATTTCGGTTTTAGGGTCGAGTTTTATAAAACTGATTGAGCCTTTAAAGTTTTCTTTATAAGATGAAATCGGGATATCGTTTTGAGGAATCGGAACACTGAATCTTGTTGATGCAATAACATACTCAGTATTCTGCGTAATGAATGGTGACCCATGATTACCTGCGGAATTCGGGATTTCAATTATTTCTGTTGTCTCAAATTCCTTTAAATCTACCTTGGCAATACGCGGAGTATTATTGCCATTAATAAAAACAAATCTTCCATCGGGAACACCATCAGTTTGTGAAAGTTGTGGATGATGGGCATCATCCCAGGGAATAAATCCGTAAGAAGTATTCAACATTGCTTTGGTTTCTTCAGAATAGCCATACCCTGTTTCAGGGTTTTGGGCAAATACCGACATCACTTTAAATTTTCTTCCGGATGGCAAACCGTATACGGTCATTTGACCACTGAACCCACCTGACATAAAAGTATAAAATTCATCATATGTTCCTGGTGCGACATATACCTGCGATGATACATCCCCCGAAAAACTTTGCTTACTGTTGTTACAACCGATATAGCTGACAATTATTACGGCAACTATAAAAGTCAGCAAAAAGAAATTACCTGAAGGTTTCATTTTATTCCCTTTCATATTCTAAAATTTATTTTTCGTTTCCGGCTTTTCTAAAATATTCGAGTATGGACCTTGCTTCATCGAATGAAAGATTCTGATTAGGCATTGGAGTCATAAACTCAGCTAATAATTTTTTCGCCTCAGGATGTTTTTTATACATCTCTTCCGGGTTTAACATCATGTTCATTATATACTCAGGTGAACGTCTTTCAAAAATATTTCTTTGTGCCGGTCCTACATATCGCTCATCAAGTTTATGACAAGAAGCACATTTGCTAAGAAAAATATCTTCTCCCTGTTTTGCGAGCTTCATATCCAAAGCACTTAATTCGATAATTTGTTTTATTGGTCCAATGCCGTTCTTCATCTCGAAATCAGATAAACCACTGGCATTCGTGTTCGCGGTAACTGTTTTATTGTTGCTAAACTGGGCAGGATCCTGTCCTTGTGAATCACCACAGCCTGTCAATACAATGATTGATAGTGCAAGTAGAAGCAGCAGATAAACAGCAGATGTTGTGTTTTGTGTTCTCTTCGTTACCATTTTACTCTCCATATTTTTTATATTAGGACTTTTTTGTCTGATTATATTCTAAAAATTTTTAACTGCTATTTCATCGATTCAAAAAAAATTTTCCACATTCAAATTATTAATACCAAAAGCTTATCAGATTTTTTTGTCTGATTATAACTTAAGACAATAATTTCCTTTTGTCAAGTAATTAACTAAAATTATTTTGGTAATTAATCAGGCAGGATTATTTTTGAGTTGAATTCGCTCTTCCAAACGTTCATCGAACAACTTGCCTATTTCTGCCCCGACAATAAATACCGCGGCAGAATAGTATATCCAGAATGCGACAACAACTACCAAAGCGTAAGCACCATAAATTTGTCCCCATGACGCAAAGTTGAAAATGTAATAACCGAAGACCTGCTTTGCGCCTTCCCACAATATTGCTGCCCACATCGCACCGATAGCTACAGATCGTTTCCTTATTTTCTTTATCGGAATGAATTTGTACATAATTGCAAACAGTGAGAAAATGATAAAAAGCGAAATAAGTGTTGTAAATATTTTTTGAAAAATACCGTATTGTAAAAACTCTAGAAACGGCAGATGCTCGGAGACATTTCTAAAAATATCAAGCATAGGCAGGAACATTGTTGATACGAGAAAAATTAGAATCACGATCATGATTATTGCAAAGTCTCTTAACTTGCCGAGGAAAATATTAATGTCTAAATCCGTCCCGAATACTTTATTCAATATTGTTCTTACGCTGCTGAAGAATCCGCTCGCAGCAAAGAACAAACCAATAATACCAACGAAACCAGCAATGTTTTTAAATTCAATTACTTCATAAATTCTTTTATAAAGAATTGACTTAACAAATTCAGCGTAGGTTTCATACGGAATGATCGTGTCAATGAGAGTATTTATCTGTACTTCCACATCTGAGGATGAAAGGAAATTTCCAAGTATCCAGAAGAGAATAAGAACAAGAGGAACTATACAAACGAAAAGTGAAAACGCCAGCCCGCCGCTTAGTAACAAAACATGATGTTCGTCTATCCTGTTATACAATCCCCCGAAGTAATGAAAGAAAAACTTTTTGAACTTTTGATAATCGGGAATCATATTGAGCAGAAACCGAAGCTTTCTGAAAGCTTTATAAGTTTCTGACTCTCTGATCCTCTTTATTAAATTGATTTTAAACATTCATAATTTCGGAAATTGAATGATAGTATAAATCAGCAAGCCTGTTCAATTCAATACCAATCTTATTGTTCACATTTAAACTTCTGCCGCCGGTTTTTCCGATCAGTTTAAAAACCTGTCCTGCATCACCGAGTATTTTTTCAACTGCACTCTGATTTTTTGTACTGATTGAAATTACAATCCTCGACTGACTCTCACTAAACAATGAAAAATCTTCTCGACTTTTAACCGGAATATTCACATCAGCACCGATCATATTAGTTTCATTAATTATACAGCTTTCTGCAATCGCTGATATTATTCCACCCTCAGAAATGTCGTGGGCAGAATTTATCAATCCTTCATTGATTAGTTTTAATAATGTGTCCTGTAATTTCTTTTCTATAGTCAGATCTATCGCTGGTGAATCGCCGGCAACTTTATTGAACATCAGTTTTATGTATTCACTGCCGCCCATTTCTTCTTTATCTTCTCCAAGCACGTAAATCAAATCATTTTCATTTTTGAAATACGATGTTGTGATGTGAGATAATTTTTCAATCAGCCCAACCATTCCGATAGTAGGCGTCGGATAAACCGCTGTGTTCGGTGATTCATTATAGAAACTAACATTGCCTCCTGTAACCGGAGTGTTAAAGAATCTGCATGCTTCTCCCATTCCTTCTATCGCCTGCTTGAACTGCCAGTAAATTTCAGGTTTGTATGGATTACCAAAGTTAAGACAGTTTGTAACTCCAAGTGGAATGCCGCCGGAACAAACAATGTTACGTGCTGATTCAGCAACCGCTATCATTGTTCCCACTTTTGGATTAAGATAAACATAACGTGAGTTGCAGTCTGTTTTAACAGCCAACGCTTTGTCTGTTCCTTTGAGATAAATTACTGCTGAATCACAACCGGGACCAACAATAGTATTTGTCCGCACCATTGAATCATACTGTTCATACACCCATTTTTTTGATGCTATGTTAGGTGATGAAAAAACTTTTTCAAAAACATCCGTTAAGTTTTTTGGTTCTGGTAATGTTGAGTGATCAAATTTTCTTAGCTCATTAAGATAAGCCGGTTCTTTTGTTGCTCGCTGATAAACAGGAGCACCGCCGCCAAGGACTAATTCATACGAAGGAATAGCTGCTTTCTTTTCACCTTCATAATTTATTTCAAGAATGCCGTCATTAGTTACCTCGCCAACAATCTCGCAGTGAAGATCCCATTTCTCAAAAACTTTTTTTACATTTTCTTCATGACCTTTTTTTACAACACATAACATTCTTTCCTGGCTTTCGGATAACATAATTTCATAAGCTGTCATTCCCTTTTCCCGCAGAGGAACTTTATTGAGATCGACCTTCATTCCGGATTTACCCTTTGCGCTCATTTCACTTGTTGAACAGGAAATTCCCGCAGCACCCATATCCTGTATTCCAACTAACCATCCGTTACGTATAATTTCCAATGAGGCTTCAAGTAAAAGTTTTTCTGTAAACGGATCACCTACCTGTACTGATGGTCTTTTCGCTTCCGACTTTTCAGAGATTTCTTCCGAAGCAAATGTAGCACCATGTATTCCGTCTCTGCCTGTGGATGAGCCGACAATCATAACAGCGTTGCCGACACCTTCCGCAGTTGCACTTGCAACATTTCCGTGTTTTACTATTCCAACTGCCATTGCATTAACAAGTGGATTATCCTGGTATGATTCATCAAAATAAACTTCACCGGCAACTGTTGGGACTCCGAAGCTGTTTCCATAATCACCGATACCTTTTACAACACCATCAAATAAAAATCTTGTGCCTGCGTCATCAAGTGAACCAAAGCGTAATGAATTTAATGATGCGATTGGTCGCGCACCCATTGTGAAGATGTCCCTCATAATTCCACCGACACCTGTTGCCGCGCCCTGGTATGGTTCAACCGCGGAGGGATGATTATGACTTTCAATTTTAAAGCAAACCGCTAGTCCATCGCCGATGTCAATCAGTCCGGCGTTTTCTTCACCGGCACCGACCATAAGCTTGCCGCCGTCACGAGGTAAAGTTTTTAAAAGTGCGATTGAGTTTTTATAACTGCAGTGTTCACTCCACATCACACTGAAAATTCCAAGCTCGGTGAATGATGGTATTCGCCCTAATATTTTTTGAACGCGTTGATATTCTTCTTCGGTTAGTCCGTGTTCGAGTGCAAGTTCAAGAGTTACTTCGGGTTCTTTCATTAATAAATCCGGAATAGTTTAATAAATAGTCGTTCTAATATAATACTTTGAAAATTTGTGAGGAAACTGAATTTGATTATGATTTAATGTAGAAGTTCAATAAAAAAGGCTGGCAATACTGCCAACCCTTAATAAAATATTCTTTGGATGGATGTTAAAACAACGATGTTATGTTCTGGAAATGAATTGATAGTCCTGTAATGTTAGTTTCAAAGATCTCATCTCCAGAAAAATAATCGGTATCGTAATATCGAATATCAAGATGTTCGGCAAGAAAATCTGTTACAGGATCATTTGCCCAATAAGCATATAGCTTGAATAAGCCTTTTGCCCTGATACCAATTCCGCTTGTTTCTCTTACATCCCAATAACCACGTCCTGAAAAATGACCGTCATAAATGGTAAGGGTTTCAAATAAATCTATCATCAAACCTCTGCGTGAGACTATTTTTTCATCTCCTTCTATTTCAATCACATTTTTCCAAAATCTTAGATCGCTGAGAGTAGATTGGTATTCTTTCTTAGCTCGTATGAGCGAATCCTGTCCAGTCCAACTGACACCAACAAGTATATCCTCGGCTTCAACAGTAAAAGAAATATTGATTGTGTTTATGTTGATTCGCTCATCAATTAAATCCAACCCAAAATTTATTCCGTAGCCAAGCCTGTCTGTTCGCGGTAATGGATCTGCCTGAGCCGGATCGATATAATGAACAAAGTCACCAACATTGGTCCGTGCATATCCCAGCGAGAAATTGAAATTGGGTTTTAATACCGGAGTTTCGCCAAAAGTAAAATTCTCATCAATTAATTTTATTAAAGGGACATTTAATAAAATACCATAATCATAAACGCCTGGCTCTGCTGATGCCCTGCCTGTTTCACTTCCTGTTGGCCTGTCACTCAAAATGGAAGTAACATCTTTATACGTATAACCCACACTTAGCTGAACACAATAATCAATACCAACACCCAATGAAAAAGCCTGATAGTAATCTTTTGAATTAAACGAACCTGCTGGACTGTAGTATGTTCCAAAATCCATTTCTGCTCTTGAATAACCGAGTCCAACCGAAACTGGAAACCCAATTTCATTCTTCAAATCATAACCCAGATTGAGTGCATAACTATTTAATTCTATATCAAAACCGAGATTTTTTAACCATTCAACTTTAGCGGGATAAAAGATAAATGATAAATTATTTGTCCTGCTTGAAAAACCAAGTTGTGCCGGGTTATATAAAACAGCTAAGGGATCATCATTAGGAAGTGCAGTTCCTGTCCCACCCATTGCCATTGATGAAGGTGAAACCGGCAACATTAAGAACGGAATTGCGGCTTCTCCCTGCGGAAAAATATTCCAGCTTAAAATTATACTTAAGAATGCTGCTGCGAGAAATGTTTTTGCTTTCATTTTATGCCCACTACATTGTGATTAATTATTCAATTAATTGAAAATGATTTAATGTTAAAGTGTTAAGCCCAATGCTATCTTCCCTATTGTTTGTTCTCTGAATTTTCCTGACATAAGATGTGAGTCTGCAAGGGCAATATCTATGTTAAAATTATTCGTGGATAGTTTTAATCCCGCCGTGATAAAGAATACATTAAAAAAGTTTTCACGATTATAAAAATAATTTTCTTCTCTAATTGTAAGATCAGAGGAACTAAATCCTATCGAAGCTGATGTAACTTCATTGAATTTCAATACGGCACTTGTGGAGTATATTAGTTGATTATCCCACAACGAGGGCTGACTCTTCCATAGTATAAGACTTAGGCTTGTTAATAATTTTAACTTTGATGTAATATCGATTGATAAGTCAGAGTTTATTTGATCAGGAAAATGTGCTGAAATAAAAGGGACAACATCTATAACATAAATTGATGAATCACCCCTGGGATCCGGGTCAAATACTTTTGATGGAGAATTAGATTCAACCTTTCCATCAAATTCAATTTTGCTTTGGTACATTAATCCCAGGTTAATAGAATGATTTTCATCGATTAATAATGTATAGAATATTCCTGCACTTAGCGCTGGAGAATAATCTTCTGCATCAAATTCATATCTGTACAATTTAGTGTAGTCATAAAATCTCCCAAGTGAAAATCTCAATCCTACATTTAGATTGTCATTGCTAAAAATATTTCCAAAAGAATACGCTGATGTAATACTAAAATCCTGCATCGCAGTTTCCATAGTAGGAGAGAAAAGTTCACCTGTACCATAAGGATTTTCTTCTGTGGTAATTGGTATTAGTCCAAAATCAAGCGACATATTGTAACCCTGACCAAAACTCAACCCAAGAGTTATTTCATCAAATTTTAAAACAGACCCGAATGATTGAGGTGTGATGTTATGAATTCGGCTTACATCTATGTCAGCATAATAACCATCTTTAATATTAGTGCTGAATTGATATGAAAGTCCCAGTGAATAATTATTAAACTGCACAATAGAGGCAGGATTCATAGACGAAAGATTTGAGACATCATTATAAATAGAAGAAGTACCGTAAGAATTTAATAAACCCAGTCCAAATCCCTGTGGGAATGAGGTTGCCCGGCTTTCAGTTCCTTGGCTGGATTGAGAAAAAATATTTAGACTTACTAAAACACAAAAAAACAGAACATACTTTTTCATAAGATCCCCCTGAATTATTTTATTTAGATTCAGCTATAACTTATCGTCAAAAATCACTTTCCCTTGTTTGTCATAAGTTATATTTCGCACCAGTTTATTTTTTTCATAAGTCTGTTTGGCTTCAAGTTTACCATCAGGATAATAACGAAGTGTTTCGCCGTTAAGAACACCTTGCTCATAATTTGCAACTGTTTTGAGAGCACCATCCGGGTAGTAAGCTTTAAACTCACCTACCATCATTCCGTTTTCAAACATAACTTCAGATGCAATGTTTCCGACTTCATCATAAGCAATCATTAAACCTTCACGCACACCATTCCTGTATTCGGTTTCCGATTTAACTGCACCGTTTTTATGATAAGCTAATTTTACTTCACCCTTGCGCTCAACCTGTTTTCTTGTTTTAGTCTGAACTACATTTTCCTGCGGCTGGTTTTTATTTTCCTGGCAGCCGCCGATAACCGTGTAGAGTGCGATTAAAATTATTGTTAACGAATTAAAAACTCTTGTCATCTTTATTCCTGAATTATTTTTCCACTGCAAAGTTATGACTTGTTTATGAAAATCGAAATTGAATTTTTATCCTTCAGATATTCAGAAACTCATCCCATATTTTATAAAGCTGGTAGGTCGCGTAAATATCTTCACCGCAGTAAATAGCAATATCCCTCACTCTACCCGCTTCATAAAGATTTTTTACTTCCATACCGGAAACGCCTTTTGATTTAGGTGATTCAACTCCGAATGCGTGACAATAAAAATCCAGGTTGAACTTCCTTGTTATTCCATAGTAAGTGAATTGTTCCAGAAGGTCGATATGATTACCGGAATCATACCTGTTTTTGATTAATGCTTTTGTCGGTTTTATTTTGTGGAGAGCAGAGCGAAGCATCATAAATGGCACATCAAAATTTCTTCCGTTAAATGTTATGAACTGGTCAGTGACTTCGGCAATCCGCCAGAACGATTTCAGCATTTCCTCTTCACTCAAGCTTTTGTACTGAACATTCTTTTCCTCTGATTTCCATTCTTCAACTTTGTCTCCTTCATAATAGACATAAGCCTTTTCGGCGGTAACATCGAATATGCCAATCGCGATTACTTTAGCTGTGAAAGGATAGAGACTTGTGAACCTGATAGCGTCTTCAATTCTTGTTGAACGTGTTTTATAATCAGATTCTTTTTCTGCATAACGAAGTAAATATTCCTGCTGACTTTCCGATAAAGATTCAAAAGGATATGCACAGGTTTCTATATCGAAGACTAACTTTCTCATAGAGCCCTCCGTTAATATGTTGTGACGAATTATTTTTCTGACAGTATGACTAAATCTTTTTCAAATGCTTTTACTGCTGCCACAAATTTTTCAGGAAGAGGAGTAGATTTTTTTGTTTTCGGATCAACGTGAACAACAACACCAGAACCATCAACTATTAATTCATTTGTCTTTGCGTTAACAATCAGGTGCTCAAATCCATAAGAAGAATTTTTTATGAAAGAAACTTTTGAATGAATAATTAATTCATCATCAAATCTTGCGTGACTTTTATAGTTGATTTCATTACGGACCATAAAGAACAAACTGCCGTCGGTAAATAATCCTTTTTCGGGAATAAGTCCTAAGTCTTTTACATACTGAAGACGCGCGTGTTCAAAGTAATTGATATAAACAGCATTGTTGCATACTCCAAGCATATCAACTTCATGAAAGCGGACTGAAACCTTTGTTTGATGTGAAAAATTATTTGTACTCATAAAAGTAATTATTATTGTTTAATTGCTGCATTGTTTCATTTTTGTTAAAGCAATGAAACAATAGAACAATGAACCAAGGTTTAATGCCTCACGACTCTTTTCAAAATTTCCGATGCTGTTTTAATATCTTCGAACGAAACATCAAGATGTGTTATCGCCCGCACCAAATCTACTTTACCGACTGATAAAAGTAAACCTTCATTTTTACAAACCCGAATAATTTCATCAACAGAATGTTTTAATGGTTTGAAAAGAAGTATGTTTGTTTGAACGGAGTTCATATCAATTTCAAATGTATCATTGTTATTAATTTCTTTTGCTAAGAACAGAGCTTTTTCATGATCTTCTTTTAACCTTTCAACATTATTCTTTAATGCATACAAACCGGCAGCAGCAAGAATCCCAACCTGCCGCATTCCTCCGCCCCAGCTTTTACGAACACGGTAAGCTTCTTTAATAAATTCTTTTGTGCCCGCAATGATTGAACCGACCGGCGCTCCGAGTCCTTTTGATAAACAGCAAGAAACAGAATCAAAGTGTGAAGCATATTCTTTAACAGAAATTCCGGTTGCTACTGATGCGTTCCAGATCCTTGCACCGTCAAGATGATAAAACAGGTTATATTTTTTTGCCAGTGCTTTTAATGATATAATATTTTCCATCTGCCAGATCGTTCCACCGCCGCGGTTGTGTGTGTTTTCAACTTCTATAACTTTTGTTCGCGGCATATAATAAGCTGAAGATGGACGAATCAAAGGTTCAACCTGTTCAGGAGTTATTACTCCCATTTTACCATCAACCGGGAAAAGTTGAATGCCGCTTATTGCAGCCGGTGAACCTGATTCATAATTAAAAATATGAGCATCACGCTCACATATAACTTCATCCCCGGGGTTTGTAAGAACATTTAAACATATCTGGTTTCCCATCACACCGCTTGAAACAAAAAGCGTTGCTTCTTTGCCGAGAAGATCTGCAGCATATTCTTCAAGCGCATTTACTGTTGGATCTTCTTTAAAAACATCATCACCAACTTCAGCGTCATACATTGCTTTACGCATTGCCTCGGATGGTTTTGTAACTGTGTCACTTCTCAGATCAATTATTTTTTTCATCTTCTTCTTTGAACAATATTTTTTTAAGTCGTAGTAAAATAAAAAGTCCAGCTATCCATACTGAAAATGCAGAGCAAAGAACAGGAACGATCAATGGATTCTTTGTATAAAATGTTTTTTCTTCAGAAAGAGGAACATCAACAGTCAAATGCGTTGTCTGAAACATTTCCGTTTCAACAATTGTTTTACCAACCGGATTTATGAAACAGCTTACACCGCCATTAGCAGAACGTAAAACTGATCTCCTGTTTTCTATTGCCCGAAGCACCGCAATCTCTTTATGCTGGAATGGTCCGCTTAATCTTCCGTACCAGCTATCATTTGTTACGACAGTGATGATCTGCGCACCCTTATGAACAAAGGACGAAACAAAATCCGGGTAAAGTGATTCATAACAAACTAACCCGTTTACTTTTATTGTATCACCGTCGTCATCCTTCATAATGAACACAGTTGTATCCTGACCAATATTCCATCCGCTTAGTCCAACTCCCCATTTCAAAAACTTACCTAGGAAAGGAAGTTTATCAACGTAAGGCACACGTTCGCCAAACGGTACTAATTTCATTTTCCCGTATCTCTGTACTTCAAATTTACCCGGTGAGAAAAAATAAATCGCATTGTAAGTCGCATAGTAAAATTTTCCTTCTGCGGCATATTTAACATCCGGGGGTTTGGTATCATTGTCGTCGTAGTAACGCATATCAGGCATACCGGTTAAAAGATAGTTGCCAGACATATCCAGCATTGAATAAATTGAATCAAGTGTTGACCTGTGATTTCCATTCAACAAGTAAACAGGCAATGCGGTTTCAGGCCAGAGCAGCAACTGCGAGCCTTCACTGATTGCTTGTCTTGATTGGCTGAGATATTTGTTTACAAGTGCGTCAAGATTTCCGCCTGACCATTTATCCCATGGATCAATATCAGGTTGAATGATCCCAACCTTTAAATGTTTTGATGGCTCTTCATAATTATTTATTCTGATAAAACCATAGACGATGAAGAAAATGAAAATCAAAAATGCTATTGAAAATTTTATTACTGATTTTTTACGATCTGAATTAAAATTTTTCCAGCCTTCATATAAAATCACATTTATAAAAATTACAACCAGAGATATACCAAGCACACCAATTGTATCAGCAATTTGTATGAATGAAAGAAACTTTGCCAGCCCGCTGCCAAGTGTAAGCCAGGGAAAACTCATTTCATTTATCATGTGCAGGTATTCAAGTGTGATAAAGAAAAGAGGATAAAACCAGATTGTATTTTTGTTTGGAAAAATTTGTCGTGAAAAATAGATCAGCGTAGTTGGGATCATATAAAGTATCGGCATAAAGAATACAAGCATTACCCCACTGATCATCAAATACGGATCGGCTGTTGCCTGCCAGCTTCCAACCCAATAAAGTGTTATGGCGCTGAAAATAAAAAAAGCAAGGTATGTTGCACGGTTTAACTCCGCCAGGGTTTTTCGTTCTCTTATTACACTAAAGAATGGTATTAAAGCACCGAACATTAAAAGTGAAAACGGAAATGGAAAAGGTGGAAAAGAAATTCCAAGTAATGTTCCGCTGATGATTAGTTTAATTCGCTGCTGCTTTAGCTTTTTCTTTTCTTCAGGCGTAAGAACAATTTTATTTTTTTTAGAAAACCACATTACTTTTTTTTCTTTCTTAAGAAGAGAAATCTTATTACAAAAATTAATGCAATTACTGCTGTCGCTATTATAACAATATTGCTGTATGTGGAAAGATAAGAATCAATAAGCGGAACATTATCTCCAAATATCACCCCGAGATAAATTATGATTGCATTCCATGCAACTGCACTTATTGATGCAAAAAGAATCGTCTTTTTGATTTTAAGTTCACTTACTCCGGCAAAAAAAGAAATCACCGATCTTGTTCCCGGCATGAACCTGTTTGCAAGTATAACATAGTAACCGTATTTGTTAAACCATGATTCAGCTTTATCCAATGCTTCAATCGAGATCCATTTTATCTTTCCTGTTCTTACAAGTTTTTTATCGAGCTGCTTACCGATGTAATACAAAGTCAGAAATCCAAGCACACTTCCAACTGATGTAATAATTAATGTCGGAATAAAACTAATTACACCAGTTGATATAAGCGACCCGCCAACTACAACAACAAGGTCGCTTGGTGAAGGCGGGAAAACATTTTCAATGTATGAAAAGAAAAAAAGTGAAAGATAAATTATAAGAGGTGAAGCGCCTGAGATCTGGTTTAGTATTTCTTCTACCATAAATTTTATTTGTGAATGAGAAGAACAGTTGCCCAGGCTGATACGCCTTCTTCTCTTCCGACGAATCCGAGCTTTTCAGTAGTTGTTGCTTTTACAGAAACATTTTCAATTTCTGTTTCAAGGATTTCTGCAATCCTGCTTTTTATTTGAGGAATAAACTTTGCGATCTTTGGTCTTTCCATCGCGATTACGGAATCAAGATTTCCCAAAACATATTCTTTTTCTTTAATCAGTGTATAAACTTTTTTTAACAGCACAGCGCTGTCTGCATCTTTATATTTTTCATCAGTGTCAGGGAAATGATGACCGATATCACCAAGTGACAAAGCACCAAGCAGTGCATCGGAGATTGCATGAAGAAGAACATCTGCATCTGAGTGTCCCAATAAACCTTTCTCTGATGGAATTTCAACACCGCCTAAAATTAATTTTCTTCCTTCTGCAAAAGCATGAACATCAAATCCATTTCCGATCCGTATAGAATTTTTCAATGTGTTATCTCAAAACTTTTAAATTCATTTTTATATTCCATCCATTTTATCCCGGCATTTTTAACTGAAGCGTGGGATGGTCCGACTCTTAATTCACTGAACAAAGCTTCAATCAAAGCCGCTTCCCCTTCAACAACAGTAAGTACTTCACCGGAATAAAGATTTTTTACATATCCATTAAGATTTAACTGCTGCGCTTTTCTCATAACAAAATACCTGAACCCAACACCTTGCACCAATCCGTTAACAATTATTTCAGCTCGTTTCAGGTTGTCCATTTTCATTTTTTTGTTTGTCGATTAACTCACTCGCCAGTAACCCTCCAAATATAAAGATACAGCCTATAAAGCCAAAGTTTGAAATTCTTTCATTCAAAACTATGAAGGCAATGATGGCGGCAAATATCGGTTCGAGTGAAAATATAACTGCTGCTTTTGTTGGAGTAACTGTTTTTTGAAATCTTGTCTGAAGAATTGTCGTTACAACTGTTGCAAGAATTGCTGTGTAAGCAATTGCAAAAATTAAGTTGTCATTCATCGTAAACCGGATTTGTTCTATGCCTGTTGCGGCAAACAATCCAATTGAAATGAATCCACCGATTGCTGTTAAAAACACCTGAATAAATACAAGAGGCATATAATCAAATTTTTTGCTTACAATGTCTAAGTAAACAATATAAAGCGCGAAGAATATTGCACAGATGAATGTAAGCACATCACCGATGTTCAGGTTGTTACCAAGTTCAGTGAAGATACCAATTATTGAATCGCCTTTACTTGATAATAAAATTAATCCAATAAACACCAATACAACTCCCAGCATTGTTCCTCTGCCGGGTGCTTTTCTTTCAATCATAACCTGGAACAATGGCGTAAGCACGACGAATGTTCCGGTAATAAATCCTGACTTTGTTGCAGAAGTATAATTTAATCCGACTGTTTGAATTGTAAATCCGATAAAGTAAAGAAGTCCGAGAATCAATCCGCCGATAAGTGTCGGCTTAGAAATATTCTTAAACACTTTGGGGATAAACGGAATAAGAATAAGTGAGGCAAGAGCAAACCGCATTGATATAAATACCATTGGGGAGACATCTTCAAGCGCGGTTTTAATTATTGTAAACGTCGCTCCCCAGATTACAGTTGTAAGAACTAACGCACCTTCACCATAAAACTTTTTCATGATAAACCCGGAAAGGGATTTCTACTCGTCAGGTTGGTCATAACCAAATTGCTTTAACATCTTTTCATCGGAGCGCCATTTTTTTCTGACCTTTACTCTTAGCTCCAGGAACACCGGTCGTTCCAAAAATTTTTCAATTTCTTCGCGCGATTTTTTGCCTATCTTTTTTATTCCTTCTCCCTGCTTACCAACTATAATTATTTTCTGACTGTCTCGCTCAACTATTATTTCAGCCTGAATAAAATCTTTCCGGTCTTCTCTTTCTTTGAAATCGACTATCTGAACTTCGCAACTGTAAGGAACTTCATCCTGGAACAATTCAAGAATTTTTTCGCGGATTATTTCAGAAACAAAAAATCTTTCATTTGCATCAGAGATTGAATCATCCGGATAAAGTTTTGGACCTTCCGGTAAAAGATTAATTATTTCAGTTTTAACACTATCTACATTGAAATTTTTAGCTGCTGAAGCAGGGATAATTGCTTTGTACTTACCTGTTTTTTCAAAACTATTTATTAAGGTGAGAATCTTGTCCTGTTGTGAAAGATCTATTTTATTTAGAACAAGAATTACAGGTTTATTATTTTTTTCAAGCACAGAATTAATTAGTTGTTCATTTTCTTCAATCTTCTGAGTGACATCAAAAATTAAGATTATTAAATCAGCATCAACAACAGATTGTGTTACACTTTCCATCATTTTTTTTTGAAGAAGATATGATGGTTCAAGAACTCCCGGTGTATCTAAAAATATTATCTGATATTCATCTTCACTCAGTATGCCGAGAATTCTCTTTCGTGTAGTCTGAGGTTTTTTATTTACAATGGAAAGTTTTTGACCAAGCAATGCATTCAGCAGTGTTGACTTACCTGCATTTGGCTTGCCAATTATAGCAACATAACCCGTTTTTGTTTTCATCAGACTATTATTCAATTACAACTGCGGTTCCGCTTGCGCTTACCATAAGCATGTTTCCGCTGCCGCCGCCAATTGTTTCATAATCAAGGTCAACACCTATTACAGCGTTTGCGCCATAAGACCTGGCGAGTTCCATCATTTCATTAATTGCGATGTCTTTTGCTTTGCGTAATTCCTGTTCATACGCTGCTGAACGTCCGCCGACTATATCACGGATTCCTGCAAAAAAATCTTTAAAAATATTTGCGCCAAGAATTGCCTTACCGCTTACGAGTCCGTAATACTTGGTTATTTTTTTCCCTTCAACAGTGTTTGTTGTGGTCACTAACATTTTTACTCCGGTTATTTTTAGTTTGAGTGCAAATATACGAAGCTTTGATGAAATGAGGGCAGAAAGTTCCTGAAGATCTTAAGCACAATTACTGAATATTTTAGATTTTATTCAGATTTGTTTTACCGGTTTTAAAAAATTCAAAAAATAAATAAGCAGAGATAATTATTGAAAACGCCAGTATAGAACCCACTACAGAGATGTTAGTTCCTTTAAAAAAGTCAACGATTGATTTTGCAAGATGCTCAAAATAAACGGCAGTGTTTTCCAGTAACCCGGTAGAGGAGTCATCTTTATTTACGCTGCTTAACATTCCATACGTTACATAGCTGACAAGAAGTACTGATGCACCGATAAACAAAGAATACATAAGCACAAGAAAATAATTCTGCTGTTTAAACCAACCGGGCTTCCGGTTGAGATTGTTCATCACACGCGAAATAAAATCAGGTGAGGTTTCATCTTCTTTTAAATGCTTAAGTGTGTGGTGAATTGATTTCAATGCCAGGTAACGTTTACGCAAATCTTCTGATTGATTGATCGCTTTTTCAATAAATTCTATTTCAGATTTACTCAGTTCCTTATCTAAAAATTTATTTAACAATTCGTCATTTATTTCATCCATACTAATTCCTCGCTGTTTTTAATTTTTAGCACAGCATCTTTTAAAGCATTTCTTGAACGGTGAAGAATAACTTTTACATTAGGAACGCTAAGATTCATAACTTCGCCGATTTCTTCGCAGCTCATTTCTTCCAGGTAAAACATTGTAATTAAAGATGCATATTTTTCAGGAAGCTTTTCAATTAGTCTGTTTACAAATTTTTCTGTTTCTAATTTTTCAACCTGGTCGGCTTCAACTTCTCCTGCCAGGTCAAGATGGTCATCGATTGATGACATTTCATTTTCTATTTTTCTTTTCTTAGCTGTTAATTTAGTCAATGCACTGTTATAAACAATCCGGTAAAACCAGGTTGAGAATTTTGATTCAAGTCTGAAATTATTGAGTCCCCTGTACGCTTTTAAAAAACAGTCCTGTAAAACTTCCTCTGCTTCCATTTCATTTTTAAGCATTCTTTTAAGAAGAGAAAAAGCCTTGTTCTTGTACCGGTTAACTATAATTGAGTAATCAGATTGATTTCCTCTTTTAACTGATTCAATAATTTCAATGTCTGAAAGATTCTTCATTTTATGGTTAGACTTAATAAGTCTCCGACAGGTTACACAGCTAAACATATCTTTAAAGCATTCCAATTGCAATGTGTAACCTTATTTAATTTTACTATGTCTTAAAGACTGAAGAAGAAATAATTCTCCAACTGTAACCAGGAAAATATTTTTAAGTCAAAAGATTAAAAGAAGAAAGGCGAACACAATGGAAGGCGAAACAATTGCGGTATTTATACCTATAATTATGGTACTTGTAACAGGACTTGTACTTGTTACTTATTTTTTCCTCAGATCGAGAGAGCGACAGATGCTTATTGACAAAGGACTGAACGCAGAACAAATGAAACAGTTCTTTGAAAGTAAGAAGGATCAATTCTGGCTGTTAAAAATCGGAGTGATTGCCATAGCATTCGGATTAAGTCTTGGGTTAGGACTGATGCTGGAAGATGTTACAAGCAAAGAGTACTGGGTTCCATTGTCTCTATTCACTGTAACAGGTGTTGGTTTTATAGCTGCAAATCTTGTATCAAGAAAACTTGAAAAAGATTCTAAGTAGGACTTGGTTCTGTTAGTTACCACATTTAAATGTGTTGTCAGTTAAAAAACTGACAACACATTTTTTTAATTAACCTTCCTGAGCTTCCAACCAGCGTTCACAATCAAGAGCCGCCATACAACCGCTGCCAGCAGCAGTAATTGCCTGACGGTATGTTTTATCGGCAACATCACCTGCGGCAAAAACACCTTCGATGTTTGTATAAGTCGAACCTGATTTAGTAAGCAGATAACCGGTTTCATCCATATCAATAATACCTTTGAACAATTTTGTATTTGGCTGATGACCGATTCCGATAAAAAGTCCGTCCGCTTTCAGTTCTGATGTAGAACCATCAACAGTATCCTGTAAAATTACTCCTGTCATTGTTTTTCTGCCGTTCTCTTCTGCACCGACAACTTCTTTAACAACTTTGTTTGTAAGGAATTTTATTTTCGGATTTTTCTGTGCCCGCTCAAACATAATTTTAGAAGCACGGAATTCATCTCTACGATGGATGATAGTCACTTCACTCGCAAATTTTGTCAGGAAGTTTGCTTCTTCCATAGCAGTATCACCACCGCCGACAACAATTACTTTTAACCCTTTAAAGAAAAAACCATCACAGGTTGCGCAGGCTGAAACACCATAACCCATGTACTTTGATTCACTTTCTAATCCTATCAGTTTGGCCGAAGCACCAGTTGAAATAATTATTGCGTCAGCAGTATGAACATCATCGTATGTCTTTACAGTAAACGGTCTCTTTGAAAAATCTACTTCTACTACTTCTTTATAAATTGAGGTTGCACCGAAGCGCTGTACCTGTTTTCTCATTACATCCATTAGTTCCGGACCCTGAATACCGTGTTCAAAACCTGGATAGTTTTCTACTTCTGTTGTGATAGTTAACTGTCCGCCGGGCTGCATTCCTTCAAATATAACCGGGTTTAAATTTGCTCTGCCTGTGTATAACGCGGCTGTAAATCCAGCCGGACCTGATCCGATAATAATTACTTTATGATGATTGTTAGACATTATTTCTCCGAAATTATCTGAATATTTTAACTGCCTATATGATTACTCTTTTCTATAAAAGTTTCAAAGTGCTTTGCAAAGTTACGAACTTAATCTGTTATTCTCTTTTCATTTTCTTATTCTTCCAAAAACTCTGCGTTTCTTTTTAAGCCTTTAAGTTTAGTTCTTTTAATCGGGCTTTCACTAAATCTGATTTTGAATTCTTCATCATTCATGTCCTTTACTTCATTCATCGTCAAAGATGTTTTTCCATCCTTAGGTTCAAAATCTTTTATCGATGATGTAATAGAAAATTTTTCATTCCACGGGCAAACGTCCTGGCATATATCGCAGCCGAATATCCAGTCGTCAAACTTTCCTTTGTACTCAGTTGGAATTTCATTTTTATTTTCAATCGTCAGGTATGATATGCATTTGTTTGAATCAACTACATACTCTTTAACAATAGCGCCGGTTGGACAGGCATCAAGACATGCTGTGCAACTTCCACAAAAATCTGTGATGATTTCAGAATAGGTAAAATCTTTGTTTGTGAAAATGGTCGCTATAAAAAACCAGCTCCCGATATTTCTGTTAATTACATTTGTATGTTTACCGAGCCAGCCCAGACCTGCACGCACAGCCCATGCTTTATCCATAACAGGACCGGTATCAACGTACGAAATTGAGTTGAACGAGTTATCAATTTCTTTCAGTTTTGTTTCAAGCAGTTTTAACTTTTCCCAGATGATAAGATGATAATCTTTTCCCCAGGCATATCTTGAAACCTTGCCTGCCGGTAGTTTGTTTTTTTCTTTATCACTTTTTGTGTTATGAGTGAATGGCGTATTGTAATTAAGTCCGAGTGAAATTACACTTTTAACATCAGAAAAAATTTGGGATGGATCTTCCCGCTTATTAAAATTTCTTGCCATATAAGACATATCAGCATGAAAATCTTTTTCAAGCCATTGTTTTAATTTTTGGATTTCAGAGGAAAGCGGCTCAACTTTTGCAAAACCGACCAGATCAAAGCCGAGTGAGTGAGCTATATCAATTACTGTTTGATTTGTTATCACTTTTTATAAAAGTTATCGATATTTGGATTTGTCATGAGACTTCTATGGCTTCACCATCGAAGTGACAAAGCCTGGTCATATCCAGAATCACTGTTACCAATTTAATTGTTTCTGATGAACCTTGACATAAACGCTTAGTCCTTTAACTATAACGGGATAAACTTCGAGACCGGTTTTGCTCATCGGCATTTTGCCGGTTTTAATATCGAACATCCATCCGTGAATCGGACATACAATTTTTCCTTCTTCAATTGTTCCGTCGTAAATCATGGTCGTGTGTTGATGCGGACACATATTACTGACTGCATAAACATTTCCTTCATGCCTGAACACGGCAATATCAACATCGTTCACCATAAATCTTTTTCCCTGCCCTTCTTTCAAATCGGATAAGGAACAGATTCGTGAAAAATCTTTTAGTTCAGGTGATTCAGAAAGATTTGAATTTTTCATTTATGATGATTCCCTTTTCAGTTCTTTTCAATGTTGCAAAAGCGGTTTCAGGATCGTGATAGAAAAATATTTTCCAGTTACCTTCAACAGCATCCGACAGAATTTTCTTTTTTTCGCTCACTGTTACAAGCGGCTGAATATCATATCCCATTATATAAGGCATCGGGATGTGTGATGTGAACGGAAACAGATCACAGCAAAATAAAATTGTTTCAATGCCGTCAGAGATTTTAATTAGCTGTTGACCGATTGTGTGACCGTTTACAATTACAAAATTAATTTCATCATCGAATGGATCATTTTCATTTAAAAGGTTTAGAACTCCGGATTCCATTAATGGAACAAAGTTTTCTTTGATGTAGCTTCCTTTGTCGCGGTCACTTGGATTTACAGCCCACTCATAATTTTTTTTCTGCACATGATATTTTGCATTTGGAAAAAATGGTACTGGTTTTCCATTCACATTTTTTGTCGATCCGCCTGTATGATCAAAATGAAGGTGAGTTAAGATGACATTGGTAATATCACCGGGTGTTAAATTATATTCTTTAAGAGATGATGAAATATCGGGTAACTTTTCTAAAGCATAAATGCTTGCTGATTTTTCATCCCATTTATCTCCCATTCCTGTATCGATAAGAATATTTTTGTCATCACTCTGAAGTAACAAACTTCTTGTTGCAAGAGTAACACGATTTACTTCATCAGCGGGATTTGTTTTTGACCATAAAGGTTTAGGAATTATTCCGAACATAGCACCGCCATCGAGCTTGAAATAGCCCCAGTTGATGATGTTCAATTTGTATTTGCCAATTTGCATATTCAGGAAGTTTGTCCACAAATTTATTGGCAAGTTAAGGAAGAATAATTTCACAGAAAAGAAATGACATAATTCTTTAAACTAAAAAAGGACATCAGTGATGTCCTTTTCAGTCCCCAAAGTTCTGAGGTCCCCTAGCGTTTTCCCCTTACCTATTTTCCCCTTGTTTATATAATAAGCCCTGGTCGCTGCAACAATACATTAACTTATCTGGACAACCGCATCTACAGGGCAAACACTAACACATTGTGGTTCGTCATGGTGACCCTGACACTCAGTACACTTGTCAGGAACTATATAAAAGTAATCGTTTGAATAAAATCCGTTAACACCAGAAGGAGCTGCCGCGCCTTCACCATAGGTATTTCCGTCCATTTCCCATTCGTGTCCGCCTTCATAAATAGCTGTATTTGGGCATTCCGGTTCACAAGCTCCGCAATTGATACATTCTTCAGTAATTCTATAAGCCATTTTCAATCTCCTTAAATTCAGTTTTTATTGATCTAGCTGGGTTCAGCCGTTAAAGTGATAAAATATTTCCGAAAATTGTGCCACGGACAGTCTTAATGAATAGTTAAAATATCTTAAATAATCGAAGGGCTGTTAAATCATTTTTTTAATAAATGAGAGAAGTGCGCTTACCATTTTTCAGAATCGAGAATCTTAAAAGAGGAACAACCTAAAGTGACGAGTATTTCTACAGGAAGGAAAAAGGTCAGAAGTTGTTGTAACATCTGACCTAAAGAAAAATTATCTGCCGATTCCATCAAGATAATCTTTGCGTGCTAGCAATGTTTCCTTGTCCTCAACATGTTTTGGATCAAGAACGCAGCAATCAACGGGGCAAACAGCAGCGCATTGAGGTTCATCATGAAAACCGACACACTCAGTACATTTATCAGGCACTATATAAAAAAAGTCACTTGAAAAAAATCCATCAGCCCCTGATGGCGCGGCATCACCATCAGCATAATTTTTGCCTGCTAATTCCCAGCTAACACCACCTTCGTAAATAGCTGTGTTGGGGCATTCTGGTTCGCACGCACCGCAGTTTATACACTCTTCAGTAATCATTATTGCCATTTTGTGTTTCTCCTTATTACTTAAAACATTACTAAGCTCAGTATTTTTTATTTACTTACACTTAGAGATTCTTCTTTCAATTAAAATTAATATAAGAAATTATGATTGCCTTAAAAGGTCACTTAAAATTATTTCTGAACAATATTAAAGAATATTCAGCTATTCTTCAAGTAATAGAAAACCAAATAATACTCACCAGCTGCCGCTCGATCCGCCGCCGCCAAATGAGCCCCCTCCTCCGCTGAATCCGCCAAAGCTTCCGAAACTTCCGCTGCTTCTGCCACCGCTTCCGCCAAACCCGCCGCCATAATAAATGAATCCCCCGCCGCCTCTTCCGCTTCCTTTCCTGAGAAATGATATGATGATGGCAATCAATATGAACAAGATAGTTGATATAACCGAAACCGGCTGACTCTCATCCGAAGGCTCGGGACTATTAGCATATTCTCCTCCAATTGCGGCTACAATAGCATTTAAACCCGAAACAATTCCGTTATAAAATTCATTTCGTTTGAAGTAAGGTACAATATCATTTCTGATTATCGAATTTGCCAGGGCATCAGGAAGCGCACCTTCAAGACCATAACCAACTTCAAGTCTGAGTTTTCTGTCATTCCTTGCAATAAAAAAAAGTACCCCGTTATTATTTTCTTTAGTTCCGATTTTATTTTTCTCAGCAACTTCATGTGTGAACATTTCTATAGGATAGTCGTCGAGAGTAGGAATCATTAACAGAACAAGTTGATTACTTGTTGTGTCTTCATAAGTTTTTAATCTTCTGTTTAGAGAATTAATTTCACCGGAAGACAGTGTTGAAGAAAGATCAGTTGCCCATTGTTTTAGTTGAGGAATATCAGGCTGGCTTATTCCAGCCTGACTTAAAATAAATATAAATAAAATTAGTTTACTCAAATATCAGAACTCAACCTTTGGAGCAGTTTCTGATCCGGGAGCTGATTTAAAATATTGTTTTTCCCCGAATCCGAATATTCCCGCCATCATTGAATTTGGAAATCTTTTTATTGTTGTGTTATACGTCTGAACAGTTTCATTAAACTTTTTTCTTTCTACAGAGATTCTGTTCTCAGTACCTTCAAGCTGTGCCTGAAGCTGAAGAAAATTTTCATTTGCTTTTAGGTTCGGATAATTCTCTACAGTCACCAGCAGTCGGGATAACGCACCGCTTAATTCACCCTGCACCTGCTGGAATCGTTGAAACGCAACAGGATCATTTAATACTTCGGGGGTAATGTTCATCTGGCTGACTTTAGCGCGTGCTTCTGTTACATCTGTCAGGACTCCTCTTTCAAATTCAGCATAACCTTTAACTGTATTAACAAGATTCGGAATAAGATCTGCTCTTCTCTGATATTGATTTTCTACCTGGCTCCAGCTTTGAGTTACACTTTCATTTATCGTAACCAAATTATTGTATGCGCTTATTCCCCATAAAACCATTACTACAATTCCAATAAGGATTATGCCCACAATTGAGAGAGCTATTATCGTACCTTTCTTCATGAAGCCTCCGGGTAAAATGATTTATTAAACGGCATAATTAACAATTGAATAATGCTTTTCTTCTTTTAACTTTTTATACGAATGTAAATTAAAATGATTTTTGTTTAATATCCAACAACTTATGTTGGAGGGATTAAGCCCTTTTTATGGTTTTTGTCCTGTATAATTATTCTGAAGGAATAAAAGTGCATCATTTACAATAATTTTGTTCCTTTCAATTGCGAACTGTTCAGCGTTTTGCAGATTCCCCCTGTAAAACCTCATCCATAAAAGTGTTGAAGTAATTACTCCGTCAAAAACCCTGTCTTCCATAAATGAATTGATACTTAGATAACCGGCAAAAACATTCCAGGCTAAAGACATAAACCCGCTTAAGTATTCGCCTGAATAAATTTGTCCCGCGCCTGGAATAAAGAGCGATATGAACTTTGCAAAAGCAGGAGAATATTTTTGTTCGTCAATGCTTCTGCAATAGTTAGAGAGAAATTCAGCGCTGTCACATTTTGCAAATTCGACTGAAGCATTTGCCCATTCATCATTAAAGATATATGCCCAGCCTCTCCAATAGTTTATATCATTTTCAGAAATATTTTTTCTTTCAAGTGAATCCAGAATTTCCATAGCTCTTGGAATTGTACCGCGAAGTATATTTGTACGGATTATATCAATCGTTAATTCATACTTTTTATTTTCATCGTAACTTTTTATTAATGCGATATTAAAATATTTTATAGCATCGTCATACCTACCGCCTTGTTTGTATGATTCAGCGATGAACCTGTTTGCATCGACCGGGTACTCTGAGTTTTTATCGAAAAATATTAATCGCTTGAATTCTGTTACAGCATCAAAATATTTTTCTTCACTGTAAAGTTGTATTGCATAGTCATATTGCTTTTCAATCTCTGATTGCGGAAAAACTGATTTACTCATCAAAGCAGTAACACATAAAACGATGAGGAGTGAAAATATTTTTATTCGCATAGATCGACTTCCTGCAAAAAATAATTTTCTTTAATGATATAATTGTTCAGGTCTTCATTAAATCTTTCATCGAGTTCCCTGTTATAAACATCTGCAGAAACGGCAGAGCCATAAACATTTCCGGCATAAAAGAAAAATCCGATTCCGGCAAAAAGCCATCCCCGAAAATTGTGATCGTGTTTAAAATTGTCGATGCTTAAGAAAGTCAATAAACCTGTGGTTACTAAAGCGGTAATTCCATCACCCCAGCGTTCTGTATAAAATTTTCCAGCACCCGGAAGTATTGCTGATAAACACGAAGCTAGCCAGGGACTTTTATAACCTGCCTCTGATCTTCTCTCATAAAATATTTTTAATTCGCTTTTATTTATCTCTGGAAATGGATTTAGAAATTCATTTTCGCCAATTGTAATTTTATTCGTCGATAAGATTCCAAGGTGCAAAAACATCCTTGCAGTTAAATTATCAGGATGATCAGAAAGTTCATTTTGAATTTCGGGAAAAGCTGATTGCAAATAATAATTTTTCATCATTTGCCTCTGACTGGAGGAAAACAAATTTGATGAGGAAGGTATCATTCTAAATATTTCAAGAGCTAATTCAGTTTTATTTATTTTCGAATATGACAACCCAAGTTTGAACTTAACTGTATCGTTGATGTTATTCATCAGAAATTTTTCATATTCAAATGAAGCTCTTAAATAATCGCCGTCACAAAAAAGCCAGTCAGCAAAATCTCTTATTGATTGCGATGAAGTGAACTGTTGTTCAAATTTTTGCTGCGGAAATAAAATTGAAGTGAAAAAAATTATAAATAAAACTGTATGTTTCATCTATCACTATCGGCGTGAATTAAAAGAAATATACCTGCTGACGGGATCAGAATATCTTCCATTTATTTTATACTGATAATTTTCATCTCTTCCTGCAGGATTAAAATCTCTTGTTAGTCTGTCGGCAAAAAGTAAAACTCCTGAAATGAATCCAACCTCATCAGCAGCTTCTGAAAAGAAAGAAGAACATGATGGATTAAAAGCGCAGTTATCCCCGTCAATATCAGAAATAAAAAATTTATATACGGAAACGAATGAAGAAGTTACTGAACTCCCTGACGATTGTTCCTGATGGGAATGCTGACTCGACTTGATTTCATAGATGTGATCTGACTTTTCCCACTTCTCCGTTTCACTTTGTGCAATTAAGAAAAACGGAGAAGCTAATATTAAAAGGAAAAGTAGTTTCATAAAACTAATTACTGTCAAGCAGTGAACGAGCAATTACCATTTTTTGAATTTCGGATGTGCCTTCGTAAATCTCTGTTATCTTTGCATCACGTAAATAACGTTCAACTAAATATTCACGAACATAACCGTAGCCGCCATGAACCTGGATTGCGTCAAGCGCACATTCAACAGCTACTTTAGAAGCGTACAACTTAGCCATCGCCGCTTCTTTGAAATACTTTTTGCCTGCATCTTTTAATGCTGCCGCACGAAGTGTCAGCATTTTTGCTGCGTCAACTTTTACAGCCATATCAGAAAGTTTAAACTGAATTGCCTGGAAATTTGCAATGGTGGAACCGAATGCTTTTCTCTCCTGTGAATATTTAACCGCAGCTTCAAGTGAAGCTTCAGCGATGCCAATCGCTTGTGCAGCGATTCCGATTCTTCCGCCGTTTAAAGTGTTCATGGCGAAGTTAAATCCTTTGCCCTCTTCCCACACGATATTCTGAAATGGTACTTTGCAGTTTTCAAAAGTAAGTGAACACGTATCCGAACTTCTGATTCCAAGTTTATCTTCTTTTTTTCCGTGACCGAATCCAGGTGTTCCCTTCTCAACTAGTATTGTTGAAATACCGTGATGACCTTTTTCTTTGTCTGTTGTAGCCATTACAAGATAATAGTCTGCAGTTGTTCCGTTTGTGATCCAGTTTTTCATTCCATTTAAAACAAAGTGTTCACCGTTCTTATCAGCGGTGGTTTTTTGTTTTGTTGCATCGCTTCCGGCTTCAGGCTCTGACAAAGCAAACGCACCAAGCTTTTCACCTTTTGCTAAAGGGACTAAATAATTTTGTTTGATAAAATCTGAACCATACTTTTCAAGTCCGTAACAAACAAGCGAATTGTTAACTGACATAACCACGCCGACACTTGCATCGACTTTTGAAATTTCGATCATTGCAAGAACATAACTAACAGTATCAAGTCCGGCACCGCCGTATTCCGGTGAGACCATCATCCCCATAAAACCGAGTTCACCCATTTTTTTTATGATGTCGTGCGGGAACTCCGCATTTATATCTCTATCAATAGTTGATGGAGCAATTTCCGATTGAGCAAAATCTTTTGCTGAATCACGGATCATTACCTGATCTTCTGTTAACTCGAAATTCATTATTCACCCTTTAATAATTTTGTTGAGTTGAATTGGTTTATAATTTTGATTCCAAAATACTGGAATAATGGATATGGCGCAATTGGAAATACAGAGATAAAAAACGCTGCATTAAGCAGCGTTTGAGTAAAAGAATGGAATAATTACTTTATCAGTAACATCTTTTTTGTTGATAAAAACTCTCCTGCTTTTAACTGATAAATATATGTACCACTCGCAAACGTAGATGCGTTAAAATCTACGGAATAGCTGCCCGCTGTTTTAGATTCGCTAACCAATGTTGCAACCTCTCGACCAAGTAAATCATACACTATTAGTGATACTAATCCATCCGTTGGAATTGAATACTGTATGTTTGTTGTTGGGTTGAATGGGTTTGGGTAATTATTTATCTGAAAATTATAAATTGTGTTCTGAAGATTGATTTGTTTCTCGGGACTTTGCCCGGCAATGTTAGCAACTACCGTATTTGTTGCCTCACTTTCACTTTCGTTAATTACAACTGCCTTAACAAAATAATATGCATTTGCACCACCTTGTTGAAGATCTAATGTAAGTTCAGTATCGATATAATCATATTTATCAAAGTCATTTGTTGCGATAGGATCAAAGGTCGAAGTACCATATTTTCGATAAACCTTGTAAGCAACAACATCTGTTAAAGTTGGATGTGGTCCCCAAACAAGTCGAGGATGGTTTCCAGACTGTGATGGTATCAGGGCGAGTCCATGATCCCAAAAATCTGGAAGCTGGTCAATATGCGGGCTTCCAACATTTTTTAATTCCCACATAGTTAAATATTGATCATTTATGATAGAATAAAATGGGAGTGACTCCCCATTATTGCTATAAGAAAAAGAACTCGTGCTCCCATTGTACTTAATCCATACGTCAATAGTGTGTCCGGTTGTTGTGCCCGGATAGCAAGAAATCCTTTGGTCTCTATAATCAATATAAAAATGGGCCGTGCTTTCCGAGTTTGTTACTCTGTATAAACCATATCCATAAACATCTGCACCAAACCAACTTATCGAAGTTGTAAAATCCATACCCTCCCATTGATTCACCGGTTGGTTATGATTTGTAATTGTGTAGGATGGATCATTAAAATCATTACTTAAATAGTATTCCATTATGCAAGGAGTTGCCAACAAATCTCCTCCCCAAACCTGCCCTTGATTTGACAAATAAAATGTTATCGGACCTCCAAACGTGGACTCTGTTCCAAAGTATAACTCCACTGAAGCGGTTTGTTCAACCTGTGGAAAGATTCTAAGAGTAAGCAAACAGAGAAAAAATAAATGTTTCATAATGACCTCTATTTAATTATATACAAATTATCAGACCGGAATGTGGGATAAACTAATGTTCCATCTTTTGTTATAGCAGGAGACTGACCAAGAGAACGTTCATCATATATTGGAAGAGACCATTTTATAAGCCCTTCTTTTGAAACCGCAAAAATAGAATTATTAAAAAAGTCTGTAGAAGTACCGATATATACTGTGCCTTCAGAATCACAAACTAGCGGACAATAATTGACCCCATCAACTAAATCAAGTTTCCATCTCAACTTTCCTGAATAATCGAGTGCATATAATGTCTCTGTTGCAAAATAAATATTCCCATTTTTATCGATAGTCGGATCTGTATCAACATAATAACCTCTTGAGTGTGGAAATTTCCATTTTAAACTTCCATCAGGATAAAGACAATAAAAGTTTGCTGTATTCTGATTTAATGTATCATCGGCAACCAGGACATAGACATTTCCTTGTGAGTCAACTAAAGGACCATTTCGCATAAAAGCATGCCCAAACTTCCACTTGATTGATAAAGTTACCAGATCGAAAGCTACAAGTGTTATCTCTTTATCACCAATTATACCTCCATGAATATATAGTGTGTTACCATCAGGTGAGAACGCAAGATTTACAATACTTCCCCATAAAAAATTATTGTCCTGAAATTGCCACTTCATTGTTCCATCCCTGTTTATCGCATCCAGTGTTGAGCCGTTTTCGATGGCATATATTGTCCCATCTTTGCCTATACCTAAACCATCATTAAATACTTCTCTTGACGTTTGCAAAGTCCATTTAACAGTTCCATCAGGATTCACCGCAAAAATCTTTCTAAAGAATCCATTAGCTATATAAATTGTTCCTTCATCGTCAACTAATGGTGTTGTAGATGTTTCAAATGCTTCTAAATCGAGTGACCAAAGAATAGTTCCATCTATCTTGGCTGCTACCAATTGAGTTGTATCCACATTTCGTGAGGATGTTCCATAGTAGAAAATCGAATCAGTACCAAATACGACTCCGGTTTGCATTTGTGCAGCTTTAACTTTGGCGAAAATAACTCCTTGCTGTGGACCAATGTATTTTGATCTTCCTGTCCTTTGCATATCTGCATGATTTGTCGGCCAGGGACTATCTGCAAGACTTGGCCAGGGTATGTCTTCCTGCCAGCCGGGTGGTTTGTTGTCTGGTGGGGTTATTGTGTTTTCTTTACAACTTAATTGTAAAATTATTATTACAAGTATAAATAAAAATAATTTTTTCATTTTTTGCCTCAGTGTTAATGAGTGTTGTTAAAACTTAAACAATATTTGTTTTAGTTACTGCATAGTTTTTCTCCTTTGTTTTGTTTGTACGGTGTGATGAAATTGCTGGAGATTTCTCTCTCGCCTGGTGAAAACAAGAGCTCGTTCGAAATGACTGTTGCTGAAATTGCCGGGATTTTTACTGACATACTCTAACCCCCGTTTAATAAATTATTCTTACCTGTTGTAATAAAGAAAAAAAATTAAAACCAAAAACATCAAAATTTTGATAATAATTGATTGGTGAATTTCTGATCATCCCATATTTCATTTTTGGATAATACGCTATATTGTATTCATTTGTTATTTCAAAATCTGACAATGGATTTATATAGTTCGCTTTCCATACGCTACTAAACGCTTCCAACTTAAAGCGTAACGAGTCGCTAGAGTTGGAACTCATTCCTTCCGTAACTATAAAAATTTCTGCCAACGACCAACCCTTTGATTGTCCAAAACATATTGAGGCGCTTAACAATAAAAGTGTGGTAAATTTGATCATAATTTATTCCCTCATTTTATAGAAAATATTTTATTTGAATCCCAGGAAGGGATGTACATTCTGCCTTCACAAATAATCGGAACTCCTGCAGTTGATGAGTTATCGTTTGTTGAAACTTCCCAAATTAAATTTCCTGAATTATCCAGCTTAGTAATTGTGATTCCATTAAGAGCAGTAGTAATGAACAACTCATTTTGGGAGTTGCAGGCAATCGGTTCTGAAGGAATAATAGTTTTCTGCCATCTAAAGTTTCCACTGTAGTCGAGAGAAATGATATTTGATCCACCACGGAAAAAAAGATTTCCCGCATAATCAATTGTCACTGGACCGGGAAAATCATTTTCATCATTGTGCAGATAGCTCCATCTTAAATTGCCATCCGGTTTAAGAGAAAACAAACTTAGCGCTAAACTGTCAGTCCGTGAATGGAAATAGATGTTACCCTGATTGTCTACCAGTAAATCATTAACACCTCTGCAACTAAATATCCATTTTATAGTTCTCTCAACAATGTTTATTGCTGTTATGCCAATTCCCTGAATATAAATTGTGTTTCCATCTGGTGAGAATACAAGTTGTGAGCCCCACACATTGGCTGATGTGTTTTGAATTGACCACAAAAGAATTCCTGCATCAGAAACACAATAGAGGACATTTTCGCAGGTAAAATAAAAATTACCTGTCTTGTCCAAATTTATCCCTCGTTGACCTGCACATGCAGGCAGAATATATTCCCATAGTATTTGCCCGGTAGTATCAATCGACACTAATTTTTGCGATGCAACTAAAATGATTCTACCATTGTTAGTTATTGTAGGAGTGGAATAGGAAACACCAATATTTACTTTCCATTTTAATTCACCTGCCTTTGTAATAGCATATAGAAATGGATCGTTTTGCAATGAAGAGGATTGATAAATAACATCCTCGTATATTGAAAATCCAGCTTGTGAATTTATACCTTCATAAACCCATTCAATTTCGCCTGTCATTGCTCCTGAAAATTTACTTCTATTTGTATTCTGTGGATCACATCTAAACATAGGCCAGGGACTATCTGCCAAACTTGGCCATGGAATATCTTCCTGCCAGCCGGGTGGTTTGTTGTCTGGTGGGGTTATTGTGTTTTCTTTACAACTTAATTGTAAAATTATTATTACAAGTATAAATAAAAATGATCTTTTCATTTTTGCCTCAGTGTTAATGAGTGTTGTTAAAACTTAAACAATATTTGTTTTAGTTACTGCATAGTTTTTCTCTCCTTTTTTGTAATGGTGGTCTTGTGAAATGATGTTGGATTTCTCTGGCTTCGCCATTGAAATGACTGATTGCAGTTTGCCTTGAATGCCGGGATTTTTACTGACATACTATAACCCCCGTTAAATAAATTTTATTTACCTGCTGTAATAAAGAAAAAAAAAAAATGAAAGAAGCAAATTATTTTTAGTTGCTAAATATGTAATGTTGCGCTCAAAGATATGCTTACGTTTTATTCTTATATTTGTTTTGCTAAAAGCAAAAACTTATATCGATGTATTGAATGTTAACAGACAAAAAAACCATTCTTAAAGGTCTTACCCTTCCTGAGCTGAAAGAATATTTCATTTCAGCCGGACTGCCTAAATTCAGGGGTGGACAGGTTTTTAACTGGCTCTACAATAAACTTGAAACTGATTTTAATGAAATGTCCGATTTCCCAAAAGACCTGCGCAAATGGTTAAGCGAAAATTGTGAGAGTAAAACTCTTGATGTGGTTGATTCTATCATCTCTCCTGAAACAGGAACGCAAAAATTCATATTCGAAACAAAAGGAAAAAACAGGATTGAGTCAGTTGTAATTCCCGATGAGAAAAGAACAACACTCTGTATTTCAACGCAAGTCGGCTGTCCCCTTGATTGTAAATTCTGTGCGACAGGATTAATGGGTTATAAAAAAAATCTAACATCGGGAGAGATTTTTGATCAGTATCTTCTCGCATCAAAAAATTATGACAGAAGTGAGATTACAAATATTGTTTATATGGGTATGGGTGAACCGCTTTTGAACTTTGATGCGACTGTTCGTTCACTTCAAATTTTTTCCGAAGAACTTACAACAGGAATTAGTTTAAAGAAGATAACAGTGTCAACCGCCGGCATTGCACCAAAAATAAATGAACTTTCTGAAACAGGATTGAAAGTTAAACTTGCCTTCTCTCTTCACTCATGTTTTGAAGATATGCGGACGAAGATAATGCCGATAAATAAAAAGTATTCACTCAAAGAAAATATTGCTGCCTTAAAAAACCACGTAAAGAAAACAGGTACAAGAGTTACTTTTGAATACGTGATGTTGAAGAACATCAACGATACTCAAAAGGATCTGAATGCACTTGTAAAACTGTGTAAAGAAATTCCGAGTAAGGTAAATGTAATTCCTTTCAATTCACTTCAGCATATGAATCCATCCGGATTTTCCGCAGAGCTTGAACCAACTCCGCGCAAACGAATCAATGAATTTGTTGAAGGTTTAAGAGAAAAAGATGTGACAGTGATTGTCCGCTATACACAGGGGGAAGATATTGCAGCAGCGTGCGGACAGCTTGCCATAAATTATAATTGACGCGAAAATGAAGAAACTAACTCACGACGAAATAGCCGCCAACCGAAGTACACTTGAAACAATTCACACAGTACAAAAAATCCCGGTATATGTAGTTCTTAACAGCATAAGAAGCACATACAATGTTGGTTCAATTTTCAGAACTTCTGATGGGGTGATGATTGAAAAATTATTTTTATGCGGATACACTCCTCATCCACCGATAAAAGATTCTATCATATCGAGTGAAAAGTCTGAGGTAATCGTTCATACAACAGATTCCTCATCGGCTGAAGCCGGATTCGGAATGACAGATGAAACTGAACATCTTAATCCTGTCATTTCGAACGAGCCGCCGCAGGCGGAGAGAGAGAAATCTCAAAAGTCGGCTGGAAACAAAGAAGTTTTAAAAACAGCGCTCGGTGCAACTGAAAGTGTTAATTGGGAATATGTAAAAGATGCGAAAGAAGTAATCCTGAAACTCAAAAATGAAGGAATAAAAATCTGCGCGCTTGAACAGACAAGTAAAAGCATCGCATATAATGAAGTAACAAAAAATGATTTCCCTTTATGTTTAATTGTTGGTAACGAAATAGGCGGTGTCTCACAGGAGTTGATCGACCTCTGTGATTTTTCCATTGAAATTCCGCAGTTCGGAATCAAACAATCACTTAATGTTGCAGTTGCTTATGGTATAGCTGTGTTTGAGTTAAGAAAAATATATGATCAAGTTTAGTTAAATCACATGCAAATTGAAGAAAGTGAACACCAGGCTTCCCCTCACCTTCCCGTAAAAAATTCTTCACCGTTATCCTTTGTGTGAATTGCCAGCAAATTTGCCCTGACCATTTTTACCAATGTTCGTGATGCTCTTCTTTCTGAGATGTTTACAAGCTCGCTTAACTGTTTAACCGAAATAGTTTCATTCTTTGAGAGATATTCGAACACGCTTTTTTCAAGCTGACCGATAGAATATTTTTTTAATTTCATCTGCCCTGTATTGGCGCGCATAATACGTATCATTTCTTTGCTCGCCTGTATGCTTTTGTCATTGACCCTTATCGGAACAACGGCTGTGTTGATGTCTAAATCGAGATAGTCCTGCAGCCTGTGCGGTTTGTTATCAGATTCCGGTACTGATGCGATAACCAATTCTTTGCCGTAAAGTTCAATGTATTCTATTTCATATTCGATCGGAGGTTCACATAATTCTTTTGCTGCCTGCGTAACTAACTCCGCTTCCGACTTTTCACTTTCAACTCCGACAACTTCTTTATCATCATCAACGCCAAAGATGATATAGCCGCCTTTTGTATTTGCAAATGCCAGCATCTCACGCGCAATTTTTTCGGGTGACGAAAATTTGCGTTTAAATTCGCATTGAAGGTTTTCACCTTCTTCAATTAAATCAAGAAGATCTCTTCGTTTCATTTTTCAGAAGTTGAGTTGTACATCATTCATCCTTCCGCGGATTAAGGATGCGCGTCTTAATACATAGCCTGAATTTGTGTTTGGTTTGTGTCTAAGAGGACTTGGGATAACTGCAGCAAGTCTTGAACATTCAATTACAGTAAGCTTATCCGGGTCTTTATCAAAATACTCAGATGCCGCTCTTTTAATTCCAAAGATTCCATCTCCCCATTCTACTGCGTTGATATAATTTTCCAGTATAACTTTTTTCGGAAGTTCTTTTTCCATCCTGAAAGTGATTATAAATTCTTTTGCTTTACGGAGAATGCTTTTATTGGTCGTAAGATATAAATTTTTAGCAAGCTGCATTGTTATCGTACTCGCACCGCGGGCTGTTCTCTTTCTTCTTTGATTTACCTTCATCGAAGTTTCAAGTTCTTTCCAGTCGATTCCTTTGTGAATAAAAAACTTTCCGTCTTCAATTGAAATAATAGATTTTAGTAATGCTGGATTAACTGAACCAATGCTTGTCCATGACTGCGAAGGATAAAACAACATATAATTTTCTATTGCCCGTTGTTCCATCAGTGAAGTTATTCTGAATGAATTGTATTCAAGCACAGGAATCTGAAATGAAGGAATACTTAAATACCCGACAATCAAAAAATAAAAAATGATCGTTTTTAATCTGTGCTCTTTAAAGTAACGCAGAAAAATTTTGAAGTAATGCGTCAGTTCAAATTCAACCGGGTACATAAATTATTTTACTGATTGATGAGGTAATTTTCAGGAAACTGGAAGATGCTTATCACTATTTTTCAAAAAATATTTTCCGGCAACAGAATGAACAAAATATTTTGGCGGAACAAATTCTGAGTTACGATAAAATGAAATTTTCTCTCCACCGTCTTCACCGCCCTCTTCTTCTTTTTTGCCTTCATCAGATTCAGGATCAATTACCTCTTCACCGGTCGGTTCAATCAGGTTTGGATTAAGATTATTTAACGAATCCTGAATTTCTTCTTCAGTTTTTACCGGAGTTATTTGCTTCAGTGAGTCGGCTTTAATTGAATCCGCAATTTGCTGCTGAATTAGTCTTAAAGAATCTTCAACTGCTCTTTTTATTCTTTCTTTTTCCTGCTTATAAAAATTCAGTTTGGGTCGTATTGCTCCTGCATAAACAGACGAAGGATATTTAACTAAAATCGTATCATATATAACTGCTGCAGAGTCCGGTTTCAACAGGTTATTCTCCAGTATCCATCCGGTTGCGTAAAGTGCTTTGGGTGCGTATTCCGAACCAGGATATGTTTTATAAATGTGCTGGAACTGTTTCAGTGATTCATTGTAACTGCTGTCATTCATTTTTGATTCCGCCGCAGCATAAAGATCTTTAGCCGGATCAAAATCAAGAACAATTAATGGTTTGTTCAACTGGTTTGCGGCAGCATTTACAATACTTTCACTTTTATAGTTTTCATAAATCTCGTTAAACAGACTATCTGCTTTTTCTTTTTCTTCTTTAGTCAGATAATAAGTTCCAAGGGCGTAAAGTGTTCCTGCCTGGTACTGAGTTCCGGGCAGATTAGTCAGTATATTATCATAGTAATAGTAAGCGGAATCGGCTCTTCTTAGTTCACCCAAAAACAGATTACCAAGTTCAAGCTGATCTTTTGCAAGCAGGGTTTTAATTGAATCCTCGGGAATATCCGGTCTTACCGGTTTATTCAATTTTGGTTTTTCAATTGTTGATGTAGTTTCCCCGGTAGTTGTAGAAATTTTTTCATCACCGCCGCGTTCGCGGGTCCTGTTACCAACTGTAGTGTTATTCTTTAGTGAATCCAGAGCCATAAGCTTTTTGAGTGAATCCGCTGCGAGTGAATCTATCTTTGTGCTGTCAACCAAAGAAGTATCAGCACCAAAAAAATCTTTAGGCATTTCAAACAAGTGTGATACATCTACATTCATTAATGAGTCTGCAATGTAGGCTAATGAATCCTGCACGTATGTCAGCGAATCCTGTGTATATACTTCCGGGTTTTTGAGGTAAAATAATTTTTTAGCGTTAAGATCAATTGCAGTTCTGAGTCCTGCATATTTTCTAAATAGTTTTGATTTTTCCTGTGCTAATGGTTTGTACTCATCCGAAATTGCAGAACCCGCGGCTTTTGTGTAATAAACAAGGGCACTGTCATAATTACTCAGCGTACTCTCATAAATGTTTCCAATTACATACCGTGCAATTCCTGAACTGGTTGAATTTGTGTAAGTTGAATCAACAATGTTCAACTGGTCTATTGCTTCATCAACACGATCAAGTTCATAAAGTGTGATACCTCTTTCAAGATCAATTATATCAAAGGCAATCGAGTATTTATCTTCATCTCTCATATATTCAAAAATCTCGAGTGACTTTTCAAGTTCTCCGCCTTCACGAAGAGCCATTCCTAACTGGATGTATGCGTCCTGTTCAATATCATATGAAGGAGAGTAATCAAAAACTTTTTCAAAAGATAAAATTGCATTAGGAGTATCATTTTCAATGAGATAAAGTTTACCCGCCTGGTAAACTATCTCTGCATTTATTTCATCGTCATCGGAGGTTTCAAGAAATTCATTTAAAAGAGTTAAAGCAGCAGGATTATTTTCATTGGCGATGAAGTAAACAATTTCCTCAATGTACGTCTCTTTAAGTATTTCATATTCTCCTTCATCTATAGCTTTTTTTCTAACAGATCTTAATGTCTCTAATCCTTTGTTTTCCTCCCTGAGTTTCATCTGAGATTTACCGATCCATAACTCTGTTTCAAGCAAGAGATCACTTTCGGTCTGAGTAGCAAGCAATTCCTGGAACTTGCGTATTCCCTTTAAATAATTTTTCTGATAATAAAAACTTTTCCCGATGATAAGAAGCGCATCATCAACATAATCGGATTCTGAACCGAACTGTAGAATCCTGGAACATTTCTCTACGACTTTATTAAGATTCGTATTTGCAGCGCCGGGAATTACAAGTTCAGTTGTAGCGAAAAGATCCCGCTTCTGCTCCTTGATTAGAGTTTCGGCTTCTTCAAAAAGCACCTTGGTGTTATAATAAACGTTGAAGTAAGTTGTGAAATTCGTCCAGAGGCTGCACCCGCTGAAGAAAAGAAGGAAAAGAATTAATGAATACTTTTTCAATTTTATTCGCTTTTTATTTACTGGCAAAACTATCAAAGATGCAATGAAAGCAAAAGTCAAAATAAATTACAGAGCCGCTTTACCCGATTCTTCGGTACGGATACGGATAACGTCACTTATATCGGAGATAAATATTTTACCATCACCAACCTGACCGGTTTTGGCAGAACGCAGAATTGCATCGACTACTTTTTCAACTTTGTTAGCTTCAACCACAACTTCAATTTTTATTTTGGGAATGAATTCAATCCGGTATTCACTTCCCCTGTAAGTTTCGGTATGACCTTTCTGTCTTCCGTATCCGCGCACTTCGGTAATTGTAAGCCCTTTGATGCCTTCTTCAATAAGTGCTTCTTTTACTTCATCAAGTTTAAAGGGTCGTATTATTGCTTCAATTTTTTTCATCTGTTTACCCTCTTACTTTCCATGACAGTTTTTATATTTTTTACCTGAGCCGCAGGGACAGGGATCGTTACGTCCGACTTTTTCTTCTACCTTTACAGGCTGTGCTTTACCCGCCACTTCGGGACTACCTTCGGCACGATTTGTTGATAGACCTATATTTGTCGCGCTTTGTTTGCTCTCCATAATTCTGCCGGATGAAGGTTTGCGTCTCGTTTGCATTTGTTCGGGAGCCTGCGGGAAGAATTTAAATGTAAATGATACAACTTCATTTCGAATCTGATCAAGAAGCTGAACAAAAAGTTTGAATGCTTCGGCTTTGTATTCAACAAGCGGATCTTTTTGTCCGTAAGCCCGCAGACCAATACCTTCTTTAAGGTCATCCATTTCACGGAGATGTTCTTTCCATTTATGGTCGATAACGCTTAGCGTTGCATAACGTTCAAGCCTTGCCATCAATTCCGAACCAAGCATCTCTTCTTTTTTCTGGTAGAAGGTTTTTGCTGATTCCAAAATCCTGTTTCTTACTCCGTCTTTACCAAGTGATTCAAATTCTTCAGCTTTAAGATCAACCTCAATCAGCAGGCTGTGGAGTAGTTCTTCTTTAATAATTTCTACTAGTACATCGTCAAAATTCTTTTCAACAATTTCTGTAACATACTCTTCAAGCAGACCAAATATTTCACTCTTTAACCTGTCGCCCTGAAGTGCTTTCTGTCTTCTTGAATAAATAACTTCTCTCTGCTGGTTCATGGTATCATCGTATTCGAGAAGTCTTTTTCTTATTGCGAAGTTATTCTCTTCAACTTTCTTTTGCGCACGTTCAACTGATTTCGTTATTAGAGGATGCTGAATAACTTCACCTTCTTTTAATCCCATTCTTTCCATAACAGAAGCGATACGGTCAGTACCAAATAATCTCATCAGATCATCTTCAAGCGATAAGAAAAATTTCGAAGTACCCGGATCTCCCTGTCTGCCTGAACGACCTCTTAACTGCCGGTCAATACGGCGTGATTCATGTCTTTCAGTACCAAGAATAAATAATCCGCCTTTATCCCTTACACCTGAACCGAGTTTTATATCGGTACCACGACCAGCCATATTTGTTGCGATAGTTACAGCACTAATTTCACCTGCGTGCGCTACAATATCAGCTTCACGCTGATGCTGCTTTGCGTTAAGAACATTGTGTGCAAGATTTTTTCGCTTCAACATTCTGCTGATTGTTTCTGAAACTTCAACTGAAGTCGTACCAACAAGTACCGGTCTGCCTTCTTTTCTCAGCTCTTCGATCTGTTCAATTACTGCATTATACTTTTCACGTTTGGTTTTATAAACTGCATCATCGTCGTCATTCCTTGTTATGGGTTTGTTTGTTGGAATAACAACAACTTCCAATTTATAAATCTGGAAGAACTCACCTTCTTCAGTTTCCGCGGTACCTGTCATTCCCGCAAGTTTGTGATACATCCTGAAATAATTCTGAAGTGTGATTGTTGCAAGAGTCTGAGAATCCCGTTCAACTTTTACATTTTCCTTAGCTTCAATTGCCTGGTGAAGTCCGTCTGAATATCTTCTTCCCGGCAGTACGCGACCTGTGAACTCATCAACGATTGCAATCTTACCTTCTTCGGTAATTACATACTCAACATCTTTTTCAAAAAGTGTATATGCTTTTAATAACTGGTGGATTGTGTGTATCCTGTCACTGCTTTCAGAGTACCTGTGATAAAGTACATCTTTCTTCTTCACTTTTTCTTCCTGGGTAAGCATCGGATCATTTTCAAACTTGCTAACTTCAGTTCCAAGATCAGGAAGTACGAAGAAATCTTTTTCCATTCCGCTACCTTTGGCAAGTTCTTCTCTTCCTTTTTCTGTTAAATCAATTGTGTTATTCTTCTCATCAATAACGAAATAAAGTTCGTCATCAATGATGTGCATGTTCTTTCCTTTTTCTCTCAGGTATTCAAGTTCAGTTGCCTGAAGCAGTTTTTTATAAGAAGGTTCACTTAATACTTTAGCGAGTTTGTTGCTCTTGGGCAAGCCGCGGTAGGCACGTAGCAACAGCACTCCCGCTTCATTCGTCTCACCGTCATTGTTAAGCATCGCCTCTGCTTCCTGTACAAATTTTGCCACAAGGTTTGTCTGCGCCCTGTGCAATCGCTCAACACGCGGTTTCATTTCGTCAAATCGCTGGTCATCCGTTTCAACCGGACCTGAAATGATAAGAGGGGTTCTGGCTTCATCAATAAGTACTGAGTCAACTTCATCCACAATCGCGTAATTGTGTTTTCTTTGAACACGACCTTCAAGATCAATTGCCATATTATCACGAAGGTAATCAAAGCCGAACTCGTTATTGGTTCCATAAGTAATGTCACAGTTGTAATGAACCTTTCGCTGGTCAGGACTCATAGTGTTGAGGATCACGCCGACTGTAAGATTATGGAACTTAAATATCTCTCCCATCCACTCGCTGTCACGGAGAGCGAGGTAATCATTGACAGTAACAAGATGAACGCCTCTTCCCGTCAAAGAGTTGAGATAAATCGGTAATGTAGCGACAAGCGTTTTACCTTCACCTGTAGCCATCTCTGCAATTTTTCCCTGGTGAAGAACAACACCGCCGATAAGCTGTACATCATAAGGAATCATTTCCCATGTAATTTTATTGCCGGCAACTGACCAGCTTTTACCGACTAATCTCTGACATGTTGACTTAACAACCGCAAATGCTTCCGGCAATAATTCGTCAAGAACTTCTTCATACTTTTCATTGAGTGCGTCTTCAAGAGCATCTACTTCATCATAAACCGCTTGCCTGTCAAACTCTTCATCGGACTGTAGTTTTGTTCGAAGTTCTTCAATCTGTTTTCTCAGTTCAGCAGTTTCATCAGTAATTTTTTGTTTGAACTCAACTGTTTTTCGTCGCAGTTCATCGTCACTAAGATCTTTTAACTTTTCATACTCTGCATTTATTTCATCAACTATTGGCCAGAGGAGTTTTAAATCTTTGCTATGTTTATCACCGAAAATTTTCTTTATAATTCCTAACATTTAAGAGGGTTCTCCGTTTGTAAATGGGTAGTAAAATTAACCATAGCGCCCATGAAATGCAATTTAAATAAGGGTGGGTGGAGATGACGGATGGAGACTTGTAGTGTGAATGAGTGAGTGGTTGAATTGGTGAATGCTTAAATATTTGAATAAGACAGCACTCACCTTTTGGACAGTGCACGCTTTCTAACAATAAACTAGTCAGAATGAAAATGTGATTTGTGAGATTGTACGACTTTCACCAAGTGATTCATGGCAGCTAAGGAAAGAATAGTTTCGTCATGAAAAGCTTCACGGAAAATAAAAACCGATATGAAGAAGCTAAAGTGGATTATTTTTTTTCATTATTAATACTCCTTCTGAGGAATTGTATGTAGCAGTTTTTTATTTTTTGTTAATGTTCTTTCCCAAAATGCATTTGACTCCACTGCTTTATGCAGCATAGTATTTTTAAATTTGTTCAAATCATTAATTTTTCTACTATCCATTTTGTATGTATACTGAACAGCCCAATAAGAATTTGGATTATTAAGAATTATTGAATCTAATTTTGTATTCATATCGTTTGAATACCATAAATATGAAAGAAAAAACAAATACTCAGAATTTTTTGATATTATTTTTGTACTTATTAGTCTATTAAATTCACGTTCAAACAATTCACTGTTTGTGTGCGATCGGGTTTTTAAGAAATCCTCTAGTTCATTTATTTGAGCATTAAAAACGTCATTAGGTTCTTTGACTGTTATGTACAATTCGTTCGATAAAATTGATTCATTTCTTAACGTGTCGCTTTCATTTATTATAAGACAGTCTCTAAACTTTAGCTGTACCCTGTATTTACCCGGTTTAAAGGAGTCAAAAAAAGGCCAATCCTTACCTAAATTGCCATAGCTCGAAGTAATATTACTAAAATGTATGATTTCTTCTTTAGGATTTAATCTAACCTCACGATCATTCTTTAAACCTGGATAACCTTCATGATGGTTTTTTAATTTTATTCCTGAATCGTTTTCTATTAAAAATTTTTGTTGGTTAGAAAATGTATATGTGAACACATAATCGGCATTTGATGAATTTGTTATTGATATCAAAACGATTATTGGTTCACCGGAAAAATATTCATTTTTCTCAGTACTTATCTGGATATTCAATTCTTGAGAATAATTATTTTTAAATAATAAGAGTAAAAATAATATCAGGATGTATTTGTTTAACATGGCAACTCCTTTCTAGATTGTGTAATCAAATGAACAAAAACTGTATTTATTATTTCTTCCAGCATCCTGTCGACTATAATTAAAATATGCGTAGTTATTATGATTGTAATAGGAAAGAAATTAACTAATGATACCCGTTCTCCTATTTTAATTTGTTGCAAATTAAAATTTGTTCACAATACATCACAACACAATTATCAATTATTAAGTTATTACAATTAAATTGTTATCCAGATTCATCAAACGTGTACCAATTCACTGTATTGTCAGTATCCACTTCCTGACAGAAACCTCACCAGAATGAATATGTGATTCGTGAGATTGCTTAACTGTCACGAAATGGTTCATGACAGCCGAGGAAACCTTTATATACTACTCTAACTTCCCAATCACACATGTATCGCTCCTACAATAATTTTTTAAAAGAAATTTTAATATTAGTTTTGCATCAACAAACTGAACCAGATAGTGCACAAAAGACAAAACAGATACAGATTATCAACCTCCTTCCAGGAAAATATTTTTCAGTTTTCATACGGTTATTTACCTCACGAAAAATTCACCGATGTTCTGAAGCTGTTCCAGTCAGAGACGGATAAACATTTTTTTACTTATGAATCAGAAGCAAACCTGCTGAGGATCATAAGCAATATGTTTGATAAAGCTTCGATGATAAGCGATTGTATCCGCTATCCGCATTATGCTGAGATACTTGCCGCGGCGGCTTCGAACAGCAATTACCTTACAGATATACTTGTCCGCAATCCCGAATTTTTCTATTCAATTGTAAATCCTTCTGAGCTTAAAAATCCGTTGGAAGAAGAAATATTCCTTCAAAAAATTAAAAGCAGGACTGACAGTTTAAAAAGTTTTCCTTCAAAACTTCACGCGTTAAGAACAATAAAACGAAATGAGATGTTAAAGATCGGGATGAAGGATATTCTGGGTCAGGATGATTTGAACAGCATTACATCACAACTAACTGTGCTTGCAAAAACTATTTCATCACACCTGTTTGAACTTTGTTATGAAGAAATAAAAACCCGTCGCGGAATTAAAAACTTAAAAAGTTCGTACTGCATTTTATCACTGGGTAAACTCGGCGGAAGAGAACTTAATTACAGTTCTGATATTGACCTTATAATTTTTTACGACAACAACCAGCAGTTGAGTGACACAAAAACTTATGAAGAATTCCTCACCGAAGTTACTCACCTTTTCATCGAAAGTATTTCATCACACTCAGCTGATGGTTTTTTGTACAGGGTTGATTTCAGGTTAAGACCGGATGGAAAAAATTCTCCGCTTTGCAGAAGTTTTAACGAGTACATAAATTATTACGAAAGTAAAGGTGAAGACTGGGAACGTCAAATGCTGATCAAAGCCGATCATCTTGGCGGCAGCAAAGATCTCTATCACCGTTTTATGAATTATCTGTCTGCTTTTATTTTTCCTTCGTCGTTCAGAATATCACCTACTGAACAGATAAAAAAACTTAAGTTCAATATTGAAAAAAATATCGGCAATGTTGAAAATATAAAATTGCAGTCAGGCGGAATACGGGATATAGAATTTTCTGTACAGGCTTTGCAGTTACTTAACGGCGGAAGAATTAAATCGCTAAGAACAGGACACACTCTTAATGCGATTGAAGTTTTAGAAAAGGAAAAACTACTCACATCAAAAGAAGCAGAAACATTTTCATCAAGTTATAAACTGTACAGGAAGATTGAACACTTTCTACAATTAATGAATGATAAGCAGACACACACAATTCCCTCCGAAGGTGAACTGTTGAATAAACTCGTTCATTATTGCGGATATAAGGATGAAGCTTCTTTCAGAAGAGATTTAGACGCTAAGAAAAAACAGGTACAGAAAATTTATAATTCAATTATCGGCATTGAAAAAGAGCAACAAAATATTTCAGATATATCATCAATAAGATTTACGAATAAATCCAAAGCACTGACTGATCTGAACTTTCTCCGCGACGGCAAAGGACTTTTCGGCAATAAACAGTTCGGTGTCTCTACTATTGAATCATTCGAAGCAGTTGAAAAATCTTTAATTGAATATTTAAACGGAAGTGGGCAGCCGGATTTAATTCTATACAACTTCGCAAGGATCATAAGAAGCAGCAGAATACCTTCAATCTGGTATAAAGCTTTCAGGGATAAAAAATTATTTTTTTCTTTCCTTAAGGTTTGTGTGGTTTCGCAAAAGTCTGCGGATATGCTTTCATCGAAAGAAGAGCTGCAGGAATTTTTTCTTACAAAAAAAGTATTTGAAAAGATCAGTGAAAAATCACTCGCTAATTATACTCCCGAACAATTGTTGTTTGTTTTGTCCGTCGGTTTTGCGCTCGACAAAATCAATGCTGACAAAATTTCAAAACATCTTTCAGGTTATTATTCAGCCAAAATTATCACCAAAAGTAAATCACTGATCGAACCGAAGCTTTCATCTGATAAATTTTTTATTGCATCACTCGGAAGCCTTGGTACTACTGAAATGAATTTTAATTCTGATATTGATTTGTTATTCGTTACGGATAAATTCCCTTCACGAATTAATACGGAAAAAATATTCAATAATTTTTTATCCGCACTAAAGACTGATCTCTTCCCTGTTGAAGTTGATTGCAGGCTTAAACCGGAAGGTAAAAATAGTCCGGTTGTTTTGACAATCGAGCAGTATAACAAGTACCTTTCTGACCGGGTGCGCGTTTGGGAACTGCAGGCGTTGACTAAAATTAATTTCTTGTACGGAAGTAAAGCTTTATTTAAAGATTTTATTTCTCTTGTTGAAAAAAGAATTAAAATAGAATCATCTGACTCAATCAAAACTGCAATCATAGAGATGAGGAAGAAAGTAATTTCATCCGGAATTTCTTCCGGTAAAAATTATAATATCAAAAAAGGCACCGGAGGTATTGTCGATATTGAATTTTTAATCCAGTTTTTCATACTTTGCCAGCCGGTTTTATACAAGAAAAATTACGGGAAAAATGTTATCAGGATGATTGATTCAATTGAAGAAAAAATAATTTCGCCTGAAGATAAAATTGTAGTGAAGCAAAATTATTTATTCCTGAAAAACCTTTTGATGACAAACCAGAATTTATTTAACACAAGAAATAATATTGTAAGCGGAGATCCGCATAAACTTTCACAGCTTGCTTCTTGTTTGCAGTATGAATCAGGACAAAAGTTAAATGTTCACATTGATTCCGTGTTCAAACAAAATAAAAACCTTTTCGAAAAATATGTGATGAGGGACTAACTTGAATTTCCTTAAAAAATATTATCCTGCTTTGACCGGACTTTTCGTTTTCATAGTTTATCTTTCAACACTTGCGCCTACTGTTGTTCAGATAGATTCGGGAGAACTTTCAACAGTTCAGCTTATGCCCGGAGTTGCGCATCCCACAGGTTATCCTTTGTTCACAATTACTGGTTATCTTTTTTCACTTATTCCACTGCCGTTCACAAAAATTTACCAGATGAATTTGCTTGCTGCAATCTGGTGTGCGCTTGGTGTTATCGTTTTTGTTTCAACAGCGAGAATGATATTAACAAATATTGATTCATTTAAATCAGCAAAAAAAGAAATCGCAAAAAAGATTTCGAAAAAAGATAAGAAGCTAAAACAGGTAGTTGAAACTCCGGCAGTAGTTATAGAAAAACTTCCGGAGATAATTGTTATACTCGCTTCGGTAGCAGGCGGACTTATGCTCGCATTCAGCAAAACATATTGGTTTCAAAGCACTTCTGTTGAAGTGTATTCACTGCATGTTTTTCTCATTTTACTTGTAATTTATTTTCTGCTGAAGGCTTTCATAGTCAAAAGTGATTCATTTTCAATTTCATTAAAAAACTACTGGATATTGTTTGCCTTAATGTTAGCACTTTCATTCAGCAATCATTTAACAACATTGCTTATTCTTCCGGCAGTTGCGGTAATTTATTTCAACAAGTATGGATTTAATAAAACTTCATTCCGGCAAATTGGAATTATGTTATTGTTCTTTTTCCCGATGCTGATTCTTCTTTACTCTTACCTTCCATTAATGGCATCGCAACAACCTTTAATTAACTGGGGCAATCCAATTGACTTGGAAAGAATTTTGCGTCACATATCCGGCAAACAATACCAGGGCTGGCTATTCTCTTCGACTGAGTCAGCAAAAAAACAGCTAACATATTTTATAGAAAATCTGCCTGTTGAATTTTTCATATCACTGATTTTAGCAGCAGCAGGTTTGATTTATTCATTTATGAAAGTCAGAAAACTTTTTTACTTCCTAACTACAGCATTTGTATTTACAGTTTTGTACTCAATCAATTATGATATAAATGATATTGATGCTTACTTCCTTCTTGCATTTATCTCAGTTGCGTTCTTCTGTGTTGCAGGTGTTTTATGGTTGTTTTCATTGCTAAATACAGTCAAAAGCCCGGCAATGGTTACATCAATTGTTGTTATAATTTTAGTTGGTGTTCAGGCTTATACAAATTATGGTAAGGCTGATCAAAGTCAAACTTATGTGTTTGAAGATTACACAAGAGCAGTTGTAAACAGCGTTGAACCGAATTCAATTATCTTCAGTTACCAGTGGGATTATTTTATTTCACCTGCGTACTATCTTCAATATATTGAAGGCTTCAGGAAAGATGTGATCATTGTCGATAAAGAATTGTTGAGAAGATCATGGTATTACAACCAGTTACAAACCCAGCATCCTGATCTGTTAGATAATATGCAGCCGGATGTTACACAATTCCTTAAAGCGCTTGAACCATTTGAACGAAGCGAAACTTATGATGCAAATCTTCTTGAGAATTTATTCAGAAGAATAATGACCGACCTTGTAGCGACAAATATTGAAAAGAGAAATTTTTATATCGCTCCCGAAGTTCTTGAGAATGAAATGAAACGGGGCGAGTTCACTTTGCCGAAAGGTTATACGATTGTGCCTGATTTGTTTTTCTTTAAAGTAGTAAAAACACAAGATTATCATGAAGCGCCCGAACCTGATTACACACTACGTTTCCCTGAAAACAGGAACTACTATATAGACTCAATTGAGAAATTTGCAGGATCAATGCTGGCAAGAAGGGCTTTATATGAAATGGAGTTTGACAAATTAGAAAAGGCAAGATTGTATCTCGGCAAGCTTAAAAGGGAATTCCCTCACTACAACATTCCGCAGTCACTGCAGGATGCAATATTAAATTAATTATTCTGCAGCGTCAAGCAGATCTTCTTTTCGTTCCTTTGATAATTCTGATTCGGTGAGGAATGATTGAAGTGTAACATCCATTTGTTGTATTAGTGTCCGCTTAAAATATTTTGGTGCGAATACCGAACCATCAAGCATATAAACTCTGCGCGTCTTTTCATCATAAAATGTGTAATTGATGAAGGGACCACCCATTCCTTTAATATTAAGATCCCATAAGCCCTGTGTCAGTATCGCGTATCTCCCGTTAAAGTTCACTTCAGATGTTGAGAAATAATCATTCGCAATTACAACATAAGAACTGTCATCAGAGGTCTTGTAAAATTCTTTCGTAACCCTGTCGCGTATTATTTTTATTGAATCACCATTTAGATACTCCGGGGTTGCATTGTCAATCCAGTGAACGAATATCCATCTTTCCATATCACTGTTTGGCGAACGTCTTAACCAAACGAAGTTTTCGTCAGGTCTTTTTAAGGCTAACTGAAAATCTGCCTGTACATAGATGATCCAGCCAAAGTCACGGAGAAGTTTTCCCTCAACATCTTTTTTCTCATAACGTGAATTATAAAGGCTCTCAAACAATCTTTCATCTGACTTTTTTTGATAAGCGTAAAGTATGTTGTCTTTATTTTTTAGGATTTTGAATTCGAGTTCCTGCATTGAAGGTGCCGAAAGAACTGTTACAAGCTGACCTTTAGCCCATAAGTCATATTTTTTTACAAGAAGATCAGGGTCGGTGTTCAACTGGTTTTGAACTAATGTATCAACTACTTTCCCGATAAACTTAGACGTATTTGAATTACTGTTAAGCGGTGCAGCGATTACAATGTTCTTTCTGTTTTTATATTTCTCAATCTCGTTGACACTTATTCTTTTAAGCAGAAATAATTTTTCCGGTTGAGGTGTAAAAATCTCTTTCTCAAATGTTGTCTGCAATGCTGTTTTAAGTTCTTCGTATTCAACGGAATCGGCAACGACAAATATTTCGTCTTCAGGACCGCGGGCAGGCTTGTTGCTGCTGTCACAACCGGCAGTCAGCAATACTGCTAAAAGAAAGAGAACTACTTTAATAAAATTTTTATTCATAAATCACCTTGGTACATTTTGCAGAACAAGTTGAACTTCAGGGAGAAATGCGCCGTACAACAGCCACATTGTTATACCAATTGAGATTGGTATTGTCAGGTTATCATCCGCAAATCCAAACGAAAGATTTTCAGCCAGTGTACCGATTAATGCTGCAAAAATTCCTATCCCATATTCAACCATTCTGCCGTCAATTTTGGGAGTAAATAAAACTACAATGCTTGCACTAACAAAAAATGTTAAAGTTCCTTCAAGACTTTTGGAAAGAAATTTATGTTTACCAAATTTTCTTCCAATTAATGCCGCGAGTGAATCACTGATAATAAGTATCGCAAATGCTGTTATAAAAATTACTTTAGGGAAAACAATAACACCTATCAATGCGGAAAGAAGTACGTATGTAGCGCCGTTAAGATTTTTTTTGCGGGAATCGACTTCATGTCTTCTCAATAAAAAGCCAAATATTTTATAAAATAATTTGCCAAAACCCGAAGAGAAGTATCTGCTTAGATCAATAATAAGCGCAAGAAATGTAAGAACACTCAGAATGATGATTGCGGATTCTTTAGTAATAAAGTAATAAACAATTGGAATGGACAGTGAACAAAGATGAATCAGCTTACGGACTAATTCATCTTTGTAGTGTATAGTTCCGTTGTCAGTTGGATTCATCTTTAGAAGCAGATTCCTTAGCTTTTTTCTGTTCCAGCAGCTTCTTCACATGATCGGGCATTTCGCTGCCGCCTTCACCGGATGTTCCATTCTTTTTTAATGGAGGAAGTTCTTCGCCTTTAACCAGTTGATCTATTTCTGATCCATCAAGTATTTCCCTCTCAAGAAGTTCAAGGGAAAGTTTGTGAAGCAGTTCCATATTATCTCTTAAAATCTTCTCTGACCTGTGCATGGCATCACTAACTATTCTTCTTACTTCATCATCAATTTCGATTGCAGTTTTTTCACTGTAATCCCTGTGACTCTGAATCTCACGACCTAAAAAGATTTCTTCTTTTTTAGCGCCATAACTTAGCGGACCAAGTTTATCACTCATTCCCCATTCACAAACCATTTTCCTGGCTATGCCTGTCGCTTTTTCAATATCATTTCCGGCGCCGGTGGTGTAATGATTAAAAACGATTTTCTCCGCAGCACGACCACCTAATGCGTATGTGATTATGGATTCAAGATATTCTTTTGAGTAAGTATGTTTTTCATCAATCGGCAAATAACTTGTAACACCAAGCGCTCTTCCTCTTGGAATGATAGTTACTTTATGCACGGGATCAGCATCAGGCAACATTCGTGCAACAAGAACATGTCCAATTTCATGGTAAGCCGTTATTTTTTTCTCTTCCTCAGAGATTATCATACTTTTTCTTTCCATTCCCATCATTACTTTATCTTTTGCTTCTTCAAAATCTACCATCTCAACTTTTTTCTTATTCTTTCTGGCAGCTAATAATGCAGCTTCATTAACAAGATTAGCTAATTCAGCGCCTGCAAGTCCGGGAGTGCCTTTAGCTAATGTATCCAGCTTAACATTTTCCTCAAGAGGAATATTTCTTGTATGAACTTTTAAAATACCTTCACGACCTTTAACATCAGGACGATCTACAACTACCTGTCTGTCAAATCTTCCCGGTCTTAATAAAGCAGGATCAAGTACATCAGGACGGTTTGTTGCTGCGATAATTATTACGCCACTGTTTTGTTCAAAGCCATCCATTTCGACAAGAAGCTGATTTAAAGTTTGTTCACGTTCATCGTGACCGCCGCCTAATCCCGCGCCGCGGTGTCTTCCTACAGCATCAATTTCATCAATGAATATTATACATGGTGCATTCTTTTTACCCTGGTCAAAAAGATCGCGCACGCGACTTGCACCAACACCGACAAACATTTCAACAAAGTCAGCACCACTTATTGAAAAGAAAGGTACACCTGCTTCTCCGGCAACTGCACGGGCTAAAAGAGTTTTACCGGTTCCCGGAGGTCCTAATAACAAAACACCTCTGGGGATTTTGCCGCCAAGTTTTTGAAACTTTGATGGCTCTTTTAGAAATTCTATTATCTCTTCAAGCTCAAGTTTTGCTTCATCAGCACCGGCAACATCACGGAAAGTAATTTTTTGTCCCGACTGTGTAATAAGTTTTGCTTTACTTTTTCCGAATGAAAATATTCCTCTTGTACCGCCGCTGCCGCCCTGCATTCGCCGCATGATGATTATCCATACAGCAATAATTAATATCCACGGAATAAAACTGACAAGTACGTTTAACCATTCATTGGATTCTTTATCGAATGAATATTTTATCCCTTTAGCTTTCCATATAGCTTCCTGATCTTTAATAATCGGTTCAGGAAGATAAACCATCACATCACTTACAGGAGTTAACGCACCATTTATTTCCAGTTTTTCTTCTGAGCGAAGCTTTGCTTTAAAGTGATAATCATTAAAATCCGATTTGACTATTGTAGCGCTTTCAATTTTATCTTCTGAGACTAACTTTTCATACTGGATATAAGATATTTCTGTGAAGGTTTGTGACCCTGTTCTAAAAACCTGAAGTACTATCACCGCAGCAACAATAACTGCACCCCATCCGAATACAAGACGAATTACTTTTGACCAGTCGAAATTATCATCAGGTTTATTCTGATTTCCATTTCCTCCTGATCTCTTATTTGATGAATTATTGTTGTTATCAGCCATAAAAAATTTTCTGTTATTTAACTCCATTATTTATTTTGCTCCGTCATTCGCTAAAACATATATCGATCTTAAATTTCGGTACTTTTGTGCATAGTCCAAGCCGTAGCCGATAATGAATTTGCTTGGAATATTAAATCCAATATAATCAATTTTGACATTATATTTCAGACTATTTGGCTTACATAGCAGCGATACTACCTTCATGCTTGTTGGTGTATGCTTTGTAAACAATTCTTCTATGTATTTAACCGAGAGTCCTGAATCAACAATATCCTCAACGATGATTATATCCCTTCCGGTAACATCACAGTTCAGTTCTTTTAATAATTTTATTTTGCCTGATGATATTTTTTCATCTCCATAACTTGATAACTTAAAAAAATCAATTTCACAATCAATTGATATATTTTTTATCAGATCGGACATAAAAATAAATGAACCGTTCAATACACCGATAAAAACCGGAGTCTTACCCCTGTATTCATCCGATATCTGCTTACCAAGTTCTGTAATCCGTTTTTGTATTACACTTTCATCCAAAAATTTTTCAAAGATCTCATCACCAACTACTACTTTTTCAGGTGAATTGGAAATTATTTCAGACATAATTGTACGACCTTTTTAGTTTTGGATGTTATGCGAAACCGGTCATCTATTCTGTGACCGACAACCCAGATTATATTGTTATTATTCAACAGCAAAAGTTTTGCGGATTTTTCGGAAGCAGGAATTTTTATTTCATTCAGATAATCAGAAATCTTTTTTGTCCCTTTCATACCAAAAGGTCTGAATGAATCACCTTCTTTCCATTTTCGTAAGATGAAAACATTATTCAGATTTCCTGCGTCAATATATTCAGTTGAACCATCAAGCGAAAATATTTTAGGGATATTTTTTACTTCCTTCACTTCTAATAGTTTATTTCCTATCTGAATACTTTGGTTTAAGTTTATCTTAAGGTTCTTCTGCTCAACATTGCCATCAGTCCTTTTGCTGATTACAATTTCCTCCCGCTCGCGAATTGCGGATAGTTTCTCAGATAAATGTGTCTGACGGGATACTTCGCTATCAATCAACTTTAGGACAGATAGTATATCGTTGTAACTTAACTGAATTTCGAACTTCGAATGAACTGCCCTCATCAATAGCTCAGGTAAAATTCTGTGGTCAAGTTTATTAATATCCTTAATCTTTAATTTTACAAATGAATCACCAATTAAAAAATATTTTTGAGCTTTGTTTAATTGATCATCTATAAATTCAAGATAATTTCTGAAAACCTGTGTGGAGCGCAGTACAGCTTCATCAAGATTAGGATTTAACTTTTTCCTTATTGAAGGGACTATTTCATTTCTTATAAAATTTCTTTTGTAACGGGAATCAAAATTTGATTTATCTGTTCTGAATGAAAATTTGTTTCGCTTCAGGTATTCAATTATCTCCTGCTTTCTTAAACATAAAATTGGACGGATTATTTTTCCTCTTACTACCGGAATGCCTGATATTCCCCTCAATCCCGTTCCCTTAATGAGGTTGAGTAAAACTGTTTCCGTGTTATCATCGCTTATATGAGCAGTTGCAATTTTATTATAGTTATGGAACCTGGCTGTTTTTTCAAGCTCCTCATAGCGAACTATTCTTCCTGTTTCTTCCACAGAAGTTTTATTCTGTTTTGCTAACTCAGCAATTTTTTTTTCTGAATCATAGAAAGGAATTCCTGAAGAGTCACACAGTTCGCCGCAAAACCTGGCATCTTCATCAGACTCTTTCTTTCTTAACAAATGATTCAGGTGAAAAGCTGCGACAGTAATAGAATATTTCTTACTGAATTTTATAAGAAAATTTAAAAGGAAAACAGAATCCGGTCCGCCGCTCAATGCAACAAGAACGCGGTCGTTTTTAGAGAGCAGTTTTTTTTCATCAATAAATGAAATTACTTTCTGCTCAATTCTTTTTGTGGGGTTCATCTGAATTCAGCTTTTTAACTGCTCTTGAATTGAATTAATCTTTTCAGGTTCAAGAAGCATTACACGTTCAACGTATTTACCAAGTACATCAAACTCAAGGTTTACCCGATCGCCTTTTCTTCTTTCAGAAAAAACTGTTTCTTTCCATGTGTGAGGAATAATACCGACAGAAAATTTCGTATCCTCAAGACGTGCAACCGTCATGCTTACTCCATCAATTGCTACTGAACCTACATAGATAAGATATTTTGCAAATTCAGGTTTGAAACTGATGGTCATAAAGTGACTGCTGCTAAGCTCCTTTACATCATCAACTATTCCTGTTGTATCAACATGACCAAGTACAAAGTGACCGCCTAATCTTGCGTCTGCTTTTAGCGGACGTTCCAGGTTCACAAAACTACCTTCACTCAAATCACCGAGATTTGTTTTTGATAATGTTTCCTCTATCGCATCAACAGAAAACTTTTTACCATCGATGTTTACAACTGTAAGACAGCATCCGTTCACACTTATACTGTTTCCTATCTGCATATCGTTTATTATAATATCGGCACTGAATGATAATCTAAGACCTTCACCCGAAGGAATTTTTGAAATTAGTTTTCCTTTTTCCTCAACAAGACCTGTAAACATATTTAATCTTCTATTTTATTTATTCATTAATATTTATTTAGAAAGTTCTATCAACACATCTTCACCAATTTTTTCACTGTTCACCAGTTTTAGTTTGTGAATATCTTTAATATTCTTAACCCCAAGATCACCTGTCAAGGGTACACCCGAACCTATAAGCTTAGGGCTGAGAAATATCAAAAAATTATCATAAAGGTTTTGCTGGAAGAACGATGTGAAAAGTTTGCTTCCCCCTTCAACAAGAATTGAATTTAAATTAAGCTTGCCTAATTCCTTAAGCATATACTTTAGATCAAGATAACCATTACCCGCACTCTTGCTGTAAATAATATGAGCCCCTTGCGATATGAGTTTTTTTACTTTTCGCTTTTTATCGATACTGTTTTTTGATGTTATGATTATGAGATTAGAATCATGATTATTTGTCAAAAGCTTATGTGTTGTTTTAAGTACAAGATTTGTATCCACAACAATTCTTCGCGGATTCCTTCCTTCAGTCAACCTAACTGTTAATAAAGGATTATCTTTATTCGCAGTACCTGCGCCAATTAATATTGCATCATACTGTGAACGGAGATTATGTACATATCTCCTCGATTCAATTGACGAAATCCATTTCGAGTTCCCTTTTATATCAGCAATTTTTCCATCGACTGTCTGAGCAGCTTTTATAGTAACGTAAGGAATTTTTTTTGTGATATGCTTGAAAAAAAATCTGTTCAGCTGAATACATTCTTTTTCAAGCACACCAACTTTTACTTCCACACCGGCAGATTTGAGTTTTCTGATTCCCTTTCCGCTTACAAGAGGATTCATATCAAGAGTGCCAATCACAACTCTTTTTATTTTGTGTTCAATTATCTTATCGACGCAAGGCGGAGTTTTACCTGTATGCGAACATGGTTCAAGGTTAACAAATAAAGTTGTGCCTTCCAGATTTTCCCGCGAAGAGCTGATAGCATTTATCTCGGCATGATTCTCACCGAATTTTTCGTGATAACCAGCACCAACTATCCTGTCATCCTTAACGATGATGCAGCCAACAAGAGGATTTGGACTTACATACCCTATTCCCCTTTTTGCAATTTCAATTGCCAGTTGTATGTAAGATTCATCGGTCAATTTTTTGTATCCTTATTTGACGGAGAGAATTTCAAACTCCATAAGTCCGGCAGGAGCTTTAACACTAACTTTATCGCCTGATTTTTTACCCATTAAACCCTGACCAACAGGCGAAGTGACTGAAATTTTTCCTGACTGGAAATCAGCTTCTTCGGGGGAGACGAGTGTGTATTCTATTACTTTGGAATTTTTAAGATTTTTTATTTTTACAGTAGAAAGAATATGAATCTGGTCATCTGCAAATTGTGAAGCGTCAATAACCCGGGCACGCGATAAAATATTTTCAAGCTTACTTATCTTTAACTCAAATAATCCCTGTTCTTCTTTAGCGGCGTCATACTCAGCGTTTTCTGATAAATCACCATGCGCTCTGGCTTCGGCAATTTTTGAGGCAATCTCTTTTCTGCCGTTCGATTTCATGTCCTGAAGTTCCTTCTCAAGTTCGATTAATCGATCTTTTGTAAGGTAAACAAAATTAGCATCCGCCATTATTAACTCTCGGTTTGTTCATGGTTTTAAAAAAAATTGCCACCGCATTTTGCAGTGGCGTGATAAAAATAATTAATTCCGATTTTGATGTCAAGAATTTGTCCTGTTGATTTTTTTAATACCATTCATAGTGAATGGTAAAATCATTTGCGTATATGATAATTACCCTTGCCTTTATTTTTAATATTGGTTAAATAAGCGCACGAATTTTAAGGAGTTTTATGAAAAAGGCATCCTCATTTTTGGTTCTCCTGTTAGCACTTTCCTGCCAGACAATTTTTGCGCAGAGTACTTACGAATTTTTAAGAATTGATATGAGTGCCCGGGCGGGTGCATTGGGCGGAAGTTTTGTTTCTAACAATGACGATCCTAATGTTATTTTTTATAATCCTTCAGGATTAAAACTTATTGAAGAAAGTCCGGTTTCATTTTCATTTATTAAACATTTGTTGGATATAAATCTTGCCAGTCTTGCTTACTCAACAGAATTAGAGAATATTGGGAGATTTGGAGCTGCGGTCAGGTATATCAACTACGGTAGTTTTCAGGGAGCTACAGTAGACGGACAAAAGACCGATGAATTTGGCGCAGGTGAAGTAGCATTTATTGTTGGTTACGCAAATACAATCGATGATAATTTTTATTATGGTGCCAACGCAAAATATATTTATTCGGGAATTGCTGACAGATCTTCAAGTGCTATAGGATTTGATTTGGGTGTACACTACGCAATTCCAAGTGAGATGATGAACGTGGGATTTTCAGTATTAAATCTCGGTGCTCAAATATCTTCTTATTATGAAACTAAGGAAGATCTGCCTCTTGATGTTGTGATCGGTGTTTCAAAGCGGCTTGAAAATTTACCTGTAAGACTATCACTCGATTTTCATAAACTGAATGAAGACCGGGATGATTTTGTTCAAAGGTTAAGAGCATTTTCAGTCGGAGCAGAATTTACTCTGAGCAAAGTTTTGAAATTAAGATTCGGTTATGACAATGAAAGAAGAAAAGAACTTAAGATTGGAACCACAGCAGGCATAGCTGGATTTAATGTTGGTGTGGGCGCGCTAATATCCGGGTATACTTTTGATTATGGATTTTCTTCACTTGGGTTAATTGGTGGTCTTCACAGAATCGGCATTTCAACAAACATCTGATTTTCAAGGGGATGAAACTTCATCCCCTCATCTAACACAACAATCATAACTCCAATCTGAAATTTATTTTTACTATCAATCGCTCTTTATTTATTCTTGTGTCATAACCGGGAAACCCTGAATTTAAATTCCCTTCCAGTTTCCTATTGATCTGATTTGCTGAAACAGGAGCGTCAATTAATGACCAGAGATAAACCACACCGCCAATAATCACTCCGGTTAATGCTATAGTCCCGGCAGCATCGTTATCTGACTTTCCATCAAAATCAGTTGATGATGCACCATAATAAAATGCCGCTAACCCCAAAGTGGCTAAACCAGCCATTAGAAATGCTTTTCCATATTCACCATTGTATACTTGCCCGAGTCCGGGATATAAAACGGAAAGTCCGAAAGCGAGCCAGGCAGATTTTTGAGATCTACTTATTACAATTTGATTTTCCTTCCTAATATCCTCCAGTAAAATTAAAAATGATTTTCTCTTAAAATAATTTTTCTCTGGTTCAGTGTTTAAAACAGATTCTTCCCTGTGAGCGGTTGTGGAATCACTTAAAAAGTACTTACATTCATTTTCAGTGGCAACGGTTTCGGTAGTTGAAAAAATCAGTGCACATATTATCGCAACTAGTAATGATCTATCCATATTATCTCCTGCATTTATTTACTTTAATAAGATCATCTTTTTTACGGCTTTATTATGATTTGTCTCTATTGTATAGAAATACATCCCGCTTGAAATGATTTTGTGAAAACTGTTTATGTCGAATTCCACCGTGTAACTTCCTGTGTTCTTATATTCATTTACAAGCGTTGCTATTTCATTACCGAGAATATCGAAAACTTTTAGTATTACTTTGGTTTGATCAAAGCCGTTCGCGGGTATTGTATAATTTATTCTTGTAACCGGATTAAATGGATTCGGATAGTTTTGAGAAAGTAAAAACTGTGACGGAGCCTGATTCTCAATCGAGTTTATGCCGGTTATAATATTACCAGTGGAATTTTTTATATAGTATATATCTTCATTCCCGGATTTTTGATCCATCCAAATTATATGAACAGCAGAATCAGAAAGTGCTATGGAAGAATTTTCTGATGTCCAGGAGGGACTGTTGCTAATCAAATAGGAGGAATCCCAGTTGGTACCATTATCTGAAGAACGAGTATAATAGACTTCCCATACTTCATTCCAGCTTATGTGAATAAAGTCGGAGGATACGGCTAAAGAAGGTCTGTTAGATGCAACAGGTGAACTCTTAACTTTTATATCTTCACTCCAGGTTAAACCATTATCAGATGATCTTTTGAAGAATATTTCTGCATTACCAACCCCATCCCGGCTATCACTCCAAACGACATAAATATTTTCGCCATTTGCTGCGATAACAGGAGTTTCAGATTCTCCGGCACTGTTCGTTAATCGAATGTCCCCCGACCAAGTATTACCATTGTCTGATGATTTTTTGAAATATATTTCCTTGTCGTTGTCACGTTCATCCTGCCATACCACAAATACTTTTTCATTGTTAACAGCTATACTAGATCTTTCCGATATAGAAATATCATTTGTCAAACGTACATCGGGTAACCATGTAACTCCATTGTCCAAAGAACTTTTGTAATATATTTCTGTATTTCCATCACGTAAATCAATCCATACAATATGTATTGTATTCTCTGCAACTGCCAGTGAAGGCAAGCCCGGCTCGGATGGATCTGTTGCAAGTTTTTTATCTTGCTCCCAACTTATTCCTCCATCCGTTGATCTTTTATAGTAGATTTCAGGGTGAAAAGCTAAATCCCGGTCATCCTGCCAAACAACATGAATATAGTTTCCAGTCACAGCTATAGCCGGATACTCGGACCAACCTACAATATTTGTCAAGCGGGTGTCTTCACTCCAGGTTTGTCCAAAATCGAATGAGTTTTTATAGTAGATTTCTCTATCCAGGTCACGACCATCCCACCATACAATATGTATTGAGCTACCATCGACCCCAATACAATGAGCATTATTGTATGACAAATAAGAAACTGAGGGATCATTTGTTAATCTTATTTCCTGCTGCCATTGTGCAGATGCACAAGCAATAAAGCTGAAAATTATAAAGGTCAGAAATCTTGTATACATATTCCCTTCTTCCTCCGTTTGTCAAAATCCGAGGTTTAGTTTTTAAATGAGATGTTTGCACTTCTTTTTAGTTCTGCAATTTTAAATACTTTGTTATAGAGGTTGCGGATTTCTTTTCCAATTGTTCCCACAGTTGTCCCTAATTCTTCAGCAATTGTTGAAAATGATTTCCCTTCAGCAAATTTTGCGAGTAGTGTTTCTTCTTCATAAAGTAAAAAACACGAATCAAGATTTGAATAAAGCCTGGACTTTTTTATAAAATCACTAATGCCGCCTGCCAGTTGAGGTGTGACTGGTGAATAACCCGATGCAATAAACTTTAATGCGTTAAGAAATTCTTTCCCCGACGTAGTTTTGGAAACATATCCCGATACACCGTTTATTATCGCCCTGATTATAAGCCCGTCATAATTTGTTGTTGTGGCGGCTGCAATAGTCATTGAAGGAAATTGTATCCTTAACGATCTAACAGTTAAAAATTCATCTGAAGCAATATCTTTTAAGTCACATATCAGTATATCGGTAACAGCACTGCTATCGGAGTTTGCAAATTCCTCTATTGAAATAAATGAACCCGAAAGTTTTATCCACGATTCATTCTGTAATAAAAATTCAAACGCACTTTTGATAAACTTATTCGGTTCAACAATTGAAATGCTTTTGTGTCCGGGAGAATCTTGCATTCATTTATCCAAAATAAAGTTTGCAATATTTTACGTTGTAAAAAATAAATAAGCACCAAGTAAACCTGTAGTTTTTGTTTTAAAGATTCTCAGAAAGGATTATGAATTTATTGATAGAAAGGCGGGATCAGTTTCTTCTTAAGTCCTACTGAAATAGCTTCTGCCCTGCTGTGCACCTGCAACTTTTCATAAATGTGCCGGATATGGTAATAAACTCCATCAACAGAAAGATAGACTTCATCCGCAATTGCAGCATATGATTTTCCTTTAGCCATTAATTGTAAAATTTCATTCTCTCTGTCGGTTAGTACTATTTGGCTATCGGAGCTTTTTACATTTGATTGAAAACTTTCAATTACTTTTCTTGCGACACTTGGTGTCATAGGAGACCCGCCGTTGTATGCATCAATTAAAGATCTCTTAAGTTCATCCGGATTAATTTTTTTCAACAGATAACCGACAGCACCCGCACAAATCGCATTGTATATCTGTGTGCTTTCTTCATGCACAGTGCACATCACAATTATAAGGTCATTATTAATTCGTTTAAAATGCCTGATGCCATCAACGCCTGACATACCGGGTAAACCTATATCAAGCAAAATCATATCTGACTCAGGAATCACTGTAGAATTAAGTGCATCTTCGCAGTTAGAGAATGAACCTGTAATTTTAAAATCTTTTGAATTGCCCAGCACAAGTTCCCATCCGCTACGAATAAACTTGTTGTCTTCAACAATTAGCAGATTAATGGGAAATATTTTTTTTGAGTCACTATCCATATCGTCTTCACAATGGAAATTTTAGTTTCCAGTTAGCTCCATTTCCCTGAGAGGTAGTTAATTCAACATTTCCATTCAGTAACTTTGCTCTTGAGAAAATATTTTTCAGACCGTTACCTTCAGATAAAACAGACTTATCAAATCCTTTTCCGTCATCTTTCATTTGAAGAATAATTTCACTCCCGGAAAGCTCAATATTTATTTCTATCATTTTACAGCAGGAATGTTTTACTGAATTGGTAATCATTTCCTTAAAGATAAGCCATAAGTTTCTTCGTCGTTCCATATCAAGCCGTTTCAGTTTTTGCGGCAGTTCAAAAATATTAATGTTATACCTGATTGATTTGCTTTCACATAAGTCTGATGCATATCGTCTTAGTTTAGGTAAAAATTTATTCCAGTCATCATTCTCAGGATTTATTGACCAGATTATGTCACTCATAGAATCCTGCACGGTACTGGCACTATCGTGTATCAATGAAATTAATTTGGATAGTAATGGGGTCTTCTCCTCTCCCAGTTCTTTTGATATTGCATCCGAGAAATAGACAATACCGGTCAGTGTTGCACTTACATCGTCGTGAAGATCTTTTGCGATTTTATTTCTGGTTCTTTCAATTTCCAGAAGCCTGTTAAGCCGGTATCTGTAAAAACTATAGGCAAGTGAAATCAAAATTAAAATACTGATTGACCTGAACCACCAGGTTGCCCAGAATGGAGATGAAATAATAACTGTTACTCTTGTATCAGTTGGATTCCATATTCCATCGCTGTTACTACCCTTTACCCTAAATACATATTTGCCGGGTTTAATGTCTGTATAGTAAGCAATATTGGTTTGACGCGACCTCAACCAGTGCTTATCGATTCCTTCGAGCATGAATTCATATTGGTTCTTGCCCGTAGCTGAATAATCCAGTGCGGCAAATTCAAATGAGAAAAAATTCTGATCATAGTCCAGTTTTATTTCAGTTCCGTTTGGAATTGATTGAGATAAGAAATATGGTTTGTTAAAAAGCTCAAAGCCTGTTATAACAACGGGTGGAGTGAAACTGTTGTCACTTATTTCATCTGGATTAAAAAAAATAATTCCATTGTTTCCGCCGAAATAGAATTTCCCATCATAACTTTTTAACGATGATCCCTGGGTAAATTCGGAAAATGGCAGTCCTTCAGATTTGTTATAATTTCTTATACTCTGCGTTGAAGGATTGAACTTACATAGACCTTTACTCGTGCCTAACCATAAATTTCCAGATGAGTCGGTAATAATTGAATAAACAACATTGCTCGGTAATCCATGCCTGATCGTATAGTGCGTGAATTTTTCAGTCTTCTTATCGAATGAATTTAATCCCCCGCCCCATGTTCCGATCCAGAGTGTGCCGTTGTCATCTTCATTAAAACACCATACTGTATTACTATTAATTGATGAACTGTCTTTTTCTTTCAGGACAAATCGATTGACTTTGCCGGATTTAGTATCAAGTCGGCTGACACCCTTGTTATGTGTACCGATCCATATCATTCCCTCGCGATCTTCATAGATCGAAAAAACAGAATTACCGCCTATTGAATTTTCATCATCCTTTATACTTCTGAAGTTTTCAATAATTTCTGTATTAAGATTTACTTTGAACAATCCTTCATTAACAGTTCCTATCCATATTTCATCATTACTGCCGGCAAGCATCGCTGACACACCGCCAAGATTAATTTTAAATTTTTTAAAATGACTAAGAGACTTTTTCTTTCTATCATAAATGAAAACAGCTCCTGCTTTTGAATTCACTCCTGGATCTGTTCCAATCCATATCCTGCCCCTGGTGTCGGTGCATAATGCAGTGATAGAATTACTTCCGACAGAAACTGGGTTGGTAAGATATTTTTCAAACTTTTCAGATAAGGCTGGTTTATAGTTTAGTCCGCCTCCGTCGGTGCCGATCCACAGCCCGCCATCTGTATCTTCGCAAATCGACAAAACGGTGTTGTGACTTAAACTTGTTTTATCTTCGCTATTATGTGAGATGTATCCGAATTTTTGTTTTCGTTTGTCAAACCTGTTAACTCCTCCGCTTGAAGTACCAATCCACAATCCCCCGCTGTTGTCTTTATATAATGACATTATTGCACCGTTACTTATTGACCAGCTAACCGAAGGATTATACTTATACGTAGTGACGTTTTTGTCATTCATATTCAGATAACACAAACCAGCATCAATTGTTCCTATCCATATACCTTCATCATCAGGAAGGATTTTCATGATCCTGTCACTTGGGAGACTGTTCGTTTCATTTTTATTTGCTCTGAATATTTCGAGTGCTGAAGTCTCAGGATGGAAACGGCTGATACCTCCATCAGCACTGGCAAACCATAAACATCTTGTAACATCCTCTTTAATATCAAAAACGGTCGAACCACCCAGTTCAATTTTTTTTCCTTTGGTATCTTCAAAGGAGTGCAAAGTATTTTTAGAAATATCAAACCTTAATACACCTTCCCATGTTCCAAACCATATATTATTTTTGGAATCAGCATAAGCACATTGAACGTGCAAATTGTCAACGTTTATATCATCATCAAAATTATATCTCACTTCAACAAATCTTTTAAGTGTGGAATCATGTTTAAATAATTTTCCGCTTGTGCTTATAAGCCATAAATTATTTTGTGTATCCTCTGCAACTGAAATTATTCTGATTGCTTTTAAATCAGATTTATTTTCAGCGGTAATAAGATGATGATTAAATGTGTTATCATCAGAGTTGTAACTGCAAATGTTCCCGGAAAGTCCCAACACCCATAATGTTCCGTTGTGATCAACAAAAAGATTTCTGATTCCCAGATCATTAACGGACGCAGAATCCAATGCATCGGGTCTGAATATTTTAAATTTATAGCCATCATATAAATTGAGTCCATCCTGAGTACCGAACCACATAAATCCTTTTCTGTCCTGGACAATACTGAACACAGTCGACTGGGACAAGCCATCTTCGGTAGTTAAATGATCGAAACGGATATTGGCTGACTGAGAAATGATAGGTGAGGATAATACGATTAACAAGAGAATGACATAAAGAAAGTCAGTGATGATGCGGTTACATCTCTGTAAAAGTGTGGAAGAGAAAAAGGTATACCAATGGCTTTGCATTTTCCCCTTCCGCATAAAATTCCCTCAAATAATTTCCGGCAACATAAATTAAATCGGGTATCAAATCAAGAAATGATTATGGATAGGGGAAGAAAAAAGAAAAGAAAAAAATACCGGCATTTACAATATATGCCGGTATCCTAATGAATAAAATGAAATTACATTTCGTCAATTATTTTGTTTAATGTTGGACTCGGTCTCATAACCGCTGATGTTTTATTATCATCGGGCATATAATAACCACCGAGATCTGCTTGCTTACCCTGCACAGATATAAGATCATTTACAATCTGCTCTTCATGTTTTTTCAATTCAGAAGATATTTTGGAGAATCTGTTTTTTAACTCATCATCTTTACTCTGCAGAGCTAAAGCTTCCGCCCAGTACATAGCAAGATAAAATGAACTTCCACGATTATCTATTTCTCCTGCTTTACGGGATGGATATCTTGAGTTTTCTAAATATTTCCCGATAGCAGCATCTAATGTTTCCGCAAGTAAGGCTGCTTTTTTATTCCCCGTTTTTTCAAAGATCATTTCGAGTGATGGTACGAGAGCACAATATTCGCCTAACGAATCCCACCTCAAGTGATTTTCTTTCTGAAGCTGCTGAACATGCTTTGGTGCTGAACCTCCCGCTCCTGTTTCAAATAATCCTCCGCCGTTTAAAAGCGGAACAATTGAAAGCATTCTTGCACTCGTCCCGAGCTCGAGTATCGGGAACAGATCAGTCAGATAATCTCTTAAAACATTTCCTGTTACAGAAATTGTATCAAGACCTTTTCTTACTCTTTCAAGAGTGAATTTCATTGCATCAACAGGTTTAAGAATTTTAATTTCCAATCCATTTGTGTCATGTTCCGGCAAATATTTTTTTACTTTCGAAATTATTTCCCTGTCGTGTGCTCTGTTTTCATCAAGCCAGAAAATTGCGGGCGATGATGAAGCTCTTGCACGGTTCACTGCAAGTTTGACCCAGTCTTTAATTGGCTCATCTTTAGTCTGACACATTCTAAATATATCGCCCGTTTCAACTTTTTGTTCCAGTAAAATTTTCCCTTCCGCATTCACAACACGGAAAGTCCCTTCACTCTTTGATTCAAAAGTTTTATCGTGCGAACCGTACTCTTCAGCTTTCTGAGCCATCAGTCCAACATTAGAAACAGCACCCATTGTTGCCGGATCAAACTGACTGTTGGATTTCGCATCTTCAATAATTGCCTGGTAAATTGTTGCGTAGCACCTGTCAGGTATCATCGCTATGCAATCCTTTAGTTCATCTTTTCTGTTCCACATTTTGCCGCCGTCTCGTACAACATTAGGCATTGATGCATCAACAATTACATCATTCGGAACATGCAGATTTGTTTTACCTGTTCTTGAATCAACCATAGCAAGTTCCGGCTGATATTCATAAACTTTATTAATATCTGTCTCTATTTCAGCACGTTTTTCGTCAGGAAGTTTTTTCAGTTTGTCAAGCACATCCATCAACCCGTTATTTACATTTGCGCCGATCTCACGAAGTACATCAGCATGTTTTTCAAGAGCTTCTTTATAATAAACAGAAACTGCATGCCCGAACATGATCGGATCGCTTATCTTCATCATTGTTGCTTTCAGGTGAAGCGATAGAAGTACATTATCTTTTTTTGCTTCTTTAATCTGAGCCGAATAAAAGTTTCTTAGTTCTTTCACATTCATCACAGATGCATCAATAACTTCACGGGGCAGAAGTTTAAGATTTTCTTTCAGAACAGTCACATTACCTTTAGCGTCAGTGAATTCTATTTTAACCGTATCAGCATTATTAAGTGTTGTTGATTTTTCTGAACCATAAAAATCTTTCTGAGTCATGTGCGCGACACGAGCCATTGATCCTGTTGCAGGCCAGGATTTCATCATTTTATGGGGATGTTTCTGAGCAAATTTTTTAACCGATGATGAAGCTCTTCTGTCTGAGTTTCCTTCCCTCAATACAGGGTTAACCGCTGAACCTAGAACTTTGGCGAATCGTTCTTTTAATTTTTTTTCTTCATCATTTTTTGGTTCTTCAGGATAATCAGGAATCTTATATCCTTTTTCCTGTAATTCTTTTATCGCTTCCTTTAACTGGGGAATTGATGCACTTATATTTGGCAGTTTAATAATATTAGCTTCAGGTGTTTTTGCAATTTCACCAAGCTCAGTAAGGTAGTCGGGTATTTTTTGTTCATCGGAAAGATATTCAGGAAAATTAGAAATGATCCTGCCGGCAAGTGAGATGTCTTTCGTTTCGATTTCAATTCCGGTTCCTTTTGTAAAAGATTTAACTACAGGAAGCAGACAGTAGGTAGCGAGTGCCGGTGCCTCATCGATTTTGGTCCAGATTATTTTTGCGGTCATTATTCACCCAATAATTATAAACTATTAATATTTATTAACGATGAACAAAGATACTTAATCTTGAATAATTTTTACAAGAAAGGATAACCGTATCCAGTAAAATAAAAATGCCCGATAAAGGGCATTTAAAATTTGATTGATGAGTTAATTTATTTTAGAAGAATCATTTTTTTCGTTTCGATAAAATTACCAACCTTCAATTGATAGTAGTATACTCCGCTTGCCTGTTTTGCGGCATTAAATTCAACTTCATAATTTCCTGAGGGTTTGTATTCATTTACAAGTGTAGCTACTTCATTGCCGAGTATGTCGTATACTTTGAGCGTTACCCACGCCAGGGACGCATAGTATGCGTCCGCTACGGTGTACATAATCTTTGTGCTTGGGTTGAATGGGTTTGGGTAGTTTTGGGATAGCTCAAATTTGTTTAATAAAGAATTTTCTTCATCAATACCCGTCACTCCGCCGTTCGTTGTGTGAAGAATGACTCCTCCATCTCCTACACACCAGCCTTTATCTCCTTTCAGGCAAATTGAAATAAGCAATTCAACACTTCCTGTTTCCTGCGCCGACCAGTTTTCACCTGAGTCTGTTGTATGTAAAATTGTTCCGTTAGTGCCCGCAGACCATCCTGATTGAGAACTAATAAATTCCAGCGACCAGAGATTGCTGGAAACTCCGCTTGTTTTAGGTGACCAGTTAATGCCTCCATCAGTTGTCTTTAATATTGTTCCGTTAGTGCCGGAAACAAAACCAATCTCATCCGATACAAAAAAAACTGAAAATAATATTTCCGATGTGCCGCTCGACTGAGGCATCCAATCCATACCGCCATTTGTAGTTTTGAAAATGATTCCGCTTTCACCAGCAATCCATCCAACAGATGAGTTAACAAAATACACGGATCGCAATCCGGTTGATGTGCCGCTGAATTGCGGATTCCATGTTTCACCTGCATCTGTTGTGTTAATTATTGTTCCCGATGACCCTATTATCCATCCTGAATCGGGTGATGCAAAAAACACTGAAAGCAGGAATTGCGAACCACCGCTTGACTTAGGATTCCACGTAGTTCCGCCATCGGTGGTTTTAATTATATGACCTGAGTATCCCACAGCAAAACCGGTTTGGTCGTCAATAAAAAATGATGAGTATAAATTATATACCGATCCGCTGGTTTGCGGAACCCAGTTCGTACCGCCGTCTGTTGTTTTTTGGATAATGTTGAATGATGCCGGGCTTGTTGTACTGCCGCCGACTATCCACCCGGTATTATCATCTATAAATTTTACTGAGTAGAGAGTGTTACCTGCCGGCAGCGGATTTTGTAACGACCATTGCGAATAAATAAGCGGGCAGACACTAAAAACTAAAAGAAAGAAAAACTTTTTTAACATCAGATCATCTCCCTTTTTTTGTAGAACGTGGAATAGAAAATTATTTGTTCGGAAAGTATCTGAACAAAATTAATAATTATTCTTTTCTGATGTTATAAGTTTTAGTTCACCGTTATCAACACTTAACAGATGACAACGAATAGCGCTTTTAGTATCAACTCCGCCTTGCCGATATCCGGGATTACAAAAGATTTATTTTAACAGAATCATTTTCTTTGTCTCACTAAATCCAGCTTCACCGTCAGGCAGATTTCCAACCTTCAACTGATAATAGTAAACACCGCTTGTCAGTGCTGCTGCATTGAATCCAACTTCATAACTGCCGGCAGATTTATATTCGTTTACCAGGGTTGTTACTTCGTTGCCGAGAATGTCAAAGACTTTTAGTGTTACCCACGCGGGCGATGTATAATATGCATCCGTTACTGTGTACTTAATCTTTGTTGTTGGATTGAATGGATTGGGATAATTCTGTGATAGGAAAAATTCATTTAACCCTGAGATAGACACTTCAACAACTTTTGAATATTCGAATGTTCCGTCAAAATCTATTTGCTTCAAACGATATTTATACTGACCGGGTAAAAGATTTTCATCACTGAAGAAATATGAATGCTGCTTACAAGTTGTACCATTCCCTTTGATAAATTTTATCAGTTTCCAATCATTATAAATTTCACCCTCAATACTTTCAGCCTTTTCAATTTCAAATCCAAGATTATTTAATTCAGTGGATGTATGCCAGGACAACAAAACATCATTGCCGGAATTCACAGCTTCAAATGACACCAGTTCAACCGGCAGTTGTGCTTCCGACAGATTACTATATGTTGAATGACCATACACATTAAATGATTTTACACGATAACGATAGGATAGTAACTCAACTGTTGTATCTACATAAGTTGAAACATTGGTTCCGACTGTATCGACAATCTCAAAGCTGCCGCTATTTAATATTTCCCGTTCAATAATAAATCCTGTTTCATTAGATGAATTGTCTGTCCAGGATAATTGTACCGAAGGAACTGAGAGATTAACAATTGCGGAAAGATTATTCGGAGCTGTGGGCGGAAGTAAATATACAGTAACGGAATCCCAGAGAAGAGGATTATCCTGACCCGCATTGACTTTATAAATACCTGCCTGCGGTGCCGTAAGTGTAAAAGGATTTTGTGATGTACTATTTACATAGGTTACCATTACTCCGCTGCTGTTGACAAGTTCTCCGGCTACATTTTGTGCACCAGTTACTGTAACACTTATTTGAAATCCATTAACAGTCACTGAAACTTTATTGTCCTGAAAACTATGACAGCCCGAGCCGCTGCAGCCGGGAGTGTTTCCGTTAAAACTTGGACGGCAATAGAACTCAGTATTGTAGAAGAACATCACAAGTATTAATGTTAAAAGAATGGTAGTCGTTTTCACTGTTTGTTCCTTACTTATAGTTTATAGCTGGAGATTATTGAACGCAGCTACACAAAAGATGTGCTAAGAAAGAGATTATTCATTTAGTGAGATCTAAGCCAAAAACCAACTCTGAATTCTTGACTTTTAGAAACTGTTGATAATTAAAACACAATATTTATCGATTGTGGGAAATAAAATTACTCTCCGTTTCCTATTTCAACAAGATCATCTTCTTCGTTTCGATAAAGTTGCCAACCTTCAATTGGTAATAATAAACACCGCTTGACAACTGATGACTGCCGACTGCAGATTGAAATTCTACTTCATAACTGCCTGCAGGTTTGTATTCGTTGACTATTGTTGTTACTTCGTTACCGAGTATGTCAAATACTTTGAGCGATACCCACGCTTGGGACGCATAATATGCGTCCGCTACGGTGTATTTAATTTTTGTTGTTGGGTTGAATGGGTTTGGATAGTTTTGAAATAATAAAAACTTTTCTGGAAGTTTTATCTGATGTTCCTCTTTTATGTCTGTAAGTACAGTATCCCCGTTCTCATCAATTATCATTTTACTTTCCCAAACACTATGATAAGCTCCTAAAGTATCATAGTTCGCCTGAAAGTACATAGTCTTTCCATCGGCTGTAAGAAATGGGTGGTGTTCACTTCTTGAAAGATATTCACCAATGTTATACAGACTGTCGCTCATCAATGAAATATTTAATGTTTTGGTTTGACCATAATAGCCTCCAGTAGAATGAAGATATTGAACATATATATTTAAGTTACCTCCAGACCCATCCGAGTAATAATGCTTTTTCCTGTCAGGTGATGCCCAGGATCCCCAATTCGCTAATGTATATAAAGGATATTGTGGAAAATATTCGGGGACACTCCATAATCCTGTTGTTGAATCATAATGGGTAATTCTTCCCTCGGCCAAATACTGCAACATTAGAGTAGTATCATTCAGAAAACAACCAGTTTCCCACCATCCGTTACCTGAACTGATTCCATTGTCGTCAAATATCCTAGCGGTGTCCCAGTCATTTATATGGTCATTCCATTTCGAGCGAAACAACCTAACTGTCTCGTGTCCAGAAAATATCAATGTCTTTTCATCTGGAGAAATAACAGGTTTTCTAGGATACATCAAACCGTTTACCTGCGGGCCCAAAGGATGGATTTCAGACCATACAGTATCAATTTTTTCGATGTAAGCAATTCCATAAACACTTATGAAATATATTTTATTACCATCCCAGCTAACTGATGGATTGCTCCCATAAACTATCTTTCGTGGTTTACTCCATTGTTCGATAGCAGGCGGATAACTTGTTTGTCCAATTGTGTATTGGGCAAGTAAAATAATTATAATACCAAGCAGTCGAATTCTCATTATAAATTTATTTCAACAAGATCATCTTCTTCGTTTCGATAAAGTTGCCAACCTTCATTTGGTAGTAGTAAACACCGCTTGCCAGTTTTGCGGCATTGAATTCAACTTCATAACTGCCTGCGGATTTGTATTCGTTTACGAGTGTTGTTACTTCGTTACCGAGTATATCATATACTTTGAGCGTTACCCACGCGGGGGACGCATAATATGCGTCCGCTACGGTGTATTTAATTTTTGTTGTTGGGTTGAATGGGTTTGGGTAGTTTTGGGATAATAAGAAGTGCTCTTGAAGTTTTGTCCGATGTTCCTCTTTTATATCTGTAAGTACAGTATCTCCATTCTCATCGACTATCATTTTACTTTCCCAAACACTATAGTATCCTCCAAGTGTATCATAGTTCGCCTGAAAGTACATTGTCCTGCCATCGGGAGTAAGAAATGGATGATGCTCGCTTCTTGAAAGATATTCCCCAATGTTATAGAGACTGTCACTCATTACTGAAATGTTCAGAGTATATGGCAGTCCATAACTTCCCGTTGAATCAAGATAATGAACTACCAAATTCAATTCACTTGTACCATAAACATAATAATGTTTTTTCCAGTCAGGGGATACCCACGACCCCCAATCTGATCTTGTATATATTGGATACTGTGGGAAATACTCAGGTGCGCTCCAAATACCTGTCGTAGAATCATAGTAGGTTATTCTGCCCTCAGAGAGATATTCGAGCATTAATGATGTATCACTTAGAAAACTTCCTGCTTCCCACCATCCATGACCGGAACTGATTCCATTGTCAGTAAATATTCTTGCTGTGTCCCAATCATTTGTTTGTTCGTTCCACTTAGATCGAAACAATCTGGCTGTCTGATGCCCGGAAAATATCAGTGTTTTTTCATCAGGAGAAACAACAGGTTTTCTAGGATATAGTTGATTGTTTATTTGAGCCCCAAGAGGATGAATTTCAGACCAAACGGTATCAATTTTTTCAATGTAAGCGATACCATAAACACTTATAAAATAAATTCTATTACCATCCCAGTTGACGGATGGATGTATCCCATACACAATTTTTTTGGGTTTGCTCCATTGCTCAACAGCAGCGGGCCAGAAAATTTGCCCTAATGTGGATTCGGTAACTAGTAGTATAACCACTAGTGCAATCTGAGTTTTAACTTTAAAGCTCATAAAAATTTATTTTAACAAAATCATCTTCTTCGTTTCGATAAAGTTGCCAACCTTCAATTGATAGTAATAAACTCCGCTTGCCAGCGTTGCGGCATTGAATTCAACTTCATAGCTGCCTGCGGGTTTGTATTCGTTAACGAGTGTTGTTACTTCGTTGCCTAATACATCAAATACTTTAATAGTTACCAACCCACCCCCCGCCAGAGGCGGGTAAACACTTTCCCCTCCAGGGAGGGGACGCGTTGTTTGAGGAACAGTGTACTTAATCTTTGTGCTTGGATTAAATGGGTTAGGAAAGTTTTGGGATAACTCAAATTTATTTGGTGAATTTATTTCTACCGTTTCATTCAATTCATAGTACTTGTATGTTCCATCAAAATCTATCTGCTTTAGCCTGTATTGATACAATCCTTCATTCAAATTTTCATCGATAAAAGTATATGAATGTGGTTCTGTTGTTGTTCCGTTTCCGTTAACGAAGCCAATGCTTCGCCACACACCCATGACTTCGGCTTCCCCTCTCGAGAGGGGACTGAGGGGTGTGTTTCTTCTTTCGATTTGAAATCCCTGATTATTTGTTTCTGTTGTTGTCTGCCAGTCAAGAGTTACATTGTTTTGATTTACTGAGGCAATGAAAGATGAAAGTTCAACAGGAGTGATACCGTTCTCATTAAAAATCACTAAACCTGCGCTTGCAGTTGCGATCCAAAGATTTCCAAAATTATCAAATGCAAGATCATTAATAACATAAGTCTGAGGTAGTTGAGAGTTTGTCGGATTAAATGATGTCCAGTTTGTACCATCGAACTTTAATAGTTCCGCACTATTTGTAAACGATTCAGTGCCGACCCATAGATTACCGGCATTATCAAATTCAATTGCAGTAGCCATATAATTATAAATAGAATAATTTGAACCATTAAACTTTACTAAAGAACCCCACCCTGCTAATCCTGTTGCAAACCAAATATTATTTAAGGGATCACTTTTAACATCAGTACAATAAAGTCCGACCGGTCCGGTTTGAGGTTGAAAATATTGTAATGAATCATTTTCAAATAAGTATAATCCCTCCCCATCTCCTATCCAGATTGATTGATCATTATATAATAACTGACGATTACCGTTTGCCAATTGCAACGAAAGATGTGTTGTCCACAGGCTGTCATCTCTGAATTCGATTAAATAATGAGTTGACCCAATCGACTGGTTTATATTTTTTAGAAGCCACCCATTATTTAAACTATCAAAAACAATTGAAGAAATACTATGTCCCGGAGGTGTTGAATCGGGGATGCCAAACACAAACCAATTAGTCCCGTCAAACTTTGTCAGGAGACTTCCATACCCGCCCCAAAAATTTGACTCGTTATCTGCATTTATTGTGTTAAAATAATTAGTGGGAATATTAGAGTTGCTCGTATTGTAAATTGTCCAGGAAGAACTATCTATTTTTAGAATTCCATCTGAAAAAAATGAAATCCATTTCCTGTTTAACTGATCAACAACAATATCGCGTACATTATCAGAAGGTAAATTGGAATTTGTTGTATTATAGATTATCCACTGAGGATTGCTTTGCGGAAAACTTATAATGCCAAGCAGAATGACTAAGAGCAGTGCCAGCTTTTTCATAGTGACCTCTTAATACAAAATTATTAAATAACCCCACTTTAAACGAACGAAATAAAACTATTAAAATCTATTATTATCATTTCATCAGGATTCCCGCTGGGCGGGATTTCTGTTTAAATGACGTATCACTTAATCATCAACATCTTCTTTGTTTCAATAAACTCACCCGCTCTTAACTGGTAGAAATAAACTCCCGATGCCGGATTCTTGATAATTGATTCCGGGTTGAATTCTACTTCGTATTGTCCGGCAGATTTTTCTTCATTAACAAGAGTTGCAACTTCTTTACCTAATACATCAAACACTTTTATTGTTACAAACTGCCTACTGCTAATTGCATACTGAATTTTTGTGCTCGGGTTGAATGGGTTTGGGTAGTTTTGAAATAATAAAAACTTTTCTGGAAGATTTATCTGATGTTCCTCCTTTATATCTGTAAGTACAGTGTCCCCGTTCTCATCAATTATCATTTTACTTTCCCAAACACTATAGTATCCTCCAAGTGTATCGTAGTTAGCCTGGAAGTACATTGTCTTTCCATCGGCAGTAAGAAAAGGATGGTGTTCACTTCTTGAAAGATATTCGCCAATGTTATAGAGGCTGTCACTCATTATTGAAAGATTTAGTAGAGATGAAGTTCCATATCTTCCTGTCGTTGAATCAAAATACTGAACTACTAAATTTAAATTGCTGGTTCCATCCACGAAATAATGTTTCTTCCAATCTGGCGATACCCACGATCCCCAATCTGATCTTGTATAAAAAGGAAATTGAGGAAAGTACTCAGGAGCACTCCAAATACCTGTCGTAGAATCATAATATGTTATTTTCCCATCCGCTAAATATTCTAAGAAGAGTGATGTATCACTTAGATAACTTCCTGCTTCCCACCATCCGTGACCGGAACTGATTCCATTGTCAGTAAATATTCTTGCTGTGTCCCAATCATTTGTTTCTTCGTTCCATTCCGTTTTAAATAATCTTCTTGTTTGGTGACCAGCATATATCAATATTTTTTCATCGGGAGAAACAACAGGTTTTCGAACATTTGTCTGATTATTAACTTGAGGACCTAGAAGGTGTACTTCTGACCAACTCGTATCAATTTTTTCTAGGTATGAAATGCCATTGATACCAATGAAATATAATTTGTTTCCATCCCATGATACTGAGGGAGTAATACCATATATTATTTTTTTTGGTTTACTCCATTGTTCAACTGCGGGCGTGACAATTATTTGTCCAATTGTTAATTTGGTAAAAATACAAACCATTAACACCAACAGTTGAGTTTTCATTTTAAAGGTCATAAAAATTTATTTTAACAAGATCATCTTCTTCGTTTCGATAAAGTTGCCAACCTTCAATTGGTAGTAATAAAATCCGCTTGCCAACTGATGACTGCCGGCTGTGGACTGGAATTCAACTTCGTAACTGCCGGCGGGTTTGTATTCGTTTACGAGTGTCGTTACTTCGTTACCGAGTATGTCAAAGACTTTTAATGTCACAAACCCACCCCTTTCCCCTCCAGGGAGGGGCCGCGTTGTTTGAGGAACGGTGTACTTAATCTTTGTGCTTGGGTTGAATGGATTGGGAAAGTTTTGTGAAAGTTCAAATTTATTTGGTGACCCGATTTCAACCGACTCATTTAATTCATAGTACTTATATGTTCCATCAAAATCTATTTGCTTTATTTTGTATGAGTAAGTACCAGCATCAAGTTGTTCATCTTTGAATGTATAATATTTTTGTTCTGTGGTTGTCCCGCTTCCTTCTACAAATCCTAACAGTTTCCATTCTGTCTCCTGACTTATGTCTTCCGACTTCTTCCTAAAAACTTCAAATCCATTATTGTTCACTTCTGATGATGTACTCCAGTTTAATGTTACATTACTTCCATTTACATCTGCTGTGAATGAATTCAGTTCGACGGGCAGGTTTGCCGGATTTGTATATTTTAAAATCAATCCGCTGTTGCCAACTATCCATGCGTTTGCAGCGTCAGTCATGTAAATATCATCAAATGTTGAAATTGTAAATCTTGGTTCTTCTGTCCAGTTAGCACCGCCATCGGTTGTTATATAAACATAACCGCTTGCACAGGCAGTCATACCAACTGAACCATAAACCGGTGAAGGAGATAAATGAATTCCCCATACAGTATTTCCGGGTGGTGTTATTGCAGGATTCCATGTATCGCCGGCGTTGGTTGTGTAATAAGTATTGCCTGACGTTCCTCCGGCAATTCCATTATTCCTGTCAATGAATGAAATTCCATAAGTGCCTAATCCTCCGACACCAAGCTGTTGTGTCCAGTTTACACCGCCGTCAGTAGTTCTGAAAATTCTTTCGCCTGTTGCAGCAACATATCCGTAAAGTGAATCAACCATATCCATATCCCATGAATTACCCGGCGAAATAAATCCAATTAGATTCCAGGTAGTGCCGCCATCTGTTGTTCTTGCAACATTACCATTATAAGCGGCAACAATTCCATTGTTATCATCCCAAAAATCCAATGCAAGAATATCAGAGTTGGTTCCTGAAATTCCCGTTGCAATTAATTCCCAGTTGTTTCCGCCATTTGTTGTGCGGGCAATATTGCCGGCATCACAACCTGCAATAGCTACATTAGGTGAAGTACAAACTACTTCATTAATATCACCGGTGAACGGAGATGTCTGCTGAGTCCATGTAGTTCCGCCGTTTGTTGTTCTTGCAACGAAGTTTGTTCCGACAACATAACCATTATTATTATCTGCAAAGCTTACATCACGAATTCTCTGTGTCGTAAATCTGTAGCCGAGTTCATTCCACGTAGCACCGCCATCTGTAGATTTAAAGAAATATCCGTTTCCGCCGGAGATGTATGCAACATTGTTGGATCCGAACCTTACAGAATAAAAAATCTGACTTGCAGGAAAACCCGCAACAGGGCTCCATGTATCACCGCCATTAGTAGTACGAAGCACTGTACTTGCAGCACCTACTGCTAAACCATTTATTCCGCTATCATCAAAATCAATTGCCCAGAGTTGATTGGTGCCGCCTCCGTCATAAACCGATCCCCAACTTGATCCGCCATCTGTAGTCCTCACAATCCTGTTCCTGTGTCCTACAGCAAATCCAAGGTAACCGGTAGCAGTTGGAGGAAAATGAATGCCGCGGAAATCGGTGGTTGTTCCATAAATCGGAGGAATAGCAATCCAGTTAACTCCGCCATCAGTACTTCTTATAAATGCATCGGTGGCTCCGGCAACAAAAACATTATTAGCATCGGTTGCAAATACACCATAAAGCGTACGAGTTGTTAGGGCTGTGTTCGATTGTGAAAACCAATCACTTCCACCATTTGTTGTTTTAATTATGAACCCGTTAAAACCAATACTCCAGCCGATATTTTCATCAATAAAAAATACATCATACTTGGTTGTGTCTGGCGCATTCGGTTGCCATGTCCACGTTAATCCGCCGTCTGTGGTTTTATGAAGTCGTTCAACAAAAGAACCTACTGCCCACCCTGTATTATTATTCAGAAAGTACGCGCTTCTGTAAATACCGTCACCGCCGATCTGAACTATATCCCATGTTAAACCGCCATCGTGCGTAACAATTGCTTCACCCTGTCCTGTTACAGTAATATACCTGTCAGCAGACGGTGCCGAACCGATATAACTTGTATTGGCAGTAGGGTGCGGATTTAAAATATTCCACTGCGCAAAAGTTATTGTAGAAAAAACAATGGTCAGTAGTAGTGATAGGCTTTTCATAAAATCTCCTGTTGAATAAGAATGAACTTACTCACTAACTTAAAAACACAGGAGACTTAAATCAATGAATATTATTTTTTATTGTTGCTGGATGGAAAATATTGGCAAAGCAGGTTAATTCTTCCGCAATCTTTCCAGGTAATCCTCTGCGACTGTATGTGAGTTGCCGTACTCTCTCATATCAAGTAACTGCTCATACCTTTGAATTGCTTTTTCTTTATTGCCTAATTGTTCGTGAAGCATGCCGATGTATAAAACAGCATTGATTAGAAATCCTGATTCTTCTTCGTTATCAACAAGGCGTGAGACTTTTTCACTTTCTTCAAAATAAGCAAGCGCCGAGTCCGGCTGAAAAGTACTTCTGAAATTCGCCGCTATATAATAAAGCGCTTCACGCTTTACCCTGTTATTGAAATAGCCCGTTAATTTTTTTTCATTCTTTGTTAAGATGCTCGTGAAAATTTCGGAAGCCCGTTTATAATTTCCCTGTTTGACAGCTATTCTGCCTGACCATCTTTCAAATGAAGGATTATTCGGGAATTCATTCGTAAGCAAATCCGCAAACTCCTGAGCCTTTGCCGTATTGTTTTCATAATTGTAAAATAGAGTCATAAGAAAATAACGTGCTTCATACTTTGCGTACTTGCCGTTGTAAGCAGTGTTTGTCAACTGCCCGATTCCTTTTTGCTTGTCACCTGATGGAAAGAAAAGCATAAGAGGTTTGATGATCGGGTATTCCTGCGGAATTACTGATGCGTAGTAATTATAAATTCCAAAGCCAAGCTGAACATCAACATTTGAAGGATCGATATTGTAAGCGCGCTCAACAATCGGTAATGCCTCACGACCATCATCAGCAGCTTTAATCCAGCTTTCACGTGTTGCACGAAGTCTTCCCCTGAATCCTATCGCGCCGCCTTTGAAGAAGAGTGCGTCCACATTCTCAGGTTCTTTATCAAGTATCTCATCACACTGGTAAATCACATCTTCAAGTTTCTGATAAAAAATGTCATCGTAACTTTCATTGTCGAGATCGAGAAGTATTTTCCACCAGTCTATCATTGCGAGAAAAAATCTTCCGGCAGGATGATTTGGATAATCACCGATTAATTTTCTGAATGTTACTTCCGCTTCAGAAAATTTAATGCTGTAAATTTCTTTAATGCCCTTTGTAACAAGTGAATCAAAATCTGCCGATTGAGCTTTAACAAAACTTGTGTTCGAGAGGATAAAAAATAAAATCAGACCTACAATCATCTTAATCTTATTCTTACTCTTTATCTTTCTTCCGCACGCATCCACTTTTACCCTCAATTGAATTCGCATAGTTCTTCCAAAAAAATTACAGCACTAACAATCCTGCAACAGATTGAAGTTTACAATCAAATGTAACCCTGACTTCTGCAGGCAGCCCTGAGCTTACTGTAATATCATGAACCCATATTTTTGCATAATAAAATGTCTGCGTCTCAGCGCGTTCTATCTTAAGCAGATAAACTTTATTCTCTTCGACTAATGTCGGGGCAAGCAGGAATGGTTCAGTTAAATCGGTATCATCATAAGCTGATAATCCTTCACCGATCACTTCCATTCTTGTAACACGGCTGCCGGGAGGAAACTGGTTCGGTGAAATAAAATTAAGATTACTTCCCTGCACAATTAAAACCAGGTCAATGAATTGTGAGTTTGTAATATTCAAAGCGTAAGTTGAATCTGTTCCGTTTGTAACATTCCAGCCAAACGCATTTGATGAGGTAAAGTTTGAGATTGTTTGTGAAGTATCCGCATAAACACCTGAATATATTTTGGATGCTATCGAATCACTGTCTCTTTTTTCTTTAGATAATGCTTTTACATAAGAGATATATTTCTTACCTCGCTCTATATTCTGAACAAACATAAATGTATCGGTCATAGTTGTATTCTCATTGAACAAAGCAAAAGGCTGGTTTGCTGCGTTCAGTTCATAAGTACCAACATAATATCCGTTAAAGTCAGGGTCGTTTTCATCAACAGATGCTTTCCATGTTACTATTGAATATGCATCACCCTGGGCTTCTGCATCTAAAATAATTCTTACATTCTGAGGACCCTCGATTTTGCTGTAAGGATTATTATCTGTCAGACAATCACCCCCTGTGAATATGAACACCAGAATTAATGACACGGCTGAATGAAATAATGTCCTTGAAATATTGTTAGACATTTCAGTTCTCCGTTTGTTAATAATTTATTTTCTCGAGCAAATGTGTTAAGATCTTATCAGTACTAACGCGAACCTGTTCCATTGAATCTCTTTCTCTTATCGTAACTGTGTTATCAGTTAAAGTCTGAGTATCAACAGTTATGCAGAATGGAGTTCCTGCTTCATCCTGTCGTCTGTATCTTCGTCCCACAGCGCCTTTATCATCATAAAAAACTTTTATATGCCTGCGAAGATCGGCTTCAATCTTTCTTGAAATTTCCGGCATTCCGTCTTTATTAACAAGAGGGAAAATCGCGGCTTTAACCGGCGCAAGCTTCGGATGAAATTTTAAAACTGATCTCATTTCACCGTTAACTTCTTCTTCATAAAATGCGTCAACTAAAAAAGCCATGAATGATCTGCTTGCACCTGCTGAAGTTTCAATTATGAAAGGAACAAATTTTTCTTTCGATTCTTCATCAAAATATTTTAATGATTTACCTGAAAATTCTTCGTGCCTGCTTAAATCAAAATTGGTTCTGTTGTGAATTCCTTCAATCTCTCCCCATCCGAAAGGGAAAAGATATTCAACATCAGTAGCTTCTTTTGCATAATGAGCAAGTTTGTCTTTCGGGTGATCATGGTATCTTAATTTTTCAGGCGACATTCCAAGTGATTTGAACCATTCAAGTCTTTCATACTTCCAATAGTCGTACCATTTTTTATCATCCGTTGGTTTTACAAAGAACTGCATTTCCATCTGTTCAAACTCTCTTGTTCTGAAAAGAAAGTTCTTTGTGTTTATTTCATTACGGAAAGCTTTACCGATCTGCGCAATTCCGAAAGGAAGTTTTTGCCGTGCTGAACTTTGTACATTAAGGAAGTTGACAAAAATTCCCTGCGCTGTTTCCGGTCTCAGATAAACTGTGTTTCCGCTTTCTTCAAGAGGACCGATAAATGTTTTAAACATCAGATTAAACTGACGTGCAGATGTAAATGTTCCCTTGTTGCCGCATTGCGGACAGTTAAATTCTGCAAGAACATTTGAACTATGTTCTTTACTTTCGAGAAAAGAATTCAGCAATTCTGTAAGTCCGTTATCATCAGCGGATTTTATTTGTTCAGCTAATCCTTCAATTGAAAATTTTGTATTAAACTCTTCAAGGATTTTTTTTCTTTTTTTAGAAGCTAATGAATCAGCAAGTATATCAAGGCGGAATCTTGCTTTACATTGTTTGCAATCAACCATCGGGTCAGTAAAATTTTCAACGTGACCTGATGCTTCCCATACTCTCGGATGCATCAATATTGACGCGTCAAGTCCTTCAACATCTTCGCGGTAAGTCATGAACTTCCACCATTCTTCTTTAATGTTTTTTAGAAGTTCAACTCCCAGCGGACCGTAATCCCAGCAGCCGTTAAGTCCGCCGTAAATTTCGCTTGACTGAAATACGAATCCTCTCCTTTTTGCAAGTGAGACTATCTTTTCAACTGTATCATTCGGGTTATTTTTCTGCTTTTCGATGGTGAAGATCCTCCTGAAATAAAAATATTTTGCGGCAAAATATAGTAAATCGGGCGCAATTAACGGAATCCAAAATATTCTGCAATTTTCTGTGAAAAATTTTTCTTCATTTCCATGAATAATCACTAATTTTGTAAACGAAAAAAGAGGGAGAGAGAACATGTTCAGAAGTTTAATGCCGAAGGAAGAAAAGTACTTTGAAGATTTTAAAGAAATGATCTCGCACATCGAAGAGATGGCAAAGTACTCGGAAAATCTTTTCAATTCAGAAGTGCCCGACCAGAACAACTTCCTTAAAATGAAACCGCTTGAAGTCCGCTGCGACGAGATCTCATCCAAGATCACCAAAAGATTAAACAAAACATTTATAACACCATTTGACCGCGAAGATATATTCGCACTCATCAAAAGACTTGATGATGTAAGCGATATGCTTCTCGGTGCTGCTGCAAGGGTTGATACTTTCAATCTTACAAAAAAAATAAAATACGCTGATAAGATGGCAGCTATAATTCATCAGCAGGTTATTGAACTTGGAAAAGCAATACAGGATCTGAAAATCAGAAGTATAAATGAATGCAAAGCAGTGAAAGATCTTGAGTCAGAAGCAGACAAAGTTTACCAGCAGGCTATGAAAGAATTATTCGTTGATGAAACGAACGCAGTTGAACTGATAAAGAAAAAAGAAATCCTCGATCTGTTAGAGAGGATTTGTGACAGATGCCAGTCAACAGCAAATGTAATTCTTTCAATCTTCATCAAAAACGCCTGACATATTATGGAAATTGTAATTCTGATTATTGTACTCGCTTTAGTGTTCGATTTTTATAATGGAATGAACGATGCCGCAAATTCAATTGCGACAATAGTATCAACAAGAGTTTTAACACCATTACAGGCTGTTGCCTGGGCAGCCTTTTTTAATTTTATAGCTGCATTTGCATTTGGTGTCAGCGTTGCAACAACGATTGGCAAGGGTATTGTCGATGTAAGTATGGTCGATAACTTTGTCATCTTTTCTGGTTTGATAGGCGCCATACTGCTCACTGCTACGGCAACACATTTTGGACTACCGATTAGTGTATCACATGCAATCATCGGAGGCTATGGCGGTGCTGCTCTGATTAAAGGAGGCGTTGCCGCAATTATAGTATCTGGTTATACCAAAGTTCTCATCTTCATTTTTCTCGCCCCGATGCTTGGCATGTTTATGGCGTACTTTTTTTCAATTATTACAATGTGGATTGTACGGAAAATGAATCCCAGAAAGGTTGATCACTATTTCCGAAAACTACAGCTTGTATCTGCCGCAATTTATAGTCTGAGCCATGGTTCAAATGATGCTCAAAAAACCATTGGAATTATAACCATAGTTTTATTTACGAATCAAATGCTTGGTAACACATTTTATGTTCCATTCTGGGTAATAATAACAAGCCACGCCGTAATTGCCTTAGGCACTTTACTTGGCGGTTGGAAAGTTATTAAGACATTAGGTATGCGTGTTACAAAGTTGACTCCATTCGGAGGATTTAGCGCCGAAACTTCAGCAGGCTTAACAATTATCTGGGCAACTTTACTTGGTGTTCCCGTCAGTACAACCCACACAATAACAGGTTCAATTATAGGTGTTGGTTCCGTAAAAGGATTTTCAGCAGTAAGATGGGGAGTAGCAAGAAATATTTTATGGGCATGGGTGCTAACAATTCCGCTCTCAGCAGGATTTGCTATGCTGACTTATCTGTTAGCAACTAACGTAGTTGGATGGTTTGCAGGTTAAAACTTAATCTTTTTGATTTGGGTTTGAAGTAAAGTTTTTATTTTTTTTTGAGACGACGAAAGTTTACCTGTTTTATTTTCTGCTACCTGAACTAATATTAAAGACTGAACCAGGTAGCTGAGATTTATTAGCTTTAACAAATTTTTATTTGCACTCTTAATACTTACTGATCTCAGATCTCTTAGATGCTTTTCTATTGTATTCAAATCCCCTCTTTCAACAGGACCTGAGAGTGATTTAGAAACCCCGTACTTCTCAACGTTTGCTAAGGTTTTCTCAGCAATTGGTCCCAGTAATTTGTATGAAGACATATCTGAATTAGTTTGTTTGAAAACTGTATCTGCTGAATAAAAATTTCCTGTAAGAAAATTCGCCGCAAAAACTCCGGAAAGATGATACAAAGACTTTTGCTCAGAATAAATTTTGAATGGCTTTAACGCAACTGACTTTGCGACACTGAATAATAATTTTTCAGTTTTTGAATTATCACTCTCAATTGCTGCAAAACAATTTTTTATGCTAACGATTTTTTTTGATGGGAATGTCTGCATAATATGAACTGAACCGGTTGAAGCTCCTTTTTGTCTCAACGCATAAAGCGCATCGATATTTTCAGAGCCACTCAGATGAATAAAAGTTTTTCCCTCAAAATTTATTTTCAGCTTACTGATCTTTGCTGAAACTTTTTCTATCTGATCATCTGGCAAAGCAAGAATGATTAAATCCGATGTTGGCGGGATATCTTTCAAATTATCAGAATAATTTTTTACAGAAAGTTTTTTTGCAAGACTACGAGCAGAGCTAATACTTCTGCTTATCACACTTTCGATGCTATATTTTGGTAGAAGACTAATTGACAGTGAATGAGCAATCTTTCCTGCGCCGATAAATGTGATATTCAGTTTTTTCTTTTTCAATCATTCACCATAGACTACTGCCGATAAATATCCGACAACCTGGTTCAGGTCGCCGCTTGTTTCACCTGAGTCATTTCTATTCAACACTTTTGATTTGCTATAATTTAAAATCTCTGCAGCTTTCATCATTACTGCAATCGGTCCGCCGCCGCATGCTTCACACTTCCCGCTTTCAAGATTTCTTATCAATGAATCATAATCAAATTCATTAATATTTTTTTCAACAATTGAATCCATGCTATTTGCTTTTATCCTGTTGTAGTAATGCGAAAGGTCTGAGCTCGCAACTATTAAAGTTTTTTCATCGACAGAATTTGAAATTTGTGCAGCAAGTTCATCAATGAATGGTTTACCCTGGTCACCCATTACAACCGGAACGATTGAAAAATCCTTCAGCACACTTTGCAGGAATGGAAGCTGCACTTCAACTGCATGTTCATCACCGTGACCTTTTACACCACGAAAAATTGTTTTACTTCCATCACAAATTTTTTGCGACATAGTTTCATTAATTTTCAATTTACCAAGCGGAGTTTCATAAGCTGTTCCTTCGTAAATACAACTTCCCGGGAAATATTCTCTGTGACTCGGTGAAATTATTATTACAGTTTCATAATTCTTATTAAGTAAAAGGTTAAATCCATACGAGGCAGTTTTTCCTGAATAGATATATCCCGCGTGAGGTGAAACAATACCGAATATTTTTTCGTAAGCTTTTTCCGGCTTTGTAATATCAAGCATCAATGAAATTTCTTTTTTCAAAGATTGAGGATTTCCCGGATAAAAATATCCCGCGACTGCAGGCTTACGGATCTTTTCCACGCTAATCCCTCATTTCCTTTTCTGAAAATATCGTCGCTGTAAAAACTTTAATGTTCAGCTTCCGTTCTTTCCAGGTATTTTTTTTCATTCCGGCTTTTTCACAAAGTGATGATAAAAACATGTCTCTGTCATAGTTATGTTCAACTGCTACCTGAGGAAGCAGCAATGCCCTGTTTCGCTCATCAAGTAGAAGTCCGTGCTTACCGATTTCTATTTCACTGTAATCGGAGATGGGAACGGGGATTGAAAGAACACTTATTTCAATGTCAATAAATTTAAACTCTGTTTTATTCAAAGAAGGAAATCTCGGATCATTAAAAGCCGCCTGCATAGCTGCATCACTTATGGTATCGTATAACGGCATATCGGACATAATGTAACCGATACATCCTCTCAACTCGCCATCAATTGTTAATGTGACAAACGCACCCGCATTCTCTTTCAGTGAAGGATAATGTATGAAGTCAATTTTTTCGGGCGATGATTCTCCAAACGCGAACAGGATTGACTGTCTTGCAGCTTTGAGTAAAATCAGTTTTTCTTCTTTAGTCAAGTTCATTTTTTTTAACTATGAAACTGAACAAACAATAACTTCATTTTTATTTTTAAAAGGAAGAGAGTATCGTCAATCATAAAAAATGAATCCGGTATAAGAGCCTTTATTTTTTTGTTCAATACTTCTTCAAAAATATTCTTTCCGGAATTAATATCAATCGTAATAAATTTATTATTCAAAAGATTTTCATCAGCGGCTTCATGAAAATTGCACATGAGAACAGAGTTATAAATCATAAAATCAATTTTACCAATTACTACGTAATCCGTCCGGACCTGTTGTAAAAAAGATTTAACATCATCATCAACTTCTGAAAGTTCTGAAAATGATTCGGGGAATAAATAATTGTTCTCAGTCTGCCTTGAAAGATTATTCTTCAACTGGTTAACAAGTTTGTGGTCTTCACCAAGATCATCGAGGAATTGCCCTGTTTTAATATTTACAGTAAAATAATTTCGTCCTTCGAAGGATTGCTTGTAACAAAATATTTTTTCGTGTGTTGAATAAAGAAAATTAAACTCATCATTCTCCCACAATATTTTTTTTGAACCGATATCAAAAGCAATTATACCTTTGTGAACAGGCATATCAGGCTTTAAAAACTTATGAAAAAGAATAACATCATTTTCAACAGCTTCAATTCCTGTCCAGAATTTTTCATCAAGCTGAAAGTTTGAAAATATTTTTTTGCCCGTATCGATCTCAACACAATTGTAAAATGCTTCCTTGTTTTTAAGATCACGCTCTTCAATAACAATCTTAGAAGACTTTGTAGGAATAAGTCTCCATATCTCTCTTCCGTTAGTGAAGTTATATTTTTTTTTGATTCGGGGCATTGATGATTGACAGATTATTTTATAAACAAAATGTCACACCCGGATTTTGAGTGTGACAAAAAAAACAGTAATGCGGATTAAAGCTTTTCAAACCGTGCTGTAAAGTGCCGCAGCATCGGGGCTTCGTAAGTAATTTTATAACCTTTCATAAAATTTCTTTTACGGAATACTTCAAGAATAACTTCAAGTACATAATCAATGTGACTTTGTGTATAAACTCTTCTTGGTATTGCAAGACGAACAAGTTCCATCGGAGGAGGAATTAATTTTCCATTCTTATCATATTTACCAAACATTACACTTCCGATTTCAACCGCACGGATTCCGCCTTCAATATAAAGTTCACATACAACTGATTGTCCGGGAAATTGTTCCGAAGGAATTTCAGGTAAAAATCTTTTTGCATCAATGTATATTGCGTGACCACCAGGTGGTTCAATAATAGGAACACCTGCCGCGACCATTTTTTCGCCGAGATATTCAACGCTTCTTATCCTGTACTGCAGGTAGTGTTCGTCTAGAATTTCTTCAAGACCTTGCGCGACCGCTTCAAGATCACGTCCTGCAAGTCCGCCGTAAGTTGGAAAACCTTCAGTAACTATCAGAAGATTTCTGCATTTCATTGCAAGCTCTTCGTCATTAATTGCTAGGAAACCTCCGATGTTTACAAGCGCGTCTTTCTTGGCACTCATTGTTGCACCGTCAGCATACGAAAACATTTCTTGAGCAATTTCTAAAAGTGATTTTTCTTCGTAACCTTTTTCTCTGCGTTTGATGAAGTATGCGTTCTCTGCAAATCTGCATGCGTCAATGAATAATGGAATTCCATATTTTTTGCATACAGCTTTTACTTCACGGATATTCTGCATTGAAACTGGCTGACCACCGCCTGAATTGTTTGTAACGGTGACCATACACAACGGAATATTTTCTTTTCCTTTTTCTTTTATGAATGCTTCAAGTTTTTCAACATCCATATTTCCTTTAAAGTCCGCGCGTTGTTCTGGGTGTTTGCCGACCTCTGTAATTAAATCAGTTGCTTCGGCTCCGGTGAATTCAATGTTGGCGCGCGTGGTATCGAAGTGAGTGTTATTTGGAAAATATTTTCCCGGTCCGCCAACGATTGAAAATAATATTTTCTCAGCGGCTCTTCCCTGGTGAGTGGGAATAATAAAATTGAGTCCTGTAATATTTTTCACGGCAGATTCAAACCTGTAAAAACTTTTTGAACCGGCATAAGCTTCGTCGCCTTCCATAATCCCAGCCCATTGTTTGGAACTCATTGCTGAAGTTCCGCTGTCTGTAAGCAGATCAATTAATACATCATCTGCATGAAGTAGAAACGTATTATAGCCGGCATCTTCGAGAAGTTTTATTCTTTCTTCTTTTGTTGTAAAACGGATTGGCTCAACTGATTTGATTTTGAAAGGTTCAATAATTGTTTTCATAATTATCCTTGAATAGAGTCCACAAATAATAATAATTTTCCTTCCCCAATTTAATAAACCGGAGTGGTCTTTGCTTGAGTTTCTTTATTTAATGATATGATCATTTTTTTATTGCCTTTTTAACCTGTGTTAGATAAGTTTTTTTAACTCTAATTATCAATTATTTAGGAGATGAAGATGAACGAGTTTGATACCGCGAATCCTGAACAAAATATCCCTGAAGAACAGGAGTTAAGTCATACCGATAAAATGGTAGGGGTTTTTACTGAACCGGCAGCGATTTATACCAGCACAGCAAAATTTCCTTTGAGGACGATTGATTGGCTTCTTCCATTTATAATTCTGTTAGCACTCGTAGCGATATCACAAGTGATTGTTACAAGTAATCCGGAAATTGCTTACCAGATTAAACAGAAACAGATGGAACAAATTGAAAAGAATTTTGCGGACGCTGTTGAAAAAGGTCAGATGACGCAGGAGCAGGCTGACCAGCAGATGGAAAGAATACAGGAACAAATGGAATCGTTCGGAGGAGGGATTGGAAAAGTTATTCAGGTAGTTTCAATATTTATAGTTGGATTCATTTTCTTTTTTATTGTAAGCGGAATCTGGTTCCTTCTCTCAAAGTTTGCCTTAAAGGGAGACGGCACTTACGTTTCGGCACTTGTGGCATCCGGATTAACAGCGTACATATCAATGATCCAGGTACTGGTCACAACAATACTTGCTATTGTAATGGGAAGATTGGTTAGCGATACAAGTGTTGCATCACTGATGAATATTGATAAAACAAATATCACCGGATTTTTATTAAGCAAGCTTGATGTATTCTCTATCTGGGCTTATGCAGTACTCGGTATAGGTCTTGCAAAATTGTTTAAATCAGAATCAACCGGGAAATATATAATCATGGTATTTGCAGTATGGTTGATCTGGAGTTTAATTGTATTTGTAATTTCGAAGGCAGTTCCATTCCTGAGTTTCCTTGGCGGTTATTAATTTTTTCAAATGAGACTCACTTCTAAAGTGAGTCTCATTTTCTTTTGAAAAATTCTTGACTTCTGAAATTTCGTTCCCTAAGTTCACAACCAGTAAGTGTGCTGTTCCACTGAATTCCCGATAACTCTTTTCTAATATCTGCTCAAATATTCTTTTCCGGGCGACGCACACTTTGTTTCTCAAGGTCTCTCAGTTCCTGGTCCTTAGTCAGTTGGAAAATCTAATTCATTCAATAAACCGGATGTAACCTGTAAAGTGTTAACACTCAGTTTTTTATTAAGAAAGAATTCAGAAAAAAGGAGATCACATGCCTACGCTAATAAATTTTAAAGGATATACTTCAAAAGATCCGCTGGATAAAGCACCGGTATCAATGCAGTACATAATAGTGATGAGTGTCAATCTCATCCTATCAGTAATTCTGATTTACTTTATCACTAAGTATAATGTTGTTCAATTTAATGGCTTCAGATTGTTCGGGTATGATTTTCCGCCCCTTGCTACTATGATACTTGAAGTAATCACCAATACATTTATTTATTCATTCCTGATTGTCCTGTTAAGAAAATCCAGTTCACTTATAATTTACTTGATAGTGTTCCTGCCTTATTATTTACTCGATCTTTATCTCGAAAGTTTTGTCAGACATTCTGGCGGCACAGCACTCTGGGTTTATGGTGATCCATCTTTGGTTTCCGGTATTCAGATTCCCGCATTAAAATTCTTCATTACAATATCTGTTGATGCTTTAGTCTTTGGAATCCTTGCGTTGTTTGTAGGTAGAGTTATGGCGATGATCATCTACGGTAAAAAAGATTATCCTCAGGCACCTACTGATGAGCAGTATCAAAAACTATTCAGCGATAAATGGTCTAAAGAATCTGTTCCAAAACCAAAACGCGACGCCTCATATTGGATTTTAAGGTTACTCGGATTCGGGTACGTCGTTTATCTTTCAATTCTTTTAGCAGGGATATTGGGCGCCGCACCATGGCCTGAGGGAATTGCAGGATTAATTAATATGACTTATGAAAATCCTGCTCTTGCAATCAATACTTATTTCAAAATTATCCTGATGACGATGCTTGCCTTTCTTGGGGCTTATAACAAAAATCTGAGGTTTCATTCTGCATTGGGATTAATTGTTGGTCACGCAGTATCGACCGTTTACTCGCTTGCAATGTACTTCATTGATAAGACAAACCCGTACTCAGAATTTCTCCTTACATCGGCAATTGTCGATGGAGTTATGATCATACTATTCACCTGGATCATGTTAAAACACAAAACTGATTCAGAAGAATTCAATCCGAAGAATGATCTGCCGATTTATTTTTCCATTCCCGCAACACTCCTTAAAAGCCTGTACAAAATTATTGCGATAGTATTCCTGGTCATTTCTGCTTCTATTTTACTTTTAAGGTTTTTATGTGATGGTGAAACCGGAATTGCGGCTGTGTTTGGATATCCCGATCCAATGATAGGAAATACAATTACACTTTATCTGACATTATCACTGCTCGCGTTTCTTTTAATTAAGAGAGACAAACTGCGCAACCATTTTTTTGGATTAATATTATTTCCTTTAGCTGCCGGAAGTATTGTTTCATCACTCTGGATCATTACCGGTAATATCGTTTTGTCCGTAGAAATAATGACAAGGAACGGAACTGCTATTTCTGTGGACTGGTACTTTATTCTTTATGCATTGATCAACCTTATCATTGCAGCTCTCATGATAGCAGTACGAAAAATGTATTATAATGTCGACTACGCTATAAGTTCACTTAATCCTTCTACTGCAAAAAATATCCTTGCTCTTACAAATACATTTTTTAAATCCGATTCAAAGCATCAAAGTGAAGTGCTGCAATCAATAGATCAGTACATGGGTGGAATGAGGGGACGTAAACGAGGATTACTTAACCTTCCGTTCGCCTTGCTTGAAAGTGTTTTCAACTGGTTGATGGGATTACATCCGGCATTTTCATCGATGAGCCGGGATGAGCAGAGATACTTTTTACGAAAATATATTTTCACAGATGAATTAGAGCGAAAGAAAAGTCTTGTCCCCGATGTTTCAAATTTTCTGTACCAGATCGGATTATCACTGAACTCAATGATTATGTTTGCTCATTTCTCACAATTGAATGAAAGAAGTAAAATCGGTTACGTTCCCGCCGATGCGAGAGACAGGCTTCAGGGTGATTCTCCTTCTTATGAACCGCCGTTCAGGTCAGTCGCTAAACTTCCTGTAGATGAAGAGGATTCTGCAAATTTTAAACCGCCTGTAAGTAATGATTATAAACTCGTTGCGCCAAGAGTTACTACTCCATATGATTTACCGGGAATACCTGACGAAATTGATTACGTCATCATTGGTTCCGGCGCCGGAGGTGCAACCGCAGCTTATAAACTGGCCTGCGGGATTTCAGATCCTTCGCAGATATTAGTTGTGGAACGCGGTCATCGCTATCAGCCGCTCCAGGATTTTAATGACAGCGAAATAGATATGATGAAGAAAATCTACAAAGAAGGCGGACTGCAGCAAACAAAAAAATTTACAATGTCCGTCCTTCAGGGTGAATGCGTTGGCGGAACAACTGTAAGCAACAATGCAGTTTGTTTTAAAATGCCTGATAAGATCAGGAAATATTGGGAGGATGAATTCGGATTATCGTATCCCGACCTCGATTCCGAGTATGAAAAAATTGCCGTTGAACTTGATATCAAACCGCTTGGTGATTCAGGAATCAACACAATCGTAAAAAGTAAATTTCAAAAAGGAGTAGATGAGTACAATAAGGTTTTAAGCCAGGATGAGAAGTTGAATTACCACGGAGCGGTAAGTGTAAATCATCTTAACAATGTGGGAGATGGTAACTGGAATCTTGGCAACAAACGAATGCGTAAACGTTCAATGCTTGAGACATATATTCCATGGTCGGAAGCAAGAGGCGTTAAATATGTTTCAAATATTACAGCTGTTCAGTTCGTCGCTTCATCAAACGGGAATAGAGCTGAATATGTTGTTCTTAGAACTGACAGCGGAAATCTTCAACGCGTTAAAATTAGAAAAGCATTGATCGTAACCGGGGGTGTAATTGCCAGCAGTCACTTCTTAATGAGAAGCGGCGTAAAAAACGGGAACATTGGAAAAAATATGAGCTGTAATTTTGCGTTCCCGTTAACGTTTGAATATGAAGACAGACTAAATGCGTTTGACGGAGACCAGATAACACTTGCCGCTATCGATTCACAATCACGCGCAATATTCGAAACTTATTTCAATCCTCCTGCCGCTTTTTCACTTGCGAGTGTTCCTTTCTTTTTTGACAGAAGAGATTCTATAATGAGCCGTTATAAATATTTAATTAATTACGGCGCATTAATCGGTTCTGAACCGAATGGCACAATTAACAGGCAGGCAGATCTTTTAAATGGTCAGGCATTTTCGTGGGATCTTGGTGAAAAAGATTTAACAAACATAAAGTACGCTTTAACTTCACTTATAAAACTGGGTCTGTATTCGGGAAGTAAAAAAGTTGTTCTACCAATGAAACCGGGAATTGAATTAAATCTTTCGGATAAAAATGAAGTGGATTTATTTCTAAAAACTTTAACCGATTTCCCTTTAAGGATTGAAGATATTTATCTCAACACAGCTCATCCCCAGGGCGGGAATATTATGACATCAGCTAATTCTAAATTGCATAACAAGAGAGTGACAAATGAAAACTTCAAACTCGATGGGTTTACAAATGTTTACATCGCTGATGCCTCAATTTTTCCGTCGAGCCTTACAGTAAATCCTCAATGGACAATTATGGCAATGAGTGCCCTTGCTGTAAAAAATGTATTACACGCACACAACTAAGCAATCTGATTATGGAAACAATATCTGAAATATTAAAGCAGTGCGAATCAAATGGAACTGCACCTGCATTTGTAACTCAGCCTGAAACTTACAAGGAACAAAAAACATCTTTGTTTCAGCAGTTCCGCCCGGTAAGAACAAAACCGATTCAACTTACTACAAATGGCGAAGAAATTTTTGTTGTGAGTGATCTGCACATCGCTGCAGGCAGAAACAAAACCGGTGTATACGAGGGAACGGAAAACTTTTTTGCGGATGATTCATTCCACCGTTTTATTAAGTACGCGCAAGCTGCAAAGAAAACAGAGAAAGCAATTCTTGTTATCAATGGTGATATATTTGATTTTCTTAGAGTAACAGATTATCCCGGGAAAACGAGAAAACTCCGACCCGCAAGAAAATTTAAAGCCCTTCTGAAATTTGAATCAACAGATTATCCATCAGCCCGCAATGAAGATAATGAATACACAGAATGGAAAAATGAACTTGAGAAAATCGGAATAAGTAAAACAGTTAGTGATCTTAAACTTTCAGTATCAGGTAAAGAAAAGAATTATGGTTTAAAAACCGATGCATTTAAGACCATCTATAAATTTCTGAAAATTAAAAATGGTCACCCCGAATTTTTTCTTGCTCTTGGTGGATGGCTTCAATCCGGAAACAAAATTATAATTGTAAAAGGCAACCATGATATCGAACTGTACTGGCCGGAAGTGAGAAATTATCTCCGTCTTATCATTGCAGAAAACATAGCCGGCGAAAATAAATCTGCTGAGGAAATATTACGGAACACCGTTTTGCCTAATATCACTTTCATTGATGACTCGGTTGTGATTGATAAAGATTTTTATGTCGAACACGGTCATCGCTATGATAAATTCTGTATGATACTCGATAATCCCATTCTTGAAAAATCTCCTTCACAGATAAATATTCCTTTCGGTTCTTTCTTCAACAGGTATTTGATAAACAGGATTGAGTTGTTCTATCCATTCATTGACAATGTACGCCCTTCGGGAAATGTTCTGCCGATTCTTTTAAAAGAAAATTTTCCTCTCGGCTTAAAAATATTGTGGCACCATATACCATTGTTGTTCAAAATGCTGTTAAAAGATTTCCGTTATGTAAAATTTATGCTGAACAAAATTATCTGGTTCATACTTGCTTTGCTTCTACCTATTGCAGTTGTAATCATCCTGAACCTCGATACATTCAGTAAAATTCCGGATCAGGTTTCAATATTTGAAAAAAGCGGATGGGTAATTTCAACCTTGTTTGAAGGCGCTAATAGTTTCCTGCTTCTTTTCCTTTCTTACCTGCTTGCAAGAATTGTTTCCTGGTTCCAGCTAAGTGAGCCTTCCAGCCTGGATAAATACGCCGAAGAAAGATTTAAAGGAACTGATTACAGGATATCAACAATGGGTCACACGCATAATCCCGGTGAATACACCTTTCATATCGATGGTAAAGAAAGAAGGTTTTACAACACGGGGACATGGATCCCGGTTATAGAAAACTCAACGGCTAAAGTCAGAGAAGACAAAACTTATACATTCCTGCATCTTCAAAGAGACGATGAAGGAAAATTACAGCCTGCTGAAAATGGTTTGCTTCAGCGCTGGAATGATGATGCGGGAAGAGCAGATATTCAGGTTCTTTTACAACGCAAATAAAAATGGATGTGTTATGAAAAAAATTTTATTACTTCTTTTCACTGTTTTTCTTTTTTATGGCTGTGGTTTGTTTAAAGATCTTGGATCAAATTTCGGTGAAGGCGTAGTTGAACCGCTGAGCGTTGAATCAGACACAATTGGTTACAACCTGATACAAGGTATGAAACGCAGTCTAACCGACCCTGAATTTCAAAAAGAACTTGATTCACTTATTACTGCATTAGGCAACAGCACAAACGCACAGTTGAAGGGAATAATTGATTCATTACTTTCCGAAGACACAAAAAATAAAATCGGTTTAATGCGTGATGAACTTATCGGTGATAAAACATCTGCAAAGTTAGTCCAGCTCAGGAACGCAATTCTTGATAAGCACCTTCAGAATTATTTAACCGAAACCGTTTCCGGACTTGGGACTAATCTTCTGAATGATTCCACATTGACGCGGTTGGGTGCAGTACGCGATACAATTCTTGGACAGCGTTCCAATGAATTGATCCGTTCCATCGTTGATTCAATGATGGTCACACTTGCCGGAAGGATTAACACAGATATTAACCCTCTGTTAAAACAGAATCTAAGTTTCATCGAAAAGAATGCAACCTGGTTGTTGATACTTATCGGCGCCATTGCACTAGGAATTACAGCTTTCATCTGGCATCAAAGGCAGAAATATTTAAAGATGACAAAGCTTTTAACATTTCAGATTTCTGATCTTGATCAAGCAACACGTGAAAAGATAAAAGATAAAGTATCACAAAATGCAAAGACAATCGGCATTGAAGCTGAGTTAAGAAATTTTCTTGACGCGGAAGGTCTGCTTCATCTTGATAAATAATAATTATAAAAATTTTTTGTAAGGCAGGAAAATTATGAATACATCAGACTTCACTGAGAACAGAGATGTCAAAGAAATCATCAACAAACTTAGAAATGATTTACCCGATAAAATTTACTCAGATGTAGTTGATGCCGAAGGACATCAGTATGTCGATCTTGTCCAGGAAGGCGGCGGTGTGCTGGGAATAGCACTGCTCGGATACACTTATGTACTTGAACAAATCGGGATCAGATTTTTTAGTCTTGGCGGTACATCTGCAGGTGCTATCAATACTTTACTGCTTGCTGCTGTGGATAATGTTGACAGGTCTAAGACTGAAAAGATCATTCAGCTTGTTGCGAATAAAAACCTGTATGATTTCGTCGACGGACCTTTCTTTGTAAAGTTTTTACTGAAGGGTGTCAGAACAAGTAAATCAGATGCTCCACTTTTTAAAAGAATAATTAAGAAAATATTAATTGTCTTGTGGACACTTCTCTGGTCTTTGCCGGTTCTGATTTATCTCTTTATCAAAAAAGGATTAAACAAAGGGAATAATTTCAGAATGTGGGTTGTACAAATTCTTCATAACAACAGCATTTACAATGAAACGGATTTAAGTAAAAAAAGAAATACCCCTGAAAGTCTTGCCATAAGAAAAGGTGTTAACTCAAACATTGACGGATTAAAACCAAATCTCAAAATAATCGCGGCGGAAATAACAACGGAGACGCGTGTACTCTTTCCTGAAATGAATTTATTGTTCTGGAAAAATCCCGGCACTGAAAGTCCCGCTGATTATTTACGTGCTTCAATGTCGATACCGCTGTTCTTTCATCCATTCACAATACCTATCGGCAACAGAAAAAAAGAAGACTGGGCAAAGCAGGCAAAATTTTACGGCGAGCCTCCTGAAAAAGCTTTCTTTGTTGATGGAGGTGTGTTATCAAATTTTCCTATCGATGTATTTCACAACAGAAGCAGGGTTCCCCGCCTTCCGACTTTTGGTGTTAAACTTGGTGATGACAGGGACAAGGTAAGCAACGTAAAAACACTTATGAAATTTCTTATGTCGATATTTAACAGCGCGCGGCATGTACTTGACTATCAGTTCCTTTTAAAGAATGATGATTATGAACATCTTATAACAAAGATAGATATAGGAGAACACAACTGGCTTAACTTTTCAATCAAGGATGAAGACAAACTTGATCTGTTTATAAGAGGAGCAAAAGCCGCCGATGTATTCTTAAGAAAATTTGATTGGATTAATTACAAAGGAATAAGAGAAAAAATGATTCCCTCTTCTCCCCAGCAGCAGAATAAAACAACCTAAGGAGTTAACACTATGGCAAAAATAATGATGCCCAAAGCCGCACCAAGACTATCTTCAACTGAATTACGAAACCGTATTGCACCATTTAACATTGACCGGAATAAATATCCTTTAATCATAATTGGTATTCGGGGATACTACCTCAACACAATGGGTGAGCCGGGAAAAAATGACAGAGGTATTTATGATGATGCGTTGTTTGTTGAAACACCTGCGGTAACTTCTTCTTATAATGCGAATACTGATCCATCCGTTGTGCGAAAAGGTTCTGGTAAAGGAACCGGAAAAGGAATGGCAGTATTGAGACCAGGAATTTATTACGCTTACAAACTCGATACACACCGCAGTAAAAATCCTCATCCCGCGGTCTGTCAAAGATACGGCGAAGTTACTGTGATAAGAGACGGCAATCCGCCTTATGAAGATACAGGAATGTTCGGGATAAATATTCACAGGGGCGGCAACTCAACAACTTCAAGTGAAGGATGCCAGACTATACATCCATCTCAATGGGATAGTTTTTATAACCTTGTGAAAGACCAGGCAAAAAGATTTTATGGTGATAAGTGGAATCAGACAGTTATACCTTATGTGCTAATGGAAGAAAAATGATGACCAGTCTTTTAAATAAAAATTTCGTGGAGAATCAATATGAGTAATAACGGTTCAAGTGATCCTGTTGCAATGGTCGAAAGGATCACAAAACTATTTAAGCTGGAAAGAATTGTATACATAGTTGCTACATGTATTGCCCTGCTCATGTTATTAACCAATGCGGCTTTACTGATCATAAACGGGAAAGCAGGTGCGGCTGAATTGTCATTGCTGTTCGGCTCAGGCGGACTGATAACACTTTCGCTAAACAGGATTATAAAGATGTGGAGCGAGACGATGAAACTTCTCCTTGAAATAGCAAAAGGGAAAGGAGAATAAAGATGAATGACGATCTTGATTTAACTAAAATAGAAAAGACATCTAAAACTTCTGTGATTGTAAGCGCCATCGGACTTATTGTAATAATCGCTGCATTGATTTACAGTTTTGTTAAACTCCAGGATCTGCAGCAGGAAACAAATAAACTAAGCGACGTAAGAGATAATTTAAAAACCGAAATTGACAGTCTTCAAAAAATGAAAGATACATTATCAGCGCGCTTAACTGTTTCCAACACTGCAAACCTTGTTGAAAAACAGGTAGACAAAGAATCCATCGAAAAGAATTTAACAGAGCAAACTGCTGTTGCCGCACCACGCGTATATATTCATATAAGTAATACAGCACAGAATATTCCGGCTAAAAAAATGGCTATGATTTTACAGAGGAATGGTTTTGTTGTACCTGGTATTGAGAACGTTGGCGGCAAAGCTCCGCAGGTTACCCAGCTAAGATATTTCAATAACTCCGACCAGGAGAAAAAAGATGTGAAATATATTTTAGCACTTCTAAATAAACAGGAACAACGTATCGATGAACAGTATGTGAAACTAAGAGGACAGACGACAGTGCGCCCCCGGCATTATGAAATTTGGTTTGGGAGAGAATGAAGAAGAGAACTCACACCACACTCTGCGCGTTAACATCAATTTATAATAGTGAGGTTCATCCCATAGGGATGCGCCTCACTTGTGTTAAACATCCTCACACCACACTCTGCGGGTCAACATCATAAAAAAGTTTTACATCTTTGTAGCGCGATTTTTTATTAAACTCAATAAAAGCATTCATCACAGCTTTGCGTAGTATCGCTCCACCCGGATCTGTTTGCCTTCTGCTTTTAATTAAAATATGGTAACGGTAAAACCCTTTTAGTCTTGATATGATTGCGTTTGTTGGATTATGTACCTGCAATTGTTTTTTATAAACACGCAGTTCATTATAAAAATCATTTATAGCGCCTTTGGCATTTTCATCTTTAAGGTCTTTCGCCTCGATCAGACATATCCGTGTAAACGGAGGATAATACATTTTCTCCCTGTCCATAATTTCTTTCTGATAAAATCCTTCATAGTCATTCATCACAACACGCTGGAGTGTAAAATGTTTTTCATTTTGTGTTTGTATTATTACTTCTCCCGGCTGGTTACTCCTCCCCGCCCTGCCTGCAACCTGGGTAAGCAATTGAAATGTTCTTTCATCAGCACGGAAATCCGGCAGCCATAAAGTTGTTTCAGCGGCGATAACCCCGACAAGGGTTACTCTTGAAAAATCCAATCCCTTTGATACCATTTGCGTGCCGACAAGAATATCGGTTTCACCTTTTCCGAAGTCAGTAAGTATTTTTCCAAGCGAAAATTTTTTTGAAACAGAATCCGAATCAACACGTTTTATTTTTGCCTGGGGGAAATAATATGCGAGCTCATCTTCAACTCTTTCTGTGCCTGTTCCGTAATATTTAATTGACAGCGAACCGCAATGAGTACATGCATTTGGTACTTTCTTAATCAGTCCGCAGTAATGACACTGCATCATATTTTTGTTTATGTGATACGTCATTGAAACCGAGCAGTTGTCGCAGGTTTCAATTTCACCGCAGTCATCACAAAAAACCTGTGTGGAAAATCCTCTTCTGTTTTGAAGAAGAATAACCCCTTCATTTTTTTTCAGCCTGTCTTCAATCTTATTCAGCAGAAGATGAGAAAAAATATTTTCCATCTTACGTGCTTTTTTTTCAGATGAAACATTTACGAGTTCAATCACCGGAAGTTTTGCATTGTCAATCCTTTCAGGAAGATTCAGCAATTCATACTTACCACTACGAGCGTTGTACATGCTCTCAACTGATGGTGTGGCTGAACCAATAACAACCGGACAGTCATACATACTTGCCAGCACAATCCCAGCATCTCTTCCGTTGTACTTCGGCACCGAGTCGAATTGTTTATAACTTGCATCATGTTCTTCATCAACTACTACAATTCCCGGATTAAACAATGGCGAGAATAATGCTGATCTCGCGCCGACAACTACATTTGTTTTTCCTTTTAATATTCTTCTCCAGGTATCATATCTCTCACCTGGTGACATCCTGCTGTGAACAACACTCACCTTATCGCCAAAGTTATTGAACATACGTGCAGTCATTTGCGGTGTTAAGGAAATTTCAGGTACAAGTATCAAAGCTGACTTTTTCTTATGCAAAACTTTTTTAACGAGTTCAATATATACCTGGGTTTTGCCGCTCCCTGTTACACCGTGAAGAAGAAAAACTTTGAATTTATTTTCATCAATTTGGGCAGATACTTTTTCGATCACATTTTTCTGGTCGTCGGTCAGTTCAAAATCTTTAATCTTTTCTTTGTACTCATCACCATATTTACGTTCAACTTCAACATCGCTTATTTCTATCAGACCCTTTGATTCAAGTGAATCAAGTGATGACTGCGATGATTCAGTTTTCTTCAATAAATAATTTTGAGGAATTGGTTTTCCTTTCGTCGCAGCAAGTGTAAGAAGTATCTTTACCTGTTTTGGCGAACGGCTTTCAATTTCCGGTATCATTGCATAAACTTCACCAAGCGATTTTATCAGCTTAACATGTTTAATCGTTTTAGGTTTTACTTTAGCTTCTTCAATTTCATTAAGGACAGTTACTGCGCCGGTTTTTTCAATTGAATGAATTGTGGAATAAAGATTTTTCTTTTTGGTGATTCGTTGAAGCTGTTTAAAACTTATTTCATCTTTTTCGGAAAGAAGATTAAGTAATTCAGCTTTAAACGTTTTTTTATTTTTTTCTTCCTGGTAAAGTTTTGCGCAAAGTTCTTTTTCAATAATGATTTTTCTTTTTGATTCGATCTCTGTCCCGATGGGAACCGCTAGCCTTAACGCTTCGCCCAATGAACACATATAATATTCCGCGAGCCAGGAATAAAATTTTAATCCTGTTTCGTTTACTACAGGAGTCTCATCAATAATGTCTTCGATAGGTTTTATTTTTTCTGTTAAAGAAGTTGTCGCAGATTTGTTAATGATGAAGCCCGTTAGTGTTCTTTTACCGAAAGGTGCAACTGCACGAACGCCGACACGTACTTGTGAAGTAAGTTCATCAGGAACTGAATAAGTAAAAGTATTTCTGAAAGGAAGCGGAAAAACAAGTTCGACAAACATTTATGCCACTGTTAATTTTTGGTCAGCTAAATGCCGATACCTTTTATTCATTTAAATATGGAAGAAGTGCGCGGTAAGAATCGCCTTTTGTGTCTTCACTGAAAATTTCAAACTTCAGGTTCTTAAAACTTTTATCCCATAATATTTTTTTATGATCTTCCGCGACGATTATTGTTCCAGTTGTTGAAACGATGCTGTCACCCAAAGATAAAACTGAATAATAAAATCCTTCATCAGTTTGAATTCCCTCTACATCGCTTATGTCGGTAAAAGTAAATTCAGCACGACCATTTAGTTTATTACCGTCGGCAAAAAGCTCTCGCGACTTGATATTTTTTCCTTCACGTTTAATTTCCTTTATGAAGTCGCTGCTTTTATAAATGTATTCAAAGAGATACTGTTTATCTTCTTCAAACTCTGAATCAGTTTTGGATAAAGATTTAATATCCTTTATCAATGCTGTTGCGGAGCCTGTTCCATCTTCGTTCAAAACAATATCATACGAGATTGTATTGAATGAAAGACATCCTTGTATACTAACGATCAATAGCAATATTGTTACAACGCCAAATATTTTTTTCATTTGCTTTCCTTATTCAACTGCATTTTCAAGAAGTGTAATTGTTTTTTCACCGGCATCAAATTCAGTACTAATGCCGAGCGGTAACGTAAATTTATTTTTTATGTGACCGAAAGATAATCCATAAGCAACTGGTATTCCTAATGATGCTAGTCGTTCTATCAAGACTTCTTTCAGAGAAAAAGAATTTTCAAAAGATGGTTCAACTTTTTTTGATTCGCACTTTCTAAAAGTACCCAGCGCAATTCCCTTTGCTTTTTTGAACTTACCCGACTGAATCATTTGCGTAAGCATTCTGTCAATTCGGTAAGGTTCTTCACCAATTTCTTCAATGAAAATTATTTTGTTTGTGTAATCAATGTCATATTCAGTTCCGATGAGTGAAACCATCACAGATAAATTTCCTCCGGCTAATTTACCAGAACATTTACCTTTTCGAAGTGTATAAATTTCGGCAGGTTCATCCGGGTTATCATCTGCAGCACTTGTCATTTTTATTTTCTTATTTCCTTCAACAAGTACGTCATAAAAATATTTCCTGGTGAACTCATTGAACGAGGAAATACCAACAGGTCCGTGAAAAGTAACAAGACCTGTCTTGTGTGTGATGCCCAGAAGCAATGCCGTCACATCACTATAACCTATTAATATTTTGGGATTATTTTTTATAACAGAGTAATCGAGCATTGGAAGAATTCTTGCACAGCCATAACCGCCGCGCGCGCACATAATTGCTTTTATATCTTTGCGTGAAAACATCTTCATTATGTCTTCAGCGCGGTCTTTATCATGAGCGGAGAAGTAGCCATTCATCTCAAGAACTTTATCTGTGTAAACTGCTTTGAATCCGAGTGACTCAACATTTTTTATTGAGTCATTTAGTTCTTCCTGTGTGATATAACTGCCGGGTGTTACAATTCCTATAAGATCACCTCTACGAAGTGCTTTTGGCTTAGTTACTTTTTGCTCATCAATATTTTTCTGTTCAGAGAAAGCAAATGAAGGAAGTGAGGTAACAATAGTAGCTGCGGAAACGGTTTTAACAAATTCACTTCGCTTCATGAATTTCTAACCAGTTCTGAAATTATTTTTTCATCGTGTAAAAGGTATTCGAATGATTCCCTTCCGCGAGCTATAAAAAATTTATCTCCGTCAACTACAACTTCCGGTGGTCTTCGTCTGGCATTATAGTTTGAGGACATAGTCATACTATAAGCTCCGGCAGACATTACCGCAATGTATTCTCCGCTTTTCATTTCAGTTAATGTTCTGTCGTGAGCAAAAAAATCACCGCTCTCACAAACAGGACCAACAACATCAACAACAATATTTTTTCTTCCCGTATTTTTTTTCAATGGCTGGATGTGATGATATGAACCGTAAATACTCGGGCGTATAAGGTCATTCATTCCCGCATCAACTATAAAAAATTTTTTATCGCCGTTGGTTTTGTTGTATAATAATTTTGTGACAAGGCAACCGGCATTTGCTGTTAAAAATCTTCCCGGTTCGAAATAAATTTCAGCGTTTAACTTTTTTAGAATTGGTGAAATTGCTTCGGCTAATTTTTTCATGTTCAACGGTTCTTCATCGTGATACCGGACACCCATTCCCCCGCCGATATTAAAATGTTTTAATTCTATTCTTTGAGATTTCAGGTATAAAAATAAATCAGCTAATTTTTCTACAGCTTCTTTGTAGGGATGAACAGAAAGAATCTGTGAACCAATGTGCATTGCCAGCCCGCTTATTGTAACATTCTTAAATGATGATTTATTTTTTATTAGTTGCGTTACAGCCGCGTTTTCTAGTCCGAACTTATTTTCTGAAAGTCCTGTTGAAATATATGGATGGGTTTCAGCATCAACATCAGGATTAACACGAAGAGTGACGTTTACAACCCTTCCAAGCTTTTGCGCGGCATTATTTATTATAATTAATTCTTCTTCCGATTCAACCTTGATTGAATATACACCGGTTTGAATCGCATTGATGATCTCGTCTTCAGTCTTGCCAACGCCTGAAAATATTATCTTCTTAGGATCAACGCCTGCTTTCAATGCGCGGAACAATTCACCTTCGGAATTAACATCAACCGAAGCTCCGAGTGATTTAAAGATATTTATGACATTGATATTATAATTTGATTTTGCGCTGAAAAATATTTTGTGATTTATACCGCTGAATGCATTCCGGATCAGGTTGTACTGTTCAACAAAATATTTTTTACTGTAAATGAAAACAGGTGAACCCGCTGCCGTTACTATATCACTTAGCGGAACGCCGTCACAGTACAATTCACTTTTTTTATAGATGTAACAATCTGATTCGAAATAATTCATTTACAATTTCTGATTGATAGTAAATAAAGAAAGGCTTTTTCCTTTGAGCAAAGTTAAGAAAATATTTTTACGAATCACTCACGTTATGCCAATGTCACACTAAGCCCGTCGAAGTGTGACATTGAAACAATTAATTTCGAACTCACACTTTTATTCTGACATCAACTGCATAAACCTGGTTATCGTTTGTAACCAACAATGGATTCAAATCAACTTCACTTATTTCTTTGTGATTGACCATCATCCGGGCAAGATTTTTTATTGATGATTTAATCCTTGACATATCAACAGGATCTTCACCTCTTACGCCCCGAATTATTTTTCCGATCTTCGGTTCATTTATCATTTCGTCAATATCAACATCGGTTAAATATGCTGAGCGCATTACAGTGTCTTCAAAATACTCAACATACTTTCCACCTGAACCGAACATTATCATCGGTCCAAAACTTGGATCACGGAAAGCACCGACAAGTAATTCATATCTTGTCGCAAGGAAAGGCTGGATAAGGAAAGCATCAAGATTAATATTTTTTGATTTAAAGTTTGAGATCATTTCATCCGCAATATTGATCAACTCTTCTTTACTTCTAATATTCAGAACAACACCTTTCAAATCAGTTTTGTGAATTATCTGCTCTCCAACTGCTTTTACAACTACAGGAAATTTTATATCAGCATTTTTCAGTTCTTCATAATTCAGTATCAAATCTTTTATGCGGGGTAAATCATAAACATCACACAATTCAGCAACAGCAGGTTGGGAGAGAAAGCCTTTCTTATCTGAAAGATTAATTTTATTCGCACCTGATTCTGTTTTTACGATTCTGCCTGAATTTGATTTTTTATTTCTAAACTTCAGCATGTTATTTATCACAACTGCCGGATCTTCCGGTCGTTTAAATAATGATCGTTTGGTTTTTGATTCTGTTCTGTATTCCTGCCAGAATTCGGGCAAAGGCATAACCACCTGGAAGACCGGCTTATCAGATTTAATCTCATTTATACCTTCGATAACCGGAAGCGCTTTGACCATAATAGGTTCAACAAAAACCGAAATTACTGCGTCAACATTTTTATCACGTACTAATATTTCATTCACTGCTTTAAATTGTTCTGCTGTACCGCCGGGAAGAAGATCAACCGGATTATTTACACTTCCCTCAGGATGAACTATTTCTTTTAACTTTTGTTTTGTTTCAGGAGATAACTCTGCAAGTGACAAATTATTTTTTTCAAGAGTATCAACAGTCAGAATTGCAGGACCTCCAGCGTTGGTAACAACTGCAATATTATTTCCGGCTGGCGAATGGAAATCTTCAAATCCTTTTGCAGTGTTGAACATATCGTTAAGATCATCTGCGCGAATAATGTTAAACTGTTTTAAAATCGCGTCAACAACTTTATCGCTGCTTCCAAGCGCTCCGGTATGTGATGATGCCGCTTTTATTCCGCTTGAAGTTCGTCCGCCTTTTAAAACAATAACCGGTTTTGAAATTTTATCATCAATGAAATATTTGATAAACCTTTCTCCATCAACAAAACTTTCAAGATAGTAAGTGATAACTCCGATGTCATCACAACGTTGCCAATACTCAAGCAGATCGTTTTCATTAACATCCGCTTTGTTGCCTACACTTATAAAATGTCCGAACCGTATATCAGTTTCACGCAATGAATTCAAGACTGCGGCTCCTATCGCACCGCTTTGTGAACAGAATGCCATACTGCCTGTTTGCGGTTCTTCAGCCACAAAAGTCGCGTTCATCTTGATTGAAGGAAGTGCGTTTATTATTCCCATACAATTTGGTCCTACCATTCTTGCATTGGAATCTTTAACAAGTTTTAAAATTCTTTTTTCGGCTTCTGCGCCTGATTCACCGGTTTCTTTAAATCCGGCGGTAATAAGAATTATTGCTTTAACATTTTTACTAATTAATTCTTTCAGAGTTTCTTCAACGAATTGTTTTGGTACCATTACAATTGCTAAATCGATTTTTATATCAACAGCATTAATAGTTGCGTAGCATTTGTAACCAAGTATTTCATCTGACTTTGGATTAACAAGAATTAATTTTCCCGTGTATCCATATTGTTTAACTGATTTTGTTAATTCATAGCCAAGACTTTTAGGCTTTGACGAAGCGCCTACAATGCAGATTGATTCAGGATAAAAATATTTGTTGAATACCGATTCCATAGAGTTTCCCTGTATTTATAAAATTACTTTTCAAAATTACTACTTTAATTTCAAAACTGCCGGATAATTGTGCACAAACAACATCACCCAAAATGAGTGATTTAATATTGTTTGATGTTTCAGTATGTTATATCAGTTAAATCCCGAAGAGGAAAACATGCGAATAATTTTAATTGTACTGATTTTAATTTCTTTCACTTTTCAAATGCAGCCACAGGAAGAGTTCATTATTTCCAGGATGCCGGGAAGTGATCAGTATCCTTACAAGCTGACATATTCTATGATGCAGGATAATAAAGGCTTTCTCTGGTTCGGAACCATGTATGGATTGCTTCGGTTTGACGGGCTTAAAACAGTACATTTTAGAAATGATGTTGACGACAGCACATCACTTGGTTTTGATGATGTTGTGACGATCTGCCAGGATAAAAAAAATAATTTATGGATTGGCACCTGGGGAGGTGGTCTTGTCAGGTACGACGCCGTTATAGGTAAGTTCTCCACATTCACTGCGGAAGCAAACGGACTTTCTGATAATATAATTTTTGCAATCACTGAAGATGCATCCGGTATCATTTGGCTCGGTACACAAAATAACGGACTAAGCATTTTTGATCCCGTGAAAAATAAGTTCACGAGTGTTGCCGCAGGTGATGATGAAAATGTTCCGCGGGGATATATATCTGTCCTAACAACTGATTCAAATAATGATATATGGATCGGGACTCAATCAGGTTTATACAGGTATAATTGGAAAGAAAAAAAATATCAGCATTTTGAACTTGACAAGGATGATTCACTAAAATCATTCTCAAATAACATAACGTCGATTGAAGAATTCGATAGTGAAATCTGGATATCAACAAGGAACGGATTGTTCAGATATGATCGTGACAGGAATGATTTTGGGGGGTATGATTTTTCTACATCAAACAATATCAATTCAATAGCAAAAGATGAAAATGGATTTATCTGGCTTGCGACAATGAACGGGCTTACAAGATTTAATCCTGCGACTAAGTACTCCGATCATATCTCCGATTACTCAAATGAACCTTTTCTAAGTTCTTACATTGGCAACGTCATGGTTGACAGGTCAGGAATTATCTGGGTTTGCAGTTACGAAAGATCTCTTTTCAGGATCACATATAAACCAGGAATTTTTTCTGATAATTTTATTGATGATAAAACCGGAATATTAAATACCAGTACATTTTCTTTCACACAGGACGCTGAGGGAGTATGGATCGGAACCATCAATGGTAGCTATGAATTAAATAAGCACTCCGGAACTGTAAGTGACATGCCCGAGATCAACAAATATCCCCTACTGAAAACAGGTGTGTTAGCTTTGAATAAATCTACTGAAGGATTATATGTAGGAACCCGGCGCGGGCTTTATTTATACGATCTCGATAAGGAAAAACTGACATTACCTGATATTCTGAAAACTATAAAGCTAAACCGTATCACTTCATTGATGAATGATAAGAAAAATAATCTCTGGATCGGAACTTATGATAATGGTTTTTACAAATATGATAAAACTATTGACACGCTGATTCATTATAGTTTAAATTCCAACAGCATGGGCAATTCAAATTCAGATTTTATTCTTACCCTCTTTGAAGATAAACAGGAGCGAATCTGGATCGGTACGTATTCGGGTATCCGGCTTTTTGTTGAAGGGAAATTCATTTCATTTACTCACGATAGAAAAAATAAAAAATCAATTTCCAACAATTATGTTTACAGTATTTACCAGGATATCAAAGGACGTATTTGGGCCGGAACTGCAAATGGTTTAAATCTTTTTAATGAAACTGAAAAATCATTTACAGCATTCTATGAAAAAGACGGACTCTCAAATAATGTAATATCTGCTATGAATCAGGATGATAGCGGCTTCCTTTGGATAACAACATTTAACGGCATAACCAGGTTTGACTATGAAAATAAAATTTTCAAAACATTTTCTGATTTGAACGGGTTGCCCGGAAATTATTTCAACAGCGGTGCAATTTTAAAAGTCGGTGATAAATTTTATTGCGGGTCCAGCAAAGGTCTCGCAATCATTAATCCGGACATAATCACAACACCAAAAAATGATAAGCAGATTTTGATTTCTTCAGTGGTAATCCTGAGTAGTACCGGCGAGGATGAATCCGTCTTTAATATTGGTGAAAGCTTAGAATTAAGTTATTCACAAAATTCTGTAAAGCTAATCCTGTCATCGTCTGACTATACTGCTCATGTTTTGAACAACTTCAAATTATTTGTCAATGACAGAATCGTAAATCAGAAAACAAATGAAATCATTTTATCAGATCTTTCTCCCGGTGTTCACAATATCCTGATAACGGCGGAAAACCATCTAGAGCAGAAATTAGTTATAACAATTCTGCCACCATTCTGGCTTACCTGGTGGTTTATAATTATCAGCATTTTAATTCTGTCTTCACTAATCTATATCAGCTATAAAATGTTATTAAAGAAAAAAGTAAATCGAATCCGGGAAATTGAAAAAATAAAAATTGAACAGGCAGAACAAATCAGGAAAAAAACTGCCATAGATTTTCATGATGAACTTGGACACAGGCTGACAAGGATCTCATTATTATCAGGTATGGTTAGAAAAAAAATCCATAATCAGTTTGATGAACTGACTCCACTGCTTGATAAAATAAATGAAAACTCTTCGGCGTTGTATGACGGGACAAAAGATTTTATATGGTCAATCGATCCTTCCAACGATTCTCTTTATGAATTGCTGATAAGAATGAAAGATTTTGGCGATGAAATCTTTACAGACGGTAAAATTAATTTTGAGGTTAAAGGAATCACGGATGAACTCTCAGAGGCAGCATTGGATATGGATTGGAAACGGCATCTATCACTAATACTCAAAGAAGCGATGAACAATTCGCTTAAACATTCGCATGCTACAAAGATAATACTTGAGACATCTTTCAACGAAAATGAAATTGAAATTATTCTTTCCGATGACGGAATAGGAATAACAGACAACTATAAAGAAGGAAACGGGCTGCGCAACATGCAGCGCCGCGCACAAAAACTTAAAGCACAATTAAACGTAACGTCAGAAATTGGTAAAGGCACAAAAATTTCATTTAAGGGAAAAATTCCCGGCAAATCACTAAATTATAATTAGGTTGTGATGTTTCTTTATTCAGAACAACATTCGAACTCTTATCATTCACTTAATGTGCTTAAGCTGATGCCGGATAAAATAACAAGGGTGGTTATTATTGAAGATGATTCGATCATTCGTCAGGGCTTTATATCTGTTATTGAAGAGAATGATTCAATCCACTGCACCGGTGATTACGATACCTGCGAGGAGGCAATAAAGAACATTGATGGTGATCAGCCGGATATTATTCTGATGGATATTGAACTGCCGGGTATTTCCGGAATCGAAGGAATAAGACGAATAAAAAAAACTCATCCACAAATTGATTTTATTGTTGTAACAGTTCACGAAGATGATGAAAAGGTTTTTGATGCATTGTGCGCTGGCGCAAGCGGTTATCTTACGAAAAATATTTCGACTCAAAAACTTGTTGACTCGATAAATGAAGTCCGTAACGGCGGGGCACCAATGAGTACAAGTATAGCAAGGCGTGTAATCAGTTCATTCCATAAAAGTACTGCCTCTCCCCTTTCACCAAGAGAAACTGAAATTCTTCTTCATCTTTCGCGGGGCAAAAGTTATTCTATGATTGCGGATGAACTTTTCATAAATAAAGAAACAGTCCGCACTCATATAAAGAATATCTATCAAAAGTTGAATGTGAACTCAAAATCAGCCGCACTTCAGAAAGCTAATAAAGAAAGACTTATCTGATAACTTTCAGGTATTAATTTTTCCCACTATGTGAATCACCCAATTTGCAGGATACTACTCTCGCCTCCTTTACAATATAATGGTATCAGATTTTAACCACTTTAATGAAAGGATATCATTATGAAATCACTGAAACTAATTTCTTCAGCGATGCATCAAATAATTTTTGTTGTTGTAATGCTTTTTCAATCGGAATCTTCTTCACAGATTTTTCAAAAAATAACAGATGCCGCAAACCCGATTGTCACGACATTATCGGACGCAAACTACTCCGGCGCTTGCTGGATTGACTATGACAATGACGGTGATCTGGATCTGCATGCAACAAAAGCATCTTTGTTCAGAAATAATGGTGACGGAACATTTACAAAAGTACCAACGACATTCGGCACAGGAATAGCAGGACTTGGCAACGGTGCAAGCTGGGCGGATTATGATCACGACGGTGATCTTGACGTGGTAGTTGCTGGTGTTCCCACACGTTTCTACCGCAATGATGGCAATGATACATTTACAACTGTTATTGACGGCGAATTAGGAACAAGTAAAGATAATCGTGACTGGACATGCGCCTGGTCAGATTTCAACAACGATGGTTATGCTGATATTCTTTTGGTTCATCCCAGCGGGTTTACCGGGAACCCTGCTCTTGCAAACAGACTTTTGCTATCGAACAGAGATGGAAGATTCACACGCTTAACCGGATATGAGTTTACTACTGCACACGCGCCATATACGGTTGCAACATGGTATGACTTTGATCTCGATGGAGATCAGGATTTATTTATTGGAAGCGGACCTGCTGGAACTCCGGCGAGGGATTTTCTTTTCAGAAATTTATTTACTGAAACCGGAGAAATCGGTTTTGAAAGAATAAATGATCTGCCGATGGGAACCGATCTTCAGGATGGTCAGGTATGGAGTCTAGCTGACTACGATAATGACGGTGATCTTGATGCATTTATAACAAACTATGGTGGTGCTGTTAACAGGTTTTATAAAAACAACAATGGAACTTATCAGACAATTACTACTCCATTTACAGTCGGCGGCAATTATTTAAGCAACAGCTGGGCTGATTTTGATAATGATGGTGATCTTGACCTTGTCACAACATCCGAAGGAAATATCCAGGTATTTTTTAATGAAGGCAGCGACACCTTCGTAACTCATTTTACAGTTTCAGGAGCCGCGCGCAGTGTAGCCTTAGCTGATTATGATGAAGACGGTGATATTGATTTTTATAATTCCGGCGGCGGAACTTCAAGAGGTTTGTATGAAAATATAAATTCTAATGGCAACAACTGGATGCAGTTCATACTGAACGGCAAAATAACTAATCCGGATGCACTCGGAGCGAAGGTTAGACTTAAAGCAATGGTAAATGGAAATCCTGTCTGGATGATGCGTGAAATAAATGCTCAGAATAATTTCAACGGACAAAATTCTTCCCGTGTTCATTTCGGGTTGGGAAATGCAGCAAGCATAGACTCAGTTGTCATTGAATGGACTTCGTCGGATGTTCAGATACTTACCAATATTAGCCCAAACCAGATATTGACTGTCAATGAAAATATTCCTTCAGGATTTTTAAGATGTAACTTCAGTGCCGATTCTGTAAGCGGGAATTACCCATTTAATGTTTCGTTCAGCGACCATAGTCTCAGTGATCCTAATTCAGCAATCACTTCCTGGAAATGGGATTTTGATAACGATGGAACAATTGATTCTGATCAGCCTAATCCTCAACACACCTATGATGATGCAGGAATCTATACAGTGAAGTTGATAGTCCAGAATGGTTCAACAACTGATACACTTACGCGGGATGATTATATCACGGTTGGACAGCCTACAGGAATAATTGAAACCGGTACAACCGTTCCTGCAGAATATCAGTTATTTCAGAATTACCCGAACCCATTCAACCCTTCAACTAAAATAAAATTTCACCTTGCAAAATCTGGATTGATGCGATTATCAATTTATGATGCGCTTGGTACTAAGGTTCAGACAATTTATGATGGTTATAAAGATGCAGGTGAGTACGAAGTTGATTTCAATTCTGGTGATTTAACTTCAGGGCTGTACATTTACCGGCTGGAAGCTGAAAGTTATTCATCAACTAAAAAGATGATGGTGCTCAAGTAATCATAGATTAATTCAAATGTCAGTCATATCCTGTGACTGACATTTGATTATTCTTTCCGATCGGGTTTGTACGATAAATTATAATTAGAACTACTTCTGAAACTTCACAGGACCAATCATATTTTCCGGTTTAAGAATTTCATCAAGTTGATCTTTTGACAATAGATTTTGTTCAAGCACCAATTCATAAACGCCACGATTTGTTTCAAGTGCTTCCTTAGCCAGTTTTGTTGATGCTTCATAACCGATTATCGGATTTAATGCTGTAACTAACCCAATAGAATTTTCAACAAGTTCACGGCATCTTTTTTCATTTGCAGTTATACCGTTAATACACCTGTGAACAAGCGTTGTCATACCGTTCTTCAGCATTTCTATTGATTCAAAAATACTTTGAACAATAAGCGGTTCCATCACGTTCAATTCAAGTTGTCCCGCTTCCGCGGCAAGAGTAACAGCCAGATCATTTCCAATAACTTTAAAAGCTATTTGATTTACAACTTCGGGAATAACAGGATTTACTTTACCCGGCATAATTGACGAACCGGGCTGCATAGGCGGTAAATTAATTTCTCCTAATCCGGTCCTTGGTCCTGATGAAAGTAATCTTAAGTCATTACACATTTTGGATAGTTTTACAGCTAATCTTTTTACAGCAGATGAATAAATAACGAACGCGCCTGTATCCTGTGTTGCCTCGACTAAATTTGATGCAAGTACAATTTCAAATCCTGATACTTCCTTCAGATGTCTGATAACTTTTGTACTGTAATCAGGATCAGCATTTATTCCAGTACCGATTGCGGTTGCACCCATATTCACTTCAAGGAATAGTTTTGCGTTCTGATCTAGTCTGTCTATCTCTTCTTCAAGTGTTGCAGCGTAAGCTTCAAAAGCCTGACCCAATGTCATCGGAACTGCATCCTGTAATTGTGTTCTTCCCATCTTAATGATATGTGAAAATTCTTTTCCTTTATTTCTCAAAGCATCAATTAATACCTTAAGAACTTCGATCAGTTTTAAATTACTTTTTATTATTGCAATCTTAACTGAAGTAGGATATGCGTCATTAGTCGATTGTGACAGATTAACATGATTATTGGGATGACAATATTTATAATCACCTTTTTCATAACCAAGTATTTCAAGTGCGCGGTTGGCGATCACTTCATTTGCATTCATATTTGTCGATGTACCTGCACCTCCCTGGATCATATCAACAACAAAATGACTGTGCAGTTTTCCATTAATTATTTCAATACAGGCCTGTTCTATTGCGTGTGTGACGGGCGCTGATAATAGTCCCAGGTCAAAATTCGCTTTTGCTGCTGCGAGTTTTACCATTGCCAGCGATTCGATTAGCAAAGGATAAAATGAAAGTGTAACACCACTGATGTTAAAGTTTTCAATCGCACGCAGTGTTTGAACTCCATAATAATATTCATATGGCACTTCCCTGTCGCCTAACAGATCGTGTTCGGTCCTTGTTCTGCCTGACTGATATTGAGCGGCAATGTTAATGACCCGTGTAGTAGTGGATCTCATTCTTCTTGAGATAACCTTTGCCACATTTGCCAGAATTTTTGATGCGACAATATTATGATCCTTAAACAATTCATAGAACCGGTCATGGCTTAGAACAAGTGCGGTAGTATCAACCAGCGCTTTTGCTGATGTCGAATGAGGTGAATCATCCATCAGGGCTCCTTCGCCCAGGAAATCATATTTGTTAAAAAGTGCTAATCTTTTTTCTTCACCAAACGGAGATTTTTTAATTAGTTCGACTTCTCCTTCATAAATAAGGAACAGGTATTTTCTTGTATTATTTTCAGTGAACAGCAAACTATCTTTTTTGTAAGTGATGGAATCAAGCTTTTGCACGATAAGTTTAATTTCATCTTCAGTTAATTCTTTAAATAGTCCGATTTGTTTTATGAATGCGTGAATATTGTTTTTTTCCATTTCAATCTCCAAAAGTTTATTCTGCTGAAAATTCTGAAGTGTTCAGAATTTCCTCACCAAATTTAGCTATTATCTTTACTTTAAGAATAAAGTAAATATTGACTCTCTTATTTTTTTTTTGGTAGTTGACATTTAAATATTTACAGTAAAATGAAACTGCGGATTTCTCTTTTCATAATAATTATTTTTCTTCAGACTGAACTATTTGGATTTGTTTCTGATTCAATTGTAACCGGCGGTGTCGGACTGATATCAAAATCGCAATTAAAAAATCATATAGATTCACTCGGAAGTGATTTATTTGAGGGCAGATCAATGGGAACATCGGGTGGAAATCTTGCTGCAAAATATCTTGCTTCCCAATTTGAAAAAATGAACTTGATACCGGCTGGTGATGAGGGTACTTACTATCAATATATTCCTATGCATGCCAGCCAGCCGCAACCCGAGTCAGGTTTGGTTTTGTACCATGATAAAGACAGCAGTTTACTAATGCTCAACCAGGATTATTTATTATATAAAACCGGGGAACAAACTTTTATACCTAATCCGTTGCCACTGGTATTCGTGGGGTTTGGTATTGTCGCGCCGGAGTTTGATTATAATGATTATCAGTCCGTTAATGTTGAAAATAAAATTGTAGTGTTTCTTGAAGGTGAGCCCTTTTCAACTGACGAAAAATATTTTGAAGGAATTAAGCCTTCGATTTACAGTCTGCCGGAAATGAAACAGAGAATTGCCATTTCAAGAGGGGCAAGCGGAAGCATTATGATTCCCGGAATCAGGTATAAGGAAGCCGGTGAATGGAAAAAACTCATTAATGAATTTGCATTTGAAGATGTTACGCTGGCATATTCTGCTTCAGGTAATTTAAGTGTCTTAATGGGTCCATATGTTGCAGAACAATTATTTCATTCCGCTGAATTTTCAATCAATGAAGTTTTTAATATGCAGCAGCAGAATTCATTAAAGAGTTTTGAACTGCAAACAAAAATTTCTTTTAAAGGTGAATTCCGTGAGAGAGATTTTACCTCCGCAAATATTGTAGGAATGATAAAAGGTTCTAACGAGAAACTTTCCGACAGCTATTTATTAATCTCTGCGCATTATGATCATCTTGGAATAGGTCCTGCGGTAGACGGGGATTCTATTTACAACGGGGTATATGATAATGCTATCGGTGTTGCATCACTTCTTGAAATTGCGTCAGCATTTAGTAAACCTGAAAATAAGCCGGAGCGCTCCATTGTTTTTCTGCTTACTGCCGGTGAGGAAAAAGGATGGCTTGGCTCAACTTACTATGTTAACAACCCGGTGGTTCCGTTATATAAAACAATTGCAAATGTTAACATAGATGGCATTGCATTGTTCGATAGGTTCAGAAGTATAGTTGGTGTTGGAAGAGAATATTCTTCACTAAATGATTTTCTTATTGAAATCGCCAAAAGAAATAATCTTGAAGTTGAAGATATTCCGGAGCAATTTATTCAATCAGAATCCTTCACCAGATCTGACCAGATTATTTTTGCGCAGGCAGGAATTCCTTCAATACTTATATCAGAAGGATTGAATTATGAAAATCTTTCGCGCGAAGATGGTATTAGACTCTTTATACATTACAGTGAAAACGTTTATCACACACCGTTTGACGATCTTACTCAGCCAATGAACTTTGATGCAGCCGAACAGCACACAAAAATAATTTTTGAATTCTGCCGTCTTCTTGCTGCTTCTGAATCAGTGCCTGAATGGAATGAAGGTGTTCCATACAACAGTGCACGACTGAGATCAATCGCCGAAAGAAAATAGATGAAAAAAGTTTTTTGTTTATGTCTGATAGTCTTATTTCTTACCAGTTCCTGCAGTTTCAGGATTCCAGCTTCCAAAGTAATAAAGATCAAAGGCTCAGATACTATGTTGTATTTAACTCAGGCTCTCGCTGATGAATATATGAAACTGAATCCGGGTGTTTCAATTTATGTTGAGGGCGGCGGAACAGCAAGCGGTATAAACTCTTTTACCAAAGGTGAAATTGATATTTGCACTGCATCAAGAACACTTAAACCTGAAGAAGTAAAACTGATAGCGGAAAAGTTTGGCTCTGTTGGAATGGCTACACTGGTCGCAAAAGATGCTTTAAGTATTTTTATAAATCCGCAAAACCCTGTAAAAGATTTTCAGATTGATGAAGTAAAAAATATTTTCACAGGCAGTATTACTAATTGGAATATGTTGGGCGGAGATAATGCTGATGTTATGGCAATTATCCGTAACCCGAATTCAGGTACATATCTTTATTTTAAGGAACATATATTGGATGGCGAAGAATATTCACCTTCAGCAATTACGGAAGCGACAACAGAAAAAATTATTTCTGCCGTTAAGGAAAATAAAAATGCAATCGGGTACGGCGGTTTAGCTTACGGCGATAAAAATCTTCATGCAAAAATAAACGGAATTGAACCGACTGAAGAAAATGTTATTAATGATAAATATCCTGTAACGAGGTATCTTCATTTTTATACATTATTCCAACCGGATGGCATTGTTAAAAATTTTATCGACTGGGTACTTAGTCCTGCTGGACAAGCGGTCGTAAAGAAAATCGGGTATATACAGATTTATAAAAGAGAGTTTTGATCAATAAAAAGAAATTTTATTCATGATATATTTTGCTTAGTTTTACTTAAGAGTTTATGAAGTTTATTGTTAAACTATTTTTTGGGGCAAATCATGAAAAACCTACTGATAATTTTAATCCTGATTTTAATAAGCTATAGTAACGTCCACCCGCAGGATCTGACGCGCACTTATGCTCTCTACCTGCCGGCAATTGCAAGTGAGCACAAGGAGTATCATGAACAGATTAATGCCAGTCTTCAATACTATGCTAAGCTGAATCCTGAACTCATTTACTATTATATAAAATATCTCGACGCTCGCTTTAAACAAAATATTTCAAACCCTGACTCAAATCATTATAACCAGTTACTAGCATTTGAAAAAGAATTAGCGTTAGAACGTAATGAGTGGATTTCAAAAATAAAGGGGGAAGCATGGGATCATGTTAATTCATGGATTGAATATAGAAGTATCGCTTCACTTTATAATGAATTTGATGTTGACCGGACTGAAATGAAAGAAACAAAGCAAACAATTCAGATTGATGAACAATTAAAAGACTATTTTGTTTTTTTGTATTTGTCTCTTCCTGAGCATAAGAATTTTGATAAAGCTGAAGATTACAAACGATTGATAAATTCCCGCACTAAAACCATTGTTAATAATCTCTCGTTAGCATATGAGAATGCGGGCGCACTCAGTAACAATGAAAAGGATTCAGTAATTGCAACTGTCATGCAGTATCCGTTTCTCCTAAAAAGTTATTACCGCAAATATTTTGCAAATACAACCGATTTTGAGTTATATGAATTATTTGATGAATTCTATAAAACCGATTACCGTGTTTATAATGAACTTTTTGTCACAGGTTCTTACTTGTTGGGTAACATTAATGGTGAAGAAAGCTTCAATTTATCCGGTGAAAGATTTCCATTTTATGCAGGACCAAACACATACAATTTAAAAGTCGAGGCTAGAAATAATTTTAATGCCGGTATTGGATTTAAATTAAAGCTTGTGGAAAAAAAATCCATGCTATCATACTTGAAGTTTGTGTTCTTATATGGTGTTGGAACAGTAGCCGAAAATAGAAGCAATTATCCAAGGATTAGATATTTAGATACTATTCTCCCGGGACGAAAAGCATTTCGTGGAAATATAATTGCAGAAGATATTTCTTTTTCAAACAAACGATATTTTCAAGTGATGGCATCATTACCCGTGATGTGGATCTTTCGGGATTTGTCAGCAGAAATTGGTATAAGTTACTCTAATTTCAACCTTGATTACTCAACGAGCGTTAAAAGGGATGAAAACCCCGAAGTTTTTAACTCTGATGAACCGGGGGATTATGATACATCACCAATTAATAAAAACTACAATATTTCTGAATCAGAAGTAGCGCCGTTTATTACTCTAAACTACCTGCTCTATGACAGATTTAATTTCAGAGCGACTTATATAGGGCCTGATCTAATAAGTTTTGGTATTGATATAGTTGCTGTACAGTTTTAATTGTGATGCCCGATAAATTTACAATTTATCGGGCACACTTCAGCTTTGAGAACATCATTCTCTAAATTTGAATTACCTCCCTTTTTCGGTAAATTTCTCCCCGATTTTTAAAATAATATTGAATTGATTTATGCGATATCCATTTGCCGAAGTTGAATCCCGGTGGCAAAAATTCTGGGAAGAAAATAAAATTTATAGAACTGATTTTTCAAACGATAAAGAAAAACTTTATACCCTCGTAATGTTCATTTATCCTTCCGGTGCAAAACTGCACTGCGGACATTGGTATAACTACGGTCCAACCGATACCTGGGCTAGATTCAAAAAGCTAAAAGGTTATAATGTATTTGAACCGATGGGTTACGATGCCTTTGGTTTACCTGCTGAAAATTATGCAATCAAAACAGGTATTCACCCTTATGACAGCACAATAAAAAATATTGCCGACATACGTGACCAGTTAAAACGAATGGGATGTATGTACGACTGGAACGCTGAGTTAATGACATGTGTTCCGGAATATTATAAATGGAATCAATGGTTATTTCTGCAACTCTACAAAAAAGGATTAGCGTACAGAAAAAATGCACCCGTGAACTGGTGTCCTAAAGACAATACCGTTCTCGCAAATGAACAGGTTTTGAATGACGGTACTTGTGAGCGATGCGGAACAGTTGTTATCCAAAAAAATCTTACGCAGTGGTTTTTTAAAATAACCGACTATGCCGAAGAACTTCTGCAGGGACTTGATAAAATAAACTGGCCAGAAAAAACCAAATCCATGCAGCGCAACTGGATCGGCAAAAGTGTCGGAGCTGAAGTTCATTTCAAGATAGACGGAACTGAAAATGGTATAAAAGTTTTTACTACCAGACCGGATACTCTTTTCGGTGCAACATACATGGTTCTTGCACCGGAACATTCTTTAGTTGTCCAGATAACTACACCTGAAAATAAAAATGCCGTTGAAGCTTACAAAGATTCTATCAAATCAATGACCGAGATTGACAGAACTTCAACCGTGAAAGAAAAAACAGGAGTGTTTACCGGAGCGTATGCAATCAATCCGGCTAACAATAAAAAAATTCCTATCTGGATTGCAGATTATGTTTTAACAACATACGGTACAGGCGCTATAATGGCTGTTCCGGGACAGGATGAGCGTGATTGGGAATTTGCCGAAAAATTTAATCTGCCGATTTTAAGAACCGTTCAGCCATCAGAAGGATTTGAAGGAAAAGCTTTTACTGAAGATGGTCCGGCAATCGAAAGTGATTTTTTAAACGGACTTTATGTCGCTGATGCTAAACAAAAAATGATTTCCTGGCTCGAAGAAAAAGGAATCGGAAAAAGTAAAATAAATTACCGGTTGAGAGATTGGCTAATTTCACGTCAACGATATTGGGGAACACCGATACCAATAATTCACTGCCCTAATTGCGGTGAAGTAGCAGTTAGCCAAGATGAGTTGCCTGTCGAACTTCCTTATGAAGTTGAATTTAAACCAACAGGAGAATCTCCGTTAACTTCAAATCAGAAGTTCATGAATGTTAAATGTCCTAAGTGCGGCACTGATTCAAAACGTGATCCTGACACGATGGATACATTTGTTGATTCATCATGGTATTACCTCAGGTATCTGAATCCTAAAATATCTGACAAAATGTTTGATGATACACTTGCTGAAAAATGGACACCGGTCGATATGTATGTCGGTGGTGCCGAACACGCTGTAATGCATTTGCTGTACGCACGATTCATTCACAAATTTTTACGTGATATGAAAATGGTCAACAGTGATGAACCATTTCAAACTCTTGTTCACCAGGGAACAATTACGAATGACGGCGCAAAGATGTCAAAGTCAAAAGGAAATATTGTTAACCCCGATGAGTTCACTGTAAAATTTGGAGCTGATGTTTTCAGACTTTACCTGATGTTTATGGGTCCTTACGAACTTGGCGGAGATTGGAGTGATAAAGGAATTTCGGGAACAGATAGGTTCGTTCAAAGATCCTATGATGTTTTTCTGAATCATAAAGATTTTAGTAAGAGCAACTTTGCTGATATAAAGTATGATTTACAATCGCTCAATGATGCTGAGAAATCGCTTTACAGAAAAGTTAACCAGACAATCAAAAAGTATGAAGATGAAGTAAACAATTTCAGGTTTAATACTGCAATTGCCGCATTGATGGAATTGTTGAATGAAATAAAATCAATCGAGAGTTGCAGAGAACAAATCCGTACTTATGTGCTTGAACGGTTTGCAGTAATGCTTGCGTCTGTTGCACCGCATCTTGGGGAGGAATGCTGGAACATATTAGGAAATGAAAAATCGCTTTTTGAAAAACCCGTTTGGTTTGAATTTGATCCCGCTGCATTGATTGAAGATACTGTTAATATTGCTGTTCAGGTTAACGGCAAACTCCGTTCAACAATCAGTGTTGCAATGAACAGTGAGCAGGATGCCGTTAAATCAATAGTGTTCGCCGATGAGAAAGTAACCAAATTCACTGACGGCAAAACAATAGTGAAAGAAATATTCGTAAAGAATAAAATTTATAACATAGTAGTAAAATAAAACTAACCACTAAGACACTTAGTTCACTAAGAAGCACTAAGTGAAACTATGTGTTCTTAGTGCCTTAGTGGTTAAAAAAGGAATAAAATGTTAGACCTAAAATATATCCGCGAGAATCCTGAACTAGTAAAACAAGGTATCATCAACAAAAATGAAAAGGACAGAGTTGATGAGATACTCGCCCTTGATGAGCAAAGAAGAAACTTCATCTTAAAGACCGACGAACTGAAAGCAAAACGCAACCAGGTAAGCGCGCAAATTCCGCAAATGAAAAAGGCAGGGCAGGATACAACTTCCGTTCTGGTTGAAATGAAAAAAGTTTCAGATGAAATAACTGATCTTGATTCCCAGCTAAAAGATGTTGAAGAAAAGTTAAATGATATCCTGATGTACATTCCCAATCTTCCTCACTCAAGTGTACCTGTTGGAAAATCAGCGGCAGATAATGTTGAAGTAAGACAATGGCTGCCGGAAGGGTTTTCATTTAATAAAGAAGAAAAAGTTTTAGATCACATTGAACTTGGTAAAAAATTAAAGATACTCGACTTTGAACGAGGCGCAAAAATTTCAGGTTCAGGTTTCCCGCTTTATCTTGGTAAAGGCGCAACACTGGAAAGAGCATTGATTAATTTTATGCTCGACCTTCATCTTACACAACATGGTTACAGTGAAGTATTTCCGCCGTTCCTTGTTAACCGCGACTCAATGAAGGGAACCGGACAAATCCCGAAGATGGAAGAAGACATGTACAACATCGAAAAAGACGGACTCTTCCCTATTCCAACTGCAGAGGTTCCGATTACAAATATTTACCGTAACGACATTTTAAGTGAGCAGGAATTGCCTCTTAAGTATGTAGGATATTCAGCATGTTTCAGACGTGAAGCCGGATCTTATGGAAAAGAATCAAAAGGATTTTTGCGCGTTCACCAGTTCAACAAAGTAGAGATGGTTAAGTTCGTTAAACCGGAAACTTCTTTTGATGAACTTGAACTGTTAGTAAAAGATGCCGAAGATGTTTTGCAGGCATTAAAAATACCTTACAGGATTTTAATGTTGTGTACCGGTGATTTGAGTTTCTCTGCTGCAAAGTGTTATGATATAGAAACCTGGTCTCCAGCAGAAAACCGTTGGCTTGAAGCTTCATCATGCAGTAACTTTGAAAATTTCCAGGCACGAAGAGCAAACATCCGTTTCAGGAATGAAGCAACGAAGAAACCCGAGTTTGTTCATACACTTAATGGTTCAGGTTTAGCCACAAGCAGACTGATGGTTTCACTGCTTGAAAACTATCAGACTCCTGAAGGTAAAATTATTGTTCCGAAAGTACTTCAGAAGTACACCGGATTTGAGATCATCGACTAATCAGAAAAAAATAGTACACTGATTTAAGTTTTTAACTCTGATTTTTTCAGACCATACCTGATCTTATTCAATCATAAAAATCAGTGTACAATTCCTACTAATATTTATTAATGAAAAACTTATATAAACTAAAAAAATATTTTACCCGTTATAAATCAAAACTCCTTTGGGGATTTTTATTTATTCTTTTATCAAATGCAGGGACTGTACTTCTCCCTATACTTCTTAAAGATGCAATTAACGTTCTCGAAAAAGTTGCAACAACAAACGATCTGATTTTTTACGGCACCTGGATAGTAATCACTTCATTGGTCGCTGGTATTTTCAGATTCCTGATTCGTCAAACTATTATTGTTGTTTCAAGAGAGATTGAATATGATCTGCGTCATGATTTCTGGGAACATATACAAAAACTTCCGTTGAGATATTTTCAGAATAACTCTACAGGGAATATTATGGCGCATGCAACAAATGATATAAACGCAGTGAGAACATTTCTCGGTCCCGCAGTGATGTACTCGACAGATACGTTGATAAGATTTTTAATGGTGATCGGAATAATGTTATCAATAGATGTCCGTCTGACCATATACGCTTTAATTCCTCTTCCGCTTTTATCGTATGGAGTTTTCAGAGTTGGAAAATTAATTCATGCCAAGTACACAAAGATCCAGGAGAAGTTTGCTGAACTGACAACCAAAGCTCAGGAAAATTTTTCTGGAATAAGAGTTATCAAATCTTATGTTCGCGAAGATCATGAAATAAATAAATTCAATGAAATGAGCCGCGACTATCTTGGAACAAATATGAACCTTGTAAGAGTACAAGCCTTGATAATGCCTATACTTGTGCTTATAACCGGATTGTCAATTATACTCGTTATCTGGTTAGGTGGGACAAATGTGATTAACAAAACTCTTACACTCGGTGAGATGACCGCATTTATAATTTATCTCGGAATTCTTATCTGGCCTATGATCGCATTCGGATGGGTAATTAATATTGTCCAGCAGGGTGAGGCAAGTATGAAACGAATTAATAAAATATTTGCTGAACCATTTGAAATACACGACTCTGAATCAACAAAGCACGAAGTCAAAGATATTAAAGGTGAAATAACTGTTAATAATGTTAGTTTCAGATACAGCGAGAACCTTCCTGATGTATTAAAAAATATAAATTTGAAAATCCCTGTTGGTTCTACCACAGCTATAATGGGTTATACAGGCTCGGGAAAAACTTCTTTCATTAATCTTATTCCCAGGTTATATGATGTAACCGGCGGAGAACTGCTTATTGATGGCATTAATGTAAAAGACATTTCTGTTTCAATATTAAGAACAAAAATCGGTGTTGTTCAGCAGGAATCATTTTTATTTTCTGATACCGTTATGAATAATCTTTCTTATGGTTTAAGAAATGTTAATGAAGAACGAATAAAACAAGTTTCTTCAATAGCACAGTTTGATAAAGATGTGGAATCATTCCCGCAAGGTTACAGCACAATGGTTGGTGAACGCGGAATAACTTTTTCCGGCGGACAGAAACAAAGAGCGTCACTGGCAAGAGCATTAGCTATTGATCCTAAAATATTAATACTTGATGATTCCTTCTCAGCAGTTGATACACATACAGAGGAAGAAATCCTGAAAAATCTAAAACAGTTTATGAAAAATAGGACAAGTATTATTATCAGTCATAGGATTTCAACTGTGAAAGATGCGGATAAAATTATTGTTCTGTCAAACGGAACAATAAAAGAAGAAGGAACTCACGAACAACTTGTAAACCTTGGCGGAATTTATGCTGATCTGCATTTCAAACAATTACTCGAAAAAGAATTAGAAGAATTAAATTGATTTTAAGTTATGGCTAACGATTATAAAAACGATGATGAAGTATTGGGTAAAGCGTATGACTCCCGTTTGATGCGGCGTTTGTTAGGCTACATTAAACCGTATAAGAAGTATGTTATCTTCGCAATATTTTTTAATGTTGTGGTAGCTGCGTTAGGTCCGCTTCGACCATATCTTACAAAGATCGCCATTGATGATTACATTGCTCACTCCAACTACAATGGTTTGTTGTACATAAGTATTGCGTTGTTTGCTTCACTTATGTTTCAGGCGGCGATACAATACTTTTTAACTTACTACACTCAGCTACTCGGACAAAAAACTATTTATGATTTGCGTTCACAAATTTTCGCACATACGCAGAAACTTGCTCTGAAATATTTTGATAAAACACCTATCGGCAGGCTTGTTACACGTACTACAAATGATGTTGAATCTTTAAATGAATTATTTTCATCCGGCATTGTAATGGTGTTCAGCGATGTGTTTATCATCTTATGGATACTTGGTTTTATGTTCTTCATGGACATTCCCCTTTCATTAGTTACACTTTCTGTTCTGCCTGTTTTGATTTACGGAACATTTCTGTTCAGAAAAAAAGTACGTGAGAGTTACAGGGATGTAAGACTTCACCTTGCAAGATTAAATGCTTATATGCAGGAACACGTAACCGGGATGAATGTTGTTCAGATATTCCATAAAGAAAAAGATGAACTGAAAAGATTTTCCGATATTAATAATGATTACAGGACTGCGAACATTAAATCAATTTTTTATTACGCAGTATTTTTCCCCGGTGTGGAATTGTTAAGCTCAATTGCTATTGCACTTATCATCTGGTATGGCGGCGGTGAGATAATACAGGGCACACTAACACTTGGTGTTTTGTTCGCTTTCATTCAATACACAGAAATGTTTTTCAGACCGATAAGAGATCTATCGGAAAAGTATAACATTATGCAGACCGCTATGGCATCATCTGAAAGAATCTTTAAACTGCTTGATGATAAAACATTTATTAAAAATCCTGAAAGCCCTGTTACATTAAATGGTGTAAAAGGCGGAATAGATTTTAAGAATGTCTGGTTCGCTTATAATAACGATGACTATGTACTTAAAGATATTTCATTCAGTATAAAACCAGGTGAAACTGTTGCGATTGTCGGTCACACAGGCGCCGGCAAAACAAGCATCATTAATATTCTTACAAGATTTTATGACATCAGCAAAGGCTCAATTTTATTGGATGGAATTGATATCAGGAATTTAGACAAACGTGAACTGAGGAAATATATTTCAATCGTACTTCAGGATGTTTTTCTTTTTTCAGGAGATATAAAGAATAATATAAATCTTGGCAACGACGATATTCCTGAAGAGAGAATTATTGCAGCAGCAAAATATGTGGGTGCCGACAAATTCATCGAAACACTTCCCGGCAAATATTCTGAAATAGTAAAAGAACGCGGCGCAACATTAAGCGTTGGACAAAAACAGTTAATCTCTTTTGCCCGCGCATTAGCTTATGATCCACGCATTCTCATTCTTGATGAAGCAACTTCAAGTGTTGATACGGAAACAGAACAGCTTATTCAAAGAGCGATTGAAAAACTTTTAGTCGGAAGAACCGCAATTGTAATTGCTCACAGACTTTCAACTATACAAAGCGCGGATAAAATAATTGTTATGCACAAAGGTGAGTTAAGAGAAACAGGAACTCACCAGGAACTTCTTGCTAAACGCGGAATTTATTATAAATTGTATCAGCTTCAATATAAAGATCAGGAAATAACAAAAGCCGTTTAATAATTCCATATTAATTGAGAGGAGAGCAATCAATGGAAAAAGTCCGGTTCATGACGCTTGCCCGTCACATTATTGAAGGGGAAAAACTACATCCTGAAGCGACAGGAGAATTGTCAAAGCTGTTATCAGATCTGTCACTCGCAGCAAAAGTCATTTCACTTGAAGTAAACAAAGCGGGTCTGGTTGATATACTTGGTTTCACAGGTGACAGTAACGTTCACGGTGAGCAGGTAAAAAAACTTGATATGTTTGCTCACGATATGATGTTCAGAGCAATGGATCACGGGGGACATCTTTGCGTAATGGCATCTGAGGAGGAGGAAGATATAATACACATTCCAGACAGGTTCAACATTGGAAAGTACGTCCTGCTTTTCGATCCGCTTGATGGCTCATCAAATATTGATGCTAACATTAGTATCGGAACAATATTTTCAATTTACAGGAGAATAACTCCTGACGGTAAACCCGGAACTCTCGAAGATTGTCTGCAGCAGGGAATGTACCAGGTTGCCGCTGGATATATTGTTTATGGCTCAAGCACAATACTTGTCTATTCTGCAGGTCACGGTGCACACGGATTCACTCTTGATCCTTCATTCGGAGAGTTTCTTCTTTCACATCCCAACATGAAAACACCGAAGAAATCTAAAATTTACAGTATCAATGAAGGCAATTATCTTTACTGGCACCCGGGCTTAAAAAAATACATCAAGTATTTGCAGGAGGAAGACAAAACAACAAGCAGACCATACTCTTCCAGGTACATCGGATCAATGGTTGCCGATATTCATCGTAACTTGTTGTACGGAGGAATATTTATGTATCCTGCTGATTCAAGAAGTCCAAACGGCAAATTAAGATTGATGTATGAGTGTAACCCTATGTCATTTATTGTTGAGGCTGCCGGTGGAAGAGCTTCAAATGGTAAGCAGAGAATACTTGAAGTTAAACCATCTTCGCTTCATCAAAGAACACCTATCTTTATTGGTAGTGAAGAAGATGTTAAGATGGTAGAAGAGTTTATGGCGAAAGAAGAATTAGTTGAGCAGGGAGTGAAGTAAAGAAGTCAGAATTTATTTGACCCGCTCTGTTGAGCGGGTTTTTTATTTGTAAAAATAAATTTAATTGTTAGTTGTCAATTTTTGTCCTGCCGCATGTCAATTAATTTCTACAAATAATTTTAGTTGAATATACAAAGTTTGTTCCCCTGTCGTTGTTGTTTTACATCAATCGGGTTTTAAAATGGTATCAAATTTGCCAAGGGAGAAAAAATATCGGGAGGAAAAAATGAAAGCTTTATTTATCAACTCTAAATACCTGCCTGTCCTTTTCACACTAATTTTTATTCAATGTCACGTACCGCCAAATGCAGTTTTGAAACTAACCGCTGATTCACATGAAACCGAATGGTATAAAGGTAAACAAATTATGACAATTGAAAATGAAATTGTTTCTATTCAATTATCTTTTGACAGAACTTCATCAGATAATTACCTGTTTGATGTTGATGTATTAAATACATCAGACTCTGCTCTGCTTGTAGATCCGCAGAAATTTTACTATAGCCTTATTGATCCGAAGTCCAGAAAGAATCCTGTAATTGTCAATGCCCGTGATCCAGAATCTACTATTCTTGACCTGCAAAAAAAGTATGCGTTAAATCAGAGTCGGGTGGAAACAGAGAAGATGTCATACGCATTTGGGTATTTCCTTAATGCCGTTGGGCAGACTGCTGCTCTTGTTAAAGGTGATCGTGAAACAAGTGAAAATTTTGATCGAAATTACCAGGATCTTGAACGGGAAGAATTTCTTGACGATGTAAGAAATCAAAAAATTTCTGAATCACTAGAATCGTCATCATATATCTGGGAAATACTCGCTTTGAGAAAAACTACTCTAAGAAAAAACGAAAGTATAAACGGTGTTGTATTCTTCCCTGTAAATAAAGATGCAAAGACTCTTGAGTTCTTTTTTCCGGTTGGCAGTTCAACTTTAAAAATTAATTTTAACCAGGAGAGGATACTATAAATTAAAAGGTTGCACTATACAGTGGGACTCAATAATTTGAGTTTGAGTCCGATTAACTTCGTTAATACATTAAAACGCTTATAGTCATAACTCAATTAGTTCTATACTATTAAAAATTATAAAGTTTAATCTGATTCTTTATAAGATTGTTGAATATGATAGGCATTGTCGATTTCAATTCTAAGATCATGATAATTCACAGACGAAGTTAATTTTTTGAGTGAGTTTAAAGTGATTGAAGATTCACTCTTTTTGTGCAAATCAAGTTTAAAAGTAGGAAGCACATAAAAATCCCATTGCTCCATTTTCAAAGGATCTAAAGTCTCCTGCACTTTGTGTTTCAACAAACAAAACACGTAAACATCTGCATGTCTTTTAGGACTGATTTCCTGAATATTTGTACTCGCATCCCAATATCTGGCAGGTTTTATAGAAAATAAAATAGATGAAAATTTTTTTTGACACCAACTCTGTAAATACGATGAAGATTTTACCTCAATTTTTTTGCCATCAGGTGTAAGTAAATCAAAAGCATCCCATTCAGTTCTAACATTATCAAAATTAATTCCGACTGCTGTTCCTACAATGAATTCTGCAAATTTTCCTCTGATTGCATTACTTACAATATCTGAAGCAGTCCAAATCCAAAAATCAAGCAACTTAAAATTAGTTTTCTCTCCATGAACTGTCAGGAATTCCTTCCCAGATTTAGCAGTTGATTTGATTTGTCCGAGACTCATAAATAGAAAATTTAAAGAGTGATTAGAGGATAAACTTTTGGTACTTCACAGAAATTCTAAGATTCAAGTGTGTTTACTTCTTAATCTTGGCAAGCTCCGCCGCAATTTTATCGGCGAGTGCTTCTTCAGATATTCCTTCAACTCTTATCTGAGATGTCTTAAGCAGAATTTTAGGATGATCGCCTTCACCCATTACAAACTTATATAATCCGAACCCCAGCCTGTTGCGGTCATTATCAACCGGCATAAATTCTTTAAAGTCATTTACAATTTTATAAACCTGGGCTTCGACTGAATCTTCCGGAAATTTTTTTGTTGCCGGAGGAGGTAATGTTGACATAAAGTTTCCTTAATTTTTGTTACAAAAATAGGATTGATGCCCTTCACCCGCAACTTAAATGTGGAAGAACTTCATCTATTTGTGTAGATTTCCCCTAAAATTTATTCATCATTTTTATTTTTGTTTGAATATTAAACACTTAAATAAAGTGCTCATTATACGCATGAGTTCTTTGGGCGATGTTCTGCTCACAACACCTCTTCTGAGATCACTGAAAAAACAGAATCCCGAAATTCAGATCGACTTCATAGTGAAAAAACAATTTGCCGATGCGTTAAGATTTAATCCTCACGTCTCAAATTTATTTGAGTATGATTCAACACAAGAGAAAAATAATTTTGGCTTGCCTGATTTCAGTAATACCAAATATGATCTTGTAATTGATCTGCAGAACAATCTTCGCTCATTAAAAATCCGGCGGCAGGTTAACGCCCCATTAGTAAAATTCCATAAACCTAATCTTGCAAAGTTCCTGCTGGTAAATTTTAAGATTAATCTTTTGAAAGAAAAAACTCCGATCACTGCAAGGTATTCAAATTCAATTGAAGGATTAGAGCTTGATGAAAAAGGATTGGAACTTCATACAAACAATCAACCGGATATTAGATTACAAAACGGAACCAACTACGTAGGTTTTTGTCCCGGCGCAAAACATTTTACCAAACAATGGCTGAAAGAATATTTTGTTGAACTTGGAAATCTTTTAACAAAAGAGAATTATACAGTTCTGCTTTTCGGCGGTAAAGACGACAGAAAATTATGTAAAGAAATTTCAAATGAAATAAATTCATCTATCGATCTTTCAAATGATGATGAACTGCTGCAGACTGCGGCTGATATGAAAATCTGTAAAATGATTGTCTGTAACGATTCCGGATTAATGCATACAGCGTGCGCGGTCGGAATTCCTGTTACTGTTATATTCGGATCAACCGTTCAGGAATTTGGTTTTGCTCCTTACAACACCCCAAATTTAATATTAGAAAACAAATCATTATTTTGCAGACCGTGTTCGCACATTGGAAGGGAAAGCTGCCCTAAAGAACACTTTAAATGTATGAAGGAGATCGTTCCGCAGCAGGCACTCCGGGAAATTTTGCAGTTTATAAAATCAAAATGAAAATACTTTCTAAACTATTCTACAATATTCTTGTAATTCCATTTCTTTATATCACATTAAGATTTATCGGGCTTTTCAATGCAAAAACTAAAAAAGGAATTCAGGGACGCAAACGTGTATTTGAAGAACTTATTCTCGATGCCGCGGCACTTGATAAATCAAAAAAATTAATCTGGTTCCACTCATCTTCACTTGGTGAGTTTGAACAGGCAAAACCAATTATTAAGGAACTGAAAAAGGATAATAAGATAAATATTCTTATTACTTTTTTTTCGCCGTCGGGATATGAGAATTCAAAAAAATATCCTTACGCTGATCTTGTTTCGTACATTCCTTTCGATACAAAAACAAACGCTAACCGGTTTATTCATATTGTTCATCCAGACCTTGCAGTATTGATGCGTTACGACATCTGGCCAAATCACATCTGGGCAATGGATGATTACAGCGTTCCGTCATACATAGTTGACGCGACAATGAAAAGTTCATCTCCAAGGAAATATCCGTTCATAAAAAATTTTCATAAAGTTTTATTTAAAGACATAACAAAAATTCTTACAGTATCTCAAGATGATGTTAACGGCTTTAAAGATTTCGGCTGTACAGACGAGCAGGTTAAAGCAGTAGGCGATACAAGATTTGACCGGGTTTATCAAAGAAGTATAACGGCACGTGAAAGAAATCTTGTCAAAGATGATCTTTTCAAAAATAAAAAAGTGATTGTCGCCGGAAGCACATGGGAACTTGATGAAGAGGTTATCATCCCTGCTTTCTTAAAGCTCGCTGAGTATGATGAAAATGTAATATTGATTATCGCTCCACACGAACCTACACTGGTTCATCTTGAAAAAATTGAAAATGAATTTGCCAATAAGCTTAATTCAATCAGGTTTTCAGCTTTGAACAATTATAACAATGAACGCGTCATCATTGTTGATTCGGTAGGAATTTTACTTACGCTTTATACTTATGCACATCTTGCATTCATCGGTGGAAGTTTTAAACAGAACATACACAATGTGCTTGAAGCCGCTGTTTACGGTATCCCGGTAATGTTCGGGCCAAAGATTGATAATTCGCAGGAAGCACAGCAGCTTGTAAAAAGAGGAAGCGGTTTACTTGTTAATAATAAAAGAGAAGCTTACAGGCACCTGAGAACATTATTGACAAATGAAAATCTGAGAGAAAAACTCGGGAAAGTATCATTCAATTATGTGCAGGAAAATCTTGGCGCTACTGAAAAAATCCTGAAAGAGATTTACGAAGTTATTTAAAGTAGAGATGACATTTTTTTAAAAGATGTCATCTCTAAAATCGGAGTTCTCAATTCCCCAGGTATCTTTCTTTAAGAATTTTTATATGATGTTTTTCATGACCGGCAATGATGAATAACAACGCCCTTACAGTCACTTCAAAATTATTTGCTACACCACGCTTGTTTAACATAAATTCATCAAACCCCCGGAATAAAAGTATATTCGATTCCCTCAGCAGCCTGAACTCATAGTTCAGATCAAATAACTCGCGGCTGTTAAAGTTTCCCGTTTTAACATACTCGTTCTGATCATAACCTGGTAGTGATTGCTTTTCACCACGTGCGATACACAGAGCTCTGTAAGCAAAAATTCTTTCGGCATCAATAAGATGCCCGACAACTTCTTTTACTGTCCACTTCCCTTCAGCATAAGCATAATTCCCTTTTGATTCAGAAAATGAATTCAACAACTCCTGGGTCTCAAGATTTTGTGCGGTAAGAATTTCAATACCGTTATCGCCTGCAAGCGCATCAACATAACCTGCGTAGAACGGTGCATAATCTTTTTTATCCGGACGCATAAACTTTCCTCCGAAAATTTTTGATAATAATTATTCCCAGATCTTAATTTCTTTTTTACCTTTTGAATCCAAAGAAGCTCTCAGCATACTGCCGGTATTATACAGCATCACAACGTTTCCATCCTTATCAACTGCTATCAAACCGCCGGTTCCTTTTTCAAGTCTTTTGTTTATCATCTCTTCTGCTGCATGCTGAAGTGTCATGTTCTTCATTTCCATTAAAGCAGAAACATTATACGCAACAGTATTCTTAATGAAGAGTTCTCCAGTTCCCGTACATGAAACAGCGCATGTTTTATTGCTTGCATAAGTGCCGGCATTCACAAGCGGTGAGTCGCCAATCCTGCCGGGCATTTTACCAGTCATGCCGCCTGTTGACGTAGCAGCAGAAAGATTGCCGTTCTTATCCAACGCCACACAACCTACTGTGCCTTGTTTATTTTTCTCCTCAAATCTTTTTAAAGATTCATAACTGCTCTCTGTATAAAAATAATTTTGGTTAACCATTTCGACATTCATTTGCTTTGCGAACTCTTCCGCACCGTCACCACTTAGCAGCACGTGTTTTGTTTTTTCTTTTACCAGCCGTGCTAATGAGATTGGGTTTTTAATATGCTTTACTCCGGTAACCGCGCCGCAGGAAAGGTCAGCGCCGTACATTATGGATGCATCAAGTTCATGCGTGCCGGCACTTGTAAAAACAGCTCCCCGTCCCGCATTGAAAAGTGAATCATCTTCAAGAAACTTCACTGCACTTTCAACTGCATCAAGACTGCTTCCGCCATTTTCTAGAATGTTTTTCCCTATGTTCAATGCTGTTTCAAGTGAATTCATATAAAGCTGTTTTGTCGATTCGGGAATTTCCTTATTCATAAATCCGGCACCGCCGTGGATTACAATCGCGTATTTACCATCATTTTTTCCAGGCTCATTCTTATCGTTTTTATCAATGAACTGAACTGCAAGAATCACAAGCGCGGTGATTATAATAAAATAAACAGTCTTCATTCTTATCTCTTGATTATTTTTGGTTTGTTAATGCTGCATTAACACAATTACAATGTGCTTCAGCGATTCAAATTTATTTTAATTATTTCAGAATTGAAACTCATAAAACAATTTTATTCAAGTATAATTGATGAGAAAAATTTTGAATGTTTTAATCGGAATAGACTTTAAGACCTATTATCCCCGATACAATAAGGAAGATGAAAAATATTCTGATAAGTTCTTTCGATTCACCGAAAAGTATCATTCCGAATATTGCTGTGCCGACCGCGCCAATACCTGTCCATACGGCATAAGCAGTTCCAAGCGGCAATGTTTTAACTGAAACGGACAGGAGATACATACTTAATATCATCGCCGCGATTGTAAAAATACTTGGCCAGAGTTTTGTAAAACCATCTGTATATTTTAATCCCACCGCCCAGGCTATTTCAAATATTCCGGCAACTACTAATATGATCCAGTTCATTAATTATTTATGGAATTAAAGTTTAAGTGATTTATCTATGCTTCTTCACTTTCAAAAACTGCGTACGTGTCTTTAACAGGATAGCTTCTGTATGCGAATACGGCTGTTGAAACTTCAAGTACTAAAAAAACAAAATATGCGGCGGAATATTTTGCAATGAGATACTCATTCAAAACTATATATCTGGTCATCACGAGGATCAGAAATACCGCCCCGCCTAATACGTTTAACACTGCAGGTATGTAAGTCCATTTTCGTTTTTGCCATACACCGACAACAATCGAAAATGAAGTAAGCATCGGTATGAAACTTATAAATTCTTCTTCACTGCCTTGCGGGGTCATAAGAAAATCTACCAACAGCCATAGCGACAACACAAGGTGAAATAATATGATGAGATATCTTGACATGGTTACTTTTATAACTGCGGCAAATATAGCATTATTAAAATTAAATTGTGAAATGCTCTAATATCGATCGGCTCTCGTCACCCGTCGTCAGGCTCAGGGTGACAATTGAGAAAACCAGATCATTCCTTTCAAGATAGAATCCCAATCCAAATGCGCAGATTAATTAAGATACGACTTAAGATACTTTCCTGTATAAGATCCGGGAACTTCACAAATCTCTTCAGGCGTTCCTGCTGCGACAATCTCTCCTCCCTTCTCTCCGGCTTCCGGACCGAGATCAATTATGTGATCAGCACATTTGATCACATCAAGGTTGTGTTCAATAATTACAACGGAGTTTCCTCTTTCAATTAAAAGATTAAAACATGTAAGCAGTTTTGAAATATCATCGAAGTGCAAACCTGTAGTCGGTTCATCAAAAATAAAAAGTATATGCCGTCTTTCCCTTTGTGCAGTTAGATGCGATGCTAGTTTTATTCGCTGTGCTTCTCCGCCGGATAAAGTATTAGAAGGTTGTCCAAGTTTTATATAACCAAGACCAACATCAGATAACACCTGCAAATATTTTGTGATCTTATCATGCCCTTTGAAATATTCGAGTGATTCATCAACTGTCATCTCAAGTACTTCGACAAGATTCTTACCGCGGTAAGTAATTTCTCTTGTTTCTTTTTTGAATCGCGTTCCGTTACAGTCCTCACATTCAAGATAAATATCCGCAAGGAACTGCATTTCAACTTTTATGAATCCGTCACCCTGGCAGGTTTCGCATCTGCCGCCGGGAACGTTAAATGAAAAGTAACCCGGCTTATATCCCCTTGATCTTGCCTGGTGTGTTGATGCGAACAATTCACGTATCAGCTCAAACGCTTTTATATAACTTACCGGATTTGATCTCGGTGTTTTTCCAATCGGTGATTGATCAACAATTACAACTTCATCAATAAACTCGCCGCCTTTCAAACTATCATGTTTGCCGACTTTATTTGCGGTAAGTCCAAAATACTTTGCAAGCCCGCCGTAAAGAACATCATGAACTAACGTACTTTTGCCGGAACCGCTTACACCAGTGATCACCGTAAATTTGTTTAACGGAATTTCGAGATCAATATTTTTTAGATTGTTTTCTCTCGCGCCTTTAATTGAAATTGTCTTTGTCTTTTTTGTATTGCGTGATTTCGGCACAGGAATTTTTACACTTCCCGATAAATATTTTCCTGTCAATGATGATGTGTTCTTCAAAACCTCATCATAACTTCCCATCGCAATAATTTCTCCGCCGTTCTTGCCTGCATACGGACCCATATCAATTAGTATATCGGCTTCGTGCATCATCTCTGCATCGTGTTCAACAACAAGCACGGTGTTGCCGATGTCTCTTAAGTTTTTCAAAATGCCGATAAGCCTTGCATTGTCGCGCGGATGAAGTCCGATGCTCGGTTCATCAAGAACATACAGAGTACCAACAAGCGCTGAACTTAATGATGTCGCAAGATTTATTCTTTGTGTTTCGCCACCTGAAAGTGTACTGCTCAACCTGTCAAGCGTTAGGTAACCGATTCCCACATTATTAAGGAATGTTAAACGTTTAATGATTTCTTTAAGAACCTGGTCAGCGATTTTCATTTCGTACTCAGTGAGTTTTACATCACGGAAAAACTCAAGTGAATGTTCTATCGGAACGCTTACTATATCATAAATTGATTTGTCATTTATCTTAACCTGCAATGCTTCCCGTCTTAATCTTGATCCTTTACAAGCAGAACAGGTTGTATACCCCCTGTAACGGCTTAGCAGAACGCGTATGTGCATCTTGTAAGTTTTTGTTTCAAGCTTTTCAAAAAATTTATCGATGCCTTTATAAGTACCAAAACCTTTTTGAATAAGACTTACCTGTTCAGAAGTAAGTTTATTGAACGGAACATTAAGCGGAATGCCAAACTGTTTTGCGTTGTGAACAAGATCACGCAGATGAGTGCTGTATTTGGCTGTTCTGAAAGGTGCAATTGCTCCGTCAGCGATTGATAAATTCGGATTGGGCACAACAAGATTCATATCAATGCCGATTGTCTTGCTGAATCCCTGGCAAACAGGACAAGCGCCGAATGGATTGTTGAATGAAAAAAATCTCGGTTCGGGTTCTTCGTACTTTATTCCGCAGCATTCGTAAAATTTATTGAATTCGTGTTCTTCATTTGTTTCCGCGTTGATAAGAACTAACCTGTTCTCACCTTCTTTAAATGTTACTTCAATGCCGTCGGAATGTTTTTCACGCATTGAACCTTTTGTAACTTTTATTCTGTCAATGACAACTCTTACACCTTTTTTAGAAGACGGACCTTTTTTCTCCTCATTAAGATCAACCATTTTTTTATTGAAGTACAACCTGAAGAATCCTCTTTTCTTCAGCAATTCAATTTCTTCTTTTACAGTTCTGCCTTCGTGATCGTGAAGAGGAAATGTTAAATAAAATTTTGCCCCATCCTCCTGTTCCTCAAGCCAGTCAACAACCGTTGAAGTTGTTGCTTTCTTAACTTCCTTGCCGCACTGAAAGCATATTGTTTTACCTACACGCGCAAATAACAATCTTAAGTAATCATAAACCTCGGTGCTTGTGCCGACTGTTGATCGAGTGTTTCTCGCTCCCGTCTTCTGTTCAATGGCAACCGCGGGACTTATTCCCTGTATAAGATCAACATCAGGTTTGTTCATTCTTTCAAGGAACTGGCGCGCATAAGAAGAAAGACTTTCAACATAACGTCTCTGTCCCTCCGCATAAATTGTATCGAACACGAGCGATGATTTACCGCTGCCGCTTACACCTGTGAACACAACGAGTTTGTTGCGTGGTATTTCAAAACTGAGGTTTTTAAGATTATGCTCGCGCGCACCTTTTACAACTATTTTCTTTCCCGCGGAAGCGGGTAAATTTTTGTTATTATTTTTTTTATCTGGCATTTATACTTAACCGGTTTGAAAACTGAGTTACTAAAATAGTAATTATTTGTGAATGAGAGGTGGAGGAAAGAGGGATAAAATAATTGATAGGTAGAAAGTGTAATTCTTGAAATAAAAAATTTGTTGAAAATGAGAGTGTTTATGTGCAATATTGTGTAAAGAATTATGTTAGTAAACATTAAATCATTAGTGATGCGAAGAGTTCAAAAATTAATATTTGTTGCCTTTCTTTTATTGGCAAACTCTTTTAATTCAGCTCAAAGCATACAATCTGAATTTAGCCACATTGAAATTATTGTTGATTCAGCATCATTTGAAAAATTGGTTGCAAACGAGTTTATCTGGAGTGAACTTGCTAATTGTTTATATGACACCATGCTGGTTTCCCCATTGGTATTGAGTTATTACCTTTATGGACAAAGCAATTTCATTCATTTCAACCCCAACAGAGGCTATTTTGCTACCCAAAAAGGTACAGCTTATTTAATTTTTCAAACTAGACGACCTGGGCAGGGAAAGCTGTTAGAAGAACGATGGCGAAAGGTTGCGACTGATTCAATTGTTAGCTATGATTTTGAAGGCCCTGGTTTTACATTAACGGAAATCGTGTATAATCATCACGACCATCTTAGTAAAAAGCAGACTAATAATCTTGTACCGATGTTGAGTTCATACTCAGTCGAGACCTATCGAGAATGGGGGTTTGGTGATTCGGTAGAAGTAAGCATGGAGCAGTTTTTGTCGCAAGATTCTATAAATAAGAATAAACTGTTCGAAAGAATAATCTCAATTGATCTGGTAATTACGCAAAAAGAATTACAAGATCTTATTCCTGTTTTACAACTTGCGGGATATCAAAAAGAGAAAAATAAATTCATTAAGAGTAACGAGCCAACAATTTCTTATGTAGTAAATGATAATTTAAACATATCTAAAGTTGAAAAACTAACATTCAGTTTAACAGAAGATGCTGGTAAGAAAAGTTTCAACTTTGGTACTATTATTCTGATAATTAATAAAAAAAGGGCAGAGTTTTCCTTTTAACCAAACGACGACTAACAAGATATTTGCATGGCTGTTGATGGATTCAATTGAACATGTCTCATTCTACTGAACTTAAGTGATAAAAATCCCTAACTTTTGCAAGCGGCAAACTGTTAATGTCCATTGTAATGTGATACCGTAGCCAACTACTACATAACAAAATTTATCATAACTTTGGACAGAAAATTACGCAGTGACATAATAGAAGAAAATGAACTATGAGTAACTCAAAAATATCCATACGTTTTTTTAACGACCGTGAAGTGCGAGCCGTTTGGGATGAGCAAAACTCCAAATGGTGGTTTAGCGTCCTTGATATTGTAGCCGTGCTCACAGACCAGGACGACTATACCAAAACCCGCAACTACTGGAAATATCTTAAAGCGAAATTTAAAAAAGAAAAAAACGAGTTGGTTAGTGGCACTACCCAACTGAAACTTTTGGCAAGCGACGGGAAACGATATTTAACGGATATGTTAGACTACACCGGTATTGTTGCATTGGGCAAGTCATTTCCCGGTACAAAAGCAAACCGTTTTATAGAATGGTTTACTTACAGTGAAGAAAGCATAGACGGAAAAAGTAAAACAAAAGCGTATGCTTTGTTTGAAAGTTCTTTTATCAACAGCATTGAAGTTGGTACAACCAAAGGGCTGCAGCAAATACACGCTTATTTGTTTGGCGGGTTGTATGATTTTGCGGGACAAATCAGGCAAAAAAATATTTCAAAAGGTGGGTTTCAGTTTGCCATAGCCCGCTTTTTAGATAACACATTAAAGCAAATAGATGCAATGCCCGAAAATTCTTTTGACGAAATCATAGATAAGTATGTAGAAATGAACATCGCACATCCTTTTATGGAAGGCAACGGCAGAAGCACCCGGATATGGTTGGATTTGATACTAAAAAAACGCATCAAAAAATGTGTGGACTTGAGTAAGATAAGTAAGAATGATTATATGAACGCAATGAAGTTAAGTTCAACAAAAAGCAGCGTTCTAAAAACAGTTTTAAAAAAATCACTCACCACAAAAATAAACGACCGTGAAATGTTTATGAAAGGAATTGACTACTCATATTACTACGAAGAAAATAACTAATGATAGAACGGTAAAAAATATGGTAGCACCCAAAGAAAAAATGAAAAGCAAAATGATAAAATCGAAAAAAATGAACCGTCAACACACGCTCGGCGAAATGTGGGTTGACGTGTTCCAATTAAGTGTTGTGCTTCGTAGAAAGTCCGTTGGTGAAAATCTCTGTCTGCGGGTAGCTGCAAAACATTATGTGTAATAAAAACCAAAACGAAATATGAAAATAAAACACTTTGCCCTTTTTCTATTGGCAATTTCTTTTATTGCCGGTTGTAATAGCGGGCAGGAAAATAAGACAAACTTCAAAAGTGAGGCGTATGTTGGCGCAAATATTATTGACGGAACTGGGAATGATTGTAAGGAGAATATGACGATTATTGTAAAAGAAGGTAAAATAATCTCAATTGGAAAAAGTAATGAAATCGAAATCCCCATTGATGTTAAGATAATTGAAACCAAAGGGAAATGGGTGATGCCAGGCTTAATTGATATGCATGCTCATGTTACAATCTTGCCTGTTGACAGTAACTTGGTAATAATTGAAAAATACGATCAGGAAGCTTCTTTGGAAGCGCTTAAAACAATGCTGGCTTTTGGAATCACTACTACACGAAACCCGGCAGCTCCTACTGGTGATGCAATTGAACTGCGAAACCTAATAGCATCGGGCAAAGCAATTGGACCAACAATATTCACTACAGGATTTGCACTAAACAGAACCAAATCCTTTTTCGGACCATTTGCCGTCATAGTAACTGAAGAAGAGATAAGAGAAGAGATTCAAAATCAAGCCGAACAAGGTGTTGATTTTATTAAAGTCTATGGAAGTCTCAAGCCTGAACAAATTAAAATCGCCATAGATGAAGCCCATAAGCATGAAAAAAAGGTTATTGGTCATTTACAAAATACGACATGGACGGATGCCGCAAATTTAGGAATTGACTTTATAACACACGCAGCTCCCTGGAATAGTGAATATCTGTCTGAAGCAGCGAGAATTAATTACAGACCAACTTTCATTGGACGCTTGTATTGGCTTGAGAATGTTAATTATAACGATGCACCAATACAAGATATGCTCACGGCAATGTTGGAAAATAATGTGTCCGTTGATCCAACATTAATCGCCTTCCGCACAAAGTTCTGGGGTGATGATAAGTATTATACTCAAAGTAAATACCTTGATTTAGTACCCAAATTAGTTGCCGGCATCTGGAACAAAACTACTTTTACGAGTAGTTGGACTCCAGAGGATTATTCTCGTGCAAAAAAGCAATGGCCTAAACTCTTAGCTTTGACAAAGCTCATGTTTGACAAGGGCATTTTAATAACCGCAGGCTCGGATTTTCCAAACCCCTGGATAATTCCCGGAATTAGTCTGCACCAGGAGTTCGAGTTACTTTCAGAGGCTGGAATTCCCAATAATGAAATTATCAAAATAGCTACACTTAATGGTGCTATAGCATTAGGAATTGACGATAAAACAGGGTCAATTGAATTAGGTAAAGAAGCTGATTTGATTTTCCTGAATTCCAATCCACTTGACAACATCGAGAATACTCGAAGCATCGATTTCGTCTTAAATGATGGTGAAAAGTTTATACCTACAGAACTAAATAAGTACATAACAATGTTTAAGCGGTATTAAAACGACTGCTTATACTTGATCGTTGTTGGTCATTGTAAAAAGAAAGTAACAAACCCTGCCTACCGGCAGACAGACACACACAACAATAAAAAAGGAACTATATGTTGAACGAAGTGAAATCCCACGAAGCGGGAAGAAAAATAATTTCATTTATGCACATATCTCTTGATGGTTTTGTTGCAGGACCAAACGGAGAAATGAACTGGATTAAAGTCGATGAAGAAATTTTTGATTACGTCGGCAGGCGCATAAGCGAAGGCGACACGTCATTATATGGAAGAGTTACTTACCAGATGATGGAAAGTTACTGGCCCACCGCGGGTGACAAACCCAATGCAACCAAACACGATATCGAACATTCAAAGTGGTACAGCAAAGTTCATAAAGTTGTTTTATCAAAAACAATGAAAGGCACAAGCCTGCCTAATACAACAATTATCAGCGACAACATTGTTGAAAGAATAAATGAAATAAAACAATCCGGGAGTAAAGACATATTACTCTTCGGAAGCCCGTCTGCAACACATTCACTTATCCAACTGAACCTGATTGACGGCTACTGGCTGTTTGTTAATCCGGTTATTCTCGGACAGGGCATTCCATTGTTTAAAGACATCAAAGACAAAATAAATCTAAAACTTAAAAATACTCATCAACTTACCAGCGGTGTAACTGAATTGAATTATTTAGTCGATAAAACACAGCAAACAACCTGACAATTAATACGATCACTAAAACCGAAATAATAAATGAACAATCTATTCAACCAACCGGATGTATCAGAAATTTTTGAGCGGATCGAAAAACTGACACCCAACTCACAAAGAGGCTGGGGTAAAATGAATGTCAGTCAAATGCTGGCTCATTGCAATGTGTCAGTTGAAACAGCGATGGGTAAAAATTTTATCAAACGGCTTTTTATCGGCAGGATAATCGGGAGCTTAATGAAACCGGGTGTTCTCAGCGAAAAACCATTTGGAAAAAATTCCCCGACCGATAAAACCTATATCTTTACGGATAGGCACGATCTTGATTTTAATGAAGAGAAAACAAAATTGATTAAGTCGATCAACCAGTTTTATGAATGCGGTGTTTCTAAATGCACTACTCATCCGCACCCGTTTTTCGGTCATTTCAAACCCGATGATTGGGCTGTGTTTCAATGGAAACATCTTGATCATCACTTAAGACAGTTTGGGGTTTGATTTTTAAACTGAGTTCTCTTAATTAAATCTATGCTCTGATTGATTTGAGAAAAGTTTCTCAGTAAACTTTGAATCATTTTAGTTGTTATCTTCCTGTCACTCACAATTAAGCTTTTTAAAACACTAAAGGAAAATTCATCATGGGTAAACCAGCAGAAATAAAAACCAAACAAACAGATTTAAACGTTGAAGATTTTCTCAATTCAGTTAAGGACGAAGAACAGCGTAAGGATAGTTTTATCATACTCAAGCTGATGCAAAAAGTCACAAAGGAGAAGCCTAAAATGTGGGGCAGTTCAATGGTCGGTTTTGGAATTAAACGATATAAAAGTCCGGCGACCGGAAGAGAGGTTGATTGGTTTTTAATCGGGTTTTCACCGAGGAAGGCAAACCTTTCGTTACACCTTGTGCTTGATATTAAGAAGCAGGCAGCGCAGTTGAAAAAATTAGGTAAGCACAAAACGGGAGTCGGTTGCCTTTACATAAATAAACTTGCTGATATTGATGTAAAAGTTTTAGAAGGATTAATTGTTACGGCGATGAAAACTAAGTAAAAAAAATATTTATAAACCGGCAGCAAAGGAAAAATATCGATGGCTAAAAACAGCACTACAAAAAAAACGCTTTCCCAAAATCAGATTGAAGAACTGTTAACCACATTAAAATCGCGTTTTGAAAAAAATATGAACCGGCACAAAGGTATTGAATGGTCCAAAGTTCAATCAAAGCTGAATGCAAATCCGGATAAACTGTGGTCACTGTATGAAATGGAAAAAACAGGCGGTGAACCTGATGTCGTTGGTCAGGATAATAAATCCGGGGAGTATATTTTTTATGACTGTTCTGCTGAAAGTCCTGCAGGACGCAGAAGTTTATGTTACGATGCTGAAGCGTTAGCATCGCGAAAAGAACATAAACCTAAAGACAGCGCGGTTAATATGGCTGAAGCGATGGGAATTGAATTACTGACTGAAGAACAAACCCGTGAATTACAAAAACTCGGGGAGTTTGATTTGAAAACCTCAAGCTGGGTAAAAACACCGGATGCTATCAGAAAACTCGGCGGCGCTATTTTTTGTGATCGCCGTTACAATAGTGTTTTCGTTTATCATAACGGAGCTGAATCGTATTATGCTGCACGAGGATTCAGAGGATCCCTAAAAGTTTAATTCCTTTCATTTAGAAAGTAACTTATGCACAAAGACATCCAATCCTACAACAACTCTCATTCAAAAGATGAGAGAGAAATTTGCGACAAACTTGCAAAAGAAATAAGCCGCGGTTTACCGGAGGCGGAAAATAAAATATGGCATTCTCATCCTGTATGGTTCCTGGATGGCAATCCTATTGCCGGTTACAGCAAACAGAAAGCAGGCATAAGGCTTATGTTCTGGAGCGGTGCCGGTTTTGAGGAAGAGCAATTAAAACACGGAACAGGAAAATTTAAAGACGCTTCAATCTTTTATACATCTGTTGATCAGGTTAAAATTAAAGATCTAAAACGCTGGCTGGAAAAGTCGCGCGACATTCAATGGGATTATAAAAACATTGTAAAACGTAAAGGCAAGTTAGAGCGTTTAAAATAATTTTAGTGTCAACCAATTAAAAAAAGATATGAAAACAACACCAGAACATGACGAGCGAATTGCAAAAATGATATTCGCATCTGTATATCCGCACTACATCACAAAAGTTGAGAGTAAAGGCAGATCAAAAGAAGAATTGCACAAGGTGATTGAGTGGTTAACAGGCTTTGATAACAAAAAGCTTCAAACCCTTATCAACGAAAAAGTAACTTTTGAAACATTCTTCAAGAAAGCAAAATTAAACCCGAATGCTCATCTCATTACCGGAGTAATCTGCGGCTACCGGATAGAAGAAATTGAAAATCCGTTAACAAAGCAGGCCAGGTATCTTGATAAACTGGTGGATGAATTAGCTAAAGGCAGGGCGATGGAAAAAATTTTAAGAAAGTAAGTGACAGATAAAATCTCAATTACCGGTTGGCATTTCTCTCTGCTTCACCGGCTTGAGAATTAATTGAACCTCTCTCCTCTTCAACAACAACGGAAAAATAAATGACAGACAACTACAGTTTCGAAGTAATAATAATCGGCGGAAGTTACGCCGGACTTTCAGCCGGAATGGCTTTAGGCAGAGCATTAAGGAAAGCTTTAATAATCGACAGCGGTAAACCCTGCAATATTCAAACTCCGCATTCTCATAATTTTATAACTCAGGATGGAAGAACACCGGGTGAAATTTCTTCTGCAGCAAGAGCGCAGGTTGAAAAATATAATTCAATACAATTTTATAGCGGCACTGCTGTCAGCGGTACAAAAACAGAAAAAGGTTTTGAAGTAAAAACACAATCGGGCGACAGCTTCACAGCAAAGAAATTAATTTTTGCGACAGGAGTCAAAGACATAATGCCGGCAATCAAAGGATTTGCGGAGTGCTGGGGTATTTCAGTAATTCACTGTCCTTACTGCCACGGTTATGAAGTACGCAATGAAAAAACAGGAATACTCGGAAACGGTGATATAATATTTGAATTTTCTAAACTGATTAATCACTGGACAAAAGACTTAACTCTTTTCACAAACGGAAAATCAAAACTAACAAATGAGCAAACTGAAAAGTTAAAACAGCATAACATTAAAATAGTCGAAACTGAAATTGACATATTTGAACAAAGCAATGGGCAAATTGAAAACGTAGTATTCAAAGATGCTTCAAAAATTTCGATGAAGGCTGTTTATGCAAAAATTCCTTTTGAACAGCATTGTGATATTCCGAAACAATTGGGCTGCGAACTGAACGAAGGCGGTTATATTAAAATTGACCCATTTCAAAAGACAACCATTCCCGGAGTATTTGCGTGCGGTGATAATGTATTCGTTATGCGTTCGGTGGCTAACGCAGTCGCAATGGGAACACTTACAGGCGCAATGGTTAATAAAGAAATTATAGATGAAGAATTTTAATTCAAAGGAACCTGTCTCGGATAATAATTTGCTCACTGTCTGAGAGCCTATTTAATTGAACATTCAATTGCAAGACAAGCTGAAATTATTAACGAATTGAAAATATAGTTTTAGAATTTTGACAATAGATATCCAAAGTAATTGATAACATCAAAGAAAATACTATATGCAAAAAGGAAGACTTGAAGCATTCAGTGACGGAGTATTAGCCATCATCATTACCATTATGGTACTTGAAATAAAAGTGCCGCACGGTGAGCAACTTTCCAACTTGAGTCCCCTGGTTCCGGTGGTACTCAGCTACATTCTCAGTTTCATATATATCGGTATATACTGGAATAATCATCATCATATGATGCACACAGTTACAAAGATAACCGGCGGTATTCTCTGGGCGAATTTGCATCTTTTATTCTGGCTGTCTCTTGTACCATTTGTTACCGGCTGGATGGGAGAAAATAATTTCGGAACTCAACCGGTTGCCTTATACGGAGTTGTAATGCTGATGGCTGCAATCGCTTATTATGTTTTGCAGACTTTGATTATTAAATCACAGGGTGAGCATTCATTGCTCGCAAAAGCTATCGGGAATGATTTGAAAGGAAAAATTTCTCCGGTACTATATCTTGCAGGAATATCTTTATCATCAATCAGTTCAAAAATTTCCGGCGCGCTGTATGTACTAGTGGCGCTTATCTGGCTGATTCCTGACAAACGTATTGAAAAGATCATTCATCATAGTTAGTAAAAAACCTATACAAGAATATCGACAGAACAATAAGGAACTTCTGATATGAAAGTAAATTTTCATCCTGCATCACCAATTCTCCGTGTAGACAATATTGATAAAAGTATTGAGTATTACCTGGATAGCCTTGGCTTTAAGCTGGACTGGAACTGGGAGGATCGTATTGCATCAGTATCAAGACAGAAAAGTAATATTATGTTATCCTGCGGCGACCAGGGTTTGGGAAAGGCGTGGGTATATATTGGAATCAGTGATGTTGAAATGCTTTATCAGGAATATAAGAACAGCGGCGCAATGATAAGACAGTCTCCAAAAAATTTTTCATGGGCTTATGAAATGCAGATTGAAGATCTTGACTCAAATGTTCTACGTTTTGGTTCAGAGCCAAAAGACGGAGTACCATTCGGTCCGTGGCTTGATATGAATGGCAAACTGTGGGAGTAATTAATTTTATGTACAAAGCATTATTTCTAAGCCCGATGATACCATCATATAATTTATCCGGGACTTCACATTTCTTTAGAGATTTACTCGGCTTCAGGAGTATTATGGATTCATCTGAATATTGTGTATTGATAAAAGATAATCTTACTATTCACCTGCTGCGGGCGGGTGAAGATATCGGGCAGATGGAATTCTATCTGGAGGTTGATGATGTTGATAAAGTATGGGCTTCTATTGAAAGCAGGATTGGAGGATTAAAAGTCCGAAAGCCGTTTAACACGGAGTATGGTATGCGTGAGATTCACATAGAAGTTCCTTTCACAAAAACGTTATTGTTTATCGGTCAGGAACTAAAGAAAAATGAGAAATGAAAAAATCAGTATTGTAAGAACTGACTCAATCAACAGGGATTTTATTTCACTGGTAAAACTGCTTGATGTTGAACTTGCAGAACGGGACGGCGCTGAGCATCCGTTTTACGCACAGTATAATAAGATCGATAAAATTAAATATGTCATTGTTGCATACGAAAATGATGTGCCTGTAAGCTGCGGTGCGCTGAAGGAATTCGGGCACAGCCAAATGGAAATAAAACGAATGTACACTTTGAGTAATTACCGGGGAAAAGGTATTGCTACTAAAGTTTTACTTGAACTGGAAATGTGGGCGGTTGAGCTTGGTTATATAAAATGTATTCTTGAAACAGGGAAAAAACAACCGGAAGCAATCAGGCTTTACGAGAAGAACGGATACAAAATTATTCCGAACTACGGACAGTATGAGGGAATCGAAAACAGCGTATGTTTTGAAAAGATGATATGTTGAAAAATATTAATTCTTTTTTTCTTCAAGCGCTTTTAACTGTTCAATCCTCTCATCAAGCATTTTAATCTTCTTATCAAGTTCAATCAGATTATTATTGATCTCATCTTCATATTCGGCTTTGTCCCAGTAACCCCTGTCTTCAAAGTAACTTTTGAACAACCAGTTATGTTTCAATGCTTCCATGTTTTCAGCGAGACGTGATGCAGCAAGTTTTCCATCCTCTGATATCTGCTGAATATTTGAAAGTGTCGCGCTTAACACAGAATCGTACGAACTTTCTTTAATCAGCAATGATCCGAGAAATCCTTCACCTTTTCTTACTCCGCCGATGATTGTATCAACATCCACTACCGCCTGGTTAACATTTGCAACAACTTCCTGAACTCCGCTTCCTAATTCCTTAAATATCTCTGTAACTTCTTCAAGCTCTTTAGTAATTGCATTAAGACTTCGGTCTGCTGTTTCTGTCAGCATTGTGGCGTTGTTATAAAGTTCCTCATCATTAAGAAGTTTACCAATTGACCCTTCTCCCCGGTTAACTCTTGCTACAATTTCAGAAAGGTTTTTTGTCATCTCTTTAGTGTATTCCATAATTCCTTGGGTTTCCTCAATTATCTCCGCAAACCCAAGCGGTTCTTTTGATTGAATAACTCCCCCGTCTTTAACCTGTTCTGACGCGCTCGTCCCGATTTGAAGAATAATCACTTTGTTGCCTACAAGACCCTCTGTTTCAATACTTGCTTTAGTATCCTTTCTGATAAATCTTTCTATATCTGTTATAAGGCGCATTGAAACTTCTATTCTTCCGGTTGTATCATCGGCTATTTCAATGGACTTAACACTTCCAACGTCAATACCGCTAAGTCGGACTACAGCACCGTTTCTTAATCCTTCAATATTTTTAAAGTATGCTTGTACAGTAAATGTTGATTTGAACAGCGCGTCCTTATTCCCTAACAGAAAAATCGCAGCTACCAGTAACGTACTGCCGATAAAAATAAATATTCCAAGTTTTGCTGAAGCCAGGTTTTTGAACATTGGCTTTTACCTCATCTTTCTTCAATGATTTCATTACTGAAAAAATTTTTTAAGAACGGATCCTGTGATGCGACAAGATCATTAATAGTTCCTTTGAACTTTACCTTACCTTCATCAAGAACAATAGCTTTGTCAGCAATTATGCTGGCGGCAAGAAGATCGTGCGTAACAATAATTGAAGTCATCTTTAACTCAGTCTGAAGATCACGTATCAATACGCTTATTTCTTTTGCTGTTATCGGGTCAAGTCCTGTTGTAGGTTCATCATACAGCATTATTTTTGGCTCGCTGATAATTGATCTTGCAAGACCAATTCTTTTTTTCATTCCTCCTGAAAGCTCAGCAGGCATTTTATCTATCGCTTCTTCAAGAGAAACTTTTTCAAGTGCTTCTTTCACTTTTTTTTCTCTTTCGGATTCAGATAAATCAAAATGGCGTATCAACGGAAATTCAAGATTTTCCCTGACAGACATCGAATCATAAAGCGCCGCGCTCTGGAATAAAAATCCGAGATCCTTTCTTAATTCATTAAGTTCATTCAAATTGAGCTTAAGTACATTTTTATCTTCAATGAATATTTCACCTTCATCAGGCTCCATAAGTCTTACCATACATTTAAGCAGAACACTTTTACCTGTTCCGCTTCTTCCGAATACAACAAGGTTTTCAGCACGCTCAACATTTAGTGAAACATCTTCAAGTACAACGTGTTCGCCGAAAGCTTTGGATAAATTATTTATTCTAATCATATCAGATCGTTGGCCACAGCCACAATGTTATTTTTACCAGTACCATGTCAAACAATAGTATCATCAATGATGATATCACAACCGATGTTGTAGATGCTTTCCCGACGCCTTCTGTGCCGTTTGTTGCGGTGTATCCTTTATATGAACCAACCACTCCGACTATAAATCCGAAAACAAATGTTTTGGCAACACCCGGAATTGCATCGCCATACTCAACCGCGCTGACAACCGCATCGATATAATATTCTATACTCATATTCTGAACAAGAACAACTGCTATGTAGCTTCCGAACAAAGCAATGAAGATAACGTACACTGTTAACAACGGCAGAATAAATGTACATGCAAATATTCTCGTGACGACAAGATATTTGAAAGGATTAACTGCGGATACTTCCATTGCGTCGATCTGCTCGGTCACTCGCATAGAGCCTAATTCAGCACCTATACCGGAACTTACTCTTCCCGCGAAAATCAATGCTGTTATCACAGGTCCAAGTTCACGCACAATGGAGATTCCAACCGAGCCGGGAAGAAATGCTTCAGCACCAAACCTTACAAGTACAGGCTGGGTTTGCATTGCCAGTACCAGTCCAATTATAAACCCGGTAATGCTTACTATAGGCAAGGTTTTTATTCCCAGTTCATCCATATGTTTACGGATCTGTTCAACCTCGTATGGTGGAATGAAAACATTTTTGAAAAACATTACTGAGAACTGAAAAAGTCCGGCAATTGTTTCAAAAAATTCTAAAACTTTCTTTTCAAAGTCGGATGTTATTTTTTCACGGGCTGTTTTTGATTTCACGGATTGTTCGGTGTGAATTTTAATTTCAATCGGATAATTATTTAGATATTCAGCTTAAATCCTTTTGAAAAATAAATAAAAATCGTATTAAAATAAATTTTACTTTTCATTATGCTGAATTAGTCAAATGCATTGATATAATGTTTTAGCTCAGGTTTTTTATTCTGATTAAATAGTATGGTTACAACATCAAACCTGCAGTCAGCTTCTTTTATTTCTTTATTATAAAAATAAAGCTGTGCCATTCGTTTTATCTGTTTAACTTTATTTTTTGTGATAGCATATTCGGGCTCGCCGAATTCAAGATTTTTACGCGACTTCACTTCAACAAATATTAATAAATCCTTCGATGGCTCCTTTGCAATAATGTCAATCTCACCCTTTCCATACCTGTAATTTGTCTCAACGATTTCATAACCACTTTCTTTCAGAAAATCAATAGCTAGCTGTTCGCCTTCATCGCCGACTTGCTTTGTTTGATACGTCATTGTTGTACCTGAGAAAAATCCAGTTGAAGAATTTTCGATTCCGGAAGAATTTTTTTCAAAAAAGTTTTTCTATGATACGGTGAAACCCCGATCCTTTTTATTGTGCTTATATGAAATTGTGTCGGATATCCTTTATTCTTCTTCCAGTTGTATTCAGGATATTCTTCATCCAGCATATGCATAATCCCGTCCCGTGTTACTTTTGCAAGTATGGAAGCTGCCGCGATTGAAAATGATTTTGAGTCACCTTTAACTATTGCCCTGGTTTTCATTTCTGAATTGAAAATTTTATTGCCGTCTATCAAAACAATATCGGGTTTAATATTCATTTTATTAACGGATTGCTTCATAGCCTTTAATGATGCCTGCAAAATATTTATTTCATCAATTTCTGAATGAGAGATTTCCGAAACTGAAAATGCCAGAGCTTTTGATTTAATAATGTCAAAAAGATTATCACGTTCTGATTCATTTAATTGTTTTGAATCATTTACACCTTCAATAAAATCGTCAGGATGGAAGATGACCGAAGCCGCCACCACAGGTCCTGCAAGCGGTCCCCTTCCTGCTTCATCAACCCCGGCGATCAATTTTATTCCATTTGTTCTGTAGCTGTCGTCGAATGATTTCATCTGCCAAAATAAATTGCAATTAATCCGAATACCATTCCTGCTTTAAGCATCCTGCTGATTTTATTCAGGTTACTCTTTGTTGTCTTTTCAAAAACTGTTCTCAAAACATGGACTAGGATCAGGTCAACCGTAAGCAATACAATGATAAAGAATTCAATCTTATAAATTTGTGTAAAATAAGGATACGAAGTAAAAAAAATAAGTGCCACTGTAATTATGGAAATTATCTTCTGCGTCAATGGTATCCCAAACCTTGAAGGGAATGTAAATATGCCGGATGAAATATCCCCATCAATATCTTCAATATCTTTTACAAGTTCGCGTACAAGGTTTATAAGGAATGCAAACAATGCCGGTATAACAGCCGCATTAATATTCTTTGCGACGATACCGCCATAAATAAAAGTAAGTGCAGTAAGCAGCGCAACAGTAACATTTCCAATTATCGGAATCTTCTTAAGAATATAGCTGTACATGAACAAAAGAATATTTGCCGACACAACAATTATAAGAGCGTCAAGACTTACAAATATGGCAGCAATGACTGATAAAAAAACAAATAGAAAATAAACTACCAGAGCTTTGCTTTGTGAAATGTCGCCGGAAGGAAGCGGTCTTTGAGGTCGGTTAATTTTGTCAATGGCAATATCAAAATAGTCATTAATAATATTTCCGGATGCGGCGCTGAATATTGAAGATAGGGCGGCGAGTAAGGTTATTCCCAAATCAATTTTAGTATAGCTGCAAATAATTACTGCTACGATAACAGTAATGAAAGTAATTAAGAGGTTCAGGGGTCTTACAATTTTTATCCAGGCTGAAGTTTTTTTCATCTCATCTTTTGGATTCTTCATTTAAAAGATAAGAAATTTTTATCCCCGTGTTAAAATTCATTAATTATTCCGAAATGAATTTTTCCTTCAGAGAATGAATCTCCTTTGGCAAGCGCAAAACTTACAGCAAGTACACCGATTCCGGTTTCAATATTCAATCCCAGTCCATAACCTATATTAAAACCTTCCTGCTTCTCAATCATTCTATCCGATTCTTCTTTTCTCAGAAAGTATCCAGTATCAAAAAATACGAAAGCAAAAGTCCGCTGTGTAAGTAATAATCTGTATTCAAGATTTGACCAGAAAATTCTCGATCCTAAAAACTGGTTTTCTCTGTAACCGCGCAGTGAATTTGTTCCGCCTAACCGGAAAAGATCACTTTCTTCGAATGAAGGTCCGCGCATTTCTCTTCCATGTAATCCCAACGCTGCAACCTGCCTCGAAAAGAACTGGTAGAATAAGCTTATGTCCACGAAGAGTCTTTGAATATTAATATTTCTTTCCAAATCTGTAGCCAGGTATTCTTCAGGACCATTAATTTTTTTCTGGCTGAATGAATACGTGTTTAAGAAAAGTATTCCTTCAGTGGGGGAATACGGATCGTCTCTTGTATCAATCTTCAGGTTGACACCGGTTGTAATTGCAGAAGAGTTGTAAACACTGAATACTGAAGTTTCATTTTCAGTCGGGATAACGCTTTCAGAAGCTATGAAGACTGATGCACTTATATCTTCGGTCGCAAGATATTCAAGTGCGCCTTCCAGCTTTCTTTGAACATAGGTAGTATCCTGTTTCCGCTGGAATAATCCTCCGTTTACATTAAATGGAAAACCAAACAACCATGGTTCAAGATACTTTAATTCAAGTTCCTGTGAGAACCTGTCGTACTGCTGCCATCTGACTGCGGCTGCTCTTCCTGTTCCAAATAAATTCCGGAGACTAACATTTACAAGTCCTGTTATATAACCTTTTTCTCCTGCCTTCGTTCCGGGAATGTAACCGATGATTCCGTCAAAATTATTTGTCTGCTTTTCTTTTATGTTAATCAGCAGAACGCCGTTATTATCTTTGTCAAGGAAGTATTGCGGTGTGCTTACCGGCTCAAAAAATCTTAACCTGTTTAATCTTTTAGGAAGTTCCTCAACCCTTTTCTGTGAGTAGACTTCTCCCTGGTTTAATCTAAGCTCACGTGTAATTACATAGTCTTCAGTTGATGTGTTTCCGCTGATCTCAATCCTGTTTATATAATTTTGTTCGCCTTTAATAATTTTTAAAATCAAATCACATACATTCTGGTTTTCGGTTGAATCATACTCAAGATTAAAGGATACAAACTGAATTTTTGCGAAAGGGTTCCCGCTGTTTTCATAATAAGTTAAAGAGCTGGTAATGGACTCTTCAACTGAATATGTATTAAATATCTCCCCCTGTAGAAAAGAGAAGTTTTTAATGACTGAAACCGAATCGAGGCTGTCAGCATTTTCAAAAATAATATTCCTGATGAATGATGGTTCGCCTTCATCAAAATCCAGGAATATTTTTATCCTTGTGCTGTCCGGTCTTAACTCAGTTGAGTCATTATGAAATGAAGGATAAAAGTACCCGAACTCACTAACAGCGGCAGCAATATTTTGCTTGGCTGAATCGATAAGTCCCGGGCGGAAATTCATTCCTGCTTTTAATCCGCTCCACCCGATAAGATCATTGACTGAAAATATTTTGTCGCCGGTGATTGTTATAGATTCGATGCTCTGCGGGTAAGCTGAAATTGCTGTGATAATGAGGAATAGAATATGAAACTTAACGAGGCGTATCATCAATTATTTTTATCTTTTTTCCTACTGCTGTAATTTTAATTTCATTAAGTAACCTGTTTGTATCAGCAGGCTGTACATTACACACCTCAAAATTTGTTGAATTGATACCGCCGAGTGATGAAGCAAACCGCAGCATTTCATTGAACGTATGGTTATGATGCCAGCAATAAATTATACCTGCTGTAAATGCATCACCGCTTCCCGTGGAATCAACCGAATTCAATGTAGGATTTTGCACTTTGTAATGAAACTCAAAATTAGATGCATAGGTATCCAATGATCCGTTTGTAATGAAGCCCTGCTTTACACCTTGAGAATAGAGATGATCAAGGAACTCAAGCTTTTGTTCTTCATTACTTAAAGGAATGTTTAGCGAACTTTCAATTTCATCAACGTTATTATGGACTACAGTAGGAGAAGCCTTAAGACAATTTGCAAGATGGTCTCCGTATGTATCAAGCACCGAAACTTTATCATACCTGTTTGCTATTTCAATACCGGTTGGGAAAATTTTATCTGCTTCGTTACTTGGTGAACTGCCTGAAAAAACAACCATCTCACAATTCACAATTGTTTTTTCTAACTTGCTAATGAATGCATCGGCTTCTGATTCGCTTATATTATTATTTTTACCGAAATACATTTCGGCAATCTTCGCCGAATTATCAATAATTACTGTTGATGTTCTTGTGTTGTCAGAAATACGTGTGTGAGTAAAGTTTATTTTTTCTTCATCGAGAAGTTCATGAAGATGTTTTCCGTTCCTGCCTCCGAGAAAAATCATTGACATGTTTTTAATGCTCAACTGATTTAACTGCCGGCTGACATTTATGCCTTTGCCGCCTGCCTGGTAATATTCAACCGGGTTCCTGTTTGAGCTGCCCTTATTTACAGAATGATAAATCAACCTGTGTTCAAGAAGCGGATTAATTGTTACAACAAGTATCATTCTTTACACGCATTATTGGAAATTGTAAAAGCTATGGTCTGTACTTGTAAAGATCGCCATGTAACGGAGTAATCAACCTATAATCTCCGAATCCCGTTTCATCAACAAATACAAAACTCCTGTTCAGATCATAATAATCCCACACTTCATAAGGCTTGGAGTCATAGTCAAAAGGATGCCTGTCCACATTGCTCGGAGGACCAAGCAGAATAAACACCATTCCCCTGTCTGTTTTCCAGCCTTCGGAGTAATGCGAAAATTTTTCGTTGCAGTATGAAATTCTTCTGTAGTACTCATTAAATATTTCATTCTCCTCCGTACCTGCGGAAGGATCTTTCGACTTCCAGAAGTCGAGATACCTTTTTATAACTTCCTGCGGATTCTCACCTTCTTTGATAAAATCAAGTTCAGATGAAGATGCTATGTAAACAAGCTGGTCTACAGCCTTATTCATATCAGAAATATTTTCAGGAACTCCTATCCAGCGTGAATTAAATTTTTTTGTAGTGCTCATCATTTTTTCACCGCCGGCATTCTTAAGAGTAATCCTTATAGCATAAACTCCAAGATCAAGTTTTAAGTCTTTGAGCGTATAAAACGTCTGGGTTTTGCCGGAATCAACTTCACTTAATTCAGTTGTGGCAAATACAGTTTTATTTTCAGGGTTGATGACATCATATTCTACACTGATCTTTTGATTTCTTCTTGAATAAACCTCGAAGAAAAGCGGCACGCCGTCACGCTGTGCCAGAACACTCTTCGATACGTTAGGAAGAATTTTTACGCTGCCGTTAACAGTATCTTTCCTTGAGATGATCATAGCATCACTAAGCGCGAGATGGTTCGAAAGATCACTAACTACAAATGTATTTTCGACTGTGAATTCCTCCCTTGAGTCCTTATCCTCAAGTGAAGTCCGTACAAGATATTTACCCGGAACTAAATTAAATGACCGCAGACTGAGATTAAAATTGTTTTTAGAAAGTGTCTGATCAAACTCAGCTACATCAAGTTTTTCTGTCCAGCTTTTTTCACTGATAAGTTTTTCTTTATTCTCATCAAACACTGATACTGTAAGGCTATATGCTGCGCTGAATCCGTTTGCAGATTTTACAAACTGAACTTCAGAATACGGTACCTGGATGAATACATCCAGCCGCGTCATGCCGGGCTGGTCTGATCTGAAATTCAGAAAGTCGAGATAGTAATTTGTCTTTACCATCTTTGAATTTTGCTTTGAACCGTTTTCGTTCTGAGCAAATATTGAACTTGAGAGGAAAATCAAAAGTGCTGTAAATATTCTAAGAATCATTTTGTTTCCTCCTTTATTCAATTGGGTTAGCGAACAGATCATATTCGTTATAATCATAAACTTCAACTGTAAGAAAATTACCGTTATCTAAATTCATTTTTCCGTGAGGGATCAACACTTCGCCATCAACTTCAGGCGCATCCCTGTAAGATCGGGCAACATAAAATCCGCTCTCGGAACTTTCAACTAACACATTCAGTTTTTTGCCGATAAATGTTTTATTCTTTTCCAATGAAATCTCTTTCTGGATTTCCATCAAAATATCTTTTCGTTCATTCTTTTTTTCTTCCGGCACAGGATCACCAAGAATAAAGCTCGGAGTATTTTCTTCCGGTGAATATGTGAATGTTCCGGCTCTGTCAAATTTTATTTCACTTACAAAATCACAAAGTTCCTGAAATTCCTTTTCACCTTCATTCGGATAGCCGACAATGAAAGTCGTCCGTAAAGTAATATCAGGGATTCTTTCGCGCAAACGATAAATTAATTCCCGGGTTCTTTTGGAAGTTACGCCTCTGCGCATAGAACGAAGTACATCATCAGCAATATGTTGAAGAGGAATATCTACATAATTACAGATTTTAGGATTCGAATAAATCTCATCAATAAGCTTATCGGGAAAATGAGAAGGATAAGCATACATCAACCTGATCCATTCTATTCCATCAATTTTACTCAGATTGTTCAGCAGTTCAGCAGTTTTAATTTCGCCATACAGGTCCGTACCGTAATCGGTTGTATCCTGTGCTATTATTACAAGTTCTTTGGTATTATTTGCTGCAAGAAATTCAGATTCACGTATAAGTTCTTCAACAGGTTTTGATTTATGCTTTCCTCTCATCAATGGTATCGCGCAAAAAGAACATGGTCTGTCACAGCCTTCAGAAATTTTCAGGTATGCTGTGTGTGAAGGTGTTGTGATCAGCCTTTCGCCGAGAAGTTGATATTTTAATTCACCGCCGAGTTCGTTTACTATTCCCTCATACTTTTCTGTGCCGAAGTAAGCATCCACTTCGGGAATTTCATTTTTCAGATCGCCCATATACCGTTCTGACAAACATCCTGCAACAATTACTTTTCCTATTTTTCCCGCTTTTTTCATCTCAACAGCATTGAGAATTGTGTTTACTGATTCTTCCTTTGCTGCTTCTATAAAACCACAGGTATTAATGATAACAGTATCTGCCCGGTCTGGATTATCTACAAGCCTGATGTTATTCAATTGTATCTGCTTCATTAACCGTTCTGAGTCAACAGTGTTTTTTGAACAGCCCAGCGTTATCACATTTACTTTTTCATTTTTTTTCATCGGATATCTTTTTTGTTTTCAACTTATTTAGCGCACAAAATTTTTCATGTATAAAAGTATGACCGGGGCAGAAAACAGCAGCGAATCAAACCTGTCGAAAATTCCGCCGTGACCCGGAATCAATGCTGATGAATCTTTAACGCCGGCATCACGCTTAAATAAAGATTCAACAAGGTCGCCAGCCTGTCCAATCGTGCCTACTATCAATCCTATTACTATAACATCTTTCCATTCCATAAAATTCAAAATGATCACTTTTGCAAGAAGCATAGTAATAACCGCAAACACCAAACCGAATACAGCGCCTTCCCAGCTTTTATTAGGGCTGACCCTGGGAAATAGTTTATGTTTACCCAAAGCCGTTCCGCCAAAAAAAGCTGCTGAATCACAAATCCAGATTGTCGCCATTATTGATAATAGTACAAACCCTCCTCTGAAATAAAGTTCACCTATAGGCGGATAGAATTCTCTTATTCCGATCAATGCACTTGCCAATAACTGAATGTAAAAAACAGCAAGCAATGTTGAACCGATATTTATTATTGCAGATCCTTTGTTCCTGAATAACTCAACCAATGAAAGCAGAACAATTAACAACAAATAAAATGAATAATTATCTATAAAAGGTCTGAACTGATCGGTAAGTAAAAGAGCAACGGCAATAAATCCGATTAATATATTCGGACTTATACTTTTCTTTTTCATCATTAATGAAAACTCAATGAATGATACCAATGCAATCACCATCACCATTCCAAAGAAATAATATGTGCCCAGGTAAGTAGCTCCTAATAAAAAAGGAATGGCGAGAACTGAAACAATAACTCTTTTAAATGTATTGGATGTCATTCGTCGTTTTCCTCACCGGAATCATTTTCGCTTTCCATCTGGTTTAAATAATTCCTTGCATCTTCTTCATATTCTTTCCTGACCATAAGTTTTATTAAAGTGAAGTCGCCGGGTGCCGGAAAATTTCTGTCTTTATGTGAAAGTATCATCACAGGTATGTCTGAGCTTTCCAGATTATCTTTTATCATTTCGATTTCATACTCATCATTCGCAGTGTACACAACGACCCAATCCTCTTCATCATACTCAACTGATTCAGGCGATTCTTCAACTAAAGAATAGTTGCAATCAGGACACACTTTTATTCCCTCAACATATTCATAATTACAATTAGGACAGAAAGGCATATTTCCTCCTATGTTTTTTTCTTGTAATGTTTTGAAATTAATACCATCACTGAACTAAAAAGAAAAAGCAAAACGCCAAAAGCAATAACGCTTGGAAGCAGTTCGGGTTCACTTTCTTTTACTGAATTGATCAGTTCATCATCACCTAAAATGAAATAAATCATTACTGCTGCAAAATTATTAATGAAATGAAGAATTACAGGGATCATTATTGAATTACTTATGTACGCGGCATAACCAAAGTAAACACCGAGTGAAATCAGGGCAACCATACCGTAAGGATTAAAGTGATTCAGTCCGAAAAAGATTGCTGTTATTACTATTGCCCAAAATGGTTTTAGTTTCAGTTCAAAACTTTTTTGAATAAAGCCGCGGAACATTACTTCCTCACAAACTGCTGGAACAACGGCTACAACAATAACCACAAATACACCTTCCAGAACAGAGTGTATTGTAAGAAGATTGCCATAAGTTTTTTCAACAAATTCATTCAACTTATCAAATGATACTTTAATTGAATTTATGAATTCATAATTTTCTGCTAGCCGGAAGAAAAAATAATTTTGAATTGATATAAACGACTGCAGCATTGATCTGAGAATCAATACGCCGAGAGAAAATAAAATTATCCCGACGGGATCTGCTAACCTGAATCTTATGACGGATGTGACGTCTTCATAAAACCATTTTGCAAATATGAGTGCAGGTAGTAAAATAAATAGTATCTGTCCCGCAGAAGTTAATAATCTTAGTCCGTCAACAGGAGCTTCCGCCGTATTAAATCCAAAGATTAGCGCGACAAGAGCAGCGCCAAAAAACTGGTATAATATGAACGCACCTATCAATCCAATGAATGCAGCGCCTACGGGGTTTATGAGCGGAGTAATTTCACCTGGTTGATTTTCATCATTTGACTGGTTTTGGTCTTCAGGATTTATGTCTGGTTCTTGATCGTTCAAAATAAAACTGTAGATGTATTTTGTTTGTTGTTCAGTGTTAGTTACGAATACAAAAAAAGAAGAAGCTTATGCTTCTTCTCTTAATAAAATTTTTTAATAATTACATTCATCTTTTCGATGTCAGTTTTCCTGCTAACCCCTCATAGTTAGTCAGCTCCGCATCAATCGAGCCAATAACGACTTTTGTTTTAACTTTAACCGGTACTCGAAGATCATCGTCAGTGAGCCATACGATAATATTTCCCTCACTCTTAAATAATCCGCCTTCCTGCACAAGAGGCTCAACAATTATGCAGGCAAATTTTCCGGCAGTCACCTCAATCGTTTCTTTGCCAAGATACCTTACGTCAAGATCATAGACTTTATCTTTATAGAAATTTTTAAGATGCACACGGTCATTTAATTTTAATGGTGTATAATCAAAAGTCCGGGCAAGATAAAAAGCTGAAACTATATCATTAACATATTTTGGAATTTCATACTCGCCTTCACTCGTTTTTGCTTTACCTTTGCGTTGGTCAAAGAATGCCGAAAAGTCACGGCTGTAACCGCCTTCACGGATATGCTGTTCAAATCTCCATGGAAAAAGTCCTTCAACATCGATATAAGTTTCATACCTGTCGCGCACCTTATATATCCAGTCGAAACTCGGTACTGTATTAACTTCAAATGTTACATGGTATGCATCTCTTCCCGAAATTCTTTTGATCTTTGGTATCTGCATAACAGCAACGCCAGCCGTTACAAAACCGTATTTCACATCGAAGGTTAATTTTTCGCCCTCTTTAAATGCGATGTTTTCTAATTTTCTGAATTCACCGGATTGCGTCGTATTCTGGGCTTGAATAAAACCTGAAAGTAATATTAACGAAATCAATATTTGAGCAAGATAAACCATTATTACTCTCCATTCTTTTCATCTAAATTAAGAATTTTTTCCGCACTAACAATAACATCATTGATATTGATACTACTCATACAATTTAACCGCTCACACTGTTCCCTGTTACAATTGCTGCAATCAATTTGCGGAGTAAAAACAAATGATTTATTGGAATATGGTCCCCATCTTTTTGCGGAACAAGCCTGAATTTTGGGATAAAAACCGATCGTTGAAATATTCAATGCCGCTGCGATATGTATTGGTCCGGTTGAGTTTGAAATAAACAACTGAGCCCGGCTTATAAGTGCGATAAGTTGTGAAAGAGACAACCTTCCGGCAAGATTTATTGCACCGCTTACTTTAGAAATGTTTCCGCAGATTTGTTTTTCAGTTTCCATACCTGTTATCAGTAATTGTATTTCCGGTTTTGCGGATAATGATTTTACAAGCTCAATAAATTTATCAACAGGAAGATCAATTGAACTGCCTCCGCTTCCCGGATGTACTATTACAATTTTTTTATCGTCATAAATTTTTTCTTCATTCAATAGATTTTCGATGAACCGCTTAGCTTCTTCAGATGGTTTAAGATCAAACTTAACAGAATCTTTAGAAACAGTTTCAGCGATACCGATATTTTTTAACAGAGCTGTATTATACTCGAGTTCATGCTTCCGGGCATCCTTCCTGTGTTCAAACACTTTAGAATTGAACAGCATAGAATACCACCTGTAGCCGGTTCCAACTCTTACAGGAATTTTACTCAAGAAAATAATCAGTGATGTTTTGAAAGTCGGGTAAACAACAATTGCAGCATCAAACTGTTTACTCCTTATCATCTTAATATTTGACGATAGATCAGGGATGCCGTTATTCTCTTTCAAAATCATAAACTCGTCAATGTAGGGATGATCTTTCACAAGTTCTGATGTATAAGCGCGAACCAGGAAAGTTATTCTGCAATCGGGATATTTTTCTTTCACTATTCGTGCAATTGGCAGCGACAGGATTACATCTCCGATCCTGTCTGTCCTTACAATTAGCAGGTTCTTTATTTTAAGATCTCTTTGAGACATACGGATTATCTTTAATATAAAACCGCCATGGCAGTTCAATTGATTTTGTTATACCTATGCGTCTGCGGACTTCAATATTTGCCGACTTAACCTTTTTGTTATCAAGCAAAAATATTTTATCCCCGGTCAGATCAGTGCCGTTAAAAATTTTTGTAATTCCATAAGCCTGGCAGAACTTTCCGGGACCACTCGTCAGATTCAGTTTTTCCTTTTCCGAAATATTTGTTTTGTCATACCTGTTCTGTGAAAGCAGTTCAATATGATTCAAAGGTTCAACAGCACGGATCAATATAGCTTTCCCTTCACCGCTTTTACCTGTAACAACATTCGCACAGAAATGAGCACCGTATGTAAAATAAACATAAAGATATCCGCCTTCATTAAACATTACCTTTGTTCTTTCAGTAATTCCTTTAAATGAATGTGCTGCTTCATCAAAACTGCCGTCATAAGCTTCAACTTCAACGATCATAGCTTCAAGAAATTTTCTCTTTTCTTTTTTGACAATAATCTTTCCAAGCAGGTTAGATGCAGTCCGCAACAATTCTCCTGTATAAAAATTTCTTTGAAGTTTGGAATTAGTTGATAATAAACTCATTGAAGTGAAAATGAAATTTGAAGAAGGCTTTAATTTTAAGTGCCTGAAATCTCATCAATCTTTTTCTGGTAGTAATCGGTTTTTTCAGGATTACGTTTCATCAGCCTGGAATACACATTGATCGCTTCCTGTGCTTCGCCCTGGGCTAAATATATTTTTGCAAGTGTTTCGGAAATTATCAGGTTATCCTGAGAAACTCCTGATGATTGTTCCGCTTTCACTTCACCCTTGCTTCCGCCGGATGTTATTTCATTTATCGTATCAAGAAGTGATTGATCCAGCATAGGGCTTGCCTGGACTGTTTCGTTAGTCTGAGTTTTTTCTTCAGGAGTTTCGGTTATGAAAGCCTTTTTTGTTACCGATTGAAAAACAGATCTTTGAGTTTTAAACACCTCAAATTCATTCAGATAATATTCACGGGTTTTATCTGATCTTAAAATCGATGCTGCTGTTTTTATATGTGAAGAAGCTTCGGAGTAGTTGCCTTTTCCTGCGAATACTTTTCCAAGAAGTATATGAGCGACAGGGTGACCGGGAAATTTTTTTAATCCCTCGTTAAGTATGTTTACCGCGGAATCAAGATTATTATTCTGAATTTCATAATTAGCATAACGGGTGAATAAAGGACTGCTCCGGTCAGATTCAAAAATTAATTTTACTTTTTCCTTAATTAAATCTGCCGGAGTTTTGATCATTATAACCTTTTAGTTTTTGGAATACGCATGCTTAATTGACGTAAGCGATACGAATGAGAATCCTAAGAAGAACAACATCTGGAAAGGAAGTGATGCTATCTCAAGAAAATAAATCGATGATAGAACGCCAATAAAACAATACACAGCCATTATCAGCTCAACAATAACTGACATACCTATTTTTCTTTTAGCTGTATATTTTTTACCAACCCACGAATCTTTTCCGTCAACAACTTTGAATTTAGGCGTGCGGACAAATTCACTTTTACGGCTAAGTAAACCTTCAATGACAGCGCGGGAATTGTTCACAGCAAAACCCATACTGCCAGCCATAAACAAAGGAAAGAGAACTATCTTCTTTCTCCAATCGGTTCGTATATCCTTCTGTGAATAAAGATAAAACATAAACGAACTTACAAACGCAAGTACGAACAACGACATAACAGCAAAGTAAAGTTCATGCGAACCGCTGTTCTTTACGAATATCAATGGAACATTAAGTATTGCTGCAAGAAGAATGAATGGAAATACAAGATTGTTTGTCAGGTGAAACGTTGCCTGTAATTTAATTCTTAACGGAACTTTTGATTTCCATACAAGCGGCAGAATTTTTTTAGATGTTTCAATTGCGCCTTTTGTCCACCTGAACTGCTGTGACTTTAACGCGTTTATCTCAGAAGGAAGTTCAGCAGGTGAAGTAAAATCTTTTAAGAACACAAATCTCCATCCGTTCAACTGTGCTCTGTAGCTAAGATCAAGATCTTCTGTAAGAGTATCTGCATGCCAGTTGCCTGCGTCTTCAATACAGGATTTTCTCCAAACGCCGCCTGTGCCGTTAAAGTTTATAAAGAACCCGGCTTTGTTTCTGACAGTTTGCTCAATTACAAAATGTCCGTCAAGTGCAAGCGCCTGTGCTTTGGTAAGTATCGAATAATCACCGTTAAGATGTTCCCATCTTGTTTGTACCATACCGACTTTATCATCGGTAAAGAATGAAAGAGTTTTCTTTAGGAAGTCTTTATGAGGAATAAAGTCCGCATCAAAAATTGCGACGTACTCACCTTTAGCAGTTTTAAGTCCTTCTTTTAAAGCACCTGCTTTAAACCCTTCCCTGTTCCCTCTTCTGACGTGGGTTATATCAAAACCCAGTTTCTGTTTTTCGGCAACTGCTTTGGCAGCTATCGAAACAGTTTCATCAGTTGAATCATCGAGTACCTGTATTTCTAACTTATCTTTTGGGTAATCGATCTCACATACATAATCGATCAGCCGTTCAACAACATAAAGTTCATTATACAGAGGAAGCTGAATTGTAACAACCGCGTCGGATACAACTTCCTTTTTTTGTTCATGCTTTACTCCGCGGTATTTCCGGTGGTAAAAAAGCATAATAAAACCATGGCATCCGAACACAAATAAAATAAAAAGCGAAACGAAGTAACCAATCAGTACTATATCATCCATATAAAATCTAAGCCTTATTCTGTTATTAAAATTTTACCATCCGGAAACTGTGTCAAGCAGAATATCCTCGGTGATTTTATCTATTGCATCAGCAATAGCACCGCTTCTGTCAGCCACATTACCGGAATAATCTCCGTAATTGGAGAAACTTTTATCGAACACATTTTTTCGTTTTACAAGATCTTTGAAGGATACCTGAACATTAATTGTTATCCTTCTCTGACTTACATTTTCACCGGCTGATACAATTGCCGGGGCATCACTCAACGAAGTTATAACACATTCAAGTACACAATTTGCAGTTGATCTTTCCGCAACCTGAAGAGTGTTATCGGAAATGAATTTTGTAATCAACTGATCGGTGAGCAGTTCTCTCAATCCTGGTTCACCTGAACCGCTCCTGTCATCCGCAATCGGAATAGCTATAGTTTCAAGATGCGGAGGTACAGCAGCACCTGTAAAAGAATACGAAAAACACGCTTCAAAATTAACTATGATGTAAGTGATATACAAGCAAAGAAAAAGTATTCTGAAATCCTTTAAACCTGCTTTTTTTGATGTTTTTACAATCTTTAATTCTTTCCCTGTTGAAAATTTCATCTTAAATCATACTCCTTGATTTTTCTGTAAAGAGTACGCTCACTAATGTTAAGCATTCTTGCCGCATCACGCTTATTGCCGCGCGTTGTTTCAAGTGCATTTATAATTGCATCGCGTTCCATATCTTTCAATGCGCGCACTTCACCTGAACCATTATTAACATGGTTAGTCTGATATACTTCATCCTGTTTCATCCGTATAAGGTCTTTCAATTCCACAAGATCTTTTTTTATTTCGAACAGCGCACGGTAAAACAATTCCCTGTCAAGATCTTCGGCAGACTTATTAAGAAATATGGGAAGGTTACGGTTCTGGTCAGCAGTTTCTCTTTCAAATAAAAGTGAACTGAATGATGATGGTTCTAAAACTCCTGACCTGTTCAATGCGACTGCCGTTTCGATGGTGTTTTTTAATTCACGGATATTGCCCGGCCAGTTGTATTCATTAAGAAGCTCTAATGCTGACTGTGATATTTCCGGCGGTGTAATTTTATTCTGTTCAGTATAGGCGGCAATAAAATTTTTTGCGAGCACTTCAATCTCTGCTTTACGTTTTCTCAGAGGAGGTATTGTCAGCGAAACAGCTTTTAACCTGAAGTACAGATCTTCACGGAATCTTTTTGCATCAACTTCACGCTGAAGGTCTTTATTTGTCGCGGCAATAATTCTTACATCAACTTTTGTTACTGTTTCCGCACCGAGTTTAAGGAACTCTTTCGTCTCAAGCACACGGAGTAATTTTACCTGTGTAGTTAAAGGCATCTCGGCTATTTCATCGAGGAACAAAGTTCCGCCGTCGGCTATTTCAAAATAACCTTTACGGCTTTCTATCGCTCCGGTGAATGAACCTTTCTTATGCCCGAATAATTCACTCTCAAGAATTCCTTCCGGTATAGCGCCGCAGTTTACACTTACAAGCTGTTTATCGGAACGGTTACTGTAGCCGTGTATCGCTCTTGCAAAAACTTCTTTACCTACTCCGCTTTCCCCGGTTATTAATACAGATATATCAGACTTTGCGACCTGCATTGAAACATCAACAAGGTCATTTATTTCCTTTGTCTTACCGATTATTCCAAATTTATTTTTGAACTGTTCTATCGTCATTTTTTAGTAATAAAAGAATAGAAAATTGATGTGTCAAATATACCATCTTTTGAGAGTTTAATAAATACGGAATTTGGGTGGGATTTTATCCTGCAATAGGTTCTAGAAAAACTCGAGTGATTTGGTAGCCGCAACCTTCAGGTTGCGTAGCGGGTACTAAGCCCAAGAATTCTTAGTAGCACTGAGTTATGTCATTCCGAACTAGGTTCGGAATCTGAATGGCTTTAGAAAATGCTGAATCATACTCCATTCCTAAAACTGTCATATCATCTAAATCTCCGTCACCATTCCATCAAAAGCCAAAACAATCTTCGACTTTAAATTTGCAGGAAGTTGATTTAACGCAAGCCGTAGTTCATCCTCAATCTCATCACCGATATGTGTCAGGAACACTTTTGTTATTTCCCTGTTCTCTATAAATGAAATCAAATCAGGAATATTAATGTGTGTTGTTTCAGTTACTAAGTAATCATAATCCGGATCATCAAAGAGTGAAAGATCGTCAGCGCTTCCAATATCACCGGTATAATAAAGTGAAGTTGAATTTGATGTAAATAAAAATCCCGATGATTCAAAACTTAATTCATTCTGCGGATCAGAACTTCTGTACTTATCCAGATGTGTATTTGGTTTTGATATACAATTTATCTTCTCTGAAATATTAAACGGCTGACGGTGATTAAATCCAATGAAAGAAATTTCATATCCCATTCTTTCATTAAAGATATAAGACTGCCTTAAAAAACTTTTCAGGAATTTTTCCAGCGAAGTATGAACAAAAACTTTCAACTCACTCTTTCTTCCGTTCATTTTCATCTGGCTTAGAAGCAGCGGCAGACCCGAATAATGATCGGGATGCAAATGAGAAATTATTATCGAATCAACCGAAAGAAAATCAACATCCTGCAAAAGAAGCGCTCGTGATATACCATCGCCGCAATCGACTAAAATGTTTTTCATGCTTTCTGATATTATAAAAGATGAGTGCGCCCTTAGTAAAGAAGTTTTTCCTGAACCGGTACCAACGAAATGAATTTTCACAACCGTTCTTTTAATTGATGCTTGTTACAATAGCATTGATTTTAAATTCCGAATTTATCACCTGCATTGTGCTTCGTGCTTCATCCTCTTTTACAAACCTGCCTACATACACAACGTGGAATGTACTTCCGCCGACAGTCTTTTCCTTTATCTCGCTGTAATAACCGGATAGCTCAAAACTTTTCTTCAGTTCACTTGCATTATCATAACTGCTGAACGCGCCGGCCTGCAGCGTGTATAAATATTTTTTTGTGTCTTTAACAGGCGGAGTAGTTTCTTTCGGCGTCTCCTTAACTTCACTCCTCGATAACTCATTCATATCATCCTGCTGAGGGATTGTCCTGTCTGCAATTTTAATATAAGGTGATTCAGGATATTCATTCTTCAAACGCTTTAAATAATTTGCAGCAGTCTCATAAAGCCCCAGCGCGTAGTAATAAGAATAAACCCTGAACATAGCCGCGTCAGCATATTTACTGCGCGGGTATTTTGTAAGTATAGAATTGTAAATCACCAACGCGTCCTGTCCGTTCTCAGTCAGCACACCTTCAAGAAAAAGCACTGACGGACTATCCGGATTTTTTTTCTTCAGCAATGGTAATTCTTCGGAAGCGTTTTGAGTATTGCCCGCTTCAATCTGTTTTAAATACGGAATGATATCAACATCCTGTGCAAACGCCGGAACGAATAAAATAAAAATGAACAGGACCAGTAATCTTTTCATTTTAATTCTTCTTTATAATTCACGCTGTTAATGATAACGGCTTACCCGGCATCTCGATCTTCTCAACATACTCGCCGAATAAAGTCGCGTGATTAACCTTGTTTATCCTGATCTTCACATAACTGCCTTCACCGATATTTTCCCGGACAGGAATTATCACAACTTTATTTGTGTCGGTTCTTCCTGCAAAAAACTTATCGGACTTTCTGCTGAAACCTTCGATCAGGATTATTTCCTCAGTACCTATTGATGCCTGGTTTATCTCCAGCGCTATCTGCTGCTGCAGCTCAATTATTTCCGAGAGTCTTCTCGTCTTTACAACTTCAGGAACATCATCATCCATCCTGTAAGCTTTCGTTCCCTCCCTCGGCGAATACTTGAACATATACGCGCCGTCATATCGTACCCTTTTCATCACATCAAGAGTCATCTGGTGATCTTCTTCAGTCTCGGTCGGGAAGCCTGAAATTATATCAGTCGAAAAACTTACACCGGGGATTATCTTCCGCGCCTTATCAATTATTTCAAGATAATGTTCAATAGTATATGTTCTGTTCATCAGCTCAAGAATCCTGTTCGAACCGCTCTGCACAGGCAGATGAATATAATTGCAGATGTTCGGGTACTGCGCGATTGTATATAAAAGTTTATCCGAAATATCCTGCGGATGCGATGTAGTAAATCTTATTCTTATTGAAGCATCAACCGAAGCGGAAGCGGCAAGCAGGTCGGCAAAATCATTCCCGTTATCAAGATATGAATTTACATTCTGTCCCAGCAGAGTAATTTCCTTAAACCCGCGCTGACTCAAAGTTTTGATCTCATCAACAACCGAACTTAACGAACGGCTTCTTTCCCTTCCCCTTGTAAAAGGAACAACACAAAAAGTGCAGAACTTATCACAGCCGCGCATAACCGAAATCCACGCAACCAAACCATCCTCGCGGTATGGAACTATATCATCATAAGTTTCTGTTTTTGAAAGACGGACACCAATTCCCTTTTCACCGTTGAACGCTACATCAATCAACTCAGGCAAACGGCGGTACTCATCGGGACCGACAACAAGATCAACAATTTTTTTCTCTTCAATCAGGTCCTTGCGCAGCCTCTCCGCCATACAGCCGAGTATGCCTACAACCATTTCAGGTTTTGTGTCCTTTATCGTTTTTATATTGCCGAGCCTTCCGTAAATACGCTGTTCAGCGTTATCACGAATGCTGCACGTGTTTAACAAAACAAGGTCTGCCTCCGAAATATTTTCAGTCACAGAGTAACCTTTGTTTTTAAGAATGCCAAGCACAACCTCAGTATCGGCAAGATTCATCTGGCAGCCGTACGTCTCTATATAAACATTATTCTTATTCATCAATTCCTATGGATTTTACGGGCACAATATAAGACTAAATGAGGCTGGGTTCAACAGAATGGGGGATGTACATTTTCCTTATTCGTTCAGTATAACAGCACCGGGCAGAAATTTTATGGATTGGTCAGGGTTAGTTTGAAGAGGCTGGAATGATTGAAGCTCATTCTTTAAGTGATCAAGGTCATTAAATATTTTTCAGAAATCGACGCCAAAGTCGAAACTTCTTTTTATGCTAACGACTGATTACTTTTAAAGTAGTTGTATGCACTTTACAATTGATCTATTCTCGGAGTAAGAAGAGTGTTGTTGCGTGTGTATGATATTCTTGACCATCCCAATCAAAATTTAACCTAAAGTCATTAAAATCAACTTCTCTATTTTGATTAAGATAATTATTAATACCTTCACTTAATATTTCCCTATTTCTCTTAAGCCGCCAACTATCTTCTAGATTTTGCATATCAATTAAAACAACAAAAAATCTATTAGCAGAATCGAATCTTCTTGTCCCTTGGTTTTCATAAAACCAAGTAATTAATTCACGTGGATCTTGAATTACATTATTTATTATTTCTCTCCTTGTATTTCTGAACTCTTCTAGAAAATTTCTTGCTGCTTCACTCGGATGTTCAGTTATACGAGTTAATATTTCTTGGAATTGTTCACTATCAGGTACATTTCTATCAAATGGAATATTATTTCCCCTCGCGAATCTTTTAAGTTCTGTAAACTCAGGACGTAATCCCAATTCTTGCCTTCTTAGTTTCATATATCCATCTGGGAAATAAGTCACTTTCAAATCAAATGGGAAATTGTGCCAGAAAAAATCAACTTTTTTAACAAGACCAACTGCTGGTGTTATATCGGGATGGTCTTTAAACATATCCTCAATTAAAATAGATGACCAATGATTATACCAAGAACATAGAATATATCCACGTAACCGAGGATTTAAATCGTTATCTATTGCATTACTAAGTTGGTTGTAATCTTGAATTTTTTTCACATAATTATTGACAATTGTTTGCTCAACGGCATTCTGGTAGAATCCACCCCAATTGAAAACTTGTAAACGAAATAGCTGTGTATAAAGGAAATCCTCATTTGCTCGTCTAACTGCTCTCTCCCTTTCAAAAACTTGTTGAACAAAATCTTGAATAGTTTCTTGGGGAATAGTTTGACAAAAAATATGTTCAAAAAGTTGGCGAGAGCCAACACCTTCAATATTTATTTCTACTAATCTTGAAAGTTCTCGAAGTAAATCATTACGGGATAAAGAACGAAGCATTAAAAAATAAATCCCAAATTCGTGTTCAAAGATTGTTTGGAAATCATTGTTCTGGTATGCACGATTTAATATTCTGAATATTTCTCTCATTAAATAATTTCCCCTAGTTCTGGTGAGTGATTATTTTGTTATCAATAATTTTTATCGCTTCAGATATTTTGAAAAACTTATTTTGATTTAAATAATACTTGAAAAGTTGATTAAATATCTGATAATGTCGAACCGATTTATCAATACTATTTACTGATAAAACTTCTATTAAGTTTATTATAGTTTCTTTCTCTATACTAATGATGTTTAAAGGAAGATTTAAGTGATTTTTCCTTTTTACGAAAGTTAGAATAAAATCTGTTTTTAATCCCTTACCTCTTGTATCTTGAACAACTGAGTTTGCGGAATAGTCTAAAGTTTCTACTTTATGTAACTGGAAATTGAGTGTGTGTAATTCTGAAATAACGTTTATCCAAGTATTATCATCAAGAGAATTGAACATTAATGAAAAAAACTTTTCATATTTTAAAACTCTGTAGATTTCTTGAAAAACTTTATTTAATAGACTATTATAATTCTCTAAATTCTTTTTCCTTTCTTTGGATTCACTTATTACTATCTCACTTTCATAATCCACATCCATTTTTAACCAACTATTCCAAAGCATACTTAATTCTAGATAAGGAATTCTATTACCGTGTGGTGGATCGGTTATAACATAGTCGATGGAATTATCTGGTATTTCCTTTAAAGCTTTCTGAGCTGGTAAATTCCTCAAATAAAGGTTTTTATCGTTACTGGTTAGAAAACTAATATCATCAACCTCTTTTACCTCATAATCACTTTTTTCTTGTTGTTTTTTTGCTTTTATAATTTTTTGGAATTTATTATTAAAACAATTCCAAACATTTATTTCAAAATTTTCTTTTGGTGTCCAGTAACCAATGACCCAACTTCCAACTTCTTTTCTAGTTTCGTTTGATTGCCCTTTATATTTTCCTCTATTTTTTACAACAAAAACCATTTTACTGGCTTGTCCAACACAAGAAGTAAAACAGAATTTTAATATGTCTCTTATTTCTGGATCATCTTCTTGTCCGATAGCATTCATCAGCATAGATAAAGCGAATAAATTGCGGGGTGTGAATAACTCGTAAATTTTTTTACCACCGTAAGCATTTATACGTGGATTATGAAAAAAATCATTACGGGGATAGTAATAATTTATTTTATCGTAATCGAATTGATTGATAAAAATAATGTCACTTTCAGTCGGCTTTGTTATATTTTTATTTGAGCCGTTTTGATACCAAATTTCTGTTAATTCGTTTTCCTCCCAAATAAAATGAGTTGCTAAATATTTTTTACTTTCTCTTTCAATTACGTATAGAGAGTTAATATCATCTTTAACTTTTGATTCAATTTTTAAATATGATTCATAAAGTTTTGAAGTAGATATTTTATTTAACATTTGCTTAGTTATAAAAATTGCAGAAGGGTTTATATCAAAACCTACTGCCTTTCGATTACTTAGTACGGATTCAATGATAGAAATTCCAGAACCACAAAACGGATCTAAAACTATTTCTTCTACTCGAGAATATTTTTCAATGAAATGACGAATTATATTATATGGCTTTTTTGACCAATATTTATGAACTCCATAAATACCAGTATAACTTTCTGCAGAATAATCATCTATATTTTTTTTTACATCAAATATCTCTAATTGCATCTCAACCTTATTTTTTCATTTTTTTCAAAAATAACCATTTAGTAAACAAGATGTCTAATTTATTGTTGATTGGATGTTTAACTTATATATCTAATTTGAATGACTTAATGATGAAACAAATATATTATCTGGTCGCTAATTAATAATTTTCAAAACTATTTTCTCCCGATCCGCTTTCCACATACAAGCACAACCTGTACAACTGCCTCAAAGCTCTGCCCCGGGATTCTGGATATGGTAACTGGGGCGATATAAAATCAATAGCAACTTAAAGCAACACGGGATTAAACTCAAACAAAAATATTTTTTAATAATTGTATAACAGTCTTGCCGCTAACCGGCAGCCCATAACGGGAATGTCGAACAGAAACACAAACATTAATATTTTTTAATAGACACACCTTACTTAACAAATATTGAGTACGAAAGAAGTAACAACAAAACAAGAACTATTAAATATTGCATCAGCATATTGAAAATATAAAAGGGAAGAGATATTGAAAATATTAAATTCAATTTCGGGATTGCTTTTAAATCATCTTCATCTGGTTTAAACATTTTTTTAAAAGATCTGAAAGTTGCAAACGGTTTAAACATTGTATAAGGAGTCAATCCGGAAACGCTATTTGGGACATCAAGCAATACTCTGGAAATCCAAAGCAGAATAATTACTGCTAAAATCGTGATATATATATTTTTTGAAATTATAATGACGGGAAGAATTATTGGAAACAGAATTAAAAACAAAAAGTATCTAAACTTCAATTGTGGAGTTATTTGATAAACTTTATCTTGTATCATCCCCCTATTTAAGAAACCCATATTAATCCTTATGCTTTATTACTGCATTTCAACTAACCCGCCACTCATATTCAATAGCAACTTAAAGCAACGCGTAACAAAACTCAATAGCGTTTTTTAATAGGCAGTAGGCATTAAGCGGTAGGCAAGAATTTTAAGGCAAAGGAGAAGAATGCCTTTCAAAAATAAATACCAACCAATCACACTCTACAAAACTTCTCATACATCCCTCTTCTAGTATCCAGCTTCCTATATCCGGTAGCTTGCATCCGGCATTCGGTATCCAGCATCCAGTATCCAGTATCCAGCATCCAGCATCCGGCATCCAGAATCTGGCATCCGGTATCCAGCTTCCAGCATCCTTCACTCCCCTCTGTGCCTCGGTGTCTCTGTGGTTAATGCCTTGCCTCATCAATCATTGACTTTACTTTGCTTCTTATACTTCATCCCGAACAACAATCTCACCAGCCGGTATCTCCGTATAAACAGCTCATAGATAATCCACACAATACCAAACGTACCCGCAACCAGTACTAAAAACTTTAGAAGGACACTTACATCCAACTCAACAACATAAAACCCAAGCACAAGCAGCACCGTGTGATGGAGAATATAAAATGGATGAACAGCTTCATTGCGGTATCTCAAAACTGCACCCGGCTTGTTAAGGAACTTGGCTGAATATCCCATCAGTAACAATATCCAGCTCCAAAGATTAAAAATCCTTACAACACAAGTTATGATCTGAAGTTCGATATGAAGCAAAAGAAAGTAAGCCGTTGTTAGTACCAATGCCGATATCAAAAAGTAAATCCTGTACTTTTCTATAAACGTCCAGAAAGTATTCTTAAGTGATATTAAAACAAACCCGTAGAAAAATAAAACTCCGTAAAACGACAACGCGTACCAGTCACCCCAGAACGCCATTGTATAACCGAACAAAGGGTATAGAAGCGCTTCAATAATTATTAATGGAACCGGAAAAATCATTATTACAAATGGATATTTACTCAGCGCATTGTTCAGCCATTCGATTGGCTTCAGCCCGGGATTATTTCTTATATAAACAAACAGCGGCGTTAAAACCAATGTAAAAAAGAACAGGTAAACTATAAACCATAGGTGATGCCAGCTTAAATTGCCATTTGGATATATCCCGTTGAACAGTGTTGAGTAAAAATCAAAATAGGAACTGTAGCTAGCACCCTGGCTAAGTCTTTCAACATAAACCTGCGGCGGGACTAATATCATCATCCCGAAGAATAACGGAACAATAAGTCTTAATGTCCGCTCATTAATAAAATTGCCTATTGATTTGTATGAAAGCGCATAGCAGGTACCCATTCCCGATATAACAAACAACAACGGCAGCCGCCATTGATTAAGAAATAACATTGGAAAAATAAAATCATCGCTTGTAATATTATTTTTGATGTGATAATTCCACGGAACGAATATCATGCCCACGTGATAGAGAATAAGCAGATCAAATGCAATGACTCTCAGCCAGTCTAAATTGTACTTTCTTTCTTTTTCCATAAATGACAACAATTCCCCAATAAAAATATTGTATGAAAAGAATAACCCCTCTTAACATTAACAAAGACAGGTAGAGCACAATATCATTTAATAAATTCAATTGAAACTTATAGCAATGGTAAACTAATCTCAAATGTTAAATGCTAAATGTTAAGTGTTGAATGAGTGAAACGGGAAAAGCCAATATTCGGTAGGCAAGTTATTCAGTCGTCAGTCTTCAGCCATCGATCAGTATATGTTTTTAAATAATTACATAAATACCATTTCGACTACTCGCGTAAGATGAAGAGAAATCTCACAACCGAAGGCAGCTCTAGAGCATATTTAAGAAGTTCTTAGTGTTTCTCAGTGAACTTAGTGACTTAGTGGTAAATAGATTTATGTCAGTAATGAAGCTAGGGATTGTATTTTGTATTGTATATTTAAGATCATAACCATCATAAAAACCTGTTATTGCCCAGAGATCAGTGTACTATCCGCTATCAAAAAAAAGGCGACCATTCCTGATCGCCTTAATTCATAACCATAATTCTAAATTCAAAACTACTTCAACAGCGTCATCTTCTTAACCATATTAAAACTGCCTGCTTCTAACTTGTAGAAGTAAAGACCGCTGTTAAGATCCTGTGCATCAAACTTAACTGTATGCTGACCGGCTTCCACAAATTTATTGACAAGTGTTTTAACTTCCTGTCCGAGCATATTGTAAACCTTTAAAGTTACATTAGATGCTTGCGGAATTGCATAGTTAATTGTGGTTGTAGGGTTAAAAGGATTCGGGAAATTCTGTGCAAGGTCAAATTTAACAGGAACAGGAGTAACCTCAGCTTCAATTACATTTGTATACTCATAAGTTCCGTTGAAATCAACCTGTTTCAGTCTGTATGAATATTTACCAGCCTGTAAATTTCCGTCGACATATGAATATGTTTTTGTTGAAGATGTTGTTCCGTTACCCTGAACGAAACCGATCTTCTGCCAACTATTGTTTGCTGATTTTCTTTCGATCTCAAATCCCTGGTTATTTAATTCACTTGCGGTTACCCAGCTTAACTGAACTGCATTACCGGTAACGTTAGCTTTAAATGAAACCAGTTCAACAGGTACAGTAACTTCTGTCCAGGTTGAACCTGCTCTAATTCCGTCAACAGTTACGTTATAAGTCTGACCACCCTGTCTTAAAGAAATAGAACTTACAGGAGTATCTGTTCCGCTATCAGTGTTTGTAGCATCAGCAGATCCTGGCTCACCACCGGGAAGTGTAGGATTAATAAATATTTTTACAACGTCATCACTTCCGGTTACATCTGTAACAATTTCATACTTAACAACTATCAAATAAGTTGTTCCGTAAGTATAAGTTCCGGGTGCGTATGATACTGTAGATGTAGCCTTGCTAATACCGAAATTAAGTCCGCCTGAACCATCATCTCTTACGAATAATCTTCCTCTAAAAGTTGTTGTAGGAAAAGAAGGACCGAAATGGAAGAAATAGTCAGCAGTAGTAGGACCAGGTGAAGCAACATTCACGAGTAATGAAGTATAAGCTGCACCAGTGCTGATTGCGGTATTAAACCCGATGTGTGAATCCACACGTGAACCTGAACCACCAGCGACTAATACTGAATTTCCAACACCGCTGTTAGGATAATTCGGGTAAGTAAGACTTCCGGAAACTATCAGCATTGGAGTCGTACCGCTATGTGCCATCCACCCGTGTACACCAAGTGAATCGCCGACCGGATATGCAAAGTTTTCTTGAAAAGGCAAGGTGCGGGCTGTATTAACGAATCCATTCATTCCCGGATGAAATGTACATACATAATTATAATATCCTTCAACAGTCACAATATATGTGTATGTATCACCGACACCTGTAAAAGTATAATCCCATGATGTTGCGCCTGCAGGTACAACAGTCGAAGTGGTTGTATGGCTGCCTGCCTGAAGTGTCCAGACAATTGTATCGCCAACAGCGACTTCAATGTTAGCAGGTGTAAAAACATTGCTGTTTACGGCAACATTATGAACAGTCGCTAAAGTACCGGTTGCCAGAAAGGTAAAAAGCATTAGGGAAAGAAGTAATTTCAGTTTACTCATAGTAACTCCTTATAGTTTTAAGCATTTGGTTAATAATTTGAGCCCAAGATAATAATAATTAAATAAGAACGCATGTTTTTTATGTTAAGTAATGGTTAAAAATAATTTTGTGACAATTTAATTATGCCGTCAGATGAAATTCATTTGAGTAATTGCATTTTTTTTATAGAAATACCTGACCCATCAGATAATGTATAGAAATATATTCCACTGGCAAAATTTGACCCGTCAAAAATAATTTTATGGTCTCCTTCTGATTTTTGTTCTTTTAATATAGTTGCGACTTCCTCACCTGCCGCATTAAATATTTTGATTGTGACAAATGAAGGTTCCCGCAAACTAAACTCAATCGTTGTTAAAGGATTAAACGGATTGGGATAATTCTGCTCAAGAGAAAAATTATTTGGCTTCGATAATTCCAATTCAATAACATTTGAATATGCATACTTACCATCAAAATCAATTTGCTTAAGCCTGTAAGAATAGTATCCTGAACTTACAGACTTATCTTCATAGAAATAATTAACAGGTGAATTAATGTTTCCGTTTCCAATTACAAACCCAATTCTCTCCCAACCCGAATTGTCATTCTGAACCTGCCCGACCGGCAGGCGGGCTTGTTTCAGAATCTTCCTTTCAATTTCAAACCCATAATTATTTGTTTCAGTAGCCGTCTGCCATTTAAGTACAACTGAATTTTCAATTACACTTCCGGTAAATGAAATAAGTTCGACTGGCATTGGTTCATTTAATGCAGATACAATTTGAATATTATCTATTCTTGAAGTACCTGTTCCTGCTACCACACCTCCTGTCACTGCATTATTTGAAATCATAATCCACCTCAGAAATACAGATGGTTGATCATCACATACAGCAGGCAGAGGAATTTCATTCACAACACCCAAAGTAAAATTATTAGCTACAATAATGGGATTAGTCCCCGCAAGGTCAGTCCAGGTGCCCGCCAACCCAACTCTATATTGAATCTTAAAATCTCTCGGACCGGTATTGGAACTTTGCTGCCTTGAAGAAACTGTTAATTGACTATAGAGCGATGTACTGAATTCAATCATCCAGTATTTTGTGTCAAGTCCGTCAGTCCAGCCAGTTGTAGAAATAGATTGTGTTGTGAAACCGGCCGGATAAGTAATTGATCCGGTAGTCCCAACCGGCGAAATTATTTTAAGTGCGTTAGGCGGAATTCCGGCATCGGCAAGTGAATCATCAGGACTATTCGGAAAATTCCATTCGACAATAGTTGTTTGGGAAAAAAGAAATGAACCGGAAAAGATCACCAGGAAAAGTATTAAAGTTTTCATTTTACCCTCCATGAAATTTATTTCTTCAAAAGGTTTGAAAAAAATATTTTAATAATTGTTCTGGAAGTAGTAGAGTAGAAACCGGAATTTAACTGCCCTCACAGGTAAAGACGATTGATGACAGCCCTACTGACAAACCCAATATAAAAAAGCATATTACAATGCACAATTTTTTTTATCGTCAAATTGAATTATTAATTTGAATACATTGTTTATAGTTAAAAATGAATTTATAAATGAAAAAGAAAATAATTGTAACAGGCGCAACGGGACTCATCGGTAAAAAATTGTGTGATGAGCTTATATGCAAAGGTAATGATGTTTATATTTTTACCCGTGATGTTTTATCTGCAAAAAAAATAATTTCCACTGCGACAGATTATATTAATTGGGATTATAAAAATCCTGAATTATGGAAACAACATATTGAAGGCAAAGATGCTGTTATACATCTTGCAGGTGCAAGTGTAGCAGGGAAAAGATGGAATGATGAATATAAAAGAGTAATCCGTGATAGCAGGATCGTAAGCACAAAAAATCTTGCTGAAGCAATTGTACAGTGTGAAATAAAACCAAAGGCATTCCTTACTTCATCAGGTTCAGGCTACTATGGAAACAGGGGCAATGAAATTCTTGGCGAGAATGATAATGGAGGTAAAGATTTTTTGGCTCAAGTCTGTAAAGACTGGGAGTCTTCAGCTTCAATAGTTGAATCAAAGGGAGTAAGAAGAGTTTCAATTAGAACAGGGATTGTACTAAGTAATCAAGAAGGCGCATTAAAAAAAATGCTGCTTCCTTTTAAATTATTTGTTGGCGGTCCTTTAGGAAGCGGTAAACAGTGGTTCCCGTGGATTCATATTGATGACATAGTAAATCTGTACATTCATTCAATTGAAAATGAATCTGTCAAAGGTGCAATAAACGCATCATCACCCGAACAAATATCAATGAAAGACTTTGCAAAAACTCTTGGTAAAGTATTGAAGCGTCCTTCTCTCTTCCCTGTCCCTGAATTAGTATTAAAAGTTGTTATCGGAGAAGTAGCTTCTGAAATTATTTCAAGTCAGAGATTGGATGTTTCAAAAGTATTAAACACAGGATTTAAATTCAGATTTGAAAAATTAGAAAATGCTTTAGGAGATTTATTATTGAAGAAGAGCAACTCATAAAAATATTTGTAATGTCACCCTGAGCCTGTCGAAGGGTGACTCTGATACAATTGTCAGGCTTCGACAAGCTCAGCCTGACAATAGAGATGACATCTTTTATTAGTTATACCCGGAAAGATGTCATCTCTAAATACATCTAACTGTTGATTTAAAATAAAAAAGAGGCTTCAGCAGCCTCTTTTAAATTTAACCTGATACTTAATTTTAGTACCTGTAATAATCCGGCTTGAACGGACCATTAACACTTACACCAATATACTCAGCTTGCGCTGGTGTCAGTTCTTCAAGTTCAACACCAATCTTTTTAAGATGAAGTCTTGCAACCTTTTCATCAAGATGTTTTGGTAAAGTGTAAACTTTATTTTCATAGCTTGATGCGTTGTTCCAGAGTTCAAGCTGCGCTATGGTTTGATTCGTGAATGAGTTTGACATTACAAATGATGGATGACCTGTCGCACATCCAAGGTTAACCAATCTTCCTTCAGCAAGTACAATCACATCTTTACCGTTGATCGTGTATTTATCAACCTGTGGTTTTATAACTTCTTTGGTTTTACCATAATTCTGATTTAACCATGCCATATTAATTTCAATATCAAAGTGTCCGATGTTGCAGACTATCGCTTTATCCTTCATTGCAAGGAAATGCTCTTTATCAATGATGTTCATATTTCCTGTTGCAGTTACAACAATGTCAGCTTCTTTTACTGCATCGATCATCTTCTTAACTTCGTAACCTTCCATTGCAGCTTGCAATGCACAGATAGGATCTACTTCTGTGACAATAACACGGCAGTTAGCATTCTTTAATGATTCTGCTGAACCTTTGCCAACATCACCGAAACCTGCTACGACAGCAACTTTACCTGCAAGCATAAGATCGGTTGCTCTTCTTATCGCATCAACTAATGATTCACGGCATCCGTACTTGTTATCAAATTTTGATTTTGTTACCGAGTCATTCACGTTAAAAGCGGGCATTGGTAGTGTACCGTTTTTCATTCGGTCATAAAGTCTGTGAACTCCGGTTGTGGTTTCTTCTGACAGACCTTTAATTCCTTTTACAAGTTCAGGATAAACATCAAGCACCATATTTGTAAGGTCACCACCATCATCAAGTATCATATTAAGCGGGCGGCTTTCATCACCAAAGAATAATGTCTGTTCAATACACCAGTTGAATTCTTCTTCATTCATACCTTTCCATGCAAAGACTGGAGTACCTGCTGCCGCAACTGCCGCTGCTGCATGATCCTGCGTCGAAAAAATATTACACGATGACCATTTTACCTCAGCACCTAACTCTATCAATGTTTCAATCAGTACCGCAGTCTGAATAGTCATATGCAGGCAGCCAGCTATTCTAGCACCTTTCAGTGGTTTCTGTTTGCCATATTCTTCTCTCAATGCCATTAGTCCGGGCATTTCTGCTTCTGCGAGTCTTATTTCTTTTCTTCCCCATTCAGCAAGGGAAATATCTTTTACTTTATACTTCAGTGACATATCGATCTTTTTTTCAGCTACTTCACTCATTTTTTACCTTTTCTTTTTGTTATTAAAATTCAATCAGTTGATGTTATGCATATTTACTGAACACCGGAACCAGATCAGTTAGTTCCCATGTAAATTCTTTTTCTTTTCTTCCGAAGTGACCATAAGCAGCCGTCAACTGGTAGATTGGCCTTCTTAATTTCAATCTTGAAATTATTCCTCTCGGAGTAAGATCAACTTCTTTCATTATCATTTTTGAAATTTCGATATCAGGAATAACTCCTGTTCCATGAGTATTAACATATACAGAAACAGGTTCAGCAACACCGATAGCATAAGCTACCTGAACAAGACATTCTTTTGCAAGTTTTGCAGCAACAACATTTTTAGCAATGTGTCTTGCAGCATAAGTAGCGCTTCTGTCAACCTTGGAAGGATCTTTACCTGAAAATGCGCCGCCGCCATGAGGAGCCCATCCGCCATAGGTATCAACGATAATTTTTCTTCCTGTTAAACCACTGTCGCCGTGCGGTCCACCTATTTCAAAACGTCCGGTTGGATTAACAAAATATTTTGTTTTTTTATCAAGATATTTTGCTGGTATAACTTTTTTAACAACGTTCTCAATTACATCTTCTTTAATAGTCTTCTGTTTTGCATCAGCATCGTGCTGGGTTGAGATAACAACAGCATCGACTCTTACAGGATTTTTCTTATCATCATATTCAATTGTTACCTGGCTTTTTGCATCAGGACGAAGATAAGGCATAAGTCCGTTTTGTCTTTTACGAATGTCGGCAAGTTTTTTTACAAGCTGATGAGCATACATAATCGGCATTGGCATAAGTTCAGGAGTCTGAGTGCAGGCATATCCAAACATAATTCCCTGGTCACCGGCGCCGCCTGTGTCAACACCCATTGATATATCAGGTGATTGTGAATGAATAGCATTTAACACTGAGCATGACTCTGAATCAAATTTATAATCAGCACTTGTATAACCGATTTTCCTTACTGTTTCTCTAACAATGTCAGGAACTTCAATATAAGCTTTGGTGGTAATTTCACCGCCGACTAAAACCAAACCGGTTGTAACGAATGTTTCGCAAGCTACGCGGGCATTAGGATCTTCTGTATAAATTGCATCAAGTATTCCGTCTGATATTGCATCACTTACTTTATCGGGATGACCTTCTGATACTGACTCTGATGTGAAAAAGAATGACATATTTTTACTTACCTTTATATGAAATTAATAATTAATAAAAATCTATTTCTGATGAATCGCCTGCGTTCAATCTCTTGAATGAACCTTTGACAATTGCCTTATTTCCTATTATCGAATTTTCCAGTAAAGCTTTTGAGACCTCTGCATTAGAACCAAGAATTGAATTCTTAATAACAGAATCTTTTATCCTGCTGCCTTTATCTATCGTAGTATATGGACCGATTACAGAGTTTGAAATGTCAACTCCTTCTGAAATGAACACAGGATTATTTATGACAACATTCTCAAACTTCTGAGTTGTACTTTTTTTATCAAGTAAAACTTTATTTGTCGATAATAATGTTTCAGGTTTACCGCAGTCATACCAGCCTTCAACGGGAAATGTAGTTACTTTCTCCCCGGTTTCAATCATCTGCTGAAGTGCGTCAGTTAACTGCAATTCACCTTTGGTGCGGATATCTTTTTCAATCAACCAGTTAAGACTTTTAACCAGGGCATCTGCATTTGATATGTAATACAAACCAACAAGTGCAAGGTTGGAAATTTTCGTCTGAGGTTTCTCAACAAGTTTTTGGATATATCCGTTATTACAAATGGCAACACCAAATCGGCTCGGATCCTCAACTTCTTTAACGCCGAGTGCGCTCTTTTTGTTTTTCAATACATCTTTAATGTTCACATCAAAAATTGTATCGCCGAGAATTATAAATATTTCTTTATCATCAAAGGAAGGAACTGCTGTGTAAATAGCATGACCTAATCCTTTCATTTCAGTCTGCTCTACAAATATTGAATTCATTTGTGGATATTCATTTTCAACATACTCTTTTATCATATCACCCAAATAGCCAATGACGAAGGTGGATTTATTAATTCCTTCCTCAAGAAGCTTATCAAGTATGTGACCTAATATCGGTTTACCGCCGACATTCAGCAGTACTTTGGGAGTTGAAAAAGTGTGCGGCTTAAGACGCGTTCCGATTCCTGCTACAGGTATTATTGCTCTCATTCAATTGGTTTAGTTTTATTCATAAATGGCTTGCAAATTTACCCATATCACTAAAGAATTACAAATAAACCTTTAGTGTTTATTAAGCTCATCACTTGAACAACTCATCAATAACATCATTAGTGGTACGTGCTGAAGGATAAAATGATACCAGCTTTTGCAGAACTTCATCAACCACTGAATCGGGACACGAAGCGCCGCTTGTAAGTATGATATCAACCTTATCTTTTACAGGCAAATAGTTCTCACTTACAATTTCTTTTTTTTGATGAACTTCAAAATGAAGAATAGATTTATCTGATATGATCTTCTTTTCATCAGCGATAAAATATGTTTTAAGTTTCGCTTCGCACAGTTCAACAATGTGACTTGTGTTCGAACTGTTATAACCTCCAACGACAATGGCAAGATCAGCTTTTTCATTAAGCAGTCCGTATGTTGCTTCCTGGTTATCATTTGTTGCATAACATAATGTATCACGTGTATCAGCGAAATGTTCAGTAATGTTTTCTACACCATATTTTTCTATCATCGCATTTTTAAGCAGAGTTGAAATCTCTTCCGTTTCTGTTGCAAGCATAGTGGTCTGGTTAACGACTCCGATCTTCAGTAAATCAGTTTTTACATTAAATCCTTCGGAATATTTACCACTGAAAAATTTATAAAATTCTTCTTCAGATTTTTTTTCTGTGATCACGCCTGAAAGAAATTTTGCTTCTTCTATGTCTCTTACTATAACTGATTTTGTTTTATTGACAGTATGAGAAAATGTTGCTCTTGTTTCCTCGTGATAATGTTTACCGTGAATGATAATTGTATAATCCTTTTCACCAAGCTGTCCGGAACGGTTCCAGACTTTTTCAACGAATGGACATGTTGTGTTATAGCGGTAAGGATCAATGCCCAAAACTCCGAGTTGTTTTTCAATCTCAAGTGTAGTTCCGAATGCCGGTATAATTACTATATCGTCGCTATTCAGTTCGTTCCAGTCAATTAAGTGATTACCCGAAGTATCCATTAAGAATTTCACTCCCCTTTTCAGCAGGTCGTCATTTACTCCAGGGTTGTGTATCATTTCACTCAGGAGGAAAATTCTTTTGTCAGGATTTTCATTAATGGTTTTGTAAGCTATCTCAATCGCATTTTCAACTCCGTAACAAAAACCGAAGTGACGCGCTATTAAAAATCTTACCGGACCAAAATCTAATTTTGTCGGAGTGAAATCTTTTTTGCGCGGATCGTCATTCCGCCTAAGATTTTTTATCCTTGAAATTACAGGGCTTCTGTAAAATTGCGGTATATCAAATTGTTTCATTATTAAATTCTGTTTGCTTTGTGCTTACAAAAATATAAAATAAAACCTGCAAAAACAGGAACCATATTTTTCGCTTTTAACTTGTAATCTTTATCTTGTGAACGTATTTATTAAACACAACTTAATGGTTATTGTATGATAAGATTTTTTGCCCATCTCACTTTACTTATAGTTTTAAACATTTTTACATTATCCGGTCAGCAGATAAAGGTAAATAAAATTGAACCTCCTAACTGGTGGACCGGAATGAAGTGGAATAATGTTCAACTGATGGTTTATGGAGAAAATCTAAAAAATATTTCCGCTGAGTTTGAAGATAAGTCAATCACAGTTACAAAAGTCACAGAAGCAGAGCACCCTGAATATCTTTTTATTGACATATCAATTCCAGAAAATCTTAAACCGGGAAATCATAAATTAAAATTGAAAAATAATGCCGATGAGTTTGAAATCGTATATCCGGTATTTCAACGCGAATCAGTTGATGGCAAACATCAGGGATTCAGTAATAAAGACGTAATCTATTTGATAACACCGGACAGGTTTGCAAACGGCGACACAACGAATGACATTGTTGATGGAATGAAAAATGAATTTGATCCCGATGAAGCATATTCGCGTCACGGCGGTGATATTCAGGGAATGATCAATCATCTGGATTATTTACAGGAGCTCGGTGTAACTGCCTTATGGATTAATCCTTTAGTTGAAAACAATACTCGTACAAGCTATCATGGTTATGCTGCAACTGATCTTTATAAAATTGATCCGCGATTTGGAACGAACGAACTTTATAAAAAACTTGTTGATGAAGCTCATAAGAATAATTTGAAAATAATTTTTGATCACGTAAGCAATCACATAAGTATAAATCACCCCTGGATGAAAAATCTTCCGTTCAGTGATTGGGTGAATGGTTCAATTGAAAGCCACGAACTCACTGAACATTTTAAGATTTCATTTTCTGATCCATATTCCGTCAATCACACAATCTCAAATACAACTGACGGTTGGTTCACCAATTACATGCCCGATCTGAACCAGAAAAATCCTTTTGTAAAAAATTACCTCATTCAAAATATGATATGGTGGATTGAATACTCCGGACTTGATGGAATACGTGAAGACACATATCCTTATCCTGACCAAAAATTTTTAAGCGAATGGAACAAAGCTATACTTGATGAATATCCCGGGTTTAATATTGTTGGTGAAGTATGGGTGAACGATGCGACCTTCCTTTCTTATTACCAGTCAGGGAATAAATTCAAGAATGACTTTGATACTTATCTTCCTGCTCTAACCGACTTTGGAATTTACTGGACTTACATTGGCTACCTCCGCGGCGAAAAAAGGTTATATGATTTTTATGAAGCATTCGCGAAGGATTTTATTTATGCTGACCCAGATAACCTGATGACGTTCCTTGATAATCATGATGTCAAACGCGCAATGTTTCTTTCCAAAGAAAATATTGACAGGGTTAAAATTGCTTTGTTCCTCCTGTTTACCACAAGAGGAATTCCGCAGTTGTATTACGGTACTGAAATTGGAATGGTTGGCGGTCCGGATCATGGAACGATAAGAACTGATTTTCCGGGAGGGTTCGTACATCATAAAAGAAATGCCTTTAAGGAAGCTGAAAGAACTGAAACAGAAAATGAAATTTTTAACTACACAAAAAATCTATTAAGCGTCAGAAAAAAGTATGAAGCGATTTCATCAGGAAAATTAATTCACTTTCCTGTTAAGAATGAAATTTATCACTACTTAAAAACTACTGGTAAAGAAAAACTATTGTGTGTCGTTAATAATAATGATACAAACAAAACACTGACTCTGACAAAACAGGAAAAACTATTTAGAAATGTTCACACCATCATAGAACTGGCAACAAATAAAAAAATTCAGTTTACTGACAGTGCATCAATAGAACTTGATAGAATGGACTCCCGAATATTCTTACTTGTTGAAGAACGAACAGATGAATAAATTTATAACTCATTCAACTGAATACCCTGAGTAAATTTCCATTTAACTCAGTATTGTATTTTCTTAAAGCTTGCACTGCAGGACCATTAATCACAGTTCCTTCCAATGTATAGTTTGAACCGTGATTAGGACAATGAATTCTGTTGTTCGCAAGTTGAAACTGAACTGTAGTTCCCTGGTGTGTGCAAACCTGTGATAAAGCTATAAAGGTTGTCGCGTTAACTCTGCCTACAAGAATTCCGCCTCTGTATAAAGATCCGCCGTTAGTGTTTAATGAACTGTTTGCAGCATCATTTAAATCAAGAGTAAAATCTACATTTGAAGGCGGAGGCGGCGGACCAGTTACTTCATCTTCCCCGCTGCAGCCGACCATACAATTACAAAACGCAATTGCGGTGGTTCCTATACCCATTTTGTAAATAAAGTCTTTTCTATTCATAACTACTCCGAAATTTTTGGAAGGACAGTTGCTTCATTTCAGTGAAGTACTCAGACAGTTTGGGACAGGTAAAAAATCATACCTGAATTCTTTAAAGACCATGTAAACGAAGTCCTAATTTATTCTGAAACCCAGCTTTAGTATATTTGCTCTCCAAAATAAAGAATACAATGGAACTGATAACAAGATTAAGAAAAATAAAAGATCGTTTTGATATGATAAATCAGCAGTTGTCTGATCCGTCATTCATGAATGATAGAGATAAAATTGTAAATCTTAGCCGCGAGAGAAGCGACCTGACTGAGATAATTTCAGCTTATGAAAAATATTCAGAAGTACTTAAGAATATCGATGGCAATAAAGAGATCATAAATTCCGGAATGGATAAAGAACTTGCTGATCTTGCGCAGATCGAATTAAAAGATCTTGAAGATGAAAGAGAGAATCTTGAAGAGGAAATAAAAGTACTGCTTCTTCCAAAAGACCCGAACGATAACAAAGATGTTATATTTGAAATACGCGCCGGCACCGGGGGCGAGGAAGCTGCATTGTTTGCTGGAGATTTATTCAGGATGTACACAAGATATGCGGAAGTAAAAGGCTGGAAGGTAGAATACATTGACATAAGTGATACAGGACTCGGAGGGATTAAAGAAGCTGTATTCTCAATCAGCGGAAATTCAATTTTTGGTGAAATGAAATTTGAAAGCGGTGTTCATCGTGTGCAGAGAGTTCCCGCTACAGAAGCAAGCGGAAGAGTGCATACGTCAGCAGCATCGGTGGCTGTGCTTCCGGAGGTTGAGGACGTTCAGGTGGATATAAATCCGAATGACCTGAAGATTGATATTTTCCGTTCAGGAGGCGCAGGCGGTCAAAATGTTAATAAAGTTGAAACTGCTGTAAGAATAACTCACTTGCCGACTGGAATAGTCGTTCAATGCCAGGATGAGCGCTCGCAGTTAAAGAATCGCCAGAAGGCAATGAAGGTTTTACGCGCACGGCTTTATGATATAAAGCTGAAAGAAAAGAATGACGAAATTTCTGCACAAAGAAAAAGTATGGTAAGAAGCGGGGACAGAAGTGATAAAATCAGAACATACAACTATCCTCAGAATCGTGTAACAGACCATCGGATCGGGTTAACTCTTTACAACCTTTCAAATATTATGGAGGGCGATCTTGATGAGCTTATCGAACAGTTAAAACTTGCAGAGCGTACAGAAAAACTTCAGGCAGCTTCGGAAGTATAAATTTTTCTTTCCTGTACTTTTTCGGTTATGCTGTTTCTGTAATTTGCGAGAAACCTGATCAGGAAAAGAATTACAAACCCAATTAATGAAAGCATAACTTCATCAGTTCCGACACTGAATTCAGCACGTGCACCGGCAAGGAACCCGAAATACTTCATTAATGAACACAGTGAAAACATAATAGCCAGACCTGAAAAACCATATCTTAATGGAATGCGCAAATAATCATTAACAAGTAAATGACCGCTGATCTTTTTTGTGTAAATCGCCGATTCTGTTATGGTAAAATTTTTCATTTTTCTTCCCTGAAATTTACTTACGAGTCCTTCGCAACAAATCAAATTCAAATTATTATTAAATAACGGGGTCTCCAGAAGAGAGCCTTCATAAATATTATCGGATGAAAATGAGAAAAGTTTAGGGATGTGCTTAATAAAAATTTGTATAATTAACGGGATTTAATAACAATCAGGCTGAGATCATCTTCAAATTTGCTGTTGGTAAAGAGACTGAATTCCGATTTTATTTTTTCCAGGGCATCAACAGAATCATTTACTTCTGCGACAACCTCCATAAGCTTTTTTGAACCAAATGGTTCACCGGCAGCATTTCGCGATTCGAAAATTCCATCAGTCAGCATAAACAGTAAATCGTTTTTATTAAGCTGAATGAACACATCGGAATAATTTCCTTCTGCGGCAAATCCAAGCAGTAATCCGTTTGACTGAATTCTTTTCATTTCCCCGGTCGTCCCATTTTTATAAATAATCGGTAGATCTCCTGCACCAGTGTATTTTACCGTCTTGTTTTGTTTATCAATCACCAGAATACTCAGAGTCGCAAAAACTTCTGAAACCTTTGCATCCTGGTAAACGGAATTATTCACACGTTGAAGTATATCGCTTGGAGTAAATCCTTTTGCATTCTGCAGTACAACTCTTAATGCGCTGCGTACATAACCCGCATAAGCAAATGCGAAATACCATGCACCCCATTTCTTTCCCATGACATCGCCAAGTACTACAGCCATATGATTATCATCTAGAGGAAAATAATCCAGGAAATCGCCGCCCGGAATTCCCTGAAAAGGAATGTGCCAATGTTTAATATCAAATCCGTCTAATTCAGGAAAACTTTCAGGAACAACTTTAGCACGCAATGAATCTGCAGCATCGTGCAGTTCTGTAACAACTTTTTCTCTTTCTTTGCCAAGACTTTTTATGATAGCACTTACCTTTGCAACTACTACTCTTGGTCCGGCTGTCTTAACAACATAGTCTGCAATTCCGAGATCATAGCCATCAAGTATATCTGTTTCATTTCCCTTTGCGGTAAGGAATACAAACGGAATGGATTTCAACTGCTGATCGGCAAGTAGCATTTTTCTGAACTCATAACCATCTACGCCGGGCATCATAATGTCAGAAATTATTAAGTCCGGTGAGATCATATGAGCCATTTTAAAGCCTTCTTCAGCACTTATGGCGATGCTGCAGTCAAACCCTGCTTTATTAAGATTGAACTGAAATAATTTTGCCAGCGAAACATCATCATCAACAATAAGTATTTTAGCCATTGCCGAAGAAAACGACTGCTCAAGATGTTTTTTAGCACCGTAAACTTTGTAAATGTCAGAACGTCTTATCAACGCCTGAACTTTAATCAGCAGATCGTTAACATCAAAAGGTTTAGTAATGATGTCATCTCCGCCGGCTTCGAGAGCCATTGATTTATCTTCAATACTGTTTTTTGCGGTTACAAATACGAACGGAAGAAGTCTGTACTTTTCACTCTCACGGACTTTCCTGCAGAATGAGAATCCATCCATATCACCCATCGTAACATCACATAAAACAAGGTCAACTTTCTGGTTATTTAACTGCGAAAATCCTTCATCAGGATTAGTGGCTTCCAGTACGCTATAGTCTTTTATTTTTAGATGATGGGAAATGAGTTTTCGGATGGTTATATCATCGTCGATTATGAGTACAGATTTTTTTTCGTCGCTATTCATAGGTCAATATTCTTGAATCAGTCCCCGGTTTTGTGCACCGGTATGATCCCCAGAAGCTTTCAAAGAAGGATTTAGCACCAATGGTAATGAACCATTATTTTTTAATTTTTATTACTATCGAAAAATTTTTACTAAAATAAATACCGTGCGGAGTTATTTCAGTCATTTAATTAAAACTATTTACCGCTTCTTCTTTTGTTTTGAATGATTCAAAAACCCTGTACATCCTGGTAAGTTCAAACATAGAATGAACTGCCGGCTGAAATCCAACAAGTCTCATATCACCGCCAAGGCTTGTAACTTTTTTCAGTGATACAACCAGTGCGCCGAGAAAAGTTGAATCAATAAACTCACATTCACTAAGGTCAACCACAATTTTTCTTGCGCCGTTCTGTATATCCTCAGCAAGTGCATTTTTAAAATCATCCGCTTCACGCAAGGTTGCTCTTGAAAGCATTACCATTTTAACGAGTACATCACCATGTTCTTCGGTTATGAATTCCATGTTTTAACCTTATTATTTTGTTTTCTGTTTAATCAAAAGAATGATGATCAATATTATATTTTTCCATCAATCTGTAAATAGTTGCTCTGCCAAGCTGAAGCTTTTTTGCTGCTTCAACAATATTACCGTTTGTAATTTTCAGAGCATGCCTTATAGCTTCTTCCTTTAATCTTTCAAAAGGAACAATATTATCGTCACTGAACAATGATCCCGGCTGTACCGGTGCTGAAATCAATTCCATATTCCGGATGTGCGGCGGTAGATCGTCAATTTCAACAGTATCGTTCTCCGCTACAACCAGACAGCGTTCTATTGTATTCTCCATCTCCCTGATATTACCGGGCCAGGCGTAATCATAAATCAGTTTCAATGCTTTTTTTGAAAATCCTTTTAGATTCTTGCCAAGTTTTTTATTGAATGAATCGAAGAAATACTGGGCAAGCACTAGTATGTCACCTTTGCGCTGTCTTAATGGCGGTATGTAGATGGGGAATGAATTTAATCTGTAATACAAATCCTCTCTGAATTCTTTAGTGTCCACAGCCTGTTTAAGGTCTCTGTTCGTTGCGGAAATAATTCTAACATCAGTTTTAATAAGTTCGGTTCCACCGACCCTTTCAAATTCCTTCTGTTGTATCACTCTTAACAGTTTTGCCTGAAGAAGCATTTCAAGTTCACCAACTTCATCAAGGAAAATTGTGCCTTCGTTTGCTAACTCAAATTTTCCCAGCTTTTTCTGGTGGGCGCCTGTGAATGAACCTCTTTCGTGTCCGAACAATTCACTCTCAAGCAGCTCACGGGGAATTGAAGCACAGTTAACGACAATGAATGGTTTATCTTTTCGTTTTCCGTTATAATGAATTGCACGGGCAATTAATTCCTTACCTGTGCCGCTTTCACCATAAATAAGAACTGTGATGTCATTGTTTAATACTTTTGATACAAGTTTAAACACATCCTGCATTTTACCATCAGCGGAGATAATGTTGTCAAAACTGTATTCCTTCTTAACATTCTCTCTAAGGTTCTGCAGTTCACGCTGGAGATCATAACTTTTTATAGCATTCTTAATTGCAGGCTCAAGCCGCTGCTGGTCAATCGGTTTAGGGAAGTAATCAAATGCACCAAATCGTAACGATTCAACCGCTACTTCAATACTGCCTTGGGCCGATAAAATTATTACGGGAAGATTTTCATCGAGCTGTTTTACCCTTTTGAGTGTATCGATACCATTTAAACCCGGTAACATTATATCCAGTAAAATCAGATCCGGTTTTCCGTTATTACTAAGTCCTCTCAAAAGGTCTTCGCCATTTGAGAAAACTTCCACATCATAATGCCATTTATCTTTGACCCAATAACTTAAGAGTTTTGATATTGCCTGTTCATCATCTACTATGTAGACCAGTTTGTTCACAGTTTTTACCTTAGAATTGTTGCAGGTTTTTGATCATAGGCAGTTTCATTACAAAACTTGTACCTTTGTTTATTTCACTCTCAAATATGAATAATCCACCGTGTAAATCTACAATTTGTTTAGCAAAAACCAAGCTATGAACAATTTCTGATGTAAAATTTTCCGCTTGAGCATGAGCAACATGTTTTAAAATTTTACTTTTTATATCCTCGGGTATACCTTTTCCGGTATCGGTTATTATCAGTTCAGTTTCATCGACGAATTTGTTAAGAATAATACTTATCCTTCCCGATCTCGCCGACATTGAAATGGAAAACAAAATCAGGGAATTTATCGCATCAAATATTTGCTTTCTGTCTGCGTAAATTAATACCTCACCTTGCGGCAGATCCGGATTCAGCACAAGACTCTTTGCTTTCATCCCCGCAGAATTTTCATTTATAAGCTCTTTGATAAGACTAACCACATCAAATGAACTTTTATTCAGCAATATTTTTTTACCTTCAACAAGTGATGTATCCAGCACTTCATTAATCAATTTTGCCAGACGCTTCGCTTCATTCAGAATTTCCCTGTTGAATTCATCCCTTGTCTCTCCGTCAAGATCTTTTTCCGAGTCAATAGTTTCAGAAAAACCGATAATAGATGCGAGCGGAGTTCGGAATTCATGAGAAATATTTGAAATGAATTCATCCTTCATTCGGTTAAGTTCCTCGAGTATAGCTTTTTGCTGATGCACCCGTGACTTTTCAATTTTAAGAACGCGTTCGGTTTCAATCAGTTTCGCCTTTAGAAATTTACTATCCGCCTGTATGTCAGCCTCCGGAATTTTTTTTGCCGTCAATACGATGTATTCCAGTTGGTTTCCATTTTCCATTATTCCGGTTTTGAATGTTATGTTCGATTCTCCGCCATGCGCCTTTGATATTGTTACATTAATTGTATTTATCTTTCTTTCGGTCATTAACGAGTTAAAACTCTTCGTAAATATTCCGATCTGATCAGCAGGGATTAATTCGATTAAATGTCTTCCCGAAATTTCTTCAATTGGTAATTCAAACATTTCCATAGTTGCCTTATTTGCTTCAATTACAATTCCTTCAGGATTTAAAATCAGAACTGCATCGTCAATTATTGAAAGCACTTTTACCATCGAATCATTAAATGTTCTATTACTTCTGTACTCATTCGATTTTAACTTTGCACTTTCTTTGAAAGCCAAACCAAGGTTTTCACAAATAATATCCAGTGATTTTTTCAGAGCAGGTTTAATAATTTTATTGTCCGAGGTCAAAACTATCAAAATTATTTTTTCCTCTTCTGCCGGATTAATAGAAATGATTTCCTGGTAGAATATTTTAATCCCTTCAGCAGTCCGCTTAACTGGTAGTAAGCCTTTCTCACCCCACTTATTGATATTTAAAGACTCCGAAACAAACAGAGAATATTTTTGATTTAATTTTCCGGTGGGAAATATTGATGCAACAAATTCATGATTATTCTTGAAAACCCTCACTACGCAACCCGCATCTTTACCACTTAATTTAAGCGCGGTTTCTAATGCAAAGTTGAATACTTCTTTCATTTATTGCTTTGTTTATTTGACTTGCAGAAACTTACTCTAAAATAAATTGATTGGAAATAAAAATTTTTTTTTGAGTTCTACATGGAGTTAAATGTCAGCCCGTACTAAATTTCTTCTAATTGCCCGGCTCTTTCTGTAGGGCTTCAAAATATTTACGGATGAGTTCTTCGTAGTCGCGTGAATAACCTTCCTGAACTGATTTTATCAATTCATCGTGAATCCTGTTTCTGCCGCTGTTAGAATTTAAGTTCAGATCAGATGGTGATTCCCTTACAACATTCTGCCCTGAATTTGATTCACGCTGTTTCTCAAAATCTCTTTCGTTTATTGAACGCTGAGCATCCAATAATCTTGACAAAATCTTTTCCTGTTTTTGAAGAAGATCATCATCTAATTTTTCAGTTTTCATATCTGAAATTACTTCCTGCATTTGCCTCATAATGTTTTCGAGATTTGCCGGAAGCCGCTTTGTTTGCCCGGATTGTTTTGCTTCTTTGTTCAGTTCCTCAAGTGATTTTCTTATTAGTTCCTGCTGCTGACCTAATCTTTGCAGTTCAGACTGCTGCTGTGGTGACAGCTGTCCGGATTTTCCCTGCTGCAGCATTTGAGTAAGATTATTCAAACTCATTTGCTGCCCTGACATTTGCTGAAGCTGCTGCATTAACGACATCATTCCACCTTGTCCACTACCACCTTGCATCATTGATTCCATAGAACTTTTCATCATTGATGCCGCTTCGTTAAGATGTTTCATCGATTCACCCTGGTTCATCGAAGCCATACCTGTATTCCGGTTCTGCATTGATTGTATAGCATTGTTCATTTCTTTTTTTGCATCACCAAGCGCTTTACCCATTTCAGGAGTTATCGCAAAAGTTTTTTGTGATACATCCGACATCTGCTGAAGAATTCTATCAAGACTTCTTTGAAGATTATTTTGCTTCTGCGCATTTTCATTTGCCTGCGATGAATTCGGATCCATGTTCTGTGATTCTTTTCTCAATTCCTCCTGCTGCTTGGAAAGATTGATGAGGTTATCAAGGATCTTCATCATATCGGTAAAAGTCTGCATCTGGTTCTGCTGCATCATTGACTGCTGAAGCTGCTGCATTTTCTGATTCATCTTTTTCATGTTGTTGCTCAGCTTATGCTGCTTTTGCATAGCACTCTGATTCTTCTTTTGCTTTAAATCATTTTCAGCCTGTTCAGAAAGTTCATCATTATTTTGTTCATCAAATTCTTCCTGCAAGTCCTCCATCTGCTCATTCGGCATATCCTCAAGCTCTTTCATTTTTTCAGAAAGATTTTTCATTTCCTTTTCAAGCTCTTTCAGATTTTTGCTTATATCATCCTGCTTTTTTGCAAGCTGTTCCTGGTTTTTCTGGTCAGACGTATTGCTTTCTGAGGTCTGTTTTTCAAGCTCCTCCTGCATCTCAGTCATTTCTTCAGTTCGTTTCATCAGTTCATCAACCTTTTGTTCAATCTGAATTCGTTTCAAAAGGTTCATCGTTCTTTCGATACTTTGCTGGAATTTTTCTTCATCTAGTTTAAAATCTTTCATCTGGTCCTGAGCCTGCTGGCGGTTCATATTCTGAAGCATGTTCCTCATTCTTTCCATTGCTTTTTTCATATCATCACTGGAAAGTTCATCCATCAGTTTTTGCAGTTCAAGATATTTCTCAAGTGTTTCTTTGGATAATAAATTATTCTCCTGAAGCTGTTCCTGCATTTGTTCTAGCTTCTCATTTACCTGTTCGGCTTTTTCCTGCAGTTCTTCAAACTTATCAAGAGCTTTTTCAATTTTTTCTTTTTCCTGCCAGTTTAATTCTTTTTTATCCTGCTTTAGATCACGTTCAATTTGTTCAATTTCTTTTTTCAGTTCTTCAGCTTGCTGCAAAGTTTCTTTCAGATCCTGTTGAGCATCATTATGCACTTCATCGGATTTTGCGAGAAGTTCATCAAGAGAAGGAACGCGTATCAGGTAAGTCGCGCTCTTTACTGATTTGGGTCCGCTTACATTATCGTTATCAAAAATTTCAAAGTAATATTGAACAACATCTTCCGTTGCAAGATTAAGATTGGAAAGATTCCATGTGTGATTTATTTCAGCTTCTTTCTGACTTTGAGGAATATCAAGATTGAATGCTGTGAACTTTTCCTGAGGCGCTTCATATTTTGATTCAGCAAGACGGTAATGAACCTGGAGTTTATTAAATCCATAGTCATCACTAATCATTACCGAAAGATTAACACGGTTATCATTCCCAAGCTGGATATTTTGTGCCGGCATCAATACATCAATTGACGGGTAAGAATCATAAACAACTTTAAGCGAATAGGTAATCGGGAAAAGATTTGCGTTATCATTTATATCCGTAATATTAATGTGATAATTTTTATCACCTCTTAAATTGAAAGATGATTTTGCTTCTGTGAGTGCCGGCTTCAAATCAATTTTTGTTGAATCGGAAAATTCAAGTTCCGCAGATTTTATTTCTTTAGATGATGTGATTCTGTATTCAATTTTACTTCCCAATAACGCAGTTATATTTCCGTTATCAATTTGTTGAAATGATTTTAATCCTGAATACAAAGGCGGAGTAACATTGATCAGTATGTTTGATATGACCGGTCTATCGATGATTGTTATTTCGTATTCGCCGCTTTCTATATCATCTAATGAGGCATAATACCTGAACGTTTTTCTTACAGCAGAATATTGCTGAATATAATCTCCAGAAGAATCCCGCATAACTTTTGCCAACGAATAATCTGTTTGCTCATCATCCTTTGTTGCAAGAAATACATAACCGGGTTTGTCGCCATCAACTTTTATTTTGATTTCAACATCTTCACCTTTTGTGATAGTATGATTCCCCGGCAGCACCGAGAGATAAAACTTTTGCGGTTTATTATACTCATCTGAAAAATTAATAATTCTGCCGGAAGCATTAGCAAGTCCAGGAATGAAGGCGATTAATAATACAATTATAGAAGCTGCAGCAAAGAGTAACATCGCTTGTTTTTTTTGCCGATCAAAGTTGATAATACTCTCAAACTTCAATTCACGGGAACGGTTATAAACGTTTCTGAATGCAGCATCTTTCAGGTTTTGCGAATAAAGAGTGGAAACCAAACCAGTCTCAACAAGCTGCATTGCGTTTACAAGATCATCTTTAATCGAGGGAAAGAATAACCCGACTTTCTGTGCAGTAGAATAATAATTTGTTTTGGAAAACCAATTATGTATCCCCGGGATGAAAATCAATAAGCCAAGTAATACAATTGCAGTAAATAAAATCAATAAAGAAAAAAAGAATAGGGTTCTTGTCCAGGTCGGGAAATATCCGATCAACTCAGCAAAAGAAAAAAGTATAAACAACGAAACAAATAAAAATGAAATTTGAATTATCCGGTTAAGTAAAACCCGTATAGATTCTTTCCTGTTAAGCCTTTCGAGCTTATTTAGTATTTCATTGTAAAAACCTGATTGTTCGCTCATCACAAACTCATATTCTTTCTCTTAATCTTATTCATATTCTTACTCTTAATCTTTTTTACCATCTCAATTAGTTAGTGCATAAACTACAATGTTAGTTCCGAATTTCAGAGCTTCTTCTCTTTTAACCGCCGGATCATTATGAACTTCCGAATCAGCCCAGCCGTCACTCGGATTTGATTCAACAGTATAATAAACAGCTAATCTTTTCCCGATAAATATTCCAAATCCTCGCGGTGGATTTTTATCATGTTCATGTGTCTTTGGCGGACCTGATGTAAAATCAAAAACATTATTATAAATAGGATGCGAAAACGGAAGTTCAACAAAATCATTTAACGGCAGGACTTTTTTCATTTCTCTTCTGACAGCTTTATCAAGACCATAATCATCATCGATATATAAGAATCCGCCTGCTTCAAGGTATTTCCTTAATCTTTCTGTCTCTGATTGGCTGAATGTAACATTTCCATGTCCGGTCATAAATAAAAACGGGTACGAAAAAATTTCATCACCTGAAAGATCAACAAACTTGTATTCATCTTTTGCTTTTATGTTGGTATTCTCTTTAATGAATTTTAGCAGGTTAACCTCTGCCGAAGGATCGTTATACCAATCGCCTCCGCCGCTGTATTTTAGACGAGCGATTCTGAATGATGATTCAGTTTGAGCATCAATAATATTTGCTTGCAGAAAAATTACAACAAGAAATAATTTAATAGTCAGCTTGTTTTGCATATTCATTCCGGAACAATAAAAAACTGTTCCATACATTTAATTATTAGCTGTTAAAAGATATTCGGCTTGAATGCTAATATCAACAGCCAAAAGCGGTAATTATAAATTCATATTCAATAAAATGTTTTATAATTTTATAAACAAGATGAACAAGTTTTATTTCATATCACTCACTATCGTGGTCCTGGTGTTTTTTACCGGTTTTATGTTCTTCAGACTAGATGACGCATATATATTTTATCAGTATGCAAAAAACATTGCCGACGGAAATGGTTATGTATTTAACATAGGCGAGAAAGTTAACGCAACAACTTCACCGTTATATACATTGCTGTTGGCATTCATTTATTTTTTAGTTAAACCTTTATTTCCGGGCAGCCTGGAATATATCGGCGGTATTATTTCTGTTCTTTCAATTGTACTTATTTTGTTCTTGCTATATAAGCTTCTCAAAGACAATGAAAGATTTTTTGTAACAGCACTTATATTTTTTTCGATGCCGGTTTTGAAATATGGTTTTGGTATGGAAACATTTTTGAATCTGACAATTATTCTTGCTTCCATCTATTACTTTACGAGTGAAAAATTTGTTCTTTCATTTTCATTAGCCGGACTTAGCATCTTAGCAAGATTGGATTCATTTCTTTTTGCCGGAATGTTATTCCTCTTTTATATAATCAAATACAAAAAACTACCTTCATTCAGAGTTATCTTTTTTTTCCTGTTAATGATTATTCCCTGGTTTGTATTCAGTAAATTTTATTTTGACTCATTTCTGCCAACCACAATTGCATTAAAACTTACTCAAAGTAAACTTGGAATATTCGGAGACGGTTTAATCTTTCTCACAGGAAGTGTAATTCACATCCCTGGAAAAATCATTACAATTAGCAGTATTCTTTTGTTGCTCATCATTAGTCTTATTTATTTCAGAGTGAAACGGATAGCATTATTAGAAAATGATGGAATAAAAATTCTTTCATACTGGTCGATTGCATTATTTGTTTTATATGCATTTGTGATTAACGCTCCGCCTTACAAATGGTATTACATTCCATTTGCGATAATACTCGCAATAATTTTCTCACTGTTTGCAGTAAGCACAATAAAGAATTCCGTTCTGAAAAAAATTTTAATGGTCATACTTTTCTTAACTGCTATCTCTCTACCAGTAAAAAATTTTATTGAAGGTCATAATGCTAAGTACAGCAATTTTATTAAAGTGACCGAATGGCTTAATCAAAACGTCTCTGAGGGTTCCTCAATTGCTGCAGATGATATTGGCATATTAAGTTATCATTATAAAAAGGGAAAGATGATAGATGCTTTGGGTTTGGTCAATCCCGAGATTTCCCAACATTTAAATCAAAAAAATTATGACCGTTTGGTTGATCATTATAGGCCTGATTATATAGTTCACGAGTATCCTGAAGTTATGTATTACTTAAGAGGTGATAAAAATAATTTTGAAAATTTTTATGAAGTAAAAAAAGTGTTTGAGACTAAAGGCGAAAAGATCGCCATCTACAAAAGAAAGGCACCACAGGATTTGTGATGCCTTCGATTCAATTGTACCTTTAAAATTTCAGATGTTACTTGACCAACAACATCTTCCTTGTGGAAACAAAATCACCTGCGGTCAATTTATAAAAATACACACCGCTTGATAATGAGTTTGCATCAAAATTATATGAATAATTTCCCGGTTGTTTTAGTTCGTTTACAAGGGTCAAAACTTCCTCACCAATACTGTTGAATACAACAAGTTTGGCGAGTGATTCTTTTGCAATTGAATAGCTAATAACAGTTGTCGGGTTGAATGGATTCGGATAGTTCTGAGCAAGATCAAATTTGTCGGGTATTCCTACTTCTACTTCATTATTCAGGTTATGATAAGTGAATGAGCCGTCAAGATCAATTTGTTTTAAGCGGTAATTATGAATACCAGAAACGAGTTCACGATCTGTAAATAAATAACTTCGTGTTTCTGAAGTTGTTCCTGCGCCTTCTACAAAACCGACTTTCTGCCAGTCTGCATTAACAGATTTTCTTTCAATATCAAAACCATGATTATTCATTTCACTGGATGTACTCCATTCAAGCGTAACATTTGAACCGTTTACACTTGCAGAGAATGTTGAAAGTTCAACCGGCAAAGGAACATCACCTTCATCACCGCCTCTGTAAGGCACTGTAGCGTGGCGAGGCTGACCGTCAATGTCATCTGTTATTCCGGTAATCGGAGTTCCTGCAAGATCAAAATCCCCGATAGATGCACCTGCAACATGAAGATCAGTATTGGAAACAAAATTCACTGCTTTAAAAATTGTGTTCTGTTCATTTGGTGTTGCGGCTGCTCTGTAAGTATTGATATCAGTGTATAATGTCCCGCCCCATCCGGCGTGATTTGAGCCTGCATCAAAACCATAATAAACATTATAATCGATGTCGCTCGTTCCAACCAAGTTAGTTGAACCTGAAAAATAACCGGTATGGAATGTTCCAGCGGTTCCGCCTGTTCTTGTATTCAATACAACATTATTCTTCTGATTGTAAATTGAACCTGCGCCGGTGTTCCCTTTTACTATACCACCGGATACAACTACACCAGCCGTACCACCCGTATGTGTGCCGCCAATCCTGATTGTATTATAATACAAGTTCATCGTACAATCAGTTGAACCGAGTAGTTGAATTCCGTAGAGTGATGTTTTTGTTCCGTTATCTAACGTGAGGCTGACAAAATTATTAAAAACATTTAATACTGATGCGGCTGCGGGTGTAATCTGCATCCCTCTCAATGTAGCAGAGGCTGTGTTTTGAATATCATATATTTTATTTTTTATGATATCAAGATTAATAAACCCTGCTGCTATAATACCAAAATTTGAAGTGTTGAACCCGGTGGTCTGGTATATTTCATTTCCCTGTATGACAATATTATGTGAAGATGATAAAACCCAGATACCTGCATAACCAAAATTGTATATCCTGTTGTTGGTGATCGTTGTGTTCTGGTTTGGGTTTGCTGTGGTGCCTGCAAGACCAATGCCTGACCGCCCTCCGATTATTTCATTATTCATTATCAGGTTATCAGAGTTTCCAGTTGGATTTGAAGCCGATGTACCAATTTCAATAGTTCTGGGACCTGCAGTATTCATTGTATTGTTTCTAAGAACACAATACCGGATAACATTATTACAAGCTCCGTTCAACAAACGAATTGTATATGAGCTGATTGTTGTTGCAAGGTTTTCCAATGTCAGATCAGAAGTGGTTCCCGTTCCTCCCGGTCTTCCGTCAATGATTACAAAATCAATATCATCCAGCAGTAAAATAGGCTGACCACCGGCAGTTCCCGAAATCGATTCACCTGTGTTTCCCGCTGCGGGTCTCAGCGTAATTGTGTTTGAAGTTGACGTCCCGGTTCGTAGTGAAAATGTAATCGGGAAAGTTTCATTTGTTCCCGCATAGGCAGCAAGGATTTCAATCGTATATGCCTGGGTTATGTTTGCCGGAATGGCATTATACGCTTCCTGAATGCTTGCATGCGAACTTACTAAAACTCCTCCGCCGTCTCTTAATTCAACTGAGCCTGCCTGAGCAAAAACAAATGGAGAGAAAAGAAACACGCTGAACAGAACAGAAAGTTTAAATAGTTTCATAAAGCCTCCTGATTATTTGAAATTATTTTTAAAGTACTGGGAATACTATTTGAAGTTCGTTCCGGCAATTGATGCAATCAACTTTATTACTTATCAATATAGATAGCGGTGTGAATAAGTGCAATCATTTTTATATTTTGCTTTAGCTATTATCAATTATGACTAAACGACAAGTACTTATTTTTTCGAATTTCATTTAAAAGGATTATTATGTCTAAAAAATTCTGGCTCGTAAAATCTGAACCAAACATTTTTTCTTTAGATGATCTGAAAAAATCTAAAAACCAAACTACTTGCTGGGACGGGGTGAGAAATTACCAGGCAAGAAATTTTATGCGTGATGAAATGAAAAAAGGAGACCAGGTTTTGTTTTATTACAGCAGTACTGAACCAAATGCAGTTGTGGGAATTTGTGAAGTTGTTAAAGAAGGTTATCCAGATCATACCCAATTCGATCCCAAAGATGATCACTTCGATCCTAAGGCCGATCCTAAAAATCCAACGTGGATAATGGTCGATATTAAGTTTGTGAAAGAGTTTAAAACTCACGTTACTCTTGATTCGATACGATCAAATCCAAAACTAAAAAATATGAGGTTAATTCAGCGTGGTAATCGTCTATCAGTCATGCCTGTGGAAAAACTTGAGTTTGAAGAGATAGTAAAGATGGGAAGTAAGTAATAGAACACTGATACCGCTAAGATTGTCAGAGAGCTTTTAAATTGTCATGCTGAATTTATTTCAGCATCTGTTTTTTTCACTATATCTCTAGCCAAGATTCCGAAACAAGTTCGGACTGACAGTCGTGAGATGACTAATCTGAGTGAATCAGTTTTATCTGCGTAATCAGTGTGCCATTTGTTTTAAAAATCTTTTCGCATTATGTGATGAGGAATTGTTCCAAATAAAGTAATCGTCTTCTCTATCAATCTGTACCCATGCTTTTCATAGAACGGGATAGCAGTATCGCGTGCGTTAAGCACAACATACTTAGCGCCTTTATCTATCGCAATCTTCTCAAGTTCATTAATAATAATTGAGCCTATTCCTTTTTTCTGCCATTCAGGTTCAACAGCCATTGAACGGATTTGTGCTTCATCATCACTGTTAAAATGAACTCTTCCGACACCGATAGGAATACCGTCAACCTCACAGACCATTATCGGGTAAGCAATATCTTCAATCGGATCCTTCTCAGAACCACGAGGTTGATTCCAGGGCGCGCGAAGCATACGCCACCTAAGATCATAATATCTTTCAAACTCTTCTTTGGTTTTTGGTGGTCTGACTATCATTCATTTTCCAGTAAATTATTTTCATCATCCATATCAGCACGGTTTAATATAGCGGGAGGTAAAGATTTGCTCGCTTTAGCTCCAAGCTTTTTAATTTTTTCTGAACGGCTTATCAGGTTACCTCTGCCGTCAGTCAACTTGTTCATTGCCTTATCGTAATTATCTTTTGCACCGACTAAACTTTTTCCGACAGAAATAAGATCATCAACAAATGCGGTAAACTTATCGAGCATTTCTCCGCTTTGTCTCGCAATCTCCATCGCATTTTTATTTTGATTTTCCTGCCGCCAGATGCTTGAGATAGTCCTTAATGTGGCAAGTAATGTTGAAGGACTAACTATCACAATATTCTGGTCAAATGCGTCAGTAAAAAGTGAAGCATCATTCTGAACAGCGACAGCAAATGCCGGTTCAATTGGCATAAACATTAAAACATAGTCGAGACTGTTCAACTGGTAAAGGTTCTGATAATTTTTTCTACTAAGATTTTTTATGTGTGAACGGATTGAATTGATATGTTCTCCTAATCCAAGCTGCTTTTGATGTTCATCTTCTTCGGAAACAAATTTTTCATAACCAACTAATGAAACCTTGGAATCAATTACTATGCTCTTGTTTTCCGGAAGCTTGATAATAACATCCGGCTGAAATCGTTTTCCTGCTTCTGTTGTTAGACTTTCCTGAACAACATATTCTCTTCCTCTAACTAATCCTGATTTTTCAAGAATACTTTCAAGAATAAATTCTCCCCAATTACCTTGCATTTTAGTCTGACCTTTTAACGCTGTAGTTAAATTTTTTGCTTCCTGTGTTATCTGCTGATTCATTTCCTTCAATGTCTGAAGCTGTTCACGCAATGAAGCATGACCTTTGATGCTTTCTTTATTTGTCTCTTCGACTTTCCTTTCAAACTCAGAAATTTTTTCTTTAAGCGGATTCAGTATTTCACCAAGTTTTTCTTTGTTCTGTTCAGTGAATTTGTTCCCTTTCTCTTCAAAAATTTTGTTGGCAAGATTCTCAAATTCTTTTGTGAATTTTTCCTGGAGCTTTTCTACCTCTTCTTTTTGTTCAGAGAGTTTTGTTTGAAGATTAGAATAGTCGGATTTAATTGATGAATTTTCCGAAGTTAGTTTTTCAGATTTTTCTCTTTCAGATTTTAATTCAAGCTGTAGTGAAAGTTTGTCCTGCTCGATGATTTTAACTTTTTCCGTTAATGCACTTGCTTCAATCTTCAGTGAATTTATCTGATCATTTAATTGCTGTACTTCCTGTGGAGTGATTCCTTTCTCACCCTTGAACTTAAATGATGCAATCAACCAAGCGGCAACTGCGCCAGTAACTAATCCGGTTATTAGATAAACTATTTCCATGTCATTCCATTGATCTTAAATTATATTTCTCGCAAAGACGCTAAGGCGCAAAGTGCTTATAAATTATTTACAATTCTTTTTATGCCATCTTTAATTAATGCTTCGTTAAAGTTTATCAGAAGTCCTAATTTTAGCCCTGTCAACTTAAGATAAGTTAGAACTTGTTTATGATGGACCGGTGCAATTGCTTCAATTGATTTTAATTCAATTATCACTTTATTTTCTACAATTATATCTGCTCTGAATCCCAATTCCATTTTCATTTTATCATAAATAACGGGAATTCCTTTCTGACGTTCGATGACTAAATCCCGTCTTAATATTTCATAAGACAAAACCTCTTCATATACTGACTCTAAAAGTCCAGGTCCCAATTCACTATGAACTTTAAAACAAGAATCAACAATTATTTTTGATAATTCATTTTCGTTCATATTCTTCTTTGCGACTTTGCGTCTTTGCGTGAAACTTTCCTAGTCTAATCTTCCTACTTCTTTCTCAACTTCCTCAAGTATCTCACAAGACTTCACAAGTGCTTTTATCTTGTTATGATCAGAATAAAGCGGACGATCAATATCAAGAAACTCAACATGTTTACGGATAACTTCTTTTGCTTTGCTTACTCCTTTTCCCGGTTTATGCTCGCGGAAATCAAGCGCCTGTGCCGCAGCCATAAATTCTATTCCCAATATACCATAAGCGTTATCAAGTATCTGCTGATTTTTAAGAACTGTATTCATTCCCATAGAAACAAAATCTTCCTGATCGGCAGCCGCAGGAATCGACTGAATCGATGCCGGTGTTGATAAAATTCTTTGTTCAACAATGAGAGTATCAGCAGTGTATTGACTTAACATCAAACCTGAAAACATACCCGCAGCTTTTGTTAAAAATGATGGAAGTCCAACACTCAACGCGGGATTATTCAAACGATTCATTCTTCTTTCAGATAACACACTTACCATAGTTACAGCGGCACTTATCATATCCATTGGTAATGAAACAGGTGTTCCCTGAAAGTTCGCACCGGTTAATGTAATTTTATCTTCAGGAATAAAGATCGGGTTATCACCAACACCATTCAGTTCAATTTCGATTTGTGACTTTGCATAAGCGACAGCATCGTGTGCTGCACCGATCACCTGCGGAGTTGATCGCATTGAATAAGCATCCTGAACTTTTTGTTTTATCTTTCCGGTGAGTAGTTCACTTCCTTCAATACATTTTTTTATTGACTGCGAACTTCTTACCGCGCCGGAGAAGCCTCTTAACTTGTGAAGACGAACATCATAAGGTTTCATATTAGCGAGAAGCGCTTCAAGACTCATTGCAGCGGCTATTTCAGCCTGCATAAGCCATCTATTTATATCATAAAGCTGAAGCGCGCTTATTGCTGTAATAAAATTTGAACCATTGATCGTTGCAAGTCCATCGCGTGCCTGAAGTCCGGGAATTTTTATTCCGGCTTTTTCAAAAGCGGTTTTACCGGGAAGTCTTTCACCTTTATAAAATGCTTCGCCTTCACCCATTAACAATAAAGCAATCTGTGACATTGGGGCGAGATCGCCGCAAGCGCCAACAGAACCTTTTTCACACACGACCGGAATACAATTTTTATTCAACATTTCGATGAGTGTCAAAGTAATTTCAGGACGGCAGCCTGAGTTGCCATGAGCGTGAACATTTATTCTTCCGGCAATTGCACCGCGAACATGTTCAATTGGCATCGGCTCGCCGATTCCAGCGGAGTGGTTGTAAATTAAATACTTCTGAAAATCTTTTACCTGGTCATCGTTCAAAACAACTTCTGAAAATTCTCCAATACCGGTGTTAACACCGTACATTATTTCGTGAGCCTGAATTTTTTCTTCGAGCATTGCTCTGCAGGTTTTTATTCTTTGAAGAGCTTCACTGCTAAGTTCTACTTTTTCTTTGTGGCGTGCTATGCTGACTAGTTTTTCAATTGTAAGATTTGATCCGTCAAGAATTATCGACATTGTTCCTCCGTAGAAAGAAATATTTGATGAACAAAGTTAGGCAAAATCGATGAGAGTAAGAATATGATTTTTAATAGACGAAGAATACGCTAAAGATAAAGAATAAGAGAAAGATCAGGACAAGACCGTAATCTTTTATAAAAGTTTTATTCTTCTTTCAACTTCAGTTAAAATCTGATTATTCCGTATCAAAGAAATCACCTTTTCGATTTCAGTGTATAAAACTCTGTCTGATTCTACAGGCTTAATTTTTTTTCTGATTGTATTATAAGCTGATTGAGTACCAATTCCCGGTTTCATGGGTCTATGAAACTCAAGTCCCTGGCACGCAGTTAAAATTTCAATCGCTAAAACTGATTGAACATTTTTCATGATCTGAAAACATTTTCTTGCCGCTATCGAACCCATTGAATTATGATCTTCCTGGTTTGCAGATGTTGGAATTGAATCAACACTAGCGGGATGAGCAAGTACTTTATTCTCCGATACCAACGCGGCGGCAGTGTACTGTGCGATCATCAAACCGGAATTCAACCCGCCATTCTTTGCAAGAAATCTTGGAAGACTGCTGAGTGAACCATTCAACATTCTTTCAGTTCTTCGTTCAGAAACATTTGCGTATTCGGAAAGTGCAATTGCCATAAAGTCCATTGCAAGCGCCATCGGCTGACCATGAAAATTTCCGCCTTCAAGATGTTCTTCATCATCAGGAAAAATTAATGGATTATCATTCACAGAATTCAATTCAACTTCAACGCGCGATGAGACATAATCAATTGTATCTCTCGATGCACCGTGGATCTGCGGAATACATCTGATCGAATATGAATCCTGAACTCGCGGATCATTCTTCCGGTGCGATTCGCGGATTTCACTTCCTTTAATCATCGACAAAATATTTTTTGCAACTGTAATTTGCCCGGGAAATGGTCTTAGTTTATGAAGTCGCAGATCGAATGCATTGTCAGTCCCGCGTAATGTTTCATGTGAAAGTGCGCCTGCTATGTCAGTAACTTTTTTCAGTTTGTTTGCCTCGATACAAATATATGCAGCAAAAGCTGTCATCATTTGAGTACCGTTAATTAAGGCTAAGCCTTCTTTAGCACCAAGTCTGATTGGGGTTAATCCATACTTCTTTAATACTGTGGAAGATTTTTGAACTTTAACTTTATGCGAATCATCATTCACAACATTCTTAAATATCTGCACTTCACCTTTACCGATCATTGTAAGAACAAGATGCGACAATGGCGCAAGATCACCGCTTGATCCAACTGATCCTTGAGAAGGAATAACCGGAATGATGTTATTGTTAATCATCGCAATGAGTAGTTCAAGTGTTTCAAGACGAATGCCCGAATGACCGCTTGCAAGTGCATTGACACGAAGCAGCATCATTATCTTAACAATAAACGGAGGAAGCGGATCGCCGACTCCTGTTGAATGACTGATGATCAGGTTCTCCTGAAGTTTTTCAATATCTTTTTTTGAAATTGAAACATTGGCAAACTCTCCGAAGCCTGTTGTTACACCGTAAATTACTTTTCCTTCGTCAACCCATTTATCAATTAAAGCGCGCGAACGTTTTACATTTTTAATTGCGCCGGGAGTAAGTTTTATTTTTTGATTTTCTTTTAAAAAACTTTCAATCTTATTTAACGTGAGTGATCTGCCATCGATCATCAAAACACTATTTGCCATGTATCATCTTCTTTATTTTTTCTGAGTTCTCTTTTTTTGTTCTGTATGTAATCAGGATTTTATCTTCATCATACCTTGTTGAAAGCACATCCGCAAGTTCATGAATCTTTGCTGCGATCCTGCTTTTCTCTGCAGGCAGAATAATATCTTCATTCACAAAAGCATCTTCAACAAAACTTAAAACTTTGTCATTCAGTGAAGAAACATTTATGCCTTTCTTTGCTGAGATTATTACACTGTTGGTGTACTTGTTTTTTGCATAATCAAGTAAATGTTTATTTGATACAGCATCAACTTTGTTAAACACACGTATAATTTTCTTTGAATGGAAATGCAGATCTTTCATCGTTTGCTCAACGACTGAGATATGATCTTCATAATATTGATGCGAAAGATCTATGATGTGCAAAATTACATCTGCGTCACGAACTTCATTCAATGTACTTTTAAATGATGCAACGAGATGATGAGGAAGTTTACGAATGAATCCAACTGTATCGCTTATTAAAAACTTTCTGTTATTGCCAAGCGTAAATGAACGAGTTGTTGAATCAAGCGTCGCGAATAATTTATCTTCGGCAAACACACCGGCATTCGTCAACAAATTGAACAGCGTTGACTTACCAACATTTGTATAACCTACAAGTGCAAGTTTTGTCAGATCTTTTCTCCCCGCACTTTGTGTCGAACGATGCGCTTCGATCTTAACAAGGTTTTCTTTTAGATGACTTATCCTGTTCCTGATAATTCGTCTGTCGGTTTCAATCTGTGTTTCACCCGGACCTTTTGTCCCGATACCGCCATATTGTTTTGAAAGGTGAGTCCACGCGCGCGTAAGTCTTGGCAGCATATACTGAAGCTGTGCAAGTTCAACCTGTGTTTTTGCTTCTTTAGTTTTTGCACGGAATGCAAAAATGTCGAGTATCAATCCGCTTCGGTCAACAATTTTTTTGTTAAGAAGTTTTTCAAGATTCCTTACCTGGACGGGAGACAGATCATCATCAAAAATTACAAGATCGATTTTTCTTTCTTCAACTATTACTGCAAGCTCTTCTGCTTTACCTTTACCGATGTAATAAGCAGGGTCCTTTGTGTACTTTGACTGGATCATTTTATAAACAGTATCAGCGCCGGCTGTTAATGCAAGTTCCTCAAGCTCAGCAAGGTGTTCTTCAACAAGTTCTTTTGTTATTTCATTTGTATGAAGCGCAACTAATGCTGCGCGTTCAATTGTTTTCTTCTCTATTTCAATTGTTGATTTAATACTAACTCCTACTTTGTTTCATTAAGGCTTAACAAATCTTTTTTACTGCTTCTCGCTACAAGCGTTTCAGTGATTGCAAGAAGTAACGCAATCAGCACAAAATATCTCCACAACTCTGAGCCAAATCTTGATTGAACTACCGCCTGAACCGGGTCATCATTTATATTCAACAAAAATGATTTACCCCCGAACTTTGTTGAAGCAATATAAGTTTCAATTTCACTTTCGGATAAATATTTTATGTCTGATTCAACCGGATCAGTATTGATCGAAAATTTATCTATAACTTCATTTCCTGTAACTGTGTAATTACCAGGTAATGTTGTCTGCTCAAATACATTCGCATTCTGATTTATCACTTCATCGGTTTTATCCGGCTTAGTAATCTTTAGAATGGGAGAGTTTTGCAGATAATTTTTTACCTGAATTTCCTGACCAACAAATTTTTCTTCAACAGTTTTTCCATTACTTGCAAGGTAGCTGACCGATTTATAAATGAGCGGAACAAAAATTCCTTTTAAAGGAAGATTAGTCCACGATAAAACCGGAGCCGAAGTGAAAACAAATATTTTCCCCTTACCTAAAACAGATTCAGAAAGAAAAACTGAATTATCATCAAGAGTAATTAATGGAAGGTTGTTTATCGCAGAACTCATCTTCAGATGAAAATAAATTTCAGGTGAATCAATTTTATTTTTCTTTTCATCAGGGAAAAGATCAGCAAACACCGGATGCTGAAATTCAATCTTATCAAACTTGACCGGATTACTGTTGTCATCAATTTTGCCGGAAGCAGCTACACCGGCTTGTATATTCAGTCCTGATAACATTGAAGAATATTCAAGCGCAGTTGTTTGTGAAGCGGGAATAATAAACAGTCCGCCGCCATTCTCAACATACGATTTTATTTTTTGCAGATTACTACCCGATATGTTTCCACACAGAATTACAGTTTTGTAATTATTAAGATTAACCGAAGCAATCTGGTTAATATTTCTCTTTTCAATTTTTATTGATGTGGAACTACCGGGAACATTGAGCGCAAGTTCAATAAACTTTGTATCCTGTTCCTGCTGATAAAAAATAATCACCGGTATAACTTCAGGAATATCAAGTGTAAGGTATCTTTTGTTATCCTGGAGAATATCATCATCATCTATCTCGATAAATGTTTCAACGAAACCGGAAGTATTAACCTGTGCTTCAATATTTAAAGTAAGTGATTCACCCGAAGCAATACTGAAACTTTGCTGCGCTATTCTTTCTCCGCTACTGAATATAGAAGCAACATTATTTGATATTTCATTCCCCGAAAAATTTTTAATAGTTGCGGTGAAACTCACAGGTTTTCCTTTTTCAAATATTTGCGTCTCTGTTTTGAATTCAGTTACCGCAATATTGTTCACCGGCTTTTCGTTAAACTTGATCAGGTATAACCGTATCTTTTCATCAGCAAGTTCATTAATCACTGAAGCCGATTCATATTTATTTAAAGTTGATTTCTGAAAATCACTAATGATATAAATCTCTTTATTAAAATTTTTCGATTCATTTAATAATGTAGCTGCTTTCAACAAACACTCTTCAAGGTATCCGCTTCCGTACGACGCACTCAAACCTCGCACCGAATTTATTATTCCGCCAATATCATTACTGAATTTAATTTCATTTTGTTTTGAAGACGTTAAGAATAACGCAGCTTCATCACCTTCCTGCAAATTGCTCAGAAGTTTTACCACACTTTCCTTTGCCTGGTTAAAGTATGAACCGTTATTGTCAACAACAGACATGCTGAATGAATCATCGAGAATAAAAACTGCGGATGTTTTTGCCGCTGATGTTGTTCCGCCGATTGCGAGTCCTTCCAGAGTTGGTCTTGCAAAAGCCATAACCAGAAAAAGAATTATCAAAACTCTCAACGCAAGCAAGAGCCATTGTTTAAGTTTTATTTTCCTGATCTTATTTTTCTGAAGTTCCTTTAAGAATGCGAGTGTACTGAATTCGATCTTCTTTAACTTTCTTAAATTAAAAAGATGAATCAGAACCGGGATTGAAGCTGCAAGCAGTCCGAAAAGAATAGCTGGATTTAGAAATATCATTAAATCTTGTTTTTGTTTATTCAAAAATAATTAATAAGGATTTAGAAAACTATGCAGAGAATCGTGACGCCGGATTTTTATTTTAACTCAATATTGCATTTGGCAAAGCTTAAGTTTATTGTTGTGCTGCAACGGAGGTAAAAATTTATGGGTGAAGTTTTAAAGCGAAGATTAAAACAATCTAAGTTCAGCAGCAACGCACAGGAAGCCGTGCTAAACCTGTTTGTAACAAGCTATCACTTGCGCGGTAAGTTCGAAGAGATTTTTGTACGTTACGGAATAACCACACCGCAATATAATGTACTCAGGATATTGAAAGGTGTCTTCCCGGAAGGTTATCCGCGCTGTGAAATTATCGACCGGATGATTGAACCGGCACCCGACGTTACCCGGCTTGTGGACAAACTGATAAAAGAAAAACTTGTTGAAAGATATTCATCTGATACTGACAAAAGGTATTCACTCACAAGGATAACAAAAAAAGGGTTGAAACTTCTAGAAGATATTCTCCCTGAAGTTCAGAAACTTGATGCCGTAATAAATAGAAAACTCAGCGCTGATGAGCTTTCGGAACTATCGATGTTATGTGAAAAAATTTATGGAGATGAACTTAGCAGCGAATAATGATTTTCTATTCAGAAACTTTTTACTGAAACTTTGACTGATCTCTGACTTCCCTGGTCATCCATACAAACAATATTCAGCATCTCAGCTTTTTCAGGTTTGTAAAACACCCGTTGACCTGCCTGGCTTCTTTTTATGAACTTATCATTCACATACCAGTAGTGATACTTAATTCCCGGGTTGGAAGAAGCCATCAGAACTATTTCCTGCTGAGAATTTGCTTCGATAAAATATTCAAAATTTTCCGATGGTGACACTATTTTGGGACCCGTCCCTCTTCTCCTTGAAGGACAATCATTGTTATGCTCTGGTACATGCACAAACGGAATATTATTTTTTGAAAACCAGGAAATCAACTCGGGTTTCTGTATTGTGAAATTCACTTTCTTAAAGTGATTAAGCGGTAAACATTCCTTGCAATACTGAATTGATTCATCTTCACTTACATATAATGTCTGGTGCAGGTTACAGTATTCATTATGCGACTGATTTTTTACAGCAAGTTCCTTAACAAGATTTTTACATTCCGGAGTTGGCAGCAGTCCAGATTCAAAACAAACGTCACGTTCATAAATATTTTCAGGTTTACTGAACCATTTATTTTTTGACTTGTAATCAAGTGCATTGAACAAATCTGCAAGCAAAGGTATCGCAGCTTCAGCCCCTGTCAGATAGGGTGAACCGCTTCCATTAAAATTTCCGACCCAGACTCCAATTGTATAGTTTGGATTAAAACCTATTGCCCAGGCATCGCGTTTTCCATAAGAAGTTCCTGTCTTGTAAGCAAACCTCGGAAGCTTGGAATAATCATAATCTACAAGCATATCATTACGCTGTTTACCTGATAGAATTTCCGCAATCAGATAAGCAGTTTCCTCTGAGAAAACTTCTTCGGAGTAATCTTCTTCATTGTTAATATATTTCAACTTTTTAAGTTCACCTTCATGTGAAAAAACTGTGTAGAACGAAGTCAGTTCTTCAAGAGTTACACCGCATCCTCCGAGAATCAATGACAGACCAAGTTTGGTTTTGTTTTTAGTTATCTTTTTAAAACCAGTTGATTCCATGAACTCAATAAAATCTTTAGTCCCAATTTTGTAAAGAAGTTCAACCGCGGGAATATTAAGTGAATTTACCAGTGCCTGTTCTGTCGATACCAGTCCGTAAAATTTTTCATCGAAGTTTTCCGGCTCATATCCTCCGATTTCTATCGGAACGTCAAGCAGCTTTGTTCCCGGAGTTATAAAACCTCTTTCAATTGCAATTGCATACAAAGCCGGTTTTAATGTTGAGCCGGGTGAACGTTCCGCAATAATCCCATTTACCTGCCCGGCATTATGTTCATCATAAAAGTCCGCGGAGCCGCAGTAACCCACAACAGAATTTGTTCGGTTATCAATTACAATTACAGCGCCATTGGAAATACTTTTACTTCGTATCCTGTTTATATAATTCCACAAAATATTTTCCGTTGTCTGTTGAATCTGCATGTTCAATGTAGATTCAATTCTGTCCTCATCATATTTTTTTCTTAATAAATAACAAAGATGTGGAGCCTTGTAAGGAATTGCATAACGATTGGATGTAATCGGCTCATCAATTGCGTCATTCAAATCATTCTCAGGAAAAATTTTTTCTTCTTTGAATCTTTTAATCCAGTAATCGCGTTTAATCCGGATTTTATCATTCATCCTGTCAAGCCGCAGCGAATTAGGATCACCGGGAATTATTGAAAGCAGTATCGCCTGAGATAAACTTAGTGTAGCGGGAGGATTATCAAAATAAATGTAGGACGCAGATTTAATCCCTTCAACATTACCGCCGAGTGGAAGATGACTGAGATAAATTTCCAGGATTTCTTTTTTACTGTAATGCAGTTCAATCTGAAACGCTCTTAACACTTCCACAATTTTATTTAAGAATGTTCTTCTCTTAGGTTCAAGTATTCTTGCAACCTGCATTGTGATTGTTGAAGCACCGGAAACAACTTTACCTTTTGTGATATTATTGTAAAGAGCTTTCGCTACAGCAAAAAAATCTACGCCTGAGTGCCAGAAAAATGTTTTATCCTCTTTGTTGATTATTGCAGTGATAAGTTCGGGCGAGACTTCTTCAAGCTTTGTCTGCAATCTCCACTTTTCATCTTTTGAAAGAAAAGCTGTCAGCAAAGTACCGTCACTTGAATATACAGCCTGTGAATAGGGCTTCAAATCAGGTAAAGGAAAAACAAAGTTCAGAATTAATAATGAAAATGATAACACTAACACCGGGGAGAGCCATTTGTTAGTTTTAAATATTTTGAATATCGATTTCATTTAAATCCGTGTCTTTGAGTTCTTCGTGTCAACAGGTTAGTGGACTTTGCGGTTAAGAAGTAACTACAAAGTCCACAAAACAAAATTAAGTATGCTAATCTTTCATAACGAAGAATAAGTCTTATTCTCTCGCTTTGATTGTTATTTCTCCGGCTCCGTTGTAACTGTGATATTCAGGATCATACATAGCTTCAGCACCGATTACAGGCAACTGGTATTTTCCCTGGTTCACAACCCGAAGCAAATAAATAAATTCACGTTTAGCATTACTTTGAAGACCCGTGAACAAAAGTAACCTGTCGTCTCTGATATCAGTGTAATCAGGAGTTAAAGGTGAATCCGTTTTCCAGTGAGTTTCTGTTTGCGGGTTTAATCTTGGATTTTCAATTTCAAATCCTGCAGGAATAAGATCGGTTATCACAATATTTTCTGCAGACCGGTTCATACCGTACAAAGAAATTTTACAAACAACAAGATCACCCTGAGTAAAAGTATTATTACTGATTGTCGCTTTGGTTCTGTAGTTATAATACTCTCTTCTTATCCTAAGGTTCGAATCTTCCTCTTTCACTTGTTCATTCACTTTTATTCCGTCACAACTCCAGAAATAATAAAGTTCGCCTTTCCCTTTTGATTTTAATGAAAGCGTTTCCGTATTAAGTCTTGAATCTTTTATGCTGATATCTTTACCTGAAAACTTACCGACGCTTTTTCCGTTTGCTATTACATCAACTTCCATCTCAGCGCCGGACACATTCTTAGCAGCTTTACCAAGAGCAAGGAAAGTAAATGATTGTTCCTGTGTCGAATAAGCATTCGGCAGATTTGAAGTTAAATATTTTACAATTGATGGAACCTGTTTGTTTGATGGTTCAACCTCAAGCAGAACGTTTAGCATAATAGCATTACTTCGAATTTCAGAATCAAAACTATTGCCTGTTTGTCTGTCAGTTTTTACAGGCTCATAGGAATTAGGCACTACTTCATAATAGGAATTCCACCTGCCGGCAAGTGCATAAGCTCCTGCAAGCAGATAACGTGAATCTTCAGTAAGAAGATGTAAACGTGATTTGTAATAATTCATCGTTGAAATATCTTCACGTTTAGCAAGCGCAAGCACATAAAGTGAATAAAGAATTTCCTTGTTTGCTTTATTATAAACAGTTCTTGCACCATTAGATGCGTAAGAAACATAGCTATATGTTTTCTGTTCTTTTGCCTGTTTACTCAGGTAGGTTAATAACCTGCTTAACACATTTTCTGAAACGTTATACTTTGCTTTTTTTGCTTCAACAAGAAAATGAGCAGCGTATACCGACCCCCACCAGTTTGAATAATTTTCTCCCTGCCAGTATGAAATTGAGCCGTCATACAATTGCATTGATTCGATTTTCTTTATTCCTTCTTTAACATAATACACAGGGTTTGTTGTTTTATAAAAGTCCGGGGCTGCCAGTTTAGCGAGATCTTCAAAGTAAAGCTGCGGGAATAATTTTGAAACAGTCTGTTCAATACAGCCGTGAGGATATCCGATAAGGTATTTCAACTGTTTAGCAAATTTTATTGCCGGGAATCTGCTGATCGTCACTGTGGTGTTTTGTGTTCCTTTAAGAAAATTTTCAGGCATATCAATTTTAGTTTCAGTATTTGCCTTGATGACGCCTGAACCGCTTTCAACTACAAGCGGTGAAATTGGTCGGACGGCTATATCAATTTCCTCTTTTGCAGTCGCTTGTCCGGTCGCGTTAAAAATAATTTTCGCTGCGCCAACTTCGGAAGAAGCGGCGATATTAAACACAACAACTTCAGATGATTTCGGTTTTATCTTAATCGTCTTTTCATTTATTGAAGTTGATTTAAGCGGACCTTCAAGCTTTAATGAAAGTTTAACTTCTTTTGTTTTGTCAGTCGTGTTAAGAACCGTGACCGGGGCAGTCAGCAAATCATTTATAGAAAGGAATCTTGGTATTTGCGGTTCAATAATTATATCATCAGCAACAAGCATTGCTTTTTCCGATGAACCAAACCTGGCGTCAGTATAAGCAACTGCCATTAGTCTTACATTACCGTTGAACTGCGGAATATTCAGTGAAACTTTTACTTCACCATTTGAGTCTGTTTTTTTAATACCGCTCCAGTAAGAAAGAAGCTTAATTCTTTTGACTGAAACAGGATTGGTTCTTTTCTTAGTTTCTTCATCCATACCATCGCCACCAGTTGAAGATGAAGAAGAAACTATTTCGGGAAGTAAGAGCTTATATAGATTGTAACTGTTCACCTGCAAGGGACGTTTAGCATACATAAAATCAAAAGGATCCGGAGTTTCATAATTTGTTATCTGAAGTATTCCCTCATCTACTGCAGCAAGAGTAACGTAAACATCTTTTGATGATGACGTTTTGATAGTAATATCCTGGACGGTATTAGGCTTTATTTTTTCAGGTGCTGAAATTGAAACCGGAATTATGTTGTCCTTCTTTATGACTTTAATCGAAGCGAATCCATTCCCAACTAAAAACGGAGTTGCCTGTTCCTGCGAATGTTTTTTGAATAGTGTCGCGCTTATATAAACATTGGGCATGTTCTCTTCATTCAGTTTGATATCCAGTTCAGCCGATTTGTTTTCAACATTAACATATTCGTATGACTGCACATTGTTGCGCTCAATAGTGACAAGCATTTTGCCGGAGAACGGAGCTGTAAAAAGTATCTTTGCTGTTTCACCCGGCTGATATTCTTTTTTATCAGTAACGATTTCAACTCTTCCCTCTTTATCAACCTGGAAGGATGTTGCAGTTGAAGTCCTCCATCCGTACGCATAAAAATCAACCATCTGGTAATCGTCAGTTCCTTCCTTGTAAATTCGAACCTGGTACTTCCCTGATCTTGAAACTTTAAATACCAGCGGAGTCTTATCATTGATCTCAATTTTTCTTTCCCATTCAGGAAATTCCTTTTGCTCAGAAGTGTAATAATATCTTCCGTTGTAATCTTTTTTAAGTACTGTCTGCCATTCATACCTTACAAGTTTTGCGACAGCCTTGAAGTTCTTGATCGCATTATCTTTTTCATCAACTGCGATGAGATTGAAATTAAGATTTTCATTTACACCGTTATAATATCCGGGCGCTTTTATTCCGACAAAATAATTTTTTGGGAATACTTTTGTCTCCGCCCATCTGCTTAAAGTTCTTCCGGTCAGATCAAAAACATTTACCGTTGCTGTAACATTTATGTAACCACCACTTCTCAGGTTTGTCGGTATCTTGTATTCATTTGAGCCTTCGCCATTTTCGTTAAGCTTACCGTTAAGAAAAACCGGATCGAGATAAGAATTTTCAATTGACGAATATGAAAAATTATAGCCGCTGTATTTCTTGCCTGAATACCCAACATGACTTGCCCTGAATTCTACATTGTAATCAAGTCCGGATGCTTTAGCTCCATACAGAAACTCCGCGTTGAAATTAATTTTAAAATTTTCTCCCGGCTTAACTGTTTCTTTTTCACTTTTTACAGTCATCCTGATTTTATCGGGAACAAATTCTTCAACTCTAAATCCATAAGAGCCTATTAACAATTTACTTCCGGTGTAGACTTCTGCTGTGTAGTTCCCGGTCTGTGCAAACACCGGCAGGTTAAATGTCAGGTCAAACGAACCCTGCTCGTTCAAATCTTTTTTAAATTCATCAAATGTTTTACCTGTCGGTGTTATAATTTTTATAACTACCGGCTCATCTCTGATTACTTTTATATTATCATTACGCAGAACGGCTGAGACAGTTACATCATCACCGGGTCGGTAAAGCTCCCTGGGACCATAGATAAAAACATTAAAGTCTGAAGCCGGCTGATATAATCCGCCGACATCAAACCGGGATTTGTCCACACCCATTGTGACAAGGTCGAGGTAATTATAATCACCATCTTTCTCAACAATTATTATTTGGGGTGAAAAACCCTCAGCATTTTTTTTGACGTCTGAAAATTTTACAACTCCATCACTGTTTGTTTTCCCGGATAACATCATCTGGTTACTGCTTGAGATCACCTTTACATCAGCGCCGGAAACACTCTCGGTTGAATTAATCTCATTAACAAAAACCATTAATTCATCTGATGTTGACTTTGCGATTATTCCAAGATTAGATAATGAAACAATCTTTGCATCGCTTATATATCTTTTCTTTGCTGATCTTACCGTAACTACATAAATTCCTTTAAATCTCTGGTCAAGCTGATCTTTAATATTTACACTGAATTTGTTCAGCCAGTTCGTTTTGCTTTTAAGATTAATATTTTCTTTTGAAATGCTCTTGCCATAATTTCCTAAATAGTACTCCTTACTTGAGTTGTAAGAATAATAATAGTCATCATAATCATACTCTCCTTCTTCATCGTAATCATAGTAATTGTAATAATAGCTTCGTTTACTTCTGTTCTGGTTTAAGAAATGAATTAAATTATTATCAAAGACCTGTGCGTACTCAACTTCCACTTCATCAATATTGACCGCATTGACATCAAGATTTTGAAGACCGCCCCGCATCAGGTACAATCCGGTATTATCGGCAAATTCTATCGATGGTGAAACATTCACCAGATTTATTTTCTGCTCAAAATCATCTTCAAGCACACCGCCGTATAATCCTTTCAATCCTTTTTTGATGATAAGATTTATTGTCCGCACATTTTCAAGTTCGGTCTCAACACGAAGACGGTTGTCGCTCACAAAAAATTCTAATTTCTTTTTGGGATCTGTCGTGATAAATTTTTCAAGACCTTCGTTATCAAGAGTTTGTGTTGTATAAATTTCAAACCAGCCGGTCTGATCACTGAACCCTGATGTAACATCAGTGATGGCTAATCTTGTTATAGGCGGAAGTATAGATTCAAAAGTTCTTTCATCTCCAAGATTTTTTTTGCCGAACACTGATTCAAGTTCACTTTTAAGAATGAGCGTGAATTTTTGTTCTTTATCCTGCTGTTTAATTTCACCGAAGTTTACAGCGATTATATCTGAAGATTGTTCAGTTACAATTTTAAAATCATTCAGAAGATTGTCACCGAGTTTTACCTGCAGGTATTTTTTTAGCTGCGAGGGATCAACAGGATAATTGAAATGAATATTTGCCTGCACACTTAATCTGTAAGATTGACGCGGGATGTTGGTCCAGAAGTGATCAACTTTTATTACGTCGAAAGATGGTGTGTTAAATTTATAAGTTTCAAAATCAGTGCTGAGATCTTTTCCGAATAAAACCTCATCATTTATTTCAGCTTCATAATCCTGGATTGGTGCAAGAGGAATTTCAGGAGAGAAGACGAGCACATTTGCGGAAGTCCATTTAAACTTACCGGGGATCTTTGGAGTGAATGAGATATAATTTGTATCAACCCACTGATCAAGAATTTCTGCCGGCGCAAGATCGTGAGAGAATTCGATCACAAAATTGGTAAGTTTTTCAACTTCACCTTCAGGGGAAAAAGATGTAACCGTTACACTGTTCGAAGAACATTTCCAGAACAGAAAAGCAAAAACAGCAAGGATAAAAATTCTGAATCGCATAATATCACCATGGAATATTTTTTATAAAATGTTGGCTGGCAAACTAAATTGGATTGATGAACGCGAAAACAATTACCCGATTGAAAGAGGAGATTCACTTAAACCTTCCGTAAACGAAAGTAAAAATTTATTTCTGTTTGAACTTAAAAAAAAATTGTGCAGGTCAAATAAATCAAACGATTAACTTATTGAAAAAATAAATTATTGACTCAATACCTTATGTCGGAAATCCTAAATCAAATTAATTTTTTAAGGTCTTCAATGCTGATCCCTGCACTTTTTAATATGTTGTTTAATGTACCTTTCTTTAATTCCTTATGATTTGGAACTATTATACTTTTTTTTCTTTCAAGATTATGTAAGAATATATGACTGCCATGTTGATGGTCAACATAAAAGCCCAATCTTCTTAATGCTTTTATAACTTGTTTACCTGAAAAAGTCTTGCTCAAATTATTACTTCTAATTCTCTGACAAATAATTTAGGATCAGACTTGATTTGATTTACTTTTTCCAGCCCCTCTAAATAACTGAGAATTGCTTCCCTGGCATTCTGGATTGCTTGCTCTTCATTATCTCCTTGTGTAAAACATCCGTCTAATGCAGGTACTGTAACATTATATCCACCTTCTTCTGCTTTTTCCAAAACAACATTGAACTTCATTTTAATTCTCCGTTTCTCTACATTTTTAATACGAATGATAAGGCTATTATTTATTTCCCATTGCAATTAGATTCAACGCGCTTCCTGCTTTAAACCATCCTATTTGTGATTCGTTAAATGTGTGATTCAGCAATATCTCATCTTTACTTCCGTCTTTATGTTTTACGGTCATTTTAATCTGGCTGCCGGGAGAAAGTGCTGAGACATTCAAATCGATTCTATCATCTTCTTTTATTTTGTCATAGTCAGATGGATTGGCAAATGTCAATGGTAACATTCCCTGTTTTTTAAGATTTGTTTCGTGAATCCTTGCAAAACTTTTTACGATGATAGCTTTACCTCCGAGGAATCTTGGTTCCATAGCTGCGTGTTCCCTGCTTGAACCTTCACCGTAGTTTTCATCACCGATAACAACCCAGCCTGTGTTTTGTGCTTTGTACTCACGCGCAACTTCCGGAACACTTTTATATTCACCCGTAAAAACATTTTTAACTTTGCCTGCATCTTCAGTAAAATAATTTATCGCACCGATGAACATATTGTTAGAAATGTTGTCAAGATGTCCGCGATACTTAAGCCACGGTCCCGCCATTGAAATGTGATCCGTTGTACATTTACCTTTTGCTTTTAATAAGACCGGAAGATCAGTAAAATCTTTTCCATCCCAGGGTGTAAATGGTTTAAGAAGTTGAAGTCTGTCACTGTCAGGTTTAACTATCACTTCGACTGAAGCACCATCAGCAGCAGGAGCCACGAATCCGCTATCACCTTCATCAAATCCTTTTATGGGAAGTTCTTCACCTACCGGAGGATCGAGTTTAACTTTTTCTCCCTTTTCATTTACAAGTTCATCGGTCAATGGATTGAAAGATAAACTTCCTGCGATAGCAAGCGCGGTAGTGATTTCAGGGCTTGCAACGAATGCCAAAGTTTCAGGATTTCCGTCATTTCGTTTTGCAAAATTCCTGTTGAACGATGTAACGATTGTATTCTTCTCACCTGTTTTGATGTCCATTCTTTTCCACATACCGATGCACGGACCGCATGCATTTGCTAGTATTAATCCGCCGACATCAGTTAAAGTTTTTAACTGACCATCACGATCTATTGTTGCTCTTACCTGCTCGGAACCTGGTGTAATTGTGAATTGTGATTTTGTTTTTAACCCTTTTGCAAGCGCCTGTTTTGCCAGACTTGCTGAACGGTCTATATCCTCATAACTGGAATTTGTACAGCTTCCGATTAACGCCACGGAAATTTTATCAGGATAGTTTTCACTCTTAACAGCTTCCTTCATTTTTGAAATCGGCCATGCTTTGTCAGGAGTGAACGGACCGTTTAAATGTGGTTCAAGTTTATTGAGATCAATTTCAATTACCTGGTCGTAATACTTTTCAGGATTTGAAAATACTTCTGCGTCAGCACAGAGTTCATCTGCTAAACCTTCAGCGAGTGCAGCAACATCAACACGTTTTGTTATGCGTAAATATGCTGACATCTTTTCATCAAATGGAAACACAGAAGTAGTTGCACCGATTTCCGCACCCATATTACATATTGTTCCTTTGCCTGTCGCTGAAATTGAATTTGCACCTTCACCAAAATATTCAACGATTGCACCGGTTCCACCCTTAACTGTTAAGATACCTGCAAGTTTAAGTATAACATCTTTAGCGGACGTCCAACCGTTCATCTTTCCTGTTAGTTTGACGCCGATAACTTTAGGCCATTTAAGTTCCCACGGCATACCTGCCATAACATCAACTGCATCAGCACCGCCGACACCTATTGCGATCATTCCAAGTCCGCCGGCGTTAGGCGTGTGTGAGTCTGTTCCTATCATTAGTCCACCTGGAAAAGCATAATTTTCAAGAACTACCTGGTGAATAATCCCTGCGCCGGGTTTCCAGAATCCAACTCCATATTTTTTTGAGATACTTCCGAGAAAATCATACACTTCTTTGTTTTCTGAATTGGCTCTGTTAAGATCATCTTCGGCACCGACCATTGCCTGGATTAAATGATCGCAATGTACTGTTGAAGGAACGGCTGCTGATTTTCTTCCGGCAGACATAAATTGAAGCAATGCCATTTGTGCAGTTGCATCCTGCATTGCAACGCGGTCTGGTGCAAGTTCGGAATAATCTTTTCCGCGTTTTAATTCTGAGCCAGGAGAATTCCACAAATGTGTGTACAGAACTTTTTCAGTAAAGGTTAACGGTCTGTTAATAATTTTTCTTACCGAATCCAATTTTGATTTATAGTTTTTATATACCTTTTGAATCATATCAAGATTAGCAGTCATTTAATAAACCTCATTCATTTTTGTGATTTTATTTTAGGCTAAAATATAAAATTCTGAACTATTATGCTCATTGAGTTCACGTAGCATTTTCCCAATCATCATGTAAAAATTCCCGTAAAAATTTCTTCGCTGATAGTAATAATTGCTAACGTCTCAATAAGTAATATCAAATTAGAGCAAGTGCCTCATAATAATCTTTCAAAACAAAATAAAATCATAGTTATGCCGATGTTCAATAATGAAACGTATGGCATATAAATTGTCAAACAATACAAAAATAAATTCGTGAAAAGCTATGAATTTAGGTCAATCATTATACGCAATCGGTGCTATGCTCATTCTCTCGCTTATCGTCCTTAGAATGAACAACACCATATTAACAACAGACGAAATCGTTTTGGATTCAAAACTTGGTGTGCTTGGCACTTCAATAGGTACATCGATTATTGAAGAAGCAAGCAGACTTCCTTTCGATCAAAATACTATTGAAGATGGTGTTTCGAGCGTCAGTTCATTAACATCGGCTCCTTTTGTAAGGGAGGTTTCAACCGTTTATGATGACTTTGATGATTTCCATAATCATACCCAGACAGATACAATCTATTCAATCCCCTTTAATTCCAGATGTACTGTTACATACATAAACGCAAATGATCTGAACGGTTCGACAAATTCCAAAACCTGGCACAAAAAATTAACAATCAGAATTACAACTCCGTTTTCTCCCGGAGATACGCTTTCACTTTCAACAGTATATAGTTACTGGTATTTCAGATAGGTGATATATGGGATTTAGCGTTATTCTTGACATAATAGGTTCAATAATTATCGGTGGAATTTTACTAACCATCGTTCTCCGTTTAACAGACACGGCTGCAGAAAAAACTCACAACTATAGCGGTGAATTATCATTGCAGCAGGCACTTGTCACGGTTGCTCAAATTGTTGAACATGATTTCCGTAAAATGGGTTATTGCGCTGACTGGCAAAAGTTCCCTGATCCAACAAGAGCTATAATTCAGGCTGATACCTCCGCAATAAGATTCTATACTGATTATGATAATGACGGAGATATTGATTCAATCCGTTACTATCTCGGTACTACATCCGAATTAGCTGGAACTCCAAACCCGAGAGACAGAATGTTGTACCGTGTGGTGAACACAGAGACTGCAAAAACATCAAACGTGGGAGTTACGCAGTTTTATCTGACATACTTTGATGCTTTTGGCGATACATTGAGTCTTCCGATACCGGATCCCCGACTTATAAACTCCTTTGAAATAAATGTTCAGGTCGAAAACTCCTATGCATATGACAACAAATACTCATCTGCTTTCTGGAGACAAATAAGGTTAGTTGCAAGAAATTTACGAAACAGGTAAGAGGTAAAATATGAGTGGTAAAGCTTCTCTAATAGTTATACTCGGTTTCAGTATGTTATTTATGGTTATCGGGGGAAAGTTCACGGGTGTTTCCGGTAGAATGACTGACAACTATGTAGATTACTATAACGAAACTATAGCACATAGTATTGCCGTAAGCGGTGCTAATCTTGCTGCAAACCAGATATTTATTGACCCGACATGGACTGACGGATATGCAAGTTTAGCTTATCAAAACGGCACCATTGATGTTAAGGTTAACATTATTGACGCGTACAAAAATATCAGGCAGATAGTTGCAGTTGGAAATTATAATGGTGAAAAAAGTACAGTACGTGTAACTCTGTCTCCGAGTAAGTTTTCCAAATTTGCTTACTATTCAATAAGCGAAGGCGGAACAATATGGTGGATGGCAAGGGATACTGTTTGGGGGCCATTCCATACACAGGATTACCTTCGTGCATCTAAGCACCCAACTTTCTATGGTAAAGCAAGTTCTAAAAAAAGCATTATATACCAGACAAACAAGACAACTGATAAACCGAATTTTTACGGTGGTTATGAATCAGGAGTAGATTTACCGTTGCCTATTGATGGAGTAAATCAATTAAGTACTCCAGCCCAAACAGATGGTTTGTACTTGACTGGACACGATACAATTCACATGGAATTCAAAAAGGATTCATTATTTTATAAGTATACCTGGAATGGTGCGGTTACAAAGGTTTATTTACCCACAGCAATTAACAACGGTCTTATATATGCAAATAATGCAATTGTAAGACTAAAAGGAGTTGTAAGTGGTGCATACACAGTTGTTAGCGGAGGTACAAGTGGAACCAAAGGAAGAATTTATTTAGATGATGATATCGTTTACGATAAGGATCCAAGAGTGTATCCTACATCCACAGATATGCTTGGAATTGTTGCCAAAGAAGAGGTTATCATCACTGAGAATTCAGCAAACAATAATGACATCAGAATTCACGGTTCCATTTATGTTGAAGATGGTGGATTCGGGGCAGAGAATTACAGCGGGCGCCCTGTAAGCGGTGACATTCAATTGCTGGGTGGTATCATTCAGAATACAAGACGAGCGGTTAGTACTTTCAGCGGTACAACAATCAATCATGGCTTTGCAAAAAGTTACCGTTATGATGAACGCTTTATGGTTGCATCACCGCCAATGTTTCCAGGTACCGGAGGATTTGAAATCGTTTCCTGGTACGAATAGAATTTTCATTTTACTTCATTCTGATCCCGTGCCTGTTTGCGCACGGGATTTTTATTTTAAACAATGTAATACTTACAAGTAATTATTATTTATGAAGAAAAGTTTTCTTTCCTTAAAAAATTACAAAAGGAATTCATATCAATTCATACTCAAGTTTTGATTAATAAAATTTGCATTATAATTCAATTTCACCTCTTTTAGTTTTCAATTATTTGCGCATCTGAAATAAGGAAAAAATTTGTTACGGGAATGATTTTTGCGGGTATGGTAAGAGTTCGATCCACAGTTCCTAAAAATCTGCTCACTGACGATCCGACTAAAATTTGAAATCCTGAGAAATTATATAAAAGCTTCGATACTTCTATTCCGGGGAAGCATTAAAAGAGTTAGTAATTTTAATGATAAGTATGAGAGGAGTCACCATGCCGCTGCAACAACCAATTCAACACCTCAGCAAGGATGAGCTGTTGGAAAAATGCCTGGATCTGCGTTTGCCTGTTTCAAGGTTCGATAGTTATCAAACACTTGATAATTTTCTAAAAGCCGCTTCTGATGAAAACGATTTTGAAAAAAATGAAAATCATTCAGAAGTAATTGAGGAGGAAGAACCTGTTTACTTAGGTAAATATTTTTCTTTTAAATATGTGCTGGGAAAAGTTCTTACACTTATTTGAATAAAAAATATTTATTTGAGAAAGCTGTTATAGATCTCTCAAAATAAAAAAAGGCATTTGTACGTTTAGTGCAAATGCCTTTTCTATTTTTAAATGTTAATCAAAGTTTAATAAACTCAACCCGTCTGTTATTTGCTTTTCCCTGGGCAGTATTGTTGTCTGATATCGGAGATGTTTCACCTTTGCCCTCTGTTTCAAGTCTTGAACCATCGATACTGAAATCATTAATCAAAGTGTTCTTTACAGATTCAGCTCGCTTTTTTGAAAGCTCAAGGTTTGAAGCATCATTACCGTCGCTGTCTGTATGACCGACTATCTGCACATTTACATCAGCATTTTCTTTTAGAACGTCAGAGATGGATTTTAATGTTCCATAAGACTCAGGTTTTATTTTATCAGAACCTGAATCAAAATAAATTCCGTGAACAACGAGTTTACCTTCAGTTATTAGTTTACTTCGCATATCAGGCAACCCTGCCGCAACCCTTAGGTTTGTTATATACAGATAAGGGTTTTCATCGTGCGGCATCCAGGTAGCAAACCTGATCCTGTTAGGTTTTATTCCCTGGCTAAGTAACCTGGGAAGATCATAAATTTTATTTTCGTTTACCCAAAGACGCACTCTTTGTTTTTGCACAGCTATAGAAACTCTTACCCTGTTATTGGTATTATCAATAACAACCTTATTATCCTTTGAGTTACTTATTTCGCCATAATTTCCTTCACTCCAGTTCCATGTCGCAATCGCCCAGCCAATTTTGAATCCGCAACCGCCTGAACCGGGAAGCAGATCAAAATGATTTGTTCCTTCACCGTTGTCAAACAAGCAAAGTTCAAAGTCAGGCTGATTATATTCAACGGTTGGTGCATAAACCAAATCAAATTCAAAAGTAAAGTTTTCGCCGAAATCTCCGGCAATATCTGGCAGGAAGTAACCATCATTACCAACCTTAAACCAGTGACCGGGAAATTTATTTAGTGTAACAACTTCACCTGTACTATTTGTATTCCAGATTGCCGGGAAATCACCAACATTATCCTGAGAAAAATCTTCAAAGAAAATTACTTTATCACCGGGAATGAAGTCATACCTGGAAAAACTTTTTAATTCCATCTTGTCGATCGGATTTCCGCCGGTTGTTTCTGAAGTAGTATTTTCTTTTTGAGTTTCAGTAGTTTCGGTTTGTTCATCACTTCCTTCAACTGCGCCTTCAACACCCTCCTCTACTCCATCCAAACCTTTGTCGATTCCTTCATCGACTTTTTCATCTGCTTTTTGTTCAACTTTTTCTTTTACTTTATCTTTTAATTTTTTAAAGAAACCATCCTGTGCAAAACCGGCGCCCGCAATTACAAGGCAAAACAGCAGAGCAAAGATTCCAAACTTCATATCAATTCTCCTGAACGATTTTATTTTTAGTTATTTGTTTATAGATAATTTAAGGATTAGCGAATTTTTGAATATGTAAAATTACTCAATCTTAGCGGGAAAATTTAACAACAATTGCTAAATCAAAAGCGAAATTATGTTTTATTTATTAATAAACAACATCATCATTCCTGATGAGTAACAGGATAGCGGATTGGGGAACAATAAGGAATTTTGCTTTTTCAAATTCTATTTCAAATGCTTCTTTACGAAGGAAGATTGCCAGGTCCCCTTCTTTCGCCTGAAGCGGAATATATTTTACTGAGTCTTTAATTTCTTTCCATGGTTCATCTTCAACATTTGCTGCGGTAGGGTAGCCCGGACCGGCTTTTAAAACGTAACCGCTTTGTATTTTTTCTTTTTCAGAAACTCCCGGAGGAAGATATAATCCGCTTGCTGTCTTATCTGAATCCTGTGCCGGACGTATTAAAACTCTGTCACCAACAACAATAAATTTACTGATGTTTTTCATTATCATTTCCATATTGTTTTTCCTTATCCCCTTAAAGTACTTTTCAAATATAAAAAAGTTATGAGTGATTTAGTATGCGGCTCCTTCTGGTGAGCCTAATCGATTTGTTAAGTAAATCAGGGAACCTTTTTACAATTGACAATGCAAATTTTCTTTGTGAATTGCGCATAATAATATTTTGAATTAAAACTGCATTACGGACTCTTTGCTGAAATTGTTCACTCCATTTTTTTTGATACTCATTTACAATTTCCGATCTGTTTTTTTTGTGGATTGAATCAATAATAATTCCCGCAGCAAGTTTTGCGGATTCCATCGCCATACCTATGCCATCACCTGCTAATGGCGCAATGATGCCGGCAGCATCACCGATCATCATAATGTTATTAGCGACAACTTCCCGCTTTCCAAAAAATATATTTCCGGTTCCATAATTTTGAATTTTATTAAACTCTAAAGCAGAATGATTCACAAATAGATTTCTAAAGAATTTGTTTTTCTGAATCAACTGTTGAACCGGATTTGTATTGGCAGTGAGTCTATCTTTATTAAACAAATAACAAATCGTCGTTTCTTCTTTTGATAATACATTTACTCCGCAATAAACTCCATTTGTCGTGTATAAATTAATATGCTCAGCAGAAATCTGGTTCAGCAATTTATTTTCAATATGAAATTTAATTCCGTAGTAACCGGATTTCTTCGAAGCAAAGCTTCTTCCAAATTTTTTATCAAGTATATTTCTTTTACCATACGCGCCTATGACAAATTCCGATGATATGATTTTCGTTCCGCCATTGCCTAAACTTACCTCAACATTAAAACCCTTCTCCAGTTCATTAACACTTGTCACCCCGGAGTTCGGATACAACTTTACGCCACGTTTCCCTGCTTCATTAAACAAAAGATTATCGAATACTGAACGCTTTACCGAATACCCGGTAAACTCAAGAGAAGTAGAAAACACTTTTCCCGAATCATCATAAAGTGAAAAATATTTCAGGCGGTTCGGATTCAATTCATAAAATTTTTTGAGAAGATTTAATTCTGAAAGTATAGTTATAACTTCGTGAGAAAGAAATTCTCCACAGATTGTCTCTCTCGGGAATATTTTCTTTTCGACAAGAACAACATTTATTCCCGCATCAGCAAGTATGATTGCTGCTGTTGAACCTGCAGGTCCGCCTCCTATAATCAGCACATCGCAGTCATAATTTTTCATTATGATCCCTTATACTTTTATTACCACAAGCCATCTGAATGCCCATTTACGTTTTATTAAATAATTTTTTATCCCCATCGCATCAAGGATTTTTACAAGTTCCTTCTTCACAAAACCTCTGCGAACAGATAACGGACCATCGTGTTTTACCATTCTGCTGTGGGAGAATATCGAGGTTAGAATTTTTATTCCCGCTAAAGCGAATACAGACCTGCGTAAATCATTTATGATAATTCCTTTTTCCGAATACTGAATCACTTTAATCAATATGTCTTTGATCTGCTCCTCATTGAAGTGATGAAGAAAAAGAGAAAGATGAACTATATCAAATTTTATTCTATTGAACGGAAGATTAAAAACATCTGAACAAATTATTCTTACAGATGGATGACTTTGTTTGGTATTAAAACAGCATCGCTTATTTATATCAACGCTGAATATTTCAAAACTTGTATTTTGATTTTTCAACCGAAGAAGTATGTCTGAATTGCCGGCGCCTATATCCAGTACTGTCAACTTTTCATGGTTAGTCTCATTAATCAGAAGTTTTATACCTTGATTACTAACAGAATTACCACCCAGTAATTCATTAATAATTTTCAATTCTTTTAGTGCTTCATCAATTCTTTCGTCAGCGATAGAAAAGTCATCCATTATTTCTTTTTCGTAACTACGCCGGAGCAGCATTAAACACCTTGAAAAAGTACGACTTCCATTGTGAGCCCGGGACCAAAGGCAACAGCACAACAATAATCGCCGGTCTTAATAATTTTTTTGTCCTGAATATTTTTCAGCACGTATAAAATTGATGCGGATGACATATTACCAAAATCTCGAAGCACTTCTCTTGAAGGAATCATTTGTTCATCGCTTAATTCCAATCCATTTTGAAGTGAATCTAAAATTGCTCTCCCGCCGGGATGTAATGCCCAGTGCTTGATATCAGAAATTTTTAGCCCGCATTGATTCAAATAATTTTTTAATACAGGAGAGGCATTATTCAAAATGATTTTAGGCAGTTCCGGTGAGAGTGTCATTTCAAATCCATAGTTGCCGATCTTCCAGCCCATAAAGTATTGTGAATCCCTAAACAAAAAAGAAAATGAATTTTGAATTTTTAGACCTGAATTACTTTTCTCCTTTTGCATACTGAATAAAGCGGCAGCGCAGCCATCAGCAAAAATCATGTTTGCCAGAATATTATCCCGAGAAGCTTCAGTCTGAAGGTGGATGCTGCACAGTTCAATTGAAATGAGCAAAGTATTTTGATGACCATTAATCGAAGAGTTCATCGTTTCATACACATTGTTCACGCCGATTAACGAAGCAGCACAACCCATAAAACCAATGTGTGTTCGTTTGATTGATAGATTAAGATTAAACTCATTTATGATATGATAGTCAAATCCTGGAGCATAAAATCCTGTGCACGAAATTGTAACTAGTTTGTCTATTTGTTCCGGTTTGATTTCATTCGAGTTAAATATTTTTTGTACAGCTTCCTTTGTCAGGATCTTAGTCCACTTTTCATATTCATTCATTCTGCTTTGTGTATCCGGCTTTAAATATCCTGCTTCGCTTGTATAAAACTTTTCAGTTGAATCTTTATCGGCATCCGGAATTATGATATGCCGTTTTTCAATTCCGGAGTGTGCAGCAGCCATGTCAATCATTCGTCCCGTTGCTGAACCAGACATTCTTTGTTTAAGTTCTTCAGCAGCCTTTTGCTGGGTAACGATAAACGGCGGAGAAGATGTTTCAATTGATGTGAGCATGATTTTCCAATCTGTTTATTGCACAAAAGCTACAAAATGTTTTATCAGTTAAAAACATATTTACAAAACACTTTCATAGCTGGGTTCGTTCCTATCATCAATTGTATAATGCCGAATATTATTTCTAAATTTGCAGCAAACAAATAACAAGCTTAATCTGAATGAGTACTGTTAATTATGAAAGTGAGTTCTGGAACCAGAGATTCGGTGCTGAAGAATATACTTATGGAACAGAACCGAATATATTTTTCAAAGAATCTATCGATAAACTTTCACCCGGAAAAATTTTATTAATTGGCGAAGGCGAAGGTCGGAACGCTGTTTACGCTGCCAAACTCGGCTGGGAAGTTGACGCAGTTGATTTCAGCACTTCAGCAAAATTTAAAGCTATGAAGTTAGCTGAGCAGAATAATGTTAAGATTAATTATATGATATCCGCACTTGATGAATTTATCCCAACTAAAAATTATTACGATGCAGTCGGAATTATTTTTGTACACTTATCACCTTCATTAAGAGTTAAAGTGAATCAACAATTAATTAATTGCCTGAAACCCGGGGGTAAAATATTAATGGAAGTTTTTTCCAAAGAACAATTAGGAAAAACAACGGGAGGTCCGCAGGATATTTCAATGTTGTATTCGATAGATGACATCAACAAATCTTTTCCTGATCTGAAAACAATTTTACTAAAAGAAGAAACTGTTTATTTATCAGAAGGTAAGCATCATTCGGGTGAAGGCAGTGTTGTTAGATTTATAGGACAGAAGATTTGAAAAAACTTTTATTCATTACATACTTCTGGCCGCCTTCAGGTAAAGCTACTCTTCATTGGCCCTTGAAAATAATCAAACACCTTCCGCAATCCGGCTGGCAGCCATCTGTGTTAACTGTTGAAAATGAATCCTTCACACAAAAGGATGAAAGCCTTTTAAAAGAAGTTGATCCTTCACTCAAGGTAATCAAATCAAAAACATTTGAGCCGTTTGATATCTATAAAAAATTCATTGGAAAAAGAAAAGACGAACAGCTTGTTGCATCAGACACAATATCTTTAAGCAATAAAAGTTTTTCTCATCGTTTATCGATCTGGATTAGAATGAATCTGTTTATCCCCGATGCTAGAATTGGATGGAATTCTTCTGCGAAAAAAGCGGGGAAAGATTTTTTAACTAAACACGATCAGGAAGCAATAGTAACAATTGGTCCGCCGCACAGTACACATCTCATCGGTAAAAAGCTGAGTAAAAAATTTAATCTCCCTCATATTCCTGTTCTCATTGATCCATGGGTTGATATTATTTACTATAAAAATTTTAAGCGAAGTTATCTCACTCGTAAGATCGATAATCACCTTGAAAAATCTGTCCTTGATAATGCTTCACAGGTTGTTTTCGTAACTGAATCAACAAAAGAAGACTACACAAAGAAGTACAATTTCCTAAAAGATAAATCACACGTTCTTTACTGGGGTTATAATGAAGAAGATTTTTCTTCATTTAGTAATATTAAAGACGCGGAACTAAAAACAATTGTTCATGCAGGAAATATTTTTGATTATCAGAATCCAATAAATTTCTGGAATAGAATCAGGAAAGAAATTGATAACGGAAAAAATATCAAGCTTAAATTTATCGGGACAATCAGCTCCGGAATTAAGAGCGCTATTGAATCAGCAGGATTAAATTCTCACACAGAAATAATCGGATTCCTTCCTTACTCACAAATGGTAAAACATCTCGAAAGCGCTTCTGCATTATTAGTTTGTGCGACTGAGAAAAGACATATGCCGGGAAAACTTTTTGAATATTTACGTACCGGCAAACCCATAATAGCATTCGGCGATGATAATAAAGAAGTAAATTCTATTCTTCAAAAATCAAATGCGGGAATGTTGTTCAAATACAATTCAGATGCGGATGAGTTCTTTAAAAGATTCAGTCAGTTCAACACAGATTTAAATTTTGTAAAGCAGTTTGATAGAAAAGTTATTGCTGAAAAGTTTGCGGGGATATTAAATAGTTTTTCAGTTGAATAAAAACGGTTGAAACCGTTTTGGGGGTCTTGCTACTTCATAATACCCCGCGATAAATCGCGGGGAGAATCGATGAATACTTTCAAATTTTAATTGAGTTGGATGTAAAAATATTATTATCAAAAATTTGATATAAATTTAAATGCGCTCATCATCATGATACAATCCTATTCTCATCCCGATTTATCGGGATGTACACGATTAGCAACCTAATCACTGGAACGGTTTCAACCGTTTTCAAAAAACTTACTAATAAAATGTTGAGATAATTATATGTCAATTCATTCATACAATAAAATATGGATACACTTCATCTGGGAGACATTAGATAAACAAAAAATACTTCATCTTGATGCACGAAAAACTATCTCTAATTTTCTTTACAATTATTGCAAAGAGAAAAATATTTTTTTGAAGATAAACTTCGTTAACGCAGACCATGTGCATGCTTTAGTAGATTTGCCAACGAATTTATCAATCGAAGAATGTATAAAATTACTGAAAGGTGCTTCGTCATTTTTTATAAACAAACAGGAAGTTATAAATACAAGATTTTCTTGGGGCAAAGGTTATGGTGCATTTTCGGTTTCACCCTCTCAGTTGAATAAAGTAATTACATATATAAAAAATCAGGAAGAACATCACAAAGTCAAAACTTTTAGTGAGGAGTTTGAGTTGTTTATTAAAAATTATGGGATTGTGGAAGAGGAAAACGGTTGAAACCGTTTTGGGGGTCTTGCTACTTCATAATACCCCGCGATAAATCGCGGGGAGAATCGAGATTTTATTTTGTGACTCAAAGTAATTAAATCAAAAAACTAATTGTGGTATAAAATGTTTCTACAAATCGAAAATTAATCTCACCCATCAATCTTCCCATTCTCATCCCGATTCATCGGGATGTAAACGAATTTCCAAACCCACCACTCTAAGGGTTTTAACCGTTTAACGATTTGTACACGCTAAAACCTATTCATCACCTCAACAACCTTTTCAACTTCTTCTTTAGTGGTTCCGAATGATACCGGTAAACTCAACGTTGTTTTATGTATCTCTTCAGAGATTGGATAGTTCCCGTCCACTATTCCTCTCATTGCAATTTGTTTGTGAGGCGGAACAGGATAATGGATGTCGGTTTTAATTTCATTCTTTAGTAAGTATTCCTTCAACTCATCTCGCTTGGGATGACGGATGTTATAGATGTGATAAACATCAAAATATTTTTCATCTACAACTGGTTTTATAAAATCATCTTTCAGAATATTATGATACACTTCCGCAAGATTTCTTTTGTGAGTATTTATCTCATTCAACCTTTTCAGCTTGATCGATAAAAATCCTGCCTGAACTTCATCGAGCCTGGAATTGTAACCAACGAGTTCATTATAATACTTTATATCACTGCCGTAATTTCTGAGTCGTTTAATAGTCTTTGCAAGCTGATCATCATTGGTTAAGACAGCGCCTGCGTCACCAAGTGCGCCAAGATTTTTTGTGGGATAAAAACTGAACGCTCCAAATTCGCCGAAAGTGCCCGTGAGTTTTCCATCAAACAATGCACCGTGCGACTGGGCACAGTCTTCAATCAGCTTCAGGTTATACTTTTTGCAGATAGAATTTATCTTATCCATCTCACAGCTTTTGCCATAAAGATGGACGATCATTACCGCTTTTGTTTTAGGGGTGATCTTTTCTTCAATTCTTTCCGGATCAATATTGTAAGTGCTGATATCCGGCTCGACAAGAACAGGCTTCATTCCTGCATGAAGTATTGCAAGAATAGTCGCGATATATGTATTTGATGGAACAATTACTTCACTTCCCTTTTCAATATCAAAAACAACAAGCGAAAGTATCAAAGCATCAAGTCCCGATGCCAGACCAATACAATGTTTTGCGTTATGATATGCTGCGAATTCTTTTTCAAACCGTTCAACATTTTTTCCGAGAATGAACCAGCCGCTGTTTAAAGTATCGGCAAATTTTAATTTGAATTCTTCGATAAACGGTTTGTTAGCTTTAAAAAGATTTTCGTATTCGATCACTTATAATCCTCATAGATATAATCTTCAGGATCAAATTTTGTATTTGCAAAAACAAGCAGCACGGCGTCTTCGGAAAAGTTATGCATTGTATGCCAGTCGTAAGTTTCAAGGATTAAACATTTACTCGGATGGTCCAACAAAAAATCTTCATGTCTTTTGCCGTCATTATTAGATACCACGCAGCTTCCGTGAATACATATCGCAGCCTGCGTTGTTGTTTTATGCCTGTGTCCGCCGCGTACTGAATCATCAACTCCGTAAATGTAAAATATTCGTTTTATATCAAACGGGATCTGACTTTCAATTACAGTCAGATTGCCTCTTTGTTCAGAAAAAGTTTTAAGATTAATAATATGCGCCATCAGGTACCTGCAAAAGTTTTTTTGTCAAATATATTATATGTGCCGCGAAGTTTCCTGTAAATATATAGCAAAGGAGTTTTCCAATTCAATGGTTTTGCTGAAGGTCCATTTGAATCAAAACTGTTATCGATCACTTCTATTTCTTTTTTTATTTCATCGAGCAGTTTTACATATGGTTTGTAAAATGTGTCGAGCACTTTTTCAGTCAGGATTCTTCTGCCCAATTCAAGTGAACCATCCTTATAAAATCTTAAATAATGAAAATGATAAAAGATAACATCAAATTGTTTTCCATCATTTTGAATTCCGGTTATGCGCTCGCCATTTCTCCTGAAATCATATTGCTGAACATTCCAGGCAGCTATACCTCCGCCGTTATGCTGAAGAACATGCACACCTTCAAAACGAGTTGTCCAGTCATCAAGATAAAGCTGATCGCCAAACTTGCCATCTTCAAAACGGTTGTAGCACCACTCGATGCACCTGTCACGCCACCACCTTAACGCCTTCAAACCTCTTTCGTCTTTTTTGAACGTTACAAACTGAACACAATACTTTCCTGCTTTCAGTTCCTTGTTGTACTGTGGTGAATATCGATGCTCAGTTATAAGAATTGATCTGTCTCCCATCTCATCAAAAATCATTTTTGGCGAAGAGTAAAAATAAATATCTGCGTCAATGTATGTACAGTTATCAACGTCAAAGTTTTCAAGCACATAAAGTATAGTTGACGAAGTGCTTGTCCAGCAGTACTCCGCAATGGTTCTTGTCGGCTTAACTTTTAAGAGTTCCGGATCTTCAAATTGTTTGAGTGTAATTATCGTTGCCTTAGGAAGATTCATTTTCTGAAGAACAGAATAACTCTTATCATCAAATGCAAAAATGTATAAATGAAAATCATCACAATGTTTTTCGAGGGAACGATAACAGGCAATTCCTCTTGATAAATAATTTGAATCGAACAATGTGCAGAAGTTGTACATAATTATTTTTTCTCAGCAAGAACAATGTTGTCTAAATAAAGATCATCGTTTTTCGGTAATAATTTTGAAAGTAAAATGCTTAACATTGTTACCGGAGCCATAACAAAGACAAGAGTAAGGTTTTTCAAAAATAAATTTCTTCTCGTGATCTTATAAACATAAGCGTTAAACAACTGACCGAGCACCCTGTAATCATTTACACTTTTTCTATGTTCAATGATTTTAAATCCATGTTTTTCAAGCAATGCAGCTAACCCGAATGAAGAATAACGCGCATAATCATAAGGCTGTTCGTGTTCATCCCAAACGAAAGGAACAGTGAGTAAAAGCTTACCGCCGTGCTTCAGGACACGATTTATCTCTGTAAGAAAATCATCCGGGGTAAAAACATGTTCAAGTACCTGGTTAGTAACGATTGAATCAAATTCATTTTCAGTAAAGGGAAAAATTTTTCCGTCATAATAAAAATCTGCCTGTTTCTTTTCTGAATCGATACCGGTGTCAAACTCCAGTCCGACGTACTGTGTATAACTAAATAATTTTTTATAAGGTTTGGTTCCGCAGCCAACATCGAGAGTTTTGCCGGTTATATTTTTTCCAAGATCAGAAAGATGTTTATGCAGATCTCTACGGGCGATATAAAAAGGGTTAAGAAAGATTCCCCAAAAACCGGGATTGAATTGATGCTTTAAAACTAAATTCTTTAGAACACTCATCATTTAGTTTTCCTCAAAAGGAAAACAGGAATCTGTTCAAACAGGTTTGGAAAACTTTTAATCAAAAAATTTTTAACAGGGTTACCGGGTTCTACAGATCGCTTTTCTAAAAACTCTAATCCGCCAACGCACTCGACAAGCAATTCAAAATCTTTAATGGATAATTGATGAATATGTCCTGTATCAAACCACTGGTAACCGAACAAACCATTCTGTGGCATTCTTCCGTTGAGCAGCAGATCAATCCTGTTTTTATAAAAGGCAAAATTCGGGAAAGAAATTATCTGATGCTTTGCAATTCGTTTCATTTCAGAAAGAAGAATCTCCGGGTACATCACCATTTGAATAGTGACGTTACAGATTGCATAATCAAAAGTATTATCGTTGAAAGGAAGAGGCTGATCAATCGAACCGGTCTGAACATCGAGACCTGCAGCTTTACATACTTCAACACCGGAAGGAGAAAGTTCCAATCCTTTAGCGCTGACAGATTTTTCTTTAATAAGCCTGTGCAGTAATGCACCGTTGCCGCAACCAAGATCAATAACCAAAGAATTTGACTTAATAAATGAAATGACAATGTCGTACTCAGTACGGTTTTCATTGAACGGGAGATCGTAATTATATTTTCTGTTATCCTGCAGAGTAAGTCCGTATTAGAATTTTTTATTAGCAAATATAATGAGAAATGAAGAATAACTTTAGAAAGTCTTTAAAATAAAAAACCCCGCCGTTAGCGGGGTGAGGAGAAAAAATTTGAATCTTAATTTATCTGTTTCCGCATAAAGCCAATTTTATACCAACTCGAATTTTGTCCGATACCAGAGTAATAAATTCTATATTCATTTTCTAATTTTATATAGTTCGGATAAGCTATATCATACAATGCCCAGTTGTTGGCAGTATTTTCTTCTGTAAAAAAAGGATTGTCTGCGGATTTTGTCCAGTTTTTTCCATCTGAGGAAGTTGCTGTGCCAAAGGCTGTGAGATTGCCATATCGATTCATATAAACCATTTTGAACATGCCATTATCATGTATTACAGCTGGATAGTAAATACCAGTACCTTCCCAGTTTTGTGTTTTTTCCAGAATGGGATTATTGGAATACCTATTCCAAGTTATGCCATCCGTAGATGTAGCTAAACCAATTTTAGCTGTACCAGAGGAAATTCCATAATAGTATAAGTAATATGTTCCGTCAAGCTTTACAACTGAAGCCGGAGCAATTTGATATTCCCAGCCTCCGGATGCATATAAAATCGGATGAGGGTCTTTAGTCCAATTAATTCCATCTGTTGAAGTTGCTCTACCAATGTTCCACTGACCATTCTGATTTGCCCAGCCAACATAATATATTGTATAGATACCATCATCAAAATAAACAGCACCCGGACCAACTGCTTCTTCATCCCAGGATCCTATGGTTGGAACTATAACTGGATTCATGTTGGATTTTACCCAGTTAATTCCATCCGTTGAGGTTGCGTAACAAATAGTCACGTAAGGTCCGCCGGATAATCCGAGGTACCACATTTTATATTGTCCATCAATGTATAGAACTTTTGATTGTTGAATCCCTAAAGATTCCCAGCTTACATTGGATTTTGCTAAGACAGGATTTTGAGGATAATCAATCCAACTATAACTGGTCGGCGTCCCCCATGTCACATAGATATAAACTCCGCCAGTTCCAACGCCTGTTGGATTCAAAACAAGGTTTACCTGAGTTAGTATACCCGCAAGCACTGTGACTTCTGCAGAGCCTGTGTACAAAATTTGTTCGATTGAATCCTTTGCATCAACTTTGAGCAGCCAATTTCCCGCAGCCACTTCATTAAATGTTAAATCCGCAGAAGTATCTGAAAGAATGTTCATTGTTGAAGTAAGTGTATCAAAGTTTTCTCGTGTCAAAGTCGCAGTAACAAACATAACCGATTCCGGTGCATTCTCCTGATCGATCTTTAACATAATCTTGCCAGAAGAATTATTTTGAGGAGGTTGTGTTATAATGTCTTGTTGACAACTGATGAGATTGATTAAAAGAAGAGAGAGGAAGATCAAAGTATTTTTTTTCATAAAGATGCCCATCCTTATTATTATGGGGATAAATTTAAAGAGAAAGCTGAAAATACTCAAGCAATAATTGCTAAGTGTGTAAGAAGGTTTGACTTAAATTCCCAACCTCTTTTTTAAGCCGGAAACACGGGATTTAAATTTTATTGATCTAAAATATTCGGAAATAATTTGTTCATTCAACTTGTTTACCTCCAACGGTATTTTTTTCAAATTGACTTTACCTTCTGAAATGAAAGTGTCATAAACATTTGTTGAACCAAGATGGGTGCCTAACCCGTCTGTCCCTATATTTTTCACTAAAGATTTTCCCGGATATAAAGTCAGTTTGTTTTTAATAAATGCAGAGGCATGCCATCTGATAGCCCAGGAATCAATCTTTCCTTCTCTTTGATTTTTAAGCATCCGGTAATTTTTAACAGAACCTCCTAAGTCAAATTCCTTTTGAAGTTTAGATTTATCAATCTGTTCAATCAAGAAATTGGAGTCTTCTTCGAAAAAATCCCAGCCTCTTTTCCAGGTAGCCCATCCCCAACAGTCAGCACCTCTCAAAAAAAAGGTTTCAGGTAATTGTTTTTTGACCGGGTAAATATAACCGTGAATGCTGATAACATTCTCTTCCCGTTCATAAATATCTAAAGCTTCATTCATAAAGTTCAGGAAATAAGGAGAAACAATCATATCATCTTCTAACACAATGATTCTTCCAAATTTTTTAACTGTATTAGTCACACCATAAATTATAGACTTTGCCAGTCCTTTATTAATATCGCTTTGTTCGGATTTTACTGATTTAAATCCTTGAATTTCTTTAATAATCTCTCTGACTTTTTGAACTGATTTCTCATCAGTAATATCTTTTGCTCCATCAGAAAAAATTATCAGATCGCTTTTTAACGCTAAGTCATTTATGATAAGTGAATCAATTGTTCTTTTGAAATGATCGGGACGATTATAAACGAATAATGCAATCGGTGAGTACATTATATATTTAGGCAGTTATTATTTTTGTAAAAAACAGTTGTACATTTTTTGTATAAGTAACCTGGTGATATACCCCAAAAATCTAACTTCCTAAAACCCTGACGCAATAATAGATCAATACCTGTGAAATACTCCTTTCGTTCACTATCATCGAGGATAATGATTCCATCATTCTCTAAAGCACTTATACTTGTTTCCAGACACTCAACTCTAAAAATTGCATCAACTAATACGATATTAAATTTAATTCCGGCATTTAGTACAGAACTGATGTATTCTTTTTTATTTGATTCAGATTGGAAGAGAATAGATGTATTTGCAGGAACCATTTTACTGATCTTTTCATGCCAGGAATTGCTGTGCTCTACTGCTATAACTTTACTAACATTTTTTGCAAAATAAAGTGTTGAATTTCCAGCACCATATTCAAATACACTTATTTGATTATTGAGTCTTGGTGTCAAGAAGTCAATAAAAGAATATGTGAGCCATGGTAGTGGATTACCTTCACCATCAATTGGCTTTCCAGATTCGAATGCATTAAACCAACCTGAATCCTTTAAAAAGCCTGAATACTTCTGTGAGAGTAGTGCACTCATAGTTTTTGGCTTTGTAAATAACTCAGCCAAAATTTTTATTTTATCTGTAACACTAACCGGCATTTCTTCTTAAAAGTTTGATGATGTTTACAAAAAAAATTGATTTTATCATCATATACAATTGTTCTCGTGTACTAGCTGAAAATGCAATTGAGAAAGTTGCCATTGAGTACGAAACTAACGTTGCAATTGCAGAGCCCACAATTCCATAAACAGGTATGAGTACCAAATTCAGTATCACATTAACTACCATTCCAACAAAAGTTCTGTAAAATGAAAGCTTTGTCAGATTCTCATTTATCAGGTACTGGCTGCTCGCTATGCCTAAAAATACCGCAACACCTGCCCAGATGTAAATTGTTAAAACATCAGCAGCAGGTAGAAATTTTTCACCGTATAATATTGAAATAATAAATGTCGAAAGAAATGTTACCGGCAATGCTATTCCAATTGAAATCGCAGCCAGCATATCATATAACTTCTGCAATCGGTTAATATAAAGTTCGTGACTCATCTGCTTTGCATTAACTATGGCAGGAAATAACGATGTGCAAATCGCCATCGGGATAAAATACCATGCCTCCGATAGTTTTACGGCCGCAGCATAAAATCCTGTTTGCTTATCATCAAGCATGTTTCTAATCATAACCTGGTCAATTTTCATGTACACAGAAATAACTATCCCGGATAATATCAACGGCCAGGCATCCTTTAATAAGAGTTGTGCTGTGTCTTTTTTGAAATACCATTTTGTGATGTTAAGGTTATTCTTTTTATAAACTATAAAATAACCAGCCGACATAAACAAACTTTCAGAAGCATGAACAATCGCAAAATATAAGAGCGGTGACTCATTCAGTATTAGAACAACTTTCAATACCGCTGCAATTAACATTGACGATGACTGAACATACACATTAAACTTTGATTCGACTTTTGACTGGAAGTAGTATTCAACTACATTTAGGCATTGAAAAATATTTGTCGCAGCTATAACCAGAATAAGTATCGTTGTTAGTGAATCTTCTCCCTTTGCAAATATTGTAACCGCAAGCAGAATGATTGATGCAACTCCGCCCCAAATCCTCAAGTTAAAAACCGAGCCGAGTATTTCGTCTCTTCTGTCAGGAGCTTTTACAAGTTCTCTAACCACTATGCTGTCAAGACCCAAAGTGGAGAGTGTTGCGAATAACCCGACAAAGCTTAACGCATAACTGAATAACCCGAATTGATCAGGTCCAAGATATCTTACTACGTAAACACTGACAAAAAAACCAACAAGCATCCTGATGATTCTTTCACCGAACATCCAGGATGTGTTGGCGAAATATTTTTTGAATGCTTCCGAACCAAAATTAATTGACGTATTTATTTTTCTTCTTCGTTCAACTATAATCTTTTAAGCTTTAACTTTTTTCTTTTTCAGTTCAAGAACAACAGCAAATACTAATCCCAGCATTACCAAAGAACTTAATACCAATGCAATATTTTTTGATATGAAAAAACTCTCCGGCGCAAATTTGAATGCTACGATATGCTTACCCTTCGGCACAACAATTCCCATAAAACCATGATTTGTTTTATAAACCTTTGTTTCGTTTCCGTCAACTAAGGCTTTCCAGCCGGGGTGATATGTGTTGCCAAAAAATAAAAAGTTGCTGCCGGTCGAGTTTACTTCAACTACAGTTTTAGCTTCACTATATTCCTTTATATTTGATGAAGCGGTACTGTCAGGTATATCTACTTTAATATCCTCTTCAACAAAGGCTAATTGTTTGGGGTCCATAGTTCCTTCTTTAAATGTATTCAACATTTCAAGCGGAGTTTTCTTTTCAATTTTATCCACGATGTAAGCCCGGGGCAGCACATTTTCATTTTTATAAACCGATGCAGTTTCACCTTCAAGTACAGACGAATAATCCGGCATCATAGAAGGTTTATCAACAACGAGATATTTTACATTCAACATTCGCCACAGTACCTGGTTCGCAGGACCGACCACATCGAGTATATCCTGGTAAGCTCTTGGTTTTATTCCCGAGTAACCATAAAAATCTTCAATTAAAAAATAAGCATGATAATTTGAGTTAGCATTAAATGCGCCGTATGACTGATCTTGCTTGAGATTAAAAATCCTGTAAGGTTCTTTATCATTCTGATTTTTAATCGCGGTAATGTATTGAGGCTCCGCAAACATATTTCTTTTATCGGGGCTGTCTGTATATTTTGCGCCGCGTGAATCGATTCTCCATAAATCAGTAAGAGTCAGAAGAATAGCTACCACGACCAGAACATCTGCGCTTAGTTTTCCTTTTAAATAAAAATATGCTGACCAGAAAAGTATTGTAAGAAAACCCATTCCAATTAATAGATCACCTGTAAACATATCAGAAGAATATTGAGCAAATGCCTGGTGATATTGTGCCAGCCGTTGGTTGCTTGCCGAAACCGATTGAGCGTATTCGTTTACTCTTCCCGTAAACCAGCCTGCCAAAGCACTGTTTGCTAAGATTGAAATCACAAACAGGGCAAGAAAAACAAATGAAATATTTCTTACCAGCATTAATGATTTTTCATCTTTTTCTTTTTTAAGATTAATGATCTTCATCAAACCTATTCCGGCAAGAACAGGCAGACTCATTTGAACAAGTACGAGTATCATTGAAGGGACTCTGAACTTATCAAAGAACGGAAGGTTATAGAATAAAAGATCAAACACTACAGGAAAAGTTTTTCCGAAAGAAACCAGCAGAGCAAATCCCGACAGTATCGTCAAAAACCTGACAAGCGGATTTTTCCAATCCATAAAAACTGCAAAGAGTGAAAGGAAGAAAACCACGACTCCCATATACATAGCTACATCAACAAAACGCATCTGACCAAAATATGTATTTACTTCAACAGATTGATTGTTGGTCAGCGGACCGTTGTACGTCGAGTTTCCGAATCCATAAAATGAGGGAACGATAAATGTTAATACTTCACCCGGAGAGAACGACCATTCTGTATGATAGTCATAATAATCTGATGAAGCTTTGTCGGTATTTTCAGAAGCCTTCTCCAATATTCCCTGTGTACCTCTTGTTGAGTACGGGGTGTATTCATATATCTGTGTTAAGCTGTCGATTTGAATCAGTACAGCAATTGCAGCCGCACCAACAAATATCACTGCTGATTTTACAAGGTTATTTCTCAGTTCAATATTTTTTGTTTTAAGCGAATGGAAGAAATAGTAAATGAAATAAATCGCTACTGCTAAAAGTGTATAATAAATAATCTGAACATGGAAACCCTGAACAAATATCTGCATTGTTACAATAAGCAAAAGTATATCAAGCAGTTTTATCTTTTTCTGGAACCTCAACAGCATCAGGAACAGTAACGGGTACATACACAAAGAGATTAATTTTGTTACGTGTCCGATATACAAAAATACAATTAACCCTGTACTGAATCCTGTAGCGACCGCTGTAAACAATCCTATACTTGTTCTTCCTGAGATGTGCTTCATCAAAAAGAATGATGATATTGACATAATGATCAGATAGAATGTCCACATTGCATAGTCAACTGAAAAGAAACTTGTAAACGCGCTTCTTAAGGAATAGTTAACCATATAGATGAGATTGAACCATGTTTTTTCAGTACCTGTTGCGTAAGCCGGAATTCCGCAGAAGATATACGGATTCCAGAGAGAGAATCCTTCCCTATCCTGGTTAACGTATGACTTTGAACTTTCCATATTTATTATATCGCCTGACTGGAAAGTCTTTTCCCCGAAGTATAGCGGATTAAGAAAGATCAGGTACAAAACAATGAGCAGAAGAATTACTATCCATACGTGGTGTTTTGAGGGAATGAACTCATCAAGATTAAACTTTGAGAATAAAGTATCCTGCTGGGATTTTGTTTCTTTAAGTATCTTTTTTGCTTTCGACATTTTTATTCCGTTATATTTTTTTTTCTGCGATGAATGTTAATCCGGTACCTGTTTTATTCGTCCCCTTAAAATCGATGTACATAAACAAAAGTGTAAATGGAAACGTCAGCACAAAATACACAGGAAGCAGTATCAATAACAGTTTAGAAATATTTACCATAAGAATCGGGTATTTAATTCCAAGTCTCCATGCTAAGGTACCCCAGAATCCATATGTGTAAAACGACTTTTTAGTGTTAAATCCGAACGGATGAAGTTTCTTTTCAAGTTCTTCAATTGAATAGCCGTTACGTGCATGCTCGCCGACAAAACTTTCATCGTGTTCATCGTGAACATCACTGCCGCCGTAAATTGATGGAGTGTTGATTAAAAGAATTCCCCCCGGTTTTAGAGCACGATGAAAATTCTCAAAGACTTTTACATCTTCAACAATGTGTTCCATTACATCAACACTAATGATAAGATCAAATTTTTGTTCATGATCTATCGCGGTTAAATCTTCAACTCCGAATGCAACCTCTTCTCTGTCGATCTTTTTATAAAACTTTGAAATGTCTTTTATCCAGTCCTCTTTAACATCAACAGCATAAATGCTGCAAGGCTTAAGATTGTTCACCATAAAATAAACATACTGGCTGTAGCCTGTTCCTGCATCATAAATATTTATGCTCTTATCTTTAAAGTGACTGCGGATATTTCTTAACTCTCTTCTAACGTACCATGAACGAAGGAACATGATATCGAGAATTTTAAAAAATAAAATTCTGAATGCCGGAGTAATTTTTATTAATGTTGCGAATATATTTTTTACGGGGTCGTAATGCATGGTTAATTATTATTAAGAGATGACATCTTTTAAAAAGATGTCATCTCTGCATTTACAATAGACTTATTAATTTATCAATTCAAACATTCCCTTAACAAAATTTTTCCAGGAATATTTTTCTTTAAGCGAATTCATATTTGAAGAAAATTCGTTTTCTTTTTCTTCTTTATAAAACCTGATGATTGCGTCTGCAAGTTTTTCAGGATTCTCCTTTTCAACCACAAATCCTGTTTTACCATCTTCAATCACTTCACCGATACCGCCGACATTTGCCGCGATTACAGGCATAGCAAAGTTAACAGCAACCTGTACTATTCCGCTCTGTGTAGCTGATTTATACGGAAGTACAACAGCATCCGATGCGGAAAAATAATACTTAACATCCGAAGTAAGAATAAAATCTTTTTTTAGAAGTATAGAATTTTCAAGTTGATGTTTTGAGATAAGGTTTAAATACTTTTCTTCGGATTCATAAAACTCACCGGCAACAATAAGTCTTATATCCATTTTTTTTCTGACAATTGAAAAAGCTTCAATTAAAATATCAAGTCCTTTATAGTCGCGTATGAATCCGAAAAACAGGAGTATTTTTTCATCATCAAGTTTTAGAAATTCTTTTGCTTCCTGCTTATTTACCTTGTCGCCAAACAATGAAAACACCGGAAGAGGTAATAGTTTGTAAACAGGTTTTTCGATAAACAGGTGAAGATCTTTTGTAACCTGGTCTGATAAAGGTATGAAGTAATCGATACTCTTTAGAAAATATTTTGAAAGAAGTTTGTCACCCAGACGTTTTTCATGTGGAATAATATTGTGACAAACAGCAATCATCTTTGCTGATGATTTATTTTTAATTTTTTTTGCAATCCATCCGTAACAAGGCGCAAAAAAAGGAAGCCAGTGTTTGAAGATTACAAGTTCAGGTTTGAATTCTAATATATGTTCTGCCGTTTTTGACCAGTTGAAAGGATTAATTGAATCCAGTATTACTTCAGATGGAATTTTATCTATTGTCTCTGTTGATTCAGTCTGTGACTTGCCGGGAAATAAAAATTTCGGGTACTGACGTTTGAATGTAATTAATTTTACTTCATGCCCGATTGAAAGTTCTTTGTAAAGAAGTCCCGCGGAATGTGCAATTCCGCCACGTAAAGGATAGGCTGCTGATATAATTACAATCTTCATCTGGACTCCTGAAAAATCATAATATCAGCCAACAAGGAAAAGAAAATTTTCTGAACAAAAATTTAATTGATATGACATAAGGGAAAATTATCCCTTATCCTTTATGACATATTCTTTATCATCCATAAAATTATGGACCATCATTTCCCCTAATAACCCGACGGAAAAGAATTGCATTCCAACTATTATTAAAAGCATTCCTAAGAACAACATCGGTCTGTTACTCAAATATTTTCCCATTATCCATTCGTAGGTAAGATATCCGTTAATAAGTAAGCCGGCTAATACACTCAATGCTCCTAAAAATCCGAACAGGTGCATCGGTCTTTTGATATAGCGGGTTGTGAACATCACGGTGATCAAATCAACAAATCCTTTAAAGAATCTTGATATACCGAATTTTGTTTTTCCATATCTTCTCGGATGATGCGTTACAGGAATTTCAGTAACTGAAAAGCCAGCCCAATCCGCAAGCACTGGCATATAGCGGTGAAGCTCTCCATAAACCTTTATGTTTTCAGTCACTTCTTTTCTGTATGCTTTTAAACCGCAATTAAAATCATGCAGTTTAATACCGCTCATTAAGCGAGTAACAAAGTTGAAAAATTTTGATGAATATTTTTTTATGAATGGATCGTGTCGTTTTTTCTTCCAGCCGGAAACAAGATCAAATCCGCTATCCAATTTTTTTAATAGGGCAGGAATTTCATTTGGGTCATCCTGGAGGTCTGCATCCATTGTTATTACTACATCACCTGTTACATTCTTAAAACCGACATTTAGAGCAGCAGATTTTCCGTAATTCTTTTTAAAGCTTACAAATTTAAATCGCCTGTCAATCCTGGCAATCTCTTTAATTATTTGAAGCGAATTATCTGTACTTCCGTCATCAACAAAAACAACTTCCCAGGAAATCTCTATCTGCCGCAGCGCTTTTTTTATTTCATTCACTAATGGATTAAGTGATTCCTGTTCATTTAAAAGAGGAACCAGTACAGACAATTTCTTGAAAGATGTTTTTTCTTTTACTATCTGTTGCTGATTCTGCCTGTTGTAAGGATGTCTTCTTCGTCTGTTGTAGTGGCTCTTCCTGTGATATCCCTGTCCGCCCTGTTCTTTATTTTCAGATTTATTTATTGAACCGGTATTTTCATTCTCTCGGTAATTCTGATTCTCGTTTGAATTTTTTTCGTCCAAAATCGTTCCGTTTTGTAAATAAAATGATGCTAAAATTAACTGAATAAATGCTTAAAAACAATTTAAAGGATTTGAGCCTGCAAGTATGTCATTAGTGATCTTAGCACTTCAGCTGATCTTAATATTTATTTATGACCTTAATCAATCTTGACAAAAGAGTACAGATTGATTAAGTTTGAATCAGAAAATCGAAAAAAAATGAGGATTAAGGAGTAAAATGAGTTCAACCGAAGTAACGAAGATTGAACAATTAGCAAATACAGAATATAAGTATGGATTTGTAACCGATATTGAGTCCGAATCACTCCCTAATGGATTAAATGAGGATATAATCAGGCAACTTTCAGCTATTAAGCAAGAGCCAGAATTTTTGCTTGAGTGGAGATTGAAAGCATATCGTCACTGGCTATCTATGGAAGAACCGCATTGGGCGAATGTAAATTATCCGCCGGTTAATTATCAGGATATTTCATACTACTCAGCGCCAAAGAAAAAACCTGTGCTTAATTCACTTGATGAAGTTGATCCTGAATTAATTTCTACATTTGAAAAACTCGGTATTTCTCTCGATGAACAAAAAAGATTATCAGGTGTTGCTGTTGATGCTGTATTTGACAGCGTTTCTGTTGCAACAACATTTAAGGAAAAACTGCATGAACTTGGAATAATTTTCTGCTCATTCTCTGAAGCAGTTCTGAATCATCCGGATCTTGTAAAACAATATCTGGGAAGTGTTGTTCCATCGACCGATAATTTTTATGCGGCACTAAATTCAGCGGTGTTCAGCGATGGTTCATTTGTTTATATACCTAAAGGTGTTCGCTGCCCCATGGAACTTTCAACATATTTCAGAATTAATGCGGCTAATACAGGACAGTTTGAACGCACACTTATCATTGCAGATGAAGGTGCTTACGTAAGTTATCTTGAAGGTTGTACAGCTCCAATGCGTGATGAAAATCAGTTACACGCCGCAGTTGTTGAACTTGTTGCGCTTGATAATGCACAAATAAAATATTCGACAGTCCAAAACTGGTACGCTGGAGATAAAGAAGGTAAAGGCGGCATCTATAATTTTGTTACAAAACGAGGTGCCTGCCGTGGAGTTAATTCAAAAATTTCATGGACACAGGTTGAAACAGGTTCAGCAATAACCTGGAAATATCCAAGCTGTATTCTTCAGGGAGATAATTCTATCGGTGAGTTTTATTCAGTTGCAGTAACAAACAATATGCAGCAGGCTGATACCGGAACTAAAATGATTCACCTCGGCAAAAACACCAAGAGTACAATTATATCAAAAGGAATTTCTGCTGGAAAGAGTAATAATAGTTATCGCGGTTTAGTTCGCATTGCAAAGAACGCAGAGAACGCCCGAAATTTTTCACAATGCGACTCTTTGTTACTTGGAGATAAATGCGGCGCACATACTTTCCCTTATCTTGAAGTAAATAATTCAACCGCACAAATAGAACACGAAGCAACAACTTCAAAAATTGGTGAGGACCAGATATTTTATCTTAACCAACGAGGAATATCAACTGAAGATGCTATCGGACTAATTGTTAACGGTTACTGCAAAGAAGTATTCAAAGAACTGCCGATGGAATTTGCAGTTGAAGCACAGAAATTATTAAGTGTAAGTCTTGAAGGAAGTGTAGGATAATCTATTCGGTCATTCCGAATTTATTTCGGAATCTCTATTAAAATAATTATGAAGAAGCTGAAACAAGTTCAGCTTGACAATTTTTGAAAATAAAAAGGAAATCCAAATGCTCGAAATAAAAAACCTTCACGCAAACATTGAAGGAAAAGAAATATTAAAAGGTATCAATTTAAAAGTTAGTTCCGGTGAAGTGCACGCTATTATGGGACCCAACGGTTCAGGTAAAAGTACACTTGCGCAGGTGCTTGCAGGAAGAGAAGAATATGAAGTAACCGAAGGTGAAGTCATCTTCAACGGAAAAAATATTCTTGAACTTTCTCCTGAAGACAGGGCGCGCGAGGGAATGTTCCTTGCGTTTCAATACCCTATTGAAATTCCCGGTGTAAGCAATACTAATCTTTTAAAAACTGCATTGAATGAAATAAGAAAATACCGTGGTGAAGAAGAACTTGACGCGATGGAATTTCTTTCGCTTATAAAAGAAAAAATGAAGTTGGTTGAACTTGACCAGAAATTATTAAGCAGAGCAGTTAATGAAGGATTTTCAGGCGGTGAAAAAAAACGCAACGAAATTTTTCAGATGGCTGTGCTTGAACCAAAATTAAGTATTCTGGATGAAACTGATTCAGGACTTGATATAGACGCTTTACGCATAGTTGCTAACGGTGTTAATAAATTAAAACGAAATGATAACGCCACAATTGTCGTCACACATTACCAGAGATTGCTCAACTATATCATCCCGGATTTTGTACACGTACTTTACCAGGGAAAGATCGTTAAATCAGGCGGTAAAGAGTTAGCTCTTGAGCTTGAAGAAAAAGGTTACGACTGGGTAAAAGTACAGTCCAATGAATTAGTTGAAAATTAATTTTCACAGAATAAGAAACCGGAGAAATTATTTAATGAGTCAGATAACTGAATTTAAAGATTGGTTCATATCAAACTTTGCTGAACTCGAAAAAAGCTTAAATGGAGAGAAAGAACATTTTATTCATCAGCTTAGAAAAGAAGCGATTGATAATTTTTCAAAATTAAATTTTCCTAACACAAAAGATGAAGAGTGGAAGTACACTAACATATCGCCTTTACTGAATCATAAATTCATATCTGCTAAGAGAGAAGCGGCAGAAATAAAAATAGATATTTCAAAATTTTTATTCAGCAAAGACGAACATAGCATTATAACTTTTATAAACGGTATTTATTCAAAGAAGAATTCCAAAATAAAAGATCTGCCTTGCGGCGTAGTTGTTGAAAGTTTATCATCGGTTGAAAAATCAAACCCTGAATTGGTGAAAAAGTATTTTGGAAAATTTGCAACAACCAACGACAATATATTTACAGCACTGGGAACCGCTTTTGTAAACGATGGTGTTTTCATTCACATACCTGATAACAAGGTGATTGAAGACATTATTCATATTCTTTATATAACCGATGCAAATGATGACAGCATTGTTGTTCAACCAAGAAACCTGATTATCGCAGGTAAAAATTCACAGGCAACTATAATTGAACATTATCTTTCACTCTCGGATTCGACATATTTTACAAACTCAATTACAGAAGTTATTGTTGATGAAAATGCTTTCATCGATCATATAAAACTCCAGGAAGAAAGTCAAAATGCTTTTCATATTTCAAGGATGGAAGTTGATCTTGAACGCAGCAGCAATTTTACTTCACATGCGATTTCGTTTGGCGCACAGTTATCCAGGAATGACATCAACGCGAGATTTAATGATGAAGGCGGTGAATGTACTTTGAATGGATTATTCCTGACTGAAGACAAACAGCTTTGTGACACTCATACATTGATAGACCATGCTAAACCGCATTGCAACAGTCACGAACATTATAAAGGAATTCTGAACGACAAATCACGCGGAGTCTTTAACGGAAAAGTGCTCGTAAGAAAAGATGCACAGAAGACAAATGCGTTCCAGCAGAACAATAATATCATTCTCACAAAGGATGCATTAGTAAACACAAAACCACAGCTTGAAATTTTCGCTGATGATGTTAAATGCTCACACGGCGCAACCGTTGGTCAGCTTGATGCGGATGCAATGTTCTATCTTAAGTCTCGTGGAATTGGCGACGATGCAGGGAAAGCAATTTTAATTCATGCGTTTGCAAGTGATGTGGTTCAATCAATTAAGATTGAAGCTATAAGAAACTATCTTGAAGAAATTCTTACAAAAAAGTTTAATCAATAATCTTTATGAAAACTGAAATTGAAATTCCTGTAAACAGGGAATCAAAAGAATTTAACATTGATATCATAAGGGATGATTTTCCCATACTGAAAACTAAAGTGCACAACAAACCTTTGGTTTACCTTGATAATGCGGCAACTACTCAAAAGCCTCAGCAGGTTATCAATGCAATGAACAATTACTACCGCACGATGAACTCGAATATTCACCGCGGTGTTCATTCACTGAGTGTCGTAGCAACGGAAGCATTTGAGCGTGCGAGAATAAAAATCAAACAGTTCATCAATGCTTTTGGGAAGAATGAAATTATCTTTACAAGAGGTACGACTGAATCAATAAATCTTGTTGCACAGACATATGGAAGAATGGTTGTCAATGAAGGTGATGAGATAATAATTTCGCATATGGAACATCATTCAAACATTGTCCCATGGCAGATGTTATGTCTTGAAAAGAAAGCTGTTCTTAAAGTTATTCCGGTCAACGATAAAGGTGAACTTATCATTGAAGAATTTGAAAAGATGATAACTGAAAGAACAAAAATTGTTTCGGTAGTTTATGTTTCAAATTCACTTGGGTCTATTAACCCAGTAAAACAAATAATTGACATCGCTCATAAAAAAAATATTGTTGTAATGATTGATGCCGCACAGGCGGTTAATCATTTACCGATTGATGTTCAGGAACTTGATTGCGATTTCCTTGCATTTTCCGGACATAAAATTTATGGTCCAACCGGAATCGGTGTGCTTTATGGAAAAGTAAACCTGCTTGAAAGAATGCCTCCATATATGGGCGGCGGAGATATGATTTCAAAAGTTACTTTTGAAAAAACAACGTACAATGAACTGCCGCATAAGTTTGAAGCCGGAACCCCTGATATTGCAGGCGCAATAGGGCTCGGCGCTGCTATTGATTATGTAACAAATATTGGAATTGAAAAAATAGCAAAGCATGAAAATGATTTGCTGGTTTATGCAACCGAAGCTGTTTCAAATATGAAAGGATTAAGAGTCATTGGAACTGCCGAAGAAAAATGTGCCGTCTTATCATTTGTTTTTGATAATGTTCATCCTCACGATGTAGGTACATTTTTAGATTTTGAAGGCGTGGCAATCAGAACAGGACATCACTGCACACAGCCTTTGATGAACAGGTTTAATGTTCCAGCTACATCACGTGCATCGTTTGCTGTGTATAATACAAAAGAAGAAGTGGATATTTTAATCAGGGGATTGAAAAAGATAACAGAGGTGTTCAATTAATGGAAACTGAATTACGCGAACTTTATCAGCAGGTAATTTTAGATCATAATAAGAGCCCGAGAAACTATAAGAAGATAGAACCTTCAACTCACTTTGCAGAAGGATACAATCCATTATGCGGAGATACTGTACACATTTATCTTTTTGTTGAAGACGGATTAATAAAAGATGTTTCATTCCAAGGTTCAGGATGTGCAATATCAAAAGCATCTGCATCCTTGATGAGTACAATTGTTAAAGGCAAAACTGTTGATGAAGCACACAAGTTGTTTGAAAAGTTTCATGATTTAATTACAGGTAAGCTGGGAGAAAATCCTGACATTGATGAACTCGGTAAACTCGCAGTGTTTGCCGGAGTGCAGGAATTCCCTGCCAGAGTAAAATGCGCTTCACTTGCCTGGCATACTATGGAATCAGCTTTGAAAGAGAATAAAGAAAAAGTAACAACTGAATAGTTCTATGTCATCCTGAGCCTGTCGAAGGATGACGGTTACTCAGTTTTCAAGTCACACTTCGACAAGCTCAGTGTGACATCGTTATTAGAAATATTATGTCACAAATAAATAAACAACAGCTCGAAGAAAAAATAATTCAAACACTAAAAACATGTTACGATCCTGAAATTCCGGTTGACATTTTTGAGCTTGGATTGATATATGAAATTGCAATTGATGACAATGCTAATGTCGAAGTCAAAATGACTCTTACTTCCCCATCATGTCCTGTTGCCGGTACATTACCCCCCGAAGTAGAGGGGAAAGTAAAAAGTATTCCCGATATAAAAAGTGCAAAGGTTACTTTAGTTTGGAATCCGCCATGGGAAAAAGATATGATGTCTGAAGTTGCAAAGCTTGAACTTGGATTTTTGTAAAGCGGTTAGTTTGTCATCCCGAATTTATTCCGGGATCTTAAGCAAGATTACACAAGACTAAGAACCTGAAACAAGTTCAGGTTGACAATTACTTAAAACTAAAATTATAAGGAGATAAAATGTTCAATGTACTTTCGCGTCCTCCGATGTATGACCAGGACGCAGTTCAGCCAATGCGTGATGAATTGGTTGCAGTAGGTTTCACCGAACTTCTTACAACCGAAGAAGTTGATAAAGCAATTAATGTTAAAGATGATAAAACAGCTTTAGTAATGATAAATTCTGTTTGCGGTTGCGCTGCCGGAAGTGCAAGACCGGGAGTTTCACTCGCGCTTCAGAATAATATTATTCCTGACAAACTTTTTACAGCATTTGCAGGACAGGAACGCGATGCTGTTGACAGTGTTCGTGCTTTGGTAAAAGGTTTTCCTCCCTCATCACCGAGTGTTGCTTTATTTAAGAATGGTGAACTGATTTATTTTATGCCGAGACTTGATATTGAAGGTTATGACGCACACAGTATTGCAAAAAGATTAGTCGCAGTGTTTAATGAAAAATGTTCTGCCGCAGGTCCGTCAATTCCACCGGACGCCTTTGAAAAAGTTATGTATGCAAAAGCATGCGGTTCAAAAATTCCGTTGTATAAAGGATAATTTATAATTGTCATTTCGAAGGAGTCTTCGACTGAGAAATCTCCGAAATTAATATTGCATCAGATTTCTCCCTACGGTCGAAATTACAAGTTGGTATTTTCAGATCAAATAGGTTAAAGAACATTTGACTTACTGAGCCTGTCGAAGTATGACAGAATAATCGTCACTCTTCGACAAGCTCATGGTGACAATAAAAAAAATAAAATGAAATTCAGTACACAAGAAGAATACGGATTAAGATTATTACTCAGGATCGGGAAGAGTAACTCCCCCAACGGAATGACAATTCCTGAACTTAGTGAATTAGAAGGCTTAACTGAAGCTAACGTTGCAAAGATTTTGCGTGTGCTTCGTCTGGCAGGCTTTGTTGAAAGTTCACGCGGACAAACCGGTGGTTACAAACTTGCACGAACACCAAATGAAATTCTTGTCGGAGATGTGTTGACTGCACTCGGCGGTAAGTTGTATGAATCTTCTTTCTGTGATTTGCATGCAGGCGTTGAAAACATCTGCACAAATTCAATCGATTGCTCAATACGCTCACTCTGGAAAACAATTCAGACTATGCTTGATGGTGTTCTGAGTAAAATTACACTTCAAGATCTATTAGGGAAAGAACATGAAGTTGAATCATTTGTTACTAACTTAACAGATGAATTAGACTTCAATACAAAGTACTAATATCTTTTAATACCTCTCAGATCTGACTGTCACCCTATCCAGCATCTCCATATTCACTTCAACACCAATTCCTGGCTTGGTTGGAACATCCATTGTTCCATCTTTATTCACAACAAATTCCGGTTCAACTATATCTTCCTTGTAATATCTTTTGCTTGCAGAAATATCGCCGGGTAAAGTGAAGTTAGGCAGAGATGCGAGAGCTACATTCCCTGCTCTTCCGATTCCTGATTCAAGCATACCGCCGCACCAGACAGGAATATTTTTACTTGCACAATAATCGTGAATAAGTTTTGATTCTGTGAATCCACCGACTCTTCCGGGTTTTATATTTATTACTCTGCAGCTATCAAGTTCAATTGCTGCGCGTGTATCATCAAGTGAGTGAATGCTTTCATCAAGACAAATTGGTGTGTTCAATTCTTTCTGAAGTTTTGAATGATCATAAATATCTTCATAACTCAGAGGTTGTTCGATCAATAACAAATTTAAATCATCCATTTGCTTGAACAGGTTTACATGTTCCAATTCATAAGCTGAGTTTGCATCGACCTGGAAAAGAATGTCCGGATATTCTTTTCTGACAGCTTTGACAAATTGAATATCATTACCGGGAGCAATTTTTATTTTTATCCTTTTATATCCTTCAGCAAGATATCCTTCGATCTTTTTAATAAGATCAGGAACCGAGGATTGAATTCCAATGCTGACACCAACATTAATTTTATTTTTATCTGCACCAACCATTTTTGAAAGAGAAATGTTTTTCGACTTTGCAAAAAGGTCCCACAAAGCAGCTTCAAGTCCGGCTTTAGCCATCATATGCCCGCGCACTTTTGAATATGATTTAATTGCATCATCAATACTTGAAATATTTTTTCCAAGAATCGATGGAATTAAAAAGTCCTGAAGTATATGCCAGGCAGTTGTTACTGTCTCATACGAGTAAAATGGTGTTCCTTCCGCAACACTTTCACCCCAACCTGTTAATCCTTCTCCATCAACACGAACGATTATATGTTCTTCATCATACTCAGTTCCCATTGATGTGGTGAACGGAGTAACCAATTCCATTTTAATATGACGGAGTTCTATTTTTTCAATTTTCATGTTTTACCTTTGTTAATAGCATCATAATTACTTTAAGACTCTAAGGATTGGATAAGTTTCACCCTTTTTGAGAAGATGTTCAAACTGTTTGTAGGTAACCAATCCAAGTTCTGATTTTGGCTCAAGCGCAATTACAATCGTATTATTCTTTAATTGATTTACCGGAATAAAAATATAATCGTCTTCCTGCAATTCAGTATCTAGCAATTTGGATTCTACAATTGGGTTGATAATTATATCTCTTTCAAAATCCATTGAGTCAATGCCTGTGGCAAAGTATTGTTCAATTTTATCTTCATAAGATTTTTTGTACTCAACGTAGTAAATAGAATGTCTGTCAGCCCAGTCAATAATTTCAACAATGGTTTTGGGAACAAGATATCCTTTAGGTCTTTCAACATCATAAATTGATTTAACAATTGGTCTGTAATCATTAACGACAACTATTGTATCTTCTTCTGAATAATATGAAAACAACGGAAGTTCCAGTTTACTTCCATCAGCAAAATGATCTAACTGAATGGCAACCTTTTCATCAACTTGGTTTACGACAAGTTTTTCTCTTTCATTCTTAACAAGTTCTTTGATTCTGTTTTTATTTTTATAAACAAACTCCAATAAACCTTTCATCCCGGTCATCTGTCCTTCAGCACGATGTTTTATGTTATTAATAAAACCATCTTTACCATTCAGTCCTTCTTGTATGAATGAAAAAGTATTTTGAATGCCAAGACTTTGTCTACCGTCATTTATATCGAATGTGCTGTGCCGTATGTAATCGATTTCCGGTGGACCTCCGGGACTATATTCGAAGTATGAAAAATTTCTTTCATTCAAATAACTTTTGATAAAAGGAAGATATTCTTTCTTTGATAGTTCTCTTATTTCTTCTGCATTGTTAATATTTGTTGTAGTACCAACTTCAACATCGGCATTGTTTCTATAACCATATTCTTTCCATGTTTCGCCATAAGGGAAATACTCATGTACATCCATCGAAACTTCAAACTTGCATTTGTTAAAGAGTTTGTGAAGTGCGTTTGTTTCCGGTTCTGTAAGTATTAAATGATTTCTGTTAAGGTCCAAATCATGACCGTTTCGTCTCTGATTTTTTTCTGAGCCATCGGGATTCATCTGCGGAATCAATACAAAATCAATCTTGTCAAACAAATATTGATTTTCAGGTTTTAACAGTTCATCGATTAAAAACAATGCTCCTTCTTTTCCTGACTGCTCATTGCCATGCTGCTGTGCAAATATTAATACTTTAATTTTCGATTCATCTTTTCCGAATCCGGAATTAGAAAAATGTACAGCATACAATTCTCTGCCTTCAACAGAATTGCCAATAACTTCCACACTTATAAGTTCAGAAACTTTATCAACCTGATTAATAAAACCTGATAGTTCATCGTATGAAGTTATTTTTTGAAAATTATTTTTTTCGAGAGGAGGCTGAATTTGTGAGAGTGATAAACTGCTACAAAGTAAAAAAGTAAACAGGAAGGTTTTCATATAATTAAACTTACTCAACGGGTGATACAATAATTATTTTAACTACAAAGATTATCTATGCTAATGATTTATTGAATCCATTAAACAGAGATAATTTTTAAAACTAAAAACTTAAATTAACTGAAATACGGTGAACACTTGGTAAAATATCATACACGGAATATGCGTAATCAAAATAGACTGCGGTTCCGCCTAAAGGCACATTAGCACCTGCACCAAAAGTAAAATCCTGATCATCATAATTATATTTGTAACCACCTCGTACTGCAAACCTGTCAAAGAATGAAAACTCAGCACCAAAGTGCGCACGTTCAGCGTTGTCGTTAGGATGCGTTACATCAATTGCACCTATAATTTTTACAAAGTCATATTGCACTATATCAAATCCAATCCCGACCTGAAAGTTTAACGGGAGCGGATATTCCTGCGTGTTTAACCTGCTGGGAATTAATCTGCTTAAAGGATAGTTATCATCTTTGCGATATGTGAAATCAAGATCAGGTCCGTCAAATTTTATATCTGCACCAAAATTTGTCATACTCATTGCTATAGTAAGATTCTGAAAATCCAACCTGTATTGAGTGCCAATATCAAAAGCAACTCCTGATGCAGTTTCATTCCATATTCTTTGATTGATATATTTCACGCTCAATCCAACACTGAATCTGTCTGTAAGATATTTTGCATACGATACACCAAGTGCAATATCCCCTGCATCAAAATACCGACCTGTTCCGTTCGGCTCTTCTTCAGTTGTAATTTCCATGTTGCCTGTTGTAAAGCTTACCATACTTGCACCGAATACTCCGAATTCACCCGCATTATATACAAGTGAAGCAGCGTTAAAATCGAAAAGGTCAAACCAGTTCATGTATGAAAAGTGTGCCTGCACATTATTAACTTTTACAAGTCCGGCAGGGTTCCAGAAAATTGATGATGCGTCATTAGTAAGTCCTACGATTGCACCGCCCATTGCTTCAGCACGGGCACCGACAGGTATTTGCAGAAACTGAGCGCCGGATGTTCCAAGATTCGGGTTCTGTGCAAAAGTAGAACTAACAAGCAATAAAAATATCAGTAATAATTTTTTCATAAAATTTCCTGCATCAACTTATTTGATTATTGCAAAACGTTCTTTGTACTCGGAGTTTTTTGTTTTTACAACATAGATATAAATTCCCGCCGCTATTTCTCTTCCGCCTTCTGTACGAAGATCCCAAACCTCGGTACCATTAATAGCGTTGTGATTTATAGTCTTAATAAGGTCTGCATCAACTGTAAAAATATAAATTGTACATTCCGGTGGAAGATTTACAAATTGAATTTGCCTCAGAGGTTCTTTTCTTAATTCACCGAATTCAGGCTCATAAAGTGATGAAACTATATATGGATTGGGCACAACCCGAATCCTGTTAAGTTCACTTGCAACTTTTTGATAATCAACTTTTGAACCCTCAATACCAAAGGAATATGAATCTCTGATATTGGGCTTTAAAGGTTTGATCACTTCAACAGAAAACATATTGCCGGCAGCAGGCGGTGCTGTTGATGGAAATGTAATTGTTCCTTCAATTCCATCATAAGTAAAAATGTCTGATGAAAACAATGTATCAAGCTGAATGTTCGTTTCAGTTACTGACAATAAAACGAATCCATTATTATTTACAAATCCGTTTCCCTCAACTGATACGATATAAATTTTTTCTTCAACTAATGTTTCATCTGCAACACTGAATGTCATTTCAACATTATTATCTGTACCGCCAACTTTTGATACACTCTTTATTATATCAGGTTGAATCATTTTTATTGATACGCCGTCAGTTGTTGTTTGTAACTGATGTAACTGGAACGGGCGTTTATTTATTACTAAATCCTGGTTATTCCTTAAAACGTTTATAGCAAAATTTATGGCGATAATATCTCCTTGTTCGGGAAGAAATGAGGGATCAGTTCCTACCGAATCAACTAAGCTTACTCTTAATCCTTCACCTGTTATTACAACGTCTCTTCCTCCCTGCGGATAAGGAAACCCTGTTCTGATAACTGTGTTCAGGGTTATATTCTTCAAATCAAAAGTAGAAGAACTTGTAAATTCAATCGCATACTTATAAGGATTTGTAATAGTAGAATCTGTAACTGTTATTGATACATCCGTTGCAAGATCACCTGATTCGATTCTCGGTACAAAAGTGAAGGTGGTTAAATACTGATTTCCGGCAAGTGATTCATCGTCAACGACTGAAGCATTTAAAGTATAATTTGAATTCCCTGTATTAAGATTGACAGGATTAATTGATGTGACTGAAGTTCTGCCAATTGCTTCCGATCTTGGTGTAACTGAAACTGTATTCACTGCTTCAAGTGAATTGCCTATCGGACTTTCAAGGCTCTCAATTGCTGAATTACCTTTATCAAAAGATGTTACTGAGTACCAGTATTCAAATCCATTAGTGACAGTTGTGTCGACATAACTATATTGTAAACCGGTATTCCCTCCGATAGTATTGACCAGGTCGAACTCAGCGATTCTTTCCCAGCTTAGTCCTCTGTTTTTACTTCTGTAAAGTCTGTAACCCTCAAAATCATAACCGGAAAATTCATCGTAACTTAATTCAGCTAAATCATCCCAATAAAGCGTTGCCCTAAAATCTCCATTTGAAGAATAAAGTTTTGGTCGAGCCGGTGGTTTGGGCAGATTGAAATTTGCATCAACAGCATTTTGAGCTACAGCTGCGGCATTGATCAGTTCATTGTATGTATCACCAGCAACAAAGGCTGTATAAAAAACTAATGTGTCACCCGGATTTATTGTGTAAGGACCGGATGATATATGTGCAAGGATATCCATTCCGGAAGCCGGAATTGTTGACGGATCATCGAAATGAAGATTTGAAGTATTTGTTAAATGAAAATATTTACTTCCAATTGTTGAATTGTAAAGATCCGGATCGGATGACATGAAACCATATTGTATTGAATCAATATCAGAGATGTTGTCATCATCATATAACATATAATGGAAATCAGTTATACCCAATTCAGTTCCGTTAACTTCCGGAGTCTTCAGCATCATCACTCCGAAGAATCCTGTTTTGCCGTCGGGCCATTCACCTGATACTCCGTCATCATAAAAATAAATCAGGTTCTGAGGCGGAATAAAATTAACTTTATCATCGCCCCATTCAGGTAATCCTCCGCTGATGTCCCCAACATCAATATCGTTATGAAGTCCGAAGTAAAGACTGTCATAGCTGTTCTGGCTTGTATTGGTTAATTCATATTTAAAGAAGAGAATATTTTTTGCAAAGTTTGTTCCGAAGGCATAACCTGTTTGTGCAAGTTGAAGTCCAAGTATTGTCACAGTATTATTACTGTCATTAAAGACACAATAACTATCCTGATCAGATAAAATAATAGTGTTCCCGTTTATATCTTTTACAGGCCAGCCTTTTTGCGGATGCCACGAGTTTGGATCATCACTGAAAGCTACTCTTGCAGTATCGCTATTATGGTAACCTGATGCAGCTTCCCATTCCTCATTTGTTGTGAATCTTCCCTGAACGACATTTCCCGGTACACCAACAAACTGATTTACCCTGTAGATGTAATTCTTCTGACTGTTAATAGGAAATTCACCTGATGGTCCCTGAGATATTGTTCTCGGATAAAGTTTGCCGCGATTCTCAAAAAACAACCCGATGTTACTCGCATTATGAATTCCTGCGGCGCGATCTTCAATGCGAAGTATTTTTTGTAATAAATCTTTTGCTTCAAAATCTTTATCGTATTGGGCAAATCCTTTTGAAGAAAAAAGTATTAAGCAGATCAGCATTTTTAATATTAAAACTCTTCTCATTTTTTCTGCCTTAGATAGAATGATTAATTAAATCTCATTGTAAAACCTAAACGTACTGAACGTGGTGGTCCGAAGTTGGAGGGGTCTCTCATATATTCAGTTGAATAGCCACCAACAGTTGTATACTCAGGATCACCGGTATCACCGTACACATAAAGTATATTTCTATGATCTGTCAGGTTTAAAATTTCTGCAAATAACCGCAGTCGAAGATTCCCAGGAAATTCAAATTCTTTACCGATCATTAAATCGATATTATAAACACCAGGCTGTCTTAAAGAATTTTTTTCGACGAAACCTATATCTCTTCCTGAAGGTGTGTAAGGAGCGCCTGAACTTGCTTTGATGATCAAACTGAAATCCATGTTATCAAATATTTTTTCACCGAATATTTCAGGACCCTCATTGTTCGGGATTGTATATGTACCGCTTGCATTAAATACATGCGGACGATCGAAGTCCAAAAAATAAAGTTGTGTTGATTCTTCTGTGCCCGGATATTGTTCTGCTTCAGATGAGGCACTTCCTTTTGCTACAGAATATGTATAAGTAAGTCCGCCGGAGAAATAATTATTTGGTCGTACATCAAGTGCAGCTTCAAATCCTTTTATGTTTGCATAATCCTCATTTACATAAAGAGTATAGCCGGTGTATCTTCCATCAACGTAAGGGAAATAATAACGAGTGCCGATAAGACCGGTTATATCACGATAGTATGCTGTTACATTAAGTGCAACATTGTCGCTGAACTGGTGTGAAACACCAACTTCATACGAGATAGTTCTTTGTGCATCAAGGTTTGGCTGTCCGAATAAAGGCTCACGAACATTCAGGTCATAAAGATTATTCTCAAACAAATATTCGAAATCAGGATTCTGGAAAAAATGCCCATAAGAAAAATGAAGTTTAGTTCTGTCCGAAATAGGATGTGCTATTCCAAACCTCGGGGATATTTGTGACCTTGATTTAACTTTTATAATTGAATTAGGATCAAGCGGGTTTTCCCTGAAGCTTACATTTGAATTCAGATAGTCAAACCTTAACCCTACATTGATAATCAGGTATGCTAATTCAATTTTATCCTGAACGTAAACTGCGCTTTCAAACGGTTCAGTATCGTAATCATCTATGTATGGGAAATTTCTTTTCGGATCATAAATTTCATACAAACTCAGCCAGTGTTTTTTGTAAGATGCGCCGAACTTAACTTCATTCATTGACCCGATTTGCCAAACTGCATCAAATTTAAAATCTGCTGAAGCAGTTCTGCTGTTAATTAACTCTACCGGATCGGATAATTTATAAAACTCATATCCCGTTCCGATGTTTTCAAAATACTGTTCTTCAGTTGATGAAAGATATTCGGAAGTATCTTTATCAATGCCTGAATAAAATCCCTGGTTGAAGTATGATGCTTTAACATCATAAAAGAAATTATTTTCAACTGTGTGAGTAAGACTTAATGTGCTTTGCCAGCTATCAGTTCTGGTTCTCAGATATTGTTCCGGAATATATTTGTATGAATGACTATATCTCTGCCGTTTTCCGGAGTTACCCCTGTTTGACAGCGCGATTTTAATATGAGGAATTACCGTAGTGGAAAGTTTTGTAAAAAACGATTTTGTGTTATTGTAACCGAATGGCAAATAACTTCCCCGTTTATCAACTTCGCCTGAAAAGAAAAAATTGTAATCGGGTGTAATTATTGGCCCGCTTATGCTTCCATTAATTCTGTTTTCATGTAATGATGAATAGCGGTCAACTCCAAACTCACTTGTACGGGCTTCAAGTTTTGCTGAAAATTTATCTGTACCATCTCTTGTAACAATATTAACAACTCCGCTTAAAGCATTTCCATACTCAGCGTTGAATGTTCCGCTAAGTAAACTCATCTCCTGAATTGCGTCGTTATTAATATCAGTCGCAAGTCCGCCGAGTAAAGGATCAACAACGATTGTTCCATCGATCATATACGCTACTTCATTTGACCTTCCGCCTCTGACGTGAAGATTGGAACCGCTTCCGGTTACGCCCGCCTGCAGCGAAAGTAATTCAGTAAAAGTTGATACAGGTAAAGCTTCAATTTCTTCCCTTGTTACTACCGAGATACTGCTTGTAACATCTTTTTGAACAAGTTGTGTTTTTGCTGTAACAACAATTTCACCTACTTCAATTGTTCTTGGCTTTAATTCAACCGGTAGTTGTGTTGTTTGATCAACAATGATTGCAACTTCAGTAAATCTTAAAGTTTCATAGCCGATGTATGATACTACAACATTATACTTCCCGGGCGGAACGTTCAGAATTACATAATTTCCATTTACATCGGTAGCAGCACCAAGCGATGTTCCTTCAATCAATATATTAGCCCCGATCAATGGTTCGCCGGATTGTGCATCTTTAATTGTACCCGATAATTTACCTGTTGTACCGGGATAGAGTAAATAAGGAATTAGAAGGAACAGCAGTAAATATTTTTTCATCTTTCACTCCCGCTGATTATCTGATTCTGACTGATCATAATATCCTCAGATTCTTTCAGAATTTTTTTCGCTCTTTGTTTGTCCTTAATTGCACATGCTGTTGCAATAGCATTTATCAGCACTGATATAGCAGCGAATGAATTTGTGAACAACATGTTTTCACTTTTAACAATCAAGTTTGCCTTTGTAAAGAATGTTGCCGGTGATGCCGGCTGATTAGTCACAGCAATCACATCTATCTTTCTTTTCTTTGCAAACTCCGCCGCTTCAACTGTTTCTTTTGAATAAGGCGGAAATGAAAAAACTATCAGCAGGTCTTTCGGATTCATAAACAATATCTGTTCATTGAATAACGTATGTGAGTGCTGAAGAACCGATGAGCTTACACCAACCTGCGTCAATTGATAAGCTAATATTTCCGCAAGCAAAAACGAGATACCTAATCCCGCAGTGAACACTCTTTCAGATTTCAGGATTGTATCAATAACATTATCAAAAGTTTTCCGCTCAACTAAATTGAGTGTATCATTTATATTTTTGATATCAAGATTAGCAACTTCGGTGAGAAGATCTTCTTTAACTTTATGTTTTTCAAATAAAGGGAAAATTGATTTGTTATTAATTTCGTTCTGAAGCGAACCGGTTATTGCATCTCTCAGTTCGCTGAATCCTTCAAAGCCTGCACGTTGTGCAAACCTTACGACTGATGCCACACTTACACCGGTAGCTGCTGAAAGATCCTGAACATTCAGAAATGGTATCTTATCAAAATTGTTAATAAAGTATTCAGCAACCTTCCTTTGATTTTTAGGAAGTGAGTTGTATTTGCTGGTGATTTTTTCTTTTATTTCTTTGTATCTGTCCATAAGCAAAAAGGCTCACGTATTACTGTGAGCCTTATAAAATTTTTATTATTTAATTACTGTCATTTTCTTTGTGATCATTTTTCCGTCTGTCTGCATTGAATAAATGTAAACTCCCGAACTAAGATTTGCAGCGTCAAAATTATAATGGTGTGTTCCGGCTTCAAGAGTTTCGTTAACGAGTTCTGCAACCTGTTCACCGAGTGCGTTAAACACTTTCAGTACAACATCTGATCTTTCAGGTAATCCAAATGTAATTTGTGTTGATGGGTTGAACGGATTAGGATAATTCTGCTCAAGGACAAAATCTCCCGGTACATTATTCAAATCAGATTCAACAGAAGTTAGCTGATTATATTTTTGAAGTGCAAGCTGCATATTTGCCAGCATATCATTATGATTTCCACCGACTGCCACAGCAAAATAAACAGTCTTTGTAGCTGCAGGTTGGATGTTTGAATGCTCGCCGCCTAAAATTCCTACACCGCCATCAGCATCTGTTGTAAGTGTGTCAGTCGAAAAAGTTCCTGCATTCATCATGTTATAATAAAGTGTGTCCAACAATTCATAACCATCAAACCATTCAAACACCTGACCTGATGTGGTTTGTTCTGATAAAAATTTTATTCCGATGTAGTGGTTCTCAAATTGGGTTAGTATGTTATTAGTCAGATCATAAAATATTTTATCTTCTTCCCATGTAAAATCCACATATTGCACAACATCCAGCCCTGCCTGCATTGGCATTGCAGTAGTTTCGCGGTTTGTCAATATACATTTAACAAGGCAGTAACTTTCATTATTCCAGCCGTATACACTTTGTTCGATTAAAAAGTCAGGAGGCGCACCTGAAAAAGAATTGTCATATACTCCTGTAACTTCAAAATCACTCAAAGTCGGATTAGGATTTAGTGCCGTTTCAGTTACCCAACCAAGATCATTCCAATATTCAAGAACCTGTCCCTGGTTTCCTGCAACTATTAATGAAATTCTGTTTATATGTTGCAGAGTATCTACTCCCTCAGTTGTGAAGATCCTAATTGCACCATAATCATCAACCCGTACGTTTATAGTTCCGGTACCGAATGTAACCTGGGCAATAGTTCTTTGCTGAATTATACCAACAAAGAATACCATTAGTAAAAGAACCAGTAGAGAATTTTTCATGACTAACCTCTCCTTTTGATTAATAGATTATTAATTAAAACTCATTGCCATCCCATTAAATTTGGCGGGATGAGCAGTAACAATCCAAGTAACATTAAAATAATCTGAAGCGGGATTACCCACTTAGCCCAGCGTTCCCAGGGAACACGCGCCATTGATAAAGCACCCATTGTAACGGCAGAAGTCGGAATAATAATATTTGTGTATTCACCAAATTGAAAAGCAAGAATTGCAGTTTGTCTTGACACACCAGCAAGATCAGCAAGCGGTGCCATTATAGGCATTGTCAGTGCTGCCTGTCCACTTCCTGAATGAACGAAGAAATTTATTATTGCCTGAACAATAAACATCTTTTGTGATGCGAATATTGGAGATGAAGATTGGATATAAGGCGAAAGTTCATAGAGTATTGTATCGATGATCTGCCCGTCTCTCGAAATAACAAGAGTTGCACGCGCAAGTGCAACAATCAATGCTGTACCAACAAGATCTCTAGCACCCTCAATAAAGGCTTTAATCAAGTCATCGGTTTTAAGTGACCCGATTATTCCCACAATAATTCCCATTACCAGAAACATAGCCGAAATTTCTTCGATGAACCAGCCGAGTTCTATAACGCCAACAACAAGCATCACCAATGACAACACAAAAGTTAACAGTACAAGTTTATGTCTTAAGGTCAGTGAAGATGAATTATTATATAAAGATTCGAAGTGTTCACTCTTCCGTCTTTCTTCATCCTGAATAAATGTAGGACTGATTTTGGGATTCTTTGATAATCGTTTTACATAATACAGAAGAAATAAAATAGCAGCGGCAGTTGAGATTGCCCATGAAATAACCCTGTAACCGATCCCGGAAAACATCGGAACATCGGCAATACCCTGCGCTATACCCACATTGAATGGATTAAGAAATGCACTTGCGAATCCAACGTGTGCGCCTACAAGTGGAATCGCGACTCCAACAATTGAATCATAACCAAGCGCTAAACATATCGGAACGATTATCAATACAAATGGAATTATTTCTTCATTCATTCCAAATGTTGCACCGCCGAGTGAGAATAATAAAATCAACGTAGGTATAAAAAGTTTTCGAAGAAGATCGGATGATTGATGAGCTTTGGCAAGTTTATTAATCACAGCATTAATTGCATCAGTTTTGGCAAGTACATTAAACGCACCGCCGACAATTAAAATAAAACCGATTATATGTGCAGCTTCAATAAATCCTTTTAGCGGGGATGTAAATAGATCTACAACTCCCTGGGGTTCATTCTCAATATATTTGAAAGAATTCTGGACAACTACTTCTCTAGAATTGACGGTTGTTCTTTCATATTTACCGCCGGGAATAATCCAGGTCATTGCTGCAATCAATACCAGCAAAGAAAAAATCAGTAAGTAGGTATTCGGGACCCGAAACTTAAATTTCTTTTTTGTCTCACTCATTTAATTACTTGTTTGGTTTTCATATCAAATTTATCTCCGCTGATTAATACATGGAGTTTCATATCACTTATACCAAGATTGCCTTTTTTATCTTCACGGATGTCATTTCCATCAGTCGGATCGTAAACTAAAACCTGGTTGCTTCCCAAAACTTCAAATGTGTCGTCGGGATAAACAATTATTGAAGTTGATTCGTCTATCGCTATCCCGAATAGATCAGGATGTTCGATCAATGAAGCGATTGTCCGGTTGTGTCTTTTTCTTTTCAGAAAGTGCTGATCGATGATAACATTCTTCAAAAAACCAAAACCTGTTTTTGTTTCAACATTACCTTTATCTATAGTAACAAATGAAACGGTAGAATCTTTATTAACCAATTCATTACCGGTTATCATGACTTCACTCATAACTGCAGCACCCGCACTGCTGCCGCCAACAACTCCGCCGTTATTATAAATATCAAAAACTTTCTGAAGTAATTTTGTTCCGAGCATGTCTCTGGTTAGATCACTCTGATCACCGCCGAGAAAAAATACTGCATTAACTTCATTCATCTTTTTCAAGTTGATTTCATCGTCAGCTGTTGCTCTTGTAAATATTAAGTAATCGGAAGACGCACCAAGTTCAGCAAACTCCTGTTTTTGTATTTCACTATTCTCAACAGGTTCTGAACCTGCGTTAGGGATAATCATTATTTTTGCGTTTGAACCGCCTGCAAGTTCAACAAACTTTTTAATAATTTCAGTTGTTTGAACCCCGCCAACTATTACAAGTTTTCCCCTGGATTGTGTAAATGCAATAAATGTGCTGAATAGAAAGACAAAAATTATAAGTATTATTTTTTTCATTTTGACTAATCTTTCTTAACAAGTTCAAGAGCAATTTCTGTTGATTTAACAAGGTCTTCGATGAAAATGAATTCATCATTTGAGTGAGGATTTTGTGCCCCGATACCAAGATTAACTGATTCAATACCTCTTGCATTAAGTGAGTTGGCATCACTGCCGCCAAGTGAAATTTTAGGTATAGGAGTCAGCCCTACTTTGTTTAGTACGTTTACTGTTTCTTTATAAACCTCAGATGTTTCAGGAATTGTATAAGGCATGAAATCCCAAAAATGGTCGATTTCAATTTTTGCTTTAGCTGATTCACATTCTTCTTTAAATATTTTAACAAGCAAGTTAAAGTAATCTTCAGCTTTTTTAAGATTGAATGATCTTACTTCACCTTCTAATTCAGTTAGTTCAGGAATAACATTTACAGCAGAACCACTTTTAAGTAACCCGACATTCATGGTTGTCTCATCATCAATTCTACCGAGAGGAAGTTTGCTGATTGCTTTTGCTGCAATCTTCATAGAGTTGATTCCTTTTTCAGGTGCAATACCGGAATGAGATGCTTTCCCAATTATTTTTATTTTAAATCCCATGGCACCACAGGCTGAGTAAATAAAACTACCCGGTCTATAACCTGAATCAAAAATAAATCCTTTTTTTATCTCCTCATTTAGACCGAGATGTTTAGACCCAAACAAAGTTGTTTCTTCGCATGTAGTAAACGCTACTGTAAAATCTTTAACAGGAATTTTTTCCAGTGCAATCTTCTTTAGTGTATATAGCAGGGTAGAAACACCCGCCCGGTTATCAACTCCAAGTACAGTATCACCTGAAGAAACTATACGATCATCTTTAATGATTGGTCTTACGTGTTCGGTGGGCCGTGCAGTATCCAGATGCGACAGTAAGACCATATTACCGCCGGTTCCAACTTTACAAATTAAATTTCCACTATTACTTCCGGTAAATTGACGGGAATCGTCTTCTGTTAATTCGTAGTCATATTTTTCAAGGTACAGTTTGATATGCCCTGCAAGTGGTTTTTCATTAGCGGAAAGTGCATTTATGCTGGTTATTTCTATGAACAAATCTATTATTTCAGGATGGTTCATCTGTAATTCTGCTTACATAGTGATAATATGATGTAATGTTTGTTACAGATTTACGAAAATAAATTTTCTAAGTCAAGAAATAATTTTTCTGACTACTCGTCTTCTGAGTAAACCTCAAGATCACCTTTTCTTATATACCCGTCTTTTAGCAGGCGGTCACTTGATCTGTAAAGTACAATTGTAAGTTCGTTTGTGAGGTAGTATCCGGTGGATTCAATCTTAACGCCAAACAATTCTCTGGTTACTTTAACCTTGGCGATAAGTTTGTCCTCCGCGATAATTGACTTTTCTACTTTAGCTTTTTTTGTTGGAATGTTCGACAAAGCCCAATAAATACCCTTCTTTGCATTTTGCAGAGTGGTGGTTATATCTTCTTCAATTTTAGCCTGAGCCGACAAACTATATGATAAGAGAAAAATTAGTACTGAAACAACTGACATTCTCATGTTACCCTCCCGATTTTTAAGAAATTTAGCCAAATATTTTTTAACAGCAAATCAATCTTTTCAAAAATAGTGGAAACTGACTATTGACTTTTTAGTTTCCATCATGTAAGTTGGAAACTAAATAAACGATTATAGTTTCCAATGAAAAAATTAAAAATAACCAGTGAAGATCAGAATCCTGAAAAAATAAGGATAGTAAATTTTGCCTCAGAGGTTTTTCTCCGCGATGGATTTTTCAAAATCTCCATGGACAGAATAGCTTCTGACCTTCACATAAGTAAAAAAACCATTTACAAATTCTTTTCTACAAAAGAGGAATTGGTTGAAGCTGTAATATCTAATTTTATCACTTCAGCAAGTTCAAGAATAGAATCTGTGATGGATGCGAACGAAACTTCGCTAACAAAGGCTTTAAAACTTTTTGAGATAATGGGTTCAATAGCAATGAGATTGAGTGATAACTGGATTAAGGACATTAAAATCCATACTCCTGACCTTTGGGAAAAGATAGATGAATTCAGAACTAAAAAAGCCTTCGCAGTGCTTGGTAATATTATCCGCCAGGGGCAAACTGAAGGAATGATAATAGATAAACCTGCCGAGCTTATTATTTATCTGTTCGTTAACTCAATCAGGTCAATTGTAAATCCGGATTTTCTATTCTATCAGAAGTTCAACTACAAAGAAGCTTTTCAGCATTCATTTGAAATTTTATTCAACGGGATACTGACACAAAAAGGTAAAAAACAATTCGATAAAATATTCAGTAAGGTAATACAATGAAAAAAGTAATAAGATTATTTCTTATGGGAATGATATTGACGCTTTACTCATGCGGCAATGGTAATGATGGAAATACAATTGAAGTTTCCGGAAATATTGAAACAACTACTATAGTTGTCAGCTCACAGGTAAGCGGGAAAGTTTTACAACTCTTAAAAGACGAAGGTGAAAAAGTAAAAGCTGGAGATACAATAATAGTTATCGATCCTATTACGTATCAGTTAAAACTTGAGGAAGCCGCAGCAGCATTAACTGCCGCCGAAGCACAGTATCAGCTTCTAAAAAACGGTGCAAGACGTGAGGACATTCAGCAGACACAGGAAATGTTGAACCAGGCTGAGTTGAATTTTAATTCTGCTGAAAAGGATAAAGAACGGTTTGAGAATCTGTATAAGTCAAAAGCCATCACGAAGAAACAATATGATGATGCAATAACAAGATATGATGTATCGCTTGCACAATTTAATTCAGCAAAACAGAACTATAAGAAAATTACAAACCTTGCAAGACCTGAGGAACTAAAGCAAGCTGAAGCAAATGTCAGCCGGCTAAAAGCAGCTTTAGAAATGGTTAAAAAAAGTTTAGCTGACTGTTATGTTAATTCGCCAACAGACGGAATCATAGTAAAACAATTTATTGAAGCTGGCGAAACTGCCGGAATGTTATCGTCACTATTTAAAGTATCCGATTTGAGTACAGTTGATTTGATTCTTTATATCTCCGAGACTGAGTTAGGCAAAGTTAAACTGGAACAAAAAGTTGATGTAAATGTTGACTCATACCCGGAAAAAATTTTTGAAGGTAAAATAGTTTTCATTTCACCTGAAGCAGAATTCACTCCAAAAAATATTCAGACAAAAGAGGAAAGAACAAAACTGGTTTTTGCAGTCAAAGTGAAAATTGACAACAAAAACTACGAACTAAAAACCGGCATGCCTGCTGATGCTTTAATCAAATTGTGAATTACACGTCAATGAAACTTGCAATAAACATAGAAGAACTTCATAAAAGTTATCCGGAAGCAGCCGCAGTTAACGGAATTTCTTTAAATGTAAAACAAGGTGAGATGTTCGGACTTGTCGGACCGGATGGCGCTGGTAAAACAACAACAATAAGAGTAGTGTGCGGACTTCTTAAACCGGATAAAGGAGTCGTAACCATTCTTGATCTTGACATAACAAAAAACAGGAAAGATGTACAAAACCAGATTGGCTACCTTTCACAAAAGTTCAGCTTATATGGTGATCTTTCAATAGATGAGAACATTGAATTCTTCGCGGATATACATGATGTAAAGAATTTTAAACAACGAAGAGATGAACTTCTTTCATTTACAAGACTGACTGCATTCAGAAAAAGGCTTGCAGAAAAATTATCAGGAGGAATGAAACAAAAACTCGCGCTTGCCTGCAGTTTAATTCATACGCCAAAAATTCTTTTCCTTGATGAACCTACTACCGGTGTTGATCCGGTATCGAGACGCGACTTCTGGAAAATACTTTCTGATCTTCAAAAGGATGGGATCACAATTTTTATGACTACACCCTATCTGGATGAAGCAGAAAGATGCAACAGGGTTGCTTTGATGAACAACGGAAAAATTATTACCGCCGATACTCCATCATCAATTAAAAAATCAATTGAACGTAGTACACTTGAAATAATATGCAGTGATATAAAAAGTGCTTATGAACTTTTAAGAAATGAAAAAGAAATTGAAGCGCAGATTTTTGGCGACCGCATCAACCTGATGTTTAAAGATCACAACAAAGAATTTGATAAAATAAAATCACTGCTTACATCAAATGGAATAAGCATAACAAGCAGCAGAGTAATTCCACCCTCACTTGAAAATGTGTTTATTCACCTTGTTAAAAAAGAAACAACAAAGATTAATGATAGTAATGTAAAGGAATTAAGATGAAATATATTTTTTTTGCAATAGTGCTTTCAGGTTGTGTGATGGCACAATCACTAACACTTGAAGAAAGTCTGCAATTAGGTTTAAAGAATAGTAAGGACTTAGTCATTTCAAAATCAAAAACAAAATATGCTGATGCAAAAATTACCGAGGTCGGTTCACAGATGCTGCCGCAGTTAAAATTCTCAGCGTCTTACACAAGACTAAGTGATGTTCCGCCGTTTGAAGTGATCGTCCCGTTTTCTCCATCACCAATAAAAATCCAGGATGTTATCCTTAACAATTATTCTTTCAAGCTATCACTACAGCAGCCTTTGTTTACAGGCTTCAGGTTAAGTTCGTTAAAAAATTCTGCGGAGTATAATTATGAAGCTGCAAATCTTGAATACAATGCCGCTATTAATAACTACGCTGTGCAGATATATGAATCATTCTGGAATTTTTATAATTCACAACAGATTGCAGTGCTCATTAAAGAACAGTTAATTTCTATTAATCAGCATCTTGCCGATACAAAAAATTTCCTTGATAATGGTCTCGCTACTATGAATGATGTGCTTAAACTTGAAGTTCAATATTCTTCACTCGAACTAAAATTAATTGAAGCAGAAAGTAATCTGGATCTGGCACGAATTAATTTTAACAGAGTAATTGGATTAGAATTAGATGCATCTCCGGAATTAAAAGTGAACGAAATAAATCCCCTGCCCGAAAAATTTTTAATTAGTGATTTATTACTCGAAGCCAATAAAAACAGGGATGAAATAAAATCTATTTCCAATCGTGTTAAAGCAAGTGATGAATTGGTTTCAGCGGCGAATGCAGGCTGGTTCCCTTCAATCTATTTGTTTGGCAACGCTTACTACAATAATCCCAATCAACGGATTATGCCAATAAAGAATGAATTTAAAGATTCGTGGGACGCTGGTGTAACATTAAACTGGGATTTGTGGAACTGGGGTTATACCTCTTCACAAACCACACAAGCTGAAGAGATAAAACTTCAGACTGAAACAAACTTAGCACAGTTAAAAGAATCAATTGAAATTGAAGTCACACGTGAGTATCTCAATTATGTTAAATCAATAAAGAAAGTTGAAGTTGCACGTAAAAGTGTGGAACAGGCAGACGAGAATTACAGATTGACAAAAGAAAAATACAACTCACAGGTTGCAAGCAGTTCTGATCTGATTGATGCACAAACATACCAGCTTGAAGCAGAGACTAATCTGATTTCAGCGTTGGTGGGTTTCCAAATTTCAAAAGTAAAATTGGAGAGAGCCACAGGTAGAAAAATTTATTGACGGTTCAATCCATCAAGTGTGAGTTACTTTCAATACAATATAGCAATGAGACAATAGAACAATTACCAATAGATAAATATGAATAGCATTGACGTAAAAGATTTGACAAAAAAATTCGGCAGTTTTATTTCTGTTGATAATGTTTCATTCACAGTTAAGAAGGGCGAAGTGTTTGGATTTCTTGGTGCGAATGGTGCCGGAAAATCTACAACTATAAGAATGTTATGCGGGATACTATCACCGACATCTGGTGACGCGCTTGTTGGCGGTTACAGTATAATGAATGAAGCCGATAAAGTAAAAAAGAATATCGGGTATATGTCTCAAAGGTTTTCTCTTTACAATGATCTCACCGTTGAAGAAAATATAAACTTCTTTGGCGGCGTATATGGATTAGATAATGGTGAACTGAAAGAAAGAAAAAAATGGGTTTTATCAATTGCTGATCTTGAAGGGAAAGAAAATGTTTTAACCGATTCTTTACCGGGCGGAATAAAACAGAGACTTGCACTTGGTACAGCGGTTATTCATAGACCTGAAATTGTTTTTCTCGATGAACCTACAAGCGGAGTTGATCCAATTTCACGGAGAAATTTCTGGGATCTTATAAACCGTTTATCATCGGATGGAACTACTGTTTTTGTAACAACTCACTATCTTGAAGAAGCCGAGTTCTGCAATAACATAATTCTTATCAACGCAGGAAAGCTTGTAGCAGAAGGAAATCCGAAAGAATTAAAAACCGAGTTTATCAAAAACAAAATCATGGAAGTTGAATGTGAACGCGTTGTTGACGCTCTGGAAATACTTGCTAAAGAAAATTTTGTTGATGAGACAAGCATATTCGGCAACAATATTCACATCGGTGTGAATGACAATTTCCATAATATTGAACAGATAAAACAATCCCTGTCAAAAGCATCAATACAAATAAACAGGATAGACGAAATCTCCCCCACTCTTGAAGATGTATTTATAAAATTAGTTGACAAAAAATATTAATGATGATGTTTACAAAATTATTTGCAGTAATAAAAAAAGAAGTAAGACAGCTCAAGCGCGACCACAGGCTTTTATTCGTGATCTTTTTCTTTCCTGTAATGCTTCTTGTGTTATTCGGATACGCTGTTAACTTCGATATAAAAAATATTAAGCTTGCAGTTTATGATCAGGATAGATCAGACATTAGCAGGGAAATCCTTAACTCCCTAAGTAGTTCGGAATATTTTAATATCGTCGCTTACATAAATGATCATAGCGAAATCAACAAGTATCTTGATGATAAAAATGCCCAATGTGTTGTAGTTATCCCGAAGGATTTTTCAAAAAAACTTTACTCAGGTCAGGATGCCTCTATTCAATATCTTATTGACGGTGTTGAAGGCACAACAGCAACAACAATACAAAACTTTGTTAACGCGGCAACATTTTCTTTCAGCGGAAAATTCGCGCAATCAATACTTACAAAGTATGGGACTGATCTTCCAGTGCCTGTAAGTTTTGAACCCGTATTCTGGTACAATCCTTCACTTGAAACTGCTAAATTCCTGGTCCCCGGACTGATTGCAATGATACTAATTATTATTGCTGTCATCTCTGTTTCCCTTTCTATTGTAAGAGAAAAAGAAAGAGGAACAATTGAACAATTGAATGTATCGCCGCTTCATTCGCTTTCTTTGCTTATAGGAAAAATAACCCCATACCTTATTATATCATTTGTTAATGCTGGTTTTATCTTGCTTGCAAGTTACTTCCTGTTTGGTGTTGAAGTAAAAGGAAGTCTAATTCTTTTATTCCTGACTACATTAATATTTTTATTTGCGTCAACCTCGATGGGAATTTTTATTTCCGCAATTGCTAACTCGCAGCAGGTTGCCTTTACGTTCGCAACATTTTTTTCATTACTTCCTTCTCTGATTTTATCAGGATTCATTTTCCCGATTGACAATATGCCCGTAGTGATCCAGGTAATTACAAACATAAATCCGACAAAATTTTTTCTTGTTATTCTAAGAAACATTATGCTTAAAGGAGTCGGCATTGAGACATTTTATGACCAGGTATTATATATGATACTTTTCGGTTCGGTTTTAATTTTATTAGGCACAGTAATCAACAAGAAGAAAACAAGTGCGACATGAAACAGATACTTCATTTTATTAAAAAAGAATTTTTACAATTCAAACGTGACCCGAAAATGTTCGGGATAATTCTCGTAGCCCCTGTTATACAACTTGTATTTTTAGGATACGCAGCTAACCTTGATGTTGAAAATGTAAAGTTGATCGTCTATGATCAGAATAAATCTGAAGCATCAAGGGAATTTGTTGAAAGGTTTACATCATCCGGTTATTTCAGCGTAAAAAGATATGCAGATAATTATGATGATATAACTTCATCACTCGACAACGGAAAAGTAATTGCGGCTATTGTCATTCCATCTGATTTTGAAGAAAAAATTAATCGCAATGAAACAGCATTTGTACAAGCCATTTTCGATGGTTCTGACGGTAACACCGCATCAATAGCATCGGGATATATGAGGTCAATAATTGTAAAGTATTCACAGAACATTTCAACACAAATCATGCAAAAGTCCGGACGATTGGTTAAACCTGTCGGCAGTATAAATCCGGAAACACGCGTATGGTACAACCCGACTTTAAAGACAAGAAATTTTATGGTTCCGGGAATTGTAGGTCTGCTGTTAAGTATAATTACGATGCTGCTTACATCACTTGCGGTTGTTAAAGAAAAAGAAATCGGAACAATGGAACAGTTGATAGTTACACCGTTAAAACCTTACCAGATAATCATAGGAAAACTTGTACCGTTTGTAGTACTCGGTTTTGCTGCTGTTATAATTGTCCTTACCGCGATGACATTAATTTTTAACATCCCTGTAAAAGGAAGTATAACTTTTCTTTTTATGTCGGCGTTTCTTTATATCCTCTCGACACTTGGACTTGGTTTATTTGTTTCAACAATATCAAAGAACCAGCAGCAGGCAATGATGATCGCAATTTTCGCAGTGATGATGCCGATGGTGTTCTTAGCAGGGTTTGCATTTCCTGTTGAAAACATGCCGGAGATACTTCAATATATTTCTTACATCATCCCATTAAAATATTTTTTTATTATAATCCGTGGTGTGATACTGAAGGGATTAGGTTTTGCTGATCTTTGGTTTGAAGCGTTAATGCTTCTGCTTATGGGGATTTCAATTCTTATTTTAAGTGCATCAAGATTTCAAAAGAAACTGGAATAAATATGGGAAGAATAAAAATATTACTGCCGGATAAATTTCAATTCAAAACTGAAATGAAAATCAGGGTAACTGATATTAACTATGGCGGGCATCTTGGCAACGATTCAGTACTTTCAATTATGCATGAAGCAAGGATACGTTTTCTTGGTTCATTAGGTTATGCTGAATCGGATGTAGAAGGCACGGGTATTATGATGACTGATTGTCACATCAATTATACTTCACAGGGTTTTTACGGCGATGAAATAATAATTGATGTGTCTGTTCCAAACATTGAAAGAAACGGCTGCGATTTTATTTACCGTATCACAAATAAAAATTCATTGGCCGAAATTGCAAGAGGTACAACGTCCATAGTATTTTATAGCTACACGCTGAAGAAACTTCAAAACACACCTGAAAAATTCAGAATAAAAATCACTGAACTTCCCTTTCTTGACTGATCAGATAATCCGCATTCCATATTGCAATAGCTATTGTGTATTTCTATTTTTGATGTGGAAAAATTTTGTGTAAAGTAATAATAGAATAATCAGGAGAAATGATGTATAAAGTTGTATTACTCCGTCATGGAGAAAGTTCATGGAATAAAGAAAACAGGTTCACCGGCTGGACAGATGTTGATCTTTCAGAAAAAGGAATCGGCGAAGCAAAAAAAGCTGCTGAAGTTTTAAAATCAGAAGGTTACACTTTTGACATAACTTATACTTCCGTATTAAAAAGAGCGATAAGAACTTTGTGGTTAACATTGGACGGAATGGATTTGATGTGGATTCCCGTAATCCGTAACTGGAGATTGAATGAAAGACATTACGGCGCATTGCAGGGATTAAACAAAGCTGAAACCGCAGAAAAATTTGGTGAAGACCAGGTAAAGATCTGGAGAAGAAGTTATGACACACCGCCGCCTGTATTAGAAAAAACTGATGAACGTTATCCGGGAAAAGATAGAAGGTATGCGGATCTAAACGAAACTGAACTTCCTCTAACAGAATGTTTAAAAGATACAGTTGCCCGTTTCGTTCCTTACTGGGAAGGTACTATTGCGCCAATGGTAAAATCCGGGAAAAAAGTTTTGATAACCGCTCACGGTAACAGTTTAAGAGCTCTTGTAAAATATCTTGATAACATTCCTGATTCAGAAATTGTTGAGTTAAATATTCCAACAGGTATTCCATTGGTTTATGAACTTGATGCAAACCTTAAACCAATAAAACATTATTATCTCGGTGACCAGGAGGAAATTGCAAAAGCAGCGGCGGCAGTTGCCAACCAGGGAAAAGCAAAATAAAATTTTAGCCCCGGTCATAAATAAATCGGGGCTTAATTGATGCACTTGTCTCACACAAAATTAGCCTTGACTTTCAGAATCAAATTATCAATTTTTTCCCACCGTTTATTGAAAATAAATCTAAACCGGAGCCATTTAATGGGTAAAAATACATCGATCTTTAAATACTCGCTTTCACTGGTGCTGTTGTTTGTTATTGCACTAAGTTCAATGTCTAATTCACAAACCGTTATTCGAAAATATGCCGGCGAGTTTATGGCAATCGGTGTTGGAAGCAGAGCTCTTGGAATGGGTGGTGCATTTACAGGAGTAGCAAATGATGTAACCGCTTCATACTATAATCCATCAGGTCTGGCTAATTTGAATTATCCTCAAATATCTCTTATGCATGCTGAACAATTCGGTGACCTTGTAAATTATGATTACGTTGCACTTGGAATCCCTTTTAAAGAAGATATGAGTTTTGGACTTAGTATTATGCGCCTTGCTGTTGACGGAATTCCCGATACCAGGAACGCACTTGTTGACAGGAACGGCGACGGAATTCTTGATATTAATGATGACGTACTTGACCGAAACCTGATAACAGAGTTCAGCAATCAGGACTATGCCATCTATCTGACTTTTGCAAAACGCCATACTTCTGATTTTTATTATGGCGCTAATGTAAAAATCATTAGCAGGAGTTTTGGGGATATCGCAAGTGCTTATGGAATTGGGTTTGATGTTGGCGCTCTATACTCACCTTATAAAGACTTTTATGTTGGTGCAAATATTCAGGATGTTACAACAACACTTCTTGCCTGGGATACAGGGTTAAACGAATTAGTCTCACCCACAGCTAAAGTAGGTGCCTCTTATGTATTAGAATTTTGGGGAGGTAAATTTACACCGGCTTTGGATTTTGATATAAGATTCGAAAACAGAAGATATGCGTCACAGTTTAACATTGGTCCGGTTAGTTTTGATGCTCACGCTGGTTTTGAATATAACTTCCGAAACCTGATAGCTGTACGTGCCGGCTACAATGATGTTAAACAATTTACTGTAGGTGCCGGTATTAAGCTGCCTAAATTAAATCTCGATTATTCATTTGCAAGATTTAGTGCATCAGAGATTGACCGGCTGCCGGACACACATAGAATATCTCTTATTCTTACACTTGAAGAACCAAAATTTTTACGGGCAGGATTATAGTCAGATTGTAAACTTAATCTGATTTGCCCGATTCAAGTGCGTCGAGAAGAGTCTTTAAAAGGATTTGGTTCTCAACCGGTTTCGTCAGAAAGATATCCACTCCAGCTTCAAGAGCATTATCCATATCTCTTTTAAAAGCATGCGCGGTTAAACAAATAACCGGTATCTTTTCGTACTCTTTCCTTTTGCGCAATTCTCTTGTAAGTTCAAGCCCGTTCTTATTTCCCTTTAAGGAAATATCCATAAGTATGATGTCAAACTTGTTCCTTTCGAGCTGAGCATAAAAAGATTGCTCTGAATCACAAATCTCAACATCAAATTTTCTTCCCAAAAACATTTCAAGAAACTTTTGATTCTCATAATCATCTTCGGTTATAAGAATTTTTGGTTTCATCCCCTGACTGTCATCTGCCATTAATCAAGCTCCTGAATTCGTTAATATTACATTACTTCAGAAAACAATTATATACAGTTAAACAAGTATTACCGGTGTGATCCCTATGATGCTTTGGTTCTACTGCCTTATTTTTACACTAAACCGTTAGTGGTTTTTACACTGCTAATTTCAGGTTTATAAATCTAAAATTAACTTACTTAGTCTTTAACTATTAATCAATCGCTTATAAAAACTTTTAGTTTGCAACTATTGAATATTGCTACAGGTATATAATTGCATTGAAGATTGAATCAATACGAGCACAAAAAAAATCCGGTCAAAGTTTGACCGGATTTAAATACTAAAATTTTATTATCTACTTCTTGACTAACAGTTCTTTTATTTCTTCTTCATAAATATATTTTGGATATAAGCCAATGTGCCTGTTTGTTATATTTCCTTCTTTATCAATTATAAAGGATGTCGGTATAGATTGAATTCCTCCATAGTCTTTAATCACTTTATCATCAAAGTATACTATAGGATAATTTATTCCATAATTTTTTATAAACGGCTCTACTTCTTTTTTAGTCCTGTCCTGATCAACCGAAATTCCGATAACAACCAGATCATTTTTATATTTGTTCTGTAAATCGATCAGATCAGGAATCCCTTTTCTGCAGGGTCCGCACCAGGTTGCCCAAAAATCCAGGATCACAATCTTACCTTTGTATTCAGACAACTTAACTGTTTTTCCTGTTGTACTTTTTAATGCAAAATCAGGGGCTTTGTTGCTTTCATTGCCTTCCTGATAAGCGGCATCATTTGATGTAAACGCCAGACTAAAAACCACTAACATCAACGAAACACTGAATAATATTTTTCTGCTCATTTATTCTCCTTTAAAAATTTATTAAGCTGAACCATCTATACCTACTGCATCAATACTGGCGATTCACCATTATTGTAATTCGGAGGATAAGGTCCTTGTTCGGGTACATTCCGGGTATTGTTGATAATAAAAAAGATCAAAAGGATAATAAAAACAATAGCTGTTACTACTGTATTCTTATACCTCGGATCGATCAAATGTTTTTTCTGAACAGGCTTTTTGCCTATTTGTCTTTCCTTAACTTTATTTTTGTTAGAGTTCATAAAATTCTCTCAGTTGTTTGATGATTGTATTCATTTATAGTTTCACACTTTTGAAAATTATTTATCTCAATCTTTTCAATATCATTTAATTGTAAAAGACCAAAATAATACCCCGGATTAAAATGTAATTTGAAAGTCGCCTTCAATTCTCACATCAAAAATGTGACTGTGATAAGATTTAAGTTCAACAAAAAGCCCGGTGTTTTTTATTTCATCACAAGATCGTATATATTCGTCGTTACTTAGCAGATCAATTAATTTAATATCGTCTTTTTTGTGCTCTACGGAAAATTTTAAGCGGCATTGTGAAGTAGCTGCTGAGTAATTTACTGCTATAATCCGAAGTTCATTATTCAATTGCCAGCTCCAGACAAGAATATTTTCAAAAGAAAAATTGTCATTACTAGCCGGGAGTGCTTCCATCAGTTTCCATTCGCCGAATCTGAATACTTCTGAATTTATTATTGCTAGCAGTTTCCTGTAATATTTTTTTATTGATTCAGACTGCTTTTCAATTGGTTCCCTTCCGAGCTGAACCGGCAGTTTAACTTTCTTCCCTTCAAACTGTCCATCATGAAATAACTTCATCCCGGCAATGGTACTTATCACAGTAGCGGCAGCTAATGATTTTTGTTCGCCAAACTTACTTGAAGCGCGCGGTTCGTCATGGTTTTCTATAAATCTCATACATTTTTCCTGAAAAGACTTCTCTGCACGAAGATGAAGTTTTATTCCATTCAAATCACCGGATGAAAGTCTGTCCGTCAGGCGTTTATCATAAGTATAATCAAATCCCTGCTGTTGAAGTGTGTATTCAAGATCCCAATACGCTTCACCGAGAAATATATGATCAGGTTTTTGTTTTTTTACCTCGGTGATAGCTTCAGTCCAGAATTCAGTTTTTGGTTTTTGGATACCTTGTCTTGAAAGAGCTCCAATCCAGGTGTTGTTAAAAGTATTATTCAATGGCAGCATTGCCATGTCACATCTTACGCCGTCGCACATTTCTGAGATTGATTTAAGTGTTTCGATCATAAAGCTTCTTGCTGCCGAACTGAAATAATTAACCTGAATAGTATCTGTCCATGCAGGAAATAATGGATCTCTCGCATGCGCGAATATCTGACCGGAACCATTTGCCGGTATATAATATGTATGCGGATCTTTTTCAATTAAGTTGTCATCGCCCTGAAGAAAGACCTCCGGGTTACTTTTTATTATTCCGGATGAGGCACCAAAATGGTTAGGAACGAAGTCCAGGAATAGTAAAATCCCTTTTTCATTAAGATTATTACGAAAGATTTTTAGAGCTTCAGAACCTCCGAGTGAACTATTCACCATGTACTCATCAATTGAATAGGGAGAGCCAATTACATCGCTGTTCTTCCAATCAGGAAGACTATGATAGTAAGCTGATATAAGGTCTACCTGGAAACAACATTTATTTATGATATCGGTACAGGTTTTCCATGCACCCATTAGCCAGACGATATTTATTCCCTTCTGTTCAAGGTCATCAAAAAATGTTTTTGGAATATCTGCAAGTGTTGCATTCTGCCCGAATTGATTAATCCATACCCGCGTGTTGATTTCATAAAGAACCGGATTTACAAGTCTCTTCATAACTGTCTTTCAGACCGCAATGCGATCGCACTTTTTCTATAATACATAAAAGAAGAAAATATCTATACTTAAAATAACCTTAATAAAGTTTTGATGCATAACCTGTAAGTAACTTTTACAATAATCATTACAAAATGTAACACAATCAGTAAATCTGTCCTTCCGGGTCAAAATTAAAAAAAATGATTTACAGCCTTTTTATCGAAAAATTTATTTTATAAATTAAACTGTGTTTTAACTCCTGATGTTTAAACACATCTGTAATTGGAAGTCACGCCAATCATAGCCGGTTATTTGATTTTTTTTGCATAGTCCCTTCAGTTACTGTTATTTATACTTATATAACAGCTGTAAGGATATTTAAAAATAGTTCAGATAAATACCTCCACGGCAAAATTGTCTTCCATTTGAGATACTGTATTATCTGGTATAGTAATTGAAATAAAATCTACCTGATTGCTCTGTCGGGCTTTCATTGGTGTTAGGTAACATTTTATTGATAATTAAACTCACTTAATTTTTAATTAGTAAGAAACATTGAGGGAATTAATGCAAAAAACAATCAGTCAGGAAAAATTGGATATTAATCCAGCTAAAGTTCAGGAGTTTAATTCAACTAACGGACTTGAAGAGGAACTTGATAATTTTACCCGCCAGGCGGTCCTGAATATTAGATTTGCTCTCATAATAAAACCAGCAATCATTTCATTTATCGCCTTAATCATTTCATTCTTTCTGGATCTGTCATCAGTTCCGCTTTTAGGAAATGTAACAATTGACCTGACAAAAAACTTATTCCCTGGATGGGAACCACCTACTGAAGCTATTGAACCTTTTAATTTTTGGTGGCTCCCGTTAGCGGTATATGCATTATTTGTTTTCTTAGCATTCCTTGCTTATAACAAATTACGACTGGAAATAGTTAGAACCCCTGCCTCGGAAACAATTGACAGAGTTATTAACTCCTACGCAAGTGTAATTGATAGTATCTCGACTGCGCTGCCTTTGATTGGTGCAGCAATATTGCTAATCAGTATTAAACTTGGTGAGGAGGTATTCCTCGGTTTATCTGTACCATTTGAAGTGAAAGCTTTGATTGTATTAGCCCTCGGTAAACTATTTGAACCCGTTCTGGATCAGCTTGGTGTTGAGTTTCAGAACGTCGTTAATCACGTTAAGGATATAAAGGACAGATATTTTTCAAAAATACAAATTGAGAACTCCAAGAGTCTTATTAAACAACTTAGCGGCGGATCAGTTGCAGGAAGCGGAGTACGAGTTCCTGAGATAACAGCTAAGGATCTTGAGCATTATAAAACCTTGCTCGAACAGACAAACCAGATAAGTGAGCAGATTTATAAAAACTTCAGTTCTGTAAACTACCTGCTTGAAAAAATTAATAATACCCAGAACATAAGCGCAGAAAAAATTGAACAATTAAAATCACTCGCAAATTCTATTTCACAGGCATCGGCTTCTTTAAGCGATGAAAAAACAATAACCGGGTTAAAACATCTTGAATCTATTGTGAGGAAATAGAAGTAATTATGAACAAAAAAAATCATGACAGTAAATTTGTAATCTACCAGGTATTGTACATTTTCGTAATTACAGTACTTGCGTTGAAAGGTGCAGACCTGGATTTGCGAAGAGTGATTTCCAAAGAAGATGCAGTTGATAAATCTGTTCGGGACTCACTCATAATGAAACTTGATTCTCTTTACGCATTAGGATTAACTCCCAAAATAGAAATTGATCCAAATGTTGTAGTTGAAAATGTAGTGCTTAAAGAAAAGATTGCTTCGCTGAACAGAGAAATGCAGGAACTGAATGAACGGGTTATTATTACACCGGAAGAAATCAAGCCGGAATTACCTGAAGAAAAAGTCGATGAACAAACATTGCTTCAATCTCCCATTTCAATTGCACAAACGTTTATACAGCATACCTGGAACAAAGCCCGGAATACCGGCAATGTTCCGACTACAATTGTAGATCCGAAAAATCCGAATGTTCCTTTAGTAACCATACCACCCGGACAGGAAAAAACTTTTGATCTTACTGATCAGACAGAAGTGTTAATTAAATTCGGAAGTCAGCAGGACAGGATAAAAGTTGTTCCTAACCGTCCGCCGGAAATAAAGATTGAAAGAGTAACTACAAAAATGAACGCATCATCTATCTATGTACAAGAGCTGCAGAGGATAACCGCGTTCACAGTTACAATAATAGATGAGAGACCTGAACAATTAAAGGTTACTCATTCGGGATCGATCTCAGTAACAGGCCCGCAAAAAGACAGCAAGGGAAATCCGGTTTACTATGTTTCCCTTAATTTAGCCCCGACTGAAGCCAGATTTGAAGAGTGGTTAGACCGTAACAGCAGCCTTCGTGAATCCGACGGAAGGTATAAAACCAACTTCTTCTTCACAGTAGTGGATCAGCGATCAAAGGACAGAGTTCAGGTCGGTGATTCATTCTTCTTTACAGATTTTTCCAAATAAAGAATTCCGGATACACAGAAATGAAAAAAATATTCTTATTACTAATTCTGTTTCTGATAATTGCTCCTGCAGTTGATGTTTATTCTCAGACAGAAGATGAAGAACAAATTGTTTATTACCAGATGGAACCGCTGGACGACAGTTTATTCATTAAAATGCAGAATGAAATATTTATTGATCCTCCTGATCCAAAAGCAGAAATAATTGTTGACTTAAGGGATCCGAATAATCAAACTGTTTCTATCAAAGGAGCACTTTACCCGTTCCTCGCATTTACTCCGGAAACGCGTGCAAGAATTATCACTTATCCGTTTAAGATTAATCTTGTAGAAGATATTCATTATGGTTCGGTGTTTTCAAGAGTAATTGAAAAAATCCGGTTAAGTAAGGTAATTGCTCCACCGACTGCATCCCAGATTTCACCATCATTGCATTACGTTAATCCGTTCCTTCAATTATTCGGCGGTGAAAGACTTGGCATCCCAATTAAAAAAGATATTGGATTATCGATTGGTATAGGAACTCCGTACTCAGGTCCGCTTGAAACAAATATTGTTGAGGCAAATTTTCATATACTTGGATTTTTTGGTGGTGCTTTAAGCTCTGTTGATGCTATGACAGAAGTCAAGTCGACACAAAACCATAATAACCTTTACATATCTCAAGGTTATCAATTGGGATATGTTATCCCATTTGGAAATTTTTTCCAGGTAAGTTACATAGATATTTTTGGAAGTTATTCAGAGTCAAAACTTTCTACTTATCAGAAGTATGATACGCCTGACTATCAGGCAAGAATACTTACTGATTCATACCTTAATTGGGAGTTCAGGTATCCATTTAGTTTTATGGGTTCAACCCGATCTAAGGTTTATGCGGCTAGGTATTTGGGTGAACTGCATTTCGGTTTTACCGGAAGAGAACTATCACTTGCAGGAAGCACTTTCGATCTTCGATTTGATGCTATGACGAGTACTAAATACAGACCTGTTCAATATGTGATGGATATATTAATACAGAAGATTGCCGAGAGCTGGGGTTTCTCTGCTTTTGCTTTAGGTCCATCCGTAGTGTTCGGCAGAACAGATAGCGGTAAAATGGGAATCACATCTATCTTCGCAAACTTCAGACTTAAAGTAGGAACTTCACTTTAATTTAGACGGGAATGATTTTAAATCATTCCCGATGCTAATCCAATCGAAATAATAATCAGCATTACTGCTACTATAATCTTAACAGATTGATACGTAATTTTTTTTAATATCTTATTGCCTATGTAAGCCCCTGCAAAAGCTGCCAGTACAGATATGACTAAGAGTGTCATATTCTGTTTCAATTCTGTTTGAAATATTTTTGAACTGTAAACCGAAAGTCTTGTTAAATCAATCAGACATGCGATTACAACACCGGTTCCAATAAATGATTCTTTACTTAAGTTTAGTTTTACAAGAAATGCGCTCCTCAAAGCTCCCTGGTGACCGGAAAGCCCGCCAAAGAATCCACTCAGGATTCCCCCCATTGTTAAGTACTTTTTATTGAAAGATAATTTCTCAAATCTTTTTGAAAATTCTGCCATCACAAACACAAAAATCAAAACCGAAATTATAAGCTTTACAATTTCAATGTTATAGACTGAGTCGTAAAAACGATACTGAGTAAGCGGCTTGATACCTGAAAGTAAAGAAAGTAATTCAGCACCAAGAAAGGCTCCAAGGATAGCAGGTAAACCAAAAAGAAGAATAGAATTTTTATCCGAGAATTTTGCAAAGAGAATCAACTTGAAAATATTATTGAGAAAGTGAACTACAGCAGTTAAAGCTATTGCAATTTCTATCGGATAAAATATTGAGAAAACCGGCAACAGTAATGTTCCCAATCCAAATCCTGAAAACAAAGTAAGCCCTGAAGCTAAAAGTGCAACAAGGGGTATTATTATATATTCCATTTATTGCCGGTAAGGTTTTATCATTTCGTGATTGAATTTCTTCAAATCAAATCTAATTTGTTTAACTTTGAAAAACGAATTAATGGAATAATGAAACAAAGTATCATCCTCTGGCTCGGCGCTATTGTAATTACATTTCTGTCTGGGTACGTTGAAAGTGTAACCAGCAAGAACTATCCTGTTACAGGTACTATAGGAATTGAAGGTAAAAAAGTTTCATACAAGTTTGATAAAATCACTACTTCGGAACTGGGATTAGATATTCTTTTAAGAACTGATGCTGACTCATTAAGAGGATATGTTGAATGTAAGTTTGATACTTCGATGGTTTGGCAAAGTTATCCTCTAAAAGAAGAACTGCAGATATTAAAAACTCATATCTCAATTCCAAAAGATATTAAACAAATTATCTACCGTGTTGTTTTATTTCATAAACAGAACAGAACAATTTTACAGGATAGAAATGAGCCGGTACTACTTACTGTAAAAGGTAGGGTTCCTAAAATGATCGATACATTTTTCTATTTGTTCCTGTTTTGCGGTCTGCTTCTTTCAGCGAGAAGTGGATTGGAATTCTTTAATCAAAATGAAAAAATAAAAAAGCTATCAATTTTTACTCTTATTTTCCTTTCAAGCGGAATAATAATTTTTCTGCCGCTTAAAAAGATTTATGAGTTCCGGGCTTTAGGAAGTAAGGTGTTACCGGCAGGTGATTTAATTGATCAAGCTTTATCCATAATACTGGTTTTATGGATTGTTGCTGTTGTAATGGAATTTGTTTTTAAGAATTACAGGATTATTCCTCTTATAGCTTCAATACTTACAATAGTATTATTTCAGTTTATTGAACTTTAATCAAACCTGATTTAATTCCTGAATCACGATAGAATGAAGATTGCCCGAAGACGCAATAATACTATTACCGGTGATAGCATCATTACCCTGCCAGTCTGTTATAACTCCACCAGCGCCCTTTACAACCGGTATCAAAGCCATTGAGTCCCATACACTCATAATCGGATCGACGACTATATCCGCATATCCTGTGGCAAGCAGATAATAACCGTAACAATCACCCCAGCCTCTGTAAATTTTTACTCTGGAAATCAGCTCATCGAATTTTTTTCCGTCCTGGTATTTACCAACATTAAGATGATCAGCAGTCAGCAGTACGGCGTTCATAATTGAATCACAAGTTCGTACTGAAACATTTTCCCCGTTCAGCAACGCCGAAGAATTATCGCCGATAAGAAACTCATTCATCACTGGCTGATTTATAACGCCGAGTATTGGTTCACCATTGTGCGTAAGTGCTATCAGCGTACCGAATGTAATTGTTCCGCAAATAAAACTCTTTGTCCCATCAATAGGATCAAGAATCCACTTATACTCTGCGGCGGGATTCTCTATTCCAAACTCCTCACCGATGATTCCATGATCAGGATAATGTTTCATTATGGCAGCACGCATAAGTTCTTCGGCTTTCTTATCTGCAATAGTTACAGGAGAATTATCAGATTTAGAATCGATACTTACAGGCGTTCTAAAATAACGTTTTATAACATCGCCGCTTATGTGCGCAAGTTGCTTTGCGAAAGATTTAAATTCTTTTGAATTTTGCATAAGTAAATTTATTAATGATTAAAAGATCAACCACTAAATCCATTCGGATTAAAACATCTTCACCAAAATTAACTGAAAGAATTTTTTATGACAACAATTCTGCTGCTTATAATTTCAAATATCTTTATGACATTTGCCTGGTATGGTCATTTAAAATACAGGGCATCGCCGCTGTGGATAGTAATTCTTGTAAGCTGGGGAATAGCATTCTTTGAATATATTTTTCAGGTTCCCGCAAACAGAATTGGTTATGGACAGTTTAATGGCGCTGAGCTAAAGACAATTCAGGAGGTGATAACATTAGTTGTATTTTCAATTTTTTCAATTATCTACTTAAAGGAAGAATTTAAATGGAACTATGCTGTAGGGTTTATACTAATAATTGTAGCAGTGTTTTTTATCTTCAAAAAGTGGTAATACTGCTTTGGCGGGATTACAAACAATTATTATATTTGCGGGGCAAAAATGTTCTTATAAATACGGAGAGATGGCAGAGTGGTTGAATGCGGCGGTCTTGAAAACCGTTAAGGATGCAAGTCCTTCCGGGGTTCGAATCCCTGTCTCTCCGCCCAGTAAAAATTGAATGCGAAGATTGCGATTAAAAGCTGTTTTCGCATTTTTTGTTTTTGGTAATTGTAACATCAATCTGAAGTGTGATTGAAGCAAAATGTTTCAGTAAATATTTTCCGAATATTATAAATCATTTTATAAACATTTATGAAATAACTTCTGTTAAACTGCTTTCAATTTGAATCTGGTATCTTCTTGATTGACACCGTCCCCAAACCTTCTGAATAATAACGAGGCGAATATACCGGCATTAAAATAATTTTCAGTCGTTCTATTTGATAAATCGACCTGTATAAGTATGGCGATTATTCTTCCAGGTGCTATAAAAGGAAAAATTAGATTGAGTATAAATCTTAAGCTGCCTGTTTTTCAAACGAGATTTTTGGTTTGCTGTTTTCGTTTATTATCAGGAAGAATATAGCGAATAATATCTGGATGTAACTTGTAACGATATAATAAACAGCCCCTACTTCCACATTAGTTATCGACACAAAAAATTTAAGTAATAGTGTAAATTCATAAATAACTAAAACCAGATGAAATATCAGAATATTTCTATGCAGACTAAAATGAACCGCTAAGATTCTAAGAAGAACTATAAATATGACTGCATGAATTACAAGTGTTAATATTTCGGTTGAAAGATTGCTGATCATGAAAAACGGAATGGAAGTCAGTACAAAAAAAATAACTACTCCAATTCTCGTCTTAGTCTTTACATCAAACATCATTAAGTATAAAAATATTATACTCATAACTAAATAGTAGTCATCAGTTTTTACAGGGACCAGTTCATAGAATGCAATGTAAATTGGATCTGATAAGGCGAGCAATAAAAAAGGTAAAAAAAATCTTGTCCTGTATTGGCGAAATGGAACAAACAACCAGAATACTGTAAATATGTAATAAATAATTATTAGTGATTTCATCAGTCCAGGCAATAAGGCGGACACTTAAGTCCAAATTCAAGTGTAAATAACCCGGATGTTATAGTCAAAACTGCTTCCCTTCTTTCAATGTAAACTGAGCTTAATGTACTCAAAGTTAAAAGTTCCTGTAGTACCGTCTTAGAATATAGAGTGAATACCTCTGTATTGTTCATTGTCCCGCCAAATGGTAATAATACATTTCTTTTTCCGTCAAGTATAAATAATTCATTATCAACTATTTGAAACATAAGCACCTCAGGACTTTGAGGCAACAAATTTTTTAATACCGTTGCGTCCATTGATACGGAAACCAACACCGGTCCGAATAAGTCGTTTGCCTGTTCTTTGGTAATAATCTCACCCTGTGCAAGTACGTTTATTGATAAAACAAATATAGCTGAACATATTACTATAAACTGTTTCATAAAAAGCCTCCTGTAATATTTTTCGTGCGAAGCTATTTAATTACAGGTCAACTGTATATACGTACTTATACGTATTTTTTAGGTTTTCAACTATATATTGTAAGGAATTCGGGGAAAGTATAATATGAATTGTTTACGTAGATTTTATCCGCATCTTGTAGGCGATTGAATATTTGATTAACTGCGGCATTGATTCAAGACCCAGCTTTTGCATTATATGCGACCTGTGTGTATCAACAGTTCGTTTTGATATGTGAAGTTTATCAGCTATCTCAATACTTGTAAATCCGCGTCCGATTAAAAGAAGAATCTCTTCTTCCTTCTGTGTCAGTTTTATTGATTCTGTAATATTTAGTTCCTGGAATTCTTCATCATAAGTTTTTATTAATTTTTCTAATTCATCCTCTGTAAAATCAGGACCGAAATAATATTTACCGGCCGCCACACTCGTAATTGCTTTTAGAAGTTCGGGTTTTGAAATATCTTTACTTACCAGTCCTCTTCCCCCGCTCTTGTAGCAATGATATATATAATCTTCACCGTTGAACATTGAGAGGAATAGTACTTTTACGGCGTTAACTCTTTCTTTGATTTTTCTTATAGCTTCAGGTCCGGATAAAACGGGCATTGATATGTCGGCAATTATTAAATCGGGTTGAAGGATGAAATATTTTTCTACAAGATCATTACCATTCCTGGCTTCGCCAATGATCTGTATATTATTTTCATTTTCGATTAAACTCACAAGTCCTTTTCGGAATAGCTCATGATCGTCTGCAAGTAAAATTTTTATCATTTTATTTCCACGGGAATTTCTGCTATTAATGTCACACCACTCTCTTCGGAGGAATCTATTTTCAATAGTCCTCCTAAGTTTTCTGTTCTTTCCTTCATATTAAACAATCCGAAACCTGTTAATGTGTCATCCGCATAATTATTTTCATTTATACCTTCACCATTATCGGATATAACCACCCTGTATGATGAATCATCCCTGAATAATGTTACACTGAACTCTGAAGCACCGGAGTGTTTAATTATATTACTAAGTGCCTCCTGAACAAACCGGTAAAAGAATATTTCATACTTTTTATCCAATCTTTTATCAAGTCCCAAAACTTGCACACTACCTTTAATTCCACTTTCACGCACCGTTGTATTGCACAGAGTTTTTAGCGCCGCATCCAATCCCATCTCATCAAGTATCTTTGGTTTCAGGTCATATATTATACGCCTGAGTTCTTCAGTGATTTTTTCAAGCTGCTTTTTCAGGAATTCAAAATTATCGGGCTGTGTAACCGGATTCTCATCCATTATTTTTCTTAAACTCAATTGAATGAAATAGAGTTCCTGAACTATCCCGTCGTGTAATTCGGTAGCCATTCTTGAACGTTCTTCTTCAATAAGATTCTGTAAGTACTGGGATAACTTTCTTAATTTTTTTTCAAGCAGTTTTGTTTCAGAAATATCTCTGAAATAAAGCTGGGCAATTCCCAGGTTAGAATTCCCTTTGATCAGCACGTTATAATAAGTTTCATTATGCAGAAACGGAACGGTTACCGATGAATCGGTTTGTATTTTTTTCAGCAGGTCTGTTTCAGAAAGTTTAAAATATTTTTCAATAAAATTTGTATTCTCATCGAGCTTAAGCAATTCCATAGCAGAAGAATTATAGAAAATTGCTTTCCCTTCAGTATCAACTCTTATTACCGGGTCAGGATCCAGTTCAGCAAACAGCGCCATCATTCGGCTCGTTTTAAGTTCTATTTCCTTTTTTTCAAGGATGTGTTTTTGCTCCATTGGTCTGATCAGGTACTTGTTTATGAAGTATATGAGGATTATAAGCGTGATTAGAACAAAGATCGAGAGAAAAAATGGATTGGACCAGCTTGTTAGGATCTTGAAGAAATCGGTAACATCATTTTCAATTAGGAGAATCATTTCCCTGTTTGGATAAAAGAATGTCGTATAATTTATCTGTTACAGATATAATATACTCTTTTTGAGATAGACTATCCTTATTATCCAGAACATTATTAATAGCACCGAATATTTCTTCATGTAATAAAAGTGGAAATCTTTCGTTTATTTTTTTTTGAAAGTAAAATTTGTCCTGGTATTCTTCAATATTAAAATGATATATTTTTAATATGCTATTGACCTCACCATAAAAATCCCTTCGTGTCATCAGTCTCTCCTTAACTGTTGTTCTAAACTTATGCGATTAGAAAAAATCTTACATCAGTACAAATACGTATTTTCACAAAATACGTACTTATACTGATTCATCCGGGAAAACGAATCTATATTTTTTCATAAGAAAATGATGATAACAAAAACAAATATTGATTTAGGTAGAAGTGTGGTGATATATTCAGTGGGCATCGCTTATGGGCTGGGGGAAATCGGGCAGTTTTATTTCTAGCCCGATGTTGTGGAGTGCAATTATTGATGAGGCGGTATAAAAGCCATACTAATGGTGAAAGGTACGTGGGAAACAAACTTACAAAAGAAGTTCACGACCTTGACAATGAAAAGCCTCAATGTAAAGTGGATGAGATTATTGATACCGGAAACGATGAAGCTTTCCGGTATTTTTATGAATCGAAAATTAAAAATTATACTGTCTGCAGTTTCTGTTTCGGGATTTTTATTGAGGTAGTTAAAAAAAATAAATTTTCTTAATGATCTACAAACAAAAAAACTCAGGTTTAGAGCCTGAGTTTTTTAATGTTTGGAATGACTATTTGAGTTTCAGCTATCTACCCATCCAGCCGCCATCAACTGTTATTACAGTACCATTTAAATAATCAGATGCGGGTGAAGCAAGAAATACAACCGTTCCCATCAGGTCTTCAGGTGTTCCCCATTTCCCCTGTGGAATTCTATCAAGTATAGCTTTATTCCTTACTGGATCTTCTCGTAAAGCTTTTGTGTTTTCTGTAGCAATATATCCGGGAGCTATTGCATTAACATTTACTCCTTTAGATGCCCATTCATTTGCAAAAGCCATTGTCAGTTGTTTAATACCGCCTTTGGATGAAGCATAACCGGGCACAAGTATTCCCCCCTGGAATGAAAGAAGTGATGCAATAAAAATTACTTTGCCTGAACCTTTTGCAATCATTTCTTTGCCTAACTCTCTTGTTAAAATAAATTGCGATGAAAGATTCACCTCGATAACTTTATCCCAGTATTCATCTGAATGTTCCGCAATAGGGTTGCGTAAAATTGTACCTGCATTGTTCACAAGAATATCTATCCGTGAAAAATCTTTCTTTACTTTATTGATGAATTCATACAAAGAATTTCTGTCGGAAAAATCACTCACATAAGAAGAAAATTTTCTTCCTGTTGCTTTGATGATTTTTTCGGTCTCCGTGAAATCACTTTGATATGATACACCAACAATATCAGCGCCTGCCTGTGCAAGCGCTAACGCATAGCTTTGTCCTATTCCCTGGTTAGAGCCTGTTACTAAGGCAGTTTTTCCATCAAGTCTGAATTTTTCAAGAATCATTGTGTTATAATCTTTCAATAGTCATTAATAAAAAAATCTTCTATAATCATAAAACATAAATATTAATCAAGCACTGCCGGTTCAAGTTTTGGAACAAGTAAGTGCATCAATAGTAATGCGATAAGATAAACCACACCGGCAATCGCAAACATTATTTCATAACTGCCGGTATTTTGTTTCAACCAGCCGGCACCCAGATTCATGAAAAATCCACCCATAGCTCCGGCAAAACCACCTATACCTACAACAGACGCAACAGCTTTACGCGGAAACATATCTGATGTAGTCGTAAATATGTTCGCGGAAAAACCCTGATGTGCAGCAGCGGCAACACCGATAAGTATAACTGCAACCCAGGGTTCTGATACGTGTGGTGCAACAGCAACCGGTAATATCAAAATTGCACAAACAAGCATTGCTGTTTTACGGGCAGCATTCACGGTCCAGTTACGTTTTAACAAAGCTGAACTAAACCATCCGCCGGCAACTGAGCCGACATCTGCAAGTAAATAAACTACTATCATCGGTAAACCGATTGTGTGAAGATCAACTCCAAATCTGTCATTCATAAATAGAGGGAACCAGAAAAGATAGAACCACCATATTGCATCAGTTAAAAATTTTCCTGTTGAAAATGCCCAGGTTTGTTTAAGCGGAAGTAATCTGAACCAGGAGATTTTTGCAGGAGGATCAGGCGGATCACTTTCTATATGTTCAAGTTCTTTCTTAGATAATTTTGGATGCTGTGCCGGGGGTCTGTAAAGAGGCAGCCAGAATACTATCCATATTAAACCGGCTAAACCTGTAATCAAAAAAGCTTCCTGCCATCCCCAATGCAGGGCAATCCACGGAACAACTAAAGGAGCAATGATCGCCCCAACATTTGAACCCGCATTAAAAATACCTGTCGCTAATGCCCGTTCTTTTTTGGGGAACCATTCAGCAACTGTTTTGATTGCAGCGGGAAAGTTTCCTGATTCACCAATTCCAAGAGCAAAGCGGGCAATACCAAAACCAAACGCTGAACGTACCAAAGCGTGTGCAGCAGCAGCGAGCGACCAAATTGTCAGGTAAATTGTATATCCCATTCTTGTTCCTATTCTGTCAATAAACCATCCGGCGAATAGGAATCCTATAGCATAAGCAAGTGTGAACGCTGCACTTATGTAACCATATTCCTGATCAGTCCAGCCAATTTCTGTACGCAAGGTTGGAGCCAAAACTCCAAGCACTGCGCGGTCAACATAGTTGATGGTTGTTGCAAAGAAAATCAGTGCGACAATATACCATCTGTAATGTCCGATTTTTTCTTTGATGTTTTCACTAACTGTATTACTCATTAATCACCTATAAAGATTGGGTAGATATTTAGTTCAGAAAAATTAATCTGCTTTGAAAATTATTTTAAATCCTTCATCGGTATCCAATCCATATCATCATAAACCTGGTTCTCTCCGCCCATTGCCCAGATGAATGTATAATTTTTTGTCCCGCAGCCTGAATGCATTGACCAGCTTGTGGATAAAACTGCCTGTTCATTCCTCATTATTATATGACGTGTTTCCTTTGGTTCACCTAAAAGATGAACAACAAACGAATCCGGCTGCATATCGAAGTACATATAAACTTCACTTCTCCGCTGATGAGTATGCGCGGGCATTGTATTCCAAACACTTCCTTCATTAAGTATTGTAAGACCCATTGCAAGCTGACAGGTTTGTAAAATCTCTGTATGAATGTATTTATAAATCGTTCTTGAGTTTGAATCCGCAAGCGAACCAAGTTTAACAGGTGTTGCATCCGCATGTTTTATATGTTTAGATGGATACTCCTTGTGCGCGGGATAACTTACAAAATAAAACTTAGCCGGTTTTTTCGGATTTGCACTTTGAAACTCAACCAGTTTTGTCCCTCTTCCAATATACAGGGCATCGTAATGTTCCATCATATATTTTTTCTTATCAAGAATGATCACACCTTTTTCACCAATATTAATTACTCCTACTTCCCTTCTTTCCGTGAAGTACTCAGCTGCCATTTCTTTTTTTGTTGCGGTAAGTTTTAATGATTTTCCAACAGGGACAGCAGAGCCTGTAATCGAACGATCAACATCCGAGTAAACCATTGGTATCTGGTTCTTTTGAAAAAGTGTATCGATAAGGAATGAATCTCTCAATTCATCCGTTGTGAGTTTTTTAAATCCGTTTTTATCAGGTGAATATCTTACTTCCATATTTCCTCAATTTAATTTCTTCTAAATCACTAATCTTTGTTACACGGAGAACAATAGAGTTAAAATAATTTTCGATATCATATCGTGTATGTTGATGATGCAGTCTCTCCGCCTCTTCCTGTCCAGTTTGTATGAAAGAATTCGCCTCGTGGTTTGTCTGTTCTTTCATATTGATGTGCGCCAAAATAATCTCTTTGCGCCTGTAAGAGATTTGCGGGCAATCTTCCATTCCTGAAGCCATCAAAATAATTTAACGCGGTTGACATTGATGGAATCCATATACCATTCATTATGCTTGTCGATACGACTCTTCTCCAGCCTTCCTGTGACGCTTCAATTTTTTCTTTGAAGAAAGGATCAAGAAGAAGATTGGTTATATCCGGATTCTTTTCAAACGCTTCTTTTATCTTACCAAGAAATGCTGAACGTATGATACATCCGCCTCTCCACATTAATGCGATGCCGCCGTAATTTAAATTCCATCCGTATTCTTTTGCCGCGTTCCTTAACAAAACATAACCCTGCGCATAAGAAATAATTTTAGATGCGTATAATGCTTTACCCAAAGCTTCAATGAATTGTTTTTTGTCTCCTTCAAAAACTGGCTTCGGTCCGCTTAATACTTTAGATGCGTTGACTCTTTCATCTTTCAGGAATGATAATGCTCTTGCATAAACGGCTTCTGATATAAGAGTGATTGGAGCGCCTAAATCCAATGATGCAAGCACTGTCCATTTACCTGTACCTTTTTGTCCTGCAGTATCAAGAATTTTTTCAACGAGCGGTTTGTTATCAGAATCTTTATAAGCAAGAATATCACGGGTGATTTCTATAAGATAACTTTCAAGTTCACCTTCATTCCACTCTTTAAAGATGTTATGCATTTCTTCATAAGATAAACCAAGCAGGTCCTTCATTATCTGGTATGATTCACATATCAATTGCATATCGCCGTACTCAATTCCGTTATGAACCATTTTAACAAAATGTCCCGCGCCGTTTTCACCCACCCAATCACAACATGGCGTTCCATCAGCAACTTTAGCAGCGATGGATTGGAATATCGGTTTCACAAATTTCCATGCCTCTAATGAACCGCCGGGCATAATTGATGGACCAAGCAGTGCACCTTCTTCACCTCCTGAAACACCAGTGCCGATATATAACACTTCTTTTTCTTCAAGGAATTTTGTTCTTCGGTTTGTATCAGGATAATGAGAATTTCCGCCGTCAATTAATATGTCGCCTTTTTTTAACAGAGGAACGAATTCATTAATAAGATCATCTACAGGTTTACCGGCAGGCACCATCATTAAAATCTTTGCAGGTGATTTAAGTTTTGAAACTACATCAGCAAGTGAAATTGCCTGTGAAATATTTTTCCCTTTTGCCCTGCCGTTAATAAATTTTTCAACTTTAGGTATGTCTTTATCATAAACAACTACTGAATATTTTTTGCTTTCAATGTTAAGTGCAAGGTTTTCACCCATTACACCAACACCAACTATAGCTATATCGGCGGGAACCAATTAATACTCCTTAATAATTTCTAATTGTTAAACCTGTCTTTTGATGACCACAATCCCAGCGCGGGATTCGAGATATAAAAAATCTCTTCACCGTCTTTTGTTTTATTGAAACCATCCTTCAATACATCCGGATCGTACTTCTTCATCATTTCATTTAGATCTGCGTAATTAAAATTCACACTTTCAATTTCCTCTTTGCTCACTGAACCTGGACAATAAGTAATCTTAAACCTGTTTTCAGATGAACCGTGAATGAGATGCGCTGCAGCACTGAGATTATTTTTTAACTCATCGTTCTCATCAACATATTTTAAAATTTCAGGAGTGGTTTTATAGCCGTACTTTCTTATCAGCCTGTCGATCTCTTTATCTTCACCGAAACTTTTTAATCCGGGCGCAAGAATGATAAGTTCACCGTTATCGGCGATTGCCATTCTTGTACGGTAAACACTTTTGTTGCCAAGCCATGTACTTTTAAATTCATCAGCATCAAGATAAACAACTACTTTCTTCAACGGCGCATCAAGCATTTCAAAATTAACCTGGAGCGAAAGTGCAGCGGCAAGTTTGAAACACTCATAATCATCACCGATGTATAGTCCCTTCATAACTAATTTATTCTGCTCATTCTTTCCAACTACAGTAAGTACATAAATTAACGGAAGGTGTTTTGTAAAATTATCTGAAGCATAGTTCAGAACTTTTCTGACGGGAGTATCAGCTCGTCCCATCATTCTTTCCATACCGTAAACAGCGCCAAGATAATGACTTTTGTTTATCCCTTCACTTCCGCCGGTGCCGACAAAAATATTTTTATTGTAGTTAGCCATTCCAACAACTTCGTGAGGAACAACCTGACCGATAGATAAAAGTAAATCGTGACCGCCTTCAACTAACATTTTATTTACCTGCGCTGTCCAGTGATAATTAACTTTCCCTTCAGACACTTCCGAAATAAACTCAGGCGGAACAACTCCAACAGTCGATAGATCTTTTTTCCAGTTGTGGACACGGAATAAATCTTTTGGAACTCCGTTGTACATCACATCAATTTCTTTTTCATTCATTGCAAAGTGTGTTCCCAATGCAGGAAGAACATCAGTTAATTTTTTTTGATAGTAGTCGAAGGTGAACTTAGTAAGAATACCAGCCATCGAATGAAACCTTGTAAAGTCAGGCGGAATTGCGAGGACTTTCTTTTTCGTACCGATTTTATCTAAAGCAGTGTACAGTCCTTCACGAATTTCACCAACACTTAACTGACCTTCAGCAGATCCTTTTGCAAATAGTATCAATTCTAGTTACTCCATTTAGGATGTTCGGGTAAATATTTTTCAAACTCATTTATAAGTTTTGTTTCATATTCCCCTGAATATGTTCCTGCAAAAAATCTATCGACTGATTCATTAAAAAATCTTTCCCAGGATTCTTCTTCGTGTCCCGGGTTCACCGGATAGAATAAAACTCCGTTTGATTTTGCGGCATTTAAATCCCCGGGGGCATCACCAATCATTAATATTTTTTGATCAGGATATTTTCCCTTTGCTGCAAATTTAAGATGTTCGGCTTTAGTGCCGTATTCCTGTCCTGCAATCACTTTAACATAATTCTGGATTTTATGCTCTTCCCATTCACGTGTTAATGCTTCGCCGGGTGTTTGAGAAACAACCATGAGATCTGCTTTGGAAAAAATTTTATCCAACGATTCCTGAACAAAAGGAAATGGAGGAACATCGAACACAAGTTCGGTAATAACTTTATTAACTTCTTTTGACCACTCTAAAGTTTTATGAATGAAAGGATCACTAATTTCAGCGGCGTATTTTTCAAGTGCGGGATTACCGAGTTTTGATTCTTTCTTTGTCCAATCAACAAGAGAGGTAAGATCCATGATATTAGTGTTACGCATCTTAACTTCTTTTCTGTCGGCAAGAAGCTGCATGGCTTTTATTAATGCTTTGAAACGGTTAATGCCTCTTGTCTTTGAATAAAGATTTACAAACTCCCATGTCTCTCTTGCGTACTTTGAAACCCGCTGCAATCCATAATGTTTAATGAACTGCGGGCAGAAACATTCTTTCTGTTTTATTTCCATTGTATCAAATACACAGCCATCGGAATCAATTCCTATGAAAAAATCTTTTTGTGGTTTTAAGTCTTCTAATATTTTATGAGGATTTTCTATCATATACTTTCAATAATATTATTTAAAAAATTTCTAACGTTTTACACGTGCATTACCCTGCCAGACACTCCATACCATATCTTCATCTGCCGGTTGAGCATAGTCAGTAAGAAACGTTGTTGCAAGCGCGCCGGATGCCCATCCAAACTGAATCCATTTTTCCGGTTCCCAGTTTTTAAGTATTGCGTATAGTAAACCACCAACAAATCCATCACCTCCGCCAATTCTATCAAGCACAGTTATTTCGCGGGGATTAACTATGTGCCAGTTATTTCCTTCAAGCATAATAGCACCCCACAAGTGTTTGTTGGAACTGACGACTTCTCTCAGTGTAGTTGCAAACACAGAAGCATTAGGGAAACTTTGTTTAACACGACCAATCATTTCTTTGAAGCTTTCAATTTTTTCTTCAATACCTTTTCCACCGGCTTCAGGTCCTTTAATGCCGAGGCATAATTGAAAATCTTCTTCATTGCCTACGAGTATATCTGACACTGATGCTATCTCAGTGAAAGCATCTCTTAATTCTTTTTCTCTTCCTTTCCAGAATGAAGCACGGAAATTTAAATCGAAAGAAATTTTTGTTCCGTGTTTCTTAGCAGCTCTTGCAAGTTCTAAACAGAATTCAGATGTCTCGGCAGATAGTGCGCCGATTAATCCTGAAAGATGAATTATCTGCACACCTTCTTTTCCAAAAATTTTATTAAGATCAAAATCTTTTACATTTAAAGTTCTTCCAATCTCACCGGCTCTGTCGTTGTGTACTCTTGGTCCGCGCGAGCCAATGCCGCTGTCGGCAATATTAAACTGGTGACGATATCCCCACGGTCCGCCTTGTGCTACATCTTTTCCTTCAAAATCCATATACCTGCTTTTAAGATTACTCTTTATGAATTTTGCTATTGGACTATCTTTGACAAACACTGTTAATACTTTTACAGGAAGACCGAGAAAAGATGAAATGCTTGCAACATTTGTTTCAGCGCTTGTTGCCTGCATCATAAATATATCACTTGAATGAACCGGTTGTCCGTTAACCGGTGTTATTCTTACACCAATACTTGTCGGGACAATCAGTGAATATTTAAAATCATTTTTTAATGTAAGACTCATTTACTATTTCCTTGAATAATTTTCTTTGATATTTTTTTACACACCGCTGTATGAATTAAATCCGCCATCAACAGGGATGACAACACCTGTAACAAACTTTGAAAGATCAGAAACGAGATATAACAATGTTCCTATCAGTTCGTCAGGTTCACCGAATCTTCCCATTGGTGTATTATTAATTATTTTTTCACCGCGTGCAGTTAGCTTTCCGCTTTCTTTATCGTACAATAAAAACCTGTTCTGATCCGTTACAAAAAATCCGGGCGCGATTGCATTAACTCGAATATTTACTTTTGCAAAATGAACAGCCAGCCATTCGGTAAGATTATTTATACCTGCTTTAGCCGCTGAATATGCCGGTATCTTAGTTAATGGTCTGAACGCATTCATTGAAGATATATTAATTATACTTCCGCCGTTTTTGATAAGGTCTTCACCATAAACCATTGTTGGCAGGACTGTTCCTAAAAAATTCAGATCAAATACTTTTCTGAATGAATCAATTTCAAGTCCAAGCAGTGAAGTTGACAAATCATCAATGTTATCCGGTGTTACAAATTCTGATTTTGTTGTTGCGGTAGGAGCATTACCTCCCGCACCGTTAATCAGAGCATCTATCCTTCCAAGACTATCATTAATTTCTTTTTTGCTCTGTAGTAAAAGATCTTTATCAAGAACATTCGCGAAAATTCCTATCGCAGAATCACTTCCACTTTTTTTGTTGATCTCATCAGCAACGTCTTTAGCACGTTCAAGATTAAAATCCACAATCGCTACCTTCGCACCTGCTTCAGCAAGTCCTAAGCCTAATGATGTACCGATCACGCCTGCACCGCCGGTAATAACGCATACTTTATTTTTTATTCCTTGAATTTCGTATTTCATTTAATTCCTTCTTAATTATTTACTGCTGAATTAATACTGCTCATAATTGTATTTGCATTTTCAGTCAGTTTGTTGTAATCACCATACTCAATAGCTTTTTTATCGAGCAATGCTGTTCCGAGTCCAACTGCGCATGCGCCTGCTTTAATCCAATCACCCGCGTTTGTTAATGACACTCCGCCTGTCGGCATAAGTTTTAAATGAGGCATTGGTGCAAGTATCGCTTTGAAGAAAGCCATTCCAACAACATCAGCAGGAAAAACTTTTACAATGTCAGCGCCATATTCATAAGCAGTTTGAATTTCAGTCGGTGTAAAACAACCGGGCATTGCGGGAACATTAAATTTATGTGCTGTTTCAATTATTTCTTTTTTAAGGATCGGGCTGACAACATATTTAGCGCCCGCTTTAATAGCGTCTTCAGCGACTTGCTTATTCAGAACTGAACCAACACCAAGTATGATATTTTTATCAACTTCGTTTGTCATCTTTTCAATTAATTGTATTGCATTAGGAACGGTCATAGTAATTTCTGCGACTGTTACACCACCAGCAGCAATTGATTCAATTATCTTTTTTAGTTTTTCAGGTTCTTTCGCCCGTATTACCGCGACAGCTTTTCGTTTTAAGATTTCATTTTGGATAAGGTCTTTACTCATTTTATTTAAATGGCTCCAGATGTTTGAGGAAATGTTTTATAAGGATATTGTAATGTGTCTCTTCATTTTGTTTCAGACAATTTAAAAGTCTTTCTTTGAACTTTAACTTACCATGCTCATCTTTATCAGTCACTACTCTTCCGAATGTAACATGAAGAACCTGCCTGCAGTCATCCGAGAAAAAAAGTTCAAGAAGTTGTTCATCAGAATATTCATTTCCCGGTTTTACTTTATTCAGGTCTGCTGAAACGTGATAGGTTTTCTTTTCATTCTCATAAAGTGAACGCGAGTAATCTAATATTTCCCTGAACAGTGATGGTTCTTTTACAGCGGATACTTTCAATGCTTCGAGGTAACTTGTCCCTGCAGTTTTAACATGTGTGAATGCATTGCTCATTGAACCGATAACTTTATAAACTGAAAATTTATCACTCCCCGAATGTAAACTTATTTTATAACTGCCGAAGTGTTTAACGATGCTTAGATGTTTGATGTATTCTGTTCTGAATAATTCAATGTCACCCTTGTAATCAATTCCTTTTTCAAAATCGCCGATGAACCTTGGTGCAAGACTGACAAAGTTTACGTTTAATCTTTTTAATTCGTTTGCAATAAAGAAATGTTCAAATGGTGATGTAACTGATTCAGTTTCATCTACAGACACTTCAACTTCAGAATTATAGTCAGCATACTTCGTCTTAAGATAATCATTTAACATCCTGATATGAGCCAATGCATTCCCGTATTTAACAAGCGCTCGTTTAAAATCTGTTTCAGAAGGTTTAAGCTTTAATAAATTAGAGATATTAATTTCTTTATTAGAATAAACTGATGATAACCCGTCATAAGAAGAATTCAAATTCTGCCAATTGAGTTGTTTGATAGCAGTATCAAGCTGCATTTCATTCAGGGAGTCAGCCTCATTGTTTACATATTCACCTGGATCAAATGTAAACATTGTAAACCCGGCGGCAACCATTAGATCAATATCGGCGGTGGTTTTTAAATGATCTGCATCAGCACCAAAACCTGATATATAACCTTCCTGGAACACAGCCCATACAGCAGCGTCCATTACTTCTTCTGGTGTTCTTTGTGTACGTGTTAATTCTCTTATTGATTGCTGCGCAAGCACAGGTTTAAAGTTACTTCCATTGAGTGAACGAATATGACCGGCGTTTGCAAGTCCGAGCCTATCACCAAATCCGAATGAGTTTGATAACCCGATAACAACAGGTTTGGTAAATAAAAAATATTTCTGGATCTGTCTTCTGTTGTCTGTGTTCATCAGGCACTTCTTTAATAAAACACCGGATGAACTTTCCGGGACAAGCATTGTTCCTTCAAACTCAGATACGATTTTATTATTAATATTCTCAAAAAGTATGAAAAGATATTTTTCCGATTTCTCTTTTCCTATGAAGAATAACATTCCTTCATAAGATTGAATTGATTTCGGATAAATATTCAATTCATTTTTACCATTAATTGTTTTGTTAATTATAGTATTGTCAATACTATTCCGTGTGAGCAATTCAGCTCTCAAAGTTGATGTTTCCATAGTTCCGTCTTATTTAAAGTTTGTAAGCTTTTTTAACTAAGTTGTAGGTAAGTTCTTTTGCCAGTCTTAATGCTTCTTCAAGAGAAATTATATGTCTTGCAACAAGCCCTGCTAAAAAGTTTGAATCGATTCTTCGCGCAACATCATGACGTGCTGGTATTGAAACGAATGCACGTGTATCATCGTTAAACCCAACTGTATTATAAAACCCTGCTGTCTCTGTAACCATTTCACGGTAGCGTGTCATTCCTTCAATGCTGTCATGGAACCACCATGCCGGACCAAGTTTCATCGATGGATAATGACCCGCAAGCGGCGCAAGTTCTCTTGAGTAGTTTGTTTCATCGAGAGTAAAAACTATTACCGTGAATGCAGGGTTGTTTCCGTATTTGTTCAAAAGTTCTTTAAGATTTTTTGTGTACTCGGTCTGAAGCGGAATATCACATCCTTTATCAAGTCCGTATTTTTCATATACTACCTTGTTATGATTCCTGTATGCCCCCGCGTGTACCTGCATTACAAGCCCGTCGTCAGTACTCATCCTTGCCATTTCCATTAACATGTGCGCGGTAAATAATTCAGCGTCACCTTTTTCAGATTTCTTTTTTAATGCCCTTTGAAAAATCGCATCGGCTTTTTTATGTGATAGTTCATGAGTATATGGAGAAATTATTCCATGGTCTGTTGATACGGCTCCATTTTTTTTAAAGAACTCTCTTCGTTCTTCAAGTGCCTTTATGAATGATTTGTAGTTTGTGATTTTATATCCAACAACTTCTTCAAGCTTTTTGATATTTGATTTCCACTGAGGGTTGGATAAATCAGTAACCGCATCAGGTCTGAAACAGGGGATGATCCTTCCCTTCCATCCGGAGGATTTTATTTTCTTATGATGACCAAGATCATCCGATGCTGCATCGGTTGTTGATAACACTTCGATATTAAATTTTTCAAAAAGATTTCTAGGAAGAAACTCCGGTGATTTTATTTTTTCGTTAAGTTCATCATAAATTTTAAGTGCATTACTTCCATCGAGTTTTTCTTTTATACCAAATACAATGTTGAACTCATAATCAAGCCACACTCCCGATGGCGTTCCATTGAACATGTAGTAATGTTCAGCGAATATTTTCCAGATTTTTTTCGCATTTTTTTCTTCTGCCTCACCGTTCACATCAGGAATACCAAGTGATTCAAGCTTTACTCCTTGCGAGTATAGCATCCTGTAAATGTAATGATCGGGTATCAGGAATAACTGAGTGGGATGCGGAAAGGATTTATTCTCACTGAAGATTGCCGGATCAACATGTCCGTGTGGACTAATTATAGGGAGCGACTTAACTGAGTTATAAATTTCCCTGGCATAGTTTCGTACCGATTGATCGGGATTAAAAAATCTGTCTTCGTGTAAATTATATTCTGCCATTTTTCATTCGTCTATTTTATAAGAGGAGGATTGTTTAATTCTATTTGAGTAATGTTAAGATAATTTATAAAATCTGCTTCGTTCGTGACGCCGTTGGGTTCCTGTTCCCATGCAGCACAGAAATAATATTCTGCTTTATCATTTTCAGGTTTAAGAACCAGTATGTGACTTAATTCATCTTCTGTCAGTTGCAATATCGATGAGGTTTTATAAAATATTGCAATTCCGAGTTTATCGGTTTCGTTAACCAGAGTCTGGCTTCCATACAATGCAATGTATGACCATTCGCCTTCGATCTTACTTTTAATAAAATTTGTACCTTTATATTTAGCAAGTCCCGTTGCAAGACTGTCAGCATCCTTAATATGTAAGTCAACTTTGGTTAATCTGCTACCAGCGGTGATTGAAAAATCACATTCAAGATCATATTTGTTTTCACCGATAAGCCAGCCGAAATAATTTGTTTTTATTCTTGAACGAACCGGACCGTTCTCTCTAATCTCACAATAAACGCTATCGGTTTTTGATACCATATTTACTTTACCATTCTGCCACAGAGCAACAGAACCTATTCCGAGAGAACTTCCTACTTTGAAAATATCCATTCCCCATTCCTGCATTGAATGATATGAATCATCTTTAGCAACTGTGTCATGAATACCAACGTTGTGGAGTAAAAGTTCATTCACTTTCTTGCCGAAGATGTCGGTCGCGTTACGCCAATCAAGATAAAACCGGTAACCAACTAATTCTGATTCCCAGCCGGGACCTTCATACCTGAATAGAGCATCATGATCCGTGTGGATTGACGGGACTTTAATTTTAGTTACGTTCTCAAATTTGTCACCACGAAATCTACCATCATAATAAATGTTTCCTTGCTTCATCGAGAGTTCGGCATACGTGCGGGTTTTATATTCTTTTTTATTTTCTACCGGAACCAGAGTAAGTGTCTTTTCTTCATTCGCAGCAAGATCTAAAACAAAACCAATTTTTAATCCTTCGTCATTAATTATCTGAAATGGAATTTCAGTTTCTCCATCTTTAAGAATAAAATTTTTAAGATCAGTGTTTAGTGTTTTGATTATAAAAACATCTTTAAGGAATGCATCTGTTTGATTCTGAACTTTGATTGTTTCAGATTTATCGCCCGATTGACAAGCAAGAAGCAAGAGTATAATCGGGATAAGGAATAATGCTTTTAGTTTTTTCATTTAGCTGGTAAAATTTGAAATGAATTTTATTGTTGTTTAGTCTTTTAAAAATTTTGCGAGCGCCGGAATTTTTATTCGAATTTCCGCTGAAGCCAGATCACATATTCGGAATGCACCGGTTGGAGAGAAGTGCGTGTCATCAGTTTTTCCTTCCGGCAATGAATTATATTCATTGGGTGATATATGAAGGAATAATTTTTTTGAATTTTCTTCTCCATAATTTATTAACAACTCTTCGGAGCTTTTGTGAAGATCAAGCAGGATAACTTTTTTTTCGACTGCTAATTCACGTATTACTTTCGGATAATCTCCATGCACATCATAAAACTTTCCATTCTCATCAAAACGTCTTCTTACTATTGGAGTAGCTAAAATTGGGATGCCGCCTTTTTGGAGAGTTTCGGTAATAAACTTTTCAAGGTTCTTTCTGTAATCTGTATTTGCATCTGCAAATCTTTTCGGGTCTTCTTTCTTTGTATCGTTATGTCCGAATTCGATTATCACATAGTCGCCGGGTTTAATTTTGTCATAAACAGAAATCCATCTACCTTCATCTAAAAAACTTTTTGTGCTTCTGCCGTTAACTGCATGGTTTTCTATTTTTATACCTTCTTTAAAGTATAGCGGAAGTATTTGCCCCCAGCCTTTTTCAGGATTACCGTCTTTATAAGGTTTATCAGCCATTGTTGAATTACCGATCATATAAATCGTAATCGGATTACCAGGGTTTTCAGTTTGACTAAATACCAGTTGTACGCAAAGAATGAATGTTATTAAAAGTGCTCTTGCAGAAGGAGTGATGTTTCTTCCCTGAGATTAAAATTCTATTTACAAATGATTAACAAATTAATTACGCTACCCATTCGCTCCGTTGTCCGTTTCCTCTTAACAATAATTTTGTTTTAAGCTGAATATTTTCTGAATGAACCGGCTTATGGCTGTTAAGAATTTTCAGGACAAGATTGACTGATTCCCTGCCGAGTTCAATGGTTGGCTGATCAACAAAATTGAACATAGAAGGCACAAGGTGTTTAAAATTATTATTACCGAAGCATGTCACAATTATATCTTCAGGAATTCTTATTCCTTTATCAAGAGCAGCTTCATACATTCCTAAGGCAACAGGATAAGTAACCGCAAGTATAGCCGCAGGTAATGAGCCTCTGTCATACATTTCAATAAATGCTTTGTAACCATCCTCTTCACCAAATCCGCCTTCAACAACCCAGTTCGGATTTACAGGGACTTTGTTATCCTTCATCGCTTCATAAAATCCTTCGAAGCGCTGTTTACCAATATTGATATATGTGTATCCGCCAATGTGACCTATCTTCTTGATTCCTTTTTTAAGGAAATATTCCACCGCTGTATAAGCACCGCCTTTATCATCAACCGTAACACTGGGCACATTCTTCAGGTTTGGAACACGATCAATAAAAACAAGTGGAACTTTTCTTTTTTGAATCTGTCTGAAAACCGAAAGGTCTTTTGTTTCCTGTGTGATCGAAACTATCAACCCATCTACACGCATGGAAAGAAGAGAAAGGATATGTTTACGCTCGCGTTCTGCCATTTCCTGCGAGACCATTAATACAATTTCATAGTTGTTTTCAAGAGCGGTATCATATATTGATTCAATCACTGAAGCAAAAAAGAAGTGCGCAATTTTAGGCACTACAACACCAATAATATTGCTTCTTCTTGATGAAAGATTTTTTGCCATAAAGTTAGGCATGTAGCCGAGCTTATCGGCCAGTTCTTTCACTTTACGTTTCATGTCGACTGAAATATCAGGATGGTTACGTAAAGCTTTTGAAATCGTAACCTTTGAAACATTCAGCTTTACAGCAAGATCTTCAAGCTTTATAGATTTGATTCTGTTTGTCAATTTATTTTTTACTCTCGTTATTAATAAAACTGATGATCATTTTTTTAATGAGTGCAGGATTTACTTTCCAGTTCCATTGCTGCGAACATAAAAGGACCGTAACCTTTAAAATCATTTACCCTTTGCGGTTCGCTTATATAATAATCAAAACTTCCATCACGGTAAGGTTTGCCGCCTAATCCACCAACCGAACAAACATGGTTAAGATAGATCAGTCCGTCTTTATCAATAGTGACAAGGTTATCAATTGCTGATTTGAAAGATTCATCCGCAATTGTAAAAAACTTTTTATTCAAATAACTTTTGTTTGCACCTTTTGCAAATGCGTAAATAAACATCATAGAAGAACTGGCTTCAATGTAATTTCCATCACGGCTTCCCTGGTCAACAACCTGGTACCATAATTTGGTTTTATCGTCCCTGTAAATTAGTAAACTCTCGGATAGTTCATTTAATATTGAAATAAGTTCTTTTCTGTCTTTATGATCTACAGGAAGATAATCAAGCACATCGACAATCGACATCATGAACCAGCCAATCGCTCTTCCCCAAAAGTTAGGTGATTGTCCTGTTTCTTTATCAGCCCATTCCTGTTTTTTGCTTTCATCGTATCCGTGGTAATATAGTCCAGTTTTTTCATCTCTCAAATATTTTTTTACAAGTGCATACTGTTTTATTATATCGTCAAATTTTTCGGGATGGTTAAACACTAGTGCATAATATGCGAGGAAAGGTTCGGCCATAAATAATCCGTCAAGCCACATCTGGTATGGATAAATTTTCTTGTGCCAGTATCCGCCTTCATTTGTCCGCGGATGCAGCAGCATCTGATGTTTCAGTGTGTCAGCAGCTTTTTTGTATTTTTCATTCCCTGTCTCATTATATAAATGAATAAGAACACGACCCGGAGAGACATTATCAATGTTGAAGTCATTCATATTGTAGGTTTTAATGTTGCCGTCGTCTTCAACATAGTAGTCTATATTCTTTTTGATGTAGTTAAAATATTTTTGATCGCCTGTGTGTTTATACCACCTGTAAAATGCTTCGAGTATCAGTCCCTGTTCATAATTCCATCTGTAACTTTTTGCTTCAGTTGGATAAGCAACAGTGTCAGGGTGAAGTTTGATGAAACTATCCGCCGATTTTTTTGACCAGCAGTTGATATCAATAGTCTCTTCCTGGGCAACAACAATATAAGTAGCTGAGGCTATCAGTACTATTGAATAAATAATAATAAATGTTTTGCTTGTAAGAAATTTTTTCATTCACAATTCCGGTTTAGTAAGTTGTAAAAGTCCATATTTCCCCGGTTATAGTATCAGCTTTGGTGATGGTATTAATTTGCCAGTAGTACTTTTCGCCTGATGAAACATCATCAATATTAAATTCCGTACTCCTGCTAGATCCAGAAAAAGCCAGAGATGAAGTCTTTCCAAAATATATATCATAGGATTCCGCATCTATGCCTGCTTTCCATTTCAAAGTAACCGATCCCGATTGATTCAGCATTGAATTCCTTCCCGGTGAGGGAAACTCGGCATACGGTAGAATGTTATCTAACTCTGTTTCGGGATTCCATTTTTCCGGGGCTGTTGCGAAAGTCCATTCAGCATTAATTTTTTCAGGTTCCGGTGATTCCACCGCTTCATTTAAATTGTCAGCATGCCAGTCGTAATCTCCTGATTCCCTTACACAGTTATAGTAGTAATATCTTTCTCCCCATTTAAAAACTCTGACAGGATTTGACGGAGCTAAAAACATTTTTTGATCTTTCATGTTTTCAGAAAAGACACAATCGATCAGAAAGAATTGACCATCACGATGATTCCTTCCCAGAACAAAATGCGGTACACCGTCAAAGTAAGAATTTTTTATAACGAACTTACTTTGCTCACTAAAACTGCCATCGTGCCAGATGCTTGCGCTGGCTTTCGAACTTAACTGATAGAATTTACTGTCGGTTATGTAACACCATCCGCGCGGACAAACAAAATCGACGTAACCCTCAAAGTTGCAATTGTAATGATAGTACTTTCCGAATTCAGGATTCCATAGGGAAACTGTATCACCGCCATCAGCTTTAATATCACAATTGATCAGAATTATTTTATCAATATCAAATCCACGGATGGCGAACTGATGATCATTATCTCCGAAAAGTGAACCGTAGTTATTGTACACTGTTAGATTTGCAATTGTGATATTTGAAACGCCATCAGCAATATTAATCACTGCAGAACCCCAGTCATTATCATTGTTATCTTTGCGCCAGTTTGAACGAAGTTCAGCAAATATGATTTGTGTTTTATGCCTGTCTTCACCAACAAATGTAATATTACTTTTAGTGATGAAAAGTTTTTCGTTATATGTTCCGTTTTTAATTTTAATATAAACACTTTGGTTATTATCGCTTTCAACAGCGTCAATAGCAGACTGAATAGTTACAAATTGTCCGCTTCCATCTTTTGCAACAACAAGTTCAATATTTTTATCCGGTTGAAAACCTGATGCCGATGCAAAAATAAAGAACATTAAACAAAGAAAATTAAAGGTAGTTGAAATCATTGTTCGGGTATTTTATGTATTAGGTAATAGGAATTAGTTTCCGCCACGAAGAGATTTTTCCTTTCCCGCCTGATACAATTTTTCATTTCATTCATTAACTATCACCAGGGACTTAATTTCAACTACCAATTATTTATTATTACTTCAACAACAACATTTTATTCGTTGCAGAAAATTTTTCCGTCTTCAGCGTACAGAAATACAACCCGCTGACTAAATCTGTTGCGACAAATTCAGTTGAATAAAATCCCGGATTAACCAGTTCATTCAGCAGCACAGCGACTTCATTCCCTAGTACATCGTATATTTTTATGGAAACAAAACTTAATTCGGGAACCTGGTATTTTATAATCGTTGAGGGATTAAACGGATTTGGATAATTCTGCTCAAGTGCAAAAGAAACCGGTTGTGTGCTTTCACCTTCTTCTACCGGTAATGGATGGTCAGAGTCAGCTAAAGTCCAGTATGAAAAATCTGAAATCCCTGACAGCTCAACGTAGTTCTGAGCCGGATCAACAGTACTGCCGAACCTTTCCCATGTACCATCATTTCCAGTTGGAGATTTAACCATTTGTAATCTTTCTTCCGGAATCCCGTTTAGTTCTGATTCATCGTAATAAAATCTTAGTGTTGCATTCAATCCAGTATTGTTAGAAGGCAAAATATTAAAGACTCTGGTAACACCTTCGTTTCCACCGCCTGTTGGTGTTGAATGAAATCTTTCAACTGTGGTACTGCCAAGATTGGAAGCCGAAGTTATCACAGCCCCAAATCCTCCAACATTTACAGATGATGGTGTATTAAGATCTGATACCGTTATAAGTTTTCCTGTACTTCCTTTCACGGTATTTCCATTAGTCTCTGTAAGCATTGCATTGGTTCCAAGTGTAACAGTATTTCCGTTAAGATCAAGATCACCATTCAGAATTTTTAATGAGTTATTTACAGTCAGATTGTTATTAAGTGAAAACCCGTTCGGATTGTTCACTGCAAAACCGCCGACTGGATTTGGAAGTGCATCTCCAAACGCCTGAACCACATCACTTTTATATTCATAGTTTGCATCAGGATTGTAAGATCTTGTTCCGTTTACCCGGATATTACCAAGAGTATCCGACAGTGTTATACCATATGCGCTGCCTATTTTTAATGTCCCTCCCGGTTGCAGAGTAAACGAGCCTTCACCCATCAATCTTGATTCAGATTTCATTTCAAGTGAACCTTCAACAACAAAGTCTCCAGCCGTTGATGAACCCCATCTTAATGTGTCAAGATCAAAGACAACTTCAGAGCCTGCTTTTACGGTATCATAAACGGCAGTACCCATATAAAATCTTACATCCATATCTACATACTGCTGACCTGTTCCTATAAAATTGAAAGAAAAGGAACCAAGTGAATTAGTAGCTACACTACTATTGGCATCAATCGAAACGTTACCAGCAACGTTTACGATTCCAACACCCGGTCCTGCTGAACTGCTTGTACCAGCCTGGATTCTTCCGCCTTGAACAACGAGATCACCGCCAATGTTTATTATACCAAGTCCAGCTGCATTCGCACTTGAAAAGGTTCCAAGTCTTGCATCAAAGTACGGTTCTTCACTATCGATAACATAAACGTTACCAAGAATATCCCATACTCCGACAAGTCCGTTATCTCCAACATCTATACAAGACATCGTGCCTTTTAATACATAAAGATCACCTTCAACTAAATGAGATTGACTTCCGGTTACAGGACGTACTCCGCGAAATACAACATTGGATGCTGAATTATTTATAATCAGGTTTCCGTGAATAACAAGGTTGCCACCCGGTACACATCCTTCATTACGCTGGATCATGAGATTTCCAAATTCAAGATTACCTTCACCACCAACAGTACCGCTGCCGCTGTGTATAACTGTACTATTCGGTTCGAGGATACGGTCCATTGATCCGGGAACTTTCGGATTGGTTGAACGATTATAATATTTGGAATCATTTTCAAGAAGAAGAGTTTCACTCACGCCTATAGTATCTACACTTGTTGCAAATATTCCATCTGCATATACTGATAGGTTACGGCAAATAGCCGGACCGGTTGTGTAAACCGAATCACCACCCGCAATCACAACATCACTTGTCGCAGAAGGAACAACTCCGCCAAGCCATGTTGATGCGTCACCCCAGGCACCCCCGCCGGTTCCGTTGCTGAATACCTGTGCATGTATTACTGTACTGAGCAACATAATAAGAGAAGCGGTTACTATTGTTTTTAATTTCATACTGACCTCAATTTATTTTCATTTAAGCACTGCCTGTGTACAGAACGCACACAGGCTGATATACTTGTTTATTTTACTAACAACATTTTTTTAGTGAATACAATATTATCAGAAGTTAACCTGTAGAAATAAATCCCTGTTGATAATTCTGATGCATCAAATACTCTTGAGTGTCTGCCTGCTTCTAAAGTTTCATTTACTATTGTGGAAACTTTTTCACCAATAGTATTATATACTGAAATGTTCACCAGTGATGATTTTGGAACTTCAAAATTAATTGTCGTTGATGGGTTAAATGGATTGGGGAAATTTTGATGTAAAGCGAATTCAACCGGGACTATCTTTACATCAACTTCAATGATGCTGCTGTAACTGTAATCGCCATTAAAGTCAATTTGTTTTAGCCTGTAAGAAACCAATCCATCCTTGCTTCTGTCATCGGTAAATGAATATGATTTTGTTTCGGTTGTTGTTCCGTTACCTGACACAAAACCAATATTTGTCCATTCACTTCCTGAATACTTTCTTTCAACATTCCAGCCTTTGTTATTTTGTTCTGAAGCTGTCTGCCAGTTTAACAAAACTGCCTTCTCATTTGATGATGCAGTAAATGAAATTAATTCTACGGGCAAAGGTGTATTTGTACTTCCCAGTGTCCAGAATGAAAAATCATTCAGCCCTGAAAGTTCCACATAATTATTCGCTGTGTTAACGGTACCGCCAACTCCATTCCACGTGTTGATTACTCCTGATGGTGATTTGAATAATACAAGTGTCGGTTCACTTAATCCATTCAATTCAGATTCATCATAATAAAAACGAAGCGTAGCATTTAGCCCAGTATTATTTGCAGGTGCTATACTGAATACTCTAAGTATACCTGTATTACCGTTACCGCTTGCTGCTGCGTGAGTCCTTTCAACAGTTGTAGTTCCTAAGTTGGATGCTGTTGTAAGCATTGCACCTAATCCGCCGACATTTACTCCAGTAGGCGCGTTAAGATCACGTGTTATTGTGATTTTACCTGTGACACCTGAAACAGTACTTCCGGCATTTTCTGTTAGCACGGCATTGGAACCAAGAGTGAGTGTATTACCTGCTAGTAATAAATCTCCGCCATTTACATTTACAAAACCATTTACAGTCATATTTCCGGTCATCGTTACACCAGCAGCATTATTTACCAGCAATCCATTGATAGAAGCTGGAAGTAAAGCTCCTGCAAGCTGTGTCGTGGTTCCGTTATAGCCGTAATTACCAAGCTGGCTTAGTGTTGTTGTTCCGGTATTTAAAAGGTTCTGCACAAAACCGCTATCAAGAGCAGTATTGATTGTGCCGTAATCAGAAACTGTAAATACTCCTGTACCTTGAATAACACTGGTACCCATATTAAGTACGGCACCACTATCTACTTGTATCGGCATTCCCCCGCCACCGAATGTTACGGTATTCAAAGTAAGATCTACGTCGTTACTTTTAATATAGAATCTTGCACCTGCTGAATTTGAATTCTGGGTTGTAAGATTATTAAGTGAAATACTGTTTCCATAAAAATTCCATGAAGTTGTACCTGTACCGGCTTGTGAACCTCTTGTCAAAGCAAAGTTGCCGTTAGTAGCATTAATATTTCCATAGTGATTAATAATTACTGTAGTATTTCCATTTCCTGTTCCGTGTGATGAAAAATTTCCGTTCAGATGAATAACATCACCTAAGAGTGTAACGATAGCAGTACTGTCCGTTACAGGTCCGCAAAGGTACCATCTTCCTGTATTTGTATTTGCAATTGTTATATCACCGCTTACTGTATGATTTGTAAATCCCATATTAAGGTTTGCAGTTTGTGCGGCACAATCAAAAATAAGATTGTAGTAGTTCTGACTTCTGTTTGCGGGTGCAGTATTTGTTGTTCCGGTTATTTTTAATGTAGAACCTGTTCCCCAATCTGAAACCGGAATTGCACCGGAATTCTGTTCGTGTTCATACATGCCGCCGTTTCCGAATTGTAATACTCCATTTGCATTTACGGTGTGTGGTCCCGGTGAAGGGTTAGCTGTGCCGGTAGATTTTAAGAGTCCCAGAACATTCATATCTACAGCATCTGATCCATCAGAAATTGTAAATACAACCGGATTACCATTTACTATAACTGAAGCTCCATTTTCTACAGTGACCTGATCTACATTTACAGTTGCCGTAACTGTAACTGTATGTCCTGTTCTTACTGTAATTGTATTTGACGTATCATAAGGTGTAACTGTTGCGGCACTCCAGTTAACGCCATCAGAAGAGAGTTCCCAGGTAGTTGTTGCATTCCAGTCACCTGAAGTAACAGTCCTGAAATGGCTTGTAATGGGTGAAGGCGGTGCCGGCGGATCAGTAATAGTAAGATTATCAATACTGATACTGCTTGTTGTACTTTGACCGAATCGCATTTTAAAAACATTTAAACTCTGTGCGCCGTCTCTTGCAGGAAAATTATCCAGCTCTTTATTTGTACCAACCCATAAATCATAACTGTCATCGGCGAGAGTTTCTGAACTTCCATTAGGAGCTGTGTATGTTATTTCACTTCCACTATTGTTCGTAACAAATGTAATAGTTTGTGTACCAGTGTAAGTTGCCGGGATCGGGCTTGGTGTTGCTGTGTAAGGACCGACAATAAATGAACCATCTGATCTGAATCCGATAGTAAATCTTGAATGTCCGTTTGATGTATCTGATTCACTGTTTGAATTTGTTGTTGAAGTTCCGACATAAAAATTAACAGGCTGCTGTGATGAGTTTGCTGATGAAGTCCAGAGTCTGAAATCAAACTTCACCTGCAGTGCTGTTGGTGGTCCTGCAAAAGCAACATTTCTTGTAAAGTACCCATTGCCACTGCCATTACGAAAAAAAGTTAACATGTTTGCTGTGTCACCGGTTGCGGGAACTGAAATATACATGTTGGCATTGTTGGCTGATAAAAAAGTGAATTGTGAATTAGAGGGTGTCGTTGAATTAACATATACCGGATCAGCAGAACTTCCGTTTGTAAATATTGTTAACGGGGTTGAAAAATCCTGCTGGAATAATTGTGCCTCAGCATCAACGAACGCTAACATCACAAATAAAATTGTGAATGCACTGATTATTCTTTTCATAGTATTCTCCTGTTTTTATTAATAATACACTATTTATATAGTTATAAAATCTTGCTCAGAGCTTTCTGTCAGTGAACAAACCCGACTATTTTAAAAACAGCATTTTCTTTGTAGATCTGAAACCACCTGTAGCTGATTCTGTTTTAAGTTCATAGACATATAATCCGCTTGCATAATCATCAGCATCCCATTTGTATTTGTAAAATCCTGGTCCAAGACTTTGATTTACAAGTACAGAAACTTTTTGACCCAGCGCGTCGTAAATTATCAAAGTAACATTCAACGTGTTTTCAGGAATTGAAAACTCAATTGTGGTAGCCGGGTTAAATGGGTTCGGGTAATTCTGTCCCAATATGTACTGATCAGGAATTATATCCTCACCAACTAATAGTTTTGTTACTGCCCTGTTATGAATTGTAAATGATTCATCTTTATTAATTCTGGTATTCAATAGCTTTCCGGTTTCATCCTGAAGTTTTATAGAAGCATTTTCAACTTTAATAGTAACCGGATATTCTAAAGCACTAAGTAAAATTGTCTGGTTACCTTCCTTCAGATTTTCAGCCTTCCTGTTACTACTGAACCTGACATCAAATGAACCTGCGGGAGGTAATGGCGGCATCTGGTAATGCTCAAGATCTGCTTCTCCATTTACTGAAAAGAGAGTGATACTTCTTCCGTTTGCATCTGTAATTATAATTCTGCCCCAATTATTTTTGTCATCTTGTGATTGTTCTTTTGCATTGGCAGAAAATGTTGGAGGATTAATCACACCGGGTCCGCTTAACAAAACCCAATATCCAAATCCCGGTTCTAAATTTGTAGGACTAAAGTATGTACCATTCCAACCATAAACTGTGTTGGTGACAATTAATCCCGGTGGCGTTGTTGTAAGTCCCGATACCGGAGCACTGTTTTCATAACCACCAATCATATTCCAACCCTGAGTTACAGCTATTGGATCGTGACTTACAAATTGAATTCCTCCTGCGGGCCACTCATCACCTGTGTTATAAGTCTGATCTCCCGTGTGTAACATCCAGTAGCCTTCTGAAGGTTCAGTATTCGTAACTGCTTCATAAGTATTGGTCCATTTGTAAACGTCAGCAAGCGGATTTCTTCCTGACCACCATGTGTTTACATTTTGATTAACAGGATGCAATCCGGGAACGGAAACCATATTCCAGCCATTCTGGACGGAAACAGATAATTGAAAAGTTGAAGATGCAGCCGTTGTCGCGCTGTCTGATAAGCCTGAAGAATAATTGCTTCCATTAAAAGAAAATGCTTTATAAAAATATGTAGTTGCCGGAATTAAGCCTATGTGCATCTGAGGAGATGTTGTTCCATTGTAAAGCAATGTTCCACCAGCCAAAGAACCTCCGATGGATGGAGGCAAACCGGATGGAGTAGTGAATATACCAGTATTATTCCATACTAAAATGACATTTTCATTTAATCCGTTAGGAGTAAAACTCAGTATAACCTCGGATGAGTTTACTACCTGCGCATCTAACGAAACAGGTGCTGCGGGTATTACCGGTGATGGAATAGAATCTCTTAAACTGAAATCATATACCCCGCTTCCGGAATAACTTGTTAACAAAGCCGGAACATTTGCTGCAGGATCTAATGAGTACGGATAATATCCAGATGGTTCAAAAACAGTTCCGCCTGTCCCCGGTGTACCACAATTGATAAAAATATTATCTCGTTCAACAACATATCCTGGAGGGCTTCCGTCACGTGAAGTTTCTGTTGGTATCGGGTTATTAACAAAATAATTTCCTTCTACCATTGCCTGAGCACCCAGATTTGATGATACCCCATAAATAGTATTTGTCGCACTTAAGTAATAATTGTTGTAAACGTGAGCTTTACCAAAACGGATGCGTGGATGACGTTGAATTGTTTGATCAAAAAAATTGTGATGATATGTAACTTTCATAGCAGAGTCAGAAGTCTGGCTATCTGAATGTCCCATCAAACTTGCTCTGTTATTGTTGTAGATATGATTCCATGATACTGTAACATAAGAAGCTGTATGTGTAACATCGATAGCAGCATCATAATTATTCGTAAATGAACAATGATCAATCCAGATATGATGACCCGTTGATTCAGTATCATCAGCCTGAATGGAAATTCCATCATCCGGAGCGTTTACAAAAAAAATGTTTCTTACAATTATGTTTGAACTTCTCGAAATTTTCAGGCCGACTCCTGAAAATGATGCATCATTACCAACTCCTATGACTGAGATATCATATGCATCCTTGATATCAATCATTTCACTTACACCGCTGTCCCTGAATAATGTTCCTACTATGTAAACGGTTAGCGGAGGTAAATTACCTGTATGATCTGCATCCACCCGGCTGTACATCAGATCAACAAAATCAGTTGCTGATGTTATAAAGACGTAGTTTGCTTCAGATCCTGAACCACCTGTTGTTCCCTCAGGATTTCCAAGAGCATTCATTGATGCAAATCCTTCGGGAGACATTTGTAATGGGAAGGCAGTTAGCCCTGTTGTATCCATCATTATACCGACAACGGTTTTATGAGAATTCATTGTAAGTACTGCGGGATTAGTAAAATTATTTTCAGTCCCTCCCCATCTGAAAAAAGTATTGCCGACAGAGGGGAATGCAGAAACTGTTATCTGAGCACCAGCATCATAGTAAGTTTCAAGTGGTGAAGCAGAGACAGTTCCGGATCCGCTTTTCAACAGAGATAATTTGTACATAGGAAACGCATCTGATCCGGCGACCATTATTCTGTCAATGTTAGGATTGGAGCCATTTGTTGTAGATGCAAATTTTAACCTGTTGATACCGGCTACAAGCGGAACTGAAATTGTAACTGAAGACCAGTTTGTCCAACTTCCAGTCCCCGTAAAGGACAGCGATGAAATTACTACATCATTTAACCTGACTGAAAGACTCCGGCTGCTGCCACCGTTAGCGTAGTACACAGTTATTAAATTTGTAGCTGCTGTATCACGCCGGAAGATAAATTCAAGATTGCTGCCATCCCTGTCAGCCAGATCTACATAACCAGAACCGCTGTAACCCGTATATTGCGAACGAACGAACGAACCGAAAAGTAAGCCGTCCTCAGCTTCAAAAACATTTGGATCTCCCGGTGCAATACCATTACCTGTAACCGCTACATTTTTTGTTACCGCATCGGCACCCGCATTAGAAATATTTCCGCCGTATGATGAAACTGATGTTGGTAAAAATCTTACATAAATTGTTGTGTTGTTTAGCGTACCACCTGTATAAGGTAATTCCAGAAATGAACTGAATCCGCTTCCACTTGTTGTAGAAATTTCGAATCCTGCCGGTGCCGTGATTGTAATTACTCCACTGAGAGGTGTTAAAGTATTCGCGGATACTGAATAATTTTTTTCAAGAGAAATTGTGTTGACTGTAACATTTCCAAATGATACAGAAGTGGGTGAAACTAAAATCGTTGGTGCAGCGGCTGTGGTTTGACTTCCTGTACCTGATGATGATGTCAAATAGTTATGCGAATTATTCGTCCCTACATTGAATTCATAAACTGCAAAATAATAATCGGTACTGCCTGCCAAACCGGTTACAGTGACCTGTGAACCCATTCCACTATAAACCACTTTATTGCCACTTCCCTGATCTGCTGCTGATTGATAGTTACTGTTTATACCACTTACGATTATGCCGTCACTCGGCTGCCAGTTTACGGCACTTCCCGATTTTACAACAACTAATCTATCTGATCCGTTTCCTCCGGAAAAGTTGACTGTGATTGAATTTCCTGTGACCAAACCGAAACTGACATTTGAAGAAATTGTTGGTTCACCAATAAGAGCAATTCCGCTGACTAAAAAGTTAGATGATACATCACCGCTTGTATGAGTCAAAATTCCGCTTACAGTTCCTGAAGGTATTAGGGGTTCAAATCTTACATAAATTTCAGTGGAGGGAAGAGAACCTCCTGATAAAGATAAAACAAGACTATCTGAAAAAGCTGAGTTATCTGTACTTACTTTGAAATAGTCCGGAGCTTTAACAACTACACTTTCAGAAAGATTGGTACCATTTACAAAGTAGCTAATCGATGGAGAAAAATTATTTGCAACTGTTGGTTGAAGAACAAGTGAATTAACAGAAGTGAAAATTGCCGATGATGATAACGATGTACCGGAAATCACTACGTCTTGCGGACATACATATTTACCTGATGAAGAAGTCGTATACCATGGATAAATCCTTAAATAAAATGTTCCTCCATCATTCACAGTTTCATTGATTGAGTAATCCGGTGCAGGCGCAATAAAACTGCCATTCGGTAAAACCAGAACACTGCTGTTCAATTGAACCGGATTGTTAAATGCTGCATCTGTTGAATACCAGATGTTTGCACGCATATTACTTCCGCCCGCAGCACCAAGATTCATTGAAATATTACCAACTGTAAAATTGTAGCCCGGTGCAGGAGATACAGCAAATTGAATATAACGGTTTTCATTCTGCTGTGATTCTGCGGGCCAGTTTCCATCTGAAGTTGTAACACGTTGACTGCTGTTGGGTCCTGTGTAATTATTTATTGTCATTCCACCAAATGACTCCGGTTGACCTGCTACATCTCCACTGACTGTAACAGCAGTGGTTGTTGCACTGGTAAGCGGCCATGTTGCGGAAGCATTTTGTGGCTTAATTGATACTGAAGTAATCAGAATACAGAACAGAAAACTGGTAAAGAATTTCATCGTGTTGCTATCTGTGTGTTTTAATTGAATGAAGAAAAAATCTTTAGGGCATTTGTCCATTTTGCAAATGCCCCAAAGAGAGATCATGATGTTACTTGAGGAGTATCATTTTTTTAGTTTGAACAAAATCTCCCGCAGTCATCTGGTATATGTAAGTTCCGGAACTGAGTTGTTGTCCGAAATTGTTCACACCATCCCAGTGAATTGAATAATTTCCTGCTTCAACCTGACCCGCAAACAAAAGTTTAACTTCTTGTCCGAGTATATCGTAAATCTTAACTACAACTTCACCGGCTGTTGGTACTCCGAATTTAATTGTGGTTGTTGGGTTGAAAGGATTTGGATAATTTTGATCTAACATATAGTTCTCTGGTACTTCGACAGCTGAGACTATCAATTTACCAATCAAAGCATTTTGAATTACTATTGATTCGTCAGCTTTGAGTACAGAATTAATTAATCTTCCTGTTTCATCCTGAATTTTTAAATCTGCTTTTTCCAGTTTAATAGTTACAGGATATTGAATTCCACTCATGTCAATCTTCTGTTCACCGATGCTGAAATCTTCAGCCAAACGCTGACTGACATATCTTATATCAAAGCAACCTGCCGGTGGAGGTGGAGGAAGCAGATAATGATTCAAGTCAATATTTACCTTATCAGTTGATGCCTTACTGTTAACAACATAAAGAGTAAATTGTTTTCCTGAAGCATCTGTAAATATTAATTTTCCCCAGTCAGCTTTATTATCTTGATTTGTTGACACTACCGGTTTATCTAATGCGGTTGGTATATTTATTACACCACTTCCATTCAGCAATACCCAGTATGCGTAGCCAGGTTCAATGTTGGCAGGATTGGAGTATGATCCGTTCCAACCATAGACGGTGTTTGGTACGATTAGTCCCGGAGGTGTGGTTGTTAAATTAACAACAGGCACACTTTGATCATAACCACCTATTAAATTCCAACCTGTATTAACTACAATTGGATTATGCGTTACTAATTGTATTCCGCCGGCCGGCCACTCTTCACCGGTATTATAAGTTACAGCACCTGAATGCAGCATCCAGTAACCTTCACTGGGTGTTGTAGTTGTAACAGATGAATAAGAACCAGTCCATTTGTAAACATCGGCTAATGGATTTCTGAATTGCCACCAGGTATTTACATTCTGATCAACAGGATGTAAACCAGGAGCAGAAACCATATTCCATCCATCCATAACTGAAACTGAAAGCTGGAAGGTACTTGAAGATCCGGTCTCACCAATGACAAAATAGCTAAGACCTGTTATATCATCTGATGTAATTGTTCCACCGGTTGGTTCTGCACTGCTTATTAAATCATAAGCCCCGGTCAAAGTTGATGATTTTCCAATACCCATTGTAGTTGTTAATCCATCTTCGGTCAGTCTTACTTTTGTCGAAACAAATTCGGTTAAGCCCGTAAGGATTTGGGCTGACCAATAACGGTTTGTATTTAATGATGTCAAACCGGTGCCTGGTGTACCTCCAGCATTTTCATCAGATACTTCAGATGAAACAACAACTGATCCGGATGCATTTGTGACTGCATCAACCAGTGCCAGAGGTTTATAACTTCCTTTTCCAATCGGGAAATTATAAACTGAACCGGTTGCCAACGATTGAGGTAATGTCAATGCCAGCGGACCATTAACATAAGCTGTTCCACTTCCTCCACTTATTGAAGAAGTTGATGTACCTGAAACAGTTAACATATTAACAGCAGAAGTATTCAGTTTTCCATCTGTTAGATTTAATGTACTGCAGGATGTTGCATTACTTAAAGTAACACCATTACTATTATTAATAATCAATGAACTGACACTTAAGGGTAAACGTATGCCGGTGATTTGTCCTTCAGCGCCATTGAAACCATAATTAGCTTCTGAACTTAATGTTACAACGCCTGTGGTTTTTAGTGTGCTATCAAGACCACCACCGTTACCACATAACAGCGTACCGTTAGCACTAACTGTAAATGCACCGCTGCCCGCAAATACACTCGTTCCAACATCTAAAGTTGCATCAGTATCAACTTCAACGGGGCAACCGCCGCCACCGAAAGTTACAGACGATAGTGTCATCTGCTGTACAGTGGTTCCGGTAAATACAAATCGTGCACCAGTGGCGTTTGAATTCTGAGTCGTAAGATTTGAAAAAGAAATATTACCATTGTGCATTAGCCACCTGGTTGTACCTGTACCAGCCTGTGAACCGCGAGCTATTGAGAAATTCCCGTTTACTGCGGAAATATTTCCATAATGATTAATAACTATTGTCGTGTTACCGTTACCTGTACCTTGTGTAGAAAAATTACCGCTTAAGTGATTTACATTACCCAATATTGTTAGTGTTGCGCTTGAATCTACAGATGGTCCACACAACTGCCATCTTCCTGTATTGGTATTTACAATTGTAATGTCTCCGCTTACAGTATTATTATTAAATCCCATATTCAGATTGGCAGTGAGTGCTGGGGTATCAAATATTAGGTTAAAATAATCCTGATTTCGGTTTGCAGGTGCAGTATTGGTTGACCCTGTGATTTTCGCAGTTGAACCATTTCCCCAGACAGAGATTGGAATAGCGCCTGCATTCTGTTCATGCTCATAAACTCCGGTACTTCCGAATTGCAGAACCCCGTTTGCGTTAACTGTATGTGGTCCCGGTGAAGCATTTGCTGTACCAGTGGATTTTAACAATCCATTAACCAACATATCAATATCATCAGGTCCATCAGCAATTGTGAATACTATGGGAGAACCATTTACTACTATTGTAGCACCTTCATCAACAATTACCTGATCAACAGTTACGGTATCGGTGACAGTAACAGTATGTGTTGGTCTGATATGAATATATTTGCCTGCAAGTGTTGGTGTTACTTCGGCATCCTCCCAAATAACACTATCAACTGATGTTTCCCAGGTTGGCAATGCATTCCAGTCACCATTTGTTTTGGTTCTAAAATAAACATCCGGATTACCCGCAGCTATTATCGTCTGCAATCCACCGTTAAATGCCGTACCTGATTTATTTCCAGAAGAAAATGTCAAGTCGTCCGTAATTATTGCATCAACACTAATATTATTTCCAACAGCAGCAGTCTCAAGCACATCTGCGGTAATCCATAGATATACTGTTTCGTTAGCGTTAATGTCCTGGGTTAATGAGGTGAATGAAAGATTACTTGTTCCTCCTAACCCGGCAGTGATATCTGCACCTATTTGAGTTGCGGCTGAAATATTATCTTCTGTATTAAACCACAACTGCAGCCTGGCAATATCTGCGGAAGTGTAGGTGCCTTGTGTTGTAAAGTTCACCTGATTTAATTGTGTACCTGCTACTGTTACAGCCAGGTTGAACTTATAAATAGGAATTTTTAAAGACCCTGTTGTGATATCGCCAGGTGGGACTGCAGGATTATCCGATGATAACACAATACCGGCAACACCAGCTAAAGTGCTGAACATCTCCTGGTTTCCATAGCTTGTACCAAATGTGTTAGTTGCATAAGCACGCACATAATAAGTTATTCCTGAAGCCAAACCTGTAATAGAACTGACGAATGTACCGGTACCGCTGCCATCTTCAGTTTTACTGTCCGCAATTGTGGGATTCTCAACCGTACTCCAGCAAACACCTCGTAATGTTACAGGTGCTGTTCCCTGATCAGTAACATTGCCGCCGCTTGTTGCGGTTGTTTGAGTTATATCAGTTACTGCGGTTGTAGTTAAAGTTGGCGGGGTTCCAGAAACAGAAAGTGTAACTGCCAAAGAAGCTAACCTTATTGTTGTGCCGGAACCATATTGTACAAAGTCAGTACCGGAACTGGTGCTTATTGTGGAGGTTAAAGCATTATAATAAATCCTTCGGTAAATTCTCATTGACTTAGCACCGGCAGGAATAGTTGGATTAAGTACAATCCATGAACTAGTTGCATTCGGAAATGGAACAGCAGATGCTCCAATTACACTTGTCTCACTAAAAGGATATTGATCAGAAAATACAACACCTGCATCTCCGGGATTAGTATTATTATTTGTACTTCCTGTGAAAGCAATTTCTGTAATTGTTGAACTTGAGCTATTAGCTGTTAGTTGCATCTCAATAAAAGCAGCGGTTGCATTTATCTGGTATCCATTAATATTGGAAGTACCGCAAACTGTTGCAGTAAAAAGTGCACCCCCTGACATAGTGTAAATTATCTCCCTGGCTGAACCGGGATTAAAAGTTGTTTGTGTTGTAGTCCACGGAAGTGGATAAGTACCTGAAACATAATCGTAGCCCATAAAAGAATCCTGGGCTTTCACAGTTTGAGCTGATACAAAAAGAAAGACGATCACCACGAACGCAAGAGAATAAAAACCCTTAAGAACAAAATGTGCTAATCGGTTCATAACTACTCCAGAATTTGAGTTGAAGAGAACAGTATCAGAGTTAATTTGAAAAAATGTTGGATTGAAAAACTGCAGCCGGTAATAGAATTGGAAATATTAAACTTAATTTATTAACGACTATCTCAGTAGAGTTTACTGGATGACAAAAAATTGAGATTTATTAATTAGAACGAGAAAGAAACCGAGAGCCTGTTAACACTATTAAAAACTTCAAAGCTGGAATATGAATAACTAACCGACACATCATATCCGCTTAATGAAGTGTGAAGTCCAATACCGCCCGACCACGAAGCCAAATCCCTGTTTGTCTGATAACCTCCACGTAATGAAACCATGTTCATGTAAGTATATTCTATGCCTATGTTAACTCTTTCAGAATAATTATTCTGATGAAGAAAATCAGTAGCGAGTATGATACTGTTTTCAGGAGCTATTTCAGGACTAATAACCTTCATAACATTAATTGCCGCACCGAGTGAAAATAGCAATGGAAGTTGTTCTTCAATTTCTTCCCGCTTTATGTTTGTAGCAAAATTTCTGATTGACATGCCAAATACAAAATCATTGAATTGAGTTTGGTATTTAACACCCGCATCAAACGCAATTTTGGATGCATTATTTTTTTGAACACCGGATGTATAAAGATTTTCACCAAGGTTCTGGCCGGTTAATTTTATGGTACCCCCTAAAGAAAAGGCATTCGAAATACTTTTAGCATAGGATAATCCTAATGAATAAGCACTTACATTAGAAACAACACCATTGTCAATATATCCTAATGAATTATTTGTTTGGTCTTCACTGAGGAGACTGGTTCCATTTATTGTTCCATAATCAACCACGAGAAGATGAAATCCGAATACTCCAAGGTTGCCTGAATTCCAAGATGCAGAGCCGCTTAAATAATTGATGTCAGCAATCCATCCGGTGTAGTTTAAGCTTATGTCAAATTCATTTTTCATTGATGTAAGCCCTGCCGGATTATAAAAAATACTTTCAGACCCTTTACCAATTACTGTAAATGCATCGCCCAATGATGCTGCCCTTGAACTTGTGCCAACTAAAAGAAAATTCATTGTGCTTTGGGCAGTCTTTTTTAAATCAACTTGTGAATAACTTTTTTGTGGTATAATAAAAAGCAGGATCACCAACAGTGATAGATTTTTGATTAATTTCATAGCCTCACCGTACAACAATAAATTTTTGGTAGTTTGTTTCACCATTGGGTTTTCTAAATACGGCTATATACACCCCACTGCTAATTACCTGCTGACTATCGGTAATCATATCCCACGGAGCTAAACCTTCTGATGAGGGTGAATCGTGTTCTATTGTTTTAATCAGATCGCCATTTTCGGTATAGATTTTTATTGTTACCGTACCCGGTAAATTGTAAAAGTTTATTCTCCTTCTTTCAACATCCACATAATATTTTACAAGTGGATCATTAATATTATAAGGGTTCGGGACAATCCTGATCTTGGACATATCATCAGAATAATATTTGGGAGGGTTTACAGATGTTACATTGGTTACCCATAAACGGCTGCTGTACATAAGTTTCCCCCTTGTAGTAGGATCAGCATAGATATCATGTTCATCTATCCTTACTTTTGATTGGATATAATAATAGTAAGGTACACCCGAGAGAACCATTGTATCCAAAAATGTATGTTCAGCGGCAATATCTTCAGGACCAGAAGAATAAACTTCATCGTAAAAAACTGTATCCTGGTAAGTAAGTTTTCTGAAAATTGAGTAACCTGCAAAGTTTGGCAATGTTTCTGCACCGGGATTTCTCCAGTACAGGACAACGCCATCCAATTCACCTGAACCATTAACTCTAAATACATCAGGAGGAGGAGGGGCTTGAGGTATCTGGTAATTATTTTCATAATTCCACTTGGCTCTATATGCAGTTAACATTACTGAATCAATCCCCGTGCTAATCCACCTGTTTTTTATTTTATCTAATTCAGTAGCGTCTGAAGGAAAAACAAAGTTTGAAGGGAACCAACCGGTTTGCGGGTTCGGCATGTTCGGTGGATCAGTAAGAGTTCCTTCCAGCCACTTCTCTCCAATTTCCTGAGACTTTATAATTCCAATACCTGCAACACCCACTGCATAAACAATTCTAATTTTATGATTAGGCGGAAACTGATATGGACCAAAACTACTGAAGTTTTTTGAATTAACTGAACTAAGGGTGCCGCCTGTAAAATTTGAAAAATTGGCAGTCCCGAGTTCATCATTATTTATCATATGAAAAGTTCCGGGAAAACTCCCTGGCATTATGTTCCTGCTTGAAAAACCTCCGCGCATTGCCCAATAGTTTTTACTTCCATAAGGATCCTCACCGGTTGCAGGGTTTGGAATTCTTGTTTCTGTACCTATATACGTAACTCTTGGCTGTAAAAAATCATCTACATCATCAGCTACATTAATAAACGGTGTTTCGGAAGCATGTATTATTGAGTAAAAAATAAAATTAGTATTTAATAATCTCCCGTTTTGACTTACCACAGGAGCTCCCATATTGTCGCCCCCAGCCTGTGGGTCATCTGCGGAATAAAAATAGAAAACTCTTAAAGAATCTCCCGGTCTTGCACCGTAATAATGCTGCCACACATATCCATAATTAGGACGTTCACTTGATGGCGGTGAAGGATTTGATCCGTTGCTGTAAAAATTGTTGGTGTTGCCCATATTCATTGAGAAATAAAAATTACGCAATGTATCCTGAAAAAGTGAACCATCATTTTTATCAACACCAACATTTGTAAGTTCAACCTCAACGATTAAGTAATTGTCATTATAGGTCTGACTCCATCCCAATATCTTTCTTTTAACTTCAACGCCAAGTACATTTTTGTAAGTAGCTTCTACAATCTGATCATAAGTTCCACCAGAAAATTTTGATGGGTCGTATGTTGCAAAATCTTGTATTGTAATTGGTGCTCTGTTTACTTCGTGTTGAGTATATCTGTTCCTGATATAGCTGGTTATCGGAACAACTACTTTTCCATTTATCATATAATCATTGGTTGGCCCGAATACTGCCGCGTTGAACAGTGAATCATCAGGAGCTCTCCAGCCGGTACAACCTAGTCTAAAACCAGAGCCTAGATGACTTTCAGAACCCTGACCTCTGTACTGAACTATATCATAATCACTAGGAAAAAAACCTGCTCTGAAGTCAAAGTTTGCTCTTTCTCCGTTCGCTGCAATTCCGCCCCAGATTCTAGTAATTTTTGTAACTGCATTTTCAAGTTCAGGTTGAGGATAGATTTGTAAAGGAATGATAACTATCAGCACCATTATTGCAGTAATAAAATTTTTTTTATTCATGAATTATTCCTCTGAATTCTAAAAGTCTATCCGCAATCCGAACCAAATATCTCGTGGTTGACCAAAGAGAAAATATGATAAATCCGGATCGTTGATGTGTGGTTTTTCATCAGATCGTAAATCACCGACTTTGTCATCACCGGGAATATAATAACCGGGGTTCTGAGCTCTCAGGTTATCAAATTCAGGCGAATCATACATTGGTAACCGAAGTGATGCAAGATAATTTTTTGTGTCAGCCCACTCAATAAAATTACCTGTGTCAACACTATTACGCCTAAAAGCATAGCCTCTATTGAGTAAACTTACTTTCATGTTCAGTACGTTATTTATATCCAAAAAGAATGTAGTGTTTAATCCCAGGAAGCTAAAAGTTTTTGCAACCCTAAAATCAAGCATAAAGTAGTCAGGCCATTGCAGATTATTACTTATAAAATCTTTATCAAGGGGGTTAAAGGTAAAGTATTCTCCAGCTTTCCATTCAAAGAATAATGTAGCTCTCCAGTTTGAAGTAATATGATTCAACCATTCACTTGAAAATAATTCGTCCGGTGATTTTAGCGTCACGTTAGTATTTAATATAGGTCTTGGTAAAAATTTTTGCTGGTTGTTTGAGTAAAGAGCTGTTCTTTCATCATCAAATGAATTCTTATAAATTGCCGATATACCGGACAGCCCTTCCTTTTCTCTCATGTAATTAAAATTTATCCAACCGGTTATCCAGCTATAATCATTTTTTGTGAAAGTTAATTCAAGACCCTGTATATCTTTGTATTCATTGTTATCCCATCGATCATAAATAAGAGCCCCATCTGTATTTCTCTGATAACTAACTTCTCCATGTTGTCCTGAAACATCCTTATAATAACCGGATAATTTGAGTATCACGTTCTCGAACATTTTATACTCCACACCCAATTCATATTGAATGGTTTTTGGAGGTTCCAGGTTAGGATTAGACATCTCGTATATTCCGTTTTTATCATACCTGTAAGTGAAAAGGAACATTGAAGCATAAGGCGGGTTTGATCTGAAATGCCCATAGTTAAAATAAAATTTTGATTCTGCAGTTACAGGAAATGATAGCCCCAACCTTGGACTAATTACTAAATGATTTTTAACCGGTTCCAGAAATCCTGGATTCTGTCTGTCATATTCTTCCCACTTCTCCCAAATTATTGATCTTCCAGAAGCGAGAATAGCATAGAACGAATCGGCAGCTTCTCCTGGTCCGGGGGGTGCACCACCAAATGCAGATGTAAAGGCATCAGAAAAATTATCACCTGTGGGCCATTTGCCTCCCCCTCCGTAATAATAGTCTAACCTGGTTCCGATATTTGCAATAATACCTTCATAGCTAATTTGATCTTGAATATAAAATCCTGTTTGACTTGGAAATCTATGGTAATTGAATTCATAAGAGTTGTACGGTCCTGTTCTGTTCCACTTTAACCACATCTTATGATCAAGATCAATATAATTATATTCGATTCCTGATTTTAAATAGTTATGATCCCCCAGTTGACTAACAATATCAAACTTAAGTCCAACCTGCTGAATATGTACATTAGTATATAAATCACCTTCTTTACTTCTAAAGCGCTTGTTAACACCGGGCAGTGCATCATAGCCAGGATATAAATATGAAATCGTATCATTTCCGGTAATTAATGTTAGCCTGTTATTATTCGAAAACTGAAGTTTCCCATATGGCATTTCTGAAACAGGGAAAGGTCCGAAGTGTGTCAGTACCGTGTTATCTCTGTTATCTCCCGTTGGTGAATGATCTTTAATGGAGGAATAATTCAATTTAAATTCCCAGAATGTTTTTTCATTCAGCATATGGTTGATATTTATTGCGCCCATCTTAGTTGTCTGATCAAGCAAAGGAAAGATTGGAACATCAAACCAATAATTTGTTCCACCATCCAGACTTGATATTCCTGAAATATCTTTTGTATTATCAATCCGCATAAAACCGCCTTCGCGTCCTGCGTCTGGAACATCCCCAAAGGCTGGTTTTAAAGGACTTAGTCCAAGTTGTCTTTTAACTAAGCCATCAAGTCTTACTGTAAGAGTTTTTAAGGGATTAGTTTTTAGCGTTGCTCTGGTTACATAATTCTGCTGACTTTTTTTTGCGAAGGGAAATACATAATAATCTTCTCTTGTTAAATGAGATAGATAAAAAGTTGCATCTCCAAATTCACTACTCAAAAAAGGAAGAGGGCCGCCAAAACCCAGATCTACATTATAGTCTATTCCTTCTTCACCTCTCACATGTTCCTCAAACAACCGCTTATGCTCTTCGGATACTTCATAACCTAAAGCGGATAGTGCTTCATAATCAGGAATTGCCATATGCATCCATGCAGCCAGCAGGTAATAGTCTAAAGGCGTTGCTTGTTGATTAAGCGGACGCCCTTGATTAAAAATATCTGCTTGCTGTATCCAGCCATCAAAATTGTCATATTGCTGTCTAAGGTAGTCATTATCAGCCCAGGCTGTCTGTGTCCCGACAAAAGCAACAGTAGGATCCAGGAATGGTCTTAATGCAGGTCCATAGGGATCAGAAAGTTTTGGTCCAAACCTTTTTAGATGTTCAATATTTCTTTGGATAGATATTGTTCCGTGGTATTTATTTTTATTTCCGGTTTTTGTTGTTACGTTAAGTAAGCCAGATCGGAAGTTCCCATATTCAGCATTAAATCCGCCGGATAGGACTGAAACCTGGTCAATGGAACTTAGAGGAACAGATGTCTCTGCATTTCCAACGGCTGCATTATTATATGACATACCATCAATAAATGAACCTGTCTGGTCTGCCGAACCACCTCTTATTTCAAGGAAACCTCTTTCGCTTGAAACACCCGGCTGTCTTTCAAGAAATGAATTTATATCTCTGATACCTGCAGAGTTAATTATCTGATCATTGGTAACGACAAGTTGTGTGTTAGAAACTTCATTATGCAGTTCATTCTTTTTTGCAACGATTACAACTTCTTCACTTTCAATATATCCCGAAGTCATTTTTATTTCTAATGATGTAACCCTGTCCGCTGAAACAACAACACCTTCGATTATATTCTTTTTATACCCGATCATTGAAGCTTGAAGCGTGTACGTTCCTACAGGAACATTAATGATTATAAACTTTCCGCTAAGGTCAGTAGCCGCACCGAGATGCGTATCGACAAGTATCACATTCGCGCCTAATAATTCTTCGCCTGTTTCTGCATCTGTTATTTTGCCTTCAATCTTGCTTCTGTTCTGACTGAATATCAGTGTTGAAAAAAGCAGTAACCCTGTAAATATTTTAATTGATGTTAATGTCATTGAATGAAAAGTAGTTTTTCTTTTCATCTGAAGCTCCACGTAAAATTATTTTTCACTTGCATATATGAGTTTGCTGTAAGTTTTAACCATTTGATCACCGCAGAAATTCTTTATCATTAATTTTTGATGATCGTATGGTCAATCCTTCAACATTCTCAATTACACTTTCGTTCTTAACTTTGTTGAAGGTACAGTTTTCTACTAACACATTTTTAACCGGGGAATGTTCATAAGCCTTTATCCAAACGGCAAATTCACTTTTTTGCGCTGTTACATTCTTTATAGAAATGTTCTTAACAACTGGTATAAATTTTCCTGCGTCTCCTTCTTCATAATAAAAATTTATTTTTATAACGGCTTCGCTTACTTCACCAACCTCAATATTCCTTACGTGTATATTCTCTATTATTCCGCCGCGTACGGAATTTGTTTTTATCCTGAATGCTCTTTCAAGGTGGGGACTATCCATCTTACAATTTTCCGCAAAAACATTTTTAACTCCACCCGAAATTTCACTTCCAAGTACAACTCCGCCGTGACCCTCTTTCATTATACAATTCTGGATTACAATATTTTCGCTTGGAACATTTATTCTTCTGCCATCGTTGTTTCTGCCTGATTTTATTGCGATGCAATCATCACCTGTATTGAAGTAACAATCTTTTATTAAAACGTCTTTGCAGCTTTCAGGATTACAGCCGTCATTGTTCGGACCCAATCCTTCAACGGTAACACCAAGTACAGAAATGTTTTCACACAAAACAGGATTGATAAACCACATTGGAGAATCTTTAAATGTCACACCTTCAATAAGAATATTTTTTGTTTTGTAGAAATGCACAAAGTTGGGACGCAGATAATAACCTTCACCCATTATTCTTTCTTCGGGTGGGATATTATCCTCAGCCATTTTAAAAAGTTTATCGCGTCCTTCTTTCTGATGAGGTTCACCCGTCTTCCATCCACCTTCTTTTTTACCCTTCCACGGCCACCAGTTGTTGACACTTCCCTGTCCGTCAAGAATTCCTTTTCCAGTTACAGCAATGTTCTCCTGACCATAAGCATAAAGAAGTGATGAGTAGTTCATACATTCAACACCTTCCCATCTGCTGAAAACAAGAGGAAGATACTTAGCTTTATCATCTGAAAATTTTATTACAGCATTCTCTGCTAGATGAAGATTAACATTACTCTTCAAGTGAATTGCACCGGTTAAGAAAATTCCTTCAGGGACATAAACCATTCCGCCGCCGTTTTTTGAACATTCTGCTATTGCTGATTTGAATGCAACTGTACAATCTGTTTCACCATCAGCTTTGGCACCAAAGTCTGTTATGTTAAAAATGCGTTCAGGAAATTGCGGAGGTTTAATTCTGTTTAAGATTTGTTCAACCTGAACCCATTCATCACCAGGAGTGCTCGTGTTATTTGTTGAACAACTGAGTGACGCGGCAACTAACAGCAGCGCTAATAAAAAAATATTTTTATGGTTGAAAATTTTCATAGGCTATTTCAGAAATAAAATTTTAACTGATTGTACACTTTCGCCAGATTGAAGCCGCGCAATGTACATTCCGCTTGGAAGCGAACTTCCGCTGCCATCAAGAGCAGTCCATGCTACTTCATAACTACCGGGCTCCTGATATTCATTAACAACTCCGGCGACTTGTTCACCAAGTACATCATAAATAATTAAACTTACTTTTCCGGGTGTTGATATATTGTATTTAAAATTAGTAGCCGGATTAAATGGATTAGGATAATTCTGATAAAGTATAAATTCAGAAGGGATAATTTTGCTGACATCAATTTCATCAGAATAAGTGAAAGCACCTGAATAATCTAATTGTTTTAAGCGGTATATATTTTTCTGATTTTCAAAAAAATCTGTGACAAATCTGTAATCATTTTTTTGTGTTGTGGTTCCATTCCCTCTTACAAATCCAATTGTTGTAAAATGATCTTCATCTAATTTTCTTTGAACTTCAAATCCAAGATTGTTTAACTCTGAAGAAGTTGTCCAATTCAATGTCGTAACACTGCTCACAACAAAAGCTGTGAAGGAAATTAATTCTACCGGAAGAATTTCACCATACTCAAATGCGCCTATATCAGGAGCCGAACCGACAAAAGGTAAACCTATATCAGTTCCTGAATCTATCAATTGACTTCCCTGTACAAGATTCAAAAAATTTATCAATGGAAGACTGCCATCAGGATTACGCGCTGCACGAACTCCAGTTGTATCTAATGAAACAAAATCCGCGGCAGTAACATTAAAAGGTGGAAGCCAGCTGTTTGTAGTTAACACAACGTGTCCAGCTAGTGAACCAGCACTTCCGAGTACAGCACAGTTTGTTATCGCTGCAACTTCACCCTGGTTTATAACTCCGGGAATTGAATAGTTTGTTCCATTGCGATAAGCAGAGCTGTTAAAAATTTTCATCGAACCACGATTATTGTTTTGGTCGTATCCTTTTACCCTATTATCAAACGCAAGACTTTTAACTATAGTAAAATGATTAGCAAGATTCTGACTGTTTGTATTGTCACCTCCGCCCATCTTATACCCGTTACCATTACCGGTACTCACTGTTCCGTCTTTTAAATATCCGTTCATGAAACACCAGCTGTTTTCAACAAGAGTTGTTACGTTATCAGCACCTCTTAAATATCCATCCCATCCATCATCTGAATTTTGCCATGCTCTGCATCCGTAAAAATATGTTCCGGTACCAACATCTAGTTTTGCAGCAAATCCATCTGCATTTCCCTGGCTTGGGTCTGCGTTATAATAAGAGTCACAATTAATAACATTGTTGTATGAAGCACCATTGCCAAGTTGTAATCCTGTGTCTTTGTTTTCATAGAACGAACAAAACTCTATTATATTGTTAGAACCTCTTACAAACATTCCATTATCACCGGCGCCATAAATATCAATTCCTTTTACATGCCAGTAATTTCCGTAAAGATTAATTCCGCGGTTACTGCTTCCATAAGGCTGGGTTGTATAATCGAGAACAGGTCTTTCATCCTGATAGGCAAACAAATAATACTTATTGTTTTCAGTTCCGTTTTTGCTGATGGTGATAGTTGAGGACAAAGTATAAACTCCGCCTCTTACATAAACTGTATCACCAGCCTGCGCAAGTGTAACAGCGGCAGGAATAGTTTTTAATGGTTGTTCAATTGTACCGGGGTTTGTATCACTTCCGGTTACAGCGACATAAATCTGCGCAATCGATTGATTAGAAAAAAATAATATAAGAACACCAAATAGTAATAAAGAAATATATTTCATTCGCATCCTGTTAAAAGTTTGTCATCGATTCATTTAAGCAATATCATTTTTTTAGTAATTCTTGTTTCGCCTGAAAATAAAGAATAGAAATAAACTCCATTGGAAAGATTTGAGGCATTGAATTCAATTTCATAATTTCCCGCATACTTTTGCTCATCAACGAGTGTTAAAACTTCGTTGCCCAGTACGTCATACACTTTTAGAAGTACATTAACTGGCAATATTGGATATTCATCTCCAACAGCATAGACAATTTTTGTAGCAGGATTAAATGGATTAGGAAAATTTTGTCCGAGATGAAATCTGAATTTGTTCATTTCATCCTTCACTGAACTTGGTATACCATCAGTTTCAAATGCACCTAAATCAGGAGCGTTATCATTGTAAGGCATCCCGACAGGCACACCTGCATCTATCAACGAACTTCCTGCAGCTAATCTTAAAAAATCAGTCGATGGTAAATTACCCAATGAATCTCTTTCAACTAAAGCGAGCAGAGTATCGAGACTGATAAAATCTGAATTCGAAACTGTAAAGCCTACCCAGCTATTAGCTTCTAAGATTGAATTTGAAGCGATCTGGTTATTTCCTGAATAAGAAATATTATTTTTTAATTCGTGTACTCCCGAAGAAGGTGCGGTTGGAAATGAAAAATTCCTTGATTGATTTCTCCATCCCGTGTTATTGTAAGCTATAATGCCTGCTGTGTTATTATTCTGATCAAAACCTTTTGACTTATTATCGAATGCAACGCTTCTGACTATCTTATGCGGACCAGCAACATAATTTCCGCCGAGTTTAAAACCATTGCCATCCCCCTGAAAATTTGGTATCCCCCAAATATTAAAACCGTTCCTGAATGCCCAGCAATCTTCAATCAGCACCTGCTGATCTCCTTCATAAATATCCCAGCCATCATCTGCGTTATTCCAGGCACGGCATCCTCTGAAAATATTTCCCGGACCAATATCAAGTTTCGGTGCAAACCCATCAGCATTTTCCCCTGACGTTAACGGGTCATTATTTCCGTAAGAATCACAATTGAGAACAAGGTTATAACTTCCGCCGCCGCTTATCTGAAGTCCTGTATCGTTGCAGTCGTGTATTACACAATTTTCAACAATCGTATACCATGCAGAAATATAAATCCCATTATCTTTTGCATTTCTTACCTCAATACCTTTAAGGTGCCAGTAGTTGTGCGAGATTTGAATTCCTCTTGATGAAGTTGCAACAGATTGACCGGCAAAGTCTATGACAGGTTTCTCTCCAGGGTAAGCCCATATTTTTATATACCTATCTGCTTGCCCCGTTTTGTTCAATCTGATTGTTGTAGAATCATAGTAAACACCACCGCGCATGTAGATAAGAGTATCCGGACCGGAGATTGAAACGGCTTTTGTTAAGGTTTTAAATGGAAATTCAAAAGTACCGGGATTAGAATCATCGCCGGTTGGAGAGACGTAAACCTGCGGATAAATAGAAAGATTAAGAAGAAAGATCAGTTGAAGAATTAAAAAGTAAGATTGGGATTTCATTTTATAAAAAAGCAAAAAGAAAAAAAGTGCATCCGGCGATTAAACCGGATGCACGAGGAGAGTTATACTACTTAACGAGCATCATTTTCTTAACTGTTGAATTTACGCCTGATTCAAGTTTGTAGAAGTAAATTCCTGATGAAAGATTGGAAGCATCGAAATTAATTTCATGCAAACCAACATTTAAATCACCCGCAACTAATGTTGCAACCTTTTGACCAAGTACATTATAAACATTCAAATTGGTTATACCGGATTTATCCAGATAGAACACAATTTTTGTTGAAGGGTTAAAAGGATTAGGATAATTTTGTTCGAGTGTGAATGTTGTTGGCATTACATAATTATCATTAACATCCAGGAATGTTGGGAACCAATTTAAGTCACCAACAGGTTTCCCATCACTACCACCGGTGTATGCAACGGAAGATGTAGGATATGATCCGTTCAAGGTATCACGGTAGTACTGGATTACTCTTCTATCATAATCATGTTCTTCTCTGATGAAATTTCCGGTGTTTTTTGTTTTACCGGCACCACCCTGAGCTTCAGGAGTTTCATACCAGCGCATCATATTTGTCATGAGTCTTGGTGTGTTGTTAAGTGTCAGTGGAATCTGAGTAAAAGCTGTCACAGAATCAGCACCAATTCTGCTGTTGATATGCCACGAGAGCGGTGAAGCTGGTCCAAAGCCATAATCATTCAGGAATGATTGACCTGAATCACTGATAGCAAAGTAATTATTGGAGATATCCCAGTTGGTAACCTGGTTTTGAGCAGTAAATATCCAGGTAATTCTGTTTCCGCCTGTAGGATAAAATTCACCGGTATTAGCCCACTCAGCTTTTCTTACGGCATCACTTGAATCTTCTCCTAATGCAAAACCATCGACAAACAAATTATTTTTAATAGTTATTTGTTCACCCACGTTACCTAAAGAAAGAAGTCCGTGATAGCCCATACCATTGATAAAGGTGTTGTGTTCAATAAGTGCATAATGCATAATTCTTGTTCCACCAGTATCCGGATGTGGATTAGAAAAGTTATAATGCCTTATTGCTCTATCCTGATAGTTGACAAAGGTATTATTCATCAGGATAAAAGTATCTATTTCGGCTTCACGAAAATCTATTCCTTTTCCAGCGCCGAGGTTAGAGGTGGTTAGAGCACCCATATTAGCAAAGATCGTATTTCGTATATCGACTTTACCAACATCAAATCCGGTTCTGATATGCTGACCATTTATATTGCTGAAAATAACTCCATCAACTGTGATGTTTGATCCAGCACCGGTAGTATTAATCAAGCCACCTTGAACACCGTCTACATTGTCTTCTATCGGTTCAAAATATCCTGCAATACAGATATCTTTGAAATGTAAATCACCACCGTTCAGGACAAACATATTTCCCGGAGGTCTTCCTGTACCAGTTCCTGCATCATAAAGATAAACAATTGGCTTTTTGCCGGAACCACTTTGCCCGCGAAGACGAATTGTCTGACCACTATTTACAGTTATTTGCGAGTTATGCATATGAATTGCATCACGTTGAAGTTCGTATACACGATTTGCAGGAATCACACCACCATTAGCAGCAATATCAGCTAAAATCTGTACGTTAATGAATGTTGTTGTATCTATTGCCGATGATGGATTTAGAACCAGTATTTCCTCCTGGGCAACGATTATTGATGAAAACAAAAAGATGAGAAATGTGACCGATAGGAACCTTTTAAAGATCATATGATCCTCCTAAATTTAATTTAAGATGAATTTTATTATTCGAACCAAAACACTCCCTAGCAACACCTCCTTGTCTGGATAAAGATTTCTTACCATTAAAATAATTATTCAATTTTTTCATAATTCGAGAGTAAGCCCAAAGTCAGCTGTTAAACCATATTTTTCACTTTGATCAAAAAGCTCACTGTTCCAAAGCTTGTAAACCCTTGTATATCCATCTTCAGAATTTGTGAGATTGTTGATGTTTAAGAAGAAAGATAAATTGTCATTGATCTTTTGTTTCATAGCCAGATCTATTCTGTTAAACACGAGAGTTTCCCGAACATTGTTTCCATCTGCATCAAATGAATCAATGTGTTTTCCTTTGTGGAATAACGATAGTCTTACGGAAAATCCTTCAATGTCGTATCCCAGAGAAATATTTCCATAAAAATCAGGCATACCTTCTAATCTTTGCTTTTTAGTAACGAGTATATTGGTGAATACTATGTGTGGGATTGGAATAGAATCTATATATGAAATTGTTTCCTGTCCGTACAAAGTTGTTTCAGAACGAACCAAAGAAGCATTGTAAGTCAACACAAAATTTCTAAGCAGTCCCGGCAGAAAATGAAAATTTATTTGATGTTCAAATTCAAATCCCCAAACTTTTGTCGCTTCCGGTGAATTGTATGGGAATGTCAAATTATAAGGTGTACTGCCCATTAGATTAGGCCAGTTTATTCCAAACTTCCTCATTAATGTATCTGTAAGTACTCCATCTTCATTTCTTACTGCTTTTGAAACAAAGTTGTTCAGCATATGATACATATCTTTTATTTCTTTATAGTAAGCTGAAACTGAAATCAATCCAATTTCATTTCCGTAGAAAGAAGTATTAATCTCATAGTTCCATGCTTGCGCAGTTTTCAGGTTAGGATTTCCAACAAACACAACAAAGTCTGATGTCGATTCAGCCGGTCTTCCTGCAGTTAACCTGTCAATTCTCATATTAAAATCAGGTCTGCTAAGTGCTTTGTAAACAGCGATACGAAGATTCATAAATTCATAAGGCTTGAAAGAAAGATTAAAATTTGGGAGTAGAACGTTTTGACTGTATGAAGAAGTAGTATCTGCAAATACATTGTTAGGAGGAGGAAATCCCTGTGCACGTCTGGTCATATATACTGATGCATAATCGTTTTCTTCCCGTTCAACTCTTAGTCCCGCTATTAATGTGAAGATCTGTCCTATTTTCAGAGTATTCATAAGATAAGCGGCGGATACTCTCTCAGTAACAAAATAGTCATCAAACCGTATAAGCGGATTTTCCCATACTTCAAGTTCGTTACCTGTTGGATCAACACCGTATTTATTTAGGTCCCACCATTGCCTTAGTCTATCTTGCATGATAAGTGGATATAAGGCGTATGAACCATATACATCCCGGGAGTTTGAATTGTTATACAAGAAGTCAGCTATAAAAGCTGTCCCACCGCCACCTCTCCACCAATCTTCGAAGTATGTACCGGTAAAATCTTTTGGTCTGAAAGTTCCGTCCGGTAATCGTTCATGCGTAAACCACCGTCCAAGATAGTATGGCGTAAAATCCTCAGTCCTTGAGTTGGACCTGTCTTTAGTCTTGTACTTTCCACCGATTTTAAACTGACCTGAGAATAATTTTCCAAATTCATAATCTTTTGAAATATCTATAAACGCCGTTCTTTCTTTATCAAAATTATCCTGAGTTCGGTAATAAGCCCATTGTAAATCTGCATTTCCAAAATTATTGACCGCATATGGAATTAACTGTGCGGGATTTGTTTTTATTTCTGGAGCTATGCCCATTCCATTGGGCTCAACAAAAAGTAACCCATAATCGAAGGGGAATTCAGATTCTGATTGTGCAAATGACAATCCCCAGCTTACACCAAATCCTAAGAGGTTATTATCTCCCCGAATTGAACTATTAATAGTCTTCAAATCTTGTTCTCTATCACGATGATTATAAACAGTTTGACCGTTAAAAGTTCCTCCCCCTCTGGTAGGATAATCTCTTGTTGACCAAAAATAGTTTCTGTTGGTTTTGCTATAAACGTTATTAAATCTTATTGTTCCATCATCGGGAGTATTAAAATCCAGAAAAATGCTGAAACCTTCTCTTTTTCGTATTTCATCTGTAAACTCAAGCAGGAAGTTTTCTATATGATAGTCAAACCTTGAGGTATCTGAATCACCATAGTCAACATTGATCCTTTCGTTGCTACGGATTCTGTTTTCCAAGTTCCCAAAAAGCTGAACTCCTAAAACGTTACTAAAAAATCTTTCACCATATTGAAATGAAAAATCATATTGATTAGCAGAGTGCATGAGATTGTTAAAGCCACCTTTCAAATCTGTCCTTAACTTCCTCACCTCCGGTGCTTTTCTGGTGACGAGATTAACACTTCCGGCAAGTGCATCACCATCTTTATCAGGTGTAAGCGCTTTATATAATTCAATACCTGCTAATGAACTTTGCGATATCATACTAAGATCAACTCCCCTGGAAGTCGCATCAGTTGGTGGCACTTTAATACCATCGATAGTTATGTTGGTGAATTTAGAATCTAACCCCCTGAGAATTATTTTATTTGCTTCACCACCAGAACGCAAAATGGAAACACCTGGTAAACGACCAATCGTTTCTGCAGCATTAACATCAGCCAATTCTTTTATTTTTTCTTCCGAAACAACATTGATAATTGTGTTGGATGTTCGTTGCTGATTTATTGCAGAAATTTGTCCCATCATTTGACCGGTAACGACAACCTCCTGCCCTTCAATCACATCTAATGAAAGTGAAGTATTGAGTTCAGTGGTTGAGTTATTACTTATTTGTATAGGGATTTCTTTAGGCTTGTAACCAATGTAAGATACCTTTAAGATGTATGAACCTTCCGGGATAGCACGTACAATGTACTGACCTTCCATGTCAGCAGCTGCACCCAGTGAGGTTCCAATCAGATAAACATTGGCTCCGATAAGGGGTTTTTCTGAGAGAGAGTCGGTGATTACTCCACGAAGTATTCCTTGTCCAAGGCTTTCAACTGTAAACCAAAGACAGATAATAATAATTGCGAAGATTTTATTGGTAGTAATCATTTATATTTTCCTCCTTGAGAAAGATCTTTCTAAATCCGAATAAAATATAGAGCGGTAATAGTAAAAGTTATTTTGCGTAAGGTTTTTATTATTATTGATTGAATTGCATTATGATAGAAGGTGAGTAACTGAAGGAAGGTGGCGTTATAAGGTATGAAAGTCATTATGTTAAAAAGCAAATTATTTAATTCTGAAACCGGTCTTTAACACTGCTAATAATACAGCTTCGCCTGGTGAGTAACATAAAAATTACTTAATCGGTAAAGTTATCGATAAAACACAGATGTTAAATAAATAAATCCTAAAACATTGTCAAGAAAAAAAGGAAACTTCAATATTATTAATTTCACTGTAAGTGTATTTATTTGTGTCGTGATAGGAACAATGAAGGAATACTAAAAAAAGTAGTTTATTGAAATATCTTATCCAGAAAGTGTAAAATTTCAAAACAGCTTTGCTCAAACCAAGGCTCAAATATCCAAAATGTATGTGGACAATTCCCAATTGTAACCACTGATACGGGAGTTCCTAAAGCCCTTAATATTTTTATGGCGTCATCTCTTCCGGCATGAAATCTTTCAATACCACTATTCAAAAAAAGAGTCGGGGGCATATTCTTATCAATGTAATTTAATGGAGATGCTTCTATCCATCTTTTTTGATTTTCCAAAAATGTAAAACCCAGCCACAATTTTCCCACAGAAGGTTTTGTTACATCCTGATCCTTAGCACTTTCCCCGGGATGAGTGAAATCGAGAATTCCATCAACATCAACAACTGCATTTACATAACTGGAATGCTGTAAGTAATCATCTACCCCCTCAAATTTGGAATTATTATTCGTCGAACCCAGAAATGCTGCAAGATGACCACCAGACGAAAAACCGATAACACCTATTCTTGTTGAATCAATATTAAATTCCGAACTGTGATTTCTTAAAAATCTTACCATGGATTTCAGATCATGAATAGCGGCTGGATATCCAGCTTCTGGTGAAAGTCTGTACTCAACTGAAACAGAGATATAACCTGAAGATGCTAACACCTTTGCTAAGGGTTCATTCTGGCTTTTGTCCCCTGAACGCCACCCACCGCCGTGAATTAAAATTATTGCCGGTTGTCTCTGATCTACTGAATCTCTCCGGTATAGGTCGAACCGCAAATGTCGGGAAACGGTTTTTTTGTAAACGAGGTTACGTGAAATACTGATGTCATTGATTGAATCAGCATTGGCAATTTTTATATGTGGGTAATTAACAACTTCCTTTTGAAATGCAGAAAATGTTGTGAATGATGAATCCCGTAAATATCCTTCAGGTGTTATGTACAATTGACAATATGCAACAGTACTAAAACAAAAAATGAAATAAATAATCTTTATCATATCTTACATATAAATTGAATAATTATTCTTTGTAAATTTATTCTGTAATTCTAAACTTATAAAAAACTAATTGAGTCATGATATTTGAACACTTTGCTTTAAATGTAACTTCACCTAAAGAACATGCAACGTGGTACGTTAAGTATTGCAGCATGAAAATAGTTAAATCTCTCAATGATTATCCCTTCACACATTTTTTATCTGATGAATCCGGAAGAATAATCTTAGAATTATATTCTAATAATTCCTCCACGGTTCCGGATTATTTTGAATTGAATCCCCTTCAGTTTCATTTTGCATTTGAATGTTCTGGTCTGGATGAGACAAAATTAAAACTATTAAACGCCGGGGCAACTTTAGTTGAAGAAATAAATCTTCCGGATGGTTCGCAAGTAGTAATGTTAAGGGATCCTTTTGGAGTTCCTTTCCAATTATGTAAACGCTCAGATACTTTTTTTTGATACATCTAAAAATTCACTTGGGTAAAATATTTTCTTCAGTGATCCATTTCATTTGCCATTCAGGATAGGAATCAAGTATTTCCTGCGGTTGATAAATATACCAGGCATATCCGGTTCTTCTTTCTCTTTCAACCTGATCCAATGAATAAACAATCTCTCCTGTACGTTTACAAAACATCGGAACGTGTGTGCCCAGTTCATAGAATCTTGTCCAAATCGGATTGGCTGATTCATCTGGAACTACAATTCTGTCATCCGAACTGGTATGATAAAGATATTCGGTTTCCGGTGCCTCAATCGTTACTACTTTAATTCCTGATATTTTTGATTCATAAAACCATTTTACTGCACCCTGAATTGCTGCTATTATTTCTCTGTCAGGATTTTTTATTTTCATAAGTAATTCTACAATCTCCGAACTTTCTCCATTACAAATGGCAGCAGGTTCAAAGGTGCGCGCAGGTCTTGGACTGAAATCTATATTATCATGCTGCTGACACCATGCTGTTAACTTTCCATCTTCAAAAATCTGGCATTTCAGTATACAGTCAATTCCTCTATTGTATGCTTCTGAAACTCTTGAGTATAATTCTTCATCAACGAATGAGTAATAATATTCTTTTTCAACAATGTTATGAAGCACTTTCATTATTCCCAACATTGCCCCATCGTTGAATGTAATATATTTCCTGTAGCCGCTTGTGTCGGGATAAAATTGAGGCCATCCTCCATTATCATATTGCGCAGTAAGAATAAAATTAATTCCCGTGGTAAATCCATCTAAATATTTTTTATCACCGGTAACATGATAGGTCCGGGCAAGATAATCCACCTGGGAGAATGTCGTTCCGTTATCAAATGTTGTATTAATATCTCCTTTTGATTTCTCAACAGCTTCTCTCTGGGCATTTGTTAGAACCGCAAGCATGTCGTAGTTCTTAGACCATCCGCCGTTTTCTTTTTGAAATAGTAAAATGTTATCAGCTATTTTTTCTATTTCATTTACATCATATCGTTTCTGATCTGAGTCCGGATTTATAACACGCTCTTCTTCTCTTATATCATACCAGTGATGAGCACTGTCATAAAAATATTCTACATTGAAACTTATAGTATCGGTCGAATTTTTTTTTGTTTGGGAAAAAGTAAATCCAGATACGAGGATAATAAAAGAAAAACAGATTATCGGAATTAAATAAAATTTAACAATGAAAGCTCTTCGTCCCATAATTCCCTATACATTTTAATTAATAAAATTTTCCTCATTTTAAATTTTAAACAATTGTTTTATTATTTCAATTAAAAGTTAAGGGCGATGTAAAGATCAAAATTTAAATTTGAAGTTCTCTTTCTAATTACTGAATAAGACAGGAGGGAAATAATCGCCCGGTACACTGGGCGCAGTAAACCGGGCATCGGGGGATTTTTGCAATTCTACTTATAGTGCAGTATTGATCAAATATGGTAGCTGCCCAGAATTACATTGAAAAAATATTTGCTTGTAATTCTATATGCAAGTTATCTAACTGTTACTAAGCTCTATTAATCACAAAATTATATACTTTCTATACGTGGGGTTTCAGGGCACAAAAATTTAACATAAATCATCAGTCACCTTCTTACCCTTAACGAAAAAACCAAGCTTCATAACTTCACATCAACACTCGTAATAAAATAGTATAAAGATAAATTCATTTTTAACAATTGGTTAGAAGAAGTTCTTAATGTTCAGTTTACACAATGATAACAATTTGTTTGTTTGATTTAAGATTTGATGACCTTTAATGTTGATACCGAATTTCAGTTTTTATTTAAACGATGAATGGAGAATTGGGCGACATTCAATCCGGCGATTAACAGAGAAAATTTTATAACTAATTCATCAATTCAAAATGGAGGTACATCATGAGGAAATTTGTTTTTCGTGCAATGACAACTTTACTTTTCGCGTTCTTTTTATTTGCTAATGCTAATGCTCAGTTACTTGTGGAAGATTTTAATTTTACAGGTTTACTGACAAACAATGGATGGAGTGTTACGAGCGGAGGCGGAACACAATCAATTGAAACCACAGCAGGTTTATCATACACCGGATATCCCGGCAGTGGCGTGGGAAATGCTGCAGGAGTTGACAATAACGGAGAAGATGTAAATAAACAATTTGCTACTCTGACTTCCGGTACTGTTTACTACTCTTCATTGCTTAATGTAAGTAATGCTGTTGCGGGCTACTTTCTACATCTTGGCACCGGAACTTCAGCTTTTGCAGCAAGAATATTTGTTCAGCCATCAACTACAGCTGGAAAAATTAATTTCGGATTTTCAAATTCAAGTACAGCAACATATTCAACAACAGATTTTGATCCTTCCACAACCTACTTATTAATAGTAAAGTATGAAGTATCAACCACAGGAAATGCAAGTATGTGGATAATTCCCTCAGGAATACCTGCAGATGAAACTTCAGCAGGAACTGCTTTACTAACCGCAACAGGATCGGGTCAGGCAACTATAAGTGGAATTTATCTCCGTCAATATAATGCGAGTCAAAATATAACCGTCGACGGAATCCGTGCAGGTACTTCCTGGACAGATTTATTTCCTGTTTCAGGATCACCAATCCTTTCAGCAAGTCCAAGCTCATTATCAGGATTTACATACGTTGTTGGTTCTGGACCTTCATCATCACAAAGTTATAACTTAAGCGGTTCTGATCTTGATCCTGCTTCAGGCAATATAACTGTAACCGGTTCAACAAACTATGAAGTTTCAACAGATGATGTTTCTTTCAGCAGCAGCGTAAACGTAGCATACACAGGCGGTGCGCTAAGTTCCACACCAATTTATGTAAGATTAAAATCAGGTTTGTCTTACGGTTTATACAACGGTGAGAATGTAACTAACTCTGGCGGTATGGCTACAACTCAAGATGTTACCTGCAACGGTGAAGTTATTTCTTCACTGCCAATAACTGAAAACTTTAATTACACAACTGGAAGTAATCTTACCGACAATGGTTGGATAGCACACAGCGGTGCTGGCAATCTTCCGATTATGGTCAATTCTTCTCCGCTCACTTATTCAGGTTATGTTAATTCAGGACTCGGAAAATCGGTCGCGCTAACTGCACCCGATACACTTTCGGCAGAAGATGATAAAAGAGTTTTCAGTAATGTAACAAGCGGAAGTGTGTATGCATCTTTTATGGTTAATGTTTCATCCGTCACTGATTCATCAGTTTATTACCTGCACTTCGGTGAAGGTAATTCAACAAGTCTGTTCTTTGCAAAAGTCTTTATTAAAAATAACGGTTCAAATTTTGCATTCGGTGTAGCGAAAAGAAATAACTCCGATGCAGTATTTACAGCATCATCTTATTCACTTAACACAACCTATTTGTTAGTTGTGAAATATACTTTCAATTCAGGTACTACAACTGATGATGAAGTTAAGCTATGGGTTAACCCTGCACTAAATGGAACTGAACCAGCCTCCGATCTTACACAAACTGACGGTGGTACAGATGCAAATGACATAAGTTTCCTCGCTCTGCGTCAGGGTGCCTTTGGACCGGCTTTATCTTTTGGCGGATTAAGAGTTGCCACAACCTGGCTGCCAGCAGCACCCGGTGGTAACTTCTCCGTGTCTTATTTAATTCAAGCCGGATGGAATCTTGTTTCATTCCCCGGTATTCATCCAAACAGTATGGATCGTGATACACTTTACAGATTCAGAGATCCTGCTGCAGATGTATTCTGGTTTGACGGAGCTATGTATGTTGCAGAAAATCCATTATCAGTTGGTAAAGCATACTGGATGAGACACGGTGCGCAGAGACTATACAACTGGAATGGTACTGTGCAGAGTGGAGTTTTATACCCACAACTTTCACAGGCTACTGTCGTTCCGTTTGCCGGAGTTGCTGGTTGGAATCTTGTTGGTGCATATGATTACACTGCACAGGTTAATGATCTGACAACCAGTCCTTCAGGATTGATAAATGGTTTCCCGTTCTCTTATAGTCCCGGATTTGGTTATCAGCCTGCTTCATCATTGCAGCCGAGTTATGGATATTTTGTTAATATGACCGGCGCCGGTGACATCATATTCCCTCCAAGACCTTCAGCACCTCCAAAACTAAATAACGAAGAGATATTTAAAAGTGAGTGGGCTAAGATCATCATCAAAGATGCTGAGGGAAAACAATATACTTTATACGCTACTAATGGAAACGCTCAGTTAGAAAAATTTATTCTTCCTCCAAAACCTCCTGTAGGATTGTTTGATGTCAGGTTCACAACTGATAAAATGGTTGAAGATCTTTCAACAGAAAAAACTTTTGAATTATCAGGCGTTGAATATCCTGTGACAATTAGTGTTTCAGGAATGAATGCTTCCATTAAAGATGCGGTGACCGGACAGTATGTAAACACTCAGATTATGGATGGCAACCAGATAGTTATAAGCAACAGTGCTGTAAATAAACTTACAATCAGTACTGATGTTGTAGCTCCTGTAGAGTATCAGCTTGCACAGAATTATCCAAATCCATTCAACCCAAGCACTACAATAAAATTCAGTCTGGCAAAAGATGGATTTGTAACATTAAAGATTTATGATGCAATCGGTAATGAAGTATCAACACTTGTAAACGAACAAAGACAACAAGGCAATTATGAAATTGACTTTAGTGCATTGTCTCTTTCAAGCGGTGTTTACTTTTATAAAATTCAGTCAGGCGAATTTACTGCCACAAGAAAAATGCTTCTGCTTAAGTAATTTTTCTTTCATACTTATAAACAGGAACCCCGGCAATTCCCCGGGGTTCTGTTGTTTAAAATGAAAATCTGAATGAGTGTAATGGTTGTGCCAGCAAAGATTTTTCCGATTCTTTAAGTGCGTATCTACAACTGTATAAGAACAAAATCTTTTTGTCATTAATTGAAGATAATGTTTAATACACCTATCCAACCCCATTGAAAACAGGATGTTAACACTCACTGTTTGTAATTAGAAACCCCAATTAAATTTTTTTGTGAATTTAATACTGGCTTAACATTACAGTAAAAGATTTTTAACGTGGCAGTAATACTAACTTAATAGCACCGGACTAATTTGCCCCCGTCATTTTAAAAATATCGGAGGCTTTTGTGAAAAAACTGGTACTGCTCTTCTCCTTCCTTTCAACGATTCTATTTCAAATTAATTTATTTTCTCAGTCTTCAAGTAAAATTTTCGGACAGGTAATCGACGAAGGTAATGGTGAAGCTATAATTGGCGCAAACGTTTTCATCGAAGGGACCAACTTAGGCAGTGCAACCGATATACAGGGACAATTTTCAATCAGGAATGTTCCTGCAGGAACTTACAATCTTATTGTTTCATACATCTCGTATACAAAAAAAACTATAAAAGGAATTGTAGTTGAAAACGGCAAAGACCTTGAACTGAATATAACTCTTCAATCAGAAGCAATAGAGACAGATGAGATTGTTGTAGTAGGCGAACTTTCTTTACAATACGAATCGGCTTTATTAAATCAAAGAAAAAAATCTACTACAATCAGTGACGGTATAAGTGCTGAACAAATAAAAAAATCTACAGATAACACAACCGCGGAAACATTAAGAAGAGTACCCGGAATCACACTGATGGACAACAAATATATTTTTGTCCGCGGTGTTAGTGAAAGATACAGTTCTGCACTGCTAAACAACGCTCCGCTTGCAAGTTCAGAACCCGATAAAAGAGATTTTGCATTCGACCTTATCCCGGCTAACCTGATTGAAAATACAATAGTTGAAAAATCTTTTACGCCGGACAATCCCGGGGATTTTGCCGGCGGTGTTGTTAAAGTTAACACAATCGATTTTCCCTCCAAAACAATCTTCACTTTCGGCTATTCAACTTCTTACGTGAACGATGTATCAACAAAAAATTTCAAAACATACGAAGGAAGCAGCACTGATTTTCTTGGTCTGGATGATGGTAAAAGAGATTTGCCTCAAGGTTTTCCAGATCCCTTAACATACTATAATTACGGATTTAACTTACTCGACACTAACAGAACATACTGGTCAACAAAACTTAGTGACGACTGGAAAGTAAGTGATACTAAAGCTTTCCTTGATCAATCTTTTGGGTTGACGTATGGTGACAGGTTTACAGTATTTGAAAATGATTTTGGTATTGTTAGTTCACTTACTTACAAAACAGGTTTCTCTTCTAAAGATGTTGTAACAAAAGATATTGCTAGCAGAGATGACGGAACTTTCTTCTTTGATTACAGCGGTGTCTCTCAAAAGAGAAATGTCTATTGGGGTGGAATTTTAAATCTGACTTACAAAGTTGGTGACAATCATAAGGTTGGATTAAAAAACACTCTAACCATAAACTCTGATGACGAAGTAACAAGATTAAGAGGATTTAAATATGATTATCAGGATGAAAGAATAACAACTGCACTCAAGTTTGTATCAAGAAGTTTATACTCCGGACAGTTAACAGGCACAAGTCATTTTGATGTTATTGATGGTTTGCAATTGGATTGGAACGGATCATACTCGGTTTCATACAGGGATGAACCCGATTACAGAAGAGTTGCTTATACAAGAAATATTGCTGATTCAAATACCACAGTTCCTTTCATCGCATATATCCCGCAGTTCCCCGAGTATTATGGCGGTGGAAGATTTTATTCATACCTCCAGGAACATAAACGTGGTATAGATCTTTCATTTGAACAGCGAATAGAATTAGCTAAAGTTAAATTTGGTGCTAATCATATCACAACAAACCGTTCATTTAATGCAAGACTTTTAAGTGTTACAGATGCCAACCAGCAGGGTAATGCACAAAGGCTTATCGGGAATTATGAACTTGATTCTCTTTACTCTGTAAAAAATTTTGAAAACAGAATTGTTATAATGAAGGAGTATTATAATCCTTCAAATGACTACACGGCATCAGATAACCTAATCAGTTTCTTTTTGATGACCGAATTACCATTCAACATTTTCAATCTCGATTTTGTTTTAGTAGGCGGCGCGCGTTTAGAAAACTATGTTCTAAAAGTTAAAACGTTCTCATCAGTTTCAACTGCACTTAGACCAATACACATTGATAATTTTAACAGTGATGTGCTTCCTGCATTCAGTCTAATCTATCGGATGAATGATGAAACAAATATCAGGTTCTCATTCAGCAGAACGATTAACCGGGCGCAGTTCAGGGAGATAGCACCATTTCAGTATTACAATTTTGAGGATCAGACTTTCGTAAGAGGCAATGACACGCTAAAACAGGCAAACATTTCCAACTATGATTTAAGATTTGAAATGTTTCCCCAACCCGGTCATTTAATTTCTGCAAGTCTCTTTCTTAAAGAAATAAGAAATCCGATTGAAAGAGTATTTGAAATTTCAACAGGACAGAACGACCGTACATTTGCAAATTCACCCTTTGCACGCAATGCCGGTGTTGAACTTGAATACAGAACTTCATTCGGAGTTTTCTGGGATGCTTTAACTGACTTTATGCTAACGGCAAATTATTCAAGGATATGGTCGGAGATTGAAGAAACAAATATTGGTTTGGACAGAACGATCAGACCTATGCAGGGGCAGAGTCCTTATGTAATAAACCTCTCACTCGGGTATCAGAATGTTCCCTGGGATCTCTCAGTAAATGTTTCATATAACCGGTTCGGGAAAAGGATTGTAGAGACAGCAAATTTCCAGGGCAGTGATATTTATGAACTTCCCCGCGACGTTGTTGACTTTGTAATAACAAAAGGCTTTGGAGAACATTTGGAATTCAAAGTTACAATGAAAGATTTTCTGAATGACCCAATTGAATATTATGAAGAGGATATCCTTGTACGGAGGTATACTACTAACACCAAGCTGTCACTTGGTGTTAGTTATCGGCTTTAATTCACTAATCGCACAGGAAAGGAGGATAGTTAATGAATTAAAAAAGCATTTCAAAGAATTTATAAAAACGTAAGAAATTTTATTAAAAAAACCAAAGGAGTTCTAAATTATGAAACAACTATGGAAATTGATTGCATTACTAGTAGTAATTTCAGTTCCTTCATTCGCACAGTTTACACCACACGATAGTACTATTTCCGGTAATATTACCGTAAGCAGAGTACTAGACAAAAACAAGGTATACTTGTTACAGGGATTCGTTTACGTTCAAAACGGTGCTACACTTACAGTACCTGCAGGTACATTAATCTTAGGTGAAAAATCCTCACAAGGTTCGCTTATAATTGAGAGAGGCGGAAAACTTATTGCTGATGGAACAGCACAGGAACCAATAGTATTTACAAGCCAGTTACCGGCAGGTTTAAGATCACGCGGCGACTGGGGCGGTATCGTAATATGCGGAAAAGCAGCTAACAACAGACCTGGCGGCAACTTTGTTGTTGAAGGTAACATCGGCAGCATAGCTGGTTATGGTGATGGCGGTATTGTTCAGGATGATAATGATAACAGTGGTATTCTAAGATATGTAAGAATTGAATTCCCGGGTATTCCTTTCACACCTAACAACGAAATTAATGGATTAACACTTGGCGCAGTTGGCCGTGGAACTGTTCTTGAACATATTATGGTCAGCTATAGCGGTGATGATTCTTATGAATTCTTCGGTGGAACCGTTAATGCAAAATGGTTAATTGCTTACAAAGCTCTCGATGATGATTTTGATACTGACTTCGGTTATTCAGGTAAAATCCAGTTCGCAGTTGTTTACCGCGATCCTATTCTTGCAGACGTAAGTAATAGTGAAGCATTTGAATCAGATAACGATGGTTCAGGTACAACAGCATCACCAAGAACTTCACCTGTTTTCTCAAACTTTACAGTGATCGGTCCGAAAAGAGTTTCTACAGATGTAAGCGGAACAAATTATAATGCTTTATTTTTCCATGGCATTCATCACAGAAGATCATCACGTCACAGTTTATTTAACAGCGTGGTTACAGGGTTTGACGAAGGTGGTTTATTCTTAGACGGTGCAACAGTACAGGGTGATACAGCAAACTTTGCTTACAGAAACAATACCTTCTCAGGAATGGCTACACTTATAACACCAACAACTTATAACGCATGGTTTACAAGTTATGGTAATACTCTTCTTACTGAACCTAACAGTGTTTTACTAAAGGCACCTTTTAACCAAACAAGTCCGGTTCTTGTTCCTCAAGCTGGCTCACCTCTTTTAGGTTCAGCAGCTTTCACAGGAAGTTTAATCTCTGATCCTTTCTTTACGGCTGTTACTTACCGTGGTGCATTCAGCGGTAATGGTGCAGACAGATGGGATATCGGCTGGTCTAATTATGATCCTAATGGAACAAACTATATCCGTTCAGCTAATATCACTTCACATGGATTGCTTTACATTACAACCGGTAACGGTGAATCAAGAGCAGTTGTGTTTGGTCGTGCAGTAGGTGCAACAGACGGACTTGATGCGTCACTTGGCGAAGCTTTATTACCTCCGCCACCTGCAGCTGGTATAGTTGATTTAAGATGGGAACTTCCAGGTGGAACTCAATTCTCATCAATTGATATGAGAAGCAGCGCAATCAATGGAACAATTACTTATACACTTGATTTTCAGGCTGGTTCTCCGAGTACAGCATTAACACTTAACTGGGATCCTAACTATATCGGCGCTGGAACCATTACTTTGAAAGATGGTTTTGGTGGAGCAATCTTTGCGGATGTAAATATGAAAACAGTTTCGTCGCAGGTTGTTACCGGACTAACAAGTGTTATTGTTGAAGTAGTTACAAACTACAATCAGACCATCGTGGTTGGAAACGAATGGAATCTTATTTCATTCCCAGGTATTCATCCAAATAGCATGAGCGTTGATACACTTTACAGAGGAAAAAATCCTGCTGCAAACGTATTTAAGTTTGACGCTGGTTATGTAGCTGTTACTTCATTAACCCCTGGAGAAGGTTACTGGATGAACCACTCAGGCATCAGAACCTACAACTGGAATGGAACTGTTCAATCAGGAATTTTGTATCCAAGACTTAACAGCGTTGGTTCAATGGCTTATCCTGGTAAACTTGGCTGGAATATGGTTGGCGGTTATAACTGGAACGCTGATGTTAGCTTCATAAGAACAATGCCGGAAAATAAAATCTTCGGATTGGTTTTCCAGTATGTTCCCGGTTCAGGTTATGTTGCATCCGGTTCAATGACCCCAGGAAACGGTTACTGGATAAACCTTACATCAGCAGCTAATATTTACGTTCCCGGACCTTATGCTCCAACATTAGGCAAAAACCCAATTGATCAACTCATCAGCAAAGATTGGGGTAAAGTTGTTATTACAGATGCAGCCGGTCAGAGTTATGTACTTTATGCAGCCGGAAAATCAGTTGATCTCAATAGCTTTAATCTTCCTCCATTACCGCCTGCGGGGTTATTCGATGTAAGATTCGGTTCACAGAGATTTGTTGAAGACCTTTCTTCAGCAGGTCAGACAATCAATCTTAGCGGAGTTGTATATCCTGTAACAATTTCAGTTGATGGCGTTAACATACAGTTAGAAGATGCTGTCAACGGAACATTTGTTAAAGCAGATGTGAAAGACGGTTCATCTTATGTATTAGACAACAGCAGCATTAATGTTCTTAAAATAAGTTCAGATAAAGTTGTTCCTGTTGAATACGCACTCGAACAGAACTATCCAAATCCATTTAACCCGTCAACAACAATTAAATTCTCTGTTCCTGAAATCAGCAATGTAAAATTAACTGTTTACAATGCATTAGGACAGAAGGTTGCTGAACTCGTTAACAATACTCTTGAGGCTGGTTCATATTCATATTCATGGGATGCTTCAAACGTTGCATCAGGTTTATACTTCTATGAATTGAATACAAACAACTTTTCATCAGTGAAGAAAATGATGTTAGTCAAGTAAGATATTTTATTTGGGTTCCCCGACACAATTGGGGAACTCATTATTGTTCACATTTTTAATCTAATAAATTTTTAACCCTTTATTGTTTTTATCGAAAGGTGTGTTATGCAAAAAGTTTTATCGATCTTAAGCCTGGTGCTGATACTGAGTGTATCAGCATTTGGACAGGCACAGATAGACATTCCAATAACCGCAGTCAACGGACCTAACACGCAGGTACTAGCAGTAGGCCTTGACCAGACGGCAACCAACGGTATTGATGTTACACTTGGCGAAAGCATCCTTCCGCCTCCTCCACCAGCAGGCGCATACGATGCAAGATGGGATCTTACCCTTACGGCACCGTAGCCGGAACGTGGAGAGACTACCGTCCTGCAGCAGCATTTCCATTTTCAGGCGATGTAGCCCATACAATTAAATGGCAGTTAGCAACAGGCGCTACCACATTTGAACTGCAGTATGCACTACCCACAGGCGCAGAGATACGTATTACAGATAACTTCGGTGGCGTACTATTTAACAGCGGATTTCTTACAGGCAGCGGAACCTATTCAATACCGCCGGCATTTGTAAGCAGCGGTATTGGTGTTGTAACAATGAGATATACAAATATAGCGCCTGCTGTAGTAGGGCCTGTATTTTCAGTAGCACCTGCATCATTAACCTTTGGAACAGTGAACTTAGGTAACAATGCAACACTGCCTGTAACAGTAACAAATACAGGTAACGCAGACTTAAACATAACAGGCATAGTATCATCAGATGCACAGTTTACATTTGCAGCAGGTACATTCCCTGTAGTAATAGCAGCAGGTTTAAACCAGGTATTCAACGTAACCTTTACCCCAACAGCAAACGGACCGCAGAACGGAACATTAACCTTTACACACGATGCACCCGGTTCACCAACGGTTTATAACGTAGGCGGTGTTGGTTATACACCTGCCCCGATATTCGGAGTAAGCCCAGCATCATTAAACTTTGGGCCAGTTAACATAGGCGGCAACGCTGTATTACCTTTAACAGTAAGCAACACAGGTGATGCACAGTTAACACTTACCAATATCGTTTCATCAGACGGACAGTATACATTTGCACCGAACGCATTCCCTGTAAACATAGCAGCAGGCGGCAACGCTGTATTTAACGTAACCTTTACACCAACAGCAGCAGGTACGCAGAACGCTACATTAACATTCACACACAATGCAGCAGGTTCACCAAACGTATATTCATTAACAGGCAGCGGTTTTACAACAGCACCTGTATTCGGACTTAGTGCAGCATCACTCAGTTTCGGCAACGTATCTGTAGGCGGAACATCAACACTTCCTGTAACAGTAAACAACACAGGTAATGCACAGTTAACAATAAGCAATATCGTTTCATCAAACGGTGTGTTTACATTTGCACCAGGTACATTCCCTGTAAACATAGCAGCAGGCGGCAGCCAGTTGTTCAACGTAACCTTTACACCAACAGCAGCAGGACTTGTAAGCGGTGATCTTACCTTCACACACAATGCAGCAGGTTCACCGTCAGTATTGCCTTTAAGCGGTACAGGTCAGACACAGGGCGGGTTGTTAAGATTTGTTAATGCATCACAAAATCTTTTAGATGGAACAGAAAATAACCCTGATGCGGTAGTACTTGAAGGTTATACCGGTCAGCCGATGAAAGCATTACAGTTTGATATCGTTGTAGGTAAATCAAACGGAAGATTGATCTTAAGATCAGTTAGCAGAGGCGCAGCAATAACAGCTCCTGAATTCAACTTCAGTTATGAGATCTATCCCGGTCCTACATTGCCTGACGGATCATCAAGAGACAGAGTAAAAATCGTCATCGTTGGCAACGGAACAAACTCTATTCAGCCGGCATTCGGTACACAGGAAATAGCAAAATTTGCATTTGATATAGTTGACATTACCGGTCCAAGTGCAACAACAACAAACGGATTGGAAAATGTACTTGGCGCAACAGCAACACCTGTAATCAATGCTAATATCTCAACCGGTGCCGATGAAGTAATTAATATTGGTAATGGTACTTCAGGTGGTCTCTACGGCGACGTTAACCTTGATGACCAGGTAAACATACTTGACATCTTGCTGATGATCGATCACATCTTGGGAAGAACAACCTTAACAGGTTTAGCATTTACGCAGGGAGATTTGGCTCCGTGGACAGTTGGTCAGCCGTTGCCAGTACCTGATGGCGTAATCAACGTACTTGATCTTTCAGTATTACAGAACATAGTTCTTACAAATACCTATCCAAGCGGAACACCTGTATATAAAGTTGCTGGTAGTCCATTTGATATCAGCATCAACTCATTTGAAAAACTTACCCCCGGAATGAATGCAAAACTGACATTCTACTTAACCAACAATGGAATGACAGTCCGCATTGAATCGATAAAGAAAGTAAAAGGCGTTCAGATAGAGTTGAATGGAATGGGATCACTTATTCCAAGCGGTACGGAAATGACATCAGTATTTGATCAGGCACTTTACTATCAGCTTAATGACTTTTTAAGAACATTAACATATGATCCTGAAGCATTAACAATAGATGCAGGCGAATATATGTTAGCAAAACTTCCATTTGCGTTGAATGATCCTGAAGCAATAATAATCGAAAAGATAATTGTTGCAGATGAAAACAACGGACAGATGGATAAAGTTGAAGTTGAGATCCGTTATGAAGAACCGCCAACGGGTCTTCCGCTGGATTACGTACTTGAACAGAACTTCCCGAACCCCTTCAACCCGAACACCACAGTACAGTTCCAGGTTCGAAGGACGGACTTGTAACAATAAGAGTATATGATATGCTCGGACAGGAAGTTGCAACACTGTTCTCAGGTAATGCAGCAGCCGGTACACATACATTAAACTGGAACGGGCTTGACCTGAATGGAAAAGCAGTAGCCAGCGGTAACTACATCTACAAGATGACCGCAGGTGACTTTGTTCAGTCAAAGAAAATGGTTTACTTAAAGTAAAATAATAAATCCGCCTCCCTGAAAAAGGGAGGCGGAAGTTCTAATAATTTTTTCAGGGATTAAAATGAAAAAATATTTCAGATAGTATTGTTAGTCGCAGTGTTTGCATCACTTGCAAACGCACAGCTTGTGTATGATTCTGTACGTGTAACCGATCAGGTTGGCGGCTCTAAGTGGCTTGTATTTGGTATTGACCCGACTGCAACCGACGGCATTGACCTTGCACTTGGTGAAGGACTTGTTCCGCCATTCCCTCCTACTGGTGCTTTTGAAGCAAGATTCTTTTTACCCGAAAATAATTTTTCAGGAACAGCCGCAAGCTGGAGAGACTTCCGCTTTATGGACAGTGTTCCTTACTGGGGAACAAAAGAGTTCAGGCTTGCTTATCAGCCAGGTACAGGTTCACCGGGTATGAGGATTGAATGGAACTGGCCTGCAAGCATTACTGGCGTACTTCAGGATCTGTTCGGTGGTGTGCTGATAAATATACCAATGTCAGGCACAGGATTTTTTAATGTTACTCCTGCACTCGACAGGTTAAAGATGGTTGTAACTTATGACAGTTCACTTTCAGTTGAACTTACATCATTCGGCGCATCGGTAAAAGGCAGCACTGTACAGCTAAGCTGGCAGACTTCTTCAGAAATAAATAACCTTGGTTTTGATGTTGAAAGAAAATCAGCAAATACAACCTGGCAGAAAATAGCTTTTGTCAGAGGCGCAGGAAGCACCACATCAGCACAGTCATACTCATATGTTGATGAGGACGTAACAACAGGCACATACACTTACCGCTTAAAGCAGATTGATTTTGACGGTACATCAACCTACTCGAAAGAAGTTGAAGTTGATATGGCTGTAAGTGATTTTCATCTTTACCAGAACTATCCAAACCCGTTCAACCCATCTACTGCGGTAAGGTTTTCAGTACCAACTGAAGGTCTTGTAACAGTTAAGGTTCACGATATGCTTGGTCAGGAGATAACAACTTTGTTTTATGATAACGCATCAGCGGGTGTGCATACACTTAGCTGGAATGGTAAGGACAGTAACGGCAATGACGTTAGCAGCGGAAGTTACATCTGCAGGCTTACGGCTGGTGAGTTTACACAGTCCGTTAAAATGATCTTTTTGAAGTAAGGGAGTTTCTCTCTCTCGAGCTGTCCTCAATAGATTTTTATAGGATGGGTGGATTAGTGATTTTGTTCTCTCTCCTACCTTCGACAACTATTGGGGCAGCTCATTTTAATGAGCCTGGCTGATTGGATTTAAGTCTATCGGGATTGTGGAGAGGTTTTGATATGACTATAAAAGTTTTAATTCACATTTAACATAAACATAACAGAAGGTAAGTATGAGAGTCATAACTATCCTATTATTTTTCGTCTGCTTTATTTCAACATTACAAAGCCAGCAAACCCCGGTTATTATGGATTCACTTATAATCCGCGACACAGGCGGAAATTCCCGCACGTTAAATTTTGGAATTGATCCAACAGCATCTGATTCGATTGATATGCATCTGGGTGAAGCATTGCTTCCTCCATTCCCTCCCGGATTCGAAGCCAGGTATTATCTGCCAAAAAATAATTTTGATGGTACATACGGGTCCTACTCGGATTTCAGACAGGGCACAGCACCATTCACAGGGTCTGTTGAACATAGAATCAGGATGCAGAAAGGAGCCAGTGACACTGTACTCTTTGAATATAATTTACCCGCATCAATTAATATTCGTCTTCAGGATGGAATTGTAGGTACATTATTAGATACAATGCTGACCGGATCAGGCTCTTATATGAATCCTAACCCGCTATTGTATGAACTTTTTAAGGTAACCGTTATTTATGATAATACAACAGATATAAATGAATCTGACAATGTTGTCGATGACTATGCACTACTTCAGAATTATCCGAATCCATTTAATCCATCAACCACAATTTCATTTAAGCTTAAAGAAAATTCATTTGTAAAAATACACTTATATAATGTGCTTGGCAAAGAAGCGGGTGTTATAACCGAACAGTTTTATTCTGCGGGATTTCATTCAGTTAACTTTGACGCATCAGATCTTGCAGCGGGAGTTTATTACTACAGGATAATCTCCTCGAACTTTTCAGAAACAAAAAAAATGGTTTTACTCAAATAATAATTTTATCTACTCCGGATTACTGTGACAATAAAACAAATAGATGGTGAGATCATTGTAGATCTCACCCTCCGTAATAACGTGAAATTAAAAAATCCATCCATAGCTGACGGACTAATATTACTTGATACTTCATATAAAATTGAACTGAACAAAACTTTTCCCAAGTACAAAACAAGAATCAGTAACCATGCTGTAGATGTGTATTATCTTTACTGCACCTGCAAGACCTACCGTGAATCAATAAAAAAATATCCCAAAAGAGATATTCGCAGAATCTGCAAGCATCTATTCCTTGCTATCTCTTCTAAATTTATTGACAGGTATGATGAGCTGACAAAACTTCTGATCGAATCAAAATTCTGGTACTCCCATAATGAAATTTTTAAACTAAGTCTGAACAATGAAATTATTTATATAGCATTTTCTTTTGAAAAAGAACTCGCAAATCTTTTCCTGAAACGTAATGAATGGCAATTATTTCCATTCGATATCAATACAAAGGATTGGAAAAAAGATGTCTCATCCAGTCTTGCAGAAACTGAAATAAAGTTGATTAAAAATTTCATTCTACGTTTTTATAAAGACTGGAAAAACGAACAGAATCCAACAATCTGATTACTTCAATATTAAATTTTTTCAAAAGGTTGATTTTAAATATCAGTTGAATAATTTGGGGTTACTTTTTTCAAGGAATCTTAAATGACTGCTAATCAAAATCACAATTCATTCACACGTAAAAACCTGAATTTTATAGACAAGTCAGAGGTTAACGAGCCCGATGTTTCCAAACTGCATAAGGATAATCTTTCTTCATTAAGCAGTCAACCAGGCAGAGGTAAAAAAATAAACAGAACTCTTGAGCGGCTAAAATATTTTGAAGATCTCGAGTATCGCAAAATTCTTATTATGAGGGAAATCAATAAAGAAAAGTAAGTACTTACTGTTTTTAATAAACTACTGCTTCCGATAATTCAATCCCATCTTCATATCCAACTAATTTAATCTGCTGCGGCTTTAAGATTAAAGGCGACATAGTAAAATCCCTTATGCTGTGAACTTCGGTACTTATTCCTTCATCAGTAACATTAATGAAGTTTACTGCAATAGAATTTTTAGCGGCTGATTTAATACTACCACCGCTGTTGCTGAACCTGATTCCTTTCCTGTGGTATTCAATCGATTCGTGTAAATGTCCGTGCAGCACAAGATTAACATTGTACTGATTAAACAAGTTGAACAATCTTCCTTTCTTACGCAGCTTCATTGTTTGTTTTTCTATGCCCTGCCAGAATGTTGAAGCAGATTTCTTTTTATTAATTTTTAATTTGTTAAAGTAATGATGAATTAATACGATCTTGTTTTTTACAGACTGGTTTGATTCAAATATTCTTACCACATCATTAAACTGATGTATATCCACTTCACCATTTGATGCAAACGGATTTTTAACTTTGGAATATCTTGCTATAGAATTTATTCCTGTAACAAGTGTATCATTGATAATTTTTGCGAACGGGAAATGGGATTCTTCAGATTTGTACACGCAGTTTTCAAAAGTCTCCTTGAAATAACTGACAAATAAATTTATCATCGAATCGTAGTCAACCATTTTACATCTTTCCGGAAAACTGAAGATATCCTCCGCTGTCTGCAGTCCTCCAAAAATATCATGATTCCCGATTACGATTGACATACGTTCTGAATCAAGCAATCCATTCTTCTTGAACAGGTTTCTTAAAATTTCAAAATCTTTTTCAGAGGCATTGTCTGTTAAATCTCCCGTGATGACAAGATGATCCGTTCCGTTTTCGACAGAATATTTAATCAGTTGTTTTATTTGCTTTAAATTTGAATCACTGTAAAATGTATTCAGGTGCAGGTCGGAAATGTGAGCAATTTTCATATTGGATTTATATAATCAACCATTATCTAAGAATTTTCGAATAATAATTTTTTTGTGTTTTGATCAAAGTAATCATACAGTTTCTGTCGGAAGATTTTGTTTTAATCTGAACCTTTGAATAAAGTTAAGCTTGGTGCTGTAAACAGGCATGATGAATACCCTTGCTTTTTTTTCTTCCTGAAGAAGTTCTTCTGCTTCAAGCGCAATGTTATAAGCTGAAGTTCCGCCGTTCTGAAGCGGTAACAATTTTTTTAATTCGTTTATATCAAAAGCGCTGTGTACTTCTTTATTCAGAGCAAGACCGATAAATGCAACTGAAGAAAATCGTGTTATCAGAACATCACTATTGGCAATCATCTCACCGATTTCACCATCTGTGTAAACTAAAGAACCGGGCGCATAGTTTTCGATTTCCCAGATAGCTCTGTCAAAATTTTCATTCGGATGAAGTTTAAATATCAGTTTCCTCCCCCCAGCTATTTCAACTGCTTCTTCGATAAATTTTTGTCTGTTTTCAAACTTGTAAGTTTCCCTGCTGTCTGATGTTGCAACCAGCACAAAATTTCTATGAGGAAAATCATTCTTCAGATAAACTGCACAGTCATCAAAATTTGGTATTCCGGTGACAACAATCTTTTCAGGGTTAACGCCTTTGTTGATGAAATGTTCTTTATACCCTTCCGATGCGACACAGAATTTTGAATAATCATCACTGAGTCCGGTTGTGGAAGTACTGGCAATCCAGCGCGGCAGTTTTAATTTTTTAACGAGATGATAAGCAATATTTTCAGGATCGGTCATTCCCTCCTGAACAAGTATTATTGATTTGCTTCTGATATTATTCGGGATGATAAGATCGCTGCAGGTAAACACAAGATCATAATTGTGTCCCTCTCCATGCATATCAATTTGTAAATTTTGAAAGCGAAGATACGCAAGTGTACTCGATCTGAATTTACCGCCAAGTATAGTGTTTGATAAAAGTTTTGTCTGTGAAAAGCGGTTTATTAATCCATCGGCATAATATGGGGTGAAGAAACAATCATGATTTTCAAGATGCTGAGATATCCGGTGCATCATTTTTGTCTGGTTTAATGACCCACATATAAAAAGTATTTTATTTATAGCCATAGTACGCCTCAATTTATTTTCGCCCGAAACATAGCTCTACCATATTAAGCCAGTATTAACTGAATATTAATGATTTATTAACATCAGGCATTTTATCCATACTTTTTTGTCTTCCACATAGCTAATAATCCCTCAACTTTTACCGTTAAAAACCGATAATTAATCAGCATAAAACATTATGCTGACATAAAAGGATTTTAAAAGGATTTAAACTCAGCAGGGGAAAAAATGAGAAAATCATCAGGGATGATGGCTGTAATGCTTTTAGCATTACTAATGATTACTGTTTCATACTTCAATTCTTATTCACAACCAATTAACAAGTCAACGGAGCAAGGCGGCATTTTAAAATTTACCGAAGAAACTGTTCAGAGTGAATCAGGAAGTTCAGGCAACATCAGCAAAATACTTCTGACCTCTTACAGCGGCAGACCACTTAAGGCAATGCAATTTAATATTATCGTAGGGAAAGATGGTGGAAGTCTATTGTTGAAATCAGTCTCGAGAGGAACTGGTATCCCCTCTTCATCATTTTTATTTGACTATGAAATTTACAGAGGCACTTCTTTGGAAGACGGTTCTTCGATTGATACAATCAGAGTAGTCATTCTTGGAAACGGAACCAATGTGATTGAACCGGGAAACCTTGTTGAAATAATTTCTATCTCATACGACATTGTAAACACGAACAATCAACATTTTTTAACAAAGTTATCATTAACGGGAGTTCTTGGTGCCACTAGTTCTCCTGTTGAAAATGCAAATATCGAAGCCGGTGAAGATCAGGTTATCTATCTTACCGGATCAACTCTAAAGCCTGAAGAAGGATCAACACTGCGCCAGAATTATCCTAATCCGTTTAACCCCGCAACAACAATTAATTTTACATTAAATAATCCGGGCAAAGTAACATTAAAGATTTTCAATTCAGTCGGAGAGGAAATCGCAACACTGATTGATGGAATAAAGGAAAGCGGAGAATATACAATTACTTATAGTGCTGAAAGTCTGCCCAGCGGAGTTTATTTATATCAACTGATTACTGATAATTTTATACAGACAAGAAAGATGATTTTGATGAGATAAAAAACATCAAAGAAAATTAATTTTTTATTTAAGCAGGACCATTTTCATTGATTTGATAAATTGTCCGGCTTCCATTCGATATATGTACACACCACTCGAAACGTTCTGTCCGAGATAATCAGTCCCGTTCCAATTAATAACGTACACACCTTTTAAAGCTTCTTCATTAAACAAAGTATTAATTTCCTGACCTAAAAGATTAAATACTTTTACTTTTACCATCCCATCTTCTGGAACCGAAAATTTGATTTGAGTAACAGGGTTAAATGGATTCGGAAAGTTTTGTTCTAATCTATAATCACCGGGAATTGTATTTAATGAAACAGTAAGTGTACTTGTTGCGTTGACAATCCTGATTTCATCACCTGAACTCAGGCGGCTGTATATATTTCCTTTTGCTTCATCGAAGATATTAATTTCAATATTGCTTACGCTTACAGTTAAGGGGAACTCCACGCCGCTCAATTGTATTTTATGAAACTCACTATTTAATGACTCGACAAATCCTCCGTTGCTGAATCTTATATCATACATTCCTTCAAACGGAACGGGCGGCATAAAATATTTTGATACATCAGTATTTTGAGGCGCTAAATACAGTTCCGAACTTTTCCCGGAATTATCTGTGATTACAATTTTTCCCCAATCACTTTTAATATTATTATTTACGATCCCGGATTTTTGAAAAGCTGGATCAGGAAGATTCACCAATCCGCCGGAGGATAAATAAATAAAATATCCATAACCAGGTACAAGTGTATTTGCAATTCGATACCCGCTATTGTAGGAATACACAAACCCGGATTGCAACCCCGCGGGCGTTGTTGTAATTGAAGCAGTATTAACTGTATAATCGTAAGTTCCGATTAAATTCCATCCCTGGAAAACTGATATAGGTTGATTTGTTATATACTGAATTCCTTCTGAAGGCCACTCATCACCGGTATTATAAATTGTGTAGCCGATATTTTTCAGCCAATAGCCTGTTCCAGGTTCAACTGTATTAACTGATTGGAACCCTCCGTTTATTGCATATACGCCTGCGTTCGGATCGCGGTTAATCCACCAGGTATTGATACTTTGATTTATTGGGTGAAGACCGGGGATTGAAACTAAGTTCCATCCATCGTAAACCGGAACAGTCAATGAAAAACTTGTCGGGTTAGAAAGATTAAGATGATTATCAGGATTTGTTATATCCTGAAATGTACTTCCTGTAAGTATTGTATTTATCAATCCAATGAAACGCCACCGGATATTTATTTCATTGTTAGTGAACGGAACTGTATTAGTCAGTCTGAATCTTCCAACTTTTTTCTGGGATTGAGTTATAAGCTCAGATTCAGCAAACGAGGCAAATGTTAAAACATATGAACCGTATGTGCTTATCAGACCAACAGCTGTTAATGGCGGGAGATAAAGTAATTCTGATGTTCCCTGAAGGTAGATAAAATTTAAGCTTCCGTTATTTATAACAGACTGACTAAATGACAAAGCGCATTGATATGATGTAAGATGAAAATTCTGGTTAACACTTTTGATGAATACATCAAATTCATATACAGTATTTGATACTCTCTCAACATTGGCAACACTCATCTGGTACTGAGGCTGAGCGGATATTTCTGCACAATAGAGTATTACAATAGCTGAAAAAAGTACAATAATTTTAAACATATACTTTTAGAACACTTAAGTGTTTAATAAATCTTATTTGAATTTTGGATAAATATTAAGATGACTCGAAAGCCTATAGCGGAGTTGTTTCCGGCAAACAGGACTCTTTTATACTTGCTGAAAATACAAACAAAATCATCATAACAAAAACAATATTTATCTGGTTTTATTTAAGAAAAATCATGGCTTTTACCTTTACTGAACCTGCTGTTTCAAGACTATAAAGATAAATCCCCGATGAAAGATTTCCGGGTTTAAATTCCACTTCATGTAATCCGGCGGCAAATAATCCATCCGCCAGGCTTTTAACTATTTCACCTGTTATGTTGTAGACATTCAGCTTAAAATAACCGGGAGCTGATATATAAAAATTAATTTTAGTCCCGGGATTAAACGGGTTTGGATAATTCTGATAAAGAACAAAATCAGCAGGAAAATGTTTTACCTCTATTTCAATTTCAGGCGAATAAGTTGATGTGCCATCATAGTCAATTTGTTTTAAACGATACTTATAAAGTCCGGAAGAAACAGCGGCATCAATAAAGGTATAGATGTTTTGTTCAGTTGTGGTACCACTGCCATTTACAAATCCTATTTTCTGCCAAATAATTTCAGTGGTTAGTTTATTTAAGTTTGCTCGCTCAATTTCAAATCCGTAATTATTAGTTTCAGTGGAAGTTTCCCAGTTTAAATTTATTCCCTCTTCAGATTGTACTGCATTAAAAGCAATTAATTCAACAGGAATTGCGTTCTCATAATTCATAATGATAAGAAATTGCCCCAATGAAAAATACTGAGGCGGAAAAGAAAATGTGCCGGAGTCAGTCAGAGTTTCATTTAATATAATACCTCCAAAAAGATCCTGAACTACTGCTGAAACTCCCTCAGGAAAATTCCAATCCAGGTTAAGTGCTGTTGCAGTAGAATGCATCTGGTATCTGACCCTGTGAATCTTCTGACCAGTATATGGAAGTATACCAAATCTGAAGTCTTTAAATGAAAGTATAAAGTCACCAGTCAGTGGCAACTCAAGCAATGTTTTAAAGATGTCTACAGGAGGACAATCCGTTTTTATAAAGAAATGATATGTACACAGAAGAGCATATTCACCCAGATGCATATCTATTGCATCTGTGGCTGTTGAATCAAGTCCCACCGTAAGTACTTGTGAGCTAAATGGAGGATTTGAGTTGTCCCTCAGACGGAAAGGTATTTCCAGATTTGCTTCACGCAATTCGACTTGCGGATGTATCTCATAAATACATAACCAAAGGACGACAAACAGAAATAAGATTTTCATCTTTGTGCCTCCAAATATTTTTTTGACTCTTTCTTAAATAAAAAATTTCTTCTTCAATAAGTGATTATCAATATCTGCTCTATCAATCATGAATAATTTATTGACCCGAATTTCATTCGGGTCAATAAATATTATTCTAACTTTACTTCAGCATTATCATCTTTTTGGTTTGAACAAATTCACCTGCAGTCATTCTGTATATGTAAGAGCCTGAGCTGATCTGCTGACCTGAATTATTTAAACCATCCCACTGAACTTTGTATGTTCCGCCTTCTACCTGTCCTGAGAAAAGAGTTCTTACTTCCTGACCAAGCATATCATAAATTTTTATAACAACATCGCTTGTTTGCGGAACATCAAATTGTACCGTTGTAGCAGGATTAAACGGATTCGGATAGTTCTGTTCTAACGCAAACTTATCAGGAATAATGTCAGCGGATACAAGCAGCTTGGTCACAGCAGAATTTGTTATAACCAGTTCACCACCGGTTTTCATTCTTTCGTTAAATATTTTACCTGATTCATCCTGAAGTTTTATGTTTGCGTTCTCCAATCTTACAGTAACAGGATATTTCATTCCGTTTAATTCAATTGACTTACTACCTTCTTTAAGATTTTCAGCAAGTCTTCCGCTTCCAAATCTTACATCAAAAGCGCCTGCAGGCGGTGATGGTGGAAGCAGGTAATGATTCAGGTTCACTTCGTCATTAACAAGATATAAAGTCAGATTTTTTCCTGAAGCATCTGTAACAATTATTTTACCCCAGTTAGATTTATCAACCTGTTTTGCAACCGTGACAGATTCTATCGTTGTCGGAATATTTATAACACCACTACCGCTTAAAAGTACCCAGTATCCATATCCGGGTTCAAGATTAACAGGATTGAAATAAGCACCGTTCCATCCGTAAATTGTATTTGAAACAATAAGTCCGGAAGGTGTTGTTGTAAGTGATGCAACAGGAACACTCTGTTCATAAGCACCGATCATGTTCCACCCTTCACTAACAACAACCGGATTATGTGCGACGATTTCAATACCACCGGCTGGCCACTCATCTCCGGTATTGTAAGTATTGGCACCGTTGTGCAGCATCCAGTAACCCTCTCCCTGTGTTGTCAATGAAACTGCAGAATAAGAACCTGACCATTTATAAACATCCGCAAGCGGATTTCTGTTTGGCCACCATGTATTTACATTCTGATTTACAGGATGATTGCCGGGTGCAGAAACCATATTCCATCCATCAGTTACATTTACAGAAAGTTGAAAAGTTGATTGCGATGAATTCGGTATCCAGGTATTTGCGACTCTTAATCCGCCAATAACCTGTGTAGAAGCATTAGAAGAATTACCCTGCCTGAATGCAAACATACCAAGTTCCAGTGCATCTGTTCCGGTATCCGTCTGAGTAATATCAGCAGCTGGTTCTGTTCCATCAAGTACGGGGTTGATCCATAATTTAACTTCATCATCCGTTGTTGTTACATCGTTAAAAGTATACTTAACAACAACAAGATAGGTTGTATTGAGTGCATAACTGAATGGTGTATATACAGCAGAGGTATTAACATTTTTAGCTACCCCGAATGCAATATTATTTGACGCATCTGCTTTGACAAATATTTTTCCAAAAAACAGAAGCGTGGAATTTTCAGGCGCGAAATGGAAAATATAATCTCCGTTAAGCTGAGCAGCCGATACATTAATCATGAACGAAGCATACACACTATTACTTGTAACAGAACTGAATGCCCTGTTCACATCCTCACCTGAAGAGGTAGAAGTTATAGAATTACCCGTGGCTGAATTAATATAACCGGTGTATGTAAGTGAGGAATCATTAACCAAAATAACATTTGTTCCACCTGCGCTATGCGCCACCCAACCGTTAGCTGTTAATGCTGTACCGGGTACATACTCAAAGTTATCTGTGATGGGTAAAGCAGGTGTAGATGCCGTTGTAAGAGTGAATTGAGGTACTGTACCATCTGTTTTATAATTAATGACGGTACCTGAATTAGTGTAAGGATAAATTTTGAAATAGTATGGTGTAACCGAATTACCTCCAAAAGAATATGCTTGCACACCGGCAGTAATATTTTGCACAAAGAAACTGTTGTTCTCCGGTGTACCATCAACAGGATCTATGATGGAAGCAAAATCAACATCACTGGCTTTTACAAGGTATCCATCAGGTGTAGTTGAACCAACGGCATCAACCCAGCTTAAATTAATAAAATGGTATGCAGGATTTCCGGCAACACCATTAAATGCTGTAACATGATTTGAAGGTTCCGGTTTTACAACAGCGCCATTACAGCTAACATTTATCGTTGTGGCTCCGCCGCCTGCATTTGAAATATTTTCTGCATTATAGAATCCACCGGGTAACCCGGCTTTAAGTCTTACATAAACTGTTGCATTTAGTGCAGCGCCGGTATAACCAACATTTACACTCGAACTGAAATTTGTATTGTCAGTGGATACTTCATAATTAGTTGAACCTGTGACAACGATATCGCCTGATGCGGGCGTTAATTCACTTCCACTTAATACATAACTCTGAGATGGAGAAGGTCCGCCTCCGATAAAATATGTAAAGTTTGAAAGTGCTGATGGTAACGCTGAAAGTGTAGGTCCGGTAGGGGCTGAGAATAAATCTTCCCAGGATTTAGCTACTCTTATTCCATCTGCTATTAAACTTGGTGATGTTGAAGCATTTCCCTGTCTTAATCCAACGGCATCAATAACATCCTGTCCCGCTGTTCCTATGTTTAATAATTCAGGTGCACCGGCAGCTATTTCAGTTGCAGGAATTCCTGAAGAGATGACCCACACTGCAACACTATCATTACCGCCTGTGTTGATAGAATATTTTCCGACAATCAAGTATGTCTGATTTTTTGCGAAATTGTTTGTGCCGTATGTAGCAGTTGAAGTATTCGAGATACCAATGTTAACCTGATCTGATACAACCCTTGCAAATAATCTTGCAGAGAATAAAGTAAATGAAGTTGAAGTAACTCTGTTACCTAAATGGAAAAAATAATCTCCCGTCTTGGAAATTGCCGCTTCATTTACATTTAAAAGAAATGAAAAGTAAACTGAATTTTCCTGGACTGAATCCGCAAGTGCACGATTTACATCCTCACCACCTGTGTTGTTAACTAAAACAGCATTTCCAACTGCGGTGCCGGGATAACCAGCATAAGTTAATCCGGTTGTGGTTGAAAGTGCATTTGTACCGCCACCGCTGTGTGCTGTCCAGCCATTTGCCGTTAACAATCCTGTGAATTCAAAATTCTCAACTAACAATGGTTGGTCAAGAATAAAATCTATTGTGCTTATCTCCGCCGGTAATCCTGTACCATTATCCCATCCATACACCCTGGTATAAGGTACAACTGAAGTTTTCCAGGAAGGGACAAAATAATTACTGCTGAAAGAAGCAGCAGATGTTTGCAATCTGAATCTTTGTAACCTTAGATTCTGACCGGGAGGAACAACACCATTTGAACCGGGCATGTTTGATGATGTCCTTAAAATATTCGGACTTGTTATTAATGCAGACGGCGGTTGCGCTCCCGTGGGGAACGAACTGTATCCCGGCACAATTGAAAAGGTAGGTGTTCCGCTATTTAAAAATGAAGGATCATAAGTCCATGCCATACTGCCGTGACTATAGGTCCAGCTTGTGGCTCCGTTATTTTTAACATAGACATCAAAAGTCAATGAGTTTGATGATTCAAAAATGATGTTAGAAACTGATACTTCACATTGCTGTGAGAAGACTCTAATGTTTCCGAGCCCAATCAACATCAGTACAAAAAAGAAACCGGAGAAGAATTTTTTCATTTTGCTCTCTCTTTTATTAATAATTGAAAATTTCAGACCAATATTTTTTCACAGTTAATACTTATTTGACATAACCAGGCGGAGCCTTAATCTCAGCGCCTATTAAATTATTTTCATAAACTTTAATTACATCGTTAACACCTACCGTAAGGTCGCCATTTATATCAGCGGGAACATATCCTGTTAATCCTGTTGCATTCCCCGAGAACACAATCGATAGATCTTCCGAGTCAACAAAACCATCCTGATTCACATCCCCTGAAATAATACACCACTTATTCCCTACCTGTTTAAGATTATTTTGATAAGCAGAAGCGGATGATGAAGCAAAATCAAAAGCGAGTGAGTTGGAAGTAAATACTTGTGGTGACGAACTCCATGTTTCAATTGAATTACGATGTTTAAGAACAATGTAGTAAGGAACACCGTTCACTGCTGATGCAAAAGTTCCGCTGCCTGTTCCCGAACTATTAAGGAATATTTTTGTCTGATCGACCAGTGTATATGGATAAGTGCTTTCTCTAAGTTCAATTGTTACTGTATCCGGCACCATAGAAAATCCATTGTACATCCCTTCAATCAAAGCACTGAATGACGTTAACTGAAGCATTGACTGGTTAAATTCAAAGTCAGCATAAACAGGAAGATGATCGGACGCGTAATGAAGAGCATTGGCTATTGTTTGGGTTACCACATTATTCGGAGGTCTGTTGATAGAGTCATTATAGTGATTGCCGTCATTTCCGTAAACGGTATAAGTACCCGGTACATATTTTATCCCGCCCTCATCAATTACTGATTGAGACATGAGTATCATATCAAATCTGTCATCCATTCCGCCTGTAGCACCGCCCCCAAACGATCTTACTCTTGGTGATTGCGTATGAAATGCAGCATACTGCTGTTGACTCCAATCACCGCTTAACGGATTAATGTCAATTAAATAACCGGAACCGGACTGACTAACTAGTTTCTGATATGCAGGTTCACTCGCACCGTAAATATTATAATCGCCAACGACAATAAAGTTGGTTCCTGAATTGAGTGAGTTGGTTCGTTTTCTTAAACTATCTATTTCAGCAGCTCTCTGCTGCTCATTCGCGGAACCGCTGCTTGCCTTCAGGTGCAGTGAATAAATTATTAATGTATCTCCGGAAATATTATTCCGAAGTTTAAATTCATTTATATCTCTCAACTCAGTTTGTATCGGCGAATTACTCAGAAAGGTAAAAGATGCACTCTTATAAAAAATGGCATTGTCAGTATCAAAACCATCGATGAATTGACCGGCAGCATAGCCCGATGAAACAGAATTAAGTACATTGTTCAGAAATCCATTTACCCCTGCCTGCGAAGTCATTTCCTGAACGATCAGAATATCAGGCTGCAGGGTTGAAAAGATAGTGCGAAAATATGGATTACGTGTTGTTGTATCCGAACCCGGATAATTCAAAAGATTATATGACATAATCCTGTGCTGACTTTGTGCAGAGATGATCAATGTAAAATGAAGTACAAGAACCAGAATTTTAAATATCATTTTCATATTAACTATTAGTTGTCCTTTGCTTTATCAATATCAAACGGTTTTCTAATTTCAACTCCCTGCACACTGTTTTTGTAAACAATACCAAGGTCCAAAATCTCAGTCAGTCCATCACCGTTTACATCAGTTGTGTTGTAACCAGTTTCACCATTTATATTATCTATAAATACATCCTGCACATCGGCAAAGTTTATATAACCATCCTGGTTTACATCGCCTGAGTAAATGCACCACCGTCCGTTTACTTCAACAAGATTATTTCCAAAAGCCGCTGACTGCGAGGACGTAAAATCATAAACAAGAAAATTATTTGTAAATGAGATGGTGCTATTACTCCATGTTTCAATGGCGTTACGATGTTTTATTGCCAGGTAGTAAGGTGTATTCATCATTGCCGATGTGAATACTCCGCTTCCCAATCCATCACTGTTTAACGGAACATTAGTTTGATCAACCAAGGAATGCGGATAAAAACTATTTCTTAGTTGAACCAACACGGTATCTGTCATCATTGCACTGCCGTCATACATACCTTCAATCAATACAGTAAGTTGTGAGAGTTGGAGCGGTTCATAATAAGCGACTGTTGCTGAATTACTATAACCGCTAAAAGTTCCACCAGAGTATGCATATACACGGTATGTATAAATCTCGCCGGGATTTAAATTGATATCAATGTAGGTTGATTGATCTGCACCAACTGAATCAATAGCCGCAAAATTGGAGGAAGCAGTTTTACGTTCGATAATAAACCCTGATTCATTTACTGAATTATCATTCCAAGAAAGTTCAATCTCTCCTGATGATACTGCAGAGGCATTAAGATTGGATGGAGCAATGATTGCAGCAGTAGGAGTGAATCTAAAAATTTTATCATTTGATCCTGAGAACGCGCAGATGTATAATTCATTATTCTGATCAACACCGAATGACACGGGTGATGCTGCTGCAGTTAGCAATAAAATACTTGATGGCTCATTTATTCCATCATACTCCAGAGCCCAGACTTTTTTTGAGCCATAATCTGAATAGATATATTTGCCGTAGAGTCCGGGTAGATTTGGTCCGCGGTAAACATAACCGCCTGTTACCGAATAACCCTCACTTCTCGGATAAACCCAAATTGGTGATTCATAGATATCATTGCAGTCAGTTAAATCGTAGGGAATATTTCCTTCATAACATCTCCACCCATAGTTCTTTCCTGATTCAACGATATCAATTTCTTCAAGTGTCCATTGTCCTACATCCGCACACCATAACCTGTTTGTTTCAAAATCAAAACTGAACCGCCATGGATTTCTAAACCCAAGCGCATAGATCTCTTCTTTATAACCCTGAGTATTTCCGGCAAACGGATTTGTAACAGGAATTGAGTAATTGAGATTTCCCTGGGTTGAATTGACATCAATTCGTAAAATTTTTCCGAGCCATGATGATTTGTTTTGAGCCTGATTATCAGGATCTCCCTGGCTGCCGCCATCACCAAGAGCGATGTATAAAAAATTATCAGGACCGAATGACAACTGTCCGCCATTATGATTTGAATAAGGTTGCTCAATTGACATCAGTATAAGTTCAGAATTATTATCCGCAGAGTCCGGATTAGAACTGCTCACGCTGAATCTTGAAATCCTAGTATAGCGTGGATTGGTCACTGTGTAATTGACATAGAAAAAACCATTTGTTTCATAGTTGGGATGAAATGCCAGACCAAGCAAACCCATCTCGCCTCCCGAAGAAACACGATCGGTTATATCGAGAAATACTTTTGATTGAGTGACCGCTGAATTATTCTGAAAAACCTTTATCACTCCAGCCTGTTCGACAATAAAAATTCTGTCTGTTCCGTCACCTGCATGTTGAAGATCAACAGCATTCTGAAAACTCAGATTTGGGAATGCTTCCTGTAACAGGTATTGTGCATTAGATATATTATATGAAGCAACTGTCATGAAGAGAAAAAATAAAAATTTAAACCTGTTGGTAACCAATCGAACCTCGATATTGTAAATGATTGAGCATCAGCCTGCTGGCTGAGAAATTTATTATGTGTGACATCAATACTTATTTTTATTCTTTTTCCATTTTTTTCATTCGGGAAAATCAATAGGTCTTTTTCTTTCAATTCCTAAAACGCTGTTCAAAAATACTTTGCTTACATCATCAATTTCAGTGAATGAATCACCGTTAAGATCTGTTACTGAATTTCCGTTTACACCAATTATATTTTCTGTGAATACTGTATTCAAATCCTGGAAGTCAACAACTCCATCCTGGTTAACATCGCCGGAATAAATACACCAATTACCATTTATCAATTTCAGATTGTTACCGAATGCTTTAACTGAACCCGTGGTAAAATCATAAGTAAGTAAGTTAGCAGAGAATGATTGTGGTGAAGCACTCCATGTTTCAATTGAGTTTTTATGTTTAATGACGATGTAATATGGAATTGAATTTAATGCACTGTAAAATCTGCCTGATCCGTTTCCTGATTCATCGAGCGTAATTTCAGATTGATCAATTAATGAATACGGAAAACTACTGCTGCGCAGTTCAACAGTAACAGTGTCAATGGTCATCGATGTACCGTTATATAATCCTTCAATCAACGCTCTGAAAGAAGACAATTCAAGTATAGAAAAATAAGGCGATGTAAGTTTGTAAAATCCCCCTGACTGTGCAGCGAATACATTCATTGAATCAATAACGGCTACTGCGTAATTACTTGGTGTAAGCGTTGTTGTTATCCAGTTTGTTCCCCAGTCTTTTGTTATATATATATTACTTCCTGACCAGGTGCCGGTTGCTACAAAATCAGAATTACCCGGATGTATATGAACACCCCAGGTATTTATTCCAGTGAATCCGATTGTCACCCAAGTTTGACCATAATCAGTTGAACGTATTAGACCTCCTCCTCCAGCAAACTTTGTTGCCCATGCAGTACCAGGTCTGTTGAAGTCAACAGCAATAGTTGGTATTTCACCTGAAGTATTATAGGTATTAGTCCATGTTAATCCGTAATCAGTGCTTTTGAATATTCCTGTCCCGTTATCACCGACAAGTATGATGCTTGTGTCGGGAAATACTTTTATATCGCAGGGCGCGGAGTTGGCACCGACTGAAGTTGTCAACGTTGTCCATGTACTTCCAAAATCAGTCGACCTGTTAAAATTATTTCCGTTCATTAGATAAATCGAATCGGGATGAGATGGATCCTGAGTGGATGGTATTCCATAAAATGAAAATGAAAGATTATCCGCAGTTGTATTCCATGTCACTCCCTGATCAGTTGATTTAACAACTTTATAGTTCGTACCCTTATAAACAGAAGCCACAATTTCTCCGGGTCTGTCAGCATTTAAATGCAGACATTTGACTGCAGAGCATTGTGGAATTACAGAGCCAAACTGTGTAAACGTTTCGCCCCTGTCTGTACTTTTAAAGATCGAATTGGATGATCCGTAATAAATAATATTGTTATTCACCGGGTCAATTGATATCGGGTTACCTCTTCCGCCGCCGGTTAATTTCTGCTGCCATGAATATTGAGCAGTAAGTGAGATACTTAATAACATAAATAAATAAACTGATAATAAAGATTTAATCATATATCACTTTGGCTTAAATAATAATTCTGAAACTGTTGGTTTATTACTTTCCACCCCTGATATATAATTAATGAATACAATACTTAGATCTTTTATTTCGCAGTAGCTATCGCCTGTTATATCTGTATTAAGATAACCTACAGCACCCGAAACATTTGAAGCATAAACAGTATTAAGGTCTATCTGATTTACAACCCCATCCTGGTTAACATCGCCTGAATACAAACACCATTTAGTACCTGCAAGTTTCATATTGTTTCCGAATGCTTTTGATGAGGCAGTTGTAAAATCATAAGTCAGATTTGAATTGATGAAAGTCTGCGGTACGGCACTCCATGTTTCAATTGTATTCCTGTGTTTTACTGCAATGTAGTAAGGTGTATTATTCTCAGCATTGTAAAATGTTGCAGTTCCATTCCCCGAGTTACTTAAAAAAACTTTTGCTTCATCAACTAACGTAAATGGTGAAACGGATTCTCTTAACTCAACAGTTATTGTATCCTGAACCATTGAGCTTCCGTTATAAAATCCTTCTATTAAAGTTGTAACAGAAAGCTGAACTGATTGTGAATCAAAACTAAATGCAGCAATTACAGGCAGATGATCTGACGCATAGTGAAGTGCATCTGCAATCTGCTGCCCGACAGCAGTATTCGGCGGCTGATTAATAGAATCATTAAAATGATTTCCGTCGTTACCATAAGCCAGGTATGTTCCGGGGACAAAAGTTATTCCGCCTGAATTCATAATTGACTGTGACATTAGAATCATATCAAAACGATCATCAAGCCCGCCTGTCGCACCATCATTAAATGATCTTGTTCTGGTTGACTGCGTATGATGTAGTGCATAAGCACCATTGTTCCAAGTTCCGGGAAGATTGAACGGATCTCTGAAATATCCCGGCTGAGATTGATTTAATAATTTTTGATACGCTGCTTCATTGGCACTGTAAATATTAAAATCGCCAAGCACAATAAAGTTGGAATTGGGAGGCAGTGAGTTGGTTCGTTTTCTCAGACTGTCAACTTCTTCTGCGCGCTGCAAACTATCGGCACTTGTATCATTAGCTTTCAGATGAACAGCATAAATCCTCAGTGTATCATTTGTTGAATTGTGAACAAGTTTAAATTCATTAATATCTCTTAAAGGTGTTGCTATTGGTGTGTTACTTATAAAAGTAAACAAACTGCTTTTATAAAATATTGCCCTGTCAAGATCGGGACCGTTAATAAATGTCCCCGCTGCATAACCTGAAGACGAACTGTTGAGAATCTTGCTTAAGAAACTATCAACACTTGCCTGCGAAACAATTTCCTGAACAACTAAAATATCCGGCTGAATATTCTGGAATATAGTTCTGAAATACGGATTGCGTGATGTAGTATCTGTAAAAGGATAATTTAAAATATTATACGTCATTATAGTGTGCTGCGTCTGCGATGCAGCAGTGCCTGAAAGAATCAGTATCCCGAATAATATTTTAATTGATACTCTGTCCATTTTAAATTTTAATTACCAAATCCAGTCTGATGAAAAGTTGAAACTCCTGCAGGGCGCTGCCTTGTTACACCAAGTACACTATTCACAAAAACAATATTAAGATCGTTGACTTCTGTAAACTGATCACCTGTTAGATCAGTTACTACATTTCCTGTAACACCATTGAGGTTATCAGTGAACACAAGGTTTAAATCACTTATGTTTATTGAACCATCCTGGTTTACATCACCGCTGTAAATACACCATTTCCCGTTTACCATTTTTAAGTTGTTTCCATAAGCTTTGTTTTGCGCATCAGTAAAATTATAATTCAATATGCCTGAACTGAATTGAACAGGAGAGCTGCTCCATGTTTCGATTGAGTTACTGTGTTTAACAACTATATAATAAGGTGTTCCTTCCGATGGTGTTGTAAATGTATCAGAACCAAATCCACTTGTATTTAACTGGATGTTTTTTGTTTCAACTATTGCATAAGGTGTAGTTGATGCTCTTACCTCAACAGTAACCACATCACTGACTGATGTTGTACCATTCCATAATCCTTCAGTCAACGCTGTAACATTTAATGTTTTAGTTGTCGGAATGAATTCTCTCATCAAATATCTTACAGCATTTACGATCAAATTTCCGGCTGTTGTCTGATTTGAGAACTGTGAAACAGAAAACGAAAAGAAAATGTTCCGGCATACAGAAGTATCGCTGACGGGACTATAAAGAAAAATTCCGCCGTTAGCTGCAGTACCGCCAACCCAGTTTGCTATCCTGCTTATGCCTGTTACACCGGGCAGTAATACCATTTCATCGCGTGCACCCCAGTTGTTTGTTCCGCCATCAACAACATCCATTGGACTGCTTACAACATTCGGAATATTAAATATAGGGTGAGTAGTGATTGCGGCCTGTAAATCTAAACCGGGTCTATCACTCACCCAGACACTATCAAGGAGGAGGTTGCGTCTGAATTCCGGATGAAGGTCTATTGTTCCTGCTTTTCTATAAATGTATCCAACCTCACCACCTTCAACCAATATCTTGCCTCCAGTAAGAGTGTGGTTAACAAGAGCAGTTCTTTTTGTGATGTCATTGAAGATTGAAGATTCCTTAACTCCGGCTGATAATATTACAACATCATAAGATGAAAGTGTCATAGTATTAAGATTACCAAATGTGACTTGTGTAACTGTGTACCCAGCCGTATTCAATGATGCAACAAATAAATTTGCCGAAGCTCCCAGCGGAATATTAGAAGCACCGTCACTCACTTTATCATTTGAAAATCTTCCTTCGGCAGTAACATCATCATCAATAACAAGTACATTACCAAGAGAAGCAATAATATTGAAAGAATGAAATCCTGTTGATGGACTGAAAGCAATATTATTCTGAGATGAATTATCAGTTGCTTTAATTCTGTACTCAATTAAATCACCAATTGCTGCACCGATTGAAGGAAAAACTGCCTGGTAAGTATTATCTGAAAGCAGATTCAAATTAAAACTTGAAATCGCTCCGCCGTTTTTTCTATACTCACATACTACCGACTGTATTCCGATATTATCTGTTACAATTGCCGTAACCGATGGTGGAAAACTGAAAGGGGGCATATTAAATAAAGGTGTGTGTGTAATTGTCGGCGGAACTAAATCTGTTTCAGCAGTAAATGAAAAATATTGTGACGGTGCATTCGATGGTAAACGTGTTTCAAATCCCTGGTTATCAGTCACGATGAGATAGTAGTTATATGTTGAGTTTAAACCATTCCCGGGAATATTGGCTGTATAATTATTTCCACCTGTATTAGTCATCTCCAAAACATTGTTTGGCGTACCGCTTCTGCTCCAATAAACTTTGATTGAACCTGCAACGATAGGATTAATTGATGTGATTGTTGCCTGAACTACATAAGGACCAATAACGTTCTCAGTATTTGGAAGCGGGGTATGAATAATTGCCGGACCAAAAGATACCTGTGTTATCCATGCCTGGTAATTTCCTGTTCTGTCATCTGCCCAGAAGGGATAAGCTTTTCCGTTTGATGCAGTGATACCGATATAATCACCCTGATATCCTGATGCCAATCCGCTGATTGGTTTTGGTTTAAAGTTTGCATCACTTACTTGAAATTCTTCAAAAGTGTTACCACCATTACCGGATGTTGCCATAAATACACCGGTACTGTCAGATGTAGTGTTCCGGTTATCGTAAAAAACTATATGAAGTTGTCCAGTTGATTGATCGACGGTGCACCAGGGATAGTATTGATCCTTCCCATTATTCAGATCATCAGTATTAACCCTTTTAGGAGTAGTCCAGTTTTCCCCACCATCTGACGAACTAATCATGACAATATCCGGATCAGACCCCGCAGGTGAAACTCCTCGCTGAGGCCAGCAGATATAAATGTAACCGTTTCTTGATCCTCCTGATCTATCAACTGTCATTGAGGGAAAAGACGAAACTCTTATTGATGATGTTTTAAGATTTCCTCTTATACCGAAATTAGCCGCGCTATAGATACGTGAACTAGTCCATGTAGCTCCGCCGTTTGTTGATTTTGCAAAAGCAATTGCATCTTCTCCATACAAACCCGAACCCCAGTTATCATAGATAGCAAAGACAGCATAAACTTCACCGTCGGGTCCCGTATTAATATTCACTCCTTGCGCGTGACTGCCGGGTGTAAGTGATGATGAAAGATCAACAAATGAACTCCAGTTAGCTCCGTTGTTACTTGAATAATTAATCACTACCTGGTTCTCACTTGCACTTCCGGTTACAAAATGAGTCCACGAATCATACACACGGTTTATGTAAGCACTGCCTGTTTTTTTATCAACCCATAAATGATTTTTATCCAGCAGATCAGCGCTGCTTGAAGGATCAGCACCGGCAGTATAAGATGACCATGTTAAACCGTTATTAGTAGAAACAGAAACACCCTGCCCACCGGCATCACGTATATATCCCATATAAAAATTTCCGTTTGGACCAATTACCGCAGCAGGATCACCGCTGTTGCCTGAACCAAAATAAGGTGAAGGGTTATCTGAACCTGACCAGTTATTACCTGCATTTGTTGACCAGTAAACGCCAGTACCATAAACTCCTGAAACCGGCCACGATGTTCCATTTGAACCAGCAAAAAGAATGTTAGGATTGTTTGGATGAATATCTATCGATAGCTCGGACTGCGTTGTGTTTGTTGTGGGTAGAACACGATAGTTTGCCTGTACGACGGCATCGGTTTCATTTAAGAAATATCTTCTTGAAATCTGCGGCGGCGGCAAATACCTGTAGTCAGGATTTTGTTGAACAGTATTATTTCTGTCTGCTGAAACCCTTGACCATTTTTTATCTTCAACCTGTGAACTTGTTAAAGTAGTAAGGAACATAAATAGCACGATTACTGCTAAAGCAACAATATTTTTATTCACTGCTTCACCTGAAAATATATTTCAATAAATGGGATTTTATTTTTCTATTTAAGAAGAATCATTTTATTTGTTATTACTGATTCAGAACTTTCTAGCCGATAAATGTAAATGCTGCTGGGCAGATCACTCGCATCTACATTAATTTTATAATTACCTGCTTCATACAAACCATCTGCAAGGGTACGTATGAATTCACCAAGTGAGTTAAATAAATTTATTTTGAGCTGAGTTTGTTTCGGCACTGAAAATTTAATCGTCGTACCCGGATTAAATGGGTTCGGATAATTTTGTTCGAGACAGTATTCGTCAGGAACCTCCGCTTTGGATATGATCAGTTTATCACCCTCAAGAAAATCAATTTGAATATCATTACCTGATTTTAAAACCGGGACAATCGTTCTTCCCGTTAAATCTTTAATTGAGATGTCGATGTTCTCTGAACTGATTGTAAGAGGATAATGTACCCCCTGCATATTAATTGTCTGAGACCCGAATTCTAAGTACTCAGCTTTTTTTCCTGTCGAGAATCGTACATCAAATAAACCTGCCGGGGGCAACGGCGGTAGTTGATAAGATTCAAGGTCAACTTCATCGTCTGCGATATATAATTTAAAGTTGTTTCCTTTTGCATCTATTATTTTTAATTGACCCCGGAATTTTTCTTCATCATTAGTTGTTAATTTTTTTTGATTCTCCAATGACGAAAGATTTATCACTCCATCATTATTCACAAGAACCCAGTAACCTAAACCCGGTTCAAGATTAACTGCATTGTAATATGAACCCGACCATCCGTAAATAGAATTAGCAACTATTATCCCGGGCGGAGTAGAATTTAAACTATTAACAGGCACAACCTGTTCATACCCTCCGATTATATTCCAGCCGCTTGTTACAACTAAATTGTTATGAGGAATTGTAATAATACCGGCTGATGGCCATTCATCACCGGTGTTGTAAATCCTGTTATCAGGATGCAGCATATAATAACCTCGTCCCGGAAGAACTGAATCAACAGGGATATAACTTCCTCCGGAAAACGAATATACACTCGCAAGCGGTTCCCGGAACGACCACCATGTATTTACATTCTGATTTACAGGATGAAGTCCGGGAATTGATACAATATTCCATCCTTGTGAAATCGGAACACTTAATTGAAAAGTTGTTTGAGTGCTAAATGTTGTGTCATTGGAAACAATACCCGAAGAGTAATTAGTTCCGTCAAATGAAAAGGCTTTATAAAAATAATTTTGAGCGGGTGTTAAACTATTATGGATTTGCGGAGAAGAAATTCCATTATATAATAAAGTACCTCCTGCAAATGTTTGACCTATTGCCGGCGGAGTTCCTGCAGGAGTTGTAAATGAACCATTGTTATTCCAGACAATTACAACATTGTTGCCGACAATATTTGTAGCGAACACCAGATATATTTCGGTCTGACTAATTGCGAATGCTGAGAATGTTCCTGGATTCTGAATTGCAAATGTTGTTGTGTTAGAAGTTAATCCCGCAGAATAAGTCGAACCATTATATGAAAAAGCTTTATAATAATAATTTGCGCCTGACGATAAGCCAGCGTGAAGTTGAGGAGATGATGTGCCGTTATAAATTAATGTTCCGCCTGCAAAAAGACTTCCAACAGATGGAGGTATTCCTGAAGGAGTTGTAAATGTTCCGGTATTATTCCAGACTATAATAACATTGTTATTACTTGCATTGGGTTCAAAAGTAAGTTCGATTTGAGACGAACTTGTTGGTGAGGCAGCGAATGATACCGGGTTAGACGCACCTGGATTGTTCACAATTGTGAAGTTCACATTTGATATATCGAAGAAAATATTTCCAACCGCTTCAACTTTAATCCGTGCTTGTGTTGTCGGAAAATTTGGAATGGTAACAATCTCAGAACCATCATTTGGAGTATTGGCAAGTAACTCTGTTGTAAAAGTATTACCGCCATTGGTGGATAATAAAATCCGGACGTTAGAACAGTTAATCGGTGAAAGATTAGTACTTGCTACACTCCACGTTATTGTTTGTGAAGTGTTACCCGTCCATGATACATTTGTATTGGGTGAAGTAACAACAAATGGTCCGGCTGTTCCGCTGACAGAAAAATTAACCTGCAAACGATCAACACCTCCGCCGCCTGCTTTATTATCACGGACTGTTAATCTGAATTTTAAATTTCTTGCATACGTTGGTAATAATTCACCAATACTTGATGTATTGTTTAACAGGTCAGTCAGTTTCGGAAATGTTCTCGTTCCATTTGCAACCGGATTAAAACTTCTGAAGATCGGCGCATCTCCCGATGGTGAGCCGGGTGTACCTGCGGGACCGAGATCAAATTCCTCCCAGCAATAAGTCATTGCATCACCGTTCGGATCGGTTGCTGAACCAGTAAGTGAAAAAGGTGTGCTTTTAGGAATTGTAAATCCGCCTGTCGGAACACTTACTACAGGGGTATTATTCCCTGTTAATGTTGTGACTGCACAACCATTTCCGCTTCCTGTATTTGTAAAAGCAACTATTTCATCAAAACTGATTGTATGAAAATATGCATCACTGTTACTTTGTAAATCATCGGTACTGCATATACCTGCATAAGCCATTATTGTTGATCCGCTGCCGGGTTCGTATGCGGTTGAAGCATTTCTATTTCCTCCGCCGCAAGAACCTGTCACACTATTAAAAGTGTGATTGGCACCAAACTGATGTCCCATTTCGTGAGCCACATAATCAATATCAAAAGGGTCACCAACCGGTGATGAGGAACCTGTTACACCTCCGGCTTTGCTGGTTGTGCAAACACAACCAAGATACGCAACTCCGCCACCACCGGTACTGAATACGTGTCCGATATCAAAATTAGCATTCCCTATCACTGTGCTCAGGTTACTTATGTTTTGTCCAAGCATTGTGCTGCCGCTTCCATTCGTGTAAGGGTCAGGGCTTGTTGTATAAATAATCAGGTTATTGTTTGCGATAAGAACCATCCTGATGGCTGTTTCTCTTTCATAAACTCCGTTAACTCTGTTAACACTTGTAACTACAGCAGATAATCCAAGTGCTACAGTCCCGCCATGAAAAACTGTATACTCAACAGTTGTAGCCACCGCAAGTCTGTAGGTTCTTAACTGCGGACCGGTTGGTGTGAGTATTTCATCTGTTGGATAAGTCTTTTCGCCCGGAGAGAATTCATTTGAAAGTAATTCACAGCTATAGTCTGCATTATGTTTGTGAAAATCTTTCGTGTAATAAGATATGTAGTGATTAGTATCGCCCATGCTATATGGATCAATAAAAACTCTTCCTGAAGGCGAAAGTACCTGTGCATGAAATCCATGTGGTGTTAAATCAAACTTTAAAGTAGCGTAAGGATCGGTTACTCCCTGTCCCGTATAGGTTCTTATCTCAGGATATAATACTTGTAACTCCGGAGCCATTGTTGGTGATTCCCAGAATTTGAATTCCTGGAAAGTCCCGTCGGGCATAGGTAATTCAATGATGATTAAACCATCATTAGCTTCTTTAGTAAATTCCATCGGTGCTGAAGTAAGAAGATTTTTTAATGATTCAATATTTACTTTTACAGTACGGAATACATCAGGAATGATATACCTTTCCCCGGCTAAGGCTACTTGAGTTTCAGGAATATCAGTCCACAAATCTGACTGTGAATAAACTGAACCATAAACAGTCAGTGTTAAAATGAATATCATAATTAATTTTTTCATGCTCTCCGCCTTAAATTAAAACGTAACCAGTACCAAACTATTACTGAATTATTATTAATGTTTTATCATTTGATAATTTTTCAGGAAATTCACTTTTGCAAAACAAAGTCAGGGTGTTCTGCGCACAATACCTCTGATAAAATTTGAAAACACAATACCGAGATCGGATGATTCAACAAAAAGATCTCCATTAAGATCTGTAGGGTGATAACCTGTGATACCATAAAAGTTGTCACTGAATACAGAGAACAAATCCTGCTGATCAATAAATCCGTTCCTGTCAATATCCCCGCTGTATAAACACCACTTGCCTGATTTGAGAATCATGTTATTTCCGAAAGCCTGCGAAGATGAAGTTGTGAAATCATAGTTTGCCGTTGAATTAATAAATTGAACAGGTGCTGAAGACCAAGTTTCAATTGCATTTCTGTGTATTACCTGGTAATAATAATTCTCAATCCCGGAAGCGTTAGAAAAGTTTAAAATAACTTCTCCGGAATTGCTGATTAATCCTTTCGCAGTATCGATCAGCGGGTAAGGATGATTTGAACCTCTTAGCCTTACAAGAATTGTATCAGGGATCATCTCCCCTGAAACCGGGTCTAATAACCCTTCAATAAATAATTTTAATGAAAGAGTTTTTGTAAAGGCAGCAGTGGATTTAATATAAATCCGGTCGAGATATAGATTATTTCCATACGCACTTATTGCTTTAAAACGTATCCTGTTTGTTCCCGCAGGTAAGGAGAAAGTTTTTGAATTCCATTGATCATCAGTTGGAATAAAAACTGAAGTTTGCGGTGGTGCGGTGACCATACCAGAACCAACGGCTGATCCGCCATTCAATGAAACCAATTCTGAAAATGTATTGCCGCCATTGTTTGAAACCTCTATAATCAATTGATCAACTTCAGAAATATAAGTCGCATACGCGTGATGTATCCTTAGTGAATCTCCTTCAACTGTGGGAATAAAAATTTCAGAAATAAGATTATGTGTTGTCCCGCTCTGTGCGCTGTAAAAATTATACTTTGCCGATGCACTGCCATGATTATAACTGCTCGCTCCGCTAAACCTTGTCCACAGATTGGAAGCAGAAGGATCAAGCAGCCAGTCAGCCGGCGGAAAAGTTTCTGACTCAAAACCCTGTGAACGATAATTACTTACAACTATGTAGTCGTTATTAGTTTTACTATCTGAACCGAAACTATTTGAAGCTGAAAGTGAAACATCAAATATGCCGTAGTTTTTATAAATTATTCCTGAAGGATTTTGCAGCGAAGATGAATTCTGAATTGAACCAGGGAAACTCCATAACCAGTTGTTTGGAGATCCGGAAGTGTTATCATAAAAGTTAACAGTATCACCGTTTACAATTTCTATTTTATCCGATGAAAAATTCACCACCGGCGCAACCTGGTTGCCAACTGAAAATGTAATTGTTTCTCCGGTAGCACCGATGTTAAAAATATTTAAACCACCAGGACTTCCATCAGATAAAAATGCTGAGGGATTTGTTACATCATTTATGGAAGTCCTGCCTACATTGCTACTGAAGTTTGCTGCACTGACAGTTCCGTTTGTTGTTAATGTTCCGTTTGGTCTGTAAATATATAGTTCATCCGGCGGACCGCTGGCATTACCCTGACCATCAACCGCTGTATTTATCCTGTACACAAGCAAACCGTTGCCCAGTAAACTATTTTCAAATCGCCCGTTTCTAAGCCGGTACTCAACAACAAAATATTCTGTTGATGAATTGGGAGAATTGATTCTAAAGCAATTACCTGTTGAGTTCGTCAATGGATTGAGTGTATATGTGCCATCTGAAATTACTGGGATATTATTTATCCAGTTCCCGTAGCGGTATTTCATATAAGCTGTCATGTGTTGCGGCGGATTTGTATTGCTGTTCATTATATCCCAGCTTCCTGCAGGTGATATTCCATCGCTTGTATAATGATAAAGGTCCGGCGCACCTAATGAATGAAACATTTCATGACATAAAACACCGACACCGCTGCTTGATAAACTTGTCTGCAGTTGAAAATTATAATCATATACTCGCTTACCGTTTATGTTAACTGTATACGAATATAAAGCCCATCTGTGCGGCCACAGCAAATCAGCCCATGCACCCGGACTGCCATAAACAATAAAGCAAACATTATCCACTCTCCCATCATTATCGCCATCAAGCACTAAAGAAGTGGAAACCTGAGATGAAACATAATTAACAGCGTTGACAAGTAATGTATGTTCTCTTGTTCTTCTCTCAGTTCCGCTGCTTCCGCCGGAATAACCAATGGTGTTAGTAGTGCTGTAAGGCTGGTAGTAACCACGGGGATTTGCATCCTGGTAGGATATGACCGTACTTCCGGCAGTTGCCGGATAAAAAGTGGATGTTATTGAAAGAGAGTTATACGATACCTCTCTAAAATAATTATACATTGAATTTGCATATGCAAGGCTGCTGTTAAACATGGTATCGTACTTAATTTTTGTATCTGTGAATTCACTTTCATCACTGAACCTTATATACACAACAAGATTATTAATTGTACCGCTTGTCGGCGCATCACCGATATCTGAAGGTGTGTCGCGCAAAAATTGATTTCTTCTTTCAAGCATTTTAGAAGAAGGAATGTTTAAAGCCCTTGTAAGTCCTGTTCTTTTTCCTTCAACTCTTCCTACAATAAAACCAGTCGCAACAAGTTCATCATTAACTAAATCTGCGTAAACATAATATCCTGTTGACTGGTCCTGAACAATTGTAAAATTATCCGAATCATGAACCCAGTTATAATATTCATCACCGCTCAGAAAAACTTTAATTGTGTTTCCATCGGGTTGTGTCAGCTCAGTCGGGAAAAAATATAAAGGTGCTGCAAAGCCGGATTTAACGGTTAATGTAAGTAATATTATAAGCGGAAAGAAAAAACTTACTCGCCTCAATAAAAGAACATATTTATAAGCACATCTTTTAAATTCAAACAACAAATTCGGCATCAGATTTTACAATGAGAATAAGTATAATTTCCTTGGTGTTATTCTTCTTAAACCAAAAACGGGAACACTGCCTTTATGACATTTCCCGTTTGAAAGATTCTGCTGATAAAAAAATATCTGCATTATTAATTTTTATACCGGATTTGAAGATTCACACAATTTATTAATCCGGTTCCGGCATCATTTCACCAACTCAGTGTGGTCTGATAAAAAACTTTTGACTTCCAATACATTAATGTGAATATGAAATTACGCCGGTACTAATGAACAGGATGCCCGGATCATTATAACCCGAACATCCCGAACATTAAACTCTCTTACTTCAAAAAGATCATTTTGACGGACTGAGTAAACTCACCAGCCGTAAGCCTGCAGATGTAACTTCCGCTGCTAACGTCATTGCCGTTACTGTCCTTGCCATTCCAGCTAAGTGTATGTACACCCGCTGATGCGTTATCATAAAACAAAGTTGTTATCTCCTGACCAAGCATATCGTGAACCTTAACTGTTACAAGACCTTCAGTTGGTACTGAAAACCTTACCGCAGTAGATGGGTTGAACGGGTTTGGATAGTTCTGGTAAAGATGAAAATCACTTACAGCCATATCAACTTCAACTTCTTTCGAGTAGGTTGATGTACCGTCAAAATCAATCTGCTTTAAGCGGTAAGTGTATGTGCCTGTTGTTACGTCCTCATCAACATATGAGTATGACTGTGCTGATGTGGTGCTTCCTGCGCCTCTGACAAAAGCTATTTTCTGCCAGGTTGTATTTGCTGATTTTCTTTCAACATCAAAACCAAGGTTATTTATTTCTGAAGAAGTCTGCCAGCTTAGCTGTACAGTGCTGCCTTTTACCGATGCGCCGAATGATGTAAGTTCAACTGAAAGTGAACTGTCATAAGTTACAACCATCTTTAACCTGTCGAGTGCAGGAGTAACATTAAAAAATCCTGTGCCTGACATTGGTATATTTATCAGCACACCACCGAACAGATCCTGAAGTACGCCAGTAATGCTTGCAGGCCAGTTCCATTCAATCCTCATACCCGGTGAACCTGTACCTGGCTGATAAGCAAGCCTGAACTCTTTTGTTCCCCAGTAAGGAACACTGTCCATAAAGCGGAAGTCTCTCCAGCTTGCGGCTGTTCCTGAAAAATTATTTTCGGGTAAAAAGAATCTTGCTTCAAAAGCACCAGTAGGAGGGAATGGCGGAACAAGTCCTTCACCAAGTGCAAGGTCAATGCCGTCGGTTGCAGTCGGGTCAATACCAAATACAAGCCACTTAGAGCCGCCAACCTGATCGGTTACACGTACAGAATCATACACAAGCTGTGCGTTTGCAAGTGATGCAAACACTGCGACTAACAATACTATCTGAAATATTTTTTTCATTTTAATCCCTGAAAAAATTATTAGAACTTCCGCCTCCCTTTTTCAGGGAGGCGGATTTATTATTTTACTTTAAGTAAACCATTTTCTTTGACTGAACAAAGTCACCTGCGGTCATCTTGTAGATGTAGTTACCGCTGGCTACTGCTTTTCCATTCAGGTCAAGCCCGTTCCAGTTTAATGTATGTGTACCGGCTGCTGCATTACCTGAGAACAGTGTTGCAACTTCCTGTCCGAGCATATCATATACTCTTATTGTTACAAGTCCGTCCTTCGGAACCTGGAACTGTACTGTGGTGTTCGGGTTGAAGGGGTTCGGGAAGTTCTGTTCAAGTACGTAATCCAGCGGAAGACCCGTTGGCGGTTCTTCATAACGGATCTCAACTTCAACTTTATCCATCTGTCCGTTGTTTTCATCTGCAACAATTATCTTTTCGATTATTATTGCTTCAGGATCATTCAACGCAAATGGAAGTTTTGCTAACATATATTCGCCTGCATCTATTGTTAATGCTTCAGGATCATATGTTAATGTTCTTAAAAAGTCATTAAGCTGATAGTAAAGTGCCTGATCAAATACTGATGTCATTTCCGTACCGCTTGGAATAAGTGATCCCATTCCATTCAACTCTATCTGAACGCCTTTTACTTTCTTTATCGATTCAATGCGGACTGTCATTCCATTGTTGGTTAAGTAGAATGTCAGTTTTGCATTCATTCCGGGGGTAAGTTTTTCAAATGAGTTGATGCTGATATCAAATGGACTACCAGCAACTTTATATACAGGTGTTCCGCTTGGATAGGTATTTGTAAGAACTATGTTCTGTAATACTGAAAGATCAAGTACGTTGATTACGCCATCAGGTACTGGCAACGGCTGACCAACTGTCCACGGAGCCAAATCTCCCTGCGTAAATGCTAAACCTGTTAAGGTTGTTCTTCCCAAGATGTGATCGATCATCAGCAAGATGTCAAGTATGTTTACCTGGTCATCAAGGTTAACGTCGCCGTAGAGACCACCTGAAGTACCATTACCAATATTAATTACTTCATCGGCACCGGTTGAGATATTAGCATTGATTACAGGTGTTGCTGTTGCGCCAAGTACATTTTCCAATCCGTTTGTTGTTGTTGCACTTGGACCGGTAATGTCAACTATATCAAATGCAAATTTTGCTATTTCCTGTGTACCGAATGCCGGCTGAATAGAGTTTGTTCCGTTGCCAACGATGACGATTTTTACTCTGTCTCTTGATGATCCGTCAGGCAATGTAGGACCGGGATAGATCTCATAACTGAAGTTGAATTCAGGAGCTGTTATTGCTGCGCCTCTGCTAACTGATCTTAAGATCAATCTTCCGTTTGATTTACCTACAACGATATCAAACTGTAATGCTTTCATCGGCTGACCGGTATAACCTTCAAGTACTACCGCATCAGGGTTATTTTCTGTTCCATCTAAAAGATTTTGTGATGCATTAACAAATCTTAACAACCCGCCCTGTGTCTGACCTGTACCGCTTAAAGGCAATACTGACGGTGAACCTGCTGCATTGTGTGTGAAGGTAAGATCACCGCTTACAAGTCCTGCTGCTGTTGGTGTAAAGGTTACGTTGAACAACTGGCTGCCGCCTGCTGCTATGTTTACAGGGAATGTACCTGGTGCAAATGTAAACACACCGTTTGATGAAACGATATTGCTTATTGTTAACTGTGCATTACCTGTGTTGTTTACTGTTACAGGAAGTGTTGATGTTCCGCCTACAGATACGTTGCCGAAACTGAGTGATGCTGCACTAAGTCCGAATACAGGTGCTGTTGTAAAACCGCTGCCTGTTAATGAATATACGTTTGGTGAACCTGCTGCATTGTGTGTGAATGTTAATGTAGCGTTCTGCGTACCTGCTGCTGTTGGTGTAAAGGTTACGTTAAATACAGCGTTGCCGCCTGCTGCTATGTTTACAGGGAATGCGTTCGGTGCAAATGTATACTGTCCGTCTGATGAAACGATATTGGTAAGTGTTAACTGTGCATCACCTGTGTTGCTTACTGTTAAAGGTAATACAGCGTTGCCGCCTATGTTAACTGGCCCAAAGTTTAATGATGCTGGGCTTACTCCGAATATCGGGGCAGGTGTATAACCAACACCGCCTACGTTATAAACCGTTGGTGAACCGGGTGCATCGTGTGTAAAGGTTAATGTTCCGTTCTGCGGTCCGTTTGCTGTTGGGGTAAAGGTTACGTTGAATACCTGGTTTAAACCTGCTGCTATTACTACAGGGAATGTACCTGGTGCAAATGTAAACTGTGCATCTGATGATACTATGCCTGTTATGTTTAAGTCTGCGTTACCTGTATTTGTTACTGTTACAGGCAGTGTTGCATTGTTACCTAAGTTCACTGTTCCAAAGGTTAATGATGCAGGTGCTACTGAAAATACAGGCCCTACTACAGCAGGCGCTATATTTGTATATCTCATTGTTACAACACCAATACCGCTGCTTACAAATGCCGGCGGTATTGAATAGGTTCCGCTGCCTGTAAGAAATCCGCTGTTAAATAGTACGCCACCGAAGTTATCTGTAATACGTATCTCTGCGCCTGTGGGTAGTGCATACTGCAGTTCAAATGTGGTAGCGCCTGTTGCTAACTGCCATTTAATTGTATGGGCTACATCGCCTGAAAATGGAAATGCTGCTGCAGGACGGTAGTCTCTCCACGTTCCGGCTACGGTGCCGTAAGGGGTAAGATCCCATCTTGCATCGTATGCGCCTGCTGGTGGAGGAGGCGGAAGGATGCTTTCGCCAAGTGTAACATCAATACCGTTGGTTGCCGTCTGGTCAAGGCCTACTGCTAGTACCTGCGTGTTAGGTCCGTTGACTGCGGTTATTGGAATGTCTATCTGTGCCTGTCCAAATGCTGCTACGCTCAGTATCAGCACCAGGCTTAAGATCGATAAAACTTTTTGCATAACACACCTTTCGATAAAATGAGTGAAGAAATGTATAATTATATATATGTACTCCAATATATAATTGGAGTTCCGTACCCCTCAGTACGGAACTCCGTGTTCTGAACGAATTACTTAAGTAACATCATTTTCTTTACTGAACTGAATTTCTCTGTTCTTAACTCATAGATGTAGAGACCGCTTGCAACATCTCTTGCATCCCAGCGGTATTCGTACTGACCAGCCTGTAACTTGGTATTAACAAGTTCGGTTACTCTCTGACCCAGTGCGTTGTAAATTGTTATTCTTACATTTTCTACATCTTCAGGTAATGAGAACTGAATTACTGTACTTGGGTTGAACGGGTTTGGATAGTTCTGCTCAAGTGCGTATACGTCCGGAATAATATTTTCCGATATTCTCAGCTTGCTTACCTGGCTGTTACTAATCTTTATTTCTTCTCCCGGTTTTAGTCTTGCGCTGACTAACTTACCTGTTTCATCCTGAAGTTTAATATTTACGTTATCTATTTTAAGAGTAACAGGATAATTCATTCCTCTTAATTCAATTGTCTGTTCGCCTGACTTAAGATCTTCAGCGACTCTATGGCTGCTGAATCTTGCATCGAATGCACCCGTTGGAGGCAACGGAGGCATCTGGTAATGATCAAGATTTACTTCACCATCAATTGTGTAAAGAGTAAAGTTTTTACCTGTTGCATCTGTAACGGTAATTTTACCCCAGGTGCTCTTATCATCTTGTTTAGCAATAGTACCACTGCCATCTATCACAGCCGGCACATTGATAACACCTGCACCTGTAGTTAATACCCAGTATCCATAACCGGGTTCAAGGTTTGTTGGATTATAATAAGCACCGTTCCAACCGTAAATAGTTCCCGGAACGATTAATCCCGGAGGTGTGGTTGATAAACTTCCAACAGGAATACTTTGGTCATAACCACCAATCATATTCCATCCATTGATAATCGCAATAGGATCATGTGCTACAATCTCAATTCCACCCGCAGGCCATTCATCACCGGTGTTATAGGTTTGAGCACCGGTATGAAGCATCCAGTAACCTTCGCCAGGATCGGTTGTGGCTACTGCAGAATAAGAGCCATTCCATTTATAAACATCTGCTAATGGATTTCTGTTCGGCCACCAGGTACTTACATTCTGATTTGTTGGATGTAAGCCAGGGGCTGAGGTCATGTTCCAACCATCCGTGACATTAACTGAAAGCTGGAATGTTTGAGGACCAGTTGGAAGATTAACTGAACGCATTATCCATGCAAATTCATCAGGTGTGATTACCAATGGACTCCACAATGTTGTATCTGTGCTTCCTTCAAAAAAGCTTCTTCCAGGTACAAAACCTGTGGCATGGGCACCACCTGGATATAATATTCCAATTGGCATCTTAATAGTGATCCAATAATCTGAACCAGCTGCAATAGTAGGTGCATCGTTACCGAACGGGAAGTGAATATAATCTCCACCCTCACCGGCAGCTAAGTATGCATCACCATTATATATTTGTGTATAAAGAACAGCACCGGGTGCAAGTGTATCTGTACCAGCTGCTCTAACCTGAATAATTATATCGCCTGATGTAACAGTTTCTGTTCTGCAAATGAAATCAACACCACCCAACTTAGATTCTGTTGCATTCGTAAAACGAACACCTGCTTTAAATTGTGTGGTTGCTGATCCCCATCCGATATACGTGTCAACTAAATTATCTCCACGATCATACAGAATCCTGCTGTATGTATCAGGATAAACTCGCATACGGAATTGTTTTGCATTATTTCCCGGGATTTCATCATTAACTACCGTAATAGTACCTGAAGTAACAAATGTACCACGATCTGATGGTACGAAAGTTAAATTGGCAGTATGATTACTTCCTGAGTTTACTGTAGGACCTGAATAAGGTGTCTGTGATACTCCACTAACATCCCAATTCAAGTTATATGATGCAGCATTTGCACCAAGGTTTGTTATCAATGCCTGCAGATCAACATTAGCAAGCAGATCTGTAAGTGATGGAGTTACACCCGGAACTATCACTGTATTATTTGCATTCGAAGAGCTAACTCCAACTGATGACGGATTTAATTCAAGATTATATTTTTTACCATTAACGAGTGTCTGCTTGTTCATGGAAACATTATAATCGCTGAAGTTCTGTCCGAATCGTGGTGTTGGTAAACCGGAAGTTTGTGTGAAGCTTGTAAAAGCAAGATCAACATCCGGCTGTTCGATGATCGTGATCTCATCAACATTCAAGTACCATTCATCTGCGTCAGAATAGCAGTTGAAGCCGAAATAATATGTTCCTGTAGCAGGAGCTATATACTCTGCAATTCTTAATTCATAAGCTGCGTTTGTAAGCGAGGTTCCGCCTGCATTATCCCAAATCGTTGTGGTTTGCCCAGCAACATTTGGTGCAGTACCTACCGTAACTTTTAATTTTTCAGGATATGAACCTGAAGTATTCTGGTAGAACGAAACGTAATACTTTTTACCACTTTCAAGTGCAAAGCCTGGAGTTATCATCCATGCATTAGCTGCATTTGTAGAGTTATAAGTATATCTCATATTACCCAACCCGGCATAAGGAGCCGATGTAGATCTTTGCCAATCATTTCCTGTCCCGGCATTTATTCTCGTCCAGCAAGTTGGCGGGAATAATGTACCGTCAAATGTTTCAGCAAATGGTAATGGAGAAAGACCACAAACTGTAGTAGCGTTTGCATCAAGTCCGGTTGAATAATCAGTACCGTTGTATGAGAACGCTCTGTAATAATATGTAGTTGAAGCTGTTAAGCCTGTATGGTTAACAGGAGAAGTAATACCGTTTGATAGAAGTGTACCACCTGCGAAAGGCTGACCAACTGCTGGCGGAGTTCCGCTAGGTCCGGTAAACGTACCGGTATTGTTCCATACTATAACTACATTGTTGTTGCTCGGGTTTGTTGTGAATGCAAGATCAATCTGTGTAGTACTGAAAGCACTTGCGCTGAATGAACCCGGATTAGCAACTGAAGGAGAACCAAGATAAACGTTATCGATATCAACATAATAATCACCATTAGCCCAAACACAATTAAACCTGATGTAAATTGCATTACCGCTGTAAGCACCAAGGTTAACTTGTTTATTTACAAAAGCCAATGAAGTAACATGATTTGTGCTGTTGATACTTTGAACTGTCGTCCAGTTAACGTTATCGGTTGATACCTGAACATTGATAGAATCGCCGACACCATAAACTGTTGGTGTGGTTGGATAACCTGACCAATCAACGATTCTGTAATCATATTCTAACTGAGTATTAGCTGCTGCTGGTCCAACAAATGGTGCTCGTCCAATCGCTGAAGTTACAGAACTGTAAAGATTTCTTGATAAACCATTTGACCCTGCTGTACCATGATTTGCAATTACTGACATTGTACCAGTCCAACCAGATGGTAATGTAGTGCCAGCATTGAAGTTCTGGAAGTAAGGCAGGCTGAATAGAGTTGTTGCATTAGTAGTAACACCTGATGAATAATAATTAGTGGCTACTTCTGCAGAGAACACTTTGTAATAATAAGTTGTACCAGAAGTTAACGATGTATGGTTGAATCCGCTGGCTGAACCATTGTAAACAACTGTTCCACCGCCGGTAACAGGATCGTTAACTGCATAAGCTGTTCCGTTAACAGGAACACCAAATGTGTTAACTGAATTTGTTACAACCATTACATTATCATTATTTGCATTTTTAATCCACGCAAGATTGATTTGGGTACCACTTACCGTTGTTGCGGTTACTCCTGATGGGTTAACAACTGATGTGGTTGCATTAGCGGTTACACCAGGAGAATAGTTTATACCTGAATTTGAAAATACCTTATAATAATATGTTGAGCCTAAAGTTAATCCTGTATGATTTGCAGGTGAGGTTAGTCCAACATATAATACTGTACCTCCAGCAAATGGCTGACCAACTGCCGGTGGTGTACCTGATGGAGCAGTAAATGTTCCTGTACTATTCCATACTATTACGACATTATTATTCGCTAAGTTTGGTGTAAACTGAACATTTATGTTCAATGCACCTGGAATTGCGGCAACATCTGTTGGATCATCAACTGATGGTGGAGTATAGGTGTATTCATCTGCACCCATATCAGGAGTTGTTAAGCTTCTGGTTTGTCCGTCAAAATCAGTTGTTACTGCTGCAAGCGGAGTTCCGTTATTGCTTACTATGTCAAATAAAGGATCTATATGTAAATCTGTATTGGCAACAAATTTAGGATCAGCAGAAATACTGTTAGCATCCTGTAAACTAGCTGCTTGCCAGGTTGCCAAATCCGCATATCCAACGGCTGCAATCTGACCAACTAACTTAACCCCAGTACCAGTTGGGTTAACATATAAATCATTGTAATTACTAGCTTCAAGCTGAGTATTTGCAGTCTGAAGATAAACGCCAACTGAACCGTAACCGGTTGCACCAAGCAATCCAAGGTTGTTTACAATAATATTATTCTTTAAATCAGCAGTGCTTCCTGTTCCAAGTGTTAAACCAAATGAAGCAGCACTTGATTGATTTAATGTATTACCATAAAGATGAATTGAATTATTGTAAACCTTCACACCTGTTTGGGTGCCGAAAATATATAAACCATGAGTGTTATCACCCAATACTGAAGTATAACTCCATCCGTCACCGGAAAGATTATAAATCATATTATTTTTGATTAATATATTTGCATTGGTAACACCTGTGGATATAGCTGCACCATAACAACCATAACCACCAGTACCTGTATATTTTAATGTGTGAATCAAATTCGCATCTATTGTACTGTTTGTTGTACCTGTAGCAAACCAGATTCCTCTGTCATCTTCACTAGTAGCACCATCAAAATTTGCAATCGTGTTATTTCTAACAACTGCGCCATCGGCACCCTGAACATAAATACCTACATAGCGTACTGAATTTGCACCGCTTGTAGAAAGGTCGTTACCTGCTATCAATAAACCACTGCCGTTACCTGCTGCAACAAATGCATTGCAGTAAATACCGATATATGCTTTTTGAACGCTGTTGTTCTGGATGGTAATATTGTTAAAATATCCTGCTGTACCTGCAAGATCAGTAATTACTAAAGCAGAACTTGTATTAACACCGTTGATCAATGTACAGTTTTTAATTCCGCCGCCAACTAATGGTGTTGTGCCGCTTGAATTAAAACTTACAACCTGTGGAGTTGTTGTACTTGTATTTTCAATGGTGAGGCTTCTGTCTGTACCGCCAGAATTTGAACCATCAATAGTTACATAACTGTTTCTGATTCTGAATACCTGTGCACTTGCTGATGCGCCGGAAATACTTGCAGTTACACTTGTGTTAGGTCTTATTGTAACTGTATTTACTGCTGTTGGTAAACTTGCACTGATGATATTAACAACGATTGGTAAAGTTTCCGTTGTATATGTAGCATCAGTGAGTAAGAAAGTTGTTGCACCGCCAACACCGCGTAAGTTAAGATCATTAACTGCGGCTGTTATGGTTGCGTAAACTCCTTCTGTACCTGCAGGGAAATTAATTTCAGGATTTGTTGCTTTCTTTACATACAAATCACCTGTGTAAGGTTTACCATTTTCCATTGGTATGAAACTTATTTCTTCAACTTCTCTCATTTCATATCTTCCGGCAGGTTTGTCTGAAGATTGAGTAAGAGAATTTTGTTTTTCTGTAACAGGTGTTTCAACCCAAACTTCTTTCATTACAGTTTGAACTCTTCTTTCAAATGTAATATTACGTCCGGTTAAACTGTTAAACAGAGCACTTCCAACTGTGTAGGGACCTGATAAAGGAGCGTCAACTATTAAATAGCTACTTGGCGTAGTTGGTGGAGTTGATGCAGCCGGCGGGTTAGCTGTAAAACCACCTGCGCCCGCTGATGGGAATGCACCAACATTAGGTATTGTAGCACCGTCTTGAGCGACAACGTAGTATTCTACTAAATCACCCACGACAACACCGGCACCGAAACTGAATGTATAATCACTGCCGGCAACACCTGTTGGAGTTGAAGCATTCCATGAACCTGCATTAATTCTCCAGTAAAGATATGGCCAACCAGGAGCTGTTGTAGGTACACCACTTGGATCCACAACATTCACAACCAATGTTCTGGCTGAAGTAGAGTTCGTGGGACCTAAAGCTGTATAACTGATTGATGGTGCGCTCAGATCCAACGGAGGGAAATTACCTTCATCTGCACCAACATCAGGTGTTGTTGCATTTCTTAAGTTACCGTCAAAGTCATCTGTAATACCGGCAACGGGAATTCCACCACTTTCAATCTGGGTTGCAACTCCGGTGCTAATGTGCAGGAAGTTTGCGTTTGAACCAGTTGTGCTTAAGAAAGTCGGATTCTCTGTAAATGAATTTACATCTCTTGGAGCGACTCTTGTTTTAAATTCAGCAATTGTCTGATCTGAATTTGTCGCATCATAAAATATCAGATTATTAACCCCTGGTGTTCCAGCATAGAACAAGTTATTATTTGATGTGTTAGCATATGTAGTCAATGTTGTTGTTGTTCTTCTGTATGCTGTACTAAAACCAGTTGCACCAACTGGAGTAGAATTATTAACGAATATATTATCGATCAAATTCACAGTTGGGGTTGAGGATGCATAAAGTGCTGAACTTCCGAATAAAGCTCCTGTACTTGATGCGTTCAAATAGACTGTATTATAATAAGCATTGGTTGTTGTACCACCTGATATATACAAACCAGCAAGTGGTATTGCTGCATTAGCAGCAGGTGTTCTCAAATCACCTACTAAATTATTATAAACCGTGTTTGTTGTACCGCCGCCGATTTGAATACCATATAAAGCCGGGTTGGTACTGTTAGTTGAAATATCATATACTTTGTTTTTATAAACATTGTTTGTTGTACCACCTGAGATATAAATACCAACCAAGGTTCCACCCGTACCACCAGTTGTTCCAGTGCTGTTTAAAGCATAAACAACATTATTGCTGATATCTATATTACCTGTAGAACAATAAATTCCATACATTGATTCCCCACCGGCACCACCAGTATATGTGGAGAAATTATAAACCTGGTTGTTCTGAATAATTTTTGTTCCGGAAACACCAAATTCCCTGATACCATAAAGTGCACCGGTAGTTGGTGTCGAAAAATTTCTGAAGATATTATTTGTAACAGTAACGTTTACTGCGCTCGATAATCCGTAAAATCCATATACAGTACCTGTCGAAGCAGTATTTGTATAATTAATACCATCAACAGTGTTGCCGTTTGCTGTAAGATTTGTCGGGCTGGTGATCTTCAATCCATACGTAGTCCCACTCGCGCCTGTTCGAGTAATAGTAGTAATGTTATTACCATTCATATTTCCTGTAACAGGTGAACCCATCTCGATCATGTATGTACTAGTACCAGTTCCGGCCATAGTAATATTATTAACTGTGTTGTTATTAATATTTACTGTTGCTGCGGTTCCACTATTCAAAATTGCATAGAAATTTCCGGTAGAGAATCCTGAGAAATCACAATTCTGAAAAATATTATTGTTAATATTTATGGTATTTGATGCAGCTGTACTTCCCATTGCATTGTTAATACCATAAATGGTACTTGTAAAAGTACCAGTAGTCAAAGATAACGAAATAGTATTTCCAGCAACATCAGCACTTGATGAAGTACCAGTTGATAAAAATATACCATAAACTGTAGTTGTAGATCCGTTTACAGTTGAGCTAATATTATTGTTATTAACTTTTAAGCCATTTTGATAAATACTATAAATAGCTCTGGCAGAAACTGTTCCTCCACCAAAATTTGTTATAGTATTTGCACCGCCAACACCAACTTCATTGTTTTGATCATATAACGTGTATGGTGATGAAGCTGCAAAACCGCTAATTGAAATTGCGGAATAACAATTTGTGATAGTGTTACTGAAAAATTTGTTGTTGCTGTTAGCATCCGCCGGATCAGTTATAGTTAAAGATGTTGTAGCAGTTGCTATATGATTACCAGTATAAATACCAACAGAATTTGTATTGGCTTTGTTCAGAGTAATCACACAATTCTTTATGGTAACAAACTGACAACCGTTGAATGGAGCTGTTGAACTTGCTTTAACTAGAGCATAACCCCAGTCAGTATAAATTGTAGTATTTGCAGCATTCTCCTGCAGATCAATGCCGTCAAATGTAATATAATCACCGCCGGCAATTTTAATCATACCGTCGTATGCAGAAGCAACTGTCCATGCATAAGCAGTAATCAATGGATTAGCACCCACACCAGATTTTTGAAATATAATCTGATCCGTGAGTGTACCTGTAGCTGTGATTGTACCAGCAGTTTCTGATGTAAGAGTCTCTGTATAACCGGCAGCAACATTAAATGTTACACCCCCGGTTCCTACACCTTGCGTATTCAGATCTGTGATTGCTGCAGCTATTGTTGCATAATCACCGGGAATTGTTTTAGTTCCTGTTAACTGAGCATAAGCTGTTTGCGGGAATAAAAACATCGCAAGGAGAAAGACAACAGAAAGTAGTCCTAGAAATTTTTGTCGCATAGCACTCTCCTTAAATGAAATAAAAGATTGCTTAATTAATTAAAAAAATAATGACACTCGAAAACAACATTGATCATAGATGCTTGTTAAGCAGCTAAGGATCAAAGTTAAAACAAGAACCCAAACTCATAACTTTCCCTCACTGTTGTTAATGAATGATTGATTATAATAGAGTGGTATTAAGGTGTGACCCGATACGTTATGATCTGATTTAGTAAACTGAGAATCCCAAAAAAGCATATGAGTGAATGCCTGAAAATGAATAGTGAATAAAAAGAATTACGAATTATTCAGATCCTTAACAGTACTATTAACCAACAAACTTAATCTTTAGAATGACAACACAAGCATAGCATTGCAAACGAACGCAAGGACAAGTGAGTAACACGAACGATTTAGAACAAACGAATTTGTTAATGAATGAACACAAGCATAGCATCGCAAACGGAACTAGAAACAAATGGGCTGAGGAACGATTTATAACGAATATGTTAACTTAAGCATGACAACACCAGTATAACATCGCAAACAACATAGGCACAAGTGAGCAACACGAACTTATCGAACACCCGGACAAAAAATATTTTTCCCCTCTAATTGTATTGAACGGGGCACAATTATAATTTTTTGACATTTTAAAGTCAAAAGAAAAATCACTTTTGAAGATTAATTTTTATTTTTTATTGAAAAAAATTTTATGCCAGTACACATATTTTCCCGAGAATTGGTTGAAGGGTTTTAGCCTAACTTTTTTAGATTAAATAAGTAAGCACTGATCATTGAAAATCTTTTGCTAATTATAAAATGATTATGGCTTTAAAATTGTACTGCCTTATTTATTTTCCTCGAATCGTAAAAGTTGTTTCCTGTGAGTGATTCACCATTCCCGCAAGATTCTCTGAAATAATTTTTACTTTCCCTTCATTGCCTATCATAAAGATGGACATCGTTTCAATATTTTAATGTGAAATAAAATACTAAGTGTTTTCTTTTTCTTCATGATCTTAACGCACACTCACTGTGCATATAGTTTTTTGAATTCTGGAATTGAGAGTTTAAATAATCAAAAATATTTTAGAGGGGTATTGAATAAATAAACCCCGGCTTAAACCGGGGTTTATAACTTACCGGATTCTATTATCTGAGCAGCAGCATTTTTTTAACTGATGAATAATTAGCTGTTCTCAGTTCATAAATGTACAGACCACTTGCTGCATTACCGGAATCCCATTTGTATTTATAGCTGCCTGCTTCGAGTTTTGAATTTACAAGTTCTATCACCTTCTGACCTAATGCATCGTAAATTGTAAGTTTAACATTCTCAACATCTTCAGGTAATGAAAATTCAATATTAGTACTCGGGTTGAACGGGTTTGGATAATTTTGTTCAAGCGAGTAACTGGCTGGTATTATATCAGCAGCAACAATCAGTTTATTAAGCAGATTATTTTCAACAAGAATTTCTTCTCCTGCACTGATTGTTGTATTAAGTATTTTACCAGTCTGATCTTTTATTTTAATACTTAGATTTTCAGTACGGACAGTTACAGGATAAACAACACCTGTCATCTCGATAGTCTGTTCTGAACCATTCAGATCTTCCGCAACTCTCTGACTGCTGAACCTTATATCAAATGAACCGGAAGGAGGTAAAGGAGGAAGTTGGTAGCTATTAAGGTCAATACCTGATCCGCTATTTCCTGATTTATCCGGAATGGTATATAACGTATAACTTCTCTGAGCAGCATCCGTGACTATAATTTTTCCCCAGCTGCTTCTGTCTTCCTGTTTTGCTACTGTTCCTCCGTCCAAAACTGTCGGAACATTTATAACTCCATTACCATTAACAAGTACCCAATACCCGTAACCGGGAACAAGGTTTGTAGGATTAAAATATGATCCGTTCCAACCATAGATCGTGTTAGGAACAATTAATCCGGAAGGAGTTGTTGTTAAACTTCCAACAGGAACCAGTTGATCGTAAGCACCAATCATATTCCAGCCTGTGCTTATAGCAATAGGATCGTGAGTAACAATCTGAATCCCTCCGGCCGGCCATTCATCACCGGTGTTATAAGTATTAGCCCCGGTGTGAAGCATCCAGTAACCTTGGGTCGGAGTTGTTAAAGTAACCGGAGAATATGAACCCGACCAGCGATAAACATCTGCGAGCAGATTTCTGTTTGGCCACCATGTATTCACGTTCTGATTAGTTGGATGCACCCCGGGAACGGAAACCATGTTCCATCCGTCTGTAACATTAACAGATAATTGGAAAGTTGTAGGAGCTGCACTCAAATTATCTGTCCATATTTGGGTTGCATTCTCATCCGTTCCTAAACCTGATGCAATGATAAGCTTCCATGTGTTACCGTCATTAACAGATCCTATTGATGAACCTAAAACAGGAGAAGGAACTTCACCTTGTTTTATCCATGTATCTGTAGCTGGTTTGTAAATGTAAGTTGGATTTGGATTCGCCGGTGACCACGCCGATGATGGACTTCCTCCTGTAACTATAACTCCATCAGTTCCCCATGTTGCACCGTCAAACCTGTACATCGATCCGGGAGGATATACAGCTTCTAAAATCCCTGCACTGAAATTTTTTCCTTTCGTATCACTCAGCATCTGAGCAAAGAGATTAAGCTGGTTTGATGACTCCGACTCTTTATTTAATCCGGGATAATCACTGGCTGTAATCCAGGTTATTGCCACTGGATTTCCAGCATCGATTGCACCGACATACACATCATCAGAAATCACGGTTTCATTTGCACCAGCTACATAAACAAGCTTATTTCCTGTTACAGAAAAAGCTCCACCGAATTTTGGTCCCGGCATTGAAGTACCTGCAGTCCAAGTATTTGCAGATACATCGTACACATAAACATCAGGGAGTATTGTGCTTGCAGAATTAACGCCTCCTGCGAAATAAATCCTGTTGTTATAACCTACAGCCTTTCCCCAACCAACTGCGATTGGCAATGGCGCAACTGTTGTCCACGAATCCAATGCAATATCATATCTATAAACTGTCGATTGATAAACACTTGACATATCAGAACCGCCGATTACATAAATGAAATCACCTACAAGTGCTGATGCGACAACTCTTCGACCAGATGGTAATAAAGCAATCGGAGTCCAGGTGTTAGTGGCTGCATTATATTTATAACATTCTGTACCGAGAGCTGAAGCCGTATTTCCACCGAATGAATACAGAAATCCTGTTGCTTCGGTAGTTGAAGTATAACCAACTCCTGTTCCGAGATAAGTAGTTGTTGGAAAGTCTGTTCCAGTAGTGAATGAACCGGTATAAACGCCGATTGATTTTGACATACAATCGTTAGTTACATCCTGATCAGTGCCTAATTGTGTACAGACATCAACACTATACTGACCAAGTGCGGCATTCCAGTTATCAAACGTAACAAGTTGTGTAGCATCGGCAGCTAAGTTTGAAACAGTTTTTGTGGAGGAATAACCGCCTGATATTGTCATCTGAACGTTGAATGAATTTGTTGATGTTCCATAATTTTTAACCGTTGCGGTTGGTACTACTGTTCCGGGATTCTGATTAGCTCCAACATCAACAGAAAGTAATCCAACATCATTTGCAAATACCTGGTAAACTTTAATGTTATCAATAAACAGATTATTACCAAAGGCACTGGTTGCTGTGAATTTTATCATATTCGTCCCTGGCGGCAAACTAAGATTTTGCGATGCCCACTGTGCAGCAGTTGGAACAAAGGAAGCGGTGGTGGCGCCGGCAGTGTTAAGTATACCCGATGTACCGCCTGGCATTGAAAGTAACAATGAATATGTAGATCCGTTATTGGTTGAATAGTAAATATCGAGTTGATCAACTTCATTTACATATGTTGCATAAGCATAATCGAATTTTAGCAGAGGCGCTGTAAATGCACTTATATCGAATTGAAGTGTAATCAGATCAAAAGTGGTAGCAGCCGGAATATCATAGAAGTTAGCAATGGCAGAAGCGAGTCCGTTACCATAACCGCTGGCTGCAGTGGTCCTGAACCATGTGTTTGCACCCGTTACTGACCAGCAGGCAGGAGGGAAAGTTGTTCCTTCAAATCCTTCTGTGAATGGCGCAGTTGTTACTTCACAAGGTGTACTTGCAACTGCTGTTAATCCCGGAGAATAATTTCCGAAACCATCATACGAAAATGCTCTGTAATAATATGTTGTTGAAGCTGTTAGTCCGGTATGGTTTCTTGGAGAAACTAAACCGTTGTATAACAAAGTGCCTCCCGCAAAGGGTTGACCAACCGCTGGCGGTACGCCGGCTGGTAAATCAAATACACCGGTATTGTTCCATACTATTACAACATTATGATTACTTGCGTTAGGTGCAAATGTTAAATCAATCTGAGTAGTACTGAATGGGGTTGCAGTAAAGGATGCCGGATTTGATACTCCTGCAAATGCAATTACTTGTGCTTCTATTCCATAACGCGCATCAATATCATCAATATCCGGTGTTCCTCCCGCTATACCAAAAGTATAAAAAGTATTTCCTCTCTGCGGAGTTTCATTAAACAAACCAAGAGGATAGTATTGAGCAGTACCTGCTGTTTGTGCTAATCCCACATAAAAAATTTCATTATTAAAATAAGCCGGAGTTGTGAAAACAAAATTTTTATTTGTTCCTAGATCGCCAGCCTGAATCACATAGTTTGCAGATTGAGCAACTATAGTTCCCGCACTGTTTAGTGCTACTGCATAAACAGTATTACCCGGGTTGGTTGCATAGTTATAAATAAATACGTTTGCCCCGGTTATTAATCCTTGTCCGTTCATATTATATTTGGCTGAAAAGATACCGGTGTTGGGATAAGTAAATCCATAGCCCCCGGGGCTTGTCAGACTATAACAATATGAGTATAAGTTATTGTTGACATTTGCCTGAATGGTTTTTGTGTTATTAACCGTCCAGTTTTCACCGGCAATGGCAGATGTCGTAACTACTATATTAACATCCTCTAATATCGTTGGAGAGTACCCTGTAAAATTAACTACGGTGCTTGTGTTGGCTGCTAAATTAGTGACAGACTGAGTCGAAGTAAAACGCACTACTGCAGTTTCAGCATCTCTGACTGTAACAGTTAAATTGAATGTTGTAACTACGGCAGATACGTTTGAAACTCTTACATCAATTGGTGTTGGAGTACCAAATGGAGTAGGCACTCTTTCCAAAGTATAAATGTTATCAACACTGACAATATCATTATAGTCATTAGTACCAAAACGGGTTGCTGGTCTCCAGTTTGAAGCAACAAGAGTAGTAGGTAATGCTGTTGTACTGCGCTGACCATAAAGTCCACCCGTTAAGGTTGTATTACAATAATGTACAACACCTGTTGAACCAATTGCAGAAGCAGAACTAAATTCCCAGGCTACATATACCCCACCACCAGAATAATTAAAAGTTGAACCGCCAGTGAATGGGATATCATAGTATCCAGCAGTAATTGGCACACTGAAACTGGCATTTGTACTTACCTGGGTAAATCCTGTTGTCGTCCAGGAAGTTCCGAGTGAATAAGTGACATCTGTAGTATTCATAAGATAGATATTTAAAGTTCCTGTCAGGTTTCCCACACCTGCGGTTGCAATCAAAAATCCTATGGAGTTTATTGCTGCACCATTAGGAAAACCACTTGCACTCATTTCAGTGGCTGTAATCAAATACTCGGTTCTTTGGTATCCCCAAAAATTGCTTGGAGCCCGGCTAAAACCGGAAGTTGACTGGTTTGTTGGTAACGCCCATACGGTTAATGCATCTGTTTCATTTAAAGAAACATATTCAGACGAAGTTGTTGATTCATATGTTCTGAATCCGTTGTTACCTTCAGTTTCAATAATTTGACCATAAGCAACAGCGGATAATATTAATATGAAAATTAAAAGTGAAAATAATTTTGAAGTTTTGTTCATCTCAATGACCTCTCAAGAATTGGTTATTAAATTAAGGCTTTGAACAAATCGTAAGGGAAAAGCTTTACAGAGTTCTACATAAAAATTTCTGTAAAGCTCTTAATTAAGAAAGACGGTTTGAGTAAAAATACTCATACTGAACCTCCTTTAGAGAGAATAGAATTAAGTTGATGAATAGAATTGTAAAGGAAAGCAAACTTTGAGACTGAGAATGAAAACTGTTTCAGAGACAGGATACAAAAACAGAAGACCACAATATCTCCACAGAAAAAAGGTATGCTAATTAAATAATTTTATTAACGTTAATTAAGTTTCCTTATTCACTCGGAATATTCACATCTCGGTCACGATCAAATTATAAAAACAATCCGATGCTTTTAACTAATTAAAAATTCTAAAAGGGAATGGATGACAACCCCAATGGAAAAACTAAGGGCGAGAATAATAATTTTTTACTGATGGAAAGTCAAATTAATAGTTGCGCAAAAAATTTATTTCCCAGATGAGATATTAAACTTTTTTTTATCAAACGATAGGCGGAAATGTATTTCAAAGAGATAGGTAGATTTTAAATTAAAGATAAAAATAAAAGTATCTTTTGGGCGGGAAAAAATCTAAAATACTTATAAAGCTATAACTTTCGAAATAAAATTAGTGTTACGATAAACTTAAGAATCTTTCTTAATTAAAAATTACTAAGCCTGAATATTCTTCCATAATCTGATTCAAAAATTAATTCAGCATTTTTATCAAGCCAGTCATACAACGTTTCATCATCATACCTGTTGAATGGCTCAGCGAAATAATCGGCTCCAAGCTCAATGTACTTTTTTATTCTTTCAAATCCTTTTGAATCATTGGGCAGCGACCAGCCTTTAACATTAGCAAGGTAAAAAATCCGCGGGTCTTCAAAATTATTAATACGATTTCCCCATTCACTTTGTTCTCTTTCATCAGCAACACTTCTGGCAATTATGAGATCTCCTGGTTTAACTATCTCTTTCAATTTGTTACCTATTTTAACTACTTCAGGTTCATAGTGAAATGATTGAGGATTTATTCTCAAATACATATGACCAAGATAAAAGACAAGAATCATTACTGCTGCAAATGATGGAAGAATTTTTTTAACCCGTCCCTCTTTCTCATTTAAAACCATATAAGCTTTACCTACAAGCCAGGCGCCAAAAAAAGCTGTAAACACATAGTAGTGAGAAGCCCCTCTATCAACAGTATATCTCATCGGAATAAAAATCGCTGCAAGGTTTCCGATAATTAATGCCCATTCAATCACACTTACTCTGCGTTTGATAACTAAATAAATGAATCCAAGTGTACCCAAAACTCCAAGCCCCCAGACAACTGATAAATAAATTATCTTTGCATATTGCACAGGCTGCATCAATCCTTTTAAAGTCGGGAATTTACTATCACCCGATAACACGCCGAAAGTATTTCCATACTGCTGATAAAGACTATTTGAAAATAATAAGTAAACTGTTGTAACTGCAACGATACTCAACCAGCTTAACCAAAGTTTTGGGGATTTTAATAACTGCCGGTAACCAAACAGAACAATGAAGAATTGAATTATTCCAAGATTAAGCGCCATAGGTTTTATTAAAGCTGATAGAATGCTGAACAAAACAAACAGTAACATACTTGAGTTTGATTTGTCATCTAAAAATTTTACAAAGAAATAAAATCCGATTACATAAAATAGTATACACATAGCATCAGGCATTACAGCAGTTGATAAGTGCATACCCAGATTGCTTGTAAGAAAAACTACTGATCCGGCTAAGGCTGCGCTTTCATTTTTTAATTTATATTTTACCAGTAAGAAGATTGTGATTGCGGTTAAAGCAATTACTAAAATGTTTAAAAGCTGACCCGGCAATTCTGTTTCACCTGTCACATACATTAATAAGGAAGCAGAATATGTATATAATTGAAATTCGCATTCAAGGTAACCGGGACCGTTACCGCCCCAATTAATCTGCGGATAAAAAATATTTTCTCCGGAATTGAAAAAGTTCCTTGCGATTGTTTGTGTATCTGCCTGACGCCAGCCAGCCCAATCCTCAACTACTGAATCAGGAATAGCAAAGATAATCTGAAGTGCTGACCAAAGTATTATAATTAAAAATAATACGTTTTTAATTTTGCCTGATGAATTAGTCATAGTTAGTGTTTAAAATTTATTGATGATTCATTTGTGAATATGAAGAATGAAAATAATTCTGCACATATTGAAGTATAATCTTATTCAGCAATAAAACGATTTCCGAATAGATTGACTTAGAACTGATTTAAACCAAATTTTTTTTATTTAGTCCCCGTTATTTCGCGGGAAATAATTGCAGCGGTTTGAGCAACGTATGGTTCAACAAGCATACCGCGTGGGGCAAGATCTAAATTATAAACCTTCAGCTCTCCTTTAACAACATCGCCCCAGCCGAATTTTGGATCGGGTTCATTGGAATAGCTAATAACAGGTCTTAACAGTATTGTTTTACCTTTATATTCGTTTGGAATATAATTCATCTGTGCTATATCATTGGCGTGTCTAACCCTGGAAGTCTTTGAAGAGTTTTCAGGAAGTACTTCAATATTTATTCCCACTTTACATGATATTGCATTTAATCTGGCTTTGGTTCTTCTTGTTGTTGTTTCAATCTTTTGTTTCAAAAAAACTTTTTTATCGGAACCTTTTAATGAAACCAAATTGTCAAAATGAAATTTTACATTTTCCAGTCTCTCCCTTGTTCTGTCAAGAAATGTATTTGTAATATTTCCGAATGCGGCATTATAAGTTTCGATCAGGAATAAATTATTTACCGCCTCTCCTTCACCAATCAAACGTTGAGCAACTTCAAATGCAATAGTACCGCCCATACAATATCCACCGATATTATAAGGTCCATGGGATTGAATACTTTTGATCGATTTAATGTAATCAACTGCCATCTCTTCAACTGATGCAGGAATACTTTCCGTACCGTTTAACCCTCTCGATTGCAAACCATATAAAGGTTGATCCTGGTCAAGGTGGTTTGCCAGTTCACGATATAATAAAACATTTCCTTCCGCACCGTGAATCACAAACAACGGAGTTTTATTATTTCCTTTTTTTATTAAAACGAGTGGTGACCATTTTTCAACGAAATTATCCTGTTTAACCAGCTTGGCTAATTCACTTATTGTCTGGTGTTCAAACAAAGTTACCAACGGCAATCTTATACCGGTCAATTTCTCGAGCTCATTAAACATTTGAGCAGCCAGAATTGAGTGCCCGCCTATTTCAAAAAAATTATCGTTTATACTGACCTGATTAATTTCCAGTACCTGTTTCCAAATTTCAGCAAGCTGCATTTCAAGTGTGTTGCGCGGTGAAACAAATTCATCCTCTTTATCAGCCTTCTCATTTTCGGGTAAAGGCAAAGCCTTCCTGTCAATCTTTGCGTTCGGTGTCAATGGGAACTTTTCCAATTGAACAAAGAACGACGGAATCATATAATCTGGAAGTTTTTCGCTTATAAAATTTCTTAAATCAGATTGATTTATTTCTACACCTGAACCGGAAATAAAATATGCTGCAAGTCTTTTATCAATCTTACCGTTCTGGTACGCGGTGACAACTGCTTCTTTTACGTGAGGATGTTGTGTGATAACATTTTCAATTTCACCGAGTTCAATTCTGAATCCGCGAATTTTAACCTGGTGATCTATTCGTCCTAAAAATTCAAGTTTTTTATCTACAGTGAGTTTGACAAGATCACCGGTTCTGTAAACCAATGAATTTTGATTTTTATCAAACGGATTGTTTATGAATTTTTCCTTTGTAAGATCATCTCGGTTTAAATACCCGATTGACAAACCATCCCCACCTATTAATAATTCCCCCGGCACTCCCGGTGCACAGAAGTGATTATTTTTATCAGCGATATAAAATTTTGTATTTGCAATAGGACGACCCAGATGCAAATTTTCTTTTCCCGGTTCAACTTTAGCACAGGATGACCATATAGTTGTTTCCGTAGGCCCGTACATATTCCATAGCGAATCAACTCTTTCGAGCAGTTTATCAGCCAGTTCTCGGGTTAAGGCTTCACCACCGCATAATGCTTTAAGATTTAATTTTTCATTCCACCCTGATTCAATTAATAATCTCCAGGTCGAGGGTGTTGCCTGCATTACAGTGATATTTTTTTTGAGCAGACTCAATAACATTCTGCCATCCAAAGCTTCAGCTTTTGATGCTATTACAAGTTGAGCTCCGGTAATAAGCGGCAGAAATAATTCTAAACCGGATATGTCAAATGATAGAGTGGTTATCGCAAGTAATGAATCATCTTTCGTAAGGCCGGGAACATTCTGCATTGACTGTAAAAAATTTACCAGGCTTTTATGAATGATTTGTACGCCTTTAGGATTACCTGTCGAACCGGATGTATAAAGTATGTAAACTACGCTGTCTTCAGATACAGGTTCATCTTTAAATTCAAACGCTTCTACTTTCTTATAATTTTCAAGATTTATAAGCGTACCATTGTAATAATCATATAGTGATCTTGTTGAGTTTTCAATAACAAGATGACTGCATTTTGAATCTTCAACTATAAATCTTAATCTATTCTGCGGGAAACCAGGATCGAGAGGAATATATGTAGCTCCCATTCTCATCAGACTTAAAAGTACAACAACCATCTCCGCCGAACGATTTACAGAGACGCCGACTCTATCGCCTTTTTTTATACCTTCATTTTTAAAGAGCGTACTCATTTTATCAATTTCAACTGACAATTGACTATAAGAAATTGCTGTGCTTCCGAAAATGATAGCGGCAGCTCCCGGAGATTTTTTTATTTGCTCTTTAACCAGATCGTAGGTTGTCATACAGAATCAGATTCCCATTATTAAAAATTCATTATGTCTGCAATTTCAGAAGGAGATAAAATTTTTATATCCTTCAAAGTAATATCAATATCTTCAGTTACCTGTTCCAAAATGTAATTATAATATCTGATATAATTTTCAACAGTCTTCTTAGAAAATAAGTCCGGATTATAATCACATTCAATAGAGCATTCGTCCTGAGAATTTACAAGATTGAAACCAAATTCAAACTGGTAGCCCGAAATCGGGTTTGCTAGAAATTCTGCTTCAAGTCCTGAAAATTTTAATCCCATTATCGCAGGATCAATATTAAACATTGTAGAAATCAGCGGAGCTTTGTTCGCACTTCGTTTTAATTTAAGCTTACCAATCAGATCTCCGTATGTAACCTGCTGATTGTCATAAGCGTCAAGCACTAATCCTTTTGAGTGTTTTAGATATTCACTGAATTTCATTTCAGGATTAATTTTAAATCTGATCGGAAGCAGGTTTGTACAATGCCCGACAAGATCATCGGCTCCAAGTACCTGTTGACCTGCTGCCGGTATTCCTGTGACAATATCTTCTTCCTGCGCGAGTTTATTTAATAGTAATGAGAATCCTGAAATTAAAGTGACAAACAAAGTGCTTCCTGATTTGGCACTTAGTTCTCTGACTTTCTTAAATAAATTTTTCTCTATTTCACCATTGATCCTTGCACCATTAAAAGTACGTACTTCAGGTCTGCTGAAATCTGTAGGCAGTTCACATTCAGCAATAGGTAAAGCAAGCTGTTTAAGCCAATAATTTTCCTGTTCTTTATACTCATTGGTTTTTTGAGATTCTTCGAGAAACGAAACAAATTCTCTCATCTGCATCGGTTGTGCCGGCGTGGTTGGTTTATGTTCCTCTTCTTCAGAATAAATTCTGCTTAAATCTTTTACCATAACATCATAGGACCACCCGTCACATATTATATGATGAGCAGTAATTATAAGCCTGTGATCAAGTTCGTTCAACCGGATAAGTTCTGCTCTTATCAAAGGACCATTTATAAGATCAAAAACTTTTGATGATTCTGAATTTATTTTTTCAGTGACTATACTGTCTCTTTGTTGATTATTTGTGAGATCAGTAAACACCAACTTAAATCGTGATTGTGAATTTACTATCTGATACTTTCCGTCCTGAGAGAAAGTTGTCCGAAGTGCCTCATGCCTTTCAATAATCTTTTCAAAAGCTTTTTCAAGATTTTCTTTATTTAATTTTCCTTTAAGTACAAGGTGCGATGATTCATTGAATGTACATGATGCTTTATCATTCATTAATGAGGCAACCCAAAGTTCTTTTTGAGCTTCTGTAAGAGGTATCTTATTTGTTCCTGATGAATGATCAACTAATGCAGACTGTTTGCTAATTTCCTGTGAACCAAGCGGTGCCGGAAAGAAACCATTATCCTGCAGTTCTATTATACTCTGCTTAATTACATCTATAATAAAATCAACATCAGCATCGGTATGTGCTTCTGAAAGAAATACCGGGAATCCTTCAAGTATATGCAATCCTTTATTTCTTAGAACATAGAATAGTAAACTAAAATATGTTAAGTCTTTTGGATATGAATAATAAAAGATAGAACTGAAGTTGATGATTTTAAGAGGCATATTCCTTGAGACTAAAAATTCATTCAGTTCTTTTGCAAGTCTTGCGGTTTTTTCACCTAACTGTTTTTGAACCTGACCGTTTTTTGCTTTAAGATAATTTAACGCTGTATATGCACCTGTGAGTGACAACGGGTGTCTTGCAAATGTTCCGGCAAAGAAGGTGACACCTGCTTCAGGGATTGAATCATCGCCATACTGCCACCAGCCGCCATCAAAAGCATCCATATATAATTTTTTGCCTGCGATAATTCCTATCGGAAATCCACCGCCGATTACCTTTCCATAAGTTGCAATGTCTGCTTTTATTCCATAATACTCCTGCGCTCCTCCGGGACCAACTCTGAATCCAGTTACTACTTCATCAAAAATAAGTGGAACGTTTGCTGCTTCAGTTATTTGACGAAGTTTGACCAGAAAATCTTTAGGTTGAAAATCAGGTCGTCTTGCCTGCACAGGCTCTACCATCACAGCAGCAATTTCAGGAAGTAATTTTTCAATTGTCTTGAGTGATTCTTCAGTACCAAATTCCAATACAATTGAGTTTTGAACATTCTCTCTCGGAATTCCGGGAGCTATCGGCATTGTTTTCAACTGATCATTAACAGCATTGGTCTTAACAAGAACTTCATCAATAATACCATGGTAATCTGCAGCAAAGAAAATAATTTTATCTCTTCCAGTTACAGTACGAGCCGCACGTATTGCACCAAGTACAGCTTCGGAGCCGGTGACACAAAATGCTGCTCTGTCCAGACCGGTAAATTCGCATATCAATTTTGCAACTTCACCCGCGATTGGAGACTGAGGTCCAATTTCGAAGCCACGGTTCATCTGTTCAACAATTGCGTCTTTAATAAACTTAGGATTATGACCGAACAAATACTGACCAAATCCCATTAACACATCGACATATTCATTGCCGTCTATATCCCATACTCTTGAACCTTGTGATCTTTCGGTCACAACCTGATATGTCATTTCCTTCCATATAGGTAAAAAGCCTGCAACTGTTCTTGGATCAGCGTAATGGCTTCTGTGCTGTTGTGTTAGGTTTTTTGATTTTATTGTTTTCCGGTTATAATCTTTAATAAGTTTATCAAGATACTTTTGCTGCTGATCTGTTAACGCCGCACCTTTTTTTGTTTCAATAGGTTTGTATGGTCCGAATCTTTCAAAGACTTTCTTTTCGGCTGTATCAGTTTTTTGCTGCGGCAGAACTTCAGGTTTGGCAATGGTTTTATCTACAGGTTTTTGTTCCGGATGTTTAGCAACTGGTTGAGGTATTGTCCGCATGACTTTGCCGCTGAGCATTTCGAGTTGTTTTTTCATTAGTTCAAGTTGTTCATAGACAAGTTTCTCAACTGAACCTTGTCCGACTATACTTCCAATTCCTGAAGATAAATCATCGTTCATAGCAGGGTCAATATATTCCTCAACTAATTCTTCAACGGGTTCTTCAATGACTACTTCCTGTTTGGGCGGTTCAAATTGTCCTGATGGTAATTTACCATCAATGAAATCAGCTATAGCTAAAATAGTTGGTGTGCTTTCCAGTAATTGTCTTAAAGTTATTTTAACATCAAACTTCTTTTGAAAAGCAAGGCTGACCTGCGTCATGAACAGACTATCAAAACCGAGTTCAAGAAAACTTTTGGATTCTACCAGATCAGTTTTTTTCATTCCTGAAAGATCAACGAGTATATCTTTCAGAATATCGATTATATATTCTTTTCTTTTCATACTGTTCGCCTGTATAACTTTTTTAATTGCAGGTCTTTTTACAACCTTTGTAACAGAATTCGAAATCTGTTTTGAATAATTATTTTTATCCTTTGCTTTTCCGTTTTTCGGAGGCTCAATCCAATAACTTTTCCTGTCGAACTGATAAGTTGGTAAATGTAATCTTCTCCTTTTCTGACCAGGATAAAAATTATTCCACGCAATTTTCATTCCAGCCAGCCATAATTTACCTATTGAGGATAAAATATTTGATTTATCATCATTAACTTCATCTGGCTGAGTCAGGGTTGTTATTGCAACTTGTTTCACATTATCATTTCGATGCTGACTTGCCATTGTTGACAACGCTCTGCCAGGGCCCAGCTCAAGTAGAACAAGATTATTTTTTTTCTGTAATTCTTTTATCCCATTAGAGAATCTTACAGGATTACTTAATTGTAAAACCCAGAATTGTTTATCAACAGCCTGTTCATTTGTTATCCAGGTTCCGGTCATACTTGATAGGAATGGCGCACTTGGATTGTTCAGCGTTATTTTATCAAACTCAATTGCAAAGGGCTTAAGTGCCGGTTCCATCATACTTGAGTGATATGCATGAGAAGTGAATAACAACCTGTTCTCGATTTTTGATTCAGTCAACTCTGATGAAAGTTGTTTTAACTTTTCTGTCTGTCCGGATACCACAACAAGATTTGGTGAATTTATAGCAGCAAGAGAAATATTTTCGTTTAAATATTTTTTGATTTGTTCTTCACCAAGCCTTACCGAAAGCATGCTTCCAGGTTTTTGCTTCTGCATTAAAGTGGCGCGTTTGGCAATGATATATAATGCATCGTCAAGACTAAAAACACTTGCAAGACACGCTGAAACATAATCACCCACACTGTGCCCAATCATTGCCTGCGGGTTTATTCCATAACTGATTATCAGTCGTGCGAGTGCGTATTCAATAATAAAAAGAGCCGGTTGTGTGTAAACTGTCTGTTCAAGTTTTTTAGCTGTTTCTTCGTGGTTTTCTTTCGGGAACAGCAGATCGCGTATATCCAGATCAAGTAATGGTATTAAATATTCAGCACAGTAATCAACTGTTTCTGCAAATATTTTTTCTGAACTATATAATCCCTTTCCCATATTAACGTACTGGGCACCCTGACCGGGAAACATAAACACAAGAAAAGGATTATCATTCAGGTTTACCTGACTTCTGTTCATTCCTGTTGAGAGAAGGTTCGTGAGTTCGCTTGCAGCATTATTTATTGATCCAGCCACAACAAATTGTCTCCATTCAAATTCCTTCCGTCCTGTCTGAAGTGTATAAGCTATATCGTTTATACCTTCTCCTGGTGAACTTTCAAAATATTTTTGTATTGAAAGAATATTATTCGTCAAAGCATTTTCAGTTTTAGCTGAAAACGGAATAATATATTTATCACTTCGCTCTTCGCAAGAAAAAGTTATTGAAGGGAACTCTTCAAGTATTGCATGTGCATTTGTTCCGCCAACACCAAAGGCGCTGACTGCTGCTCTCAGCGGTCTTTGTTCCTTACTAAGATCAGTAAGCTTATCCACCACATAGAATGGTGACTTTTCAAAATCAATTCGCGGGTTTGGTTTATTATAATGAAGCGTAGGAGGAATAACTTTATTATATAAAGAAAGTGCTGTTTTGATTAATCCTGTAACACCCGCGGCAGTATCCGTATGACCAAGATTACTTTTTACAGATCCGATTCCGCAGAACTGTTTTTCGACGGTTGTTTCGCGGAATGCTTTTTCAAGACTTGCGACTTCAATCGGATCGCCAACCGGTGTTCCGGTGCCGTGCGCTTCTATATATTTAATTGTAGAGGCATCAATGCCAGCCATCAACTGTGCTTTCCTTATTACTTCTGACTGACCTTCAACACTTGGAGTCATGTACCCGGCTTTATCTGCACCATCATTATTCGTTGCAACAGATTTAATAACTGCATAAACGGAATCTCCGTCTTTAATTGCATCTTTTAATCTTTTTAAAACAACAATTCCCGCTGCTGAACTGAATACCGTTCCTGTGGCTTCGGCATCAAAAGTTTTGCAATGACCATCAACAGATCCAATACTTCCCTCAACAAAAAAGTAACCTCGTTTCTGCGGGAAAGTTATCGAAACACCACCGGCAAGTGCCATGTCGCATTCACCTGACAGAAGATTTTGATACGCCTGACCAATCGCAACAAGAGAAGTTGAACAAGCTGTTTGTATATTGACTGCAGGTCCGCGCAAACCAAGTTTGTACGCAACTTTTGTGGTGAGGAATGAATTATCATTACCCGTAACTGTGGAATAATCTGATATCTGGTAGGAGTTAACAATTTCTTCCTGCTTCTCACGATCAGATAAAACATTATACATCAAGTAGGTACTTAAACTCGACCCGGCAAAAACTCCGACGGCACCTTTAATGTTGTCAGCGTTGTATCCGGCATCTTCAAGAGCTTCCCATGCAACTTCAAGAAATACTCTGTGCTGTGGATCCATTAAAGCGGCTTCTCTTGGATTGTATCCAAAAAATTCTGCATCAAATTTATCCGCATCCTCAAGCACCCCGCGTGCTTTCACAAATTTTAGTTCTGAACCGGTGCTACCTTTAGGAGTATATTCAAGCTCATCATCACTAAAGAAAGAAACTACTTCAACTCCATCAACAAGATTTTTCCAAAACTCCTTGAGGTTTAAAGATTTGGGATACCTTCCCGCCATTCCAATTATAGCGATATCGGTGTCACGATCTTTTTTGGTAATTAAAGTTTTGGAAATATTTTCTTCGTTACTACTTCCTTTTTTATTAGTAATAAACTTAGCAAGGGTTTTTATAGTAGGATATTGATACAGATCAACCAGAGAAAGATCTTCATTAAACACTTCATTAATTTTTATCTGAAGTCTTCCCATCAATAATGAGTGCCCGCCAAGATCAAAAAAGTTATCATCTTTTTGGACATTGTCATAACCAAGTATATTCTGCCATAGTATTACAAGTTTATTCTCTACTGCTTCTGTTGTTCCTGAATCCGAAGAATCAATCACTACCGCATCCTGGTATGTTCGGGTTTTGCTTCTGGGTTGAGTTACATTCACATCGAATTCAAAAAACTGTGAACTGTGTAATTCGTCCTCTGAATCAAAAAGTGGTTCTGGACTCACAATAACCTGATGCAAACCACTGCTTAGAGAATTTAAAAATGCCTTAAGTCCGTCTTCAGGAGCAATTGCACTTTCAAGCGCTTTCTCTTTCCATTTTTCAGTGCCCTTAAGCGGAACCAGATTTTTCAACTGACCAATATCCTTCCAGCCGGGCCAATTGATACAGAGTGTATGGAATTTGTGATTTGAAACTGAGTAATCGGTGTAAGAATCCAAAAATGCATTTGCGGAACTATAATCAACTTCTGCGAAAGGAGTAATTACCGATGTGACTGATGAAAACAATACAAGAAATTCAATCGGAATATTTTCCAGGATTTCATTCAGAATAATTGTTCCGCGTACTTTTGGATCGAGAACTTCATCAGCAGTTTCTTTTGTCTTCGCTAGCGCTATACCTGCTTTAACTATTCCTGCAGCATGGATTACTCCGTCTATTCTTCCATATCTTTTCAGCGTTTCATCAAAAACATTTTTCATTGCAGGTTTATCACAAACATCCGCAGTAAAAACTGAAACTTCAGCACCTGCTTTTTCCATTTCCAAAAGTCTGCTGATCTTCTGGTAAAGTAAACCAGATTCAGGGGAATTCTGCTCAAGCCAGTTTGTCCATTGTGATTTCAACGGCATCTCTGACTTTTGTGTGAAAATTATTTTTGCCTGATAATTTTCAGCAAGATATTTTGATATTGTTAAACCTATGCCGCCGGTTCCGCCAGTTATAACATAAACTCCATTTTTCCTGAGGAGATTTTTCTTATTTGAATCTGCATCAGTACCTGAAGTAATATTAATCGGTTTATATTCTTTTACGTATCTGATTTTATTTCGATAAGCAATAAATGGTTTTGAATGTGTAGTATTAAACTCATTCACAAATTGATTTAATAAATCCTGAGAATACGAGGATTGAATTTCTTCTAAGATAAAGTCGAGATTGAAGCTGGAAATGTTTGAAAATTCTTTCGGGAATACTCCGACCGGTCCCGTGATTAATGCATTGGCTGGGTATATTTCATCAGTGCTAACCACCTTATGTGTGTTTGTTGAATACACACCAATATTTATCCTTTGTGAAAAGTGATACTTAGTTAAAGATTGCGCTATATAGACAAGACTATAAAAACCAATATCATTAATTTGATCATCATCGGGATTCATCAAACCGGATTTATACTCCGAAATACACCAGCAATGAAGGATATTAATTTTAGAAAATTTTAATCCCGATAGTTCACTAAATAATTTTGAGTAATCTTCATTCTTGTGAGGATTGATTGTAAAACTTGAACCTGTTTTCTTATGGTAAACTTCACCTTTTTCAACCAGAACAATATTCTGTGAACGGTTTTGAATTTCATTTTTTAAACTTTCAGCAAATCCTGATTCGTCCATAAACAAAATCCAGAGAGCATCATCCGCTGCAATCTTATCTTCATTATTGCTGTCATTGCTCTCAACCCACTCAGGTACACTAAACCAATCGTTAAATTCTTTACGCTTTGATGGAGCGGGTTTATTAAAACTAATATTCTCTTTTATGGTATATAAATCATCTACCCAATAATTCTCCCTCTGAAACGGATATGTAGGAAGTGGTATCCTGCAGTGCTTTTCACCAACCTTGTATATATTTTCCCAATCAATGCTGACTCCTTTTAACCAGAGCTTACCGAGACAGCTTAATAAAAATCCATTATCAGATTGACTATCATAAGAGGCACGAAGTGTTGTAATAGTTACAGGGTTTTCAGCTTTCATCCTTTGGGGATGCTGCATAGCTAAAACGCTTAAAGTGTTTCCGGGCCCGATCTCAAGAAGAATACTATTTTTTATTTCCCATGCTTTTTCCAGCGCGTCACTAAATCTGGCGGTGCTATTGGCATGTTTACTCCAGTATCCTGGTTTTCGTATTTCATCTTCGGTTACCCAATCGCCAGTCAGGTTTGAAGTAAATGGAATGACGGGCTTATTTGCTTTTATATTTTTAAACTCCTTTTCAAAATCCTTCAGTATTGGATTTAAAGACTTTGAATGGAAAGCATGTGCGTTCTGGATATATCTGAATAGAACTTTTTTACTTTTTAATTCTTCCTCAAGAATTTTGATCTCATCTTCAGCTCCTGCAACGACACAAAGATTGGGCAGGTTGATTAATGAGATCGATAAGTTTTCAGATAGCAGCGGCAATATTTCTTTTTCTGGCAGATTAACCGCAAGCATCGAACTTTGAGGCAAAGAATTCACAAGTCTTGCTCTGGAAGCAATTAATTTTAATGAGTCCTCAAGACTAAAAACACCCGAAAGACAGGCGGCAACATATTCACCCATACTATGACCTATAATAGCATCTGGTGTAACACCGTAATGCATCAAGAGTTTAGCAAGCGAGTATTCAATTGTAAATAGTGCGGGCTGAGCAAAAAGGGTCTGATTTAATTTTTGCGTGTTAGTATCAGCTGATTTATCCACCCTGCTTGCAAGCATTTTTTTGAAATCTATCCCTTTGGAAGAATCAGAACTTTCGCGTTTAAAGTCTTTCGGATAGATGATCTCTCTTATGTCGATGTCAAGATATTTCTTTAGAATGTCAGCACATTTATCGACTTCGGATTTAAATATTTCAGAATTATGGTATAGGTCAAAACCCATACCTACATAGTGATCACCTATACCGGGGAACATGAATACTATAGGTCTCTTTGCTGAACTTTGAACTTTATCTGAAAAAACCTGCTTTGATTTTTCATCACTTAAAATATTGAGAAGTTCTTCTTTATTTTTTCCGATAAAAAATCTTCGATGATTAAAATTCTTCCTTCCGATCTGCAATGTATATGCAGTATCATCCAGATTAATTTCAGGGTGATTCAGATATGATTTGATGCTTGAAGTATAATCATTCAATGCAGCGTCAGACTTTGCTGATAGCAGAAATATTTTTGGAGACTCGGAGGAATCTTTCTTTATCTGTTGGGGCGCTTCTTCAATAATAACATGTGCATTTGTTCCTCCCATACCGGTTGACATTATTCCGGCTCTCAGAACGGATTCACTTTTCCACTCCGATAATTTTGTACTTACAAAAAACGGACTGTCTTCAAAATCTATTTCCGGATTTGGTTCTTCATAGTTAAGGCTTGGAGGAATTTTTTTATTCTTTAGAGCAAGTACAGTTTTGATAAGTCCTGCAATACCGGCGGCGACATCGAGATGTCCCACATTTGTTTTTACAGATCCGATAGCGCAGAAGTTTTTCTTATTCGTAAAATTTCTAAATGCTTTTGTCAGTGCAGCAACTTCTATCGGATCACCAATCGGTGTACCTGAACCATGAGCTTCAATATATGAGATCGATTCTGGATTAATATCGGCAACTGAAAGAGCTTCGGTGATGGCTTCTGCCTGGCTGGTTACACTTGGAGCTGTATATCCGGCCTTTTGAGAACCGTCATTATTAATAGCTGTCGACTTGATTACCGCATGAATTGTATCCCCGTCATTTATAGCATCAGATAATCTTTTTAACAGAACTAATCCAGCACCACTACCGAATACTGTTCCATTAGCTTTCGCATCAAACGCACGGACATGTGCATCCGGTGAAACAACTCCGCCGCCATCATAAATATATCCCGATACGTGAGGTACTTTGACTGAGACAGCACCTGCGAGAACTAAATCAGATTCCTGGTTGATAAGACTTTGACATGCCAGATGAACCGCAACTAGAGACGTTGAGCAGGCAGTCTGCACATTTACACTTGGTCCCTTTAAATTTAACTTATAGGATATTTGTGTACTGAGGAAATCTTTATCGTTGGCAATCAGAGTCGGTATATAATCTTCAATGAACATCGTTCTGAAAAAATCATTCATAAAGTATGTGTTCATTGCTGATCCGGTAAACACACCTATCCTTCCATTGTAACGTAAAGGATCATATCCGGCTTGCTCTAAAGTTTGCTGAGCGCATTCAAGAAGAATTCTATGCTGCGGATCCATCATCCTTGCTTCATTTGGAGTGAATCCAAAAAAGCGTGCATCGAATAAACCCGGATCTTTAAGAACCGGGGACGCTTTCACGTACTTCGGATTATTGATGAGTGATTCAGGTATGCCTGCATTCTTTAACTCGGCATCAGAAAAATGTCTTATCGACTCAACACCATTTGAAAGGTTATTCCAGAATTCATGTATATCACCTGCACCGGGAAATCTGCATGCCATTCCCACGATTGCTATGTCAAAAGGATTTTCAGAAAACCCGGCAGATGTATTTTCATTCTTTGTCATTTGTTCGGCATCAATGATTAAAAAAACTTTTACCTGTTTAGTGTGATTACAGGTTCAGGCAATGACTTACGATCCGCTTTTCCATTAGGAAGTACGGGTATATGATCGAGTTCAATAAAATTATTTGGGATCATATAGTCGGGAAGATATTTTTTTAAATAATTTTTCAATTCATCTGAATTAAAATCTTTTTTAGGAACAATGTAACCAACTATAAGAATAATATTTTCCGAATACTGTTTTACGATTACAACACAGTCTTTGATTTCAGGATATTCTCTAATGATTGATTCAATCTCTCCAAGTTCAATACGTAAGCCTCTAATTTTAACCTGATGATCTTCTCTTCCCAGATATTCAACATTCCCATCGGGGAGCCATCTGGCGATATCACCGGTACGATACATTTTTTCGCCAGGTAAAAATGGGTTAAGCACAAACCTTTCATTAGTTAGCATCTCATTATTAATATAACCTCTAGCCAGGCATACACCTGAAATGCAGAGTTCTCCGGATTCACCTGCAGGCATTAATTTATTTTCATTAATTATAAAGAACTGAGTATTATCAATCGGTTTTCCAATCGGTATTTTTTCAAATTTTTCATCAACCGGACAGTTATAATAACTCACATCAACTGTTGCTTCAGTAGGTCCATAAAGATTTATTAAAACTGCGCCCGTCTGTTTTCCCAATACACGATTAAATTTTTTTACATGACCCGGAGAAAGTGCTTCCCCGCTTGCGAAAACTTTTTTTAGTGACTTAAGTTTTTGCATATAAACTTCATCTTTACCATCAAGATATTCAAGAAAAACATTCAGCATAGAGGGGACAAAATGCATCGTGCTTATGTTATGCTTCTTTATTGTCTCTACAATAGCTAAAGGAATTTTTTCACCGCCCGGCATCAGAAAACAAAGTTTTGTTCCTGTTATCATCCACCAGAACAATTCCCACACAGAAACATCAAAATAAAAAGGGGTCTTTTGAAGTATTACATCATCACTATTAATAGTATATGTCTTCTGCATCCATGTTATTCTATTAATAAGTGATCTATGTTCAATCATCACTCCCTTTGGTCTTCCGGTTGATCCGGATGTATATATTACATATGCCAGGTCACCAGGCTTATTTATAACGGTTAACTTTTTTGAATCTTCATTATAAAAATTTGTGTTGCTAAGATTAATTAACGTTCCTGCAAAAGAAAATTTATTTTTTGTTTTATCCTGCACTAACAGTATTTGAGCATTACTGTCACTCAGCATATAGTTTATTCTTTCTTCAGGCAATTCAGGAGAAAGCGGCAGGTAGGCTGAGCCCGATTTCAATATGCCAAGTATTCCAACTATCATGTCGAAGGATCGCTCCACACAAATTCCGATTACTTTATCGCGACCGGCACCATTATTCCTAAGACTTCTTGCCAGTTGATTCGATAAAATATCAAGCTCTCCGAAACTCATTGTATTCTTTTCGAAAAGTGATTTTGAATGATCACAGATCACAGCGGTGTGATCATAATTAACCGCGGCATATTCTTCAAACAATTCATTGATAGTTATATCATCCCTGAACGGGCATATTGTATCATTGAATTTTTTCAAATTTTCCAATTCAGGATATTCAAGTATTAAATTTTGTTCGGACATATTCATTTTTTCAATAACAACATTTGGATCAGGTTCTTTTCTTTGCTTTTAAAATTTTTGCTGCTTTTTCAACGAATGTCTTTCCAAGCATGCGTTCGTGGATTTGTGTTGTGCCTTCAATGATTTCCATAATTTTTGAGTCACGATAGTACCGTGATACAGGTGAAGAAATATGACAACCATTCGCACCCTGAATTTGTACCGCGTCTGATGCAGCTTTTACTGCAGCGCGGGAAGTAAAATACTTTGCCATCTGAACTTTCTCATAAACATCAGGAGTTTTTTCGTCCTCCGCACGGCAGGCTGAATAACACAATAATGAAGCAGCCTGAAGATCAGTACCCATTCTTGCAATCAAAGTTCTTATCATTCCTTCATCGCCGACATTCTTACTCCCGATTTTTCTCTGGGATGCGTAAACAACACTTTCTTCAAAACAGGCTCTCAATAAACCCAGGGCAGAACATGAAGTACTTATTCTTCCATAATGTAATCCAATAGAAGCTACATGTGAAAGTGCAAAACCGGGTTTACCGACAATATCGGTCTCCGGTATTTCAACGTTGTTAAAATTAAGTTGAGCCATATGTGCAGCTCTGAAACCCATCATATTCTTAATCGGGTGTATGGTTAGTCCCGGTGTATCTTTAGTTAAAAGACAAGCAACGGATTTATCTTCGTCCTTTCCAAATACAAGGAAGAGATCAGCTTTCTCTCCATAGGATGTCCAGCGTTTAAATCCATTCAGTACGTATTTATCACCGCGTTTATTAATTGTTGTTTCGAGTGATTGAATCGCACTCCCTACATTGGGTTCCGTAAGTGAAAATGCCCCAATGATATTTCCCTTCGCGAGCGGTTCAAGCCATCTGGATTTTTGTGCTTGAGTTCCCCATTTAAGCAGCGTCATAGAAACCATCGCCTGAATTGTCAGTAAATCTGTGAGAGATGATATTCCTTTGCCGACTGCTTCGTTAAGAAGTCCGAATGTGACAAAGTCCCAGCCTTTACCGCCGTATTCAACCGGTATATTGCTGCCGAGGTAACCTGTGCTTGCAAGCAGTGAAATGAAATCATCAGGCATTTCTTCATCCTGATCCCATTTCGATGCTGATAATTCTACATTGATTTTTATGAATTCCTGAAATTCAATGTAGCGTAATCTCTGATCTTCTGTAAGTAAACTGATCATTACTCTTCTTTTAAGTTTAATTATTCTGTTTGCGTTCTACGAAAGCTGTAGTTGCGTTGATTGATTCAAAATTTTCCATCATAAGGTCATCCATTGTGACTTCAATGCTAAATGACTTTTCAAGAAATGTCATCAACTGTACAGCAAAGAGTGAATTAACTATTCCTGACTCAAATAAATTTACATCATCATTCAGATCTGAAACATTTATTGAATCAAAAATAAAATTACGGATCGTGTCTTTGATCGATTGTGTTGTTTCTATGTTCATAGTTCTTTTCGATTATTATAAAAAAAATACTTACTTATCCGTTGGGATAGTTATAAAAACCTTTTCCTGTTTTGCGCCCTAATTGTCCGGCATATACCATTTTCCTTAAAAGAGGACAGCATCTAAATTTGGGATCTTTGTAACTTTCATACAAAACATCGAGAGAATGCATTACAGTATCCAACCCGATAAGATCTGCTGTTTCAAGAGGTCCCATTGTATGTCCGAAACATTTTTTGAAAATATCATCTATGTCTTTTGCGGATGCAACCTGATCCTGGAATACGAAAGCGGCTTCATTCATAAACAGGTGAGATATCCTGTTGGAAACAAAACCGGGAAGATCATTTACTATGATTGAATTCTTTTTTAGTTGTACAAAAAGATCACTCAACTTTGAAAGAGTTTCTTCTGAAGTATGATATCCTTTTATAACCTCAACGGTTGGTTTTAAATGAACCGGATTCATTAAATGTATTCCGACAATTTTATCAGGGCGGTTTGTTACGCTTCCTACCCTGGTGATAGAAATGCAGGAAGTGTTACAACCAATACAAATATCTTGTGGTAAAAGCTTATCAAGTTCGCGATATACTTTTTCTTTAATACCCCAATCCTCGGTTACATTCTCAATGATAAATTCACAGCCATTCAGTGAGTTTATTTCAGTTGAAAATGTAATCTTTGCCAATGCTTCCTGCGGTGAGATTTTAGGAGAACCCTTTAACAGCAGCGGTGCAAATCTTATGTTCTTTAAAATTTCAGATTCAGCTTTTTTTAATTGTCCGGCTGAATTATCTACAACTACCGCATGTATATCGTGAATAACTAAATCAGTTACTGCGCCGATTCCGATATTCCCGGCACCAATAACCCCAACTTTATTAAACTTCATTGCTGTGACTTCTTATACTTTATGGATTTTTATTTAATCTTGTCAAGAATTGCGCCATATACGAGACGCGGGAGAATTTAATTTCAATTGAAAAAGGCTGCATCAAAATGCAAAGAATGTATGGTGGTTGCAAGTGGTTCTCATCTTTGGACAATATAATGTTACATCGTAACTATATGAAACAAAAATCCGATACAACTATTAATAAACTAATTCACCCGTTAACCTTTTCTTGGAATTCTTATATTCCTTCGCCTTGCCCCTCTGTCACTTCCATTTGTAATTGCATTATCTGTATGATTTTCTTCGTTAGTATTTTCATCCAATTTTTTTACAAGCAATTGAATCGTGGGGCATTCAAATATGGTGACGATTGATATATTCTTTTTAAGTTCTTTTTTAATCGATGCAACCAGTTGAACTGCTTTAAGTGATGTTCCGCCTAATTCAAAAAAGTTATCATCCATACTCAGATTTTTGCAGCTAAGCACTCGTTCCCATATTTCGATAACTTTTATTTCCAGTTCGGTTGAAGGTAGAAGTATTTTTGATTTCTTGTTTGAAAGATTTTCAGTTTTTAAGGTTTCAACTTTTTCAAAAATGTTTTTCGGATCAGTTAATTGGTCTGCAAGGAATTGAAATTTTCCTGAATAACCTTGCAACTTGTTGTTTGATTTTTCGATTCCAGCTTTAATCTTTGATGGTTCTTTCGTTTTTGATTCACTGAATTCTTTTTCAAGGTATTGCTGATACTGTAAATCAACCAGGTAACCCGTCGGGAAATTATACCTGGCTCCGTCCGGAATTTCGGTTCTAAACCGAGAAGCAATTTTGTTTATAAAGTCCAGGGCAGGTTTGTTCTTGGCTGTTGGATGGTAAGTAATTTCAATTTCTTCCAATCCTTTTTGCTGCGCTTTTCGTCCGAGTTCAGCAAGCATATTATATTCAACACCTCTGCCGAGTACTCTGCAGCTTAATAAAAATGTATCTGCAACAATTTTATTATGTTGATAGCTGTACAATAAAAGTCCGACCAATCCATAATCTCCAAAACGATCACTAACCTCAGCTTTTATAACTCCATTGTTTTCAGATTTCATGAATTCAGTGATCTCAGTTTCACTTCTTCTGATTGTTGTAAAGTTAAACTGATTTGTCCGATATGTAAGCTGAGAAACTCTCGGAATATGTTTCTCCTCCGGACTACTGATCTTAACATTTAATTCCAAGCCGTCAAGAAAATCTTTTAGTGTTAAAGAATTTGTTAAGTGCTTTTCTCTTGCGGAATTTTCCTTGTACATTTTAGTACGTTTTTTGTCTTCATCTGTAATTTTATGATGATCAAACGCCCATATATTATTTACAAATGGAATAATAAATTCCTCCTGTTGGGGTAATTGCAGTGTCAGCACTTCGGGATACGCTGACATTACTTCTGCACACTCAATTGGATTATCATCAATGAAGATAAAACTATCCAGGCCTAAACTGAGTTCATCAGCAAGTGATTTCAAGTTTGCGGATTTATTTTCCCAGTTAATTCTTGATGCAACAATATGTTCGCTCTTAAGTAACATATCTGTCCGGGAATTAAAAACATTCCATACATCATCTTCGATATTTTTACTGTTAATGCATAACAGCATCCCGCTCCGTACCTGCTCGACTAATTTCTTCTGCAGAAATTTGTGTGCTTCTGTTATTATAATTCCGTCGGCACCATCCTCTGCGCAAACACCTTTCCATAAAGTGTTATCGCAATCAACAACAATCACCTTATGAGCGGAGGAACGCTGCGTAAAAATATTTCTGAATAAAATAGTCCCGAGTGAAGTAAAATATTGCTGGGTGTAGGGAATATGACCGAGCTCATCACCGTGTGGGTCATAATAATTTTCCACTGGATATGCTGACTCAAGAAATTCCGAAGTTAGTATTTCCGCATCGGAAAATTCTTTTACTTTGCCTAAAAGTTTTTCTTCATGCTTTTTGTAGATACTGTTCAGCTTAATATCAGATTTGACATGATTAGAGAACGGAACTATCCCGATCAAAAGTGGTGTATTGTTTCTTAGAGAGAATGATTGAAGAGCCTTACAGAATTGGTCAATATTTTCGCTTAATTTTTTTTCAAATTCATATTCATACTTAGTATGAGATTGTTCACCGTTAATTGAACTTCTTTTTGCAAATACATTAAACAAACCTGAATTGTGAAGCAGTTGTTCTTCTTCCACTTCTATTGTATATCCGTTTGTCTTAAGAACTCTCTCAATTTCTTCAAGTATTTTTCTTGACTTATCGTGAATCTCAATTACAATTTGTTTTATTTTTTCCCAGTGTTCCGGTTTAATTCCATTTATAATATCCAGCTCACTTTTTTCAGCATCAATTTTAAGTAAATCAATTTTATCAATTTTGTTTTGCTCGATTATATCTGAAACGGACAGAAGGTTGCACTCATAATGCTTACTTTCGAGTCTGCTGCTTGTGATTTCTTCAACGTATTGATCAAGTTCATTTTTATCACTATCTGAAACTTCACGCAGCATATTTTTAACTACCGCCTGTATAGCTTCTTTGTCCTGATTTTCATCGGCATTGAAACTTGAGAACACAGATGAATTTTCATAAAACGTAAATGTTGCCGTTTTCTGTTTATCCGAAACCCCATAGTTAAATGGTTTTACATTCTTTCCATAGACTTTACTGTTCGCTTCCAACAATTGAAAGACTACGGGTGAAGGTTCAAATGAATATACAACAGGTTCTTTGCAATGTTGATTAACAAACAACGTGAACAAACCGATATTGGCACCGATATCAATTATAGTATCATAATCATTTATTGTAATCCCATGTTTTAAATAACATTTATCAAGAAATATTTCTTTATAGACATATTCCGTTTCATATTTATTTAAGTGAACTATTTCAACATGATTCGGGAGGGTAAATCTTTTTTTATCTTCGAAAAGTTTATCGACTTGTTCTTTTTCTAGATGTGATGTAAGTATATTTTCTTTCCGGCTCCAGTCTTCAAGACCAAGAAGGATTACGTTTTGACCGTTATCATTCGTCGACAACATGCTTTGAGGATGCAGCAATTCCTGGAACACCTGGTTATATGGAGCAAATTTTACTTTGTACTCTGTATTAAAGTATGAATTCCAGAATTTTATTGAATCTTCAACCGGGTCTGCAGTAAAGGTTGAGGATATTACAATATTATATTCATCACCCTTTATTTGTGAAGTTGAATCTGCTGACCGTTCAAGATATTTAAATTTTAAACCGGTTAATTTTATTAATGATTTGCCGGTCTCATCATAGACACTTAGCTCACCGCAGAATTCATTTTGATTAGCAGATTGATTAAGATCAAGCTTTGCCAAACAGTAAAATTCCGCAGGCAGTTCAAAATTGAAAACGTGAATCTCATCAACCGAGGTGAGAATAAATGTTCTTCCGCCAGAATCACTAAGTGATGAAAGCAGTTGTGCAACAGAATCAAGTTTGACCGGGTTGAGAATAAAATCATTTTCAGTCGGCGAGACTAGCCGGCTGAAATCAAGGTGTCCGAGAGCTATATTATCTTTAAACCAAATCTGACTAATATTGCGAAAGTCCTGCCCATATTGATTTCCGCTTTCATGGAGCTTTGAATAAAATTCTTTTGAGTCAATAACTTTATCAGCATTCTTTTTGAAAGCAGAGATATCAGGAACGGTTGCTTCGTGTAAAATATCTGAATCTATAATTTCTTCAAGCTCAACGGAAGTAGTTCGGCTATTTTCAATTTCTGAAGAAATACTTTTTTCATGAAACTCAACCCTGGCGGCTCCCTGCCCGGAAGATGATATATTAAAGTTTAATACTACATCCTCTTCTGACAGGATAATAAGATTTCCAAAGCTTATATTTTTCAGCCTGACTGGTCTCCACCCAAACCTTGTCTGATATATTACCAATGCGAGTTCTACAAAAACAGAGCCGGGAAGAACCACCATATCGCCAAAAATATGATCACGGCAATATTCGAGTGTGGAAAGGTTAAATGTGACTGAACCCGAATCACAATCTCTGGTTTTCAGAAAATTGCTGTCCAGAAGATTTGATGAAATAAACTGTTTAACCGAAAGGTCAGAAAACTTTGTTAATGCTTTAAGTTCTCCAATGGTATCATGGGGCAGAATTTTTTTATTGTTGTTCATTGATGGCGCAAGTATTTAGTACAGATATTATTCTTGTTTTAGCAATTGTCCTATTTCAAATATTGTTCCTGAAAATTTCAGAAGAACACAAGCGACTTGATTTAAAGATCATCGGTTTAGTAGTTAATTGTATTTTCAAGCTGACTCAGGAATTGAAAAATTCACTGTAAAACTTACGCACACCAGTAGGAGAAAATGTGCTTTTTCCCTTGATGTTATACCATGCGGTTTTGGTTATGAGTTGAATTCAACAGAAACTACTAAACTCAAGATCCAGTTACCGTTATAATTTACAATAAACATACCAGAATGTAAATTTTTGAGATTCTATTAAGAGCATCGATTCTTTAAGAATTTTATCCGCTTGAAAATCAATTTACGGTAATTCTTATTTTCGTTTTATCAGTTTGTATCTCTTTATGACACACTATTCCATTTTAGTGAGATTTAAATTCCGATTTGTCAAAACGTTTCTCAAAACTCTAAAAACCACCTATCATATTATATAATTGACTGATTGGAATTAAATATTCATTGGACTAATTTGAATTAACAATATTCGAAGTCCATTTTGATTTCTCAACTAAATATCACATCCATATCAGGGTTTATACATGATTAAAATACTACTGTCAATCGTTTTTATCCTTCTATTGAATAATGAGTCAATTCCTCAATCTTCGACTGAGCCCGATTCACTAAAAAATATTTCACTTTCAGGATTAAAATTCAGAAGCATTGGTCCCGCAATAACCGGGGGAAGAGTAATTGATATTGCTGTTAATCCTTCTAACCTTAGTGAATATTATGTCGCATCTGGGCACGGTTCATTGTGGAAAACTTCAAACAGGGGAATAACATTTTCTCCTGTGTTTGATGGAAACAAGTCATATTCAATCGGTTCAGTTGAGATCGATCCAACCAACACCAACATCGTTTGGGTTGGAACAGGTGAAAATAAAAATCAGAACAATGTTATTTACGGTGATGGTATTTATAAAAGTGAAGACGGCGGCAAAAGCTGGAAGAATATGGGAATCGAAAACAGTGAGCACGTAAGCGGAATTGCAATCGACCCAAACAACTCACAAATAGTTTATGCTGCAGCGATGGGTTCATTAAGAAATGCCGGCGGTGACAGGGGAATTTATAAAACCACTAATGGCGGAAAATCATGGGAACGCGTTTTATACATAAGCGAATACACAGGTTGTTATGAAGTTCATATGAATCCAAGATATTCAAACATACTTTACGCAACAACGCATCAACGGATGAGAAATTTATACACAGGTGTTTATGGCGGAAGTGAAAGTGGAATTTACAGAAGTATCGATTACGGAGTTACGTGGGAAAAACTTTCAAAAGGTTTACCATCAGAAGATGTTGGAAGAATAGGAATGTCGATCTCACCGGTTAATCCTGATGTTCTCTATGCTGTTGTACAAGCAACTGATAAAGATAAAGGCGTTTATAAAAGTATTGACCGCGGCGCAAGCTGGACCAAACAAAGCAGTTACATTTCATCTTATCCTTTTTATTTTCAGAAATTATATTGCGACCCGGTTGATGTTGACAGAGTTTATAGCGATGATGTCTTTATACAGGTTACAATTGATGGAGGAAAAACATGGAAAAATCTTGGAGATAATTTTAAACACGTTGACAATCATGCAATATGGATTGACCCGAATAATAACAAACACATTATCGCCGGGTGTGACGGAGGCGTTTATGAAACTTTTGATCAGGCAAAAAACTGGGACTTCAAATCAAACATTCCGATTGCAGAAATTTATAAAGTAACAACCGACAACGCTGAACCTTTTTATAATGTTTACATCGGAACGCAGGATAATAATAGTCTTGGCGGACCTTCACGTACAATCAGTTCAGCAGGAATATTAAACCAGGATTGGCTCTTCACAAATGCCGGTGATGGTTTTGAAACTCAGGTCGATTGGAAAAATCCGAATATCATTTACGCACAATCACAGAATGGCGGACTTGTTCGCTTTGATAAACTTAGCGGAGAAAATCTTTACATCAAACCACAGGACTTTGCCGATACTGCATATCGCTTTGATTGGGACGCCGCGCTTCTGATTTCAAGTCATGATAACAAACGACTATACTTCGGCGGCAACAAAGTTTTAAGAAGCGATGACCAGGGAAGTACGTGGATTGAAATAAGTCCCGATCTTACAAGAGGTGTTCCGCAGGAAATGCAAAAGCTGATGAACCAAAGCTGGAGTATGGATCAGTTAACGGCTAAATCATCAATGGCGCAAATAGTTACAATTGCTGAATCTGTTTTTGATGAAAACATTTTATTCGCCGGTTCAGGTGACGGACTTATTCATTATACAATTGATGGAGGTAAAACGTGGAATCGTTCTTCCGTTCCCGGATTACCTGAGTATGCTAGAGTTCATCACATCATTGCGTCACGGACAAATAAACTTGTTGCCTACGCTGCGTGTCATAATATGATCGGTGGGGATTACCAGCCGTACATTTATAAAACTACTGACGGCGGCAAGTCATGGTTTTTAATCAATAATAATCTTCCAAAGAAAGGAAGTACTTATTCAATTGCGGAAGATCACGTTGATGGAAATCTTCTTTTCATCGGGACGCAGTTTGGTGTTTACTTCTCCAATGACGGTGGCAGTGAGTGGATAAAGTTCAGCAATGGGATGCCTCCGGCAAGTGTAATGGATCTTGATATTCAACGAAGAGAAAATGACCTGGTAGTTTCAACTTTTGGAAGAGGCGTTTACATACTTGACGATTACACACCGCTTCGACATTTATCAAAAGAAACATTAAAGAAGGACGCGGAAATTTTTCCTGTGAAAGATGGATTGATGTTCGTTGAATCCAATCCTATGGGATTTAAAGGTGTTGGATTCCAGGGCGCAAGTTTTTATTCAGCACCGAATCCTGAAGTCGGGGTTGTGTTCACATATTATCTGAAAGATGAGTTCAAAACTTTAAAAGAAAAACGAAGGGAAGAAGAGAAAGAAAAAATTAAAAAAGGTGAAGACATAAAATATCCAAAGTACGATCAGCTTAAGGCTGAGCAGGAAGAACCTGAAGATTACCTTCTCTTTACAATTACCGATGAGCAGGGAACCACTGTCCGCAAAATAAAAACAGGCTCAAGCAAAGGTGTGAACAGGATCATTTGGGATTTCAGATACAATACATTCTCCCCTATTTCACTGGAAGCATTCGACAGTTCGGTCCCGTGGAATGAACCTGAAAAAGGTTATATGGTTGTTCCGGGAAAATATTTTGTATCGCTTTCAAAATTTGAAGACGGAAAATTTTCTGAGCTTGTTACGAAAAAGGAATTTATCTGTAAGACACTTAACAATAATTCAATTCCTGTTGAAGACAGAAAATCAATTGACGTGTTCAATAAAAAAGTTGCTGAATTAACACGAGCTATCTCAGGCACTGATGCATTCAGAAACGATCTTGTAAATAAAATTTCATACTTAAAGAAAGCTGTGTTTGAAACCGCGTCTGTTCCGGTTAGCTCCTATGAAAAAATTCTTTCAATTGAATCTGACCTGAGAGAATTAAACAAAAAACTTAATGGTGATAATCTCCGAAGTAAGTATGAAGGCGGAAGACCATCATCAGTCAAGGACAGAGTTGATCTTATCACTTACGCTTTGTGGAGTACAACAGCGGCACCGACAAATACTTTCATTAAATCGTATGATGCTGCGGTAGAAAGGTTTGATGAGATACATTCTTCGTTAAAGAGTATTGATGCAAGTATTAAACAAGTTGAAGCAGAGTTGGAAAAATCCGGCGCGCCATATACCCCAGGAAGATTACCGGAATGGAGGAGAAATTAATGCTGAGTGTTTAATGCTTAGTGTTAAATGGATGAAGTGAATATCGACTCCGCCACGGCGGACAAGTTATGAACAAGGAATAATGAATTGTGAATATGCGAGTTCTTTGTCACATTGAACTTGTCGAAATGTGACGGGAGAACTTAACCACTCCCACAGGGATGCCTTTGGCAAAAGGCACTAAGTACACTTAGAAGCACTAAGATATTTTAAAATGTCATATCGAATCCCTCAAAGCTATTTTGTTTTGGGGGTGAGATATCTCAGAATAGAAATAAAGGATACCTGTTTCCAGATAACGGATAATAAAAACAAATTGTTAAATCATTCTACCCATTCAGTCATTCAACCAATCATCCATTCGTACCTGCGTTACAACAAACCACTCACAGCAAACAACAAACAAAAGTATTGAGTTTGCATAAGTAATAACATAAGTTGCTATTGAATTTATGCAGCCCCAGTTAACAAATCAGAAAAATCCCGGGGCAGAGCTTTGAGGCAGTTGTACAGGTTAGGCTTGTATGTGGAAAGCGGTTCGGGAAAAAATTTAATCATTGTTGATAATATTTTTATGCTTTATGATTACTTGAATATGCTAAGATTTATCTCTACTGAATGTAATTTGTTGTTTGTAAAAATCTACGACTAAAAACTTATCAAATTTAAGTATCTTGGGTTAGAAAATTCAAATAGGTCGAAAGTGAATTCTAAGCACTTAATAATAAATGGTGATTCAAGAATGATGAAAGAACTAAATGATGATTCTGTTCATTTAGTAATCACATCTCCTCCATATTGGCAATTAAAGGATTATGGAACTGATGATCAAATCGGATTTAATGACAGTTATGAGAGCTATATAAACAATCTTAATCTTGTATGGAAAGAGTCTTATCGTGTTCTTCATAGTGGATGTCGTCTATGTATTAATATTGGCGACCAGTTTGCCCGTTCCGTTTATTATGGCAGATACAAAATAATTCCTATAAGAACTGAAATAATAAAATTCTGTGAGACAATAGGTTTTGATTATATGGGGGCAATTATTTGGCAAAAAGTTACAACTACTAATACAACAGGTGGAGCAACCATTATGGGCTCATTTCCTTATCCCCGTAATGGAATTTTAAAATTAGATTATGAGTTTATACTTGTCTTTAAAAAAATAGGTACTCCCCCAAAAGTATCTAAAGAAAACAAAGAACTCTCCAAATTAACTACTGAAGAATGGAATACATACTTTCAGGGGCATTGGAATTTTGGTGGTGTAAAACAAGATAGTCATATTGCAATGTTTCCTGAAGAACTTCCTAAACGACTTATCAAAATGTTTTCTTTTGTCGGAGATACAATTCTTGATCCATTTCTTGGAAGTGGAACTACATCTTTAGCAGCAAAAAATCTAAATAGAAATTCTGTTGGTTATGAAATAAACTCTGAGTTTATCTCTAATATCAAGGATAAACTATCAGTTAATGAGAACAAAATATTTGAAGAACATTCTTATGAGATTATCCGTCAAGAAAAACTTCAAATAGATTTTAAAAAAGAAATTGAAAATCAGTCATACATATTCAAAGACCCGCATAAACTTGATAAAAAAATTGATGTTAAGAAACTTCAGTTTGGTTCAAAGCTAGATAATAATGGAAGTAAAAGAGAAGAATACTTCTCCGTAAAAGAAATAATTAGTCCGGAATTACTAAAACTCAGTAATGATTTGATCGTAAGGTTAATAGGCGTAAAAGAAAATGTTGAAGTAAATGGAAAAGCAAAGGAATTTCTTATAGATAAAACAAGAGGACAAAAAGTATATTTAAAATATGATGAACAAAAATATGATGACAAAGGGTATTTATTTTGTTATCTCTATTTACAAAATAAAACTTTTCTCAACGCTCATCTTATTAAAAATGGGCTTACCAAAGTAGATCTATCATACCAATTTAAATTTAAATCGAAGTTCATATCACTTATAAAGGAGAACAAGGATGCCACTACCAACAATTCGCCAGTTAGTTAGATTCCTACCACGAGGCAGCAACAATCCAATTACAGCAAGAGAAATTGCTGAACATTTTAATGTTTCAGATGAAGGGGTTGAAGTTCCAATCCGAGCAGTAATTCGCACAGCAATTGAAGAAGGCGAATTGATAGGAAGCAATACTAATGGATTCTTTAGGATAACTACTCAAGATGAATATGATAGCTATTTAGAATCATTGCGTAGAAGACAAAGAGGAATCGGTGCACGTATTAGGAACCTACAAAACAACTGGGAAAATAGATAATATGGCTAAAGAATGGATTCTAAATAGTGTGCTGAATCGTTTCCAACTTAACTTTAAACGAAATGTTGGTCCTACTTCGGAATCTATTAGAAAATGCGCGCCTAAAACCGTTGAAGAATGGGAAGAATACTATTTTAAGAATGTCAAAAGTAAAGAGCATATAACAGAACTTGGTAAAAGGCTTTATGTAAAAATAACAGAAGTAGTTCAGGCAGAACTTGATGATATTACTGAACAAGATTGTATTGAATATATGATCAACCTTGTAATTAGTCGTACATTTGAGGGGTATATGACTGAAATAGAAACAATTTATGGGCAGCTTGAAAAGGAATTAGAAATTAAAATTGAACCAGCACCTGATGATTGGGATAGACTATTCAACGTTGATTTTTTTATTAAGATAAATGAAAAATATATTGGTCTCCAAATAAAACCTGTTAGTGAGGGTATCCAGCTTCCGGAGATTTTCAAAGAAAGAGCTATTCAAGAACAGACACATTTAAAATTTACTGAAGTATTTGGAGGAAAAGTTTTTTATGTCTTTTCAACAAAAATTAATGGTAAAAAGGATATTGTTAATAAAGAAATTATTGATGAAATCAAAAATGAGGTCGTAAGACTAAAAAAATCATAAAATGCATATAACCTCCTTCATAAGTAAAAAGTCAAGGTAGCAGAAAAGAACGAAATATGCTCTCCCCCCTCCAACAAAAACTGCTGACGAGTTACAAATCAGATATGATTTCATTTCTAAGATCTCACCCTGAATTATTTAATGAGGCGGTTGAGTTATCGGTTTCAGATAATCAGCCGTTTGCATGGCGTGCCGCGCAGTTGTTGTGGAGTTGTATGGATGAGGATGACAGCAGGATAAGGAAATATATTCCTGAAATAGTTTCCAGCATTAAATCAAAAAATGACGGGCATCAAATGCAATTACTAAAAATACTTTTTATGATGAAGCTTTCAGGAAAGGATGAAGTTAAAGTATTTGATGTATGTATAAATGTCTGGGAGGATATAAATAAAATTCCATCCGTAAGATTTAACGCGCTTAAGTTCATAATCAAAATTGCAAAAAAACATCCCGATCTTTTAAGAGAAGTATCTGCCTTGACACAGGATCATTATATAAACACACTTTCGCACGGCGCAAAAAACTCTGTGATGAAAATGATTAAGGGATTGAATCTCAATTAACTAGTTGCAAGCGTAATATAATTGAACTAAATCAGCCTAACCTGCTCCTTGTGCTAAACCGTTGAAACGGTCTGTCCTTACTATTCGTTATGGTTCTGTGCGGGATTAATCCCGCACAGAACATATTAAAATAAATTAAGCTCTAACCGTTTTAACGGTTTATAATTTTAGTGGTTAACCTGATTTTTTCACTTACTCTGTTTGTTATACTCTTCAAGCGCAAGTTTCTCTAATGACTTTTTCATTTCGGCAGGTATTACAACTGAGTCATAATACTTTCCGTCTTTCCCTTTATCGCTCGGTGCTGATACAAACAATCCGTTACTGCCAGAAACAATTCTGAAACCTTTGATCACAATACCGTCTGAAGTTTCAAAGTCAAAGAATGCTTTAAGGTTTCCGCCTGATGAATTATCAAGTGCATTCATTCGAACGATTTTCATAGAACCTCCATTTTGATGTTGATGTTAAAATTCCGGATTATCTGAATTTGAACTGATTAAAACCCGTGTGCTGAAAATAAAAAAAGGTTTGCTATTTGTCTATTGTGTTGAAGAAAAATTTTAATGGTTTTAATTAATGGTTTCGTCGGGTATAATAATTTCTTCAAGTTCAAAAAACTTTGATGAATCTTTCAGGAGTCCCATTACTTTTACTTCAATTCCACTTTCACTTCTGTTTACTACTAAAAAATTAAACGGACGCTTAGCGGTTGAATCCGGATCATCGACAAGTAAATCCCGGTGAATACTTTTTACTCCGGCTTTAAGATCGACACGAGGTCCGCCGCCGCCGCCAGATACGATATATGTTTTTCCGTTTTTTAAAAATCTTTCATACACGTGTGCATGACCTGTTATCATTGCGAGTGTTTTTGTGGATCGTTCAAACGCCTGCACAAAAGTTTTTTTAACGTGCTCTTCATCAGTAGTAACTTTACTATTCGTGTATGGCGGATGATGAAGAAAAACGATAATACCTATTATTGAGTTGTCCTCATCTAATTGTTTAAGTTTTGTTTCAAACCATTGCTTTTGATTTTGCCATTCGGCTGATGTAAGGTCATCTATGTTGGAATCAAGAAAAATGAGAGCAAGACTGTCGAAGCTCTTTTCGTACCAATATGTTTCTTTGAACTGTATAAACCTTTCGGAAAAATTTTCTAATGCAGAACTATTGGAACCCCAGTAATCATGATTCCCCAGCACAGGATAGATCGGAATATTTTTCTCAGTGACCGGTTTGATTAATTCATCAAACTCTTTCCAGTGAGATGAACTTGAACCATCGAATACAAGATCGCCGACAATAACCATAAATGCCGGATCAATGTTTGCGATCTCATTAATTATTAATTCTCTTTCATTATCGTTTGATTCCCTGCCGATAATTTTTTCCAAAAAAGAAGTCCTTTGTAAATCACCAACAACGACAAACTTTTTTGTGCTAACAGATGGGTTGCTAATACCGGAAATTACCTGGGTCACATCGTATTGCCGATGCTGTATTTTGTCACCTACCCCGCTTTCGGAATTGTTACACGATACAACACTGAAGATGAAAATAGGAATGACAAAAAGTATTTGTTTAAAGTTAAGCATGGATAAAAGTAAAAAAATAATATTCAAAGAAAAAAGTTATTTTATACTACATTCGAAACAGACATGGTGTAATGAGAGCAAGTTTTTTTGTAAAGGATCGTCTACCACTATATAATAGACTATTATGGTGAATTTGGAACCCCGATGCAACTGAGAATAATCAATGTCTTTAAAGTTATCGTACATCAAAAACGGATAAACATTTTCAAGGATAAATAATGATAAAAATTTATACTGTTTCATTTCTCCTTTTTATTTCAATTTTTTCCTCACAGTTATTTTCGCAGAATGCCGGTGACAATGTGTTTTCCGGAACACAGGTTCATTCTGTCAGATTTCAGTTTAACCAGCCGAACTACTGGGATTCATTGACTTATTATTATAACCAGGGTAATGAACAATATATAGTTGCTGCAGTTACAATTAACGGCGAGGTAATTGACAGCGTTGGTGTAAGGTTAAAAGGTAATTCTTCTTACAGTCATCCAAACAATAAAAAATCCATACGTGTTAGTTTTGATGAATACCGTGATGATCAGCGCTGGGATGGATTAAAAGGAATTCACCTCAACAATTGCTGGGGAGATCCGTCTTTCATAAGAGAAAAGATGCATCTTGATTTTTGCAGGGACGCAGGTATTCCGGCTCCACGCGCTAACTATGCAGAAGTTTATATCAATAACCAGTTATGGGCATTCTATTCTCTCGTAGAACATGTTGATAAAAAATTTCTTGATTCACGTTACGGTAATGATGAAGGTAATCAATTCAAAGCCGTTGATGCATTTGGTTCATCGATCATTTCTGATTTCAGGTGGTATGGAAGTACACCAGGTACTTATTACAACAGGTATGAATTAAAAACCGACGGGTCAACAACTGCATGGGATGATCTTATAAGAACGCTGGATACGCTGAATAACTCCGCCAACACACAAACCTCTTTGCCAACGCAGGTGAACTTAAGCAGACTTTATAAAGCAATAGCCGCTGATAACCTGTTTGCGAACCTGGATTCTTATATCGGTGGTGGAAGGAATTTTTATTTTTACTACCTGCCGCCTGAAAATAAAATGGAATGGATTGTATGGGATGTTGGTTTAAGTTTTGGCGCTTACAGCGGCGGCGTTTCAAGCCTTGAAACACTGAGTCTGACTTACGTAAGTTCTTCAACAAACCGTCCGCTATTCAGTAAAATATTGAATACCCCGGCATTAAGAACTGAATATCTTTCAACTCTGTGTTATCTTTTCAACGGCTATTTTTCACCTGCCCGTCTTCATCCTAAAGTTGATAGTATTGCAAATATTATCCGGCCCTACGTATATGCTGATCCGAAAAAAATGTATACGAATGCACAGTTTGAAACCAATCTTGTAAGTGATGTGAATGCCGGCGGTGGTGGCGGAACAAGAAAACCAGGGATCAAAAATTTTATAACAGCACGGACTAACAGCGTTCAATCGCAATTGACATCTCTTGGTATAAGCTGCAATCTTGCTGTTCTTCCCGGTGACGTTGTGATAAATGAATTTCTTGCTCAAAATACTTTGATACCAGATCCATCCGGTGAGTTTGATGACTGGATTGAATTATATAACAATACAAATGCTGAAATAAATCTTAGCGGAATGTATTTGTCAGATGACGCAACTCAACCTACCTTATGGCAATTTCCTGATAGCACGACCATAGCTCCTAATGGATATTTGATAGTCTGGGCTGATGAGGACAGCGGACAAACAGGACTTCACGCAAACTTTAAATTATCAGCAGATGGTGAGCATATTCGTTTTTCTAATATTGATGTAAGCGTTCTTGATACAATAACTTTTGGTGCCCAGTCAACAAATCTATCAATGATGCGAATTCCTAATGGAACCGGAAATTTTGTTCAGGGTGCGCCAACTTTTAATTCCGTTAACACACTTTCAACATTACCGTCAATTACTTCTGTAATACTTCCTCAATTCATACAGGGTTACAGCGGTACTAACAACAGCAGAATTCCTTTTGCGTTCAGAGCACGTTTGGATAATCTTCTTCCGAATACAACTTACAGATATATCAATCAGATAATAATTTCTACAGATGGACCTACAACCAACGGTGCGGCAAATGTTATTTATGTTAATTCAGACAATACATTTACCCGTTCATCCGGACCTTCATTTACAACTGCAGGTAATTATGGTGAGTTTACAACAAACGCAGCAGGTTCATTTACCGGATGGTTCATTAGTGAAGCAACAGGCAATGCCCGCTTTACACCCGGCAACTATGTGTTTATGAGATTAAGATTAAACGATGGTGCCGGCGGAACAACTGCGGCAACTTACCTTACAACCGCTGATTCAGTTAAGGTTATTGATTTTGAAATCCTTAATGAATCCAATTACGGAACCGGTATATACGGACGTTCTTTTGCAGATTCAAAAGACTTTGTATTTCTTTATGATAACATTGACGGCACAGGCAGACCAGTTTCAGGAACACTCATAGAGAATGATGGAGTCGATCTCAGTTCGGTTACAAGTTTTGTACAGTTCTACCGAGATAGTGTCGATAACATTAATGGATCATGGGGAACTATAATTCCAAATCAATTAACAAGTGGAATAAGACGAATTGAACGAAGATTACTATCTGATGGAAGCATTCATCCATCTATTGCAACAGATGCAGATGGTATTTGGCCAAGCGGCGCAAATACAGTTAATCCACTAGGCGGACTCAGTCCGATCAGAATAGAAAATTATGAAGCACCGCTACCGGTAGAATTAATATCGTTTACTGGTTCAGTTACAGGAAAGCAGGTTACACTTTTATGGTCAACCGCTTTGGAATCAAATAATATGGGTTTTGAAATAGAGAGGAAAATTCAAAACCAACATACCTCGTCAGGTAATTTTGAGTTTGAGAAAATTGGTTATGTCAACGGAAACGGTACAACTACATCTCAGCAGAATTATTCGTTTACAGATAATGAGACAGTAAACGGAAAATATATGTACAGGCTGAAACAATTGGACTTCAGCGGTACGTTCAATTATTCTGACATCATTGAAGTTGAAGTTAACGTACCGGGTGAATTTAGTTTGTCACAAAACTATCCTAATCCATTTAACCCATCGACTACAATACGGTTTTCAATTCCCGAATCGATGAATGTGAGTTTGAAAGTTTACAATGTACTCGGGCAGGAAATAAAAACCCTGATAAGCGGGTTCAAAGAAGCAGGTGAGCATACAATAATTTTTGATGCGGGTGATCTTATAAGCGGTTTATATTTCTATAAACTTGAAGCAGGAATATTAAGCCAGGTCAAGAAGATGATGCTGTTGAAATAAGAATAAATTGTTACTGATCTATTTTTAAGGCGATTCATTTTGAATCGCCTTTTTTTTGCCGATTTACAATCGCACTTACATTACCCACCACAATATTAATATCTGTTCATATTTAGCCAAATGAACGGAGTTGTTCAAATACAATCTGCCCATCTCAAATATTCGCATCTTTTTACTGGAACTGTATTTGCATAAAATTCTTCCAAAATCTATTAGTTAACAAATAAATATGTAGATGAAAGATATTCCCGATCAGAATCCATCACTTAATATTGCAATCATTGACAGCAGTGATACATGGTATGCACAACCCAGATTGATTCATGATGAACTTGTAAAACTTGGTCATAATGTATTATGGCTTGCAAGACCAAATAACCAGGGATATAAAAAGAATACCGTTCCGCCGGGTTTTATAAAAATATGTATAGCAAACAACCTCTCCCCTATTGATGTATTTTCTGATAAACCTATGGAGTTAAATCACCCTCCGCTTGATCGTGCTTATTACTCGGAAGCTGACCTTGTATTCGTTGGTGATAAAAATATTTTTCTAAAATTCTTTTCTTCAAGACCACACACATTTTATCTGCCTTATGCTGCAGACCCTGCAGTATTTAAAAACCTCAACTTAACAGAGACTTATGACGTGGGATTTATCGGCAACATCCGTTTCGACGAAAGAAAAAGACGTATAGAAAAACTTCAAAAGTATTTTAATGTTTTCATCGGCAATAAACTATTTATGGAAGAAGCAAACCTTGCAATGAACAGGTGTAAAATTATATTTAATACCTGCGACGGCAAAGAACTTAATATGCGTGTATTCGAAGGACTTGCAACGGGTAAATTGTTGGTAACGGAACAGATTGCATTCCTTGATGAACTTTTTAATGATAAAGAACACCTTGTAACATACTCAAATGATGATGAGCTTATTGAGGCAGTGCAAACCTATCTGTTGAACGATTCTGAACGAAAAAGAATTGCATCTAACGGGTTGAATGAGGTCGTAAAAAAACACACTTATACACACCGTGCTAAATTTATTGTTGATAAGATCCTTCAGCTATACACGAAGTATGATCATAAAAATTCTAACCACATTAATAGCGAAATCAAATACAGAACATTCTATGAAAACCAGGCTACAGTTAACCGAACAGCACAGGAAAGAATTTTTGATTTTAATCTTCCCGATCCTGATTCTGATGGTAAATATGATATAAGAAACCGCCTGAAAGAAGCACTTAAAGTCGCCAAAGGTAAAGTACTTGATATTGGCTGTCAGCGTGGTGGTTATTCATATAATCTTAAAAGTATTGGATGCGATGTTACGGCGATTGATATAAGTATGGGTTATGTAAAACAGGCGAAGGAAAAAGTATCTGATGTTCAGTTTGCTCAATCTGATGCCGGAGATCTCCCATTCAAAGAAAATACATTTGATACAATTATTCTTTCAGAAGTGCTTGAACATGTAACCGATGAAAATAAAGTCGCATCAGAAGTTAAAAGAGTTGTAAGGACCGGAGGAACAATTTTCGTAACAGTACCGGCGTACGAAGATGATTCGGAAGAACATATTCGGTTTATTAATAAAAAAACTCTGGCTGAACTTTTTTGTGATTGCAAAATTGAATTCAAGGATAACTATAATTTAAAATCGACAGTAATGACAGCACAAAAATTAAATCCCAAAGAAGCAGGCAGAAGAAAAACTGAACAGAAACTTAAAATACTGATTACCAATCACCACCTTCTTGATATGACCGGTTCTGAGATACTCACTTTTACATTAGCAGAACAATTATCAAAAAAGGGTCACGATGTTGTTGTTTATTCAAAATATGTGGATAAAACGAAAACTCTTTTTGATGAAAAAGGAATCCGGGTAGTTGATGATTTAAAACAGCTTTTCAATGAACATTTTGATGTTGCTCATGTTCATCACAATATAAATGCATTAGAAATAAGAGACACATTTCCTGAATTGCCAATTGTGTTTTTATCACAAGGAGTTATTCCATTTCTTGAACAACCTCCTCAAATTGACCTCTCAATATCTAAGTACTTTGCTTTAAGTGAAGAGGTTAAACAGAATCTTATCAGGTCTGGAGTAAAAGAAAATTCAATCAAGGTACTTGGAAATCCTGTAGACGAAATAAAATTCCTATCAAAAAAAGAGATTAATACTATTCCGCAAAATGCACTGGTGATAAGCGGAAGACTTGATAAAGAAAAAGAAGGAATAATTAATCAAGCGTGTAGCAACCTTAATATTAAGGTGCAGTTTGTTGGGGGACGATTCGGAGAAGTACCATACTCACAAATAAAAGAATTGATAGAGCAGGCTGATATTGTATTCTCACTTGGAAGGGGCGTTATCGAAGCCATGATGATGGAACGTGCAGTTATGATTTTTGATTACCTTGGCGGCGATGGTTTAATTAATGAAAATAATTTTGATGAAATAAAAGAAACAAACTTTTCCGGAAGAAGATATAAAAAGAATTTTACTGCACAGGATCTTATCGACGAACTAAAAAAATACGATACTAAATCAGTGAAAAAAGTACGGCGACTGGCTGTTGATAATTTTTCTGCATCAAAGTTAGTTGATGGATTGATTGATGAGTATTGTGAAATAAAATCTCAAAAAGTCCCTTCTTTAAATAGTGATAACAAAATCCTGTTAAAGTTTTTATCCAATGTGATTAATGAAACGAGGAATTATTCCAATGAGCTGGCTGCAAGGAGAATTAATTATCAACCTGGACCAAATCCTTGTCAGGATATTCTTTTTAAGGCAGAGCAATTAATTGAAGATGGAAAATTAAAAGATGCGAAAGATGTAATAGCCCAAATGCTTCAATCAAATCCTCTTGATCTTGATGCTTTAAATAATCTGGCAGTTGTTTCGATCCTTGAAAATAATTATTCCGATGCCGAAAGGATTATCAGTCTCATCCTTCAGATTGATCCTGCAAATGAAGTTGCTTCTGGTAACCTGAATTATATTCATGAAGCAATGTCTGTTTCCAATTAAAATATTATGACAAAAACCGATATATCAATAATCATCCCCATTTATAATAAGATTGAATTAACTGTTCAGTGTATTGAATCAGCAATAAAAGTACTGCCTGAAAAACTTAGTTGTGAATTTATCGTCATCGATAATGGTTCTTCAGATGCGACAGAGCAGGTACTCAATGAACTGGTCAAACAGAATAACCTTGTTAAGTACCACAGAAGTGAAGACAATCTTGGTTTTACAAAAGCATGTAACGCTGGGGCGACTTTTGCGAAAGGCGAAGTTCTTGTCTTTCTGAATAATGATACTATTTCTTTGCCCGGTTGGATTGAAGCAGGTTATAACCGCCTGATCAGTGATGAATCAACGGGCATAGTCGGCGCGAAGCTTTTATATCCGGATGATACCATTCAGCATGCAGGAATTGTATTTGAGAAAAGAGAAAATCAATACCTGCCATTGTGGCCATCACATATTTACAGGAATGAACGATCTGATTATCAGTCTGCAAATGAATTAGCAGAATATGAAGCAGTTACCGGGGCATGTCTTTTCATTCGCAAAGAGTTATTCCACAAAGTCGGTGGTTTTGAAGAATCATACGGAATGTACTTTGAGGATATTGATTTGTGCTTCAAAGTCTCAGAGCTCGGTAAAAAAATTATTTATGACCCACAGTGTTCATTAATTCATCTTGAAGGTAAATCTTCCTTGGATCAGCAAGAAGTTGATGAAAGGACAATAGCGGCATCTAAAATATTTTATAACAGATGGCGTAATAAAATTAATTCAAAGTGTGAAAAAGATGTTAGTAATACAGTATACTGGCTGGCACCTATTTTTAACCCGAGTGGTTATGCGAGTGAGGCAATTACTTTTTCATTGGCTCTTGAACCTCATCTCGATTTAATAATAAGTCATCAGAATAAATTTTTATCGAATGAATTTATCGACAACCTCCCGGAAAAAACCCGGCATACATTGTTAAAACTTCATGTAGTCCCTCCCGAAGACTGTGTAAATAAAATAGACTTTTTAAATAAACCAATAATTGTCCAGCATCAGCCGGGAAGCGCTTTTTACAAAATCCCAGAAGCATATTACAGTATCGGGCGAACGATGTTTGAAACCGACCGTATTCCGCAGGACTGGGTCCAAAAAATAAATCAGCTTGATGAAGTCTGGGTTCCAAGTAAATTCAATAAAGAAACTTTTATCAGAAGCGGTGTCAAGGAAAATAAGGTCGTCGTAATTCCGGGAGGGATTGACACTTCGGTGTTTGATCCTGATATGGTTGAACCAATGGAACTTCCTTATAAAGCAGCTTACAATTTTCTGTCAATGTTTGAATGGACAAACAGAAAAGGCTGGGATATACTCCTTCGCGCCTACTTTGAAACTTTCACAAATAAGGATGACGTTTGCCTGTATCTGAGAACTTATCTCCTCTCTCATTATGACGGTGATACTAAAACTGAATTGATGCAAAAAATAAACAAGCTGATTCAAAGATATGGTTATAAGAAAGAATCACTCCCCCGTTTTGAACTTCTGACTACACAACTTCCTTTTAACGAAATGCTGCGCCTGTACAAATCTGTTGATGCATTTGTGCTTCCTACACGTGGTGAAGGCTGGGGACGTCCATATATGGAAGCTATGGTATTCGGACTGCCTGTGATCGGAACTAACTGGAGTGCAAACACAGAGTTTATGAATCATGAGAACTCCTACCTCATTGATGTTCATAACTTAGTCGATATAAAGGAAAATGAGATTGCTTCCTATCTGGGACACAAATGGGCTGAGCCGTCAAAAAATCATCTTTGCAAATTGATGAAATTCGTGTTCGAAAATCCTGATGAAGCAAAAGACAGAGGTAAATTTGCACAGCAAGAAATTCGTGAAAAGTATAGTCTCGAAGCAATTGCAAAAATAATTACCGAAAGGCTGAAAATAATTGAAAGGGATTATACAAAACTTAAAAGTGTAAACCATGATAGTAAAATAATATGGGAAGGAGATCAGTTCGTCTGTAGTTCATTAGCATATGTGAACAGAGAAATTTGCAGCGAACTGCTTTCCCTCGGATACGAAGCAAAAGTAATATTCCCTCAACAGAACTATGAAGATGAATTGGTAAGATCAAATCCTGAACTTGTCAATTCATTTAACCGGAATATTAAAGCGGCAGATATACACATAACTCATCAATGGCCTCCCAAACTTGAAGCACCAAAATCAGGCAGATGGGTTGTAATACAGCCCTGGGAATTTGGTTCACTGCCAAAACAGTGGGTTGAAGTTTTTAATAATTATGCCGATGAAATGTGGGTTTATTCTGACTATATCAAAAATGTTTACATTGAAAGCGGTGTTGATGAAAAAAGAATATTCGTTGTACCTCTCGGTTTCTCATCTGAAAAGTTTAATCCAAAGATTAAACCATATAAACTAAAGACTAAAAAGAAATTTAAATTTTTATTCCTCGGCGGTACGATTTACAGAAAAGGCATCGATATACTTCTTGAAGTATTTAATTCCTCGTTTAACAGGAATGATGATGTTTGTCTTGTGATCAAAGATATTGGTTCAAAAACATTTTACAGGGGACAGACAATAAAAGACAAATTGAAAGAATATTCCGCTGATAAAAATTTTCCCGAGATAGAATATATTGATTCAACATTAAGCGAAAAACAGTTATCCGGACTTTATACTGCGTGTGATGTACTCGTTCATCCCTACCGCGGCGAAGGATTCGGATTGCCTGTACTCGAAGCAATGGCTTGCGGTATGCCGGTGATTGTAACCAAAGGAGGCTCAACTGATGATTTTTGTGATGATGAAAACAGCTTAAGAATTAACTCAACAAAAAAATACTTTAGTGAAAATAAAATTGATGAGTGGGAAACCACAGGCAGACCGTGGTTGCTTGAGCCTGATAAAAACGAACTTGCAGAAAAATTGAAATTTGCTGTTGAAAATAATTCACAATTAAAAGAAAGAGCAAAAGCTAATATTGAATATGTAAACCAGAGCTGGACCTGGCAAAGAACTATACAAAAAGTTGATGAACGAATTATTGAACTTTCCACAAAACCGATCTTCAGGTACCTTCCCCAAAATGCAGCAAGTATAATTACTGATGAAGGATCAATAGTTCAACGGCTTATTACCGAGGCTTATTCGTTGTACGATGCAAACGACTTCATTGGAAGTTTGAACAAACTTGAACAAATAATAAGTAGAATTAATTTGAACAGTGAGGAATCGCTGAAGAATAAATTAGTTGAACAAATTTTCAATCTGGCTGGTTTAGCAAACCTGGGATTAAAAAATTTCGATTCCGCCAAAAAATATTTTGAGAAAGAGTTACAATTAAATCCCGCTTCATCTTCCGCCTGTTTCGGATTAGGTGAAATATTTATTATCGCCGAGCAATACGAAGCCTCCAAGACAATGTTTGAATGGGCAGTGGCAAATGATTCAACTAATTCAAAGGCAATATTGAAACTTGAAGAAGTTAATCAGGTTATGGGATTTCATCCAACTCATAACTCATTGCTGATTGAGATACCTGAATAGAGATTATGCTAAAGTATTCTTGAATCAGTCAACTCTATATCAGAATACTTCCATGCTTCTTTAAATCTTTCTGCGACTTTTTTTGATTCTTCAGTTTTATTTTGGGCGTCAAGTGAGTTCTTCAACCCGATAAGTGACCAGCCGTTTTCAGGGTATTCATTCAAATCTTCAAGATAAATTTTTTCTGCTTCTGAATACTTTCCTGCCTGCATTAACACACTTCCAAGATTATTACGTACAGGATAAAACCAGTCAGGCGGTTCATTATAGTTCAGAGTAAACTCTATGCCTGAGGCTTTTTGCAATAAACTAATTGCTTTGTCAAAGTTTTTTTGTTTTGCTTCGAGTTCACCTTCCAATACAAGCGAAGCAATTTCTAAAAGTTCCGTTACACCATTAATTCCCCAGATATTAATATTTTCCAAATATTGATTCATAGAAATTTCTTTTAGTCTTATCAATTCTTTTTCCGCATCATCTAATTGATTTAATCCAAGAAAGGCCATCCCTCTCGCGTAATGCCAAACTCCGTTAGGGTACAACATATCGTCAGAAGGTTTCTGATGTTTTAAAATTTCCTCCCACATCCCGAATCTGACATATGCATACAATGGTATTACATAATAATGTTGAAGAGTTCCATAACCACAAACAGACATTAATGAGTCATTAGTTTTTTCGGTAACCTTTAGAGCCGCATCAACCGCAGTTTTTTTTCGTCCTTCAAGTGTGGCAGTCGCCCAAAGAAAATGATAGTTATGCGGATAGTACGTAACCGGGTAAAGCCCCTGTTGTCTGCATTGAGTCAGATACTCTTCATCGGATTTTACTGCAAGTTCATTTGCTAACGAACCATCGTGGTACCTGCCCACACGTATATAAATATGTGACGGCATATGAACCAGATGACCGGCTGCGGGAGCGAGATTTCTAAGTTTGTCTGCACTTTGTAAAGCAAGTCCCGCATTTTTTGATGCTTCTACAGCATGTATATAAAGATGGTTTGCGCCGTGATGATCAGGATTATTTTTTATGACATCTTCAAGCAATGAAAGAATTTCACCTGTCCAGGGTTTTATTGTTCCGTCTTTCTCCCAGTAGTCCCAGGGATGAAGATCCATCAATGCTTCGGCAAGTAAAGTTTTTCCGTGAAGATCATCCGGATATTTTTTTACCAGCATCCTCATTGCTTCCGCATAAGCAGAATCTAAATGAGAACGGTCGTCAAGTTCTTCTCTTGAGTATCTTTGAGCAAGAGCGAAGATATATGCTTTCTCCTGAATCGTTACAAGATTGCTTATGGAAATTGCTTTTTCAATCGCATCATAGGCAGTCGGAATATCACCCTTTTCCATTGCAGCATTTATGTTTGGACCAAGCACCAATGCCATTCCCCAATATGCCATTGCACAGTTTGAATCAAGTCTGGAAGCCTCTCTGAAAGAACGGAACGCCTCGGCATGATTAAACGCGAAAGATAATATCAATCCCTGGTCAAAATACTTTTGTGCGTCATCGGAGTTTGTTGTTACCGGGAAGTGTAATGTGCCAAGGTTTTCAAACAGCGGTGCTTCTTTTTTTATTTCCTTTGAACAGGATACAATTAAAAGCATAAACACCAGGATAAAACTGAAGTTTAAAAATTTCATGCAAACCTCTTTATTGAAGTCAAAAAATTTTTTACTCACCCCTGGTAATTATTGGAGCAATCCGCTCACTTTAGAAGAACCATTTTTTTTGTTTGTGAAAAAGACCCTGCCTGCAATCTATAAAAATAAATACCCGAAGAAATATTTTTCAAAACGGAAGAAGCAAATTCAACCTGGTATATGCCGGGAGATTTTTGTTCGTCAACCAGTTTGGCTATTTCATTTCCCAATACATCATAGACGCGTAAAAGTACGCGTGTAGGGGACGCATAATATGCGTCCCCTACAGTGAATTTTATTGTTGTTGTTGGGTTAAACGGATTTGGATAATTTTGTTCAAGTTTAAATTCATCAGGCAAGTTTGTTCCAGGATACTCGTCGACATCTACCGAGTTCTGAGGAATGTATTTTAATATATATCCGTTTTCACCTACAGCAATTCCATGTACTGAATCAGCAAATTCAATATCAAACATCCGCAAGCTATCCGGTATTGGAATGAACTGCCAAGTCTCAGCCGAATCACCACTGAATAAAAAATCCCTGCTTGTTTGAGCCAACGCTGCCCAAATTTCCTTCGTTGTCCTGTTGCTGATTCCATATACGATAGCGTAAATTGAATCACCATCACTGTAATCGATAGTGCTTGTCAGAATATCAAATTTTAATTCGCCCATCGGGTAAGCACCTTCAACTTCATTTGACAATGCAAGAACCTTTGATGAATCAAGAAAAATAAAATCCAAAAACCTGTCAGGACCTATACCATATGCTTTCCACAATTCACCTCCGTTAGTCGTGCGCCATACAACACCAACTGCATCATTTACACCGCCAGCAGCAAACCCAAGCTGGGGAGTTGAAAACTTTACTTCATGAATCGGGAAGTAAGCAAAGCTTCCAGTATCAAGATTTGCCGGATACCATTCTATCCCGCCGTCTGTAGTAAAAGAAAAATCAAACGGTTCCCCTCCCATCCATCCGTTTAATGAATCAATAAAAAATATTGTAGACAGCAAAATATTTGAATGTCTGTAGTCTTCTGAAGACCAGTCAGCACCGCCGTTTGTCGTTGTCAAAATCTGGCTTTGAAAATTTACCCCATCTGATGTCCAGGTAACAGCCCATCCCTTTGATTCATCAAGAAAAAAAATGTCTTCAATCCTTTTTTGTAATCCGCTTGACTGAATTACCCAGCTAACACCTTTATCACTTGAATGAATTATTGTTCCGCTGTCGCCGGCAGCCCACACATTCATACTGTCTAAATAAAAAACTCTTCTTAATTCAACTTCAACCGGAGTTTTAACAACTTCCCAGTTTGTTTGTGCAAATAGTTGAAGGGAACCAGCTAATACTAAATAGGCTAAAAAAATTCTTGTCATCATTAATTATTTTAGTAATGAATAAAATTAGTACTAATTCTCCGATTGTTTATTGAATCAAGCAGACAATAAAATCTCCGGATATTGATCAGGAAATTGTATCCATAAAATAATAAAGTTCTGATGATTTATGATTATTAGTAATTTGTTATGTATCTTTTATTAGTTTATTGATCAAAATTCCTGAAAATTCAGCAGCTCATTTTTAATGTTTCAACTGAACTACTATAAAAAAATCATATCGTATTTTGCAATTACCCTGCTGTTATATAATTCATGCGGGTATGTGCTGGTTTATCTTCCGTTGATTCACATAACAAAATATGAAGTTGAACAGCAAATTGAAGATGGTGAATTAAAAAAAGATTTAATTAAACTTTCATTCCAAAAATCTGATATAAAAAACGGTCTGGTAAATCTTCAGTGGAAACATTCGAAAGAGTTCAGGTATAATGATGAAATGTATGATATTGTTGAAGAATATGAATCGAGCGACAGTATCCATTACATCTGTCATCATGATAAAAAAGAAAAAGAACTTGAAAAAAATTTAAGCAAACATTACGAAAAGGATGATGCAAGAAAAAATTCAAGGTCAACAAGAAATATTATAATACAGCAAGTCACTGACTTGTTTTCATATCCTGAAATAAATAATTATCAACAAATATCGAAACAGACCTATCTTGTTTCTACAGAATACATCGCAGAATTAAACGATCCAGAAGTACCTACACCTCCTCCGAAATCTTTCATCTGAACACATAAACAATGTTCTAAATTAACAGAGTCACCGGGAGAGTATTCTCTTAGTGATCAATTTATTTTAATCTATTTCAGATGAAAGGAATACCTTTATGAAAAGGTTTTTTATTCTGTTTTTCATTCTCGGAGTTACATGTTTGAACTTTGCGCAGGATGGACAAAGTTCCGGGGATACTATTAAATACCAGATGGGACAAATAACGATATCAGCTACAAGGTATCCGGAAAATACACTGGAAATTCCATACGCAGTAAGTATTCTTACACGGGAACAACTGAACAATATAAAAGGCTATGGACTTGATGAAGCAATGATGAAAGTGCCGGGAGTACTTGCACAATCGCGTTCAGGCAACCAGGATGTACGATTAGTAATTCGTGGTTTTGGCGCGAGAGGATCAGGTGATCGTTCAAATTCGGGAACTTCACGCGGATTAAGAATTATGCTTGATGGAATTCCGGAAACCGAACCTGATGGAAGAACATCTTTTGACAACATTGATTTAAGTCTATCTAACTACGTTGATGTTATCAAATCAAACTCATCTGCTCTTTGGGGAAACGCAAGCGGCGGTATTATAAATATCTCAACAATTCCAGGTCTTGATGACGAAGCTATTTCATTCGGAGGTATGGGTGGAAGTTTTGGTTTCAAGAAATTTTTCCTGAGAACAAATGCTACACTTGGTGTAGGAAGACTTTCAGCTTCCGCATCTTATAATATTTTTGAAGGATGGAGAAATCATTCAGGAAGTAAACGTACTGTTATAAACCTTGGATTGATTTCAAAACTTGATGAAGCAACAAACTTAGGTATTTACCTTGTCGGCACAAGCAACATCTTTCATATACCCGGACCTTTAACCGATGAACAATTTGCTAATGACCCGACACAGGCTAACCCGACCTATCTTGCAAGAGATGAACGACGTTACAACAGGCTCGGCAGAATTGGAGTTACACTCGATCATCAGATTGATAAAATGCACGGTGTATCGGGAATGGCTTATATTAATCCTAAGTATCTTCAGAGATCTGAAAGAGGAACATTCAGAGATTTTACAAGATACCACACTGGCGGCAATGTAATGTACACCAATACGGCTAATTTCAATAAGGATATCAATAACAAATTTATTGTTGGATTAGATGAAGCATACCAGGATGGTGCTGTATTATTCTATAGTCTTTCGCCAACTAATTATCGTGGTGATGAGCTAAGAGATAACAAACGTGAAGGCGCAAATAATTTCGGAGCTTTCTTTCAGAATGAAGTAAGAATAAATGAGAACCTTAGTATCATTCTCGGCGGCAGATATGATAATGTAACTTATTACTCAGAAAGTTTTATTGAAACAGGATATGGATTACAAACAAAATCATTTGAAAGAGTAACTCCTAAAGCCGGCATTACTTATATGTTTTCGCCGACACATAGTATTTATGCAAACCTCGGCGGCGGTGTTGAAGTGCCAGCAGGAAATGAAACTGATCCAGCAGGAACCTATGGTCAGGACACCGTTTATCTTTTAAATCCTTTACTCGAGCCGATAAATTCAACAACAATAGAAGCCGGAACAAAACAACTTCTTTATCTGGGAAGTAGTTCTTTATTACAGTCAGTTACTTATGATTTAGCCGGTTATTATATAATTGTAAAGAATGACATCATTCCTTACAGAGGCGGAAGATTCTACTTTACAGCAGGTGAAACAAACCGTATGGGAATTGAAGCCGGAATTAATCTTCAATTTGATCATGGTATTTCACTCGCAACTTCATTCACCTATTCGCAGAATAAGTATAAAGATTATATGGTTGATTCTGTTCATTACGGTGTTGCAGGTGCTTCTGCTGATTATGAAGACAATAAAGTTGCCGGTGTTCCCGATTATTTTTATTACGCCGGTTTAACTTATGAACCTAAAGGTTTAGGTGGTTTATATCTTACATTTAATATCAATGGTCTTGGTGAATATTTTGTTGACGATGCAAACAAAATAACTGTTCCATCATATAATGTTTTCGGCGCAGTTTTAGGAATCAAAGACGGAATACAACTTACACCGCATATTTCTGTCCAGGGATTTGTAAGTATAAATAATCTTAGTGATGAAAAGTATATCGCTTCGGCATTTATTAATCCTGACTTTGTAAACGGAGTTCCGGTATATCTTGAACCAGGTTTACCAAGAACTATTACAGCATCAATTTCTCTGGGATTTAACTAAGTATAAGTTTTATATTTAAGTGATCCATTTATAACATTGACCGGGGATAAAGTTTATCCCCGGTTGATTGAAATTCACATTTACTGATAGATACTTTTTCTGTTATCTTATTTTAATGGGAGCTGACTTGAACTTCATAAAATCTCACCTTATAGTTTTAGCACTATTTTTCTCTCCCCTTTTATTTTCACAGGAAGAAGAAAAAGGCGATACTCTTAAATACGGACTTGAAGAAGTAACCGTTGTTGGAACAAGAACTAAAGAAAAAATTATTGATATACCCTACTCAGTCTTTAGTGTCGAAAAAAAAGAATTAGCTTACGGCAAAAAAGTTTCTGCCCGCAATGTACTTGCAGATGTTCCGGGTTTATTTCTGCAATCAAGATATGGCAACCAGGATCTCAGAGTCTCAATCCGCGGATTCGGCAACAGGTCGAATACAGGAATACGCGGAGTAAGAATATTACAGGATGGAATTCCCGAATCAGAACCGGATGGTGAAACAGTTATTGATGCAGTTGACTTCACATCTCTCGCAGGCGTTGAAGTTGTTAAAGGAAATTTATCATCTCTTTATGCAAACGCACCCGGCGGTGTAATTGATTTTAAAACAGATTATTACTTTGCTGATAACTTTGCCGCAACATTCAACCAGGTTGGTAAGTTTGGCTTCAGGCAAAATGGTTTTAAAGTTGGATTAAAAAACAGTGAGAACCGTTTCTTCCTTTCATACTATTATCGGAATCTTGATGGTTACAGAAAACACAGTGAAGAATATCAACACCTTGTAAATGCTATCTATGAAGGTTATCTCGGCAATAGATCAAGCATAACTCTTCTTGGAAATTTTGTTGATGGTTTTAACCGTTTACCCGGACCTCTTACAAAAACTGAATATGAAACTGATCCTTTTATGTCCAACCCATTAGCCACTGCATTGGACTTTAGAAGAATGACAAAGAAAGGACGACTCGCAGTTAAATACAGTACTGGTTTTGGCGATGTTGATGAAAACGAATTAGAAATAACAGCCTACGGTGGAATAAAAGAATTAACAAAAACTGACAATGAATTATTTGTACTTTCAACACGTTACTCGCTGGGAACACTTATCCGTTATGCAAACAGGGGACATATTGCTGATCTTAAAAATACATTTACTGCCGGAATGGATTATGCGTTTCAAAGCGGACCCATCAATGCTTTTGAAAACACTTCCGGTGTAAGAGGTGTATCTGTTCAAAATTCTTTTGATGCAAGTGTAAGCAATGTTGGATTTTATTTTTTAGATCATCTTGATCTTATAGAAAATAAACTTGGTTTGTTTCTATCAAGCAGGTACGATATCAGCAAATTCAAGAGAGATATCTATATACCTTTTGGTTCAACAGATTCAGCAAGAGTTTTTTCAGGGCTAACTCCTAAAATTGGTATCAATTATAAACTGTTAAGAGAAGTTGCTGTTTACAGTTCTTACGGTGTTAGTTACGACTTTCCGGCATTAAGTGAACTTGATAATAATTTGTTCACAACAAATTCAGCTTATACATTAAATCCTGATCTCGATCCGCAGCGTTCTAAAAATTTTGAAGTAGGTGTCAAAGGAAATATCATTAACCGTGAAGCAGAATTCATGCGAAAGGTAACATTTGATGTTACTTTTTTCCATTATATAATTTCAGATGCAATTGTTCCGTTCAACATAAATCAGCAGGTTTATTTAAAGAACGCAGCAAAAACAAAAAGAACGGGAATTGAAATTGGTTTAAAGACTCATCCATTTGAGGAAACCGAACTGCTTATAAATTACACTTATACAAAATTCAAATACGACACCTATTTAACAGAAAATTATACGCCAACCGGATCGACAGTTGTAAACTATTCCGGCAATTTTGAACCGTCTGTTCCACAGCAGATCGTTAACTTTATTTTTAATTATGAGTTTGAAATAAATGATGACATCTCCGGTTTGTTACAATGGGATTGCGACTACATCGAAAAAATTTATGTCGATGATGCAAACTCTGAAACCGCGCCATCATTCTTCTATGGAAATATTATGGCTGGCATAACATATCAAAGTGAATTGTTCAGCACAGTATTTTACACAGGTGTTTACAACATTTTTAATAAAAGATATGTTGGGTTTGTAAACATCAATGACTATTTCGGGAGATACTATGAAACCGGTGAACCAAGAAGTTTTTACGCCGGCTTAAATGTTAATTTTAAATTTTAGTGAACTGTGAAAAAAAAGATCCTGTTTTGTTTTATTTTTTTTATTAGAGTTTTGCAGGCTCAGACTGAACTTGATGTTGAGAAGGTTCAGATCTTTCCAAGTTTCATTACTCAAACGGAGCCTGTCGCCGCTGTGCATCCAAATGATCCGGATATTTTATTCGTCAGCGCTGTTACATTCAATACATCAAATGCTTTCAGAAGTGAAGGAGTTTATGTTTCAACTGACGGCGGACAAACCTGGTTTGGTTCTGATACCTGTAAAGGCGCATCAACTATAAATCACGGTGGCGATCCGGGTGTTGTAATCACTAACTCAGGTAGATTAATTCTTTCACACATCGGCAATATTTTCCCGGGAATGTATTCACACTATTCAACCAATCTTGGAACAACATGGTCTAACGCTTCAACAATCACGACCAATCAAACCGGGGATAAAGGAACAATCTTCTATGATAATTCTTCAACAAGCAACTACAACGGAAGAACTTATCTTTCATGGATTGATATAATAGATCCGTTTGCTGCTCTTTGTTCTTATTCATCAAATGACGGTGAAACATGGAGTACGCCTGTTATAGTAAATCCAAATCCTCCATTAAGATGTGTTGGTGGTTCAGTTGCTTCCTCAAGAACCGGAGATGTTTTCGTTACCTGGGCAGGCGTTACAAATGTCGCACCTTTCTATGAATCATTTGCAGGACTTGCCACTTCAACTGACGGTGGAGTAAACTGGTCATTTCAACAAAATATTTTTGATATGCGCGGCATAGCAGGAACGCTTCCATTAAAAGGCGGAATAAGAGTGAATGGTATTCCGCAAATATCAATTGATAAAAGCGGCGGCACACGTGACGGCTGGCTTTACATAGTAACAACCGAAATGAATAACTCCCCTGCCGGCAGCGATCCCGATGTTGTAATTCGTTATTCAAGTGATAACGGAATTAACTGGTCACCCGGAATAAGAGTAAACCAGGATGAATTAAACAACGGAAAAGTACAATACTTTCCTTCTCTCGAAGTAGATGATCTGGGAACACTGAACATTCTTTTTTATGACGACAGAAATACAACTCAGGATTCAACAGTTGTTTTTCTTGCCCGTTCTACTGACGGAGGAAACACATGGAATGAATACTCTATTAAAAACTCCAGGTTTAAACCTAAGCCAATACTCGGCGGGTCATCTGCGTACCAGGGTGATCGCATAACTCTTTTAACTGTTGACGATAAACACTATGCATTCTGGATGGCAGATTACAATGGTATTTACCAGGTATGGATGAGTATAATTGATGATGTACTTTTGCCTGTTGAAGAGATTGAAAATATTATTCCTGAGAATATTGTGCTGGAACAAAATTATCCAAACCCGTTTAATCCAACAACAACAATAAAATTCACTGTAGGGGACGCATATTATGCGTCCCCTACACACGTACTTTTAAGAATCTATGATGTATTGGGAAATGAATTAGCATTACTTGTTAATGAACAAAAATCACCGGGCATTTATGAAGTTGAATTTAATTCTTCAACTTTAAAAAATATCTCATCGGGAATTTATTTTTACAGATTGCAAGCGGGTGAATTCTCATATACAAAAAAAATGATTTTGTTAAAGTAGCTGCTTCTTTTCTTTGAAAGAATAAATACAAATCCAACCTGCATTGTTATGCATGACTGACTCACATACAATTTCTTTAATGTATGTTATTAAATAGTTGTGTATTTTTGAATTAATTCAAATAGATTATCCCTCACACCCGATAAGTGATGAAAAGAAGAACATCCGGTAAAATAAACTTTAAGAAAATTATAGCAGTCTTTGCATCACTTATGCTATTGTACAATACAGGCGGTTACATTGTTGTATATCAACAGCTTATCGCAGATACAAAACAGGAAAACCATCTTGCCATCAGTGAAAAAAAAGTAAAAGAAAAAATTATTTTACTCTCATTCAGAATAACTGATATCGAAAATAAAACAATTGATTTTATCTGGAAGCACAGCAAAGAATTTAAGTTCAATGGTGACATGTATGATATCGTTGAAAGAATAGATACAAAAGACTCTGTCCATTTTTATTGTTTCCTCGACAAAAAGGAAAACAAACTAAATGCTGCTTTCAATGACCAATATGAAAATGACCTGGAAGAAAAGAAGCGTAAAACATCAGGAAGATCTTTAGCGGCACAGCAGGTAACAGATTTATTTTTAGCTTTGATAATTCTAAGTACTCCTGACTGTGCCGGACAAAAATATTTATCTTTACTTGAAAAAGGATATCTCAATAATGAACCTGATATCCCTTCCCCACCACCAAAAATATTAATTACTTAATGACTTTTAATTCATCCTACCCTCCTCACGGATTTTTAAAAAACCGGGTTGAGGGTAAATACTGTATTTTAAAACCAATGAGGTGAATATGAAATTTTGTATAAAAGTCATTCTCCTTTTGATGACTTTATCTTTGTTTTCATTTTCTGTGATTTATTCGCAGGATGGAACAGCAAATAATGACAGCCCGGTAACTAAATTAGATACACTGCAATATGAAACTGATGCAGTCGTGGTTACCGGTACGCGTACAAATGAAAAGATAATTGATATTCCATACTCTGTAGTAAGGATAAGTCCGCTTCAATATAAGTATAGCAGAAAGGTTTCAATCAGTGATGTGTTAAGTGCTGTACCCGGTGTGTTTATGCAATCACGTTATGGAAATCACGATGTGAGGATTTCTATACGTGGATTCGGCAGCCGTTCAAACACGGGGATTCGTGGAGTAAGAATACTTCTCGACGGAATTCCTGAATCAGAGCCGGATGGACAAACACGTATTGAAGCAATCGATTTTAATTCCATCGGAAGTATTGAAGTGGTGAAAGGAAATTCTTCTTCACTCTATACTAATGCGCCCGGCGGAGTTATAAATTTTATTAATGATATAAATTTCTCACAGTCTTTCATTACACAGTTTAATGATTTTGGTGCAAACGGTCTTCGAAGAAACGGGATCAAAGCCGGAGTGCGGACTGAAAATTATGGTCTGCTCGCAACTTACACTTATCATAATTATAAAGGCTTTCGTCCGCACAGCGAAGACTACTGGCACATTATGAATGTGGTGCTTGAAACTACTCCCGGAGATGACACCAAATTACAATTCCTTGGTTACCTTGCCAGCGGGTTGATAAGACTTCCAGGCTCATTAACCAAAGAACAATTTGATGCCGATCCTTTTCAGGCTGGACCAAGGGAGCTGCTTTGGGACTTCAGAAGAATTTCTAAAAAAGGAAGAGTAGGCATCAGGTTTAACACAAGCTTTGGCGCACAAAAAAATAATGAAATAGAAGTTACAGGTTACGGAACAATAAAATATTTTGAGCGTGTAGCCGTTGAATCATTCAGGATCTTTGATCGGTATGGTTTAGGTGCTTCGGCAAAGTACCAGAACAAGTCCGTTTTCTTTGACAGAGAAAATACTTTCACAATTGGCGGAGATCTGTTCTATCAAACCGGACCTGTTTCCGACTTTGAAAATATAGGCGGTGCAAAGGGAGATAACCTTAATGCAAACGGCTATATCGATGAAACTGTCGGGAACACAGGTTTGTATGTTTTAGACAATTTTGAATTGTATAACAAGCAATTATATCTTATGGTCAGCGGAAGATATGACAATGTATATTTTCAGCAAGTCAACAGAAATTTTGGTGCGCAAAACGAACTGTTAAGATATGAAGACTTTACTCCGAAGTTTGCTTTAAATTATAAAGTCACTCCATCGATTGCAGTTTATACTTCTTATGGATATAGTTTTGATTCACCGGCTGGAAATGAATTGGATGATTATCCAAAACAAAATCAGCCGGCATTTTTACTTAACTCAGATCTGAGACCGCAAAAGTCAACAAACTTTGAGCTCGGAGTAAAAGGAAATCTTGTTGACATGGAAAAAACTTTTTTCAGAAATGTACTTTTTGATTTTACTTTCTTTAATACGATAGTAACAGATGAAATTGTACCTTTTGAAATAGATCAGGATATATTTTTCAGGAATTCAGCAAAGACAAAAAGAAGAGGTCTTGAAGTAGGCGTAACTGCTGAAGTCTATGAAGGACTTAAAGCAACAGTTTCATATACCTATTCAGATTTTGTTTATGATGAATATTCCGCGCTGACTCTTGATGATTTATTCGTACCATCATACAGAGATTTTTCAGGCAACCTCGTTCCAAGCGTACCCAAGAATAATTTATTTGCCTCGCTTGAATACCGACAACGAATAATTGCTAACATATATGGATACGTTAAAGGTTCATACCAGAACATAAGCGGTATGTTCGTTGATGACGCAAACACGGCTGAGACTGACGGTTATCAATTACTTAATTCATCATTAGGTTTTGAATTACTTGCAGGTAATTTCAGTTTGCTGGTTTCAGGCGGTGTAAATAACATGCTTGACAAACTCTATGTTTCATTCATTAATATTAATGCAGCAAGAGGTCGTTACTATGAAGCAGGTGAACCGCAATCAATTTTTGCAGTGTTTAAGTTAGGCTACTATTTCTAATCACTTTAAAAAGGAAATGATGAATAAAATTTTTCTCATAACATTATTATTAGTTGCTGCTAATACCGTCTCCCATTCACAGGGAGGCGGTATAAGTGTAGGAACGAATTACAGAATTTTTCCCGGCAGTAACTCTCAGTCGGAAGTGTTCATTGTTTCCCATCCGGGGGAACCGAATACTCTTTTTGTTTCAGCCAATACATTAAAATTTACCGGTGGGTTTTTTGTGAGTGAGGGAATTTATGTCACCACAAATGGCGGACAAAGCTGGTATGGCAGTGATACATGCAACGGTCCGAATGTTTTTTTTCACGGCGGCGATCCTGCAATTTCAATTTCCGCAGATGGAACATTTATTCTAACAAGGAAAGCATCAACATCAAGCAGCGGTGCATATTCGCACTACTCAACCGATAAAGGACTGAACTGGTCAGTTCAAAAAGAAATTTCTGATGATTTTCTTGAGCGTGTTGCAATCGTAACTGATAATAATCCATCCAGCAGCTACTTTGGCAGAACCTATGCAACGTGGGCAATGCTAACAACTCCATTCCCTGTTAAGTTCACTTATTCGGATGATATAACCGGTGATTGGAATAATGTCGTCCAACTGAACAATCCGACTGCAAGAGGTGTAGGCGGGGACATAGCTTTAGGTCCGAACAATGAAGTTTACATCTGCTGGGGAGGAACTATAACATCACCACCATTTACCGAAATACAGGTTGGGTTTGCTCCCTCAACAAACGGCGGAACAGATTGGAGTGTTCTTGAAAATGCTTTCAACATTAATGGAATACAGGGGCTACTGACAACCAAACAAAATATCAGAGTGAATGGTCAGCCGCGAATGGCTGTTGATGTATCACAGAGTCAGTACAGAGGTACAATTTATATTGTCACCTCACAAAAAAATTTATCACCGGCTGGAAGTGATCCTGATATCATACTTAACAAATCGACTGATGGTGGATTAACATGGTCTCAGGGAATTAGAGTTAACCAGGATCAAATCAATAATGGCAAATACCAGTTCTTTCCCGGAATTGCAATTGATGATGCCGGTGGAATAAACATCATCTTTTATGATGACAGAAATACAACAAGTGATTCTTCCGGAGTATTTCTTGCAAGATCTATTGATGGCGGAAATAGCTGGACTGAATATGAAATAAGCGATCATAACTTTAAACCGACCGCTATCGGTGGTTTGGGGCAAGGGTATATGGGTGACAATATTGACATCGTTGCTGTTGGTAATAAACTTTTTCCTGTGTGGATGGATAACTCAACCGGTGAATACCAGATTTGGACTGTGCCGATAGAATTAATCCCTGTAAGTGTTGATGAGCCGGAAGTAACTTTAAGTGAATTTAAACTTGAGCAGAACTATCCAAATCCTTTTAACCCGGTGACAAAAATTAAATTCAGTGTACCCTCAGTAGAGACGGGGCATGCCCCGTCTCTACATGTAACTTTGAAAATTTATGATTTATTGGGTAATGAACTTTATACATTAGTTAATGAGGCAAAAACCGCCGGACAATATGAAGTTGAATTTAACGCAGAGAACTTTTCCAGCGGTATTTATTTTTATCGCATAGCGATCCATTCGGATCGGAAGAAAGCCGGAAGTCATCTTCAGACAAAGAAAATGATTTACCTAAAATAAAATTTATTTGAAATGATGCGGGCTGCTTTCGATCAAATTAAGTCTGAACAGAAAAGGTGGAATCGTTTTACTTTTTTTGAAAACTATCCACCTTTAACTACAGTTATGGAAAGCGAATTTAGTCCCCTGCCCGCGGACTGAATTTGCTGTTCATAGATTATATATATAGAATGAAAGAACTGCCATTCGGATTATTCTGAATCGTTCTTTGTTTTTTCTAAAATAAGCTAAAAATGTTTTCTCTTCCTCGCTAACCTTTATTCTGCTTTGCTAGTATACCGTAAGAAAAGATTGTTTTCATTTTACAAAATCTCTCAGGCTATTTTAGTTCTATTCGTATTGAGACAATAACTCAGTTTAGACTAAAATCATTGACCAATAAAAACTAACTACGAATGCTAGTAAATGGATTAAACCCTTATTTTATTATGTTTGCAGAAACAATTTATAGTGATGAAACTTCAAGAAAAATATTTAGGACTACACAAAAAGTTATCAGGAATAATTCCCGAGCAAAACCTGCTAACTGATAATGTTTCAACCTTTGCCCTCGGCACCGATGCAAGTTTTTATAGACTGACACCAAAACTTGTTGTTAAAGCGAATGATGAAAATGAAATTATTCTTATTCTTAAAGTTTGCTCTGAACTTAATATCCCGGTGACATTCCGTGCAGCAGGAACAAGTCTTTCCGGTCAGGCTGTCACTGATTCTGTTTTAGTAATGATTGGTAATTCGTGGAAAAGTTATGCGATAAGCGATGATGCTTCAAAAATTTCTCTCCAGCCCGGAATAATCGGCGGACACGCAAACAACTACCTCGCTCAGTATAAAAAGAAAATTGGACCTGACCCGGCATCAATTAATGCGGCAATGATTGGCGGAATTGCAGCTAACAATGCAAGTGGTATGTGCTGCGGCACTTCACAGAATAGTTATAAAACTTTGGGCTCGATGCGTATTGTTTTTGCAAATGGTGATGTGCTTGATACAAATCATCAAAAAAATATCTCTGATTTTGTTGAGAGAAATCCTGCTCTTATAAAAAACATTATCACTTTAAGAAATAAAATAAACTCTGATGTTCTTCTTCGTGACAAAATTATCCGCAAATACAAAATCAAAAACACTACCGGATATAGTTTAAATGCTTTTGTTGATTTTGAAGATCCGGTTGAGATTATTCAACATTTAGTGATTGGTTCTGAGGGTACACTAGGATTCATTTCAGAAATAACACTTAATACAGTACCTGACTATGAATATAAAGCAACTTCATTGGTTTTGTTTAAAAACATTCAGGATGCATGCAAAGCAGCTTCTTTGTTAAAACAACTTCCTGTTGATGCGGCAGAGTTAATGGACAGAAATTCTATCAGGTCAGTTGAAAATAAAAACGGAATGCCTGAACTTCTAAAAGAACTTGATAATGAATCAGCAGCACTTTTAATCGAAACGAAAGCAGAGAATAAATTTCATTTAAACCAGAATATCGATTGCATCACCAACACTCTTAGTGACTTTGATCTTCTAAGTAAAGCCTCATTTACTAAAGACAAACTGGAATACACAAAATTGTGGAATATCCGTAAAGGTCTTTTTCCAAGTGTCGGAGCTTCAAGAAGAACAGGTACTTCCGTAATAATTGAAGACATTGCTTTTCCGCTTGATTCACTTTCATCTGCTGTTATTAAGCTTCGTAATATTCTTAACAAATATAATTTTGCGGACGCGATAATATTCGGGCATGCACTCGAAGGTAATCTTCATTTTGTTTTCAGCCAGGACTTCAGCATAAAATCAGAGATAGAACGATATGATTCAATGATGAATGAAATTTCACAAATGGTAGTTGGTGAGTTTGACGGTTCATTAAAAGCCGAACATGGAACCGGAAGGAACATGGCTCCGTTTGTAGAATATGAATGGGGACCTGAAGCATATTCAATCATGAAACAGATAAAGAATATTTTCGACCCTAAAAATATTTTGAATCCCGGGGTAATTTTAAATGATGATAAAGAAATCCACCTGAAAAATTTAAAAACTTTACCCGCTGTTGATGAACTAATTGATAAATGTACTGAATGTGGTTTCTGCGAATCGCGTTGTGTTTCTGAGGGATTAACTTTTTCGCCGCGGCAAAGAATTTCAGCTTTAAGGAGTTTTACAGGAGAAAATAGAAAAAAGGTTTTCGATACATTTAAATATCAAGTCGAAGAAACCTGCGTAGCAGATGGATTATGTTCTGTCAACTGTCCTGTTGGAATTGATACAGGCTCTGTTGTTAAAAAGTTAAGGGCAAAAGATAGAAACGGTTTCTCAAAAAAGATTGCTGAAATTGTTTCGTCTAATTTTTCGTTTGTGAGTCTATTAATAAAATTCTTTCTAAATGTTTTAAATTTTTCATCAAAGATCATTGGTAAAACAAATTTAGAAAACATTACCAATGTGATTTCAAAAATTTCTAAAAAGAAAATTCCAGGCTGGAATCAATTCACACCTCCGGGCAATTCATTTGTGGTTACTTCGCCTATGATAAATCTGAATAAGCCCAAAGTTGTTTACTTCCCTTCCTGCATAAACAGAACTTTTGGAAATTCAGAAGCGGAAAAAGCTGACCATGTTTTAATAGAAAAAACTATTTCTTTATTACACAAAGCCGGATATGAAATTCTGTTTCCCGATAATCTCAACAACTTGTGCTGCGGGTTATCATTCGTGAGCAAAGGTTTTGTTGAGGCTGGCGATTCTAAACTGAGCGAATTGATGAATGAGTTAAAGATCATAACAAACAATTTTGAATTGCCTGTATTATCAGATATGAGCCCTTGTTTTCACAGGATAAAGACTTCTGGCAATTCAATGTTAAAAATTTATGAACCCGCTGAGTTCACTCTGCTCTACCTGAAAGATAAGCTTGTGTTTGAAAAAACGGATGAAGCTGTTGCAATATATCCAACCTGCAGCACACAACTTTCCGGGTTAACAGAAAAATTAAAAGAAACTGCTGAGTTATGTTCGTCAAATGTTTTTATGCCAGATGTAAACTGCTGTGGATTTGCCGGCGATAAGGGTTTTACACACCCCGAATTAAATGATCATGGATTAAGAACTTTTAAAAAAAATCTGCCGGAAAATTGTTTGAAGGGATTTTCGACGAGCAGAACTTGTGAGATTGGATTGAATAAAAATACCGGTATTCCTTTCAAATCAATTTTTTACCTTGTTGATAAACATACAACAGTAAGTAAAAAAGGTTAATCATTATTTAATACAGTTCCTCTTTCTCTTTCTCATAAATCCTTTATTCGTACTCAATTTATACTTAATTTTACGACAGAATTAATCAGATCAGGATAAATTTGAGTCTTATTTCGATCATTATTTTTGTAGGCATACTTCAGGGGTTTTTAGTCGGATTTCTTTTGCTGACAATAAATCGCGGCAACAAAAAATCAAACCGTCTGCTGGCTCTACTTCTAATCAATTCTTCATTAAGCATTATTGGTTTTGAAATTGATCTGACTAACACCCGCGAACTATTCCCATTCCTTATCGGCGTACCGCAGCCTGCAGTATTTCTTTTCGGACCATTATTCTACTACTATGTTAATTCACTTACTCTTAAAGATTTTTCCGTTTCAAAGAAACAACTGCTTCATTTGCTTCCATTCATAGCTTTTGTGATTTACAGAATACCAATGTATCTGCTAAGCAATGAGGAAAAACTAAGTCTTGTAGGAACCAAAAAATTACAGGATGAAGAACTCGCAATACTAATTATTCAGTGCATTCATCTCTTTATCTACCTGCATTTGACTATAAAAAATCTAAAGAAGTATCATACGCTGATAAAGACGACGATGTCTTCAATGGAAAAAATCAATTTGAACTGGATCAAAGGCGGCATTTATGCTTTTACAATAATCTTTGTGATCATGTTCAATATGTCAGTGCTGTATTTTATGGGTATTCATCTTTATGATTACTACTCGGTTATCATCCCAATCCTTGTTTCAATTACAATTTTAACTTTAGGTTACATGGGTTTTAAGCAGCCGATAATTTTTCCCCCTGATGTTGTTGAAACTAAAATTAAGAAGTATGAAAAATCAACTTTGACAAACGATAAAGCTGATTTTCATTTACAGGATTTACTTAGCCTGATGAAGGAGAAAAAACCTTATCTTGATAATGAACTGACGCTTGCCAAACTGGCAGAAGAAATATCAATCCCGCAGCATCATTTGTCCCAAATTATTAATGAAAAATTAGGACAGAACTTTTTTGATTTTATAAATTCATACCGCATTGAGGAAGCAAAAAACCTGCTTGTTTCACCGGAAGGCGGAATGTTGACAATTTTAGCAATTGCTGAGGAAGTTGGTTTTAATTCAAAATCAGCTTTTAACAATGCATTCAAAAAAGTTACAAATACAACTCCTTCCGAGTACCGCAAACAGAACAGCTAACCGGTTCGAAAATCTTTTTTTGTCTTTCCTTTTATCAACAATTCTTTCCTTCCTTAACACAAATTGGTTCTGGTTTACTTAACGGTACAACAAAAACAGTACTGACTTATAATTCAAAGCGAATTCACTTTAATAATCTATTACGTTTGCGACCGGTTTTTTATTGAAAGGAAAAATGATGAAGAACATTTTTATTTTACTTTTAACAATTATTCTTTCGGCGCAAATATTCCCGCAGGAACAAACACTTCTTGGTGACGGTGAAGTATCTCACGGCGGATACGGCGGTCCTGTTATAAAGTTCTCACAGGTGAATGACAATTTTGCAGTCCTATTTGGCGGCAGAGGCGGCTGGATAATCAATCATACTTTTGTAATAGGCGGCGCAGGTTACGGACTTGTAAATTCAATTGATGGCAACGAGGTAATATTCGGAAGCACAAGACGTTTGGATTTTGGTTACGGAGGTTTAGAACTTGGATACATAAACAAATCCGATGATCTTATACACTTTTCTGTTTATACATTAATTGGTGCAGGCAGTGTCCGTTCGCGTGTTGATGATGATCTCTTTCCCGATTACGATGATAACCACGATACATTTTTTGTTCTTGAACCGAGTCTAAATGTTGTGCTAAACCTGACAACATTTATGCGCGTTGCTGTTGGCGGTTCATACAGGTATGTCAATGTTGATAAAGTTCAAAACTTGACATCATCTGATTTATCAGGACCATCAATCGGTTTAACTTTAAAATTCGGGAAGTTCTGATAATGCAGGGAACAAAAAAAATTTGTTTGATAACAGGTGCAAACAGCGGAATAGGCAAAGCTGCAGCGACAGAACTTGCAACAAAGTTTGACCGGATGATACTCGTTGTCAGAAACAGGGTTAGAGGTGAACGAGCTGTACAGGAAATATTTGAAAAAAGCGGAAACAATAATCTTGATCTTGTTGTCGCATCACTTTCCTCATTTGAATCTATACATAACATTGTGAATACACTAAATGAAAAGTATGATCATCTCGATGTGCTAATAAATAATGCAGGGGCTTTCTTTTCAAAACGTCATACAACTGTTGACGGGATTGAAGCAACATTCAACATTAATTATTTGTCGAGATTCTTATTTACGAATCTCCTGCTTCCTTTGTTAAAGAAAAGTTCATCAGGAAGAATTATTAATGTCGCGGGTGAGTCACACAGGTTCGGAAGAATTAATTTTGATGATCTGATGATGGATAAAAGTTATAACAACATGAAAGCACTTAAACAATCCAAACTTGCTGACGTTTTATTTACCTATGAACTTTCAAGAAGATTAAAAGATTCTCACACAACTATTAATTGTCTTCATCCCGGAGCTGTTGCTACAAACTCAATCGATAATAATCCTGACATATCGCAGGTAATAAAGTTCTTATATAAAACAATCAGACCATTTCTTAAATCACCTGAACAAGGTGCAAAAACAATTATTTATCTCGCAACTTCAACTGAGGTACAAAATATATCCGGAAAATATTTTATAAATAATGAAGTGACGGATTCTTCCACTACTTCTTATGACGAAAACCTTGCAAAGAGATTGTGGGAAGCAAGCGAACAACTTACCGGAATTAAAACTGAAAACTATCTAACGGAACAATAATGAACGATAAATTAATAATAAACCAGAAATCAGTCAGATTCTTTCTGCTGTTTTTATTTTTACTGGCAGCAGGCTCAACAGTTGCACAGAAAAAAGTTTTAACACTTGAAGAATCAATAAATACAGCTCTGAAAAATAACACTGAGATTCAGGTCGCTGTAATGAATGTAAAAAAATCTGATGCTGCAGTCAGTGAAGCATTTGGTTATGCGCTGCCGAGTGTAGATCTGTCAGCACAGTTTTCTCATTTTCTGAAGAAACCTAAAACAGCATTCCCTGATTTTGAGGCTATGCTTACGAATGCCACTTATTCTATTTTATTTGCGGATAGTGTGCTGCCGAGAGACGATTCTAAATTCAAGCCGATGAAAACTTCGCTACAGTCTTTTGCACAGACAAACAGTTATGAAACGAGTGTTCAAGTTACTCAGACACTTTTTAATTCAGCTGTGTTAAGAGGAATCGGTGCTTCTAAAATTTATTCTGACTTGTCGAAAGAGGAATTAAAAAGGACTATTCTCTCAACAGTTCTTGGTGTGAAGAAAGCTTTTTATGGTGTTCTTCTTACAAAGCAGATGAATGAAATAACAAAAGCAAGTTACCTTAACGCACAGGAAAATTTTAAAACTGTTAAAGCAGCTTATGAACAGGGATTTGTTTCAGAGTTCGATCTGCTTCAGGCTGAAGTACGTGTAGAAAATATTCGTCCGCAGGTTTTGCAGGTTGATAATGCACTTCAAACAGCACTGGATGGTTTTAAAATATTAATCGGGATGAATCAAACAGATGAAGTTGACGTAACAGGTGAACTATCTTATAAAAAATATAATCTGCCTGATGAAATTGCCTCAGTTGAAGAAGCACTTAAATCAAATTACGGATTAAAATCTTATTCACTAAAGATCGATGTTGATGAAGCATTTATTGATCTGGACAGGTCCGAATACTGGCCTTCCCTTTATGCGTTTGGAAATTATTCTTATGCAGGATCATCAGATGATTTTAAATTTCAGAATTATTCATCAGCAATAGTCGGACTTACATTCTCAATGAATTTATTCAACGGAATGAGAACAGTCAACAAAGTTCAGCAGTCTGAAATTGCATTAGATCAATCGACACAACAATTCAGGCAGATGAAAGAATATATTTCAATGCAGGTAAAAGCAAAATTACTTGAGATAAAAAAAGTTGAAAGTCTGCTTGAAGCACAGGAAAGAAATGTAACGCTGGCAGAAAAAGCATATAGTATATCTGTTACAAGATATAAAGAAGGAACCGGAAGCCAGATTGAAGTTCAGAACGCTGACATAGCATTACAGCAGGCGCGCGTTAACAGGCTTCAGTCAATTTATGAATATGTCGTCGCAACATCAGAACTTGATGAACTGCTTGGCAAATCTGACGGCGAATATTTTTCACTATTTGAGTTTGAAGATTAATGATCACAAAGATTTTTATTAATACAGGAGTATATAATTCAATGGCACAATTAAAAAATTTATCAAAGTTGTTCATCTTACTTTTATGTTTTGTTGCGATCACCTTCCTATCGGGATGCGGCGGTGACGAAACTGAATCAGTTAAGAGTATGGAACAAATCCGCAACGAAGAAGGTGTTCCGGTTAAAGTTCAAATAGTTGAATACAAACCATTTCAAAAAACTTTAAGCTTCTTTTCAAAACTTGCCGGAATACAGGAAGCAACTAAAACAACAAGTATGGGCGGAAAGATCGAAAAGATAAGAGTTAATGTCGGCGATCATGTTGCACAGGATCAAATCGTGATAGAGTTCGATACAAAGAATCCCGGTCTTCAATATGAACAATCGAAGAATGCTTATGATATCGCTGAGAAAACTTATCAACGCACAAAAGCATTATTCCAGGCTGGTGAAACATCCCAGGCAAACTATGATGCAGCCGAAACCCAGTATCTTGTTTCAAAAAGAAATTATGAATCGATCAAACAATTATTATTCAGCGAATCGCCTATCTCAGGAACAATCGTGGATATGAAAGTAAATCAGGGTGATAATGTTAAAGGTGATTCACATCTTTTCACGGTAGCACAATTATACAAGATGCGCACAAAAATATGGGCATCCGAATCAGAGATAAGTGAAATAAGAAAAGGAATGAAAGCCGAAATTTCTGTTAACGGTAAAACTTATAAAGGAAGAGTTACTGAAGTTTCTATGGCTGTTGATCCGTACCGACAGGCGTTTTATGCTGAAGTTGAATTTGATAATTCAAAGAATGAACTAAAAAGCGGCGTGACTGTAGATGTTAAAATTCTTGTTTACGAAAATCCTAAGGCGATAATAATTCCGCGCAACCTTGTTAACAAAGATCAAAAAGGGTTATTCGTTTATGTTGATAACAATAACAGCGCGGCTAAACGTTATATCACAAATGGAAACGACAGCGGGATTTTTTATGAAGTAAGCAACGGATTGAACATTGGTGATAAGCTTATTGTACAGGGTCAGGCGCATCTTGATGAAGGTAAAAAAATTAAAGTGATTCAATAATAAGGAATTAACAAATGTTTCTCGCAAAAGTATCAATTAACCGCCCGATAATGACAACGATGGGTTTAGCCGTCTTCCTCATATTTGGGGCGATAGCATATTTTACTCTTAACTTAAATCTTCAGCCGGATGTTGAGATTCCTTATATAACAGTCTCCACAGTGTATCCGGGTGCTGGTCCTAAAGAAATTGAAACTCTTATCAGTAAAAGAATGGAAGAAGTTATTTCAACCGTAAGCCAGCTTGAAAGAGTAGAGTCATATTCACTTGACGGATTATCAATTATCATTATCGAATTTAAACTTGGCAAAGATGTAAACGTAGCAAACCAGGAAATAAAAGATAAGATTGATGAAATAAAGAATGATCTTCCTGAAGATGCTGAAGACCCGATAATACAAAAAGTTGACCTTCAACAATTTCCTGTAATGGAAGTTATTCTCAGCGGCGACCGCGATCCAAGAGAATTATTTGAAATAGCTGACAAAACTTTGAAAGACAGATTTTCACAAATTGAAGGTGTCGCAAAAGTTGATATAACAGGCGGTCAAGAACGTGAAATAAGAGTCGTACTCAACAACCGTATTGTTTATGAAAATAATATTTCACTTCCGCAGTTATTGCAGATTCTTAAAGCTCATAATATGGATATTCCCGGCGGTTACTTTAAACTGAATGACCAGGAATATACCGTGCGTCTGGATGGAGAATTTCCTGATATCGAAACGATGAAGGAATTACAGGTGCCAACACCGTTTGGTCCGAAAAAATTAAGACAGTTTGCGAATGTGTATGATTCAGGAAAAGATATTCGTCAGCGCGCAGTTTATTTTGATAACAAAACAAAAGTCAGGGATGAAAACGTAGTACGCCTTGGTATAGTTAAAAGTTCAGAAGGTAACGTAGTTAAAGTTGCTGACGTAGTCAGAAGTTCACTTCCTGAAATTCAGGCTTCACTTCCCGAAGGATGTAAACTTGAAGTTGTAAATGATGAATCGGCATTTGTTAAAAGCAGTGTTGATGACACAATGAGCAACGTTTATCTCGGTGTTCTCTTTACAGCAATTGTACTTTTCTTTTTCCTTCATGAAATAAGATCGACTATTATTGTTGCGCTGTCAATGCCTACTTCAATCATATCGACATTCTTCCTGCTGAAAGCATGGGGATTAACACTGAACATGATGACGTTGATGGGACTTTCGGTTTCGGTGGGTGTGCTTGTGGCAAACTCCATTGTTGTAATAGAAAATATTTTCCGTTACAAGCAGATGGGAAAAGACAATAAAGAATCCGCTTATAAGGGAACATCCGAAGTAACTGTTGCGTTACTTGCATCAACACTTACAAATCTTGTTGTGTTTTTACCGATAGCAAATATGAGTTCACTGGTCGGTCAATGGCTTGTTGAACTTGCGCTTGCTGCAGTGTTTGCAACAATCTTCTCATTGATAATGTCATTCACACTAACACCGATGCTTGCTTCGATCATTCTTCCGAAAGAAACAAAGAAAGGAAAGTTTGCTTCTGCGATGGACAGGATGGAAGAAAAAATAACCAACCTGTACCAGAGTATTTTGAAAGTCACTCTTCGATCAAAACCAATTAGCTGGGGATTAATAGGCGGTACATTTGTCTTGTTTCTGCTTGTCATGATGTTGGTTGGTCCATATGTTGGTTTTGAATTTATGCCTCCGTTCGATGATGGAAAGATCAGAATTGCTGTGGAATTACCTGAAGGTTACAATCTTGATGAAACAGCAAGAGTTCTTAACGAGATTGAATCAAGAATAAAGCATCATCCTGAAGTAACGAACATGCTAACGAACTTAGGGCAAATGGGTAACCTTGACATCGGTACAAACATGGCTGCAATGAATGTTCAGCTTGTTGATGTTAAGGATCGTGAAATCGGTTTACAGGCAATGATTGCAGTATTCGTTAAGGAACTTGCTGATATACCGAATGCAAAAATCAAAATTGATCTTGCTTCAGAAACCGGCGGACCTGGTGCGCCTATTCAGTTCAATCTTCTTGGACAGGATTTAGAAAAACTTGAACAGATCAAAGATGAAATAATGTTTAAGTTAAAAGGTATTCCCGGTCTGTTAAACTTCGATCAGAGTTCACGCGCAGGTAAACCTGAAATTACTGTTTACCCCAAGCGGGAAAAGCTATCTGAAACGGGTTTGACCACGATGGATATTGCGCTGACACTACGTTCATCTGTAGAAGGAATAATTTCTTCTAAATATAGGGAGCTTGGAAATGAATATGACATAACCGTTACTTTAGATGACAAATCAGTTGACACCCCGGAAAAGATCGGGAACATTCCTGTTATCTCTCCTGTTGTTGGCGCTGTAAGATTATCTGAAGTTGCTGATATAAAATTCACGACAGGTTATACAAAAATTCTTCATCGTGATAAGTTTACTACAATCGCTTTCACAGGTTCAAATGCTGCGGATGTTCCGCTTGGAAATATTACAACAGAAATTGATAAACGACTCGCTGATATTAAGATGCCTGCAGGTTATCAAATTAAATGGGGCGGAAATGTAAAAATGATGAATGACATGATCCAGGATATGGTTATGGCATTTTTCCTTGCATTCCTTTTAACATATATGCTGCTTGCGGCAATACTTGAAAGTTTCTGGCAGCCTGTACTTATAATGCTTACTGTATTACTCGCAATGATCGGTGTTATTATCTCACTATTTATAACAAGCACTTCATTCAGTATTACATCTTTGATGGCAATAATAATGCTGATTGGTATCGTTGTAAACAATGCTATCCTGATGCTGGACTATGCAAACCAGTTAAGACGCGACCAGGGTTATACACCTCACGATGCACTTGTTGAGGCTTGTCCTACAAAATTAAAACCGCAGATCATGTCCAGTGTTGCTATCATACTTGGTATGCTTCCTCTCGCACTTGGTATTGGTGATGCGGGAAAAGAAATGCGAATACCGCTCGGAATAGTTGCTATCGGCGGATTGATAGCGTCGACTCTGCTTACACTTTTTGTTATACCCGCTTTGTACTATGTAACTTCAAAAGTTAAAATGAAAAGTAAAGATGAGCCGGTTATAGACTAACGCTGCTTTATCTTTTTATAAAGCCTGTTCATAAAAGAACAGGCTTTGTTTTTTGTGTTAGAGTAGTTGCTGTTTAGCAAGTGAATTTGGATATTTAAGAAATATTCATTTAAGTTATAATCAACTAATACTTCCGGTCTTTTATTTAATTTTTGAATACAAATATTTGCTGTACAAAAATCGGACACACATAAATCTGATTATCAATAAGGAACAAACAGCTAGGTTTAACTGCCGTTGGAGGTAAATATATCCAACTTATTATGGTATGCAGATTGAATTTGATTTTTAATGCCGGCAACAAAAGGAGAGTATAAATGACTGACTTTGAATTAGAAGTGATGAACAACCTGAACATTGAAACTGTATCTAAGTCAATAATCAGTGAAACATCTAAATGGGATTTTAAACAATCTGACTACATAAAGCTGATCAATGCTTTGATGGATTTGTCTCTAAACAAATCAGGAAATGAATTGCAGCCCGCAAAGAATAATATTCCCGGGACAAAATTAATTCTTCCGCTTTATACTGAGAATACGATCATCAGGTTATTCAACAAAGAAAAAGATTTTGAAATAGTTAATAGCTGGCTTGATGAAGAAATGGGTAAATGGTTTTTGCTTTCAAGATCACACTCAACAGATAAATCGTTCAAACAATTAATTGAGGATGACAGAAACATTTTCGGTCTTATCACACTTAAAGATTCCACACCAATCGGACTCATGGCATTTCTTGATTGGGATAAGAAGCAGAACAAAGCCGAAATGAGAAAGCTTATCGGTTCTGAAGAATACAGAAAAAAAGGTTATGCAAAAGAAGCAACACAAACATGGATACAATACGGCGTTAACAATCTTGGATTAAAGAAAATTTATCTTCACACAATTGAAAATAACATACGCAATGTTACACTAAACAAAGAACTTGGTTTCCAGGTTGAAGGAATACTCCGCAAAGAGTGTAACATCAATAATGAATATTATGACCTGTTACGCATGGCGTACATAGTTGATTGAAATTTTTGTTTTTATCTCACATCAAATCTTAAAAAGGAAAAGAATCCTGCTGCAAAAATCAGTATTGTAAAAAGAGAAATAACTGATGAATCAATCAATGCAGCTTGTGCAATTTCTGAGTTAGTTTTTTGCGGCGCATTAAATCTTGGCAGTTCCGATAAATCTATTGCACCTTTTTCCCTTCCTGTATCTATCTTAAAACCTGCTTCTGAATCGATCATAACTCTTATTCCGCCGTGCCCGCCTGATTCTTTCTGCTTTTTATCTTTGAATCTGTTAAATGCTTCCCTGTACCTGTTCATTGCATCTTCATACCTGTCTTTTACATATATATCCGTTCCTGCAATGTTCATTGCCGCAAGATTAAAAGACGAGACAGGTGATATTCGTGAAAGAGTAAAAGCAAGTTTTTCATGTTCATTTTTTTTGTTCCGGATACTTTCAGTAAGTAGTTTCTGATTATCATCAATATCTTTCTCAACTTGTTTTCTTTCCTTATCCTCTTCCTCCATCCAGCCCCACATATTTTCATCGCGTGCTGATTCACGTTCTTCTTTTGTCAGATTTTCCATTCCTTCATTACGATTTTTCCATCGCTCCTGTGAATCATCCATAAATTTTTGCCATCTCGCTTTGGAATAACTTTCCTGCTGCCCTTGTATTTCCGCGGCACCGGGAACATGAATTATTTGTCCTGCTATTATCACGCCGGCTCTTGGAATAATAAAAACAAAACATATCCACGAAATCAAAGCGATCAAAAATGAAACTGAAGTTCGCTTTGTTAATGTTGAACAGAAAATTCCCCATCCTATAAAAAATGTAAAGTAAAGCAGCGTAACACCGAAAAGAGAAATTAATTTTATCCAATGATCACCGTTGAACGGGACATTAAATACAAACACCAATAGAATCGATAGTAACAAAGGGATCAACAAAGGAATTACAAGACCAAGCCAAACGCCAATAAATTTACCGGCGATATAAGTTTTACGTGATACTGAATTTGAAAAGATTAATTGAAGAGTTCCCTTTTCTGCTTCTCCATTAATTGCATCATAAGTAAATAGAATAATAAACAATGACAGCACAATTGTAACAATAAAGGTAAAATCAATAAACTTAAAAACAGCATAATAGGGTTCATCTGAATAAACACTGTGTGAAAGCTTAATCCCCTTAAACGAATTAATTCCAGAATACCTTCCTATATCATCATTAACGCCGGAAACAAAAACCTGCATAGGATCAGGCACACGATGTACTTTGGAAGAGAGCGACATCCAGTTTGACTGCTCACGCATTTCCTGGTCAACTAATCTTTGAACAGTTTCATATTGTTTTACATTATCGTTGTAGTGTTTTATTCCAAGCAGAACACTCATTATCAACAGCAATGTTGTAATGATAAACGTTGCTGAAAATTTTGGACTGAATAGAATATTTTTTAATTCGTGATAGATGATATTTTTTAACATAATAGTCTCTTTAATTTCCTGTAAATGATATTTACCTGACATCGTACTTTCTGAAAGAAAAAAATGCGCCGGCAAAGAAGACAATGTTGAATAAAATTAATATTCCTGAATCGATCATCACTGATGGCAATACTGAAGAAAGTTTCGCCTGGGAAAATTCAAACTCAGGAATTTCATTAGTATTAATTGTTTCAGGTTTTTCCGCATCATCTTCAATTCTTTGGAATCGTATCATTCCGCTGTTTCTCATTCCCGTTTTCTCAAACATAAAATCACTGTACTTTGACTGGTAGTCTGTTAGTGATTTAAGGTAATTTTCCTCAAGTGAAAGTGATGTGCCGGCTAATGATGAAGCCGCAAACGTAAATGAAGATGCAGGTGATATCCTTGAAAGCCCGAACCCTAAATTATTTCTTACTGCGAGTTTGTTATTTCTCTCCTCATTTAAACGTGATGTTAGTTCTTTAATTTTGTTCTCACGTGCATCCGCTTTTTCCTGCATGAACTTGTTGAACTGTTCCATCATCTTTTGCATATCATTGGTTGGTTCAGGTTTAAAATTATTGATTGAATTTCTATCTTCACTCCATAGTTGAGAAGTTAACTTTGCTTTTTTTGAATTGATCTCATCTATTCCCGGAACATCAACGAAAGCTCCGGCAGTCGCTACAGAGAGCCTTGGAACGATCATCACTGCGAAAACCCAGATCACTAAAAGTGTAAGAAAGGATGTAGAAGATTTTTGTGTTGATGCGGAAATGAAAACCGACATTGAAAGAAAAACTCCTACATATAAAAATCCAGTAAGAATTATCAAACCAAGCTTTAACCATTCTTCACCATTCATATTTATTCCTAACATTGGAAGTAACAATCCGCCAATCAGAATTGGAATTAATAATGGAACCGATAGTGACAGGAATGCACCGATAAGTTTACCTGAGATATAAATATCCCGCGGAACCTGGTAAGCAAACGTAAGCCGCAATGTTCCTCTTTCTTTTTCACCGTTGATTGAATCATACGCAAACAGAATAGCGAACAATGAAAGTATTATCTGAAAGATAAATTCAAGATCAAGAAATCTGAACACAGCGTAAATCGGATCATCACCAAAGATTGTGTCTTCCGGTTTTAGTTCCCCTCTTCCGTTTACTTCTGTATTTCGCCCAATATCATTTGAAACACCTGAAACCAATGCGGCTAACGGCTGCGGAGGAAGAAATACCCGAAAGTTATTTACCTGCGCCCAGTCGGTTAATCCTTTTAGCTGATTAAGATTTTCTGACTTTGCAGAATCAAAACGTATCTGTGCAATGTTGTGGTTCTTAGCCCCGACATAAAATGAAAGCAGAATCAACAGTGAACATATCCCGAATGTCACAGCAAATTTTGTTGAAAGAATGTTATCACGTATTTCTTTTTCAATAATTGTTTTAAGCATTTTTTTTACCTATGAATTTCTTTTTCACTTTTAATTGGAATGATGACCAGCCATAAATTCCATATACAGTTTTTCAAGATTCTCACCTTCTAATTCTTTGCTCTGCCTTTGCATAACCAGTTTACCGCGATTCATTATACCAAAAGTATCGGCAATTTCTTTTGCGCGGAAGATGTCGTGCGTTGACATAAGTATAGCTTTACCTTCACTCTTTAACGAAAGAAGCAAGTTTATAAATTCATATCCGGCTTTAGGGTCCAAGCCAGAAGTCGGTTCATCAAGAATAATTGCATCAGCATCTTTTAGAATTGCAATTGCAATTCCGCATTTCTGTCTCATTCCTTTTGAATACTCTTTCAGTTTTTTGTGATGAGCTTCTTCCTGCAATCCAACTCTGTTAAGCACTTTTTTATAATCATCGTTTGTCAGATTTGTTTTACCTCCGAGTTTTGCAAAGTAATCAAGATTCTGTATAGCTGTGAAGTTGTTGTACAGCATCACATTCTCTGAAACAAACGCAACTTTAGATTTTGCCTTCAGTGGTTCTTTATGAGTTGATATTCCATTAATCTTTGCTTCGCCTGAAGTTGGTTCGATAAAATTCAGGAATAAATTTATTGTAGTTGTTTTACCGGCACCGTTACCGCCAAGCATTGTATATACTTCTCCTGGTTTAACTACAAATGAAACATTATCAAGTGCTGTTACTCCCTGTTCATATTGTTTTGTAAGGTTCACTGCCTCAAGTACCGGGTAATCTGTTTTAAATTTTATTTCTTCCATATTATTCCTTTTAAAAATTGATTTTACTTTCGTGAAAGTTTAATACCGAAAATGACAATTCCTGTTATAATCCCAAGAATTAGCAGCACTACAAGGATTGTCCCAAACACATTTGCTTCGGATTGAATTTCAATTGTAATTGTTTTATCGTCTGCTGTTACCGGTTGATTGTCAGATAGCGATGTTGTCCTGATCCTCATTTCATATCTGCCGACAGCAATATCATCAGGCGGAGTTACTTCAAGCTCAATTCTTTTTTCTTCACCGATCTCTAATGATTTTATAATTGCAGGCGAAACATTTTTTAACCAGTTAAGAGGCACATCAAGTTTTACTTCAACATTATCTAATCGGCGGGTTCCTTCATTAACCAGTTCAATTGAAGCAACTACTTTTTCATTCGATTTAACTGAGTAAAACAATTGCGGAGCTTTTACAAGCAGTCTTCCCTTTCCGCGCGGAACGAGTTCTAACTTAACGTAACCGACATTTAATTTTTCAATTTCTTCATGAGTCCATTGTTTTGAATGCAGACCTTTCAGTTCACCCGCTCTTTCATAGGGAATGACGAGTACATAGAATGAAATTGCTTTATCCATTTTTATTTCGTCTGAAGGTCTGTCGGGAAGAGAAATATCGAGAGCCGCAGAACGTGTGTTCACGTTCTCCATAAACTTGAACTGGCTTAATCTTGCTGAACTTGACGGATCACGGAAGTACCTGTTTATCTGTTGAGGCAGATTTACAACTTCAAGTGAGAATGTATTGCTTACACCGCTGAATAATTCAAGTGTCAGATCATACGTTGCTGTTTTTCCAAGCTCGCCCTCCTGTGAAAATTGCTGGGATTGAACGACAACGATATTTTGCGATTGGTCTTTCTGTAGATATATTTTCATGGAACGGGAAGCCCCATTGCCGTAAATAATATTCACCATAACAGCATCAAGGTCCTGAAGAAGTTTGAAGTCAATTGTCTGCGGCTGACCGTATTTTAATTCATTAATTTTTGCTTCATACGGTTGGCTGATTATTGAATTTTCATTATTGGATATTGAGACATAAACATTATGAATCACATCCGGCTGTAATGACCGGAAAAGTTCATCTTCAATATTTATAAGTTTCCTGAACTCTTCTGTATCTCCAGATGTGTTTGCCAGCTTCAGCCTGATATGTTTTACTCCATCTTTAGTCTGGTATTTCACTGCCTGTTCAACAGAGACAAACTGTGCTTCGAACAATACTGCAAGAAGCGATTGCTGATAATTAACTTCCGCATCGGAAAAAACACCTTTTGCTCTATCATACTCGGTTTCAGAAATTAATTTTTTGTTATATAGTTCCTTTGAACGGTCAAACTCTTTTCGCGCGACTTCAAATAACTCTTTTGCACGCTTTAAACCGAGCAGCCTGTATTTATCATCGCGCTGATTGTAATTTACCTGGGCAATGTTTAATTCACTTAAGCCAAAGAAAAAAAGTAAAACCACAACAGCGATGAAGAATGATTGACGATAAGTGTTCATCTGATTAGTTGTTTCCCTTTTTGATTATAACATTTCCTTTTGGTTCAGGCTTTTTCACCGATACTGATTTTATTTTTCCGCCACCCGAAAATTTTAAATCGACTTTTTCGCCAATCTTAATTTTTGCATAGCTATCTGAAAATTCTTTGAGTGAATTAAAACTGCTTCCATTAAGCGAAACAAGCTGATCACCTTCAGTAAGATCATGTTTCTTTAGAACCTCATCCGCGTTTTCCATCATATCCAGTATTTCAATTTTTTTATTTTTGAACCCGAGGATCATTCCGAGTTCAGGTAATGGTTTTATATCACCGCCGTCACCTTTAACTATCATCTGTTTTATTTGAGGAAGATCCTTTTCGTCAGCTTTTTTAAATGATCCGATAAGCATTTGTTCACCACGCATTATTCCAAACTTCACATCTTCACCTGCTTTTAAGCCATCATAAATAGCCTTTGCTTCGTCGGTTGTCTTGACACGTTTTCCATTCATCATAGAGATCATATCATCTTTTTTCATATCAACATCGGCATAACCTTTTGGTCTTTGATCAGGCGATAAAACCATTTCAATTTTCAGTTTATCTTTTTCCTGAACTAACACAGCACCTGTTTCACGCACCATGAATATTGGTTTATCTGATTTGAATTCGAATTTCTGTTGTGGTCGGATAGTTGTATTCAACAAAAAGAGAATGACTAACAACGAACTGACTTTGAGATATGATTTTTTCATTTTAACCTCTGATTGATTTTGTAAAATCTTTAAGTCAAAGATAAAATCACATCTGCGTTATAAATAGTTAATTACTGTTAGCAAGTGTTAAGAAATGTTAATGATGAGGAAAGTTTATTAATTCTGTATTATGTTTGCCCTATGAAACTTAAAGAACGTTCGCTCTGGATAATTACATCGCTTATTTCAGTCTCTGTTTTAGGACTCATTCTTATTCAACTGTATTTACTGAATATTGTCGTTGAACAGAAGGAAGAATCATTCAAACAGAACGTGATTAACACTTTAAAAAGTGTTTCTTCAAAGCTTGAAACAAAAGAAGCAAGAAATCTTGTTTTTAATTATGTATCAAACAACGAACATAACGTTGATACAATACACACCAGATATTTATCAAAAGATTTACCTAAAGACAGCGTTGCAATACTTTTGAACCCGGTACGACTTCCTTTGCAGGGAGAAAAGATGAAGATTAAAGACACTGCCGGTTATTTTGTCAGCGGAATTTTTGTGAATGAAGATTCGATAATTCACAGTAAGAAATTCAGTAAATCAGCTAAAAGCGATTCACAGTATTTTAACTTTTCATTTTCAACTAACGATACAGGAAAAACCTTTTACAGGTACAGGTATTCAAATGACAGTATAAAATTTTTTGTAGAATCAGAAGACGGGAAAGATCTAACAAAGGCATTACAGAATATCAATAAGCAGCACAGGAAAGTTTTCATTACTGAAATTGTTGACAAACTCACAATGATCGATCTTAAGCCTATTGACAAACGGGTAAGTTCTGAGGAGATTGATTCGCTGCTGTCAGATGGATTCAACAATGCAGGAATTGATATTGATTATGAGTTTGGTGTTTTGTCAGGTTTTGAAGATTCACTAAAATTATTTTTTAGTAAAAATAATTCAGATGAATTAAAAAATTCTCCGTTTCGGACGGAATTATTTCAAGCAGATGTTTTACCATTTAGAAATATTCTTGTTGTTGATTTTCCGGGAAGCAGGTTTTATGTATTACGACAATCTGCTCCATTGCTAATTCTTTCTTTATTATTTGTTGGACTTATTATCTGGTCATTTACTTTTACAATAAAAACAATTTACAAGCAAAAAAGATTTTCTGCATCTGTCGTAAGTTTTATAAACAATATGACCCACGAATTTAAAACACCTTTATCATCAATCTCACTTGCTTCCGAAGCTATCGGTAAACCGGAAGTTTCAAATAACATTGAGAAACTGAACAGGTACAACCAGATCATCAAAGATGAAAATACACGGATGAAAAAGCAGGTTGAAAAAATACTTGAGATGTCTGTGCTTGAAGAGGGTGATTATGAACTTAATCTTACAAATGTTGATGTACACGATATTCTTATCCAGGCTGTAAACAATGCTTCACTCCAGGTTGAGCCGCTGCATGGGAAAATCATTTCTATATTAGAAGCAGATAAACATTTTATACCTGGCGACGTTGTTCACATCTCAAACATTTTTCATAATGTGATTGACAATGCAATTAAGTATTCGAAAGATAAGCCTGAAATTAAAATCACTACTTCGTCTGATTCTGATTTTATACTTATAAGTATTTCTGACAACGGTATTGGAGTAAGTGAAGAAAATACAAAAAGAGTTTTTGAAAAATATTATCGTGTGCCGACCGGCAACATACACAATGTAAAAGGTTTCGGGCTTGGATTAAGTTATGTGAAACTTATGGTTGAAGCACATAATGGTGAAGTAAGGTTTTCCAGTAACGAAGGAACCGGTTCCACAGTTGAAATAAAATTCCCATTGATAAATGAACAGTAATAAAAAAATATTAGTACTTGAGGATGATACAAATCTCGGGTTTCTTTTGCGCGAACATCTTGAAATGAATTCATATTCAGTGAAGTTATGCAGAAATGGTGAAGAAGGATTGACAGAATACAAATTAAACGAGTATGATCTTTGTCTCGTTGATGTAATGATGCCAAGGAAAGATGGTTTCACTTTTGTGAAAGAGTTACGTGAAAAAGATTCTGATATTCCTGTTATTTTTTTGACTGCAAAATCTCTAAAGGAAGATCGAATTGAAGGATTTAAAATCGGGTGCGATGATTACATTACAAAACCATTCAGCATGGAAGAATTGATACTTAGGATACAAGCTGTCTTGAGAAGAACGAATCAATCGCATCAGGAGGAGATTACTCAAACACTTTTCTCGATTGGTAAGTTTTCATTTGACTTCAATCTTCGCTCATTAACAATCGGGCAGTATAAAAACGAACTGACATCCAAAGAAGCTGAACTTCTTCGATTGTTGTGTGTTTATCAGAATAAAGTTCTTGAACGCGAAACTGCTCTCAAGCTTGTCTGGGGTGATGACTCATATTTCAATTCAAGAAGTATGGATGTTTTCATTTCAAAAATTCGCAAATACCTGAAAGATGATTCTTCTATAAACCTCATGAATATCCACGGTAAGGGTTATAAGTTGATGGTGCAGTGATAATAAAAACTTTCCTTTAGTATATCCGCACTTCATTGATTAATTTTCCCTAGCATTTTCGTTCATTTTTTCAGGAAGTTACGGATGCAATCAAGAAGAGAATTCATCAAACTAAGCAGTGTTGTTGCTGGCGGTCTGTCACTCACCGGTTTTAATCCTTCATTTGCTTTTATCAGTAAAGATAACTTCAAATCAAATCGTCCTCCTTTAGCAGAAAGAAAATTTATAAGTGAAGCGGTTGAGTCAACAATTCAAAAAGTAAAAAAAGATATTGCTGACGAGGAACTTGCATGGCTGTTTGAAAATTGCTTTCCTAATACCCTCGACACAACAGTAAACTATAAAGAGATAGATGGAAAGCCCGATACATTTGTTATAACGGGTGATATACATGCAATGTGGCTGCGTGATTCAACTGCGCAGGTATGGCCTTATCTCCCCTTAATCAATGAAGATGAAAAGTTAAGAAAACTTATCGCGGGTGTAATCAACAGGCAGACCAAGTGTATTTTGATTGATCCTTATGCAAATGCTTTCAATGATGGTCCAACCGGAAGCGAATGGGAAAAAGACCACACAAAAATGAAACCTGAACTTCATGAAAGAAAGTGGGAGATTGATTCGCTTTGTTATCCTGTAAGACTCGCTTATAACTACTGGAAAACATCTAACGATACTTCCTGTTTTGATGAGAACTGGGTAAGTGCAATGAAGCTGGTGTATCAAACCTTTGTTGAACAGCAAAGAAAGAATGACAGAGGCACTTATTCTTTTATGCGCACAACTGCCTGGCAAACTGATACTGTTGCCGGAAGCGGTTATGGTAATCCAATTAAACCTGTCGGACTTATCTGCTCTGTATTCAGGCCATCAGATGATGCAACTACTTTTCTGTTTCTTGTTCCATCAAATCATTTTGCAGTTGTATCGCTCAGACAATTATCAGAAATATTTTTATCTGTAATTGGTGATAAAGATTTTGCTGATCAATGTTCTGTACTTGCTGATGAGGTTGAAAAAGCTTTAAACAATTACGCTGTTGCTGATCATAATGAATTCGGAAAGGTTATTCCTTACGAAGTTGATGGTTTCGGCAACAAACTTTTTATGGATGATGCAAATATTCCGAGTCTTCTTTCTCTTCCCTATCTCGGTTGTATGGAACAAAATGATTTGATTTACAGGAACACGCGGAGATTAATCTTGAGTGAAAGTAATCCATATTTCTTCAAAGGAAAATCAGGAGAAGGGATTGGCGGACCGCATGCAGGAGTAAATATGATCTGGCATCTCGCAATAATTATGAGAGCCTTAACGAGTAATGATGAAATGGAAATCACTTCTTGTTTAATGATGTTGAAAAATACTCATGCCGGAACAGGATTTATGCATGAATCCTTTCACAAAGATGACTCTTCAAAATTTACACGCAAATGGTTTGCATGGGCAAATACATTGTTCGGCGAACTGATATTAAAAATTCATAGAGAAAAACCGCATCTGCTTGGTTAAGAGGAAATCAGAATGAAAATTATTTTTTTTGTTTTGTTCATACCTATACTCACATTGTCACAGACTGATGATGTTCTAAAATATGTCGACCCGTTCATCGGAACCGCGGAACACGGGCACACATTTCCCGGAGCTTGTGTCCCTTTTGGAATGGTACAGTTAAGCCCTGATAACGGCACTCCGGGCTGGGATTGGTCTTCCGGTTATAACTATGCAGATAGTATGATTACGGGATTCAGTCACACACATTTAAGCGGAACAGGAATCGGCGATTTGTATGACATTCAATTTATGCCCGGCACTAAGAAAATTAATTCTGCTGAGGATATTTCCGGTTCAAAATTATTCAGACAAAAGTTCGATCACAAAAATGAATCTGCGTCGCCGGGTTATTATTCAGTAATTCTTGATGACAGCAAAGTTAAAGTTGAACTCACAACTACTACACGAACAGGTTTTCATCGTTACACATTTCCTGAAAGTGAATCATCATCAATACTTCTAGATTTAAGTTTTTCTCTCAACTGGGACAGGAATGTTGAATCGAATCTTCAAATTGAAAATGATTCAACAATTAGCGGATACCGTTATTCAACCGGATGGGCAAAAGACCAACGTGTTTATTTTGTCGCAAGATTTTCTAAACCGTTCGAAAAATATTTTGTCTATTCTGATTCATTAAGTGATGTTAAGAACAAAACATCGGTTGGTAAAAATGTTAAGGGATTTTTTTCTTATAACACGAAAGCAAATGAACAGATACTTTTGAAAGTTGGTATCTCATATACAAGTATAGAAGGAGCAAGACAAAATCTTGATGAAGAAAATCCCAATTGGAATTTTGATGAAATAAAAAGTCAGGCGGAAAACCTCTGGCGAAAAGAGTTAAATAAAATAAAAGTTACTTCTGACAACGAAGCTCAGAAGAAAATATTTTATACGGCTTTATATCATTCTTTTATCTCACCTTATGTTTACAGTGACGTTGATGGCGGATACAGAGGCGCCGATGGAAAGATTAGTAATACACGATCAATCTCTCGTTATACGGTATTTTCTTTGTGGGATACATTCAGAGCACTTCATCCTTTGTTTACATTGGTCCAACCCGGAAGAGTTAATGATTTGATTATCTCATTCCTTCGTCATTATAAAGAAACTGGTTTGCTTCCCGTTTGGGAGTTAACGGGCAACGAAACCAATACTATGATTGGTTATCATGCAATTCCTGTTATTGCTGACGCTATTCTAAAAGGCTTCAATGGTTTTGATATTGAACTCGCATACGATGCAATGAAAACAAGCGCAATGCAGGATAAATCAGATCTTAATTTTCTACGTGAGCTTGCTTACATTCCTGCTGATAAAGAAAATGAATCAGTTTCAAAAACACTTGAATATGCTTATGATGATTATTGTATTGCTATGGTTGCAAAACATCTGAATAAAAAAGATGATTATGAATATTTTATGAAGCGTGCAACCAACTATAAAAACCTTTTCAACTCAACGATTGGATTTATGCAAGGGAAGAATGAAGATGGAACATGGAAATTCCCTTTTGATCCTGCATTCTCCAAACATACAGGGCATGATTTTACAGAAGGAAATTCCTGGCAGTATTCCTGGTTCGTTCCTCATGACGTTTCAGGATTAATAAAATTAATGGGTGGTAAGGAAAAGTTTAATCAAAAACTTGATTCATTGTTTATCGATCCAAACGGAATTACAGGTGATGAAGCATCTCCAGACATATCAGGCTTAATCGGACAGTATGCACATGGGAACGAGCCAAGCCATCACATTGCTTACCTCTATAATTATTCAGGTGAACCATGGAAATCACAGAAGAAAGTAAATGAGATAATGAAAACTCTTTACAGTTCTGCGACAAACGGACTAAGCGGAAACGAAGACTGCGGACAAATGTCTGCGTGGTATGTTTTTTCAGCGTTAGGTTTTTATCCTGTAAATCCCGCAGAAGGAATTTATGTTTTTGGTTCCCCTCTTTTTGATAAAACTGAAATACATTTTGATAACGGAAATATTTTTAAGATCACAGCAAAGAATGTTTCGCCGAAAAATATTTATATCAGCAAAATCATTCTTAACAAAACTGAATTGAACAGGAATTATATTCATCACAATGAAATCACCAATGGCGGTGAACTGATATTTGAAATGAGTTCAACACCAAACTATAATCGTGGAATTTCTCCTGAATCTTTTCCACCATCAATGAGCAATTAAAGGAAAAACAATGAAATTATTTACAAAAACCCTCAGCCTTAGTCTTATCCTCAGCATCTTTGCTATAATCAGTGGTTATGCTCAGACGGAGAACAAAGAATTTTCCCGCGAGCAAAGAATAAAATTAGCTGAAGATGTTAAATCAGAATTTCTACATGCGTGGAATGGTTACAAACAATATGCATGGGGCAATGATGCATTAAAGCCATTGTCAAATACTTCTCACAACTGGTATGAAGAATCCTTGTTGATGACTCCCGTTGATGCTTTTGATACAATGGTACTTATGGGATTAACTGAAGAAGCAAACGAAACTAAAGAACTGATATTCAGTAAGCTTTCATTCGATAAAAATTTTTATGTGCAAAACTTTGAAATAACAATTCGTCTTCTCGGCGGATTACTTTCTGCTTACCAGTTAGATGGTGATGAAAGATTTTTAAAACTCGCTGAAGATCTTGGGAACAGACTGCTTCCTGTTTTTAATTCACCGACAGGAATGCCTTATGGAAGTGTTAATCTCACAACAGGCGAAACACGGTGGCAGGTTAGTAATCCTGCAGAGATTGGAACATTGATGATTGAATTCGGAACGCTGAGTAAGTTCACCGGCAATCAGGTATTTTATGACAAAGCCAAAAAGGGAATGGTGGAAATGTACAACCGCCGTTCAAAAATTGGTTTAGTCGGAACACAAATAGATGTTGAAAAAGGTGAATGGACAAATAAGGAAAGCCACATTAGCGGAATGATTGATTCATACTACGAATACCTTTACAAATGCTGGCTCCTTTTTGGCGACAAAGATTTTAAAGATATGTATGATGTAAGCATTGCAGCAGTTAATAAATATTTATCTGATACTACCGATACAGGATTGTGGTATGGAACAAGTGATATGGAAACAGGTGAAAGAAAATCCACCCGCTTCGGTTCACTTGATGCTTTTTTTCCTGCTGTGCTGGCAATAAGCGGAGATTTGAACAGAGCGGAGTGGCTCCAGGAGTCCTGTTTATCGATGTGGAAGCTGCACGACATAGAACCTGAAATGCTGAATTATAAAACTATGGAAGTTCTTCACCCGAATTATTATTTAAGACCTGAGATAACTGAATCAGCGTTTTATCTTTATCAATTAACAGGGAAAGAAAAATATCTGAGCATGGGAAAATATTTCTGGGAGAATCTAAAAAAACATTGTAGAACTGAAAGCGGTTATGCAGCACTGAAAAGTGTTATAACAAAGGAGAAGAACGATTCAATGGAAAGTTTTTTTCTTGCGGAGACTTTGAAATATTTCTACCTGCTATTTCACCCGGATAAAATTATTGATTTGAAGGAATATGTTTTTAATACTGAGGCGCACCCGATAAAGGTATTTTCAGAATAGGTTTTTAACGATAGCTGTAACTTTCTAGCTGGAGTGATTCGCAAGCTGAAGCTTGCGGCTACCTGGCATTCATTCTTTATCCTATTCTTACTGGCGGAATCACCATCCGCCGCCGCCTCCACCACCCCCGCCGCCGCCCGAGGAACCACCGCTTCCTGAGCTTGAACCAGGGGCTGATGAGGATGATGAAACCGCACTTGAAAATGATCCGCTGAATGATGAAGCAAATCCGCTTGCGCCGAATGTACTCCACGCGGTGCCTGAATAAAACGAAGGTGAATACTTTCTGCCATCTTCACGTACAGATGATAAAATAGATTCAAATTGTTCCGACCATTCCTGCTCAACACCGAGAGCAAAAGCAAATGGCAAAAATTTTTCAAACAACTCAGGTGTTTTATCAACAGGATGCATGAGATTTAACCTGTCTTTCTCAGCAACACCAAGATACATTTTGAATCCTTCAATCTTATCCATAAATGATCTGCCGAGAAGAGTTGGCGCTTTTAACAGCTGGTAAAAAACTACATTCAATGTTCCGATCAATGCAAGCAATAGAAGTGTGAACGGTGAGCCTTCCATACTTAACATTACCAGACCAAATATTTCGCCGCCGATGAACGGAAGAGAAAATAAAGTTATGAATATAGCACCGGCAATCGATGCGGCTTTTTTTCTTCCTCTGCGAAATACATCAACCCATGATTTGAAAACTGTAAAGACAAGTAGTATCACTCCGAAACTCCAGATGGAAAGCCAGATGAATAACCCGATTTCTGCTTCAGAAGAGAATGCAATTGTGGCGACATATACTATTACAGATATCAGAATCCCAATGAGGAAATATTTTCTGTTAGTAATGAAATATGTTTTTTCATAATCAGTCTTTAGTGCTGATTTCAGGGCATTAATCCCTTTCTTCACCTCACTATGATTTACATTTTTCAGCAGAAGTGATTTTCCTTTTTTCTGTAGTGACAAAGAGGTTAAAACTTTTTTTTCTTCTGATGAAAGAGATTCAGCGGGTATTCCGGTACCAATCAACTGGTATGTAGCATCATCTTCCTGGATTGTGAGATGTTTTTTTACAGCGAGATTCATTATCAACGCAGCGAAACATTTATTATCAAATCCCATCTTTAATAAATACCTGGCAGCAGCAGGAGTAATGTTTCCAGGTGCTTCATACAGCGGAATGATTGTCTGCTTTTCAGGATCTCTTCCATAACGGAACCAGAAAAATATATAGTATAGAAAAAGTATCACCAACCCTGCGAGCGCAATAATTATTGAACGATTATCTTTGATGAAATAATTTATCTTCTGTGAAGTATCAGCTTCTTTTACAAAACCTTTCGGGAACTCAACCACAACTGTTAAACCTTCGTAGCCATTAAGAGAATATTTAGTAATGAATTCAACCGAAGCGTCCGGGTTTATTTTATAAGTATAGTTCCTTCCTTTTGAACCGAACTGTCCTGTAAAAGCGTACGCTTTCAGATCATCTTTTGAAATACCTTCCGGCAGTGTGATTCTTGCAGTTGCTTTTTGAATTTCAAACGCCCAGCCGTTGCCTGTAACATTCCAGTAAAGTTCATCATGATCCTTAAAGAAACCAAGCTGCCGAGATGTTTTATACCTTATCGTGTAAGTATAAAATTTACGTGGAGTAAGAAATATGTTTTCACTTCCTAGATAAATCCTTATTCCGTTCGAAACATTTTCATAATGGTTTGGTTCCGTTTTCCCGTCACGAAGGGTTTCAAGCAATTCAAAATCAACAATAACTTTGTTACCGTAGTCATCTTTATATCTTGTGGGAAAATCCCTGAATATTCCTCTTTTAATTTGCTGACCAAGAGAATACACCTTTATAGTTTCTTCAACATTCATTGAACCGTCGGTATTTATTTTTATTTCACTGTGATATGATTCAATTCTTTCATAATCCTGAGAGAATATTTTTACAGAGAAAACAAAAATGAGAAAGCACAAAACGGGTATTATGTTCTTCATATCTTCACCTGCGGCGACATTCTTTCAGAAGCTAATTCAATTTCAAAATAGTCATCAGTCTTATACCTGAATACATTTGCGATAATATTGCTGGGGAATGACTCAACCCTTATGTTGTAATCCCTTACAACACCATTATAATATCTTCGTGCGTATTGAAGCTGGTCTTCAGTATCAGCAAGTTCTTTTTGAAGATCTAAAAAATTAGTACTGGCTTTAAGATCAGGATATGCTTCGGCGATAATTAATAAATTAACTATCGATTTGGTCAGATCATTCTCGGTGTGCGCTTTTTCTTTTATCTGTTCCTGAGAAGCAGCTTTATTTCGTAGTTCAGTTATTTTTTCGAATAAAGATTTTTCATACCCTGAATAACTTTTTACAGCATCAACAAGATTGGGTATCAGGTCATTTCTTCTTTTAAGCTGAACATCTATCCCGCTCCATGCTTCACGGATAAGATTTTTATCTTTAACAAATTTGTTATAAACAATTACGAACCAGAAAACAACTAATATGACTATTGCGGATATGACAAATGACAATTTATCCTCCGTTTATTTTATAGTTCTTATTCTTCCTTAATCTTTTTCGTAAATCCACTCTTTTTGTTTCTTTAATCTTTTATCAAGGTTATACTTTTTAAAGAGTGTTATCATTTCATCATCTGTACGTTTATTTATTTCCAGCTTACTGTTATTTGCCAGTTCAGACGTAAGTAAAGTGATAACAGCCGCAGCTTCTGACAAATATTTTTTATTCACTTTATCAAAAGTATCACCTGCTTCATGATAATATTTGTGCATCTCTTCATCAAGATGTGCCTGGAGTGTTATGGTGGGAACACCTGCGAACATAAACGGCATGTGGTCGCTGTTCGTCCATGGAGAATTGACAACACCGGATTTTAAATTAAAGCCGATTAATTTTTCATTAAGTTCAGTGAGAAATGGAATAAGTTCATCAATACCCATCGCGTTAAAACCTGTGGGAGAACCGGTCATATCCATATTGATCATTGCTTTGATCTTATCATCTTTGTGCATCTCAACATATTTTTTTGAACCCCACAGACCAAGTTCTTCGCCGTTGAACCATACTAATTCGATTGTGTAATAATTTTCTTTGCTGAAATTTTGAATGAGTCTTGCAACATCAAAAAGAATTGCCGTACCAATGCCGTTATCAATTCCTCCCTGACCCAAGTCCCACGAATCAAAGTGCGCACCGACAACAATTTTTTCATCTGACTTACCGGGAAACGTAACAACTGTATTTGCAGATTCCATCTCAACACAATATGATCTTGATGTCACTTCTATTTCGACCTGAATATTTTTTTCAAGTAATCTTTGTAGCCACTTCCCTTCTTCATAAGTAAGACTGAATGCAGGTATTGGTGTCGGGTCTCCCTGAAAATTTCCTGTACCAGCAAGATTTTGCGCACCTGTTTTTGTGTTGATGAATAATATCGCTATAGCCCCATGTTTAGCGGCTATATCTATTGCTTCATACCTTAACAGTGCTTCTTTTCCTTTTGGATTTTCCTGTGTCACTAACACAATTTTCCCATTAACACTAATTCCCGAGTAGTCCTCATCAAAACCATATTGAGCATATACAACATTTGATTTTGCTGCTGCCAGCGGATTAACATATCCAAGCGCAATTGCTTTCAGTTTTTTTTCAACCGGTGATTTAAGTATTACTTCATCATCACCACGAACCCAGCCGGGCACTTTTATTTTTTCCCGTTTATAATTTATATCATGCTTCTGAAGTTCTTCTGCCAAAATATCCATCGCTTTTAGATTACCAGGTGTACCCATTAATCTTCCGCCGGTTTCATCGCATAATCTTCCAAGAACTCTGTAAGAATCATTATCAACAAAAGCAGAACCTATTATGTTGTACCAGGTTTGTTTTTGCTGGGCATTTAATACTGCGACAAAGAAAATTAAAATTGCTATTGAAAAAGTTTGTTTCATATTTATTCCCTGTTATTTCTTTATCATCCCCTGATGAAGTGAGGCATATCAAATGGAATTTCTAATGACAGCTCCACATAACCATTAAATTGACCACCGTCAAAAACGGGTGATTGGTAAATGAGTTTTTTAATCCCGTTCTTTTCTATTGTGTAAATGTTTGTGATTTTCTTCTCATACAAATCTTTTAGTTTGCTTTTGGAAGGTTCGGGGTGACAGTCAAAAATATTTGAACCAATTAGTGAATAACCTCCGTCATCTTTAAAAACAATGGATGCTTTTTCATTCATAAATTTGATAATGCCGTTTTTGTCAGTTACAGTAATTGCGCCGGGAAAATTTTTCTGCCAGTTAGTTGTTTCATCCATAAAATTTCCTTTAAACGAAATGTTACGGTTGAAATATATGAAATATCATTTAATGAGAATCATTTTCTTTGTTTCAGTAAATGAGCCGGCTTGCAATCTATAGTAATAGATGCCTGATGCCAGATTATTGATACCGGATAATCCGCCCGGGGCGGAGGAATGGTCTTGTGTATTAAATTCAACTTCATAAGTGCCGGGAGATTTTTCTTCATTAACTAAAGTCGTGATTTGATTTCCTAGAATATCATATACACGTAATGTTACGTGCACAGGGGACGCATAATATGCGTCCCCTACAATAAATTTTATTTTAGTGGTCGGGTTGAACGGGTTTGGATAATTCTGTTCTAAACTGAAATCTGTCACAATCGTATTTACGTCAACAACATCTGTAGGATTCCCTATCATATTTTGATTCAGCCAGATGAATCGGCTGGTTAACCATTGTTTCAGGTAATTAACTTCATCATTATAAGTCTGACCTACGTACGCATTTGGCCAGACGTATACACCAAGTATAGGCCAGCGCTGATAGTTTCTTATTTGTGATTCATTAAGGTATGTAACAAGAGAATCAATGTAATGAAAAACATGATTTGTGTTGAAGACAGTGTTTTTTAATTCATTCCATCTTGCATGTACCTTATCAGCGAACGACTGATGATAAATTAATTTCTTCCACCAGAAAGGCATTACCCATATTTCTTCATTCAGGAATTCATAATCAGTTTCAAATGTTTGAAACATATAACCGGAAGTAACAGCAACATCATAGTAATCACCGTTGCCCATTGAAATATTATAATCCCAAACCGGGCCCATAAACATTTTGGGATTCCTGCTGTCGCGATCCTTGTACATAAAAGCACTCAGACGGTACGTGTCAACATTCTTAACTGTTTCATTCAGAATGAAATAATCGATATAAGAATTAACATCGAGAAAATGAGGATACCCAAGCAGTGAATCAGCAAAATGTATGCTGTACATTGCAGCTTCAAAATCGAAGATAAAATCTTTTATATAATTTTTTTGAACAGTAGTCATATCATCAGGTTTGGGATAATGGTACTGATATTCAATTCTTTGCCAGGCATTATTATGAGGGGGTATAACTGATGTCCATCCTTCATTGCCCTCACCATCGGGTTTATCAATTTTAATTATATAACCGCCTGTAAGTTCATCACCCGTTGAATCGGCGGGTTCAAGTTTTTTAATATCAACCCGATTTGCATCACGTTTAATTTTTTCGAGCAGAACATAAATCCCACGGTAATCACCGTTTAATACAAGTTCACAAAACTTTGTCCGGCTTGCATACCATCCCATTTCATTAACGAGTTTGTAGGCAATCACATCACGAACTAACGACTTATCGTTGTAAGGCGCATATAAAACCCAGTCGCTTTCTTCAGGAAAACCCAGAACAGAAACTTTTAAATCTTCTCCAAGTGAATCCCTTGTTTCAACTGCGTACTGCTTTTTAGGGAACATCTGTGAACTTGAACCGCGGATTTCGATTCCGATCTTTCCGTTATAATTGTTGAATGGATCAGTAATATTATTCCTTACTCCCTCACCGTTGTAAATAATCCCCATGTCAGCGGTGATTTTATGATCATCAGGTATAGTTTGCCCTCCGGTATTGATAACAATTATTGGAAGGTTGGATGAAGTGAAATCAAGTGTTGAATTGTCGGGAAAATTATTTTTATCCTGGGCTACGGATAAATAATTCAGACAAAAAAAGATTGCTGCTAACTGAAAATATTTTGAGAACATCTTAACCTCAAATTCAAAAGTCAGGAAAACTTATTTCAGCAGAAGAAGTTTTTTAGTCGCTGAAAAGTTTCCTGCTTTAAACTGATAAAAATAAACTCCACTCGAAAGACCAAATTCCGCTGTGTCAAAAACTACTTCATAAACTCCGGGTGATTGTTCTTCGTTAACTAACACCGCGATTTCATTACCCAGAATATCATACACACGTAAGGTCACAGGCACGGGGGACGCATAATATGCGTCCGCTACAGCATAGCGGATTCGTGTCGCTGGGTTAAATGGATTCGGGTAATTCTGCTCAAGTGAAAACTCCGGAGGTATAATTTCATTTTCATCTTCAACTGAAGTGAAATTATCATTAACAGCACCGGGCGTGCCGTGACCGACAGATGCATCCCAGCTTCCGGGTAATGAATTATCGAGAGAAGGATTTCTTAGAGAGAGTGTAGGACCGTCACCGTCTGCCTGTGCAGGCCACGGTTCCTGATCATCATAAGTTAGAGAATCAATAAGGTTTAAATTATTATCCAACAGTCTTAATTTTTCTCCGCCTCCGCTTAATCCGAATCCAATATTGCCGATGTAGTTTGTTACATTCGGGAAAAGCGGTTTGAATAAAGCAGTGTCATAAACCAACACAAAATATTCACCGGCATTTAACACCGTCCCCGATGGTATAACAAAGTTGTGTATGTCTTCTTCATCTTTAAATATCCAGTTGGAAAGATTAACTGTTGAATCTGTATTGTTATAAAGTTCTATCCAGTCTTCGGTATTGAAAGCAACAGATGAATTATAGTTTATTTCATTAATCACGATATCAGGTAACGATGCAGTATTCAATTCAAATACCGGTGTCAGCGAGACCCATTCAGTAACAGAAATACTAAGTGTATCGCTTATTGAACTCACACTTCCTTCCCATCGAACAAAACGGAATCCCGGTTTCGGTTTGGCGATTACTTTAACTGGTACATTTGCAAAGTAATATCCGGTCCAGACTGGCGAATTAGTTTCAATTGAATTAATTCTTACCTTGCCCATAGAAGTATCAACTCCCGACAGGCTTAACAGATTAACAGAACCCGCATTGAAATTTTGAGTAAAGTGTAACCTTGAATATGAAAGCCGGTTGTTTGCAAATGTGATCATACGTTGAACTTCAGAAGACCAATCTCCCATCTCATTCCAGCGGCTGTGATGTCTTGGTATTTCAGATTCTATAGCAGACTTCATTGTATTTATTTTATCAACAACTACAGTTGCTTTGAATACCGTATTTGATAAATCGCTGAAGCAATTAATAAAATCATTTTTGAAACCGGTATTCTCAAGTAATTTTCTAAAAAGAAATGTAGACCATGGAGGATTGGGCCAGCTAGGTCCGTTTGTCGCCGTAGCAAAGGTCAACATATTGAAACTATACGCTGTCTGATCATACAGCCCGAAACCAAAATCTGTATCGAACATTATCCATCGCCATTTTCCATTTGCAGTTCTAGGTCGCCAGAATTTAATGTTGCTGCCGGGCCAGTCTTTATTCGCGGCGTAAATCTGTGTCGCCATATATTTGATATAGTTCTCTACATCCATCTGAGTTTTTACATACTCATAGTTCTGTTGTATTGAAGGACTGTTGCTTTCAAGATATTCCAGTAATGCGATATAATGTTCATTGTCACCTTCGACAATATCACCGCCGTACTCTAGTATATCAACGCTGTCGGGATCAACACCATGATGTGATGCAAGAAAATCTTCATTTACTTTTTCGCGGATATTATGAATGCCCCAGTATTGACCATTGATAAAAACTATAGCAGGACGGAATGCCTGTTTGTCTATACCTAAATTGTCAACGAGACCTGTTATTAATCCATCTCTGAACATTGTGGATTGCCAGTCATTCCCCGAGTTGCGAAGAACAAATGATTCAAACTCAGTTATCGGTAGTTCAGGAAAAAACTGATAGTCAATAGAGCCCGGACCGTATTCATTTCGTGCAAAAATTGCTAACGATTTTTGAGCATGTCCCCTGCTCCATCCGCCAAAGATTTTAACTCCGGCATCAATGCTGAACGCAAGGCTTCCGTTAGTTTCAAACAACTCAACATGAATTGGTTTTTCCCAATCCTTCCAGAAATTAGCTCCGAAGTAAGGGAAATCAGGTTCAGCGCTGTCACCCAAAGTGTAGATTCCAAACTCTTCATCAAAAAAATGTTCCGGGTTAGTTGAAAGTGAAACTACAGTTAGATCGGACGGAACATTAATAAAGTATGTGTTTGTAATCGTGTTACCGGGCAGTAAACCGCTGCCTATTTCTGTGGCTCTTAAAACTTTTGTTGAAGTGATCTGAATCGGATTTAAATATAGAGTGGAATTTTCATCCGGCATACTTCCGTCGAGTGTGTAATAAATAGATTCACCCTGAACTCCCGGAGTAAGTGTTACGGAAACAGGCGAAGCATAAAATCCTGCAGCCTGGGAAAATACCGGGGATGAAGAAACTCCGTTGTATCCGGCTGTTGTATTGCTGTCACCAGGTGTTGGATCTGCAAACATAACAAACGTTGAACTGCCGTCAGGTTTTCTTCCTAAAGAAATATCTGTCGGTATAACACCGAACTGAAGTGTATCTGCAGTTATTCCAGATGAATTTGTAAGAACCAGAAAATCTCCATCAGCGTTCAATTTAAAATTTGTGTGGAGATGCTTTTCAGGTAAAATAAGTAACGGATGAGTACCATTTGGGTTTGGCGGAGTAGTATTCATTCCTAAAGTAAAAAATGGAATACAGGATAAGTCGGATGATGAGGTTCCATAATTATGTACTTGTATAGCAAGCACATTTTCACCTTGCTGCAGGAATGACAGAACATTCTGTACAGAAAATGCCGGAGGATTTCCGCCCTGATAAATTACTGCTTCCGTCGCAGAGTCTGCTGACGCGCTATATGCTGGAGGAATACCTGTTTCACCAATATTAGCTCTGGCAATTTCAATTCCGTTCAGGTAAGCGACGAATGCATCATCATAATCAACATGCAAAACTGCTGCAACGATTGTTGAAATATCCTGAACATTAAAAATCTTTCTTAAGTAGAAACTGTTTACCGCAGGAAGCACTGTTGAGTCGTCACCATCTGAATAACCGAAACCACTTGGACCGGAAGACCACGACTGATCATTGTAACCGGGATTTTTCCATTCAACCGGAGGTTCACTTACGCCGAGCCTGTATTTCCATACATCTCCCCAGTTGACTACAGTTTCCCAGTGTCTTACCTGTTCAGTTCTGTCCTTATCGCTGGCGAATATCATCAGGTGCTCGTATGGAGGAATAACAACCTGAGGCATTATCCATTTAAACGGAACGCCTGCATCATCCGAAATTCCGTAACCATTTAAATCAACCGGAGTACTCTGATTATTATAAATTTCAAACCAGTCAGGATAGTCACCGTCTTCATCAGCAATTGTGGAAGCATTGGATGACATTACTTCATTAATAAAAACGGATTGAGGAAACAGATCAAAAGTTAAAATGAATAAAGCAGACAGCAGTACAAATATTTTTTTCATTTTTCCCCTGTACTAAAAATATTCTTCATCAAAGAAAAGATTAACATGATTTACACCGTTTACGTTTTTCAGTTCTTTAATGAATTCGGTAGTTCGTTTAACATCTTTAAGCTTAACATGATATGACAACTCAAGCAGATCCCCGGAGCCCATCGTTTTTGTATTAATCAGTTTTGTTGATTTACAGAATTTTTCAAACACGGGCAGAAATTCAGCCTCATCAGAACCTCCGTTCACCGAGTAACTGAATTGAAGAAGAAAATCTTTCTTAGCCGGGCTGGCTGCATTGGATTTATTTAAAATGTAAAGTATGCCTCCGACTGCAATTGTACCTGTAAATGCCAGAGCATGCAGTCCCACACCCGCAGCCATACCTATTGCCAGCGAAAAGAAAATAAAAATTATATCCTGTGTTTCTTTTATTGCAGTACGAAAGCGAATGATTGACATTGCGCCAACAAGTCCAAAAGCACGAGCCAGGTTATTCCCTATAACCATAATAACAAGGGAAGTAATCATCGACAGAATTATCAGTGAATTGATAAATGAAAAAGAATAACCGGGACCGCGATATGTTATCCTGTAAAAGAATGAAATGAGTAATCCGCAGATAAAGGCAACAACAAGATTCTGCAGTACCTCGCCAATAGTGATAGAAACATTTAAAATATTTTGAAAGTCATCCAGCATTTTTTACAAAGTCTTTCCTGTAATTCGAACCGATCCTGATGTTAGGATCAGAAAGCAGTAATTTTTTATTTTCGATAAACATTTTTATTTCATCATGATTTTCAGAGCAAATAGTATACTTTGAAACAGCCTTCCTTTGGAAACCAAAATTTCCGACAATTTTCCTTAACCAGGTCGGGTAGCCGTGATAGAATTTTATTTCAAGAACAAAATAACCGTGCATTGCCGATTTAAGACTTGCATCATTATATATATCGTCAACAGTAGGGAATGGTAATGATCTAAGATTTTTGTCAAAGGTTATTCGAAGAGTGCTATCAAACTTTGAAAAGTATGCTTCGCGGTCATAAACAACCAGCACTACAGGAATTGAAAACTTATTTCTGTAGTGAAAGAAAAATTTTGCGGCATCATCTTCAGTAGTAAGATACCCGCGTTTCTTCAAAAGCAAATCTGTGTAATCAATCCTGGTTAAAACTTCTTCAAGATTTACATAAAGAAGCGGCGCCCTGTTTTTTGAAATGTGGTTTTCATATTTACGTTTTACTTCAAGAAAAACCAGGTTATCCGGTTTAGCTTCATTGTATGCTCTTACTCTTAACTTTTTCCTGATCTTTAATCCTTCAATCTTATCACGGTAGTCATCAAGATTAGGCGAATCATAATAAATACTTCTGACTGTATATTCCTGTTTAGTTCTTCCTTCCGCATATTCATCAACCCTGAAGAACGGAGATATTGCGTTGCGAAATTCCTCGAGTTTATCACTTGCCACAAGGTACTTATATTCATATCTCATCGGCTTCATATCAGTTCACCAATCTTTCCCACACTATCTTTACATACTCATAAGCAGAGAAACTTCCAAGATTCACATAACAATCAACCATCAATCCCGGTAAAAGCTGATTAAGATCACCTTCAATTTTTGAAGTGCCGATAACAATCTGCGCACCATTCAGCAATCTTACTTTATTATCTATCGAGAGCAACTCACCTGACAGTTCCAGTTTATTGCTGTTAAGATAAACATCAAACGGAAGCGGCAGGTTTAAATATTTTTTTTCAAGTATGTTAACCGGGATAATTATTGTGAATGAAGAGATATCGTTCAATACCAACAGCGTATCATTATTTGTATGCCTGCCTATTGTTCCGTTTATCGGTGAAAGAAGTGTAAAGCCTTTAAATCTTTTTTCAAGAACAGATAATTCTTTTTCCAGAGCGCTTACCTGTGCATTGAAATAATTTATCAGTTCAGGTTTTGAACCGGTTTCAACTGACTCAAGAGTAGCTCTGCTTATCTTAATATTTATTTCATTTAGTTCCGCCGTACCTTGGGCTATCTCGTATTCTTCCTGGGAAACTAATCCTCGTTCGTATAAAGATTTTAACCTGCTAAGAATTTTTTTATGCTCTTCAGCCTGTCTTATTGCAAAGTTTAATCTTTCGGTTTCCTGTTCAATGAGCGCCTGTTTTTCTCCTGAAAGATTTATTGACAAAGATGCACGTGTTGATGCTACCTGACCTTTGAGATTGACTATTTGCCTGTCAATTTCATTTGAATAAACCGAAGCGACAGTATCCCCGGCATTTAAATACGCACCAGCTTTAATACCGGGAGTAAAATTAAATTGAACTGCATCTCCTCTGTCAAACTGTGTAACGGAGTATGATTCGTTAATGCCTGTAAGATTATCTGTCAGCACAGTTGTAACCCGGGCATCGGTACCTTTGTATATCGTCCACTCTTTAACGGGAAGTACTTTGCCCTGAAGATGTATCTTGTAACTAAATTTAAATGGCAGAATAAAAATCAATAAAATTAGTATGATAATTACACTCGAAATTATCAGAGTTTTGTTAGATCTAAGTGTTAACATTTTCTAACGCTGCGGTTCCTTGATTAGATTTCCCCGAACTGTTTGTGTTCGTGTGAAGTAAAAAATTAGTTTGTCCGAATATCCTTAGCATATTTTAACCATTAGACGTCTGTGTTATCTGTTTCCTTCGACATTCATCGTCTGAAAGACAGTAAAATTTATTATCATTTTACTCTCAATATTCGTGCAACAAAAAGGGAAGAAAACAATTTGTGTTTTCTTCCCTCCATATATTCCCAGCCCAAAATTCGCTTAAATTATCGACTATTTCAATACAAATTGCGCAGTTAACTGTTCTACTGTCACTTTAAATTCTCCCAGTTCAGTAATGCGCTTATTATCTCTCCCGATAAAAGACAACTGTTCCGGTTTGATAGTAAATTCAACTACCTTGCTTTCACCCGGTTCAAGATAGATTTTTTCAAATCCTTTCAACTGTTTTACCGGCCTTGATACTGATCCAACTATGTCGGTAAGATAAAGCTGCACAACTTCTTTACCGGAACGTTTTCCTGTATTGGTTACTTTAACTTTTACTTTTACGTCTTCGCCTTTTTTGTTTGAACTTTTATCAAGTGAAAGATCAGAATATGAAAAAGTTGTATAACTTAAACCGTAACCGAAACTCCACTGAGGATTAAAAACATTCGCATCAAAAACTTCAAGAGGTTTGTAATCATAAGGTGTATAAGCGTTAGGGTAGCGAGGATAAGTAACAGGCAATTTGGCACTTGGATTTTCATCACCAAAAATTAAATCTGCAATCGCGTAACCGCCTTCCATTCCGGGAAGGAATCCAACAAGTACTGCTTTTGTTCCGTCAACAATTGAATTGATCAGTCTTGGTCTTCCCTGAAGCATAACCAACACAACAGGTTTACCGGTTTTGATCAATGCTTCAGCAAGATTTAATTGTGCTTTATCAAGTGTAAGATCATTTATGTTACCGGGAGTTTCACAATATGCAGGTTCACCAAGGCATAAAATAATCGCATCAATATTTTTTGCAGCATCAACAGCGGCTTTAATATTTTTTTCTTCTGTGAATGTTGAACCCTCAACATAAACAACTTTATCATTGCCGATTTCTTCTCTTACAGCTTCAACAACTGTAAACTTTTCCTGCGGATAAAGTGATTCTTCATTACCCTGCCAGGTAATTGTCCATCCTCCGTTCATAACAGAAAGCATATTTGCTGCAGGTCCGGTTACAAGCACTTTTTTATTCTTCTGAAGCGGGAGAAAATCATTTTCATTTTTTACAAGCGTAATGGATTCAGTTGCAGCCCGGAGATTTATCTTTGTGAATTCTTCAACGGGTAATTTATCTTTCATCGTTTTATCAGGATATGGATTTTCGAACAATCCAAGCTGCATCTTTACTTTTAGAATCCTGCTTACCGCTTCATCAATTCGTTTCATCGGTACGGCACCTTCTTTAACAAGTTCAAGAAGATGTTCATAGAAACTGAAATTATACGGAACCATGCTCATATCAACACCAGCCATAACAGACATACGTACAGCATCCTTCGGCGAGTAAGCAACTTTATCTCTTGTGTATAATCGAACAATATCTTCCCAGTCTGAAACTACAAAACCATCGAACTTAAGTTCACCTCTTAAAACTTCTGTTAAAAGGTGATAATCGGAGTGAACAGGAATTCCATCAACTTCACCGGAATTAACCATCACAGTGGGAGCGCCTGCTTTTATTCCTTCTTCAAATGTCGGAAGAAAATATTCCCTTAACATTCTTTCAGAAATCCATGCTGGAGTTCTGTCTTTTCCGTTTATCGGGAATCCATAGCCGACAAAATGTTTTAAACAAGTTGCGACTTTATCAGGTGCGCCATAGTTATTTCCTTGTGCACCTTCGATATAACTTCTGCCAATCTCTGAAGCGAGATAAACATCTTCGCCAAAAGTTTCCCATAACCTTGGCCACAAAGGCTGTCTTCCGATATCCATAACAGGATAAAAGTTCCATGGAATTCCCGATGCTCTTACTTCGAGTGATGTTATCTCACCTGACTTTTTCATCAACTCCCTGTTGAATGATGCAGCCATATTTATTGCCTGCGGAAAGAGTGTTGAGTTCTTTGTATATGTTGCACCGTGAATTGCATCTATACCATACATCACCGGAATTTTTAAATGTGTGTTTTTTGTTGCAACATCCTGAATCTTAGTTATTACTTCGTGCCAGTATTCGTAAGAGTGAGCTTTATCATAAACATTAAGAATTGAACCTACGTGATATTTTGTAATTGCTTCTTCAAGTTTTGCAAGATCAAGTTCATGCTCGGTAGTTTTTGTGCCCTGTGTCTTTGAGACAGTCTGAATAGTAACCTGAGTCATCTGACCGACTTTTTCTTCGAGTGTCATTTTTGATAAAAGGTCATTTACTTTTTTATCAATCATTTGTTTATCACTTTGTTGAGGATCGATTTTCCATCCCACAGAAAAAGTAAAGATAAAAATAACTGCTGTAATCAAACGGAATAACTTCATGATTTTCCTGCGATGATTTTTTGAATTAATATTTAGTTAAGCAGAACCAGTTTTTTTGTCTGAGATATTTCTCTTCCGGTGAAATAATAAAAATAAACGCCGGAACTGACCGGCTGATTTGTATCCGTTAATCCATTCCATACAAAATGATTTTCACCGGAATCTATCGAACCGATATTTTCAGAATAGATCTTATTACCCAGCACATCGAAAATATTGAATGTCAGTTCGTCTGTGTAAGGCAGGTAATATTTAATTATGGTTGTCCCGTTAAACGGGTTAGGATAGTTTTGTTCAACACGGAATTCTTTAGGCTGAAATATCTCTTCATCATTAATTCCTGTTGATATATTTTCTATCACAATTCCATTTATCAAAGCGTTATCAATTTCATTACCGAAAAATATTTCGAGTTCTTCATCAGTTACGGTCACTGAATTTACAACCAGTTCATAGGCAGCATTCTTTCCGACCAACTGGTAAAGGTCGACATTATCCGCAACCTGGTTTCCTTCGATATAAATATCAAAAACTCTCTTGCCTGCTTCATTAAAGTATGTCTCAGCCATCATTAATTTTACACGATGTTCACCGTTGGGTACTCTGATTTTATAAGTGACCAACCCGTACCTGTCGGTATTGTAAATCACATCTTCATCGGTTCCGCTTATCGGAGCTGAGTTCTGTGCGCCTGTTCCATCCAGATAACCATACTCTTTATCAATTCCATATTCCTGGTCAGCAAGGTAGCCAAGTGAAGCAGTACCTCCGACATTTATTTTAACCGGAAATGACAGCGCTGAAGGATGTATAAGTATTTTTGCCATTGGCTGCATTGTATTAGGCTGCGGTGCTCTGTCTTTAACACCCATTACAATACAATTATACTGCGTTGAAGGATCTATCCCTGAAGTAACCAGTTCTACAGTTTTAAGATTTTCAAGGAGAGTTGCAGATTGTACTGTAACATTGGGAATGATGTAGTTCCCTGTATTCTCGGCTGTTGTTTCATCTACTTCTTCTGTGAAAAGGATTTTTACTTTATTGCCGGAAGCTCGTGCCCATAAAAATTTAGGCGGAGTTATATCAACAAATCCCGTGTTGGTATTATTTGTAAGGCACAGGATCATTTTACCATCCTGAAAAACTATGTTTGCAGGTAGAAAGTCACATTGATTCCCGTTAAAAGTATGCGTGGCTTTATCCCAGCGAACCTGGTCCCATGAATCAAGATTATCAGTCCATGAATGTGTAAAATTATTTCCTGTACCATAGTTGCCTGAACCCGGTGTGTACGAATAATAACTTACCCAGTCGTAGTACGCAAAAGCGGGAAGTACATCCGGATTCCATGTTCCAACCCAGCTTGAGTATATCGGGTTCCAGACATTCATCATGATTTTTTGAGGAAGGTTTAATCCTTCAATATGAGGTCCTGTTTGCCTGTGGACTTCAACCCCGTCTATAAACCATGCAACATAAGTGGGAGTCCATTCAAATGCGTAAGTGTGGTAATCAAGGTGCGGATTAAAATTTACAAGCTGATGACGGACATGATTTACCTGTCCGCGTGTGATTGGATTAAGTTGCACATCATTTTCATACCGTCCGAGGATTTCAAAATCTATTTCATTCCAGTCATTAACATTTGTCTGTTCGTGATAAGTAAAAAATGTTGCGAGCACACCTTCTTTATTTATCGATTTATAGTTAGCCTCAAACCTTCCGTATGTGTATGCGGCTTTTGTTCTGTACTCAGCACCTTTATAATCTTTACTAATTGTTTGTGAGATGAGACAGGTGATGAGAATTAACAAGAGCGGTAATTTTCTATTCATTCCAACCCTCTCTTAATAAATTCAAAAAATCAACCGACCAAAACCTGTCTGCCGTACGGTCAGGATTTTTGTACAGCAAGACAGATTTCAATCGTCATTCATTAACAGTATTTAGAAGGAAATTCCTACAGTGAATTTCTGTATATCACTCAGTCTTCCGAAATCCTGGTAAGCGTAATCAAGCTTTAAAGCAATGTTACCAAGGAAAAATTGTTTTAATCCGAAACCAAGTGAAAATGATTCTTCAGAATCTTCAAGGAACATGGACTTGTAACCGCCTCTGAACGCTATGAAGTCCTTAAACACATACTCGGCACCTATATTTACACTTTCATAATCATCATTCGGATGCGCGGCATCAACTGCAACTGTAATTTTATGCTCATCTGTAAATACAGGATTGTATGCCACACCAACACGGAAGTTTAATGGAAGCGCCCACTGACCTGTTTCCAGGTAAGCAGGAATGCGTCCGTTATTTCCAGTGCTTTGAAGATTCAGATCATGAAGAACAAGATTTGAGTTACCAAGTAACTGCATCTTTGTTCCGAAATTTGAAATTGACATTGCGAGTATCATCCCGTCAAAAGGAGTTTTATACTGAATGCCGAGATCAAGTGCAAACGCTGTAGCACTCATTCTCCAGATACTTTGATGTATGAACTTCGGGTTAAAGCCTATTGAAAAATTATCAGTAAGATTAATTGCGTAAGCTATACTGAAAGCCGCATCTGTCGCAGTAAATGTTTCGCCTGTTCCATTCGGTTCATCGACAGTAGTTACTTTCATCTCACCTATATCGGAAGTAGTAAAACTAACTCCAACCGTACCCATATCACCAAGATTGTAAGTCGCGGCTATAAAGTTATACTTGATATCCGCAATCCAGTTTGTGTGATCGAACATAACATTTATACCCGGCAGTTTGGCTATACCTGATGGGTTCCAGTACATAGCGCTTGCATCATCAGAAACACCGACAAATGCACTTCCCATTGAAATTGCTCTTGCGCTTTGTCCAATATTAAGGAATGGAGCCGCAGTTGTTCCTTTCTTTGAAACGTTTGTTACAAACTGTGCAAGTATAACCGGGCTCACGAGGAGTAAAGCGACGATAGTAAATAATAATTTTCTTTTCATTGTTTTCTCCTCTATTTGATTACCGCAAATTTGCCAATGTGTTCACCAACTCCCGGTGCATCAACGTGATATATGTACACACCGTAAGCTATATCCATTCCGTCTTCTGTAACAAGGTTCCATGATAAAGAACCGTCATCCATCGGGGAATCCTTTTCAAGTGTTTTAACCAGAGCGCCTGTGATTGTATAAATCCTTACAACACATTTAGGAGGCAGATTGATGAAATCAATTTTTCTTTCTCCTCTTCCTGTTGAGTTAAGATTTCTTCTTTCCCATTCCGCAGCTCCAAGGTAAGGATTAGGAACAACACCGATTCTTCCCATCTGATTATTTGCCTGGTTAGGATCAAAGCCAACCGGTTTGGTGGAGTATCTGAAATAATCATCCGTGTTGAATTGTTTACTTGTTGTTATCTGGAATTTATCCCCGGCAACAGGCGGAGTAGGGTCAATGAAGAAAGGCGGCAGGTAGGAAACTACCCATGCTATCCTTGCATTGGCTGTGGTTTTAGGAAGCGCAATAAATTCAACTATCCATATTGAATCACCCGGTGTGAATGAAGCTGAATTATCCGCATCCCTTAAACCGGAGTTAACATAAAGTCCTGTTGTTTTATTTAGTATCTTAAACGGAACAGGAGTTCTCGGCGGGAAAAATGTTGTATCAACAAATGTATCTGAGAACTGAATTTCATAATCAGAAGGCCAGGGAACGGCTCTTATTGTTTTATCTTCAACAACATCCAAAATAAAGTTGCTGCTTCCAACCAGCCATCCGGTTAGTGAATCAATAACAGCAACAGTATCATTTTTTACTGACACCGACATGCCGTCAAACGGAGGACTAAAAATTGTCGGGCCGATGTTAGTTGAATCTATATTTCTCTCAAGCGTATCAACTGCTCCGCCGAAAGTTCTGATTATTGAATAGGACTGAGTATTATATCTCGGATAGTCGGTCGATGCTTTAAATTTAATCTCGTAAACTGCACCATCCATCAATGCTGAAGGATTAAGAATGTTAACGGTCAGATCACCGGTTCCCATTCCTGTCGGAGTTTTTGTATCACCAATAATTTCGGGAGGAACATAACCGGCAACAGGTGCGTTTGGTGTAACTACCGCACAGTTTATATCAATGAATGTAACTGTACCGGCAAAATCCTCTGAAATAATTTTTGTACACTCTGAAGGCTGAAGCCCTGTAGTTCCATAATCCGGATCGCCCATATCATAAGAAACCATTGCGTAATAGTACCGCTGACCGTTATTAACATCAGTATCAATATATGAATGCTGCAATCCTGTATTACTTCCGCGCCAGAATCTTGCACCGTTAATACCTACCGGGTCAGGTCCTTGTATTGAATCAACAAGGTCATATTGAACGATAGGCTTGTAATACTTCGGGTCACCTTTAGAGTCAGTTATAATTTTTATGTCGTTGAATTCCGCTTCAGTGCTTCGGTATAAAAGATATCCTTCAAAATCTTTTTTATATCCTTTTGTCGGATCATTATCTTCATAACCTAAGAACTGGTCGCGTGATTCTTCGGCGACTTTATCCCAGTATAAAAATACTTTTCCATCTCCCGGTACAGCAGTCAGAGTAGGTTTATAAGGAGGTTTGGAAAAATTATAATTTGCATTATAAATATTCTGTACAGTTTCTTTGTTAAAAATAATATCATCAAGATTATTACCGAACAACAAACACATTGAGAATCTTTCTCTTTTTCCCTGGTTTAAAGGAAAAGGACCTGACGCAAATACCATACTTATGTTTGCGTTCTGCAATGAAGTATCGAATGTACCTGCCAGCATTTTTAGCCACATTGTTTCATCGTCTTTAGGCCAGCCGCCGCCTGTACCGCCGTCGCCTAACCTGTAAATTGAAACTGCGGTTAAACCAATCTGGTCTGATTCATCTTTGTCTGTCTTATCAAAGTTTGGTTCGCCGTCTGTTTTTAATCCATCGCCTTCACCTTCATCAGGACCTTCATACTGAAGATCAAATGGACCAACACCATCACGACCTACGTCATTATTCAACGGTTCATTTTCATCTGCGTCCCAAACTCCGTTTCCATTTATATCGGCAAATCCAACCCAGTCGTTATCATTATCAATTCCGTCATCACGGCGTTCATCAATAAGTCCGTCATCATCATCATCAATTCCGTTAAGTGCGTTACCCGGACTTTCAAGATATGCATAACCGTAATAACCGGTTATCCAGTCCCCGGGAACACCAAGTCCGTTTGTGTCGTAGCAGTATGCAAGATCTAATGAAAGGTCGAAAGATGCATTGTCATCACCAGAGTCATCAGTTCCGCCCACACCACAGTCAGTATAAAAACCAAAAGCAGTTTTGTCATAATTAAAGTCTGAGATGTTGACAATATCATAGTGCCAGAAAATTATATCTTCAGCAAGAACATGAGACCACTGGAAACCGCGGACTTCAACTCTTAATCCCAATCCTCCCCTGTTGTGATCGCTGGCTATAGGATAATAGTTGTAAGGTGCACGGGTAAACTCTTCATCTTTTGAATCATCCATTACAAAGAATGTTTCGAAGTCCGAATTATTAACACCGCGTCCAAAGTAACCATACCAGAACCCGTTCCAATCGGGTGTAAGATCCAACGCGGCTGGCCATTCTGCTGGCCATGTGTGCGGGTTTGTGTTGATTGCCGGAGAAGGTTTTTCTTTCGGGTATTCCTGAACCTGGTTCTGATTAAAATATCCCGGAACAGGTTCGAGTCCCCATTTTGTTAAACCGATAGGCGGATTAGGATCCATCCATTCTCTGTAAGAAGTTTCAAGCGGATGAACTGTTTGTCCGTTACCCGGCGTAACAACCTCTGAAGCGATTAATACAGCAACTCCGTCAAGATAGGAATGACCTGTACCTTTAGGCCATTCACCTGAAGGCTGGAACTGCCATTTTGCAACTTCGCCGTTATTATAAAATAAAGTTCTTACAAGGTTGCCATCCATCGTGCCTTCGCGGCGGTACTGGATATCACCCTTGGGTTCATTTCTATACTTAATTACCTGAGGATCCTGTGCCTGAGCCAGTACAGGAATCAGCATCAGTAGTATCGTAGCTATTTTCTTAAACATTAATTTTTTCCTCCAATTAGAATATCCTTAAAAACCGAATCCGAATCCCAGCCTGATTTCACGGGGTGTGGAATACATTGCAGGATTGTTTATGTATTGTTCAAACGTATTTATTCCGAATATCGCGCCTGCTTCTTTAACATTTAGATCAGCATTTGCGCGACCGGTGCTTGCATAAACATCATTTTCATTTTTAATATCAAGAACATTATAAACAAGCAAAAACACGTTCAGATCAATCGCACCAACTTTAAATACTTTTTCTGCGCGAAGATCAAGATTTAAAAATGAAGGTTTGATTCCACCGTTTTCGAATCTCACACCGTTTGATCTTTTAGGATCTTCGGTATAAGGCCAGCCTGAACCATATTGAAATATAAAGCCCGCGTTCCAGTCACCCGGTTCACCAACGTTGAATGAAAGGTTTAAAGTTGATCTCTGATCCCAGTTCAACGGTACAACTGCTTTTGCATCTTCAACCGGTGGATCAGTCTGATTATTATTATAAACTGCAAAAGGATCGCTTGCATTTCCTTCGGCGATCTGGAATGTATAATCTACTTTTGCGCTGAAATAATCTGCAAATCTTTTATCAAGTGTAACTGTAAACCCTCTTACGTTTCCGTAGTCACGGTTTACAAATCTTGCATATTTAAATCCTTCATAAGTATTTATGATTTCCATTCCAAGAAGGTTGCGGATATCTCTGTAGTAAACTGCAAAGTTTAAAACAAGATTCGGGAAAAGAACCTGCTGCAGACCTATTTCATATTGAACTGTTTTTTCGGCTTTAAGATCCGGGTTACCCATAATTGATGAAACTGATGCCGTGGGATTTATGAGGAAATCTGAATTCCTGTAAAGATTTTCGAAATTAGGAATTTTGAAAAAGTGTCCGTATGAAAACCTGATAATTCCCTGATCTGTTATCGGGAATGATGCGCCAAGCCTTGGACTTATCTGGAACTTAGCCTCAGCTTTTTCAAACTGGCTTGCGCCGGGATATAACGGATTGTTTGTAACGTTACGCAGATCAACCGGTTGATTAGAATTCGGCTGGAAGTAATCGAGTCTTACGCCAGCATTGATGATCATTATGTCATATTCCATTTTGTCCTGCACATAAGCAGCAAACTCATAAGGCTTTTTATAGTATGATTCGTTGCCTTCTTCACCGGGATTACGGTAACCAAGAGTTACTATAGGGTTACCAAGTGTATCTTGCTGACCCTCAGTCAGGTTAATCAGGTTGTAGCCATGATTGAATATGTCGTGTAATCTCCCTTCAATACCCGCGCCGATTTTATGCTCTTTTGAGATCTGAGAATTAATCGACCATTGACCAATATAAGTAAGTGTTGAACGCTCATATCTGCCGCCGTCATTTCCGCCTGACCTGAAAGTATAGCCTGATGTAGCGATTCCCTGGTTTGGATCGATATATCTTGGATCAAAAGGATCTTCATATAAATATCCCTCATACTGATGAAGGTTTGAAGAAAACTTTAAAGTCTGAAAAGTGCTTTGTGACGGGAAGTGTGAAAGCTGCACTGAGTTGATTGCGTTATACCTGTAATGACTTCTTATTCCGTCCGGTGTCCATGAGAAATAATGATCATAATATTTATTATAGTTATCATCATAAAAAAGACTGTAACTTATCTTAAACATGGGGAGAGAATAAGTCACTTTTCCGTTAAATGAATATTTCTTTTCAGGATTGAGAGGAACATAAGCGCCGTCTCCCGTATTTCTTGGTATCCAGAAATCCGGTTCTGACGGGTTTGGAAGAAATGGAACATTATCGCCTATGTTATAAACACGTTTACCGAAAAGATGACCTTCATTTTCAAAGTATCTTCCTGTTAAAAAGAATGTCAGGTTTTTTAAACCGGTTGGTCCGCTTAAACTTACCTGAACGTTTCGTGCCGGAAGCCTGTCAAGCTTATCAAGGTTCCTGAATATGTCCGTATGGTTTGTAAAATAATTTCCTGTGTATGCGGATACTGTGCCTTCAAGTTTGCTGGAACCATCCTGCGTAACAATATTGACAACGCCGGACATTGCCTGTCCGTATTCCGCATTAAAGTTACCTGTTATAACTTCCATCTGACGGATAGATGTATTTTCTATCTCAACACTAAGTCCGCCGTTAAAAGCATCTGTAACGGTAACACCATCAACCAGGTAAGCGACTTCATTTGAACGACCGCCGCGGAAGTGTCCGCCGATAACGCCTGCCTGCAGATTAATAACCTGACCGATTTCTTCAACAGGCATCATTTTAATATCACTTGAAGTGATTGTAGATGATGTTGATGTAAGATCTTTCTGAACGAGGGGACGGGTTGCTGTAACAACAACTTCTTCACCCATACTGATGACGGTTGAACTTAACTTGACATCGACTTTAGTGGTGAGGTCAATTTTTATTAAAACTTTTTCAACAATAACCCGCTGATAGCCGACTGCACTTGCTATTATCCGGTATTCACCGGGAGGAATATTATTTATATAATAGTATCCGTCATTATCGGCTGCAGCACCGAGATAAGTACCTTCAATTACAACATTGGCGCCGAGCAGGGGTTCGCCTGTTTCGGAGTCAGTTATTCTTCCCGAAATTTTACCGGTTGTTCCGGCAAAAATATCGGCCTGTATTCCGGCTAAGAAGAAAATCAGAAGTAAAGGTATCAGAGCGGTACGAAAATACACCACTCTTTTTGCTTTGTTGTACATAACCGTATTCCCAATAAGTTTTTTATAAAATCTTAACAATGTTCTGAGTATTGTCGTTTACCTTTATTACTTTTTTTAGAATCTCCATCAAACCATTTTAACAAAACAAGGAAGGCACAACTTAATTGCTGCGCCTTCCTGTTAATAATTATTTGATCAGCATCATTTTCTTTGTTGCGTGGAATGAACCTGATTCAATGCTGTAGAAGTATACACCGCTTGAAAGGTTGCTTGCATCAAAGTTAATTGTATGTGAACCGGCTGTCTTGAACTGATCAACAAGTGTTGTAACAACTCTTCCTAATACATCATAAACCTTAATTGATACATTACCCGGTTTTTCAATCGAGTAAACAATCTGTGTTGCAGGGTTAAATGGGTTAGGATAGTTCTGTGAAAGTTCATATGTAAGAACTGTGTTCTGTGGATCATCAACACCAACCGGATTCCATAGAGCACCGATCCATGTGTACAACCATCTTGATACATCACTCCATGACTGGTCTTCATTGTATGGTGAATAAGTCATGATACCTTCTCTTTCACCTGTTGCATCAGCATCATTGATTGAGAAGTCCATTGGTATTCTCATACCTTCGAGCGGAACAAAAAGATCATCGTTAAATCTGTTAGAAAGTTCGGAGAATGCAATTCTTGCTTCAACGACATAACCGGTAGGGAATTTTTCATCCCAATAATAATCAGTGCCTGGGACCAATAAACTGTCGCCGCCGCCAAGTCCATCTATCAAGCATCTGTCTCTTGACATTCTGAAATGATAATCCGGCTGTGAACCTCTTCTGTAAGTGGTATGTGGTTTACCATGCCAGTTGTAGAGTCCAAGGAAAATATCCGGAGCGTCATTCAGATATGTCGCTAACGCAGGATTGAAGCTTATGATATCGTCTTCAACATCAAATGCTATGTATAGATAATTGTTATCAACTGCTACATAAGCATCAAGTGAAAGGTCATCATCATTTGTTATTGTTGAATTGGTAACAAGAAATGCTGAACCATCTGAAAGCGCCATATGAATTGGTGTAATGCCGGCCCATTCAGTTAAACTTCCGTCAGCAACAAATGTAGATGTCGGAGCGTTCAAAGAAATTGTGGTAACGCCTTTTGCGGTGTTGGTAACAGGTGCTGATACTTCTGATAATTCAGAGATATTTCCAGCCTGATCCTGTGTCTGCATTGCATAGTAGTATGTAACATCCTGATCTGTTACCGGCGCTCTTAATAAATGACTGAACGTCTGAACACCTTCACCAACATTAAGTTTTACAACTTCAGCGTCGTCAGGGTCTGTAATAGGAGCGTGTTTATAATAGATATGATACTTTTCCTGTGCTTCATTAAGAGCATCAATCCAAGTTATCAGGTTAGAATATGTTCCGGGTAATCCAAGTACACTTGTTGGTGGAGGAGGAGCTATAACATCAAAATCAGGATTTCCTGACCACCAGTCGGTAATCCATAATACTCTACCTGCAACACCCGAAGCTTCAGCCATTAAACCAACAACGTTTATGTTAGTTGAATCTATTGAAGTAGAATTATCCTGGTAAACCATTTCACGGAACGGGAAAGCATATTCATGCCACTGATCATCAGCAATTGGCTGGAATACTGTACCGATTTTTCCGCCGCCGCCTTCAACCTGAATTCTTAGCGGACCGGTACCTGCTTCACATTTCAGTTTGAACTTCATACTATCAACTAACCAGGCACCTGAAAGATTTACTGATGGAGATACGTTGTAACCGAAACCTGTCCAGCCGTTAGCCCATTCATCTCCCTGTATCCATTTTATTGCATTTGTTCCGGGTTGTGGTCCTGCACCGGTTTCAACTGATACTGCAGATTGACCCCAGGTGAATTGAGACATATTGCCTAACAATGTAATACCGTTAAATACAACTAGCGGAATAGCCTTAACACCAAATCTTCTGAATCCGTCAAAAATAACTTTGAGTGAGTCTTCAGCTATACTTGTTGAAATTGCTGAAATGTTATAACCAATAATTTTATCTGAATCGAACTGACGGTTATTGAAATTACCGCCGCCCCAACTTGCAGGGAATATTACGAATCCTGAATCAACAGGAGTTAAACTTCCGTCTGTACTTAAAATTCTTATAGGCAGTTTTAACTCGAACCAGTCACCAACTGCATCAAGAACTGTTGCATGTTCGTAGATGTATTCTTCAATCGGATCGGTCTCTGTAGGACGATCTGCAATGTGAATTCTGAATACAATACTTGCAGGTAAACTTGGAGCCTGAACAACCTTTATCCAGATTGCCAAAGAATCACTGATTGTCCAGTCATATAACGGCTGTCCGTCAGGTACTCTTTTAATAAGCTGCGAATAGCTTCCCCATGAATGGAATGATCCGATAACTATATCGGCATTTCCTGAACCGGTTCCCTCTCTGAAATCAGTTGTATTCAAAGTGAAATCCATCCGGCTTGGACTACCTTCAGTAGAAATCTGATATGTAGTATCAGCCGCAATGTCCGAATCGAAGCTTTCAATTACTACACTGCTTTGTGCCATAGTAAAAGAAATGCTCATCATCAGAAGAAGAACAAGATGAATAAATCGTTTCATAACTTTCCTCTCTTTAGTTGAACGTTTGTAATTAGCTGGATTGAATTGTTCCTTTCAATCCTTTTTGATTTAATGTTTTGCGAAACAAAGTTTTTCAATACCATAAACTCCATAACCCGATTATTATTATCACTATAAACGCCGATAATATCAGGTTTGATTTTATACCTCTTACACTCCGCAGGTTTGAAACACCGCTTGTTATATCCATCATACTTTCTGTTATTGTATATTTAAGACCAAACACAGTGGTTATGTTCTTTTTTGATGAAGCATAATTAAGTACAACTATCAGGCTTATGCTGAGGACAAACAGAAAGATTGCGAAGTGCAAAAAATTAATTCCAAGGAGCCATTGAAATACAGGATGAAGTTCAACACCGTAATTCATTAGCATTTGTAGAAACAATCTGAACAAACCGATAGCTTCGCCAACAATCAAAGTAGTAATTGCAGTATCGGCGCTTGTCTTTTTAGAAAACAATCCGAAAAGAAAAACCGCAGTGATGGGTGGAGCTACAAATGCCTGTACATTCTGAAGGAATAAATAAATCTGCGAACTGATGAGTTTAACAAGCGGGACAATAAGTATAGCTGCAACCACAACAGCGGTAGTTGCAAGTCTTCCGACGAGAACTAACTTTCTTTCGTTAGCACCGGGATAACGTATCTTATAAAAATCATTTGTAAATAAAATCGCTGTACTGTTGAACGCACCGGCAAGCGATGACATAATAGCGGCAAGTAATCCGGCAACAACTAATCCTTTAATACCTACCGGAAGAAGATCACCGGCAACCAAAGCAGCATACGCTTCATCTCCGCTAATTTCAGGATAAAGAGCAACGGCAATTAATCCGGGTAACACTAACACAAAAATTGGAAGCACTTTAAGAAAAGCAGCGACAAGCGTTCCCCTGCGTGCGTCATTAACGGAACGTGCACTTAAAATTCTTTGAACTATATACTGATCTGTGCACCAATACCAGAAAGCAATAATCGGCGCACCGAATAAAATTCCTGTCCACGGAAAATCCGGATCAGATAAGTTCTTAAACATATTAAAGAAATCGGCAGGAAGTTTTTGTTCCAAACCCGTAAATCCGCCAACTGCATTAAGTCCGAATAATGATAAACTTACAGCACCAAGAATAAGTATCAGTCCCTGAAACAGTTGTGTCCTGAAAACAGCATTTGCGCCGCCGGTAACACTGTATAGCCCGGTTATTAGTACAATCAGGATAGACGAAGCATAAATATTTAATCCGAAAATTTTATAGAAAAGAAGTCCGGCAGCAAAAAGTGATACAAGTATTTTTGTGAAGATATAAATGACGATTGAGAACGCGGCAAAAAATTTCCTTATTCTCACATCAAATCTTAACTCAAGAAATTCCGGCATAGTAAACACACCGGATTTCAGATAAACAGGTGCAAGTACCCAGCCAAGGAATATCAGTGTGAAGATTGCCATAAGTTCAAACTGACCCACTGCAAGTCCGCGTATTGAACCTGAGCCTGCAAGACCAATAAAGTGTTCACTTGAAATGTTGGTAGCGAATATTGAGATTCCGACCGTGAACCATCCGATATTTCTACCTGCAAGAAAATAATCCGTATAATTTTCTTCGCTTCTTCTTGAATAATAGAATCCAAGACTGAGCACTACTATAAGGTATGCAACCAGAACAAGGAGATCTATTGGTGAAAAAATATCAGTCACGATTTCTTTAAATATTTTTTAGCTATTGATGTTTGCACATATCATACCATCAATTAAAAATGAACAGGTATTCGATTAAGTTTCTTTTTAATAAAATAAGTTTGAATGCCTGCTATAATTGCTTATTAAATTGATAAGCATAGTTATTATTTTAATAATCACTATTTGATATAAATCAAAAATTATTTTATAAGAATCATTTTTCTTGATGATTCAAACTCACCTGCTTTTAATCTGAATAAATAAACTCCGCTTGCTAAATCAGAAGCGTCGAATTCAATTTCATATTTACCAGCTTCTCTGAATTCATTTACAAGTGTAGTTACTTCATTTCCAAGAATGTCATAAACTTTTAATGTCTGCCAGATTCCTGCTGGTGATTGCCATCTGATTTTTGTTTTAGGATTAAAAGGATTTGGATAGTTTTGTTCCAGCAGAAATTCCTCCGGAACAAATCCTGTTTCATTATCAATATCAGTTACCATTCCGCCTAAATCATAAAAAGGTGTATAGGCATTTATCATCGTCTGACCGACTGCTTTAATTGTATCGCGGTTCATCCTGTAAATGCCCATGCTCTGGAATCCCTGCGGATGCTGAGCCGAATACCAATCGAAAATGCACCACCACGTTACGCCCATTAAATAACCTCCGTCACGGTACGAGCCGTCAGGTCTTATAACCGAAGCACGGTAAGTAAATGCATTAAAAGTTTCTGTAAATACTGTAACCTGGTTTGCCTGTCCTGTCGGCGAATTCAATTCTCCGGACCAGTAACCATACTCTGTATCAAGGATCGGTTTCTCCGGGTATTCCAGATTTGCATAACCTAAAAATCTTCTTGTGCCATCGTAATAAGTTCCGCCATGGAAGATTCCGAAGTACATTGTCCAACCGGCAACATCACAAGCTGCCATAGATGGATCCTCTGGACCGGGTCTGTCTGCCGCTGCTGATTGTGTAACTAATCTTCCGTCCGCGTAATTAAAATCAAGTTCCTGGTTGACTTTCTGAATAAACTGCTGCCTGTTTGTTACATCAAGACATTCATTGGCTGTACTCCATAATAGAATTGACGGACGGTTGTAATCTTTAAAAACCATTTCACGGAACATCTGTTCGTGAATATGCCTAACACTGTTCTGCAGCACCCATGCAAATGATTCATCAAACCACCAGACAGGAATTTCTTCTACAACAGCAATTCCCAATCTGTCTGCAAGAAGATATGTATGAAGATGATTCGGGTAATGCGCGGTACGAAGCATATTCACTTTAAGTGATTTTACTTTTAGCATATCAGAGTAAATTGAATCGATAGGAATACTTCTTCCGAACAAAGGATGGTCTTCGTGACGAGCAATTCCTGTGAAGAATACTGGTTTGTCATTCAACAATACTTTATCAACTGAAGTTTTTACTGTTCTTATTCCGAATTGTGTAAAGTATTCATCAAGCACTGTTGTACCTTCAGTGATAGTTACTCTCATTACATAAAGGTCAGGAGTTTTGGGTGTCCAGAGTTTGGGGTTCAGAACTCTAAGATCAGTCCGCCAGACTTTTGTTGAATCACTTTTAATTAAAAATGATGTGGATGATGTACCGGTTATCGCGGCTGATAGTCCGGTTATGTCAGAAGCTTTTTCTGAATTGAAGTTAGTTTCATTTAACTCGGCATTATAAACTTCTATGTTTACGTTTATATTTTTATCAGCATTTCCTTTATTAAAAAGCACTAAGGTTGTCTGAACATCACCATCAGTGTTTTGCGGCACTATGTTGGCGCGGATTACAGAAACCGGATCAGAAAACTCAAGATAAACATCATGAATAATCCCGGTATAATTGAACCAATCCGCCTGTGTATAAGGAACAATATCATTCCTTGTTCCCCATTGCGGATTATCAACACGTACAACTAAGACATTGTTCGAGGTGTAATTCAAAACTTCAGAAACATCAAACGCAAATGGAGTATAACCGCCTTCGTGCCAGCCGAGATAAACATCATTAAGCCATACATCAGCAACATAGTTAACTGAGTAGAACATTAACTTTGCAAAACTTTCAGCATTTGATGCATCAACCGTAAATGATTTTCTGTACCACACGCCATCCTGGTAGTACTCTGGAACCTGTGGGTAAGGATTCATCTGATTTTCAACTGATGGCAAAGTTTTTAGTTCCCACCCGCTGTCATCATAGCTTTGAAGATGCCTGTTCTGTGCTTCGTTCAACATGTTTTGATATCCTGCCGAATCTCTTTTTGCAAGAGTGACATTATCATTGGCGGCGAATCTTTGTTTTTTCCATTCACCTTTCAAATTCAAAATTTCTCTGCTTTGTTTTTCAAATGAAGGAACGGCAAAACCATTTTGAAACGGTATTCTTATTCCATCTACCTGTTTTAATGAATTCGTTGATAAAAGTCCTGCTATCTGCGAATATGTTTTGAATGGTGTGATTATCATGAACAGAAGTAAAAGAAATGCCGCATACGGTCGGTAATAAATTTTCATAAAACTCCCTCAGGTTTATAATGCTGTACAGAATTATTTATAGGAAATAGTCAGACTGATTAATGAGGCAAGTATAGTACCACGAAGAAGTGAATAAAATTTGATTGAAATTTCAATCCGGGTTGAAATTATCAGGTCGAAGAATTATTAAACTAATAAACTCCAATTATCAGAATAATAAGTTTAATCTTCAGATTTTTTAAGTCCCAGTTCCTTAGACATTCTATAATAATTAGGCGGAGCGATACCTAGTTTTTTTGCAGCTTCAGTATCTGATTGTGAATGCTGCCTGACGAACTTAAAGTATCTTTCACGCATTATCTTTTCCATTTCTTTTAATGGAATGATATGCTCGGGGTTAAAAAAATCTGTCACACCCGATTCAGTTGATTGACGCATTGGTTCAGTTAAACCTAATGCTCTTTCAGCATGAAATTTTGTTATATTTTTTTCAGAGGTAAATAACATACGCTGAACTACATTCTTTAGTTCCCTTACATTTCCGGGCCAGTCATATTGAAGGAATACTTCCATGGTTTCATCGGGAATCTGAGGTTTATCCTTACCCATATCTATACTTATGTTTGAAAGGAAGTGATCGATGAGAAGAGGTATGTCGGTTTTTCTATGTTTAAGGTCAGGAACATATATAGGCAGAACATTGAGCCTGTAATAAAGATCCTCTCTGAATCTTCTCTCTTTAACCTCCTCTTCTATATTCCTGTTGGTTGCAGCAATAATTCTTACATCGACTTTTATTTTTTCGGTGCGACCTATCTTTTCAATTTCACCATCCTGAATTACGCGAAGTAATTTCACCTGTGCAGGTAAAGGCAGTTCAGTTATCTCATCAAGAAAAATTGTGCCGTTGTTTGCTATTTCAAAAAGTCCGAGCTTCTTTTTATCAGCCCCGGTGAACGCTCCTTTTTCATAACCAAAGAGTTCACTCTCTACAAGCTGGCTCGGAAGGCTTCCGCAGTTAATGATAATAAAATTTTCATACTTCCTGTCACTGCGGTAATGAATGTTGTAAGCAACAAGTTCTTTTCCCGTTCCCGATGAACCTCTTATAAGTGTGTTAACATTGCTCTGCGCAAACTTTGTAATTTCCTCACGAAGGATATTTATTAATGGAGATTCACCCACCATTCTTTTTTGCTGAAGAATATCTTCAACATTTCTGCTTAACTTCTGGTTGGATCTCGATCGTTCCCTTTCAAGCAGACACTTTTCGTGAGCATTGAAAATACTCATCAAAAAATCTGTCGGCTGGTAAATGTATTCTTCAATATCACCGGGATACTTTGTACAGTACCAGAAAGCTCCCGCTTTAATAAGTTTGTTGGCAAAGTTGTAGTCGGATATGTTGATAGTCATTTTAGTGATGACGATTATCTGCACTGTGTGATCTATCTGTTTTATCTGGTAGATAAGATCTTCACCCATTACACCGCCGGCGATCTGGAAGTCCATAATCACCACATCAAAATATCCTTTTTTAGATTTCAGAAGTTCAAGCGCAGCTTTACCATTTGAAACTATATCAATTATTTTCATTCGTTCATTGAATGGATACAATGTGTTCTGAACTCTTCTAACATCAAAGTCTTCATCTTCAATTAATAGTATGTGAATTTTTTTTCCGTCAGTAATCATTTGTTATTCGCTAGTTAGAGATTGTAATTGTAAATCTGCAGCCGCCTTCGGCAAGATTGCCGGCATCAATATCCCAGCCGCAGCGCTTCGTAATTTCATAAGCAATATAGCAACCATATCCTGAATTCTGAATTTCAGTTTTCTTAGTCGTTACATTTTCAACGAAAATATTTTTTATTCCATTTTCATTTTTTATTAAAAGATTTTCCGGTAATCCTTTTCCGTTATCTTCGATAGTAATAAAGGATTTATTCAATTCCCTGTTGAACTTTGTTTTACAGTTGATTACCAGGTTACTGTCTCCGCCGTGTTCAATGCTGTTCTGCAGCAAAGGTTCTATAATTTCCCACACAACAAATTCGTTTATCGGAACAACGGGAAGCTCAGGATCGGTTTCCATCCTTATTTCAAACGCATTTGATTTTGATGAGACCCGCAGAAAAATATTATCAACAATAAATTTTATTACTTCGTTAAGATTTGTTTTAAACATCTGATTACGGATTGTCTGCACAGGCGGATCGTACCACTTCATATCATAAATCACTCTTGAAATGAAATTAGAATACTTCGTTACCCTGTATTTTGTATCGGTTATGTTTTCAGGCGAAAGCTTACGAAGATCCTCCTTAATAAAACCCATTATCTTCTCAGCTTTATGATGCGTATGATAAATTCTTTTTGTAAAGATAAGTTCCTTTTGATAGTTGATCTGTTTCATAAGGTTTTCTTCATGCTCTTCAAACAACATCTTTTGTGCATCATCCCGTTCTTTTACGGTATAGGAAGAGATGAAGTACATCGCGAGAAGTCCAAGCAGGATTAACGAAAGATAGATAACAGAAGTTTCATCAAAATTACTTATCACCTGGTTGCTTATAAAACTAAAGTCAGGTGTGTTTTTAATGTACACTGAACCAATGTATTCCCCTCTTACAACAAACGGCACGAAAGTTTTAAATGTTTTTGCATCAACAAGTTCGCTGTAAATTCTTTCATCAGATCGCAACTGGTCTCTCATTGATGCGAACATGATTGCAGCTTCCTTATGATCCCCGTTTACAGGGTGAACAATATTCTTCCTGTCAAACAGGAAATTGTAAAGCGTTTCACCATCATCAATCGCTAAAACTTTTTCATTGTCGCTTACAAGAATGCAAATTTCTTCAATGTTATGATGAAGCATTTGCTGGCTGAAGATTATGTTGAATGACTGAATTAGCCTTCTTTTCTCTTCATCAGACATTTCTGTTTTAGGAATGAAGGTCTCAATCAAAAGTTCGAATGAAGTCGCCGTAAGGTTGGCATGTTTTTCTGCTGAATCCTTCTGATACCACTCCTGCGTGTTGCTTAAAAAACTTCTGATTGATGATTTATTAATAAATGATACAAGAAGCTGGAAAGAAAAAAGTATAACAAACAGAACTGTTAAGTGTTTAAACTCAAAATGATATTCCCTGAATTTTTCTATGAATTTTTTTCTGATCATATCATTCTACTTAAGAAAAATACTGCCTGATTTGATTTTTTGTGATGCGCTATGAAGAGCTTCTTTCACAGTCATCTCTTTTTTAATGGCAGCGTTTACATAAAAAGAAAGAATGTCCGAGATATTTGTGTAATCTTCTATAAAGGGACGGTGCATTCCTTTTTGTAAAAGTGAATGATAAAATCTCAGATCCGGATGCTTTTGAACGTAATCAGAATCACTGTAAATAGAATTTAAAGTCGGAAGTACGCCGCCTTCTTCATACATTATCTTCTGAGCTTCATCACTGGTTAAATAATTAACAAACCTTGCCACTTCAGGAATATTAAGCGAATACTGTGATATCATAAGGTTCCAGCCGCCGTAAACCGATCCCGGTTTGGAGCCCTTAAAATGGGGTGTCGGCGCCTTTCTTAAATGCTGAACAGCTTTCTCGTTAAGATTTAATGCTCGGTTCTCATCGCTGTAAAATCCAGGCCAGCCCCGTAAAAACACAGCGTCCTGTTCCATAAAATAATCGTAGCTGGGATATTCCTTAAACTCAGTAACTTGCTTTGGTGCAAGTTTGTATTTATAAACCATGTCAACTAATAGTTGAAGAGCTTTTTCAGCTTCGGGTGTTTCAAGATTCAGATATCCGTCTCTGATAAATGGTTTGCCTTGCTGGGACATCATCTCCGCAAAGATGCATATCAAACCTTCATAGTCATCTGCCTGGAATATGAAAAATTTTTCGTCTTTATTTCTTAATCGTTCATGCAGATTAAAAAATTCCTCCCATGTAAAAGAGTTTTTTAATTTTGTGATAACCTCATTGTAATCCGGAAGTTGTTTAAGAATATCATCGCGATAAAACATAAGCGCAACATCTATGTAAAGCGGTATTGCAATCAGGGTATCGTTATACAGGCAAGACTCCATTGCATAACTGAGAATATTTCCGGTCTGTTCGGGAGTAAGATATTTTTCCAAGGGCACTCCCCATTTTGCAAACCGCGGAACCCATATCTGATCAACGGCAAAAATATCCACACGTTCACTTTTACTTCTTAAGTATCTTGCTAACAGTTCCTTTCTTTCGTTGGTACTGAATTTGTCAAACGACAAATTGATCGGGACTACTTCAATTTTTCCTGCAAATTTTTTATTAAATGACTCAATTACTTTCAGGTGAGCGTTTGAAATGTTATCTGCAAAATAAATTTTTTTGAGCAGTGGAGCGGAACTACTTCCTGATGTAAACGGCGGTGAAATATAACTCACCATAATAAACGCAGTGATCAGAATGGCACTTATAACAACATAAAATATCTTTTCAAACTTCAAGCTTCTCTCACGCTAATATCTGTTTCCGGAATAATCATCATTAACTTGTGCAAAAATAGGCAATTAATTTTTGTGAATTAAATTCCCTCTGCATCTACCACATTAAACAAATACCTTAGATACAATGCTTAGCTAAAACAAATCAGCATTATTGATTATTAAATTGATAACCATTTGTTATCAAAATAATAAGTAACTAAAACATTCACAGTTCATTTTTATTTGTACTGATTGTAATCCAAAGTCAAAACAAAAAATTATTTAACCCGGGCATAATGTATATGAGGGCACAATATTTGCCTAAGATGTCTGCTCGATGTTTAACGCCGAATTGAATTTGTAAAAATTTAAACATTGCTGAAGTTTTGTTCGCAAACGGCTTAATCATAATTTTGAAAAGTAAATAAAATCTAACTGCTTAAAGGAGATTCCGATGGCTGTTCAAAGCGCTAACACTTCTGTAAAAGGAGCTTCTATAAATTCCGGCGCAAATTATACTCCCGCCCTGATTGTACTTACATCTTTATTTTTTATGTGGGGATTTATCACCTGTCTTAATGATATTCTTATTCCGCATCTTAAAGCTGTATTTGATCTGAACTACACTGAAGTAATGCTGATACAGTTCACATTTTTTACAGCGTATGCCATTGTTTCTCTTCCATCAGGCATGTTAGTAGAAAAGATAGGTTATAAAACAGGTATAATAATCGGGTTGCTTATTGCCGCCGTAGGAACAGCGCTGTTCTATCCCGCTGCAAGCAGCAGATCATACATGGTTTTTCTTCTTGCTTTATTTGTATTGGCATCAGGAATAACATTACTCCAGGTTGCGGCAAATCCTTATGTAGCAATTCTCGGTAAACCCGAAACAGCTTCTGCAAGATTAAATCTTTCACAGGCATTTAATTCATTAGGAACAACAATAGCCCCGGTATTTGGCTCAATACTAATTCTTTCAGTCGCAGTTAAAGGTGCTGATGAACTTGCAAGGTTAAGCGCAACTGAACTTGAAGCATATAAACTAATGGAAGCAGGTTCAGTACAAACTCCATATCTGCTTCTAACAGGAATGTTGGTAGCCATTGCAATAATATTCACATTATTCAAACTGCCGAAAATTGAAGCAGCGTCACAATCATCAAGCGGCGGTGAGGGTGTTAGTTACGACCATCACCATAAAAGCGCATGGGGATATAAACATCTTGTACTTGGCGCGGTTGCAATTTTTGTTTATGTCGGTGCTGAAGTTTCTATAGGTAGTTTCCTTGTAAACTACTTTAATGAATTATTGTCAATGCCTGAAGTAGAAGCAGGAAAATATGTAGCTCTGTATTGGGGCGGCGCAATGATAGGAAGATTTTTCGGAGCCATAACACTTTCAGAATTGAAGGACACAAGAAAGAAAAATATTTATACTGCACTTGTTTTCGTATTAGCACCTGTAATTGCAATCTATATAACTAAGGAATATCAAAACCTGTCCGCCATTTCATTTGAAGGATTCAGCAAAACATTAACCTTCCTTCTTTTTGTTGTATTGAACTATATAGCATTTAACATTGGCAACAGAAAACCCGGAAGAACATTGGCAATTCTTGCTATATGTGCTGCGGCACTTGTAATCGTATCGATGCTCACTTATGGCGCTGTTGCAATGTGGACAATTCTTGCAGTCGGTCTTTTCAATTCAATAATGTTCCCGACAATTTTCACTCTTGCTATAGACGGACTTGGTAAACACACTGGTCAGGGTTCAGGAATTCTTTGTACAGCAATTGTCGGCGGAGCTTTAATACCGGTTGCACAAGGCTTCTTTGCTGATAATATCGGCATTCATCATGCATTCTTCCTTCCTGTATTGTGCTATTTCTACATAGCATACTATGGAATGAAAGGACACATCCCCACTTTTTCCAAAGCATAGGATTTTTATGAATAAAACTGAAGTAACATTGGGGATTGACATCGGCGGAACAAACACCGTCTTCGGTTATGTTGACAGGCATGGCAACTGTGTATTTGAATCTTCAATACCAACAAACTCGCATGAAAGTGCTGATCATTTATTCTCAAGATTAAAAACTGCGATCGATGAATCCTATGAACAGTTAAACAGAAAATATACTCTTATTGGAATTGGCATCGGCGCGCCAAACGCTAATTACTATAAAGGCACAGTAGAACTTCCTCCGAACCTTAACTGGGGTTATGTGAATGTTGTTGAGATTATGAAAAAATATTATGACATTCCAACAGTCATTACCAATGATGCGAACGCTGCTGCAATCGGTGAAATGAAATTCGGTGCGGCAAAAGGTATGAAAGATTTTATAATGATAACACTCGGCACCGGTGTCGGCAGCGGTATAGTTGCAAACGGTGATTTGATTTATGGTGCTGATGGTTTTGCCGGTGAGATAGGACATACAATCTACGACATCAACGGAAGGCAATGCGGATGCGGTCGTAAAGGATGTCTTGAAACTTATACATCCGCAGGCGGAATTAAACGCACTGTGTTTGAACTGCTAGCAAATCTTAATGATGAGAGTGAACTGCGAAATGTTACCTTCAGTGATATGACTGCAAAAATGATTTGTGAAGCCGCACGAAAAGGTGATAGGATCGCCCTAAAAGCGTTTGATGTAACCGGTAAGATACTCGGTATTAAACTGGCAGACGCAATTGCACATACAAGTCCCGAAGCAATAATTCTGTTCGGAGGGCTTGCTTCATCGGGAGAATTAATTTTTAACCCGACAAAAAAATATATGGAAGAAAATGTGCTTAACATTTTCAAGAACAAAGTTAAACTTATTCCTTCAGCTTTAACTGAAGGAAACGCCGCTGTGCTCGGCGCCAGCGCATTAATATGGAATGAGCTTGATAAAGTTCAGATGCAATACAAATAGTTAGTGTTTTTTGAAGAGACTGAAAGAAAGATTTCCTGATAGAATATTTTAACCCTGCAAAAAAATATTCACCCGTACCCTTTCGTTAGTTAGTTATGGATTATTTCAGTCTCTTCTTTTTCTTCAGACCAATTCAGGATTCAAATTATGAATGTGTTTTTCAGGACAGCCTGCTACTTAGCCTTTCTTACAATTTCTATTTTCTTTTTAAGCTGCAACAAAGATGAAACCGACCCCGATAGTGAATTAAACGTTGACGAACGCGTAAATAAACTTCTTGCCGATATGACGCTTGAAGAAAAAATCGGACAGATGACACAAGTAGAAAGGAACGCGTTAGACAGGATCGAAGACATTCGTGATTTTAAAATCGGCTCTTTACTGAGCGGCGGCGGATCAGCACCATCAAGTAATACCGCGCAGGGCTGGGCTGATATGTATGATACTTACCAGGCTTACGCGGTTACAACAAGATTAAAAATACCATTGATCTATGGTATCGATGCCGTTCATGGTCACAACAATGTAAAGAACGCTGTGATCTTTCCTCACAACATTGGTCTCGGCTGCACACGAAATCCTGCATTGGTTGAACAAGCTGCAACAATAGTCGCAAGGGAAGTTGCAGCAACCGGAATTGACTGGACATTCTCACCATGTATTGCGGTTGCAAGAAATGAACGATGGGGAAGAACTTATGAAAGTTTTGGTGAAACTCCTGAACTTGCAGTGATGATGGCAGAAGCAAAAATAAAAGGTTATCAGCAAGGTGATCTAAGTGCAAACACATCAGTACTTGCATGCGCCAAACATTTTCTTGGTGACGGCGGAACAGTTGACGGTGATGACCAGGGAAACACGGTTTGTGATGAACAGACTTTAAGACAGTTACATCTTCCGGGATACATTGCGGCTATACAGCAGGGTGTTGGTTCAATTATGATTTCATACAGCAGTTGGAACGGACAAAAACTTCACAGCCATAAATATCTTCTTACAGATGTTTTAAAAAATGAATTGGGTTTTAAAGGATTCCTGATCAGTGATTACGCTGCAATAGATCAGATCCCCGGCGACTTTGCAAGTGATATTGAAATCTCTATTAACGCCGGGCTTGATATGATAATGGTTCCTGACAGATACAAAGAATTCATCAGCATACTGCGTACTCTTGTCAATAATGGGAAAGTACCAATGTCAAGAATTGACGATGCAGTAAGACGAATATTAAAAGTTAAAATGCAGATGGGGCTGTTCGAAAGACCATTAACTGACAGAAGCCTCACCGCTTCACTTGGTTCTGCCGCTCACCGTGAAGTTGCTAGAGAATGTGTGAGACAATCCTTAGTGCTTCTAAAAAATTCCAACAGTGTTTTACCACTTTCAAAAAACCTTACACGTATTCACGTCGCAGGTAAAAATTCAAATGACATCGGAAATCAATGCGGCGGTTGGACAATTAGCTGGCAAGGCGGAAGCGGAGAAATCACTCATGGAACAACAATACTTGAGGCAATTCAAAATACAGTTTCAACATCAACACAGGTAACACATTCGATTGATGGAAGCGGTGCAGCCGGCGCTGATGTTGGCGTTGTCGTTATTGGTGAAACTCCTTACGCAGAATATAACGGTGACAGGGATGATTTAAGTTTATTATCAGAAGACATTCAGGCAATTAACAGGATAAGAAATGCCGGTGTGCCTGTTGTTGTTATTCTTGTTTCAGGCAGACCAATGCTTATCGAACCAACCTTAAATAATGTTGACGCGTTTATCGCAGCATGGCTTCCGGGTACTGAAGGTCAGGGTGTAGCAGATGTACTTTTCGGTGATTACAATCCAACCGGAAAACTTTCTCATTCATGGCCAAGAAGTATGTCACAGATTCCTGTAAACAACGGAGATATAAATTATGATCCGTTATTTCCTTATGGATTTGGATTAAGCTATTGAAAAATTTTTTACAACAAACGGATGCAGGATATGAAGATTTATCCTGTGTTGATATTCTAACTCTTGCAGAGGAAAAAATGAAAGCAGCTTTCTTTAAAACGATTTATCCTATACTACTATTCGCCGCTATGTTTTTACTTCTCGGTTTTGTTGTTAATGAAACCGGTGATAAAAAAAATGTTTCAAACCTAAACTCCGTTATTGAAAGTAAAATTGATTCAGTGTTAAGCCTAATGACACTTGAAGAAAAAGTCGGACAATTGAACCAGCTTTCATTTGGTATTGGATGGGGACCAACTGTTCAAAGCGTAGTTCCGGATGAATACAAAGTAATGATAAAGGAATCAAAGATCGGTTCTTTTCTTAATGCTGTCGGTGCTGATTTTACAAGAGATCTCCAACGGATTGCTGTCGAAGAAACAAGAATGAAAATTCCATTGTTGTTTGGATATGATGTAATACACGGATTCAAAACTACATTTCCTGTTCCGCTTGCAGAAGTAAGCAGCTGGGATCCTGAAGTTGTAAGAATGTCTGCAATGTACCAGGCACTTGAAGCTTCATCAGTCGGTATTCATTGGACGTTCGCACCAATGGTTGATATAGCCCGCGATCCGCGCTGGGGAAGAATTGTTGAAGGCGCCGGTGAAGATACTTATCTCGGAACAATCATGTCTGTCGCGCGTGTTAAAGGTTTGCAGGGTGATCTTACATCGAACAAAAATATTGTTGCTTGTGCAAAACACTTTGTTGGCTATGGTGATGCTGAAGGTGGTCGCGACTATAATACTGTCGATATGTCCGAAAGAACATTACGCGAAGTTTACTTCCCTCCTTTCAAAGCTGCTGTTGATGCGGGCGCTGAAACATTTATGTGTTCGTTCAATGAAATTGCGGGTGTTCCGCTTTCTGCAAATAAATATATACTAACCGATATACTCAGGAACGAATGGGGCTTTAATGGTTTTGTGGTCAGCGATTGGAATTCTATCGGCGAAATGATAAATCATGGAAATGCCGCAGACCTTAAACATGCCGGTCAGTTATCAATCAATGCCGGTGTTGATATGGATATGGAATCAAGGTCATACATAAACAATATGGTTGATCTTGTAAAATCCGGACAAGTTTCTGAAGCAATTGTAAATGAATCTGTACGAAGAATATTAAGAATAAAATTTAAACTTGGTTTGTTTGATGATCCTTACCGTTACTGCAGCAAATCATTCGAAGAGAAAACTGTAATGAATGAAGAGATGCAGAATGCAGCTCTTGAAGTTTCCCAAAAATCTATCGTGCTTTTGAAAAACGAGCAAGATCTTCTTCCATTAAAAAAAGATTTAAAGACTATAGCTGTTATCGGTCCGCTTGCAGAAAGTAAGTCTGATCCGCTTGGCTCTTGGTATCAGCAGGGAGATTCAAATGATGTTGTTACAGTTGTTGAAGGATTAAGAACAGAACTTTCAAACAACACAAAAATTTTATATTCAACCGGATGTACAATTGACGGAACATCTAAAGAAGGATTTAAAGACGCGGTTGAAAAAGCAAGTCAATCCGATGTTGTAATACTTGTGTTGGGTGAAAAAGGATCTATGAGCGGTGAGGCAAGAAGCAGATCATCAATTGAACTACCCGGTGTACAGAATGAACTGGCAGAAGAAATTTTTAAAACAGGCAAACCGGTTGTTGTTGTTTTGATGAATGGAAGGCCGCTTTCAATTAATAATATTTCTAAAAAAGCCGACGCGATTGTTGAAGCATGGTTCCTTGGCATTAAGTCAGGTGATGCAATTGCTGATGTACTGTTCGGTAATTACAATCCTTCTGGAAAACTTCCTGTTACTTTTCCGAGATCAGTCGGACAAATTCCGATTTACTATAATCACAAAAACACAGGAAGACCTGGTGATCTGAACAATAACTACAGTTCAAAATATGTTGATCTTGAAATGACTCCACTCTACCCGTTCGGTTACGGATTGAGTTACACAACTTTTTCTTACAGTGATATAAAATTAAGTTCACAAAAAATTAATAAGAATCAAAAACTCACTATATCCGTTGATGTTACCAATAACGGGAAAACGGATGGCGAAGAAGTTGTCCAGCTTTATCTGCGTGATGTTGTTGCTTCAGTAACAAGACCGGTTAAAGAATTAAAGGGATTCAAAAAAATATTCCTGAAAAAAGGCGAAACACAAACTGTAACATTTAAAATTTCAAATGAAGAACTGAAATTCTGGAACATTGACATGCAGTTTGTAAGCGAACCTGGAAAGTTTGATGTTTTTGTCGGAACAAATTCTGTCGATGTAAAGACAACATCATTTGAACTGATTTATTAAAACATGTAATAGAATGCTAAAATCTTGGTTGTTCTGAATTTGCTTAAGATGTAAAATTAAATTCAGGATATCTTAATAATGAGATGAACAGTTGCAGAGAATAAGTTTTATAAATGCTAATAACGGAGACATAAATGAAACGAACTATTTTAATTGAATTATTTTTAATCTCAATCTTTACTGCAACATTTTGTTTTGCAGGATGCAGTGAAGATGAACCTACTGAACCGAAAGATACTATTCCTGATCTACCGGGCTGGACATTAGTCTGGAATGATGAATTCAACGGAGAAAATATTGATCTGACAAAATGGTCGCACGAAGTTAACGGCGACGGCGGCGGCAATAACGAACTTCAATACTATACAAACTTTGCCGAAAATTCTTTTATTGAAAACGGTGCGTTAGTTATCCAGGCGTTGAAAAAAAATTATCTTGGTAAAGAATATACGTCTGCTAGAATGAGAACGATGAACAAAGGTGACTGGACTTACGGTCGTTTTGATATCCGTGCAAAACTTCCTTACGGACAAGGACTATGGCCCGCAATCTGGATGCTTCCGACCGATTGGGCTTATGGCGGCTGGCCTACAAGCGGTGAGATTGACATTATGGAATTGCTTGGTCACGAACCAAATAAAGTTTACGGAACAATTCATTATGGTCCTGCCTGGCCAAACAACCAGCACAGCGGCGGAAGTTATACTTTGCCAACAGGAAATTTTGTTGAAGAATATCATGTCTTTACATGTGAATGGGATTCAACAGGAATGCAATGGTATGTTGACGGCAACAAGTATCACACTGAAGTTCATGGTCAGCCGTTCGATAAAAGGTTTCACATACTGTTGAATGTAGCTGTCGGCGGTAACTGGCCCGGTAATCCGGCACCGAACACGCCATTCCCTCAGCGAATGACTGTTGATTATGTAAGAGTTTACACTAAAAATTAATTTACCTTAACCGGAGTTCTAATGAAAAAATATTCCATACTTCTAATGTTAATTACTATGACTGCAATTAATATTTCTTTTGCACAAACAGATAAACAAACTGTTCATCCATTTGAAAAAGAAGTAACAATTAAACTTTCTACAAACTATCTTTTTTTTCTTCCTGAAAATTATTCTGAAGAAGGTGAAGCATTTCCACTTGTTCTGTTCCTTCACGGTGCCGGAGAACGCGGCTCTGATATTGAAAAAGTAAAAGCTCATGGTTTACCTAGATTAATCAGTGAAGGGAAAAATTTTCCGTTTATAGTTGTATCACCGCAATGCCCTGAAAATCAATTCTGGAATACAGATATGCTCGCCGCACTTCTGGATGAAATTGAATCAAACTACAATGTTGATAAGAACAGAATTTATGTTACAGGATTAAGTATGGGCGGACATGGAACATGGTCACTTGCTCTTCAACAGCCCGAAAGATTCGCGGCAATTGCACCTGTCTGCGGCTGGAGTAATCCTGAAAAAGCATGCACATTAAAAGAAATCCCTATATGGGTTTTTCACGGTGCAAAAGATTTTGTTGTACCTGTAAGTTCATCTGAACAGATGGTTGACAAACTGAAAGAATGCGGCGCGGATGTTACTCTTACAATTTATCCTGAAGCGGGACATGATTCCTGGACAGAAACATACAACAACGATGAATTATATAAATGGCTGTTATCACATTCACTGAAAAAATAATCCTATGGAAATATTAAAATATTATTGTGTCATTTTTATTTTTCTTTTTACATCAAACATTTTTTCGCAAAACAGTTTTGTAACAGTAGATGGTAAAAATTTTATTGATGTTGAAGGAAAACCGATACTGTTAAAAGGCATTAATCTTGGCAACTGGCTTGTACCCGAAGGATATATGTTCCACTTCAAATCTGTAAACGCGCCGAGAATGATCTATGAATTTTTTAATGTCCTTGTCGGTGAAGATGAAGCGAATAAATTCTGGAATTCATTCAGAGAAAATTATATCACTAAAGAAGATATTCATTATATCAAGTCACTTGGATTCAATTCAGTGAGAATCCCATTCAACTACAGGCTGTTTGTAACTGAATCACCGTATTATGAATTGAAAGGTGTCGGTTACGAATTGCTGGACAAGGCAATCAAATGGTGTAGGGAAGAAAATCTTTATGTGATACTTGATATGCACTGCGCTCCGGGCGGGCAAACCGGCGATAACATTGATGATAGTTTTGGTTATCCATTTTTGTTTGAAAGCCCTGAAAGCCAGCAGTTGACAATAGACATCTGGAAAAAACTTGCCTCGATTTATAAAGATGAAACTATAATTATCGGTTATGATTTTTTGAATGAACCAATCGCACACTATTTTGATGTTGATAAACTTAATCCAACGTTTGAACCTTTCTTCAAAAAATTATCTGCCGAAGTAAGAGCGATTGACCCCAATCATATTTTCTTTATTGCCGGTGCTCAATGGAACAGCAACTTCAAAGTGTTTGGTCCTCCTTTCGATGATAAACTTGTTTACACATTTCATAAGTACTGGACTGAACCAACGCAGGATGTTGTACAGGATTATATCGACTATGGAAATAAATATAATGTACCTATATGGATGGGTGAATCCGGCGAAAACACAAATGAATGGATCAATGAATTCAGAACAATGCTTGAACAGAATAATATCGGATGGTGTTTCTGGCCTTACAAAAAAATGAACAGCACGCGCGGAATTGTTTCTGTCAATCAACCTGAAAATTTTGATCTGATAATTGAGTTTGCAGACAAGAATGATCTCTCATATTCTTTTATAAGAGATAATCGTCCTGATTTTGAAAAAGTAAAAACTGCACTGAAGCAGTATTTAGAAAATTGTAAACTGAAAAATTGTGAAGTGAATAACGAATATATAAAGGCACTTGGTTTGAAGTAGGTTCTTATGTCAGTCCTAACATTAAATAAATTGTAATAGTGCTGTCATTCCGAACTTGTTTCGGAATCTGAACAGCGCGTTTATCCGTAGATTATCAACTGGAAACTTTCGTAAAAACTTTTTGTAACGAGATTTTAGCCCATCACACTTCGACAAGCTCAGTGTGACATTATAATAAATCTTACAGATGTCATACTGAACCTGTCGAAGTATGACATCAGTGTTTCGTAAAGAAAATATCCATATCTATAACTTCATATGAAAAAAATAATTTTCATTCTATGTCTCTTAACATCCCTCGCATATTCACAATATGAAGACACAGGAAAAAGAGGCGCTCACTTTTCCAGAAGAATGTATGTTGAATCACCAATTCCGGTTTATGAAACCAGCAGGAATAAACTTCCCTCACCCGTAATTGAAGATAAACCTGAATGGGTTCAACTTTACTGGAAAACATGGCAGCTTGCTTTCAGTCATTTCAAGCAGCCGGTAAAGGGCTCACCTTTTGTTTCAAATTATCTTGATGAAGCTTTTGCTCCAAACATTTTTCAGTGGGATACATTTTTTATGATAATGTTTGCAAGGTACGCTCATCACGTTTTCCCATCGATACAATCACTCGATAATTTTTATTGCAGGCAGTATGAAAATGGTTATATATGCCGGGAGATTGTTGAAGCAACCGGAGAAGATTTTGTTTTTGAAGGACGTGAACATACAGTCAATCCTCCCCTGTTCAGTTGGGCTGAGATAGAGAATTTTAAAATTACAGGGGACAAAACAAGATTCAGACTTGTCTTACCTGCACTTGAAAAATATGCTGAATGGCTTGAGTCGTACCGTAAAAAAGGAAACACTAAACACAATCTTTACTGGCAGACAGGTTTGGGTTCCGGAATGGATAACACTCCGCGCAGCGGGTCGGGCTGGGTTGATATGTCCGCACAGATGGTGATGATGTACAATGATATTTCCAAAATGTGTGATGAAGTTGGATATGCTGATAAATCAAAACTCTATAAGGAAAAAGCAAATGACATCAGCAAAAGAATTAATTCTTTTATGTGGAATGAAGAAGACGGATTATACTATGACGTGGATGATACCGGAAGCCAGGTAAAATGTAAAACTGTTGCATGCTTCTGGCCAATGCTTGCGGGTGTTGCTGATGTGAATCAATCCCAAAAACTTTTAGCTAATCTTAAGGATCCAAAATCATTCTGGAGAAAAATTCCTTTTCCTTCATTAGCTGCAGATGAAAAAAAATATAAAGCTGACGGGGAATACTGGCTTGGCAGTGTTTGGGCTCCGACAAATGTTATGATAATAAAAGGGCTTGACAAATTCGGAACCGGTCATAACAACGCATACAACTTTAATGAGTTTGCAACTCTTGCGGCAGAAGAATATCTCAACGGCATTTATGAAGTTTATAAAAGAACGGGATCTATATGGGAAAACTATTCAGCCGAAGCTTATATAAGAGGAGTATGGTCAAGACCTGATTTTGTTGGCTGGACTGGCTGCGGGCCAATTCAACTATTGATTGAAAATATACTTGGCTTCCGTCCAAACGGAGTTGATAACTCTTTAACCTGGTACATTAACAGAATAGACAAACACGGAATTGAGAATCTTACTTTTGGCGACGTTACAGTTTCATTAGTCTGTGAACGCAGAGAAAACGTTAACAGTGAGATGATCATAAAAGTATCAGGCAGCAAACCATTTAAATTAATTGTTAAAAATTCTAATAGCCTTGAACAGGTTTTTGAAATACCTGCGGGAAATTTTAATATAACAGTGAAACTTTAGAAGAATATTAACAGAAATAAAATGAAAAATTTAATCTTAACTACTGTAATACTTTTATTCACATTGGGCTTTACAAATAACGATCCTGAAACCCCGGCATACAAAAACAAAAGGTTATCAGTTGAAGAACGTGTTGATGATCTGCTAAACAGAATGACACTCGAGGAAAAAATTGAAATGCTTGGAGGCACCGGGTTCGCGACAAAAGAAATTAAACGGCTCGGTATTCCGCCGCTAAATATGACAGACGGACCAATTGGCGTGCGATGGGAAAATGCAACTGCATTTCCATCCGGAATATTGATGGGGGCAACATGGAATCCTTCACTTATAGAAAAATTTGGTAAAGCACTTGCTGAAGAAACAAAAGCAAAAGGTCGTCATGTCATACTTGGTCCTTGTGTTAACATAGCGCGTCTTCCGATGGGCGGAAGAAACTTTGAAAGTTTTGGCGAAGACCCTTTTCTAACATCACGATTAACTGTCAATTACATTAAAGGTGTTCAAAAAGAAAATGTTGTTGCAACAGTAAAACATTTTGCGGCTAACAACCAGGAACATCAACGTGATTTTGTAAATACAATTGTTGATGAACGAACACTCAATGAAATTTATTTTCCCGCGTTCAAATCAGCAGTTGAAGAAGCCACCGTACTTGCATTGATGTCAGCTTACAATAAATTGAATGATCATTATTGCAGTGAGAATGATTACCTGCTCATTGATAAATTGAAGAATGATTGGAAGTTTAACGGTCTGGTAATGTCCGATTGGGGCGCTGTTCACAGTACTGTACCCACTTTTAACAGCGGACTTGATCTTGAAATGCCGGACGGTAAATATTTAAATAATGAAACTCTGTTTGATAAAATAAAATCAGGAGAATTATCAGAATCCAGACTTGATGATAAAGTAAGAAGAATACTTAGAGTAATGTTTACAATCGGTTTCTTCGACAACTACCAGTATGACGAATCAAAATTAAATAATGATGAACATAAACAACTCGCACTTGATATAGCTAAAGAAGGAATTGTTCTGTTGAAAAATAATAATTCAATTCTTCCTTTGAATGTTGATAAAATAAAATCGATAGCAGTTATAGGTTCAAACAGTAAGATTGCACGAACCGGCGGCGGCGGAAGTTCGCAGGTTGAACCATTCTATTCAGTAAGTCCTTTTGATGCTCTTCAAGAAAAAATCGGGGACAAGGTAAAACTCAGTTTTGCACAGGGTGTTTTATTTGATGGTGACACAAAACCAATTCCAGGCAAATTTCTTTTTACAAAAGATGATGGCAGTGAAAACGGTTTAACAGCAGAATATTTTGAGAATAAAAATCTTGAAGGAATTTCTTCACACAAAAGAATTGATGAGCAGATCAATTTCAATTGGGAAGGCGGTTCACCTTTTAAGAATTTTCCAAAGGATAATTTCTCAGTAAGATGGAACGGTTATCTTAAAGTTGATGTGACCGGGAAATATTCGCTCGATGTTTCAAGTGATGACGGAATACGTTTATATGTTAATGATGAACCCGTTATAAATGACTGGACAGATCATGCGTTTTTAACAAACTCATATTCAATTCAACTTGAAGCAAACAAGTATTACAAAATAAAAGTTGAATACTACGAAAACGGCGGCAGCGCTGCTGTTAAACTCGGTTGGCAGTTACCTGGAAATGATTTACTTACCGAAGCAGTTAATACAGCAAAGGTCTCCGATGTTGCTATAATATTTGCCGGTACGAGTGCTAATTATGAAAGTGAAGGCTTTGACAGGAAAAATCTCACTCTTCCCAAAGGTCAGGATGAATTGATTAAAGAAGTTTCAAAAGTAAATAAGAATACAATTGTAGTTCTGATTTCCGGTTCACCTGTTTTAATGAATGAATGGATTGATGAAGTTCCCGCAATACTTGAAGCATGGTTTGCGGGTGAACAATCAGGAAATGCAATTGCAGAAATTCTTCTCGGTCAATCAAATCCATCCGGGAAACTTCCAATGACTTTTCCAAAACGATGGGAGGATTGTTCAGCTTTCAATACTTATTTGAAAGAAGATGGAACAACGCGCTACGAAGATGGAATTTATGTCGGCTACCGTCACTTTGATAAAAATAATGTCGAACCTCTCTTCCCTTTTGGTTACGGACTTTCATACACATCGTTCAATTATAGTGACTTAAAATTATCATCAAAAGATTTGCAGAAGAATGATAAATTGAGTGTGAGCTTTAAACTAAAAAACACCGGGAAAGCAAAAGGTGAAGAAGTTGTTCAGCTATATATAAAAGATATGTTGTGTTCTGTTGATCGTCCCGAAAAAGAATTAAAAGGATTTGATAAAATCAGTTTGAACCCCAGTGAAGAAAAAATTGTTGAACTAACTATCGATAAAAATGCTTTATCATTTTTTGATGTTAAAACAAAATCATGGATTGCCGAACAAGGTGAATTTGAAGTGATGATAGGAAGTTCATCGCGTGATATAAAGCTCAAAGAAAAATTTATACTTAAATAAACTGTACGGGAAAAATATTTTTATGCTAAGATATTGTTTGATGATACTGATGTTTGCTGTCCCTGTTCTTGCTCAGATAAACAGTAAAGTTGTTGCAAAGATAGGCGATAAAGAAATTACTGATTCTGAATTCCGCGCGAGATTTGAATTGATGCCGCACGTCACAGAACGGCAACACAATGAAGACTCAACCAAACTTGATTTTCTCTATTCACTCGTAGCTGAAAAATTATGGGCGCTTGAAGCTGAGAACCTTGGCTACGCTTCCTCCGAAGTGCTAAATCATTCAATCGCTGAAATTGAAAAGATGTATGTACGTGATGCCCTGTTTAATAAAGAAGTTGAAAGCAAAACATCATTCACCGAAAAGGATGCGATTAGAGGAATGAAAAAAGCAATGACTGTTCTTGAACTTGATTTGTTCAGTTCAGAGGATTCAACTGCAATCAATTCAATTTATCGATCGTTAAAAAGCGGTGCTGGTTTTGATTCAATAAAAAATATATACAATAATATAGCTTCGAAAGATCCCCTTTACATTTCGTTTGGCGACCTCAGTGATGAAATGATCGAAGACAGCCTTTATTCATTAAAAACGGGACAATATACTTCGCCGTTAAAAAATAATTCCGGCTGGTTTATTTTCAGGTTGAACAAAAGCATCCCGAAAAAACTAACTGCTGAAGAAAATCAAAAGTACAATACATTTGTCAAGACAATGACTAAAGAACGTCGTGCAATGAAGGAAGTAAATGAATATCTCAATAAAATTCTTTCAGAAAAAATTGTTGATATTGATAAAGAAATATTCAGATCGCTTTCAGCAAAAGTTGTTGAGATAATTTCTTTCAAAACAAAAAAAGATACATTAGATTTATTTGCGTTAAATGAATTTGATGTTCGCGATATTCTTGTTTCGCTTCCGGAACAGACCGTAAACTCGCCCTTTATAAAATTCGAAGATGACCCGATGTCATTGAGAGAATACCTTTACAGTTTGAATCTCTCCGGCTTTATTGTTAATAGCAAATCACCTTCTGTGATTGAAAAAAAACTTGCAGCTTCTGTAAAATCATTTACAGAAAAAGAATTGATAACACGTAAGGGTTATAAACAAGGATTGAATAATCTTCCTGAAGTAAAAAAAGATATTCAACTCTGGAAAGAAAATTACCTGGCTCAGATCCTGAGAAATAATTTCACTGATTCCGCAAGAGTAAGTGATGATGAAGTTTACCAGAGATATCTTAAAACTGTAAAAGATAGTTCATCTCTGACACAGGTTAATATTGCAGAAGTGCTGACAGATAAGCTTGAAATCGTTGAACAGGTATTAAATGAAGTTGAAGCCGGTGCTGATTTTAAACAGCTTGCCATAACTTATACTAACCGTAAATGGGTTAAGGAACGAGGCGGAGATTTTGGGTTATTCCCTGTTACTATGTTCGGGGAGATCGGGAAGACTGCCGCAACATTAAATATGGGAGATGTTTACGGTCCGTTAAATACTCCTGAAGGATATTCAGTTTTTAAAGTTCTCGAAAAGGTTGAAAGTAAAAGTTCTTTCACTCAATCATTTGAAGAAGCTAAAGATCAGATAAGAAACGATCTGTTCATAGAAAAACTTGAATCAAAATACAATGACTATACAAAAGAGCTTGCAAAAAAATATAAAGTTCAGTTGAATGAGTCAGCCGTTTCAAAACTAAAACTTACAAACGTTCAAATGTTCACTTACCGCTATATGGGTTTTGGAGGAAAGATAACTGCTGTTCCTTATACCAAGCCCTGGTATGAATGGTATCACGAAATGAAACAGGAAATTGTAGAGGCACCATAGAATGTTCCGCTGCTGATAAAAAATCTTTCCTGTTGAAACTAAATCCGGGCTGAATTAAGTTAAAGCAAAGTTCAGACAAAATTTTGTTTTTAAAATGAAATTCATCTTCCGAAATATTATCCAACTATTCTTCCTGTTATTGATTTCAGGATTTAAATTTGTTTTTGCAAACGGGGATGAATACGTCTTTAACCAGCTAACTATTGAGGACGGACTTTCCCAGACTACCGTTCTTTCAATTACACAGGATCACAAAGGCTATATGTGGTTTGGAACTGCATTTGGGCTTAATAAGTATGACGGCTATTCTTTCACTGTATATATGAGTTCCCTCACAGACACAACTAAACTTTCCGATAACAGGATAACCTGCCTCTTCGAAGACAGTGAAAAAAATCTGTGGATAGGTACAATTGACGGAACTTTGAACAGGTATAACAGAGAGACAAATACATTCTCTCATTTTTCATTTATTGATACTATCGTCCTTCCTTACCAGATACCTGACCAGTACTATGAATATCCGATTTCATTCTCAAGGAATGATAACCATTCCATTACGGCAATTGAAGAAGATTTGGATGGTTATTTATGGATAGGTACGTGGGGCAAAGGTGTTTTTCGTTTCGACAAAAAAAATAGCAGTTACATTCACTTCTTTACTCATCCCGAAAATAAAACAGGATTAAGTTTTAACCGTATTACTGAAATTCTTGTTGACCACTCCGGTGAAATATGGATTGGCACATTCGGAGGAGGTATTAACAAAGTTGTTAAAGATGGAGCCGGGATTTCATTTGAACAATTCAAACATTCCGGCAGTGATTTAGGAAGTTTGAGTGATGATAAAGTTATTTCAGTATTTCAGGACTCTTACAAGAATATCTGGATAGGAACATATTATGGCGGGTTAAACAGAATTTCTCCGGAAGAAACTGGATCTGGTTTTAAAAAATCTTTCAAAGTTTTTAAAAATAATCCCGGAGACCGATCCAGTCTTAGTAATAATACAGTTATGGCAATAACCGAGGATCAGGAAGGTGGATTGTGGATCGGAACTTTTGGAGGCGGACTAAATAAATTCAACCGTGAACACGAAGATTTCACAAACTTTATGAATGACCCGTTTAATGTAAACACAATCGGCGATAATGATGTGTTGTCACTTCATTGCGATAGGTCGGGCATACTCTGGATTGGTACTCACCTTGGTCAGGGATTAAATAAACTTGAAAAGAATAAAGTGAAGTTTTCAACTATCAAACATATTCCGGGAAGTACATCAGGTTTAAATGATGAAGTCGTCTGGTCGATATTTCAGGACAGGCAAAAGATTTTCTGGTTCGGAACTTACAAAGGCGGTGTTAATAGATTCGATCGTTCAACAAATAAATTCCGCTATTTTAGACCGGGACAAAATTCTGTGTCCGACGGTCATAACAGGTCTCTTGCTGAAGATAACTTCGGAAACCTTTGGATCGGCAATTACAGCGGCGGATTAAACCGGTACAATTTTGCATCGGAGAAGTTTACTTATTTTAAACACGATCCGGGTGATGATAAAACTATCGGCGCGAACCAGATTCAGGATATACTCATTGACTCTAACAATGTTATGTGGCTTGGTACTTTCGGCGGCGGATTGAATTTTGTTCAACTGTCCGGTGAAGCGAATTCACAATTAATTTTTCACTCACTCAAGAATAAACCCGGTGACCCGACTTCAATTAGTGATAACAGGGTATATTCTCTTTGTGAAGGAAGAGATGCTGCTCTCTGGGTTGGAACATTTGGAGGTGGATTAAATAAGTTCGATAAATCGTCGCGAAAGTTTTTAAGATATGTTCACAACCCTCAAGACGACAGCAGCCTTAGCAGTAACCGTGTAATGACTGTTTTCGAAGATACCGATGGTATAATTTGGGTTGGAACTTACGGCGGTGGTTTGAATAAACTAAATCCGGAATCAGGATACTTCAAACGTTATTCGGATAAGGAAGGTTTGATAGGAGGAGTTGTATACGGCATCCTTGAAGACAGAAATAAAAATCTGTGGATGAGCACGAACAGCGGCATATTTAAGTTTAACAAGACTACAGAATTGTTTACACAATATGATCTCCAGGATGGATTACAGAGTCTGGAATTCAGCGGCGGCGCCTATTTTGAAACTGATGACGGCGAAATGTTTTTTGGAGGTATCAGCGGAATAAACCATTTTTACCCGGACAGTATCACGGAAAATCAAAATATTCCTCCAATTGTCATTACCAATGTAAGAGTCTTTAACAACCCTATTGAAGGCGAACGGGAATCTATAGAACTATCATACGATAAAAATTTTCTCACCTTCGAATTTGCCGCACTTGACTACACAAACCCCGGAGCTAACCAGTATTCATATATGCTTGAAGGTCTCGATAAGGAATGGCGGTTTACAAATTCATCAATCAGAATTGCCAACTATACAAATCTTTCTCCCGGTCAATATACCTTCAGGGTTAAAGGTTCAAATAATGACGGAGTTTGGAATGAAGAAGGTACAATGATCAGGATAATTATTAATCCTCCGGTTTGGAAAACCTGGTGGTTCCTACTGGCGGCGATTGTTATTTCTGCTCTTGTAATTTATTATATAAGTACCATCAGGATTAAAAACTTGCTTGCAATTGAAAAATTAAAAACTAAACTTGCCGCTGATCTTCATGACAACATTGGTTCGGGCTTAACCGAAATATCAATATTAAGTGAGCTTGTTGTTAATGATATAAGCGCAGATAAATCGAATGCGTCTCAGAAACTGAGATCTATCAGTGATACTGCCAGGCAGCTTGTTGATAATATGAGTGACATAGTCTGGGTTGTAAATCCTAAAAGGGATTCACTGCATGATCTGATAATAAGGCTTAAAGATACTTATAGTGAAATACTCAGGTTAAAGGGAGTTTCATTTAAAACTTCCAACCTTGAAAAGTTGTCTAATATAAAACTGCCGATGGAATACAGGCAGAACCTGTTCTTGATTTTTAAGGAAGCCATTAATAACAGCATCAAGCACAGCCAGTGTAAAAACCTGATGCTCGAAGCAAATGTACACGGTGATGCTATCGAAATGACATTGGATGATGACGGTGTTGGCATGAACGAAATAAACATGATGGTTGGCAATGGAATAAAAAATATTGAATCACGCGCTCGCTCGATCGGCGGAAGAATTAAGTGGAAAACAGCGCCCGGTTCCGGTACAAAAATAAAATTCATAGGTTATTCAAACAGAAAAAACTTTATTAAGAATATTTTCAGTCTTAATTCATAATAATTCAATTTCGTAAACATGATAAAAGTAGCAATAGTTGAAGATAATCAGACAATACGCGAAGGCTTAGCTGCGCTAATCAATGGAACGCCTGATTATTCCTGTAGAAGTACATACTCAAGCTGCGAAAAATTTCTCAATGATCATGAGATAATGAATTTTGACGTAGTGCTTATGGATATAGGATTACCCGGAATGAACGGAATCGAGGGAGTCAAGCGTGCAAAGATTATAAATCCGGCGCTTAATATTCTGATGCTTACTGTTTACGAGGAAAGCAGCGTTGTTTATGATGCATTATGCGCTGGTGCTTGCGGATACCTGGTCAAGAAAACTCCGCCAACAAGGTTACTGGAGGCGATCAAGGATATTTATGAGGGCGGCTCACCGATGAGTTCTAATATTGCAAGACAGGTAATAACAACTTTTCAAAGGAACAAAAAAGGTTATAATGATTCTTCGGATTTTGACCTGTCGCAGAGAGAAAAGGAAGTACTGAATTTATTAGCTGAAGGAAGTAATTACCAGGAAATTGCAGATACTCTTTATATAAGCGTTGATACAGTAAGGCACCATATAAGAAATATATACAAGAAACTACATGTTCATTCACAGTCGGAAGCAGTTGCTAAAGCAATAAGAAAAAAAATAATCTGAACCCCGCTTTTTAACCGCTTATCACTTCACCTGCATATATATGCGGGTAAATATCAATCCTGAATCAATTCACAATAATTTTTACATAATTGTGCTGTTGTTAAAGAATAAGAACCGGATAACTTTACCATCAGAAATCTGTGCTGTTAAAGCCGGATGAAATGATTAGTGATATTGCCCGGGATGTATTCTTTCCTTGCAATGAGATGTGATGAAGATTTAGTAGCTGCATCCCGGGTATAAATAAATTGGGTGTTGAACAAAAAAAAGAATAGAACAATAAACATTCAATGTTGGAAAGGGATGCGAAATGGAAAACTCAATGCAAACCAGAACTCTTGAAAATCCTTTAAGGGATTTAATCAGCGATGATATTTATGAATTGCTGATGAGCAAAGGACTGATAAATGAAAAATCAGTACGCGACTACGAGATAAGGAAAAAATTTAAACTGCTTCGTGCGACAAAAGTCAAAACCGGAGATGCAATTGATTCACTCCGTGAAGAGTATCCTTATCTTCAGTTTGATACGATAAGAAAAATTGTTCATAACCCTCCTAAGTAATGAAGCTGCAGAATGAACTCAAAACCCTCGTCTTAATTTTACTGCAATTTTACCGGAGTTGCATTGAGAAGCGGGCGGGGGAAGAGTTCTAAGCTGATCTTTCCTCTTTGACATTCCTTTCTCTCTATGGCATTTTAATTGTGCATATCAAGCCTGAATAAATTGAAATTTGTTTCGATAATACACTGTAGCCGGTCAAATAAGTGACAATATCGACCTGCTCTGTAAAATTGCCTTTTGCGGTTTAAAAGAAGTGTGTAAAAGTAACCGCTCTGGTAATTATTTCCTTTTAATATAAGATTGTATTTACAGATGTGCCTGAAAAAAATATTCTACCTCTTTATCGCAGTCCTGCTTTGTGCGTCATTCTACCTTATTTACCCCGAAGATGAAATCAGATACGAGCCGGGTATTTTAGTTGAGTCGGAACCTGACCAGACCACAATTATAAATGCAGCATCCTGGACTCGTGATGAATTTACAATAACTCCATTGGCTGAGTTCCATTTGAAAGCCCGTGTTTTGAGTTATGAAAATTATTCACTGGGAAAAGAAAGTAAAATCTCTCCTGTTGATCTTGCACTTGGTTGGGGTCCAATGTCTGATCAGTTAAATCTTGATCAGATAGAAATAAAACAGCGCAACAGATGGTACTACTGGAAAACTAAAACAATTGCCGCACCTCAATCGATCATAACTGGTCATAGCGCCAATATGCATATTATTCCGGCTAGCCCCGAAATAGACGACGAACTCAATGAGATAAGACGAGGAAGTCTGATTGAACTAACCGGCTACCTTGTTATTGTTAATACCGATGAGGGATGGACATGGAAAAGTTCACTCAGCCGAAAAGACTCAGGTGAAGGTGCTTGTGAATTATTCTGGGTTAATGAACTGAAACTTATTAATTGATCATCCGATCTTCTGTAACTGCAGCCCAAAGTTCATTTATGCACTCTGATAAATTTTTATTATCTTAATAGTTAAGTGCCACAAGATTCATTCAGGCACTACACATTTATCAAATAAATCTTAATAATATCCCGGTAATCTGTTAATGAAAATATTGTCTAAAATTGGAAACATGTTTGGCAGCAGCGGTGAAGAACATATTGAATGGAACATCAGCGGTGAGAAGAAGAAATTTCTGGATGATTACAAAGGTGCAATTGAAGATTTTAGTAAAGCAATTAAACTAAAACCAAATTATGAAGAAGCGTATTACAACCGGGGAATGGCAAAGGCAAGACTTAAACATTATAAAAGTGCTATTGAAGATTTTTCAAAATCGATTGAATTGAAACCCGGTTACGCTGTTACGCATTACAGAAGAGGACTTGCAAAATACTGCATCGGTGATTTCAGCGGAGCGCTGGATGACTTCAATATGGCAATAAGTCTTAACCCCCAATACACAGAAGTATATTACAACCGCGGATGTGCAAAAAATAAACTTTCGAAAATAATTGAGGCTGTTAAAGATTTTTCAAAAGTGATTGAGCTGAACTCAAAACATTTTGCTTCATACTTTAAACGCGGAACTTTATACGCTCAACTTGACAGCTTTAACCAGGCAATCGATGATTTTGATGTTGCAATTAATTTGAATCCGGACAATCCAAGAACCTACTTTAACCGCGGAATAGTCAAACTTATTGTTGATAATTTATCCGGCGGAAAAGATGATCTTATTAAAGCCGGAGAACTTGGTTATCAGCCTGCCACTATAAAACTTAAAGAATTCTTTAAGTAACACCAGACCCTCTATTCATATCTCAATGACTCAACAGGATTTGTCATTGCAGCTCTTACGGCAATAAAGCTTATTGAAATCCACGCGATTAATAAAGTCATTACACCGGCAATTATAAACGGTGTAAAATTAACAGAAGTTCTATAAGCAAAATTCTGAAGCCATTCATTCATAAGGTACCAGGCAACTGGCCACGCAACTAAATTAGCGGTTAGTACAAGCAGTAAAAACTTTTTTGAAACCAGGAGAAAGATGTTAGGAACAGTTGCTCCAAGTATTTTTCTTATTCCTATTTCTTTTGAGCGCCTTACGACTGTATATGATGCAAGACCAAGCAGCCCGAGGCAAGCTATTACCACTGCGATTATAGAAAAGTAACTGACAACAGTAAATGTTCTCTCTTGAGTTGAGAATAAACGGTTAAATGTTTCATCGAGGAAAAAATATTCGAAGTCACGACTTTCATCAACAAGTTTCCATTTTGATTTGATAAATGAAATAACTGATGAAACATCTGCTGTATTAATTTTTACTGAAATAAATCTATGCGCTGAACTTTCAGTTGTCCTGTAAAAATGGAGGAGCGGACGCACTTCATTCTCTAATGATTCTGTATTATAGTCACGCACAACACCAACGACTGTATATTCTGTTCTCCCTACTTTAACTTTTTTTCCCATTGCGCTTTGCCATCCCATAGCTGTCATAGCAGATTCATTTAGTATGATGCCCGCATCTTTATCAGTCTGCATATCTTGCGAAAAATTTCTTCCTTCAATCAGCGGGATTTGATAAAGAGATATAAAATTTTCATCAATAGCGGTTATCCTCATTCTTAATGGATCTTTTGATGTCCATCCTTCGGGCCAGGCAAATACATTTGCGTCAACTATTTCTCCCGGAACTGACATAGCACTGGCAACATTTTTCACATCGTGCAGCTTTTTTAATTCCTCTTTAAATAATTCAATCTTGTTTCGTGCTGTTTCCCTGTCCGCAAAATCAGAAAGCTCAACAGGAATTACCACAATGTTTTCTCTTGTGAAATTTACATTGTGATTTTTCATGTGCTCGGTCTGATTTAAAACTATTAGTGTTCCAATCAATAAAAATATTGAAATGGCAAACTGCACGATAACAAGACTATTCCTTACCAAAGTATTTCCACCGGATTTAATCACTACACCTTTTACTGTATCAACAGCAGGATATTTTGAAAGAAGGAACGCGGGATAAGCGCCTGACAGCAGACCGATGAAAATACTTATTCCAAGCAGAACAATTAATGTATCAACGTGCAGATAATTGAACGCAAGGTCAATGCTGTATATTTCATTAAGATAAGGCAATAAGAACTCCGCTAGTCCAATACCTATTAGCAATGAAATAAAACTTACGATAAGAGATTCACCGATAAATTGTTTTATTAATTGATTTTTCCCGGCTCCTAAAACTTTTCTTATACCAATTTCCCGAACTCGCTCCAGTGAACGCGATGTTGAAAGATTAATAAAATTAAATGAAGCGATTAGAATTATTGCCGCAGCGATACAGATTAATATATAAGCAAATGTCCGGGTATTGTTTTCAGCATCGTGAAAATCTTTAAGAGGAAGAAGTTTTAGCTGTAGTTGTTTGGTACCATTCTCCCCCTCCTCGCCCCATATTTTTTTTACAAGACCCGGCAAAAGATTTTCCATTCCCGCTGCACTGACATTTTTATCAAGCTGAATGTAAGTATATAGAAACGCGCCGTTCCAGTTGTTGTTCATTTCCTGGTTGGATGGGTCAATCGCACTTTCAAAATGTGCAAGTATGTTCATAGGTATTGATGAATTCTGAGGTATTTCATCAAAGACACCTTTAACAACATAGTCTTCGTCAAATGCTATTCTTAAAATTTTTCCGACAGGATTTTCGTTCCCAAAATATTTCTTAGCAATTTCGTCAGAGATGACAATTGAATTTCGTTCTTTCATTAATTCATCCGTGTTCGATTGAACAACAGGGAATGAAAATACTTTTAGAATTGATGGATCAGCATAAGTTATTCTTTCTTTAAATTTTTTCCCGTTATACTCCACCCACAAATTTTCATCAAAGAGTCTTACACAATCCTTTACCTGCGGGTAATCGGTTTTTAATTGTTTCGCCAATGGTATCCAGGTATCATTAAGAACTTTTAATCCGAGTGCTGTGGTCCTGTATTTTTGAACAAGATAAATATCATCGGCATTTTTATGAAAGGCATCAAATGTTAATTCGTTCTGAACGAAAAGAAAAATCAATATCACAGACGCAATTCCTGTGGCAAGTCCGCTTACATTTATAAATGTATAAAATTTATACTTTGACATGTTTCTTAATGCAATCTTCAGATAGTTCTTTAACATCTTCTACCTCGTTTTGTTTTATTCATATCTCAATGATTTAACAGGGTTTGCTATGGCAACCTTTATCGCCTGATAACTAACAGTCAACAATGTTATAACCAATGCAAGTATTCCCGAAATAATGAAGGTTGAAATATCCAGTTGAACCCGGTAAGCAAAGCCTTCAAGCCAGCTACTCATTAAATAATATGTAAGCGGCCATGCAATTATATTCGCAACTATAATCAATTTCATAAAGTCCTTTGAAAACATAATCACTATACCCGGAGTTGTTGCGCCGAGAACTTTTCTAATTCCTATTTCCTTAGTCTTTTGTTCAGCGGTGAACGAAGCCAATCCTAATAGTCCAAGGCAGGCTATAAGAATAGCGAGAATTGAAAAGAGTCCGAATATATCACCAAGTGTTTGTTCCTCTTCATACAATGAAGCAAATTGATCGTCAAGGAATGTATAACTGAATGGGTAATCAGGTCTGTACTCTTTCCATTTTGATTTAAGGAAATCAATTGTTGATTGTATATCTGCTGAATTTATTTTAACAGACATCTGGTAACCCATGAAGCTTCTGTTGAGGAGAATGATCGGCACAATTGAATTATGAAGTGTTTCAAAATTAAAGTTCTGTACAACACCGACTATCTTCCCGTTTCTCCCGCCATAAAAAAATGGTTTACCAACTGCGTCCTGGATATTCCAGCCGAGTTGCTTAACTGCTGCTTCATTTAAAATGAAGGCGCTTGAATCATCAGTCTGATATTCTAAAGAAAAATTTCTTCCTGCTAAAAGTTTAATATCATATGTATCAATAAAATCAGTATCAATGTTTACCATAGCAAGGCGAAACCCGACCGGTTCAGTTTTGTCACCATCAACAAGCCGACCGCCAAGAGAATTGATCAGCATGTCCGAGGGAATTAAATCTGATGACGCAACCTTGAGAATATTAGGGTTTTGCTTCAACTGCGTTTTTATGTCCTCTATATTTTCACGCATTGATGCACTTGTTTCAAGAACCACCACCTCGTCTTTATTTAATCCGAGTTTTTGATTTTTTATAAATTCCATCTGATCCCAGACAATTCCCATGCTGATAATTAATCCGATAGAAATAACAAATTGTATCACAACAAGTACTGAACGAAATGTACTTTTACCCGAAATATCTTTACCTCCCTTTAATGCACGAATGGGATTGAACATTGATAAATGAAACGCAGGATAACTACCCGCCATTATCCCAACAAAAAAAGTCAGCGCGGTAATGATAATTAATGCTTCCGGGTTCGTGAATAAATTGAGTTTAAGTTCTTTATGAATAAAATTGTTGAAGGATGATAACAACAGCTCCACAAGAGTTATTGCGATGATTAATGACAAGAATGAAATAATAACTGACTCACCAAGAAATTGTTTTATCAACTGAGTCTTTGCAGCGCCAAGCACTTTTCTCATTCCGATTTCTTTAAAACGTCTTGCAGATCTTGCGGTAGCAAGGTTCATAAAGTTTATACAGGCAATGAAGAGAATAAAAAATGCAATTGCAGAAAAAAGATAGACATTGTCTATATCACCATTTTCCTCGAGCTCAGTTGTTAAATGAGAAGTGAGATGAATGTCCGTAAGCTTCTGAAGATGGAGTTTATTCGTCTTACTCGGTTTGTTGACCGGCGGTTGACCTGTGAAATTTATTATCACCGGTGTAAGATGTTTATCAAGGAATCCCGGAAATTTTTCTAAAAGAACTTCGGCAGGGATTTCTTCCGGCAACACAACATAAGTAAGATAATTATTGCTTCCCCAGTTAGTTGTTAAAGTGTTTTCAGGAAGAAAATTTACAAGAGTTATAAATGAACCAAGAAAATCAAATCTGAAGTGCGAATTTTCAGGAACATCTTTTATCACACCTGTAACTTTCAAATCACCTTCATTTTCATACGCAATGTATTTACCTAAAACATCTGTTGTACCGAAGAGTTTTTTTGCTGAAGATTCTGTCAGAACAACTGATTTAGGTTCTTTAAGCGCTGTTGAAGGATCCCCTCTTATCATATCAAAAGAAAAAATGTCAAAGATATTTTCTTCAGCCCAGAAAAATTTTTCTTCTACAAAATTTTTATCACCGACTTTAAGCAGTGTTGAATAATCAGCGAGAACACGAACAACATCAAGTACAAGATCGGGGTAATCCTGTTTTAACAGCGGACCTATCGGCGGTGCTACTCTTGCAAGGTGAAGGCTCGATTCACCGTCCTGGTTAAGCCATTCCCTCGTAACCCTGTATATCCTGTCTTTCTTTTCATGATGTTGATCATAGCTTAGCTCATCGATAACATAAAGCATTATGAGAATACTGCATGCAAGCCCGGCTGCAAGTCCAAAAATATTAATGAAAGAATAAGCTTTATATTTCTTCAGATTGCGCAGAGCAATTTTAAGATAGTTCAAAAACATATTTTTACTCTTTTGTTTTATTCATACCTGAGAGATTTAACCGGATTTGAAATTGCGGCTTTAATAGATTGATAACTGACTGTAAGTACCGCGATCACTATTGCGGACAGACTTGCAATTACGAACGTCCATAGTTCAATGTTAATCCGATATGCAAAATCCTCCAGCCATTTATTTAAAGCGAAGTATGCAATCGGCCACGCAATAATATTTGAAATCAAAACCCACTTTGCAAAATCTTTAAGGAGAAGTACAACTATGCTTGAAACCGATGCGCCGAGAATTTTTCTTATCCCTACTTCTTTTGTTCTTTGCTCGGTAGTGAAAGCGGCAAGTCCAAGAAGCCCAAGGCATGCAATTAAAATCGCTAACAAAGAAAATACTGTTACGATAATTCCGGCTCTTTTTTCTGACTCATAAACCTTAGCGAAATCTTCATCAAAGAAAACATACTCGAATGCCTGGTTACCGGCATATTTGTGCCATACTGTTTTTATTTCCTGAAGCTTCTGGTCAATGTTGTCGGGAGGAATTTTTACTGAAACATTTCTGCCAAAACCGCCGGGGAAGTAAAGATGAATAATTACAGGTTCGATTCTTCTGTGCAATGACTGGTAATGAAAATCCTTCATCACACCGACGACTGTATAAACAAACGGCACCTGGTCTTCCGCATGAGCACGAACTATCTGCTTTCCAATGGGATCATCATATATACCAAGTTCTCTTGCTGCAGTTTCGTTCAGTACGATTGAAGATGTATCCGATCTGAACTCCTCAGAGTAATACCTGCCTTTAGCCATTTCAATTCCATACACAGATGCAAAATTATGATCGGCAAAGAGAATGTTGATCAGATGATTATCATTGGTTCCATAAATCTTATATGGTGTGTTGCCAAAATCTTCACCGAAGATGCTGTTGCTGTTACTCGCATTAAAAATTCCGGGAATATTTTTTAATTCATTTCTGAAACTTTCCATCTGCCTCCCGATGTCATCAGTCTTTTTGACAACCACAACCTGGTCTTTATTGAATCCAAGTTTTTTGTTGCTGATAAAATCAAGCTGGTTGTAAACGATAATTGTACCAATGAAGAGAGTAATTGAAACGGCAAACTGAACCACAACAAGACTGTTCCTGAGCCATGGATTTTTTCCTGAATGTCCTGTTTCTTTTTTAAGAACCTTAACAGGATTAAATGACGAGAGATACAGCGCGGGGTAGCCTCCTGCAAATATTCCAACGATAAGAATGAAAACTACGAGCAGTGGTATTGTGTAAATCTTTGAAATGATTCCAAGGCTTAAATCTTTTCCGACAAGTTCTTTAAAGTATGGCAGCGCTATTTCAATAAGTATTAATGAAATTATGACAGCCAGGAATGTCATCAGAATTGATTCGGTCAGAAATTGTTTTATTAACTGCTGCCTGTTGGACCCAAGAGTTTTTCTCACACCTATTTCTTTAAGTCTGTTTGCAGAACGTGCTGTAGCAAGATTTGTAAAGTTGATACAGGCAATAAGCAGTATGCCTGCAGCTATTAAAGAAAAGATAAGGACGTATGATACATCACCATTTGGTTCGAGTTCAACATCAAGATGTGAGTGCAAATGAATATCCGTTAACGGTTGAAAAACGTATGCATATTTAGCTCCGCCTTTTTTCAGGTCTTCTCTCGGAACATTCAGAAATCTTTCAATGACAGGCCATACATGCGTATCGACAATAACAGGAAGCTTTGCCTCAAATTCTTCGGGAGGAAAATCCTCTTTCAAAAGAAAGTATGTATAAAAGTCATTGCTAAGCCAGCCTTGCTGATCAATAAATTCATAAGATGAAAGAGACGCCAGAAAATCAAAATGGAAGTGTGAATTTTCCGGGAACTCTTTAACTACTCCGGTTATTTTATAATCACGCCTGTTATCTGAGTTGATCAGTTTGCCGACAGGGTCTTCATCGCCAAAATATTTTTTTGCCATCCTTTCAGTAAGAACAACTTTTTCAGGAGCGTTAAGAGCCGTAGCGGGATTTCCGCTTATAAACTCAACTGTGAACACATCAAAAAAAGTGGAATCAACCCAGAAAAATTTTTCTTCGCTAAAGACTTTATCACCGTAACGCAGAACAGGGTAACCGAAATTCTTAACCCTCGTTGCACTTACAACTTCAGGATAGTCCGTCATCAATGCATTTCTTAACGGCGGCGGAGAAACAGCAGCATTAAAATTATTTTCACCCAATGTTCCGTTTACTGCAATACGGTAAATCCTGTCTGCATTTTTATGAAAGCGGTCATAACTCATTTCATCAAAGACATAAAGCAGTATAAGAATGCAGCACGCCATACCTACAGCAAGCCCGGCAATGTTAATAGTCGAGTACGCTTTAAATCTCAGCAGATTTCTTAAAGCGATTTTAAGATAGCTTAAGAACATAGCAATCCTCAAAGAAAAATTATTTTAATAAATATTAATTACTCTTGCGCTGGCGGAATAGTACGTGAATGTGTTTAGCGCCTGTAGGTGGTGTAAGTATCTGAACAAGTTCCCAGCCTTTATCATAACTTTCTATCATTGATTTAAGACTGAGGATTTTCTCTTCAGCGGAATTTTTCCTGGCATCATCAAGATCTTCATCTGATTGCCATGGGAATGATTCAAGCCTGAAATTAAACTGCGTTTTATTATCGCCTATTTTAACTTCAACTTCTGCAATATCTTTTCCGGCAAAGTGCGGAATGGGGACACATATCTCACTCATGTTTTTTTCCTTTCCATAATTTTTGTTTATTCACTTCGTAATGATTCTACCGGATTTGCCAATGCTGATTTAATCGACTGATAGCTGACAGTTAACAATGCTATGAGCGTTGCGATGAGACCAGCAGTTATAAAAGTAAATACATCTATTGATGTTCTGTATGCGAAACTTTCCAGCCAGTTATTCATAACAAAGTATGTAACAGGCCAGGCTATAAGGTTTGCAAGAATAACCAGAATTAAAAACTCTTTTGACAATAGCCCTACTATCCCCGTAACAGATGCACCGAGAACTTTTCTTATACCAATTTCTTTTGTCCGCTTTTCAGCAGTGAATGATGCCAGCGCAAATAATCCAAGACATGCTATAATTATTGCCAGCAGTGAAAAGTATCCGATCAATGAGCCGAGGTTATCCTGTGATTTATAAAGATAATCAAGGTTGTCATTGAGAAAAGAATATTCAAAGGGATATTCAGGGAAATAGGATGACCATGTTTTTTCAAGGTAACTTAGTGTTGAATTAATTTCGTTAGTGGAGACTTTCACCGCAAAAAACTTTTTAAAGAAGCCGATAAAAGGTTTTGCAGGCATATCGAGAACAAACGGACCGATAGGTTCAACAAGAGAGACAAAATTAAAATCCCTGAAAACTCCGATAACACGTTCCTGTCCGAGCGGTGTATAAAATTGTTTGCCGATCGCTTCATCCGGTGAACCCCATCCTAAATGTCTCACCATCGATTCATTTATCAGCAGCCCAAGTGAATCATCCGTTATTATTTCTTTGGAAAAATTTCTTCCGGCAATAATTTTAATATCAAATGTTTCAACAAATTTTTCATCCACCATCAATGCAGGAAAGTAAATCCATTTGCCGGCTTCCATTCCTTCATAATTAAACTCGTGAGTGTTGTGGTGTTCACCTATAATTTCATTCATAACAGTGAAGTTCCGGATGTTATGATTCCTTAAAACCTCTTCTTTAAAACTTTCTGCTTTTGGAATTATCGGAGGACGTGTAGGCATTACTATCACCTGCGATTTATCGAAACCAAGATCAGCATTACGCAGAAAATTTAGTTGATCGTAAATGATCATTGTACTGATTATTAATCCAAGTGAGATTGTGAATTGAATGATCACCAGACCTTTTCTGAAGAATTCACTTTTCATTCCCAGTTTCTTTGTGCCTTTTAGTACAGTAGCCGGTTCAGCTGATGAAAGAAAAAATGCCGGATAAATCCCCGCGATCAATCCGACAATAACTCCGAATATTATTAAGCCGGCGACAATCATTGGCTCTGACCAGAATGCTGCGGAAAGATCTTTGCCCGATAAACTGTTGAAGAGCGGTAAGAGTATTTCTATAAAAAGAATTGACACACAAACCGCGATAAGACTCATCAAAACTGATTCACCTAAAAACTGTTTGATAAGCTGAATGCGGTTTGCTCCAAGTACTTTTCTCATTCCGACTTCACGCGCACGGTTAACAGATTTGGCTGTTGCAAGGTTCATAAAATTAATACAGGCGATGAATAGTATCAGAAATCCTATGATACCGAAAATGTATATATCGGCTTCATCACCATTTGGCTGCATTTCATAATCCAGGTCTGATTTTAAATGAATATCAGTTAACGGCTGCAGGTAATGAGTGATCTGCGGTTTAATAAACGCAGGATAATATTTCTGTATAAACTCCGGAAATTGCGCTTCAAGTTCTTTTGGATCGATGTTCTCTTTTAGCAGAACATAAGTCCAGTTAGGGTTCCACACCCAGTTGTTATTTATCCCCTGTCCGTAAATATTGTAAACTGTTGTGAAGGAGATCAGGCATTCAAAATTGAAATGAGATTGAGAAGGCAGTTCATCAAACACTCCTGTCACTTTAAGACTGAATTGACCTTCAAATAACATGGTTTGATTTAAAGGATCAGAATCACCGAAATATTTTCTCGCAAGTTCTTTAGTAAGTATTATAGAGTTTGGACTTGCTAAAGCTGTTGAAGGATTACCTTGCGCCAGCGGAAAATCAAATACTTTAAACAAGGTTGAGTCTGCGAAATAAATTTTCTTCTCATTTATTTTTTTATCACCGACCTGCAGAGTTAATGACGGAGCCTGGAAGTTAAAGAACCGGACGTATGCTTCAATCAGATGCGGATAATCATTATAAAGTGTAGGTCCCACCGGGAAAGGATTGCTTGATGATTCTTCACCTTGACCTTCGGTATCAATTTTTTCAATTACCCTGTAAATCCTGTCTTTCTTTGAATGAAACCTGTCGTAACTAAGTTCATCACTTACAAAAAGAAATATTAATACCACACAGGTAATTCCGATTATCAGCCCGGCAATATTAATTGCGGAATGAATTTTATTCTTCAAAAGATTTCTGAAAGCAATCTTTAAATAATTTTTAAACATCCTTATTCCTGAATAATTTTTTTATTCATTGCGTAATGCGTCCACCGGATTTGAAACCGCGACTTTAATTGCCTGGTAGCTGACAGTACTGATAGCAATAAGCAGTGCAAGTAATCCGGCAATGATGAACATTGTAACATTGGGTGAAATTCTGTATGCAAACTGTTCAAGCCAGCTTGTTGTAATGTAATATGCTACAGGCCAGGCGATGATGTTAGCAAGCAATACCCATCTTGTAAAATCTTTAGAAAGCAGGTAAACAATTGTCGGAGTTGTTGCACCCAATACTTTTCTTATACCAATTTCTTTGCTTCTTCTTTCAGCGGTGAATGCTGCAAGTCCGAACAAACCTAAACAAGCTATAAAAATTGCCAGCACAGAAAATGCTGTAAAGATTTCACCGGTGCGTTGTTCGGTTCTGTATAACTGGTCAAAACTTTCATCAAGGAAGTAATAAATAAAAGGTTTGTCAGGGACAAATTCTTCCCATTTCGATTCTATGAAAGAAACTGTTTTCGCGATATCACCGGGCTTTAATCTTACACACGTGTAAGCATTCTCAGTCGATCTGAAAAATATAGTCAATGGTCTGATTGACTGATGAAGAGATTCAAAATGAAAATCTTTAACCACACCTATAATTGTAAACGGAATACTTTCCTCAGGAGTCGGTCCTAACAACAACAATCTTTTACCTACAGGGTCTGTTAAATTCATAAGTTTGACTGCTGTTTCATTAATTATTATGGCAGAAGTATCCGACGGAAATTCTTTTGAAAAATATCTTCCTTCAGATAGTTCAATTCCAAGTGTTTTATCAAAACCGTAACCCGAAACCGAAGTTGATAAAGGAAATTTAGATTCAGCAGGTTTGTCTTCGGGCTGAAATACAGTTTGACCATAAATTTCTCCCGGCATTGAACCTGAATTGCTGGCACTAATAATATTGGGATTGTTTAGTAACTCATTTCTGAATGATTCTGCTTTACTTTCAAGGCCCCATGATCTTTCGATTACCAGTACATGTTCTTTATCAAATCCTAATCGTTTTTCTCTTACAAAATTCAGTTGATTATAGACTACTATTGTTCCTACAAACAGTATTATTGAAATTGAAAACTGGAATACCACAAGCCCGCTTCTTAACCATGAACTTTTTTTGCCTGAACCTGATTTACCTTTTAATACTTCAATCGGCTGAAAGTGTGATAAATAAAATGCCGGGTAACTGCCTGCAATTATTCCTACAATAACCGCAATGAGTAAAAGCATTGGAATAGAATTCCAATCAGTAAAATAAGCTGTCTCCAATTCTTTACCCGATACCTGGTTGAAAAGAGGAAGAAGAAGTTCAACAAAAGTAACGGCAAGTATAACCGAAATTGAACTGAGCAAAACTGATTCAGTCAAAAACTGTCTTACAAGCTGGTAAATATTTGATCCGAGTACTTTCCTTATTCCGACTTCCTTTGATCTCATCGATGATCTGGCGGTTGCAAGATTCATAAAATTTATGCAGGCGATAAGAAGTATAAACACCGCAATTATTGAAAAGATATATACGTATTCGATATTGCCGTTCGGTTCAAGTTCATAATCAAGTGCAGATTTTAAATGAATATCTTTTAATGCCTGAATGTGTAGATCATATTTGTTGCCAAGTTCTTCAAGTTTTTCAAAACTAACTCCCATAGCTTGCGCCATTTGAGGACCTACATATTTTTTAACAACATCAGGAAGTTTTTTTTCAAATTCCCCGGCTGGATACCCTTCTTTGAACAAGACGTAAGTATAAAAATTATTGCTTATCCAATATGTGCTTCTGCTGTGTTCCAGCGTTGTCATCGAAGCAATCATATCGTAATGAAAATGTGAGTTGGGTTTGCAGTCTTCAACTACCGCTGTGACTTTGTACAATTGTCCGTTTTCAAATATTAAGTTTTTTTCAATCGGATCTTCTTCACCAAAATATTTTTTTGCGGATGATTCAGTAAGAACAAGATAATGCGGTTGTGTAAGTGCTGTTTTAGGATCACCTTCGATAACCGGAATTGTAAAAACATCAAATAAAGTTGAGTCAGCCCATAAGAACCTGTTTTCTGTGAAAACTTTATCTTCATACCTGATCAACATATTTTGCGATGGCTGCAACCGGACATAATTTTCAACCTCGGGATAATCCTGCACAAGTGCCGCACCCATCGGCGCTGAACTAACTGCAAAGTTCAGTTTGTTATTGCCGAGCATTGCATCAGCGTACACCCTGTAAATCCTGTCGACATTTTTATGATGCAGATCAAAACTCAGTTCGTCCTGTACATAAAGTAGTATAAGCAGGCAGGCAGTTGTACCGGTGGCAAGTCCAAGAATATTTATTAATGAATATGCTTTGAATTTGATCAGGTTTCTAAACGCTATTTTAAGATAGTTCTGAATCATTATTTTCTCCGTATCCTGAAAATTTTCCCCGGTTAATAATTAATTTTCAATCCATCCATCATTCAGTTTAATTATTCTGTCACCGAACGATGCGTTAAATTCTGAATGAGTAACCTGTATAATCGTTTTACCTTTGTTATTCAGGTTCTTTAATAATTCCATAATTTCTTTTCCCTGGTCGGAGTGAAGATTTCCCGTAGGTTCATCCGCTAGAATTAATTCAGGCTCACCGATTATTGCACGCGCAATAGCAGTTAACTGCTGATGCCCGCCTGAAAGCTGTTCGGGAAAAAGATCTTTCTTCGCTACGATATTAAACCTGTCAAGCAGATCAGCAATCCTGCTTTTTCTTTCTTCACCCGGAACCTTTTGATAAAGCAGAGGCATTTCAAGGTTCTCATAAACTGTTAACTCGTTTATAAGATGAAAACTTTGAAATACAAAACCGATCTTTGATTTATGCAATTCGGTTAACTGTTTTTCATTAAGCTTGTGCACCGCTTCTTCATTAAAAAAGTATTCGCCCTGGTATTCTGAATCAAGCATACCCAGTATATAGAGCAATGTTGATTTGCCTGAACCGGAGGGACCCATGATCGATACAAATTCTCCCTGCTTTATATCAATATTAATGTTCCTAAGTACAAATGCTTTTGAAAACTTATTGGAGTAATGCTTTTCTAAACTTTTTACTTTGATCATAATTATTCATTCCTAAGTGATTCAACCGGGTTAGCAATCCCGGCTCTGACAGCATGCATGCTGACAGTGATTAACGCTATGATGAGTGCTGTTGTACCGGCAAACAGAAATACAGTTATATCTAAATTAATTCTGAAAGCAAATCCCTCAAGCCAGTTATTCATTACAAAGAAAGCAACCGGCCATGCTATGATGTTCGCTATTAAAACCCACAAAGCAAATTCTCTTGATAGGAGTATTATAATTTCAGGAACAGATGCGCCAAGAACTTTTCTTATTCCGATCTCTTTGGTTCTTTGTTCAGTAACAAATGCAGCAAGACCAAAAAGTCCGAGGCATGCTATAAAAATTGCAAGCACGGAAAAGATTGAAGTGATTGATGCGGTTTTTTCTTCACGTTCATAAAGTGAAGCAAGATGTTCATCAACAAATGAATAATTGAAGTACTCATTGTTTGTAAATTCATCCCATACACTCTCAAGGTAACTTATAGTTGCCTGCATGTTTTCAGGTCTGATTCGAACTGAAATAGTGCCGGAATTTTCTACTTCGGGGTTTAAAATGATAACTAAAGGACGAACCTTTTTGTGCAGAGTTTCATAATTGAAGTCTTTAACAACTCCTATTATCGAATATGATTTTGCATCCGAATAACTTTTTATCTGGTTCAGAGTTTTCCCGAGTACATCGGTCGTTCCAAAATCAATCAATGCCGCTTCATTAACAAGTAGATTTAAAGTATCAGACGGAAATTCTTTTGAAAAAAATCTTCCGGATGCCAGTTCGATCTGGTATGTATTTAGAAAATCATAATCTGCCTGAACAACCTGCATAGGTATTGGCTCTGTGCTTGTTGTCTGGTTAAAGATATAACCATGACCCGGTATGCCGGGATCAAACATCCGCGCTGAATTTGTAACGCTTACAACTCCGGGATTTTTTAGAAATTCATTTTTTAATGCTTCAATTTTATTTTGAAGAAATCCGGTTAAACCTGGTTTGTGTATTAATACCAGTTGATCTTTTTTAAATCCAAGATTTTTATCCTGCATAAAGTCCAGCTGATTTTTAATAACCATTGTGCCGACAAGCATTAAAATGGATACAGAAAATTGAACGACTACTAATGAATTGCGGAAATAACTTTTTCTTCTGCCTGTTGATGAACCTGATTTTAAAACATGTATCGGCTGGAATGAAGAGAGATACAGAGCGGGATAACTTCCAGCAAGTACCCCGACCAAGAGAGCAAAACCACTAAGTAATAGAATGGTGTAAGGACTGCTGAACAGGTTTAATTGAAGGTCCCTTCCGACAAACCTGTTAAATGAAGGCAGAGTTAATTCAAGCAAAGCAAGTGCAATAATTATTGCTATAACACTCATCAGAATTGATTCAATAAAAAACTGGAGCATAAGTTTCAGCTTACTTGAACCAAGCGTCTTTCTTATCCCTACTTCTTTTGCTCTTCTTTCAGATCTTGCTGTAGCAAGGTTCATAAAATTAATGACGGCGAGTAGCAATATGAAAACCGCAATCGCTGAAAATGCATAAGTGTATGATGCATTGCTTGTCCTTACATCACCCCATTCAGTGTTCGGATCAATTCCATATTCATCTGAATACAGATATATATCTTCGAACGGCTGAAGAAAGAACCTGTATTCATTTCCATTGTTAAGAACTTCTTCAAGCGATACACCAAGTGCAGCCTGAACCTGTGAACCGACATACTCAGGTGTAGCTTTATTAATTTTTTCTTCAAGGATTTTTGGATCAGTTCCATTCTTTAAAACAATGTACGTACTGTACCATGATTCAAGCCATATTGGTTCATCAATAATCGGGTAAGTAATTATTGAAGCTAAAATTTCACACCTGAAGTGTGAATTTTGCGGAAAAGGATTTATAACTCCTGTTACTTTGTAACCGCCTTTCTGATCTGAAACAAGAATTTTACCTATCGGGTTTTCATCACCAAAATATTTTTGCGCTATCTTTTCTGTTATTACAATTGAGTTCGGCTGGGTTAATGCTGTTTTTGCATCGCCTCTGATAAAAGTTAAACTGAACACATCAAAAAAAGTTGAATCAACCCAGTAGATGCTCCATTCCCTGTGCGACTTTTCCCCGTACTCAAAAATCTGGTTGCCGAAATATCCTATTCTTGCGTATGTCTCTAATTCAGGAAAATCCTTTAACAGAGTTGGTCCTAACGGTCCGGCAGTTTTAGAACCAATTGCCTCGGTTCCATTAAGTACGATCTTCAATCCGGCACGATAAATATTTTCTGAATTGTTATAACCTTTATCATAACTCAGATCGTCATAAACGAATAGTGCAAGCGTAATAAAACAGGTAAGACCAACAGCAAGTCCTACAATATTTATTACCGAAGAAACTTTTTCTTTCTTCAGATTCCTGAGTGATATTCTTAAATAATTCCGTAACAACTTTTATCCCCGTTACTTAATTACACGTGAAATTTTTCTTTATAATTTTCCGTTACTACATGTCCATCGAACAAATGAATAACACGGTTGCCATATTCTGCGTATGTAGGTGAATGTGTTACCATTACAATTGTAGTTCCGTTTGAATTGAGAGTTGTAAGAAGATTCATTACTTCATCGCCTCTTGCTGAATCAAGATTACCGGTTGGTTCATCCGCCAGAATTAATTTCGGGTTACCGACAATTGCACGACCAACTGCGACTCTCTGCTGCTGACCGCCGGATAATTGCTGGGGAAAGTGATTTGCACGGTGCATTATTTCCATTTTCTCCAATGATTCATTCACTTTAATTTTTCTTTCTGATGTGGAGTGACCGAGATATAACAAAGGAAGCTCGACATTTTCATAAACTGTTAATTCGTCAATCAGATTAAAACTTTGAAACACAAACCCGATATTTTCTTTTCGCATCTGCGCGCGCTGACGTTCTGAATACTTAGATACTTCCTTGTCAAGAAAATAAAATTCACCTTCGCTCGGATTATCAAGTAAACCAAGTATGTTCAGCAGAGTTGATTTGCCACAGCCAGATGGGCCCATTATTGAGACAAATTCTCCTTTTTCAATTTCGATATTCACATTGTTTAATGCGGTCGTTTCAACTTCTTCAGTTGTGTAGATTTTTTTCAGGTTTGCAGTCTTTAACATTTGGATGCTCCTTTTTAATTATTAATTCCTGTTTTTATTTTAAAACTAATTTTTCAATATCCCTGTAATTTTCATAAGAAGATGTAACTACTTTTTCACCTTCTTTTAATCCTTCTAACACTTCAAATACCTGTGAGTTCTGACGACCCAGTTTTATATCGCGGCGTATTGCGAAGTCTCCTGAATTATCAACAACAAAAATCCATTGTCCGCCTGTTGTCTGATAAAAGCCTCCTCTTTCAACAGTGAGAGCATTAGATAATTCACCGAGCTCAAGCCGTATCTGAAGTGTTTGTCCGCGTCTTATAGTTGTAGGCACTGTACCAGTAAAATGCATGTCCACTTCAAATCTGCCGTTGGCAACCTGGGGGTACACTGTCTTAATAATCAGGTTATAGGTTTCTCCAGCAAAAGTAAATTCGCCGGTCTGCCCGGGATTTACTCTTGCAATGTAATGTTCATCGATCGATGCTCTTACTTTAAATGAATCGATCACATCAATCTGTCCAAGATTTTGTCCCGGAGAAATTGACTGACCAATTTCGGCGCGAAGAGAAGTTAACTGACCTTTGATCGGGGCGCGAACAGTAAGATTTTCAAGCTGAGTTTTTGTCACGCCAAGATTTTGCTGAAGCTGCTGAACTGAAATTTCAAGTTGATTTATTTGTTCAGCTCTGAATATCGAATCCTGGCGGTATGTTTCCATAGTCAGGGCTTTTTTCCGTACCATATATTCGAACTGATCTTTGGAAAGATCGTATTCATTTTTCGAAATAAGATTCTTTTCAAAAAGTTTTGTGTTATTCTCATAAACTCTTTTGCGTTCGAGTATCTGGTAATCGAGATCAAGCAGCTGACCCTGCAGGTTTAATTTATTTTGTTCAAATGCTAATCGTGTACTTCGCAAGCTATTGATCTGCTGGAAGACATTTGCTTCGTTATAGATAATACTGAGTGTTAATTGCGCGTTGTCAAACTTTACGATTGGATCTCCTGCATTAACAAATGCGCCTTCTTCAACAAATCTTTCAACTACTCTTCCTCCGTCACTTACATCGAGAAAGAAAGTTTGAATTGGCTGTACTGTTCCTGTAATTGGTATAAATTCCTGGAATGGTTCATACTTAACCGAACCGATAGTTATTTTTTCATTGTCAACATTAAGTCTTGTGCTTTTATCACCCAAAACAAAATTGTAAAGAACTACAATGATAAAAACCGATCCTAATCCGGTTATTATTATTTTTTTAGGCGTCCAATTTTTCTTTTCTATTTTTCTGTCCATCTGATTCTCCACAATAGAATTACCGGAAAATATACCTGGCTAAACCCAATTTTTGTGCCCTTTAATCAAATACGAATGGATTTTGTATCTCAGATATAAACCATCTGTCATGAAAATTAACCGGATTTTGCAGCTGGAGTGAACGACATTATAAATGACTGTCCGCATTCGTTACACTAATGTTCGAATACGCACATATTACCGGAAGGTTAATGAATTGATTTCTTTTTTTTATGTGAATTAATTACGACTCTCAGGCAAAAGTATGATGATGCTTTACGCTTCTGAAATCTTTCTCATGGGAAACACCGAGATTCTTCTGGCAGTTTGTACAAATGTACATGTAGCGAATTCCAACCGAGGAAACAATTTTGCAAACCCATGCAAATGAAATTTCTTTCCTGCAATGCGGACATGTAGTTTTGATTTCTTCTTTTTCCAGTTCTTTAATCATCAAATCCTCAATACCGGTTAGACTCGTTAGATAGAAAATAGTTACATGGGATTAAATAAAATTAGCCATTCCTGTGCCACAAAATAAAATCATGAACTATTTGTGCGTATGGTTTTTGATTGCAAAAATATTATCCGTTTTTGAATCCACATTTACATTTAAATTTCAGTAACTTTCTTGTTAAGAAATGATTATTTATTACCTATTTCTGGCGAGCTAATCTGCATGGAAAAAAGTTCAGGACGAGTATTGATCGTCGATGATAACGAAGACATTCTGCTTGCAGCAAAATTATTGCTCAAACCACATGCCTCTTATATTTATACAGAAAAGAATCCTGAAAATATTCCCCAATTAATAAAATCAGAAAACTTCGATGTTATTTTCCTTGATATGAATTTTACTCAGGATATGACAAGCGGACAGGAAGGATTTTTCTGGCTTAAGGAAATATTTAAGTATGATGCCGCCGCAATTGTAATTCTGATAACAGCATACGGCGATGTTGAAACAGCAGTAAGAGCTGTAAAAGAAGGTGCCACAGATTTTGTTTTGAAACCATGGCAGAATGAAAAATTCCTTACAACGTATTCTGCTGCATTGAAGCTGAGATATTCTCAACTGGAAACGAATAATCTACGTCAAAGACAGAAGCTGATGCAGGATGATTTCAATAAAAAATTTCCCGAGCTTATCGGAAACTCTCCTGCAATGCAGAATATTTTTCATACAATCGAAAAAGTTGCTTCAACAGATGCAAATGTACTGATACTTGGTGAAAACGGAACGGGAAAAGAACTTGTAGCACACGCACTTCATAAACAATCACGACGTTCAGGCGAACCATTCATAAATGTTGATATGGGAGCCATTACCAAAACTTTATTCGAAAGTGAATTATTCGGACATGTTAAAGGTGCATTTACAGACGCAAGAGAAGATAGACCGGGTAGATTTGAAATTGCTTCTGGAGGTACATTATTTTTAGATGAGATCGGGAACATTCCGCCGGAACTGCAATCTAAATTGCTAACCGTACTTCAAAGCAGAACAGTTGCAAGAGTCGGCGCAAACAAAAGCAAATCGTTTGATATAAGATTAATATGTGCTACGAACATGCCGATTTATCAAATGGTTTCTGAACAAAAATTCAGACAGGATTTATTGTACAGGATAAATACAATCGAAATAACATTACCCCCATTGAGAGAAAGGACCGAAGATATTCCCCTGCTTACTGATCACTTCCTTTCTGTCTATACAAGGAAGTACAATAAACCCGATCTGAAAATAAATGAAAAGACAATAAATAAACTTATTCATTATTCCTGGCCCGGAAATATTCGTGAACTTCAGCATGCACTTGAAAGAAGTGTCATTTTATGTGAAAGTGATGAACTGCTGCCTTCAGATTTTTTTCTGCAGGGTGCAATTACAAACGAAGAAAAATTTATTGTTGATAATTACAATTTAGAAGAAGTCGAAAAAATGGTGATAAAAAAAGTTATTACTGATAATGAAGGTAATATTACAAAAGCCGCTAAAGAACTCGGGCTGACAAGAACATCACTTTACAGGAGAATGGAAAAATACGGTCTATAATTTCACAGGTTGATAAAAAAATTTAACTAATGAAGTCTTTCAGAATTAAAGTTGTTATCCGGGTACTGCTTCTTGCAATAACAATATTCCTGTTGTTCTATCTTTACCAGCAGGGAGTTTTTGCTGCGACATTAATTATTATTTCTGTAATAGTTGCACTCCAGATCATATCACTGATAAGATTTGTAGAAACCACTAACCGTGAGTTGAGTAAATTCTTTCTTTCCGTTAAACACTCTGATTTTTCGCAATCATTTCTTAAACAGGATCTTGGTCCGACTTTCAATGAATTAAGCAACTCACTATCAAACGTGATCAACCAGTTCCAGATTGCGCGCTCAGAAAAAGAAGAACATTTTCAATACCTGCAGACTATAGTTAAGCATATCGGAACCGGTATGATCTCTTTTCGTGATAACGGACAGATTGAATTAATGAATGATGCCGCAAAAGAATTACTCGGTACATCTGAAATAAAAAATATTCAAAGTCTTTCGGCTTACAATGAAAATTTTGTTCAGACATTAAAGAATATTAAATCCGGCGAACGCGAGCTCTTGAAAATCGAGACGGATAAAAAAATAATTGAGCTTTCATTATTTGCAACTGAATTTAAACTGAGGAATACGCGATTCACGCTGGTTACATTGCAGGATATAAGCAGCGAACTTGAGCGGGAAAGGCTTTCGAGTGAACTTGAAATTGCAAGGCAGGTTCAAAGAAGACTTCTACCGACTTCAAATCCTAATGTAAAAGGCTATTCAATTGCTGGCTTATGTATCCCTGCGAATGAAGTCGGCGGAGACTATTATGATTTCATACAGATAGATGAAAACAAACTTGGTTTTGTAATTGCCGATGTTTCCGGCAAAGGATTGCCAGCCGCATTCTATATGACTCTTACTAAAGGTATTTTTCAATCATTCGCAAAGAGTAAATTATCACCTAAAGAAGTACTCATCAAAATAAACTCCCTGCTTTACAGCACAATTGAACGCGGTTCATTTGTAACAATGTTTTATGGTGTTTTAGATATATCCTCAGGAAAATTTCAACTGGCAAGAGCCGGACACGAGCCTGCTATATTTGTAAGTGAAAAAGAAAAACAAACAACTTTTATAAGACCGCAGGGGCTCGGATTGGGACTTGAGGATGGTCATGTTTTTGCACAAAGCATTGTTGAAACTGAACTTCAGTTAAATGATGGCGATTTGCTTTTCTTTTATACCGACGGATTTACTGATGCAAGGAACAGGCTTAGCGAAGAATTTGGTAAGGATAGTATTTTAAGTTTAATGAATCGTGTAAACGGACTGAGTTCAGAAGATCTTGTCCGCGCTGTGTCAAATGAAATTTCAAATTACTCCCGCGGTGTTCCGCAATTTGATGATATGACTTTTATAGCAGTTAAAACAGATAACAAATCCTGATGAGGGATGATGATCCTTTCAAAATTCCGCTCGATAATTATTTTTCGGATCTCACTAATCAGCATAAACCTGCTGGTAATATTTTATCTGATTTTCGCCACTGAATTACTTGCCAGCATTATCATTCTGTCTGCTGCGGGTATTTACCAGTTAGTTTCCTTATTCAGATATGTTGACAAAACAAACCGGGAGTTATCGAAATTCCTTGGATCAATTAAGCATTCGGATTTTTCGCAGATTTTTTCTACAAGAAACCTGGGCGGATCATTTAAAGAACTGGGAAGTGAGTTTAATGATATCATAAACCGTTTTCAGTCGACACGTAAAGAGAAAGAGGAAAACCTCCGCTATCTTTATACAGTAATCCAGCATGTTGGTATTGGGTTGTTTTCATTCGACAGTGACGGGAAAATTGAGTTTATAAATAATGCAGCAAAAAAAATATTAAAGGTAAGCCAGCTCATTTCAATTGATTCATTAAAAAGTATTAATAAATCTCTTGCTGAAAAAATCGAGAGTCTGAACTCCGGAGAAAAAACCATCGTTAAATATGTTGAGGATAATGAGCTTGTTCAGCTTATGGTTCACGCTTCTTCATTTAAACTGAAGAACCAGATTTATACAATTGTGTCTCTGCAGAATATTCAGAGTGAAATGGAAGAACAGGAAATGGATGCATGGCAAAAATTAATCCGTGTGTTAACCCATGAAATCATGAATTCCATTACACCAATCTCATCCCTTGCTGCAACAGCAAACAAAATCCTTTCTGATTTTTCCGGTTCACATAATGATATAAACAAAGAAGAACTTGAGGATATCATTTCGGCAAATAATACAATTCTTAAAAGAAGTGAAGGACTGCTTCACTTTGTAAATAATTACAGGAATCTCACTAAAATCCCGAGACCGGTATTTCAAATTATCTCAATAAAAAAGCTGTTTGAACGAATCGAAACCCTGATGAAAAAAGAATTGAAGGAACAAGGCATCGATTTTAATTGTGAAGTTGATCCCCTTTCTCTTGAGTTAACTGCTGACCCTGATTTAATTGAACAGGTTCTGATTAATCTTATTATAAACTCGCAGCACGCATTAAAGGATATTAGGAATGCAAAAATTTCATTGACAGGTTCACTTGATGATAAAGGAAAAATTCTTATCAAGGTTATGGATAACGGTTCAGGAATACCGGAAGATGTACAGGAGAAAATTTTTATACCTTTTTTCAGTACAAAACGAAACGGCTCAGGAATTGGATTGAGTCTCTCAAGGCAAATAATACGTGCGCATGGAGGAACGATAAGGGTTAATTCGGTTGTAGGAAAAGAAACGGTTTTTAGTTTAAGGTTCTGAAATCCTATCGCAGTATGTTGATAAAATATCCTTTCTGGTTTAAGTAATCCCTGTGCTTTTCAATATATTCAAGTATCTGTTCAATGGAAATAATTTTTGCGATACCGTAACGGATGTTGATTCTTTTATCGGCATATATTTCACCTTCATAAGGAATCAGCGGACTATATCTGCCATCACTGCTTAACGCTTCAGGTCGGAGATAATCTTCGTCCTCCTTCGGCACACGCTGAACCATTCCGACAAGTTCAAAATTCGGTACACCGTCTTTTATTGCAAGAACGATTCCACCACTGAATCCCCTGTTTATAATCGCATCGATGAGAAACGATCCATGTTCATCGTAATTCGGACTGCTTACAATTGCTTTTGTAATCATCTTATAACTTAAAGGATATCCGAAAAGATAAACGAAGGTTCCCCACTCAAGTGTTTTCGCGGTTCCATAAGGAAACTTTAAAGTTTTTAGCCTTGTAACAAAATCAGGACTGTACCTGTTTCCAATGATTGCTAAATCAAGATTCCTGTCAGACAAGATAACTTGCAGTTCGCCGCCTCCCGGAAAACCGGCAATGTAAGTAGTCTGTTTATCTTTTATTGAAATGCTCTCAACAAACTGTGTCACTTTTCCGTCTGCAGTATGTTTGTAACCGATTATTGTATCGGGAAAGTCAACCACGTGCGAACATGTTAACAACGCAACTGATGAATTTTCAGTCGAGATTAGTGTTGCAGTTCCAGCAGCCGTCTGATCATACAGTGCTGTTTTTATTGCTCTGTTCTTTAATACGTCTTCAGTGACTTCTGACATTCTAAGTTTTGATTCAGTGTCAAAGATGTATGTGTAGTAAAATGCCGTGCTGTTTATTCTGTAAACTGATTGCCCTATTTCTTCCAGTTCAGCGGAACTTCCTTTATATGGAAATTCACTGTCATACTTTCCGTCATCTAAAGTAGGAAAAATTGTTTTATATGTTACTGTTGAACAGGAATAGTTCATCAGCATCACAAACAACAACAATAAACAAGCTGTAGATTTTTTCATTTTATTTTTTTAGTTAACAAAAATTCTTCTCAACTTATTGAACCGGCTAATGGAATTGTAAAAGAAAAAGTACTTCCTTCATTCTCCCTGCTTGCGACCTTTAGACTGCCGCCAAGTTTCTCAATCATTTCTTTGCATATAATTAATCCCAATCCGGTTCCTCTTTCCTCTTCAGTTCCTGTAGTAGAATGATGACTATCAATTTTGAACAGTTTTTCGATATCCGATTTTTTTATTCCCACTCCACTGTCGTTTACAGAAATTTCAACAAAGTTGTTCAGCATAGTTGTGTTGATTATCACTTCTGAATTTCTTTTTGAAAATTTAATCGCATTCGAAAGTAAATTTTCAAGTACCGAGTTAAGCATATTTGTGTCAGCAAACGCAATAATATTTTCCGGGACATTATTAACAATCACTATTTGTTTTGCCACCGCCGAATTGCTCAACAGGTTTATTGAATATAATACTACTTCCCTAAGTTCTGTTTTAATTGGATTAATTTCCATCCGCCCGGATTGTAATCTTGACCACTCAAGTAAATTTTCAATTAGTTTGAACATATAGTGAGCAGAAAGATTTATCCTTTCAGCCATATTTTTCTTTTCCGTGTCGGATAAATTATCAAACTCTGCAACAAGCATATTAGAGAATCCAAGCAATCCATGAAAAGGACTACGCAGATCGTGAGCAAGTATGGAAAAGAATTTATCTTTAGCATCATTTGTTCTTCTCAGCTCTTCTGTCGCTGATTTTAATTGCTCATTTAAACTTGAAAGCTCAAGAGCTTTATCTTCCAGCAGTTCCTTGTTACGTTTCAGTTCAAAAAGATATTTCCCGAGTTTCTCATCATTTGTTTTCCTGTCAGTAATATCCAGGACTATTCCGAAAATTCTTAACGAAGATTTTTTTTCTGAACGAAGTACCTGACCAATATTGTGAAGATATTTTATCTTACCTTCTGAAGTGACTATTCTAAACTCAAAATCAAACTGTGTTTTTTTCTGAAAGGCATTTGTTATACTTTTTATTACGAATGATTTATCATCAGGATGAACAACACGGTACAAACCTTCCAATGAAAAGCAACCTTCGTCGGCACTTCTTTCAAAAATTTTAAATACTTCATCAGAGCAGTGATTATTTTTTCCTGATTTATCGAACTGGTATGTTCCTAAATGAATAAGCTGCTTAGCGAGGGTCATACTAAGGTTAGTTTCATCAGGAATCTTTTCTGAATGTGATTTCTTTTCAATAATCCTCGTCACGGCAGCGAATATTTCATGCTTCTTTTTTGGTTCGCCTGCTGCAGTTATTGTTGTTTCAACCTGTAATGTTTTACGATTTTTGTTTTTTATTGAGTGAATGAATCTATCACTTATGTAATTTTTCCCTGATGAGGTAATGGCTGGAGAATTTTTCATTGATCTTATAAATTTTTTATCTGAACCTAATAATGTTTCTTCAACATATTTTCCTGTCAGTTTGTTCAGGTTTATTCCGGGTATTTTTTTTATCTCACCGGTACAGAAGATTATCTGTAAATGGTTATCGAATATCCAAAGAATATCAGGAAAATTCATAAACATAAATGACAGTGAATCACTGTTAATATTTTTAATGTCGGATTTTTTTTTTTGCTGAGTTGTCTTTCCTGAAGATTTTTTATCAGAGTTGTTTGCCCGTTTTCTGCGACTGTCACTCTCCTTATTTTTAGCGCTGCGACTTTTCACTTATAACCCCATTTATATACTAAAATTTGTTTGATAGCTGAATGATATAATAAAAACATTATAATTTGGAAAACAATTTTATTTTACTGAACTATTTTATTCTGACTCCCGACTACATTAAAATAGTTCACAGTACATGTTGATTAGCAAGGTTGCTTGCTCATTACTTGTTCACAGAAATAAAAAATTTCAGTGACAATCTTTTAACTAATTATAAGATATATTTTATATCCCTGCGTAGCAAACTCTATCCCGATACATCACAACTATTGTGTTAAGCAAACTGTTAACATCAATCAATTAATTCTCAATTAATATCTCAGCTAATAACTGAAGCAACTCCTGTTTTTCAAACGGCTTTGCAAGGTAGTGGGTTAGTCCTTCCGCCAGCAACACTTCTTTATCGCCTGCCATCGCATAGCCCGTGACAGCAACCACCGGAACACTTTCATAGCCGTTTAACTTTCTTATTTCCTTTGCAGTTTCAATTCCGTTTATACCGCCTCCGAGATTAATATCCATCAGTATAACATCATAGTGATTTTGACGCGACAATTCTACGGCTGCCTCACCATTTTCAGCGTGATCAATTGAGTAAATATCTTTTAAGTATAATTCAGTTACCTCTTTGTTTATAAAATTATCTTCTACCAATAATATTCTGAATGGCTGGATTCCCGATTCTTTACTTACATCATCTGCAATCTCTTCCGTGGCTTCAGGAATTTCAATTGCAGGAAACATGATCGTAAAGATGCTGCCTTTACCAATTTCACTTTCAAGATTGATTGTTCCATCCATTGCTTCAACCATTTTTTTTGCAAGCGTTAACCCTAAACCTGTCCCTTCATACCACCTGGAAACGCCTTCACTCGCCTGACGGAATTCCTGGAATATTTTTTCCCTGTCAGTTTCAGCAATTCCAATTCCCGTATCGCTTACTTTCACGGCGGCAAATTTATTTTCACCTGTTTCAACTAAATCAATTGTAATTTCAATTTTTCCGTGCCTGGTAAACTTAAGCGCATTGTCAAGCAGATTATTCAATACCATTATGTACAGTTTATCATCTATAACTGCTGATGCTTTTTTTGATTTAATCAGAATAGAAAACTCAAGACCCTTTTCTTTAGCCGCCTGAATAAATGGAAACATAAGCATTGGAGTGTGTTTGGCTAAATTTATTTCTTCCTTATTAAGATAATTCTCACGTGAAGCAATTTCCGAGAGATAAAGTATTGAGTTTAATGTATTAGTTAGCCGCTTTGAGCTATTAATAATTTTTTGAACCATGTCTGACTGATCAACATCCAGTTCGGTTTCTTTAAGGAATTCCGCAAATCCGATAATACCTACAAGAGGAGTTCTGAGTTCATGACTGATATTCCCAAGCAGATTTGTTTTCAGTTTACTTAATTCCTCCGCTTCATCTTTAGCACGTATCAGCTCTTTCTCAATTGTCTTTCGTCCCGTTATATCTTCTTTAAGTACCAGGAAGTGAGTGATTTCAGTCTCAGTATTTTTTATCGGGGAGATTGAAATCAATTCCCAGTAAAACTCTCCGTTCTTTTTGTTGTTGTAATATTCTCCCGACCATTCATCTCCCGCTTTAATTGATGACCAGATATTTTTGAATTCTTCATCCGGCATTGAAGAAGGTTTTAATTGGATAGGTTCCTTACCAGCTGTTTCATTAAAAGTATATCCGGTTAACTGTGTAAATTTCGGGTTAATATATTCGAGTTTTCCATCTCTCTTGAGTATAGCCACCGCGGCAGGGCTCTGATCTACAGCGCTTGATAACTTGATCAAATCCGCTTCATTCTTTTTCCTCTCAGTTATATCTATTAAAATGCAATGCAGTTGTTTGAACTGCCCGTCATTTGTGAATGCAACTTTCCCCTCCACAGCTATAATGGCTGTTGCCTTATCTTTTTTAACCATCCTGAATTCAACATTACCAAGTACTCCATCGCTCTGAATATTTTTCAAAATTTCTTCGAAGATACTTTTGTCTTCAACCTTTAAAAAATCGACAAAGTATTTTCCAACCATTTCTTTTTCAGTATACCCTAATGTTGAGCATACTGCTTTGTTAACAGCAAGAATTTTTCCATCACTGTCTACAGCCTGGTAGCCCAGCGGAGCGTTATCAAATAAAGACCGGAATCGTTTTTCGCTTTCGGATAGTTCCTTCTGAGTTGTTTCAATTAATTTAAAGTCCCGCTTTATTAATAAATAAAAGAAAAATGCAGTGATGATAATAAAGAACCAGCCTTTGTACATCTGAATAACGGCAAGTGTTTCAAAATCATTTGTAAATGCTACAGCAAGTTTATCGGAAAACAATATCCATAAACCTCCAAGGATCAGGTAGAGCAGTGTGATGCGGAGCGGAAAATAAAACGAAGATTTAATTTCGGTGCGGAATAAATTTCTATTTATCAACATTCCCTCCCTCTGTTCAAAATAACCCGGTTGAAGAAAGTTGAATTAACTTCCAATTTTGTGAATGAAAATATAATCGGTATTTCCAAAAAGTAAAGAGAACTGACTTTAATTATTTTTAACAGAAGATTTTTATGTATCTACAGTAATCGGGTTTAATGCCCGGGGAAGAGTAAAGAAAACTTTTGTACCTTTCCCAAATTCACTTTCAATTCTTATAGTGCCCCCTTGTTTCTCAACAAATTCTTTTACCAGCATTAATCCCAACCCGGTTCCGCGTTCCTGTGCAGTCCCTTCGGTAGAATGTTGTTGATCTATACGCAATAGTTTTTGAAGATCATCTGCTCTTATTCCAACCCCGTTGTCTTCAACCACAACTTCAATCATTTCACCCAGATGATTGTTATATACTTTAACTTCACCGCCGGGGTTAGTAAACTTTATTGAGTTTGTTATCAGGTTTTCAAGAACAGATGTGAGCATATTTTTATCTGCCGTAACACGAGTATCATTTGAAATAAGATTTTCGAGGGAGATATTTTTGTTCGCAGCATTACCGCTTAGCAATTTTAGTTCGGAATCCACGGTTTCATAAAGATCAATTTTCTGAGGGAAGTATTCTTTTCTTCCCGTTTGAATTCTTGACCACTCTAAAAGATTCTCTATAAGTTTATATAGATTTTTTGTCGAGTTATTAATGTTCTCAACAAACTCTCTTATTTCTTCCCTGTCAAGCGATTTATAATCTTCAAGCAGCAAATTTGAAAAACCAATCAGTCCCTGGAATGGGCTTCTGAGATCATGCGCCACAATTGAGAAGAACTTATCCTTGCTCGCATTTAATTCCTGTAATTTTATCTTCGATTCAAGAAGAGCATCTTCCGCTTTTTTCTTATCGGTAATATTCCTTGAAATTATTGTAACCGCGATCACTTTTCCATTTTCATCTTTTACAGGAGAAAGCAGATTTGAAAAACACATCTTTTCACCCTGCCAGTGGAATTCATCTTCAGAAATTAATGGCTTGGAGCTAACAGCTACTTCGTTTACATGTTTTTCAAGAATTTCTGCCAGATCCTTTTCAAAAAAATCGTACGGAGATTTTCCGACAACTTCACCCGGAGTGAGTCCATATTTTGTAGCGCCGTTATAGTACAGAATTTTACCTTCAAGATTCTGCATTAGAACAATATCTTCTGCGCTCTGCAGAAGCAGCCGCATCCGTTCTTCACTTATGCGCAAAGCTTCCTGAATTCTTTTTCTTTCTTTTATATCCCGCAGCCAGAAAGAGATGTACCTTAATTCACCTTTAATATTCTTTATCGGTGAAATGGTCATGCTTACGGGTATCAGTTCATCGCTTCTTCCTGAAATATTTGTTTCATAACCGGACACGCCTTCACCTGATTTACATTTTTCAACCCATTCTCTGATAAGTGTTGAATCAAAAGCTGAGTTTGGAGGAAAAGTAAATCCTCTTAATTCATCGGAGCTGTACCCGATTAATTTTTCCAGCGCAGGGTTAGCGGCAATTGTTTTAAAGTTGATGTCTGTAATCAGAATTGGGTCGACACTGCCTGTAAACAGGGCACGCTGAAGCTCTTCACTTTTTCTAAGTGCCAGTTCAATCTTCTTTCTTTCAGTCAGATCCGTAGCGGTAAAAACACAGGCATAAATTTTCTTTTCATTTCCGATGAGAGGATAAAGACGAACCATTAAATATTTTTTTGTGCCGTCTTTAGATTTAAATATCAATTCAGGGATATTGAAAGTCTTTCCTTCAAAGACCTGCTGGATCATGTTCTGAACTTCTGATACATCGGATGAAGAATGCAATAATTCAGTAAAAGATTGTCCAAGTATTTCACGCTTGAACTGAAATAACTCTTCACAAGCCTTATTCCAGGTAATCAGTAACCCGTTTTTGTTAACAGAAAAAATCTGGTTCGGTGAGTTCTCAACTGCCAGCCGGTATCGTTCTTCGCTAATCCGCAGTGATTCCTCAGAACGTTTTTGTTTGGTTATATCTCTGCCGACCGATTGATACTCTATTATATTTCCTGATTTATCAAACAACGCTTTGTTAGTCCACTGCTGCCATTTTACTTCGCCGTATGGCAGTACAGCACGAACTTCGATGATGTTGAGCGGGTTATCGGGAGAAAGAAGCAGCAGGCTTTGATCAAATTTTTCTTTGTCCTTCTCAACAATGAAGGTGTTAAAATCTGTTCCGATTAAATCTTCTGCTTTTTTATTAAAGTATCTGCAGTAGGAATTATTAACAAAATTAATTTTCTTAACCGGTGACCACCTGCATATTAATTCAGTCTGATCTTCAATGATAGCTGAAAGACGTTCAAGGTTTTCAAGAAGAACTTCATCAGTTCGTCTTTTTTCCGGGTAATCAATCAGTACTGAATAACACTCACGATTCAATTCACCCTGCCTGTTCAAACTTCTGCTTTTAATAAGGAAAACTGAAGGCGATCTGTAATTTGTATTTAAGACAAGTTCTGCTGATTGAGTACCGCTCTCAAGAAATGTATTGCGAAGATGTAACCGGAAAACTGCTTTACTATCAGTCGAGAGATAATTGTAAAATAATTTTTTGTATAAGCTGTCTGCGTCTTCTTCAAGTATATCAGCTGCAGTTTTGTTGGCGCTAATAATTTGTCCTCTTTCATTAAAAATTATTAGTGAAGCCGGAATAGAATTTATCTGGGACTGGTACTGCTGTTTCCTGAAATCAGATTCTCTTAATCTCTGAAAAAGCTGTTCGTTTTTTTCTTCGGTTTGTTTGTGGAGGTCTTCAAGTTTTCTTACTAATCTGAAAGTTTCTTCAGGAGTAAAATTTTCATGGTTTTGTAAACCGTTAATAATCGTTTCGGCTGTTGTGCGGAATGATGCAGAAGAGTCTGAGCCAGGCTTCATTATTTGAGTATTGGATCCAATTTTATTTTTAGTAAATGAATTAATAGTTACTCACAGGTTTTTCGTATTACTAAGTGTGACATCGCATCCGGAAATTCATCGAATCGGCAATCAGAATTTTCACCAGGTCAAAAGATTTTCAAACAGGTACTAAAGCGCATAAACATTTAGAGTTCCCCGGTAATTCGCAGATTCCTGATAATGCAGGCAACTACTCGCAGAATAAATTGTCCGATAAAAACGAACATTCATCCGCTTCAAAAATAAGTGAGTGATATGTTATATCCAATACAACAGAATTTTTTTTATTACGACCAAGACTTAACACTTACAAAAAAAATCCGATAATCAGACAGCGGGAAAACTCGTTTAACAATTTTAAATGGTGAAGTGCGTATTCGCGATGATAAATGACAACTCTATATTAGATGAATTAACCGGAGAGAAATTTGCGTCTGATGCACTAACCACCAGATTTAAAAATTTAGCGGGTAAATTTTGTACTCAGGATGTTCAATCAGGCATAGAGTTTATACATAAGTTTAAAGAAACGACACGCTTTTACAGATTTCCTCTCCCTCCTCAATTAAGTGAATATTTTATTCGCTATGAAGAAGCACCATTATTTTTTCTTTATGAAACTCCGCTTACCGCAGGTTATGAAGATTTTTTCCGGAACAGGTCGGATAAAAAATATCCATCCGAAGCGCACCGTTCGCTGATGGAATTCTATTCAAAATGGGTAACGTTAAAATCAATCAGCGATAAAAAGTTCTTCGCAAATTCGATGATTAACGTTATAACTAAAAATATTACTCCCGATTATTTTTTGAGCAGAATAATTCATTCGATTGTACTTATTTATGACCAGTTCTTCCACGATCCGTTCAGTGCCCGAGATGTGTTAAAAGAAACGGATGAAACAATTCAGAAGACTTCACTCGATTCAAATGTGTTAAATGAATTCAGATACTTTATAAAACTTCTGAACGGATTTTCATACCTCAGCCAGAGAGATCCGATTAATGCTTATCTTAGTTTTTCTGAAGCACTTCAACAGAAGCCTAACGGTATCTCTGCAATATTTTACCAGGCATTAGCTTCGGTTCATAAAAACGATCATGAAACAGCAGCGGAACTTCTGAAAAAAGTATTTCAGTTTGATGTTGACAGGTTGAATTATTCCGCTCAATTGAACAACCTTCAAATGTTTCAGTACTTTGTCAAATTCCCTGTAAGCGCAAATATTTTCAGGCAGGAAGACTTTGCCGCTATGTACAGGTCAATTGAGGAAATAATTGAAAATAATCGTAAGCGTGACGAAGTATCTCTGGATGCATTGAGGAACAGATTGTTGTTTTTAGCTCAACAGAAACTGAACGAGTTTTATAATGAGGATATTATCAGTACTGTAATTTTCCTTGAGTCAGTTGTTCAGAAATACCAGGGAAATAATACAACACTTTTTAACGCAGTTACACCGAAACTTAATGAGCGTATTGCATTAGCAGCCCTGGCACTTAAGAAAAATATTTCTGACAAGTTTATGTCCGAAGTAAATGAAAAGTTATCTGAGTTTGAGAATAAGAAGAATGAACACATTCAGAATATCGAAAAACTTAAAAAAGAATTCGAAGAAATTAAACTGCAGTCAAAACAAAAGCTTGACAGAACAATTTCTACCATTGAAAGCAATGCTGCAGCATTCATCGCTCAGTCAGAAGAAGAACTAACCGCATTGAATAACAATTCAAAATTAAACCCGATTAATTCATTTAAGACATCTATGGTGTATACAATCATTGCTACAGCACTGGTTTTTCTTGTCGGTGGAATAGCGGGTTATACCAATACTGAGTATTCTTCCGGTTCCGGGTTCAATGATCTGATGTCAGGAGTAATATTCCAGGGCATAAAATGGAGTGTTATAACTTTTCTGCTCGGAACATTGATTTCAATGGCGATGGCGGGATTTGCATTCATCGATAAATCAAATTACAAACACCGGCTTGTTCAGAGAATTAATGCGATAAAAAGTGATAAAGAAAGACAATTAACTTCGGCAAGAGAAAAAAGTAAATACAGAGACAAACTTTTGCAGGATAGTCTTAAGGACAGTATTGACCATGAAAATAAAAGCATCGCGAAGTTAAAAAAAGATATCGAAGAATTATCTCAAAAACTTACTGCCGACGCTCAATTGAAAATCTCTGAAGAAGTTAAAAGGATTGAGCCGCTTCTTCCTGATTAAACATTCTGCCCATTATTAGCCACAATTCTATATATCATCATAAACTTGTCCTGTAAATAGCCAACTGCTTTATCATTTCACTGGCACTAAATTCGATTTGTTTAATCAGCTAATGTTGTGCGCAAACATTTTATAAATACAGCCGGAGTTTTACAGTGAGCATTTCACTTAGTATGATCGTTAAGAATGAGGAAAAATATCTCCGCGGATGTTTAGATTCAGTGAAAGATATTGTTCAGCAAATTGTGCTTGTGGATACAGGTTCATCCGATGCTACAATATCAATCGCTGAAGAGTATAATGCAGAGGTTTATCAATTTGATTGGGTAAATGATTTTTCCGCGGCGAGAAATTTTGCTTTAAGTAAATCAACGGGCGATTGGATTTTATATCTTGACGCAGATGAGAGACTTTCAGAATCGAGTCTTGATGAATTAAAAAAAATAACATCAGCAAATGAAAAATTAGCTGTTAACTGTTTTGTTAAAAGTCCGGATGACCAAACAGGACGCGACAATGTTATAAGCTACACAAGATTATTCCGCAACGACCCGCAAATAAAATTTTCCGGTTCAGTTCACGAACAGATAATCGGCTCAATCAATGAAAACGGGTACAAATTAATTGATTCATCAATTGAGATTCTTCATCTTGGATACAATACTTCAAAAGAAAAAAAGAAACAAAAAGCATCAAGAAACCTTTCGCTTCTTCTAAATGACTATCAAAATAACCCTGACCTGTACAAAACCTTCCAGCTTGCACAAACATATAACGTACTTGAAGAATACGATGAATCAACAAAATTGTTCAGAGAAGTCATCCGGACAAAAAAAATTCCTAAAGAATTTCTGATAATATCATTCTACTATGTATCCGTTAATGAACTGCGGAATCACAACATTGAACCATCATTGAAATGCGCGATAGAAGGATTAAAACTTAATGACAACTATGCCCCTCTGAATTATCTCCTCTCAAAGATTTGCCTGCGCAACGGTGACTTAAACCAGGCTATCAAATTGTCGATGAAAAGTTATCGCGCTAATACGGACGTTTTAAAGAACAAAAAATTCAGCAGCAATGATATCATACTTAATAATGAAGAAATGATTCTTTACGGATTGAGCATATCCCAGCAGGCAGGCAGGATTGATGCAATTCAGTTTTTTCTGGGTGAATATTCAAATCCGGCAGACAGAAATTTTATCACTGATGGCAAGTTGAACGCAGGGGTTATTTCAAAATTATTGAATAAAAAGGATCTCGAAGAATCAGAGATCAACACGATCTGCAATTTTACAAACAAAGGAAATGTAGAATATGTTATTTCTATTCTTACTCCCTATAACAAAGTCAAATTGCGGTGTAGAATTCTTGAGTCTCTGATGAAAAAATTATCTGATGATTGTGCAGTAAAAACAGCGTACGCCATATCCTTGATGGAAGATGGAAAAACGACTGAATCAACATTACTTTTTGAACAGCTCCTGGAACACCCGGATGTTCAGCCGTCAGTTCCGTTTTATTTAATTTCTATTTATATCAGTTCAGGCAAATACGAAGAACTGACGAGACTGATTGACTTTTCTGAACAAAAATTCAAATCAATACCGGAAGCAAAGGCTGCAATAGATATGATAAAACAAAAAATTAAAGGGATATTACAGACAGCCTGAAATAGTTCTTCCGCTAAATTAATTCTTACCTGAAACGCTAAACTTTTGAACCGGTGTTTACGATAATCTAAGTAGAGAATAAAATCTCTTAAATAATAAAAGATCAAACAAGGATGTTTGATTAAACAAAACTAACACAATATACATGGAGGTATATCATGGGTTTCTCAGTAAACACCAATCTTAGCGCTCTTAACGCTTACAACGCATTAGCAAAAGTTAATGCACAAACCGAAAGAGCTCAGTTACGTCTCGCAACACAGAAGAGAATTAACTCTGTAGCTGATGACACATCAGGATTCAACATTGGTAAAACACTTGAATCATCTAACGGCGTGATGACTGCACAGAGAGGCAACATCAGTTCTGCAAAGAACTATTTGTCAACTGCAGAATCAGCTTTATTGCAGGTTGTAGATAAAATTAATGCTATAGTTGCAAAACAAGTTGATGCATCAGATCCGTTAAAAGATCAGGCTGCTATTGCTAATGATATCAGAACAATTGCCGGTGAAATTTCTTCTATTCTTTCAAACACCAAAATAGGTTCAACTGATATTCTTTCTTCAGCTTCTGCTACAGCAGCATTTAACGTTGGAACAACAGTAACTTTGGACTTTGCTGGTGCTGGTTACTTAAATGCACATGATCCAGCAACAACTTTAGGATCAGGTGGTTTAACTTCAACAACTAATGCAACAGTTATTGCTACTTCTACTGCAAACCTGACTGCTGACGTAAAAGCAGCCTTAGGAAGAATTGGTAACCTTACTCAGACTCTTGATAGTAAGGATGATTTCCTTGCAGCAGCTATATCAAACAATACAGCAGCTATAAGCAAGCTGTTTGATGCAGATATGGCTATGGAACAATTGAATGCTACCAAGGGGCAAATCGGTCAACAGATTGGTACATCGATGTTAGCTCAGCTTAACATAGCTCCTCAGAACATTCTGTCCCTGTTTCGTTAATGATGAGTTTCTAGATTTCACTCCCCCGGTTTACGCCGGGGGTTTCTTATTATCCTTTAATCTAGGGGAAGAAACACCAAATGCATAATCCGTCTCTTGCTTACAAAAACCAAAGCCGAACTAACCAATACCTGGTTAATGAAGTAATGGAGGCTACTCCTCAACAACTGCTGATAAAACTTTATGACATTGCTATTGTCAGCTGTCAGAAACAAGATATGATCAGAACCAACAAGGCAATTCAGGAATTGACTAATGCGCTCAATTTTAACGATGATGGCGCAAAGGAAGTTTCAATTGGTTTGTTAAGATTATATCAGTTTTGCCAGGACCAGATGCGTAAAAACAATTTTGATGTTGTAAAGAAAATTTTGACCGAGTTGAGGGATTCCTGGATTAGTGCGTTTAACAAGTAACAGGGGAACTTATGGCAGTTGATTTGTTAACTACTTCAGGTATTAATTCTCTCATAAACTCTTACAAGCTTACTGAGAGTTCTCGTTTGATAACGCCCATCAATACGAGGAAGACAAAGTATCAAAGCTTATCAACTGCCTATAGTAATCTTAGTTCTAAACTTGATGCTCTTAAATCTCTTCTAAATGAATTAAAAACTTCAGGATCCGGTTCAGCATTCAGTTCTAAATCGGCAACATCGTCAAACACAAATTTTTTAACTGCAACCGCAAGTTCACTTGCTGGTCTTGGCAGTTACGATCTCCGTATTTCTCAACTGGCAAAAAGTGATATTGCGATGTCACATGAATTGACTTCATCAGCCATAAGCGCGCTTGATGGAGTTCACAGTTTTATGATAAAAACCGGTGACGGAAGTACTGGTGAATATACAAGTACGATTGAAGTCGAATTTGATTCTTCTGATCCCACACAGACAAATAAATCTGTAATGGAAAAGATAAGGGATGCGATAAACTCCGATAAAGCTATTGTGAAATCGAATACATTTTCTGCATCTGCTGCGTACACCGGAGGACCTGGAACTTTAAAACTAAATCTTAACGGTACTGAAACTGAAATTTCATACAACGGCGGCGGAACATATGAAGATTTAATTGATGAATTAGTCACAAATATTTCAGCAAATACATCAGGTGTGGTTGCTGAAAAAGTTGTGGATTCACCAAACCCGGGAGATGTAAGCTTAAAACTTACTGTTTCGGATTCATCAAAATATATTTCAATATCTCATTCAACCGGCGCTGATATTGTCAGTGATCTGAATATCGGTGTTACCAAGGAGAAAGGTGCTTCCGGTATTGTAACAGCGGCATCATTTTCACCAGATGCAACAACATCACAATTTTCACTTACCTCCAAGTCCACCGGACTTGATTTCAGAATCAAAGAATTAACAGATCTTAACGGAGGATCAGCATTAAGTTTTCTGGGGCTTAATCTTGGTTCTTCCAGACCTGAGTTTACTCAATCTGCCGACCTGACCGATACACCGGGATTTATGTACAGTGACATCACTGCAGGGGGAAATCTTTTAAATTCAAGAATAAATTTTAACGGTCTGGATATACAAAGAAACTCAAACACAATAAATGATCTTGTTACAGGCGTTACATTTACATTAAAGTCTGTGATGCAGCCGACTGATACGACCGTAAACGTTGCAATACAGAATAATGTGCCTTCAATCAAAACAAAGATTGAGGAATTTGTTGCAAAGTTTAATGATGTATACTCTTACATAAAAACTAACAGTACAACATCAAAAGATGAACGCGGGGTATTTGTAGGCGATTCAAGCGCTACCTCAATTCTAAATAGTTTTGCTTCAACCGCTTATACTCCGGTGTCGGGTATTTTGCAGGGGAGCCTGAACACACTTTCACAATTGGGAATTACTTTCAATTCTTCAACAGGATTGGTTATTTCCGATAGTGCATTGTTGGAACAAAAATTAACCGAGAGTATAAGCCAGGTTGAGGCTGTATTTAATTCAACCAACGGAGTTGCGTCAAAACTGTTTAGTATTGTTTCACCTTACACAGGTAGTACCGGTTACCTGGCAAATTCAATTTCGTCACTCTCCACGAATATTCAGGGGCTGGATGATAAACTTACATCTGTCCAAAACAGAATAAATAAGACCGCGGAAAGTCTGCGTGCACAATACCAGAGATTGCAGTTACAACTGGCAAGTCTTTTGGATTTATCGGGGTCGTTCTCAGATACGAATTCCTTCTTTTAATTATGGATTATTTGAACACAAGAATTAAAGAAATAGATCTTTTGCTTCACGGGGTATTAAACGACATTAGTACCATGGAAGATGAAAATTTTGATGCTAATTTTAGCCACGCAAAAGAGAGTATGGTAAAAGTACAAAAGCTCAAAAATGAGCTGAAAATGAAGTTTTCATCCCGTGAGCTATCCAGGTTTGAGGGGGAGTTATTATTGATAACTAAACAAATTCAAAAAGAGTTCGATAATATAGTAGCCGATAAAAAGAAAGAACTGGCACAGGTATCGGCAGAGCTTGAAATAGTACGGAACCAAAAAAAACTAGCAATATATTTAGGGTAAAAAAGTGGAAATAAAAGGAATATCAAACAATCAGTATTTCTCAAAGGAAGTTAACAAGCCTAAAGTGGAACAGGAAAATCAGAATCCACAAAAGGACAAACTTGAAATTTCCAGGGAAGCTAAATTATTGCAGAGTAATTCAGCCGAAACTAAAGATCTTGATGCCATCAGGGAAAAAATTGACAGCAAGTTTTATAATTCAGACGAAGTTCTGAATAAAGTGGCAGAAAAGATTTTAGAAGAACTAAAAAACCCTTTAAAATAATTTAACTCCTACACACCTTTTCATATTAGCAAACATTGTTGAAATGTTTGCTAATTACTTTTCAAATCTTTAAAATTAAACGAGAGAATATTTTTACATTGTTCTTAACTGTTTGATTTTAATGTTTGATGACCAAATCCAAAATAATAAGCTTCAGATACTTGGAAAACTAACTGCAAGCCATGTACACGAAATCAGAAACCCTCTTTCAGCAATTCAATTGAATTTAGATTATCTAAAAATGCTCGGGTCAGAAATTCCATCCGACGCCCATACTTCAATCAATGATTGCAACGAAGCTCTGCAAAGGATTCAATCTTTAATAGAAATGCTTCTTGAATTTTCCCGTAAACCGAATGCCGAATTAAGTCAGGATTCTCTTAACCAGGTAACTTTAGATGCCATTGAGATAATGAAAGAGAATGCGCGGTTTAAGAATGTCACTATTGAAAAAGACCTGGCGACCGATGTGGAAAATTTCAGGATACCAAAAAACAAAGTGCTTCAGGTTATGCTTAACCTCATCACCAACGGAATTGATTCCTGTACAAAAGAAGGTAAGCTGAACATCAGAACATATAAACGTAATGATAATAAAAACTCTTTTATTTACTGGGAAGTTCAGGATAACGGTATCGGGATCAGCGAGGAAAACAAACAGAAAATATTTAAAGACTTTTTTACAAATAAAAAAAACGGTACAGGACTTGGCTTAAGTGTTTGCAGAATGCTGCTTGAAGAGTACAATGCCAAACTCGATTTTGAAAGTGAACTAAATAAAGGTTCCCGGTTCTTCATTAAATTCAACCATAACTCTACAGGACAATGAAATGAAATTTAAAGTTCTAATTGTTGATGATGATGATCTTGTTTGTCTGTCTCTGAAAAAAGTGCTGCTAAAATTAGGTTATGATGTTGAAGTGTGTATGAAAGGTGAAGAAGCCGTTTCCACTGTTGAAGAATTTGAACCGGATGTGATTTTGCTCGACATATATCTTACAACTCACAATGGTCTTGATCTTCTTAAAGATTTTAAGAAAAAATTTTACCACATCCCCATCATAATGATTACAGGGTATTCCGATATTAAAATTGCGGTGAGCGCTATAAAATCAGGCGCATTTGATTTCCTGTTAAAGCCGATTGACCTTGAACACTTACAAATGGTGATCAGTCGTGCACTTGAAACATCCAGCCTAAAAACTGAGGTAGATAAACTTCACACATTATTAAAATCAGATGAACTTACACGTGAATTTTTCGGCAAGAGCAAAAAGATGCAGCGGCTTGTAGCATCAGTTGAAAAGCTTGCGCTTAGCAGTGATACGACAATTTTAATCAGCGGTGAAAGCGGAACAGGAAAAGAAGTAATTGCAAAATATATTCATCAGAAAAGCCCAAGGAAGGATAGCACCTATATAGAAATTAACTGCGCAACAATTCCAAAAGAACTTGCCGAAAGTGAATTGTTTGGACACGAACGCGGCGCATTCACAGGGGCAGCGCAAAAAACAAAACTCGGAAAATTTGAACTTGCAAACGGCGGAACCATACTGCTTGATGAAATCGGTGAACTATCAAAGGATCTGCAGGTAAAACTATTACGGGTTTTACAGGAAAGAAAATTCTACAGGCTTGGCGGTGAAAAAGAGATTTCGATTAATGTTAGAGTACTCGCGGCTACAAACAGGAATCTTGAAGAAGAAGTGAAGAGCGGTAATTTCCGGGAAGATTTATTTTATCGTTTGAATGTCGCACAGGTTATCGTACCGCCATTAAGAGAAAGAAAAGAAGATATAGCACTGCTTGCATACTCTTTTCTAAAAGAGTTTTCTATAAAATTCGGAAAAGTCGTAAAAGGGATTGACGCGGAAGCAATTTCAATCCTTGAGTCATATCCCTGGAAAGGTAATGTAAGAGAATTAAGAAATGTTATGGAACGCGCTGTTCTTCTGCTTGAAGATGATGAATTAAAAGCCGAGCATCTTTCTTCACTTGCGGAATCAGGTGCGTCTGCTGAAAAAGATGAGGATAAATTTATACTTAAGATCCCATCAAAAGGTGTTCAGATTGATCTTGTGTTAAAATCACTGATCCAAAAAACTTTGAAAATAACTAACGGCAACCAGGTTAAGGCAGCTAAGATACTTGGACTTTCAAGATCTAAACTCCGCTACAGGATGGAACAACTTGGAATTGAAGTAACAAGAAATATTTTATCTGAGTAGTTTTTCGGATATGATTTGCGGTTTACTTAGTGATGCTGTTTAAATGATACTCTGAATGTACTTCCTTTGTGTTTTTCACTTTCTACACTTATAGTCGCATCATTTATATCAACATATTTTTTTACCAGTGACAGCCCAAGCCCGTTTCCTTCAAACCTTCTTGTGTATCCCATTTCTTCCTGTGTAAACGGACTGAATAAATTCGGAAGATATTCAGTTGAAATTCCAATGCCTGTATCTTTAACTTCAACACAAACACTATCACCTTTTTCATACAACTGAACATCAATCCTGCCGTGATTTGTATATTTTATTGCGTTCTCCAGCAGGTTGTTAAAAATTTGCCCGATTGAATATGCATCGCCGAAAATTTTTCCATTATTAGTCCTCTTTTCATATACCAATTCAATATCTTTTGCCCGAGCCCGGCTGTGAAATTCAAGAGAGATATTTTCAAGAACATCTTTATCAAGATTAATTATTTCTTTTCTTACTTTAAAGTTTCCGGTCTGTATTTCGGAAAGGTTTAAGATTAATTCTATAGTCCTGATTAATCTTTTCGAGCTGTTGTCAATTATTTTGAAACTTGATTCCATTCCAACCGGTAGTTTGGATTCAAATTCTTCTCTCACAAGTCCGATATATGTAAGTATATTATTCAGCGGCGTTCTTATTTCGTGCGACATTTGTGCGAGGAATTCTGATTTAAGTTTGTCTGCCCGTTCTGCAGATTCTTTAGCGCGAATAAGTTCTTCTTCAAATCTTTTCCGCTGTGTCACATCTTCTTTTATAGCCAGGTAGCTTGTTATTATTCCGTCGTCATTAATAATTGGTGAGATTGATGCCTGTTCCCAATACAACTCGCCTGTTTTTTTCATATTAAGAAATTCACCATGCCATTCATTACCTGAACTTATAGTCTGCCACATTTGTTTATAGTCGGCTGCGGTTTTAAAATCAGATTTTAGAATCCTGGGATTTTTACCAGCCACTTCAGCAAAGCTGTATCCCGTTACTTCGCAAAACTTTGGGTTCACATATTCAATGTTACCATTCGTGTCAGTAATAATAATCGATGATGAACTCTGTTCAACTGCACGAGACAGTTTTCTTAATTCCAATTCAAAATCTTTCCTGTCGGTTATATCTCGTCTTGTTCCCCATACATGTGTAAGTTTATTTTCTGTTATAATTCCGGCAAGGTTATTAATGATATGCCTTAACTTTCCTTTACTATCAAACTCGAGTGATTCATAGTCAGATACTCTGTAGCCGGATTCAATAAACTGCCTTATAAATCCCTCTTTCTGTTTCTCAGTCTGTTTAAGGAGTTTCTTTATCGGCGCACCTATTATACCTGCAGAACTACTACTTCCAAACATATTGGCATATACGTCATTACATTCCATAAGGTATCCGTACTTAAGGATGTATTCAACCTGCATTTCAATTTCGGAATTTACCTGCATTGGCTTTTCAAGTGCGAAACACCAGATACCGTCTGTGCTTTGCTGAACGAAAGCTCTGTAACGGTCTTCACTTAATCTTAATGCTTCTTCTGAAAGTTTGCGCTGTGTTATATCCGAAAAAATAGTAGCAAAACCATAGTCACCCCAGGGAGCTACAGAAATTAACAGGTATTTCTTTAATGGTTCATAATAGGTTTCAAACTGGAATGATACCCCGGTTAATACTGTCGAACTGAATTCTTTAAGAAAAGGCGGGCTATCGATATTATAAACTTCTGTGGCAAGCCTTCCTGTAACCTGTTCTCTTTTTAGTCCAACAATTTTTTCATACTCGGGATTGATGTCTACAAGTACGTAGTTAACAGGCATGTCGTTAGCATCTACAATTAAGTGATGAAGTGCAGCGCCTTCAGCCATATTTGTAAATAAAGAATGAAATCTTTTTTCACTTGTCTGTAGTGCATGATCAGCGACTTTCTTTTCTGTGATGTTCTCAACAGTTCCATCGTAAAATAATATTTGTCTGTTATTTCCATATACTGCTTTCGCGCTTTCCCTGATCCAGATGTAAGTGCCGTCAACTCTCATCCATTGAGCTTCATGCCCGATGATCTGACCATGTTTTGCCATCTCTTTCCTGAACCACTGCCTGCTGTAGGTAGGTGCATATCCAAATTCTTTAAGATTATTCTGAGCCATTTCATCGAAAGAAACATATCCAAGCATTGCCACCAGCGCAGGATTTGCCATTAGAATACTTCCGTCCGGAGCCGAACGATAAATTCCGATCAACGTGTTTTCATAAAAAGTTTTGAATCTTTGTTCACTCTGTTCCAGTGCTTCAATAGTTAATTTTGATTGTGTGATGTCTTTTATTGTTCCCAACACAACTAATTCTTTTTCCGTCTGAAAAACTTTCACCTTTAAATTAACCGTAATCCCTTCTTTATTTTTTCTGATTAGTCTTACATCATATTTATCGGGTGCGGGTTTACCGGTGATCCTATTTTTATAGTTAGTATAAACCATGTTATAGTCAGGAGGCGAAACTACATCAGACAATCTTTTTCTGAGTAGTTGTTTACTGCTATAACCTAATAATTCTGTCACTGCTTTGTTGGCATATTCAATTTTACCATTTCTTGCTATGAATATTCCATCGCGCACAAGTTCAATAAGTTCATTGTACTTTGTTATTGTTTCATTCAAACGGAGATAAAGTTCTTTTGACTCAGTCAATTCACGAATCTGCGCCCGGTATACTTCATCACCTAATTCCGGATGTTTAATTGAGATTGCATCTAAACTTATTTCAACCGGCTTTTCTTTTGAACTTATTATGGTTAGTTCAGCATTTTCAATTCTGCCCTTTTTGTTAAGCACAGAAAGTATTTTCTCTGTAAAAATATTTTTTGATTCTTTAGCTAAGATCTTTGAAAAATTCCTGTTCAACAGATCAGCTTTTTTATAACCGGACATTTTATAAAATGATTCGTTTGCAGTGAGGATTTTCCCCTTGCTGTCAATCATTATGAGATGTCCCGGCAGACCCGATTCAATCAGCTTAAAATAATTTTCATATTTTTCAATTTTGTTAGAAGCGTCATGTTTTTTAATTACTGATTTCAGAACAGAATCAAATTCAATCTTTGAATATGGCTTGTAAATCACTTCAGCATCAAAGCCGGATTTTACTTTGGCGAAGAATCCGGGGTCGTGGTTCTCAAGAATAAAAATAAAGTTTGTATTAACCTTTTTTAATATTGATGCAGCAGTCTTATAAATACCTGATTCAGCTTTTGAGTTTATCGCAAATAAAATAACGGTGGGCTTAATACTTAAACCTGTTCTGATCGCATTACCGGGGGTAGAAAATGAAATCGCAGAAATTCCATTTCTCTTTATCAGGGGGATTAATTCACCAGGTTTTTTCCCTGATGAATGAACTATCAAAATATTTAAATTATTCTTCTTAACACGAACAGTTTTCATCTGTGTGCGACTCCATCAACACAATATCAAAATAAATGTGAACTGCCTTAAAACTTCGTAGATTGATTGAGAATTAATTTAAGTGACATTTTTATCTTTTCAAAAAATAAAATAATAAATACACGATTTGATTATTCTTTGAAAAGATTAATAAATCATATTCTACCTGAAATTCTTTTTATCATCCGGAAGAGTAAAAATAAACCTGGTTCCCCTGCCCGGTTCACTCTCAACATAAATTTCACCATTGTGTTTGCGGACAAGGTCTTTACAGATTATAAGTCCCAACCCGCTGCCGCTTTCTCTGTCGGTCCCGGCGGTAGTAAACTGTTTGTCAATTCTGAATAGGAAATCAAAATGTTCTGCTTTAATACCAACACCGGTATCTTCCACAGAAACTTTTATTCGATTGTAATCCCGGATAGCAGTAATGGTTACACTGCCACCCGGTAAAGTAAACTTAATTGCGTTTGTGATAAGGTTCAGAAATATTGAGTTAAGCATATTGGTGTCGGCATAAACACTAATCTCTTCACTTACTTTGTTCTGCAGTTTTATTCTTTTGTTGTCCGCCATTCCCTGTAATAGATTGAATGCATAAGTGACTTCCTCATTTAAATTACAAACAGCGGGATGAAATTCCATTTTTCCTGTTTGTATTCTTGACCACTGCAGCAGCGTCTGCAAAAGATTGTAAAGGTTTTTGGTTGTGTTCTGTATATGACTCGTGAATGTTTTAATTTCTTCAGGAGTAAGATTTTCATATTCATCTTTCAAGACAGATGAGAATCCCAACAATCCCTGGAACGGACTTTTCAGGTCATGAGAAATAATGGAAAAGAATTTATCTTTGGCAGCATTCAACTCTTTTAGTTCTTCAGAATATTTTCTGACAGCTTCTTCTGCGGCAATCCGCTCAGTAATATCGCGGCAGAATACAACTAGTCCCTGTCTTGACGGATAGATATTAAACTCAAAGTATTCACGTATTTCATCTTTGTGTGAATCAAAGACAATGTTAACAGGTTTTTGATTTAAGACAACTGCCTGTAAAGAAACTAGAATTCTGTTAGAATTTATTTTAGGAAAGATTTCTGTTACCGATTTCCCAAGAACATTTTCAGATTGAATGCCGGTTATTTTTTCAGCCGCGCTGTTCCAGTATGTATAACACAGATTACGGTCCAGTGCAAAAAACATGTCTGTAAAACTTTCAGCAAGTTCTTTATATCGTTCATTTGTCTCCTGCAATGAAAGTTCGACTTTCTTCCGCTGTGTTATGTCTGTAAAAACTGCAAAACTTCCCTGGTAAATTCCCGACAAATCAAAAAGCTGGCGGGGTGATACAAGAACGTAAATCTCTGAACCATCTTTTCTTTTTAAAATCTTTTCCTGTGTTTCAATTTGATTTGATGCCTGATCTGTTAATGCATTAAATCCGAATGAATCAATATTAGCCCCAAGCAGTTCTTCTTCCGAAGCACCGATCATTTCACAATATCTTTGATTGACAAACTGGTACTTTCCTTTTACATCAACAATTGCAAGCCCTTCATTCATTGTCTTGACAAGTTCCCGGTACTTATATTCACTTGCTCTTAGTTCTGATGTTCTTTTAATTATTTCAGTTTCAAGTTTGGAGAAATATTGTCTTTGTGCGGCGTATTTATAAAACGCGTAAGCAACACCTGCGGCAATAGCCATTAATAAAATTACAAACCAGGCCTGCCGATAAAACGGCTGGTTAATTGTAATCTCAGCAGAACGGACTTCTTCACTCCATTCGCCATTTCCGTTTCTTGCCTGAACTCTTAACACGTATGTTCCAGGATTAAGATTTGTATAACGTGTAGGCAGCGGGCTGTTATCTCGAATCTCAATCCATTCTGTATCAAATGGTTCGAGCATTATCCTGAAATTAATTGATCGTTCATTTACAAACGAAACACCGCGGAAATAGAAATACAAAGTATTATCACTGCTCGAAAGAGTTGATGGAATTCTTAATGGAAATCTTTCTTTTCCCTCAAGCTCAAAATAAAGAATCTGGGGATCAGGAATTTTTTCGGGGTAAGTATCATACTCTGACAAATAACACGATACACCCTCGTCAGTGCCTATCCAGACACGATTCAAATTAACAACTAACACAGCGGCACGGTTTGTTTCGTTTCCGGCAAGACCATGATTTTTAGTGAATTGCCTTAGTATTTTGTTATCCCACTTATAAACTCCCTTGTTAGTTCCTATCCAGTAATTTTTTTCACGATCCTGAGTAATAAAATATACCGGGCTTTTAATTTTATTTTTTAGTGGCTCGTATGGAAGCAGTGTGTCTCCGCTAAGTTCATACACTCCTTTGTAATTTCCGATAAGTATTTTACCTTCATCATTTTTGAAAGCAGAATAATGATTGTTGAGGTCATTATTTTTTTCAAAGAAAATAGTCTTAATTAACCTGGATTGATGAGGATCCAAAATCCTGATTCCGGGTCCAAGCAAATACAACAATCCGTTTATTTTTTCAATTTTTCTAATTGATGATTTTGCCTCAGGAATATTATGAACAGGTACCAGCCGGTTGCCGCTCAAAGTGAATAACCCGTTAGTTGACGCAATCCAGACTTTATCATTATCATCAACTGCAATAGAGTTGAAGTTGATATTAAGATCAGATGAATACCACGTGATATTTTTAGACTTACTGATTTTTCCCAAACCGAATTGGGCAGAAATAAACCAGATATTTCCTTTAGAGTCTTTCGCCATATCACCTACACGGAAATGCATGTAAGAGGTTTTAAATTTATCGCGAAGATCAATTTTTTGAGTGCCGGTTTCCGAAAAGAATGTAAGCCCCATGTTATGACCGAAAACAAGTGTGGATGAATCAAGACTCGCAATGGAAGCAACTTCATCCTCAAGCAGCCCGGTGTTTTCATTGTAGTTGATGAAACGAAGCGTGCTGATTTTATCAACGCCGCGACCGTATGAGAACCAGATGTTTTCCTCCTTATCAATGAATACCGAATTTGCACCGGCACTGATAAATCCGTTCTCACTGCCCAGTTGAACTAATTTGCCTGTATTCTCATCTATATAAAACTTGGCTGAACTATTCCCGAAATAAATTCTTCCTTTTTTATCCTGAATAAAAACAGGACGTTCATGAAAAGGTAACCATCTGAGACTAAGATCTTTTATCAAAGTAGTGAGTTTTGAATTTTGATACCGGGCAATTCTCCCTGCATCAAATATTAAGATTGCCCCATCTTCAGAAAAGAACAATGAATAAACACTGACGTTGTTTGTTTTCAAACTTGTATTGATTGAGTTATCAATCTCTGAACCATTATAAACTGATATACCTTTTTTTGTACAGATATAGACTTTGCCGTTATGTTCAACCAGACTGTTCACATAAGGGTCAATCAATCCATCATCTGTAGTAAGTTTTTGCCAGCTTTTATTTTTAAAAACGAAAACACCGCTGCTGGTGCCGAGCACAGGCACAACCACACCATTCATCCTCACCGGTTGAAATGATGTAAGTACAAGAATTTTCTCTTTAGGGAAAGGAATAAATTTCCATTTTTTATTTGTATAGTAGGCAATCGTATCAAAAGGACTGAAAGGTACTGCCCAGATTTTATCTTCAACATCACGCACAACACGGAAATATCTTTTAGCGCTTAGCCCATCAGAAGAATTATAGTTGATCCATTCCGCGCCATCGTACCGTGAAATTCCGGAGAGGGTGGCAAACCACATTCTCCCCTTATCATCCTGTGTAATATCATAAACCCCGTTATCCGGCAGCCCGTTTTCAACTGTATACTTCTGAACATTAAAACTTTGTCCAGAAGTTTTTAGTACTAACAGGATAATTACCCCGATGGTCAACCGGAAGATTTTTGATAACACGTTAGTTGTTTTTAGTTAGTTACAGGAATATTTAAATAACTGTTTTTTTCATCCAGGCATTTCGGCAGTATTCTCAACCTGAGGATTAGAATTTAAACCACCTGCCGATGTTTTTTCCGTATCAATTTTTTTCATGAATAACTTAATCCTGTCAAATGTTGAACGGACTTCCATAGGCTTTAACATGTAGTCGGAAATTCCCAGTGAAAGCAGTTTAGCAATCATTTCTTTATCACTAATAGCGGACAGGACAATTACCGGCAGATTTTTATAAGCCGGAGTTTTGCGAAGCATCTCAAGCAGTTCATCCCCGCTGATATCGGGCATGCAAATATCCATTAACATAAAATCAGGACGGAGTTTTTGCAGAACTTCAAGTGCCTTTTTTCCATTTTCAGCTTCGGTTACCTGGCATTGTAGTCTTCCTTCAAGAATCCTGCGAAGAAACAGTCTTATCGTCTGATCATCATCTACAATGAGAGCTTTCATTAAAATAATCCTTTCCGCAAAATAATATTAATCAATTGTTTGAGTGTACTGATTTATTAATTGGAATCTTAAATCCAAACCTGGAACCATGTCCAACCTCACTCTTGACCCATGTATACCCGCCGTGAGTTTCAATGATCATTTTAACAACCCACAATCCAAGTCCTGTACTTACCTCGTCACCGGTTGGTTTGGCTGATAATCTTGCGCCTTTCTGGAACGCCCGTTTTACATCTTCCGATGTTAGTCCGGGTCCTTCATCAGATACTTCAACCAGAACAAAATTATTTTCCTTTTTTGCTGTTATTTCTATTTGCGAATCTTCCGGTGAGTATTTAATTGCGTTGTCTATCAGGTTATCAATCGCTTCAATTATTTTATCCATGTCCATCCAGATTTCAGGAATATTATGATCAATGCTAAGAATAATTTCCTGTTTCTTCAATTTTGCTTTTGCCATATTATTCTTAATACAATGATTGACTGCCGAACTCAATGAACTAAACTTAAACTCAGCCGCAAACCCGTTCGATTCATGAAATATACTTCTGCTGATAACTGTTGATAGCCGAATAATTCTGTCTGCAGCGGTTAGTATAGTACTCATTATCTCCCTCTGTTCCTGCAGACTAAGGTCATACGTCTCAAGCAGGTTAACAAAACTCTTTATTGCGGATGCAGGATTTTTTACATCGTGGATGTACATAGCGAATAATTCTTCCTTGCGTTTGTGAAGTTCTTCTATGTTATCCAGTTTTTCCTCTAATATTTTTTTTGCTTTTTCAAGATCGGCATTAATTGTCTCCAGCTCGTTAGCCCTGATGTTCAATCTTGAAATCGAACTTTGAAGTTTTTCGATGCGCTCTTTTAACTTAATGATTTCATTCTGCCTGTCCTTTGATATTGACTTAAGAAGTGTATCATCGACAAGCGGTTCATTAGTGGTTTTTATTTTTGTGTGGATGTAATTTATTACCACCATTAATAATGCGAAAGCAATAAGGATGATGACTATTTCCATAAAGAATTATTTCCCGATAACACGGTTCCCTTCCGAGATTTTAAGTATCAGACTATTTACCGGTTTATTATCGAAGGAAAGCTCCCAAAAGTTGAAGGAAACCGGAAATTATCTGTGTTTTAGTGATTTTTGGGGAAGCGGTGGATGGTAAAGACTTATCAGCTGCCCGGAATCTATAACCGGATATAATCTATATTATAGAAATTCAGAACCCTCATCGCCCTCAAGGTATTCCATCTGCTTGGTTTGCCCGCCGGTTCCATTTCAAAATGTACGATACCGGGATGTTTTGATTGTATTGACCAGCTTCCATCGGCTCTTTGTTTATTCTGAATGATTTCCAGTGATTCCTTCATTCTTTCATCATAAGGAATATTTGCCCTGTAGAAATATTCTAAACATCTGAGAATATCGTAATACCATCTTGATGGAAATGAAAGCATCAGCATTTGTTTTTTTATCACCTCTCCCGTACGATGCGATCTGAACAGTTTATGTAAAAGCAAAAACTCTTCAGCTTCTGTGGCGGCTTTTTCTAGTTCATTTATCCTGTAGCTGTATTTATTATTTGTGTATTCAAGTATACCTTCAAGTACTGATATAGTTGTATGCATTGAACTGTGAGTCGCACCCGATCTGTTTGAATGACAATTAAAACCGCCGTCACCCATTTGCTGGTCAAGCAATAGATCAACAACCGGTTTTAGCTTTTCTTCCTTCGTCTTAAAATATGAAGCATAATTAAGGAACATTCCGTTAACACATATATCACTGTTTGCCATATGATGTGAAGGATTAACTCCACCGTCTCTACCAGTATTTTCTGATATGATTTTCGAAATGGTTTCTTTAATAATTTTATTGGCGGGAGAAACATTGAGATATTTCAGATCAACCAGAGTATAGTGAGATGAAATCCATTTGGGTTGGTAAAAACCCGCACCCCAATGTCCGTTTGAATTACGGAGTGATAAAAATTTTTTCCCCCATCCCTCTTTTGAAATTTTTTCTCTCAGGCTTTTTTTATCCGTACCAAGCAAGTCCCTGTAAACCTGGTACTGAACAGAAACATCACCTTCAAGAAGCCACTTAATTATTTTGTTGTGATTTTGATTACTCATTTTAATGATAATCAATTGTCGGTGCGTTTTTACAGCTCAGGTAAAGCATAGTGTCGAGCACCGCGACTTCGATAAGGTAATTGCCGGAAGAGATAGTTACCTTTTCCGTACCGCACCAATATCCCCTGTTGATATTGGAGAATGTTTTACCATTTACTTCAGCAACCGCGTCTTCATCAGGCATGCCTGTGTCAAAAGTAAATTGATTATAAATAAAATCAGATGAAAGGGATCCGTCGCTAACATTGCCTATTGCGATTCCACCGACATTCAGATTTTTAAGATCATATCCCGAATTGTTCTTGTACTGTATATGAAGTTTTCCATCCGCTGGATTAGTAATATCATTCAACTCATTACAGCCCGCCAGCATCAGAAGAAGTGATACAGATAAAATCAATCGAATCATTTTTATTCTTCCTTCAATTAAAAAATTATGAATGAGTTTTAATCACCGGATAATTTATAACATTAGAAATATTATTTCAAAACTCTGAAATGATCAGAGAAATAGTTACCAAAAAAAAATTCTTGCAGTCTATACAATTGTCAAATGGAAGCGTCAAGACATTTTCTTACTTGCTTAGTTCTGGAGTATTGTTAAAAGAATTCGGAACGTACACGTTGTATAACAACCGTTACTTCACGAATAGTCCTCCCACAAAGTTCTAAAAATGCATCATCAACTTGAATCAATGTCGACACTTCTGAAACATCGCCTTCAGAAAAAGACTGTTCGTCGGGTAATTTAATTTTGAAAGGAAGAGATTTTGCATTTAAAATAAGTGCATTATAGCTAGGTCCTTTTCCGTGTTTCAGTACATTGATTGCTAAAATAAGATTGTTAAAACGTGTTTTTACTTCAATTTCACCTTCTTCAATCAATATTTTCTTAGCTTCATCAAAACCACTTTTACAACTAAGACTTTCTTGGAGAATAGATTCAAAGATAGAAAACATTCCAACTGAGAATATAGTTTTTTGAAGTTGAATCATTTGAAGAGTTTTTACTAGTGATGTCGCTCCACTAGTTTGCGATTCTTTAATCACTGTCTCGTTCACTTTATAAAGACTATCAATAGTAAAGACTGTGCATCTATCTATAAGTTCTGTAAAACTGTGCATATAAATTCCAATCTCTATTTATTATTTCTATGCTTAATATTGAATTTTGAGTCGAAACATTATCGGAGTTTACTACTATTAAAAACCTTCCTGTGTGTTTATTTTTTCTTAAGAACTCTACTTAATTGAATCGACACAAACTAATTTTTTCCTTTTGTCCTATTGTCCTATTGTCGTTTTACCTACTCCTCCATCTTTGACGGATTTAAAAGATCAGGACTATTGACTTATTTTAATTAAAATTTATGACTCCTATAATCAAATAATAAAGCCCAACAATTGTAACTAAAGACATTATTACTTTGTGCTGCAATGTTTTATTTACTTTAGGACTATTTTTGATTAGCAGAATGAAATAAAACGAACCTGCAACAAGTAATAAAATGCCGAACAAAAGTTCTATTATCGGAAATATATTTTTCATTCTGCGTTAAACATTAAAAAAATAAGTACAAAGAAAAATGCGCCTGACAGATAAATTAAAAGCAATTGTAATTTTTTATTGGGCTTTTTAATCTTGTGTGTAAATTTAAAAGGTGAAGCTTCCTGAAAGGACTTTTTGTACTCTATATACTCTTCATCACTCATTCTATAAACTTTAATTTGATTACGAAAAAGCTGGCTGTAAACAAATATTATAAATAAAAATCCAAATATTTTTATAATATCACTCATACTAGAATCTCAAACATCCAATGATTATTACCTAACTATAACAAGTGACAAAGTCTAACAATCCAATGTTAGGCATGTTAAAATTCCACAAAACTTTTGTCCCCAATCAATCAAAAACTTTCCGTCGCATAATATCCCAATATCATAAAATATTATTACGTAAAAATTCTGACTTCTTACTTCTCTCTCCTGGCATTTCAAAAATTATTTTCTCCCGATCCGCTTTCCACATACAACCTGACCTGTAAACCTGCCATCAAGCACTGCCCCGGGATTCTGATTTGTAAAAGGGGCGCATAAATACAATACCAACTTAAAGCAACACGAAACTAATTTCAAACAATAAATTTTTAGTGTTAAATATTTTAAGGCTGAGGGGAGGAATGATCAAGTGAATGACTGAATGAAAAACATATTTGCCATTTCGACCCGCCTTAGGCGGGGAGAAATCTCAAGGTGTTGGTTAAGAGATATCTCACCCCCGCAACGAAAAAGCAATGAAGGGGATTCGATATGACATTCTAAAGAATCCAGCATCAAGTATCCTGCAACAGCAACCCCGTATCCGGCATCAAAACTACACAACGTTTATAACAACCGCGCCGCGTTTATGTCCGGTTTCAACATAGGTATGCGCATCAACAATTTTTTCCAAGGGATATTTTTTATCTATCACAGGTTTAAGTTTTCCCTGCTGCATTAAGCCGGATAAGAATTCTATGTCTTCCTTCTTTTCTGATGAAACTGTACAGATAATTTTTTTTGAACTGAACATTGAATTCCACATCATCTGCAATAATTCTTTGCCGGCAAAGACTATCAAAATGTATTTTCCGTTTTTAGTGAGTGAGTTTTTTATGTGTGAATATTTTGTCGCACCGACAGTATCAAAAATAATATCATACACTTTTCCGTTTTTAGAAACATCTTCCTTAGTGTAGTCGATGACACTATCAGCACCGAGTGATTTAACAAGCTCTACATTTTTTGTACTGCAGGTTGCCGTAACATCTGCTCCAAAATATTTTGTTAGCTGAACAGCATACACACCAACCGCACCCGACGAGCCTGCTACAAGCACTTTATCGCCCTTATTAATTTTTCCGGCTTTTAAAAAGAATAAAGCGTTCAATGCGCCAAAGGGAATTGCGGCAGCTTCTTCAAAAGTAAAATTACCGGGGATTGTTGTAACAGCAGCTTTTTCCGGGACACAGAAATATTCTGCATTAGCACCAAACAGGTAAAACCCGAATACTTTATCTCCCGGTTTAAATGATTTTACATTCTTACCAATTGATTCAACAACACCGGAAAACTCATTACCCAGCATTTTATTCTTCGGTTTGAACAGACCGAAATTTAATCTTGCAGGCAGCCAGAATAGTTTAGGTATGTTTTTGAAACTGCGTATTTTCACCTCACCCGATGTAACTGTAGTCGCGAAAACTTTTATCAGCAGTTGATCATCATTCGGTTGTGGCTTTTCAACTTCCTGTAATTGTAAAACTTCGGGCGGACCATAATTTGTGTGTATAACGGCTTTCATTTTTTCCTTTAATTTTTTTCTGTGTTTTTAATTCTGATTAATAGTTATGATTACATTACCTACCTTCGTACCCAATTCAACATATCGGTGAGCATCCTGAATTTTTTCAAGCGGAAAGGTTCTGTCAATTACCGGTTTAACTTTTTTCTCCTCAATCATTTTCTTAATAAGGATAAGATCTTCCGTTGTATAGTCAACTGTTTTAGATGAAACTTTTATTTTTGTCATGATTGAAGTAAGGAATCCTCGGAACTTAGCTCCCATCTTCGGATTGGCAAGCAGGTAAATTCCCTTTTCCTTTAAGGCTTTTATTCCCCATCCATAAGGCGTTTTACCCACCACTTCAAAAACGATATCATATTTTTCTCCGCTCTTCCAGTACGGACCTTTTGTGTAGTCTATCATTTTATCAACGCCGAGTGATTCCATAAGTTTAAAACTTTCTTCCCTGCAAACTGCGGTGACTTCAGCTCCAAAATATTTCGCGATCTGTACAGCAAATGTTCCGATTGATCCCGTTGAGCCGTATATAAGAATTTTTTGTCCTGGTTTTATGTTCGCTCTTTTAAGAAATACCAGAGCATTAAATGCGCCGACAGGAACACCTGAGGCTTCTTCAAAATTCATGATATCAGGTATCATTCCGACAGGATAAGTTTCTGGTATTGAAATGTATTCTGCGTGTGCGCTTAAATGCATTTCCGTTGAACCAAAAACTTTGTCACCTTTTTTAAATTTTGTCACACTCTTTCCAGTCGATTCAACTACTCCTGAAAATTCCTGTCCAAGTATTTTTTTTCTTGGTTTGAAAAGTCCCATATAGAAACGGATAGGAAGCCAGAATAAAAGCGGGATTTTAAATCTTCGTAGTTCACAATCACCGGCGGTAACAGATGACGCATAAATTTTTATCAGTATCTCATTTTCTTTTGGAACCGGTGTTTGAATTTCTTTTACCTGGAGTACTTCAGGCGGGCCGTAACCTGTAGTGATACTTGCTTTCATTTTTCTCCTTCAGCAACCATTTAAGTCAATTACTCAGATGGAGTTAAACTTAAGTTTACTGCAATATGCACATCTCATACCTTTTATCAAAAAAAGAAAAGGTTTTTCTCTTTCAAGTGTTTCACCGGCGATTAGCAACTCGAAGTATAATTTGATCCCGTTATTGGATGAATTGATGTTAATTACCTAAACAATTTGCGGTTTACACACGATAATAGGTTGGTATTTTGTAACAATATTATTACAGGGAGGAGAAAATGAGCAGGGACAGCAATCTTTTCAAAGCTAATCTTTCGCTGATTTTATTTTTTGTTCTAACAATTTCAGTGTTTCCGAATTATTTACCGGAAAAAATATCCCACTTTCCTTTTAGTGGCGACGAAGAATATTTAGCATTCGCAGAAGAAATGCCTTCGCCTGTTGGCGGGCTTGAAGCGATAATGAAAAGTATTGTTTATCCATCACTTGCAAAAAACGCAGGGGTTCAGGGAAAAGTTTTTCTTCTTGCATATATAAATGAACGCGGCGGAGTTGATGATGTAAAAGTTGTTAAAGGTATAGGTGCCGGTTGTGATGAAGCGGCTGTTGACGCTGTGAAAAAAAATAAATTCAACCCGGGCAAAAACAAAGGCTCAGCAGTGAAAGTAAAATTGTCACTTACAATAAATTTTAAATTAGCCTGACAACATGAATATCATATTAATAATGTTTTCTAATTCTGCGGGGAGAGTATGACTTTTTTTAAAAAACTAAAATTCGTAACCAAAATTCAGGCGGGATTTTTTTTCATAGCAATGATTTCAACAATAATCGTTGTTAATGATTACTTCCAGTTGAACAATACTGCAAACCTTAAAGATCAGATATTCGCTGATTACATCGCGCCCAAAAAAAATATAGATAAAGCTTTTGAAGAGTTTAAGGATATGCAGTTCAACCTGCTCAAGTTTTCCATACCGATGTTTGTTGATGATTTTGCCGCTAACGTTGAACTGATCAATACAAACAAAAAAAATATCGATGAAAAACTTGAGGAGTTCGGGAATACAAACAAAGACACTTCTATCACAGCATTGTTCGATGAAATAAAATCAATCTGGCTTAATTATAAAAATGTTGTTGCCGATGCTATTCTCAGCGCAGGGGTGACACAGAATTTTGAAATGGCGGCTGTAGTATCTGTAACAACCGGAGAAGAAATTGGAAATGAACTTGAAGCAAAATTTACGGACATTCACACGATACTTAAAAACAAAGCTGATTTTCTCAATGCAAGCGTAAGTGAAAGTGTAAGTTCGTCACAGTTGTATATCATAATCGGAATGATAGTAGGAACATTGGTTTTTCTTCTTTCAGCGTTTATGATAGCACCGGCACTAAGCGGTCCGGTAAATAAAATTAAAAACACTATCTCTGAGTTCGCAAAAGGAAATTTTGAAGCAGAAATAAATATTAATTCGCAGGATGAATTCGGACAGTTAGCGGGTATGCTGAATGATCTTAAGCGATCACAAAAATCCAAAATTGATGCTGCAATAAAAGTATCGGAAGGAGAACTTCAGACAGTTGAACCTGCTTCCGAAAAGGACCAGCTCGCACAAGCGTTAAACAAAGAAGTAGAAACTCTTCACTCACTCGTTAATGAACTTGTGATACTTACCAAAGCCGCAGTAGAAGGTAAACTTGATGTTCGCGGCAACGAGAAAAAGTTCAACGGCGGTTACAGGGAAATTATCGCAGGTGTCAACAGTACTATTGATGCACTCCTTCTTCCTGTAAAAGAAGGAATCGATGTTCTTTCGCATATGGCGGATGGTGATCTTACATCACGTATTACAAATGATTACAAAGGTGATCATCAGAAACTAAAGAGCAGCATAAACATTGTTGCTGATTCATTATGCAAAGCATTATCCGAAGTATCTGAAACTGTACAGGCAACTGCTGCTCTTGGAAGTCAGATTTCTTCTTCAACGGAAGAAATGGCTGCCGGTGCAAGCGAGCAATCATCACAGGCTTTTGAAGTTGCTTCAGCAGTTGAGCAAATGACAAAGACTATTCTTGAAACTACAAGGAACGCGTCATCTGCGGCTGATGCGTCAAAGAACGCCGGAACAATTGCTAAAGACGGCGGCAGTGTGGTCAATCAAACCATCCAGGGTATTAACCGTATCGCTGAAGTAGTAAAACAATCTGCAGATACTGTTCAACAGCTTGGTAAGAGCAGTGACCAGATTGGTGAGATCATTCAAGTGATCGATGACATTGCTGATCAGACCAACCTTCTTGCACTTAACGCTGCTATTGAAGCCGCTCGTGCGGGCGAACAAGGAAGAGGTTTTGCTGTTGTAGCTGATGAAGTTAGGAAACTTGCTGAGAGAACAACTCAAGCAACTAAAGAGATTGCACTGATGATAAAACAGATTCAGAAAGATACACAGGGTGCAGTGGTTTCAATGAACCAGGGTACAATGGAAGTTGAAAAAGGAAAAGAGCTTGCACATAAAGCCGGTGATTCACTAAAGCAGATAATCACAGGCGCAGAAAGTGTCGTTGATATGGTCTCGCAGGTTGCAGCGGCTAGTGAAGAACAATCAACAACTGCTGAACAGATTAGTAAAAATATTGAAGCTATCAGTACAGTAACGCAGGAAAGCGCACAGGGTGTTCAACAGATTGCAAGAGCCGCCGAAGACCTTAACAGGTTAACAACTAATCTTGAATCTTTAGTATCTAAGTTCAAAATAAACTGCAGCAGTAAAAGCGGTTACACTGTCAGAAGTAACGGGAAATTAATTAACGCGTAATAAAACAAAAAAATATTTCAACGGGAGAAAACTATGGCACTGATAGCTTGGAACGAAAAGTACAGCGTAGGAATTAATAGCATTGATGCACAGCATAAAAGATTAGTCGACTACACTAACCAGCTTCACGATGCAATGGCAAGCGGAAAAGCGAAAGAAAAAATTCCGTCAATACTTGAAAATCTGGTCAGGTACACAAAAGATCATTTTGCGTATGAAGAAAAAGTCATGGATTCAAACAAATATCCGGGTTATTTAAAACAGAAAATGGAACATGATTCACTTACAAAACAGGTGACAAAATTTAAAGATGATATGCTTGCCGGAAAAATTTCTCTTTCAATTGAAGTGATGGAATTTTTAAAAGGCTGGCTGATTAATCATATCTCAGGCTCTGATAAACTCTATACTCAGTTCCTGGTTTCAAAGGGTGTCAAATAAAATTAACTCACTACTCTTATAAGGAAAAAAATGGCACTAATCACGTGGTCGGAAAAATACAGCGTAAATATTCAAAGCATTGACACACAGCATAAAAAACTGGCTGAGCTTGTCAATCAACTTCACTCAGCGCTTGCTGAAGGTAAAGCCAAAGAAGTTCTTTCAAAAATTTTATCGGAACTTGTAAGTTATACAAAAACTCATTTTGCGTATGAGGAAAAACTACTTCAGCAGGAAAAGTTCCCCGGCTATCTTGCTCATAAAATGGAACATGATTCACTGACTCAAAAAGTTTTATCATTTCAAAAAGAATTTCAGGCAGGCAAATCCGCTTTCTCTGTGGAGTTAATGAACTTCCTGAAAGACTGGCTGATAAATCACATCGTTGGCAGCGATAAAAAATATACACAGCATCTGAAATCAAAAAACATAGTTTGATACGGCGGTAAAGAATTTGAAATAACAGGAGAAATAAAAATGGAATCAAAAAAAGGTGAAGGACAGGAGCTTCTGGAACTGGTAAGCTTCAATGTTGGTAATGAAGAGTTCGGAGTAGATATAAGTTTTGTACAGGAAATCATCCGCATGATGCAGATAACAAAAGTACCGAATGCCCCGGAGTTTGTTGAAGGTGTGATCAACTTAAGGGGACGTGTAATCGCGGTAATCAACCTGCGCCACAAACTCGGGCTAAGTAAAATAGACTATGACAAAAACACACGAATAATAGTTGTTGAAGTTAAAGGCAACATAGTTGGTTTTATAGTTGACGCCGTAAGCGAAGTGTTAAGAATACCCGCAAACATAACAGAAGCGCCGCCTGAATTGGTTTCCGGAATTGATTCGGATTTTATAAAATCAGTAGGCAAACTGGAAGACCGTTTGCTTATCCTTATCGACCTGGAAAAAATTCTTTCACTTACAGAGACTGCAGAACTGGAAGCGGTTGCGTAAGTCAGGCGAAGGCTTAGACTGAGACTAAGAATTATTTTTGAACCCGTTCTTGTGAACGGGTTTTTTTTGTGTCGTTGGTAAATCACTACAAAAAATAATACGCATTGATACTGATAAGTTCGATGAAATAAAAAACCCGGAGTTGCTTACACTCCGGGTCCGTTCGTTCGTTCGCAATTCTACGCTTGTGTTCGTACAAGGTGGGATGTAGAATTACGCTGAAAAAATAAAACACTGTGAATTAAAATCAAATGCAAAAATGATAAGAGGATTGAAATCATTTAATTATGAGCGAAAAAATTATTTTTGACGGTATAACTGAATAAAAGATTATAGAGAAATCGTCCAGGTAAAATATTTAATCAGATCAATTATCATTTTTACATCTCACGCCCTTTTTGCTTTATTATCCAAAACTGTAGACATATTCATCAAAACATCACTTAATCACACAAAAAAGATTTTTAAATCCATTCGTACTATAAACTTAACAATTAACAATCCGATAATATCAACAGTGAATTCTTTACATAATCTCCGATTGCTGCTTTCTGAATAATAAGTAAAACTGTTTGCAGCAAAAAAGTTCTGATGCTGAAAAAGATAGGGGCAGGAGATTACCAGCACAACAAAGACAAGCCGAATAGTTAATGGGTAAGCGATCATTCCGGGTGGTTACTTATTCAGTTATGTCTTATCGGGGTTCGTAAAGAGATATTTATTAATTATTTGGTGGAAAAATGAAAATCAAAAAATTCAAAGACTGGTCAATGTTCTATAAGGTGTTCAGCCTTGTCCTGCTTAGCGCAGTGCCCATTATTTTATTAATTATTTTATACATCCTGCCGTCGATGCAGTTTCATTTACTTGAAGAAAAAGAACTTGCAACGAAGAATGTTGTTGAGGTTGGTTATAAAATAGTGAATAACTATTACGAATTGAGTAAAAGCGGTACTTTAAGCGAAAGTGAAGCAAAGGAACGAGCCCTGAATGATATTAAGGCAATGCGTTATTCTGATGGGGAGTACTTCTGGGTAAATGATTTTGACTGCATGATGGTGATGCATTCTGCAAAACCGGAACTTGACGGAAAAGATATGTCGGACTTTAAAGACCCTGAAGGAACCTATATGTTCAGGGAGTTTGTTAGCGTAGCTAAATCAAACGCAGAAGGTGGTCTTGTAAAATACATGTGGTCACGCACTGCATCATCCACACCGGTTCAGAAATTTTCATATGTATATCCGGTCAAAGGATGGAACTGGGTAATCGGCAGTGGAATTTATGTGGATGATGTTGAAGAAGAATATGCCGGTATACGCAACCAGATTTTTATTACACTTTTCATAATTGTCGGGCTCGTTCTGACAATTTCTTATTTCTTTGCACGCTGGTTAGTCAAACCAATATTAAGTTTAAAGGATGCGGCTAACAGAGTAGCTATTGGTGATGCAGATTTTTCAATCTCTGCACAGAGTATGGATGAAATAGGTGATCTTGAAAAATCTTTCGGGCTTATGCTTCACAATATAAAAGAACAATCAAATGCGGTTAACAGCATATCCGAAGGTAATGTTGACGTAACCGTTACACCAAAATCTGACAAAGATATTTTATCATTAAGCCTGATCCGTGTTATTAACATTCTTAAAAACTTAACCGCTGATTTGAAATCACTTACAACATCGGCGCTGAACGGACAGTTACAGGTAAGAGCAGATGAATCAAAATACAAAGGCGGTTACGCCGATATAGTTTCCGGTGTAAATAAAACTCTCGATGCGGTAATCATCCCGATTAAGGACGGTACGAGTGTACTTGAGAAAATGTCGCGTGGTGACTTGACAGTAAGAGTAACAAATGAATACAAAGGCGATCACCAGATAATTAAGAACAGCATTAATACTCTCGGCGATTCACTGACAGAAGCATTGTCAGAAGTAAATGCGGCAGTACAAGCCACAGCAAGTGCGTCAACACAAATATCTTCTTCAACTGAAGAGATGGCTGCAGGTGCTCAGGAACAATCTGCACAGGCGGGCGAGGTTGCTTCCGCTGTCGAGCAGATGACTAAGACTATTCTTGAAACTACTAAGAATGCCTCATCTGCTTCTGAAGCCAGTAAGAATGCTGGTCTCATCGCTAAAGAAGGCGGCAGTGTGGTTAATCAAACCATTCTGGGTATTAACCGTATCGCTGAAGTAGTTAAACAATCAGCCGATACTGTTCAGCAGCTTGGTAAGAGCAGTGACCAGATAGGTGAGATAATTCAGGTTATTGATGACATTGCTGATCAAACAAACCTTCTTGCACTTAACGCTGCTATTGAAGCTGCTCGTGCGGGTGAACAAGGAAGAGGTTTTGCTGTTGTGGCTGATGAAGTAAGGAAACTTGCTGAACGTACTACTAAGGCAACCAAAGAAATCGCACTGATGATAAAACAGATACAGAAAGATACATCAGGTGCAGTTGAATCTATGAATCAGGGTACACTCGAAGTTGAAAAAGGAAAAGAACTTGCTAACAAGGCTGGTGATTCGTTAAAGCAGATAATCACAGGTGCTGAAAGTGTTGTTGATATTGTATCACAGGTTGCTGCAGCAAGTGAAGAACAGTCAAGTGCTGCCGAACAGATAAGTAAGAACATTGAATCAATCAGTGCTGTTACACAGGAAAGCGCACAGGGTGTTCAGCAGATTGCAAGAGCCGCTGAGGACCTGAACAGGTTAACTAACAATCTTGAAGAGCTTGTTGCAAGGTTTAAGATTTCAAGTGATCAGAAATCATTCAAAGGAACAGATAAAAGTCACCTTTCAGTAAGACAGAACGGTAAGATTATACATCATTAATAAAATGATTTAATAAGTGCGGCATATAATTAATGCCGCATTGTATTTAAGAGGTAAAAAAATGAACAACAATACATCAATAAAAAATGAATCAAACGAACTGCTTCAGCTTGTCAGTTTTATGATTGGCAACGAGGAATACGCAGTAGACATTCTCCTTGTACAGGAAATTAACAGGATGATGCAGATAACCCGTGTGCCCAACACCCCGGAATATGTAGATGGTGTTATAAATCTTCGCGGAAGAGTAATTCCTGTGATAGACCTACGATATAAACTTGGTCTTGCAAAAAAGGATGACGATAAAAACACGCGCATCATAGTGGTTGAAATAAAAAATAAGACTATTGGATTTAAGGTTGACGCGGTAAAAGAAGTTGTGCGCATACAGGAAAATATAACAGAAGCGCCGCCCGAACTGGTTTCCGGCACCAACTCAGAATTCATTAAGTCAGTCGGTAAGCTTGATGATAAACTTTTAATCCTGATTGATCTTGAAAAAGTTTTATTCGACGGTCAGTTTGCCGAATTAACAGAAGCAGCTTAATTATTAAAGGGGAGAATAAAATGAAATCGATTACTTTATTTGTTCTGTTCATCCTGGTTTCAGGTTTATTAAATGCTCAGGATTTCAGAAAGGTTGTTGAAATTGTTGATGAGATGGAAATGTCTCTTAAACAAATGATCGCAAAGGAAGAATCCCAGAGACAGTCGGAGATTAGTTCAATTAAAAGTGATATTGAAAAAATCAATCAGCATATACAGAATGTTTCTGCTGATAATTTAAAATCAAAGGAAGTTGAATCATTGAACAACCGCGTTCAGTTGATTGAACAAAAATTAAAAGAAGAACAAACTCCCGGTACACCTGAATTGACTGAGCAGTTGACTGCTTTAATCGCGGAGTTAAAAAAAGTAATTGACGCAAGTAAAAATCCTCCCGTGCTTCCTTCTGTAAAAGTTGGTTTTCTTGCCCAGGTGCATGGGCAAACTCTCCAGGAACAAACAACTGCTGTGCAGGATGCCGATCCACAATTTACACAGCACTGGCAGAGACAAATTTATGTTCGCCGTTTAAGAATTCTACTTGGCGGAGAGATTGCAAAGAATACAACTTTCTTCTTCGAAACTGATGCACCAAATCTCGGCAAAGTAAATTCCGCGGGAGTTAAAGATTCAAAAATATCAATGTATGTTCAGGATGCACAGATACAGCATACATTCGGTCCTGAAATAAGTGTTGTAGCAGGACTTCAGCTTGTCGGTATTTCGAGAAACGGTTTGCAAAGTGCAGCATCATTAATGGGTCTTGATTACGGCGCTTATCAATTTACAATAAACGTACCTCTCGATAATCTTATCGGCAGAGACCTTGGAGTTAATTTACGCGGTCATCTTTTTGACGAAAGATTTGAGTACAGAACAGGTGTTTTCAGCGGACGCAATACAAATATGTACTCGCCGTTAAGATTCACAACCCGTTTGCATTACAGTTTTATGGATAAAGAAAAAGGTTTTTATTACACTGGTACAACTCTCGGCAAAGGAAATATACTTTCAATCGGTGCGGGTGTTGATATGCAGGGCAGTTATAAAGCATTTTCATTTGATGGATTCAGTGACATGCCGTTAGGTGAAACAGGTTCAGTAACTGTTTCCGCTTCGATTTCATTTTTAGATGGCGGCGGTTCTGATGTTGATTCAACTGTTTTTACAGGATTGATTCCTAAACAAACAATAATGTTTGCAGAACTCGGTTACTTCTTTAAAGATTACAACCTGCAGCCTTATGTTAAGTATGAATCACAAAGTATAAATGCAGATGTGATGAAGCAAGTCAATGCGAATGTTTCCAACATTGATTTTGTGAATAAATTAAGATCAGGTGAAAGATTTGGATTCGGATTGAATTACTTCCTCAGCGGTCACAATACAAACCTGAAAGTGTTGTATGAAATTAATATGAGGAACCGAACATCACTAACGCCCGGAGTTTCTGAAAAAGTTTCCAATGGTATGTTCACTATACAACTTCAGTATTTCACTTTCTGATGAGTTGTATCAAATGAATTGAAGGGGAATAAAATGAAAACTTCAGTCAATAACGTCAGCAGGAGAATGATAACCGGAAACGTCTTCCCGTGGATTTCATTGCTGCTGATTATGGTTTTAAATTCAGCAATTTACCCTTCACCTGACAGCAGCAGCATTTCAACAAAACAAAAGTTATTAAACTTAGTCGAACAGGAAGAACCGAAACAGAAAACTACTGTGCAGGAAACTCCGGTTACTGTTGAAAACTCAGCTGTTAATAATTCAAAAAATACTGCTACTGTTGAAACTGTCACAACCAAAACCTCTTCAACACCAACGGAAATAAAAAGCATAAATAATAATCAAAACGTAAAACCGGATGTAACGAATACTCTGTCAACTAGTGAAAGCGGATTTTTTGAATCCAATTGGTTGATCCTTGCCGTAGTTATAGTACTGTTCGTAATTATCTATTTAAAGAGAGATGATGTTATGAAAACAAAATTCAAATCTTTTAAAAACTGGAATATCGCCGCAAAAATTATAGCTGTTGCGGTTGTTGCAATATCACTCGTTGCATCAATGGTAATTATATTTTTACTCCCCGCCTTTTCCGAACAAAAGTATAATGACAAAATAGATGCGACTAAAAAAATTGTTGAGTCTGCTTACTCTATAATGGTTGACTATGATTCAAAAGTATCAACCGGTGAACTGACAAGAGATGAAGCTCAGTCACAGGCAATGTCCAGGATAAAATCGATGCGGTATGGTAACAATGATTATTTCTGGATAAATGATCTTGGTCCGAAAATGATTATGCATCCGTTCAAACCTGAACTTGACGGAAAAGATTTAAGCGGCAATAAAGATCCAAACGGCAAACATCTCTTCGTTGAATTTGTAAAAGTATGCCAGGCAGATGGTGAAGGCGCTGTTGATTATATGTGGCCCAAACCGGGAGTTACACAACCAGTTCCAAAAATTTCTTATGTAAAACTTTACAAACCTTGGGGATGGATAGTAGGAAGCGGTATTTATATAGAAGATGTTGAAGCGGCAATTGCCGATGTTGAAAGCACAGTTAAAACAGGTTTAATCCTGTCACTGGTTTTATCAGTTTTAATTGCATTTATAATGGGAGGATTAATCGCCCGACCACTTAAAAAAATTGTGAAAGATGCTGATCAGATAGCTGAAGGAAATTTTGATGTTCATATAAATACTTTTAACTCATTAGATGAAATCGGAAAACTCTCTCATTCATTAAAGAAAATGACAGATAAAGTTCTTGACAAGGCTTTCTGGTATGAACAGATACTTGACGCAATCCCCTTCCCTGTTTCTGTAACCGATACACAAATGAACTGGACGTTTGTAAATAAATCGACAGAAAATATTTTAAATAAAAGGCGACAGGAAATTGTCGGACAAAATTGTTCAAACTGGGGTGCGGATATTTGCAACACGGATAAATGCGGAATTGAATGTCTGAAAAAAGGCAAGAAGACCACATACTTCCAGAATTCATCACTTAATCTTGAATTTAAAGTTGATACAGCTTTCCTGAAAAATTCTAAAGGTGAAAACATAGGGCATATAGAAGTTGTGCAGGATATATCAGCAGTAAAGGAACAGGAAAAATATCTTGCTGAAAGTACAAACAGAATGCTCAATGCTATGGACAGGTTTGCTAATGGTGATCTTAGTGTGAGACTTGAAATTAAAAATGAAGATGAAATCGGAAAAGTATTTAAAGGATTTAATTCACTTGTAGAAAACGTCGGGGCAATTATTGAACAAGTTACTCAGGCAGTACAAGCCACAGCAAGTGCGTCAACACAAATTTCTTCTTCTACCGAAGAGATGGCTGCAGGTGCTCAGGAACAATCTGCACAGGCTGGTGAGGTTGCTTCTGCTGTTGAGCAAATGACTAAGACTATTCTTGAAACTACTAAGAATGCTTCTTCTGCTTCTGAAGCAAGCAAGAATGCTGGTCTAATTGCTAAAGAAGGCGGCAGTGTTGTTAATCAAACTATTCAGGGTATTAACCGTATCGCTGAAGTAGTAAAACAATCCGCCGATACTGTTCAACAGCTTGGTAAGAGCAGTGACCAAATAGGTGAGATCATTCAGGTTATTGATGACATTGCTGATCAAACAAACCTTCTTGCACTTAACGCTGCTATTGAAGCTGCTCGTGCGGGTGAACAAGGAAGAGGTTTTGCTGTTGTGGCTGATGAAGTAAGGAAACTTGCTGAACGTACTACTAAGGCAACCAAAGAAATCGCACTGATGATAAAACAGATACAGAAAGATACATCAGGTGCAGTTGAATCTATGAATCAGGGTACACTCGAAGTTGAAAAAGGAAAAGAACTTGCTAACAAGGCTGGTGATTCGTTAAAGCAGATAATCACAGGTGCTGAAAGTGTTGTTGATATTGTATCACAGGTTGCTGCAGCAAGTGAAGAACAGTCAAGTGCTGCCGAACAGATAAGTAAGAACATTGAATCAATCAGTGCTGTTACACAGGAAAGCGCACAGGGTGTTCAGCAGATTGCAAGAGCCGCTGAGGACCTGAACAGGTTAACTAACAATCTTGAAGAACTTGTTGCTAAGTTTAAGATACAAGAAAATAATCAACAGAATAAATTTTCAGTTAAAGGAAATGGTAGACTGATCTATTCATAAAAAATTAGTAACAACTAAAATTACCGGGGGTCTTAATCTTGAATTCTGTATTTGATGCGGGTAATACTGCAGAGGATGTTCACTTAAATAACAATAAGGCGGAGTTCGGCGAAATGCCGTTATTCCGCTATCATCCTTCGCCAATGCTGATCATTGATATCAATTCATTTAATGTGATTGATTCCAACCTTGCCGCAACAACCCTTTATGGGTTTACATCCTTAGAATTTAAAAACCTGAATATTTTCAGTCTTCTTCCTGACCCCGGAGAATTTATAAGGACGCGTTCAGATTATACCAACAGTCAGCTTCTTGATGAGTTCGAACTTGCGGTAGATCATATTTCAAAGACGGGATATAAACTTTCTGTTATCACTCATTCCGTCGCGGTATCAAATGAAAATAATAACCATCGCTGTATAATAATAAATGATACAACGGACTACTTTGAATTAAAGAAAGCCTTTTCCTTCAGAAATATACTTGAAGAAAATATTCAATCAATATCAACAAAGTTTATTGGTATTGAATCACAGTATCTTGATAAAGAAATAGAAGGTGCCCTTAAAATTATCGGCGAACTAATGGAAGCGGATAGAAGTTACCTGTTCCTGTTAAGCGGAGATGAAAAATTTTTTACCAATACTCACGAATGGTGCTCTGAAGGAATTTCGCCTCAGATTCAGATACTTCAAAATCTGCCCATCGATGATTTTAAATGGTTCTTCGACAGTGTGCGGACAAACGAATACCTGTATATACCCGAATCAGGCAGTATCCCTTCCGATGCGGAAAATGTCCGTGAAATTTTAAAAGCACAGGAGATCAAAAGTCTGTTTGCGGTTCCATTGGTACTGGATAAAAAATTTATTGGCTTCTGTGGTTTTGATTTTGTCAGGCAAAATAAATTCTGGGATAAATCACTTATAAAAATGCTTCGGTCAATAGGATTAATAATTTCAAATGCGCTGGAACGAAAACAACGAAATGAAAAAAATACAGTTCTCAACCAGGCACTCAGGGAAAGCGAGAGCAAATTCAGAAATGTAATAGATCAGTCCGCTGACGGCGTTTTTATTACTGATGAAGAAGGAACCATAATTGAATGGAATAAAAAACTAGTTGAAATGACTGAACTTGACAAGAGTTCTGTTATATCAAAAAAGTTATGGGATATTCATTTTCAGTTTGCCCCATACACAAGAACAGCAGATGGTGAAAAGCTGCGACTTTCACTTGCCAAAGAATTGCTTTCAGGTTCAACAATAATGAATGAAAAATTTGTTGAAGAGCAGTACCAGCTTTCCTCCGGAAAAATAATTGATATTGAATGGATGCTGTTCCCGATAAAAACATCTAAAGGTTTTATTATTGCAGGCATCGTCCATGATCTGACTGATAAAAAAAGAAATGCTGAACAGTTAAAAATTTTCAGCAGGGCTATCGAAACAACAACATCTGCTGTTGTACTTTCAGATTTAAACGGAAATATTGTTTACGTAAATAAAGCGCTTATCGATCTTGGCAGATTTGTTCTTGCAGAAGAAGTCATAGGCAGACAACTCACTGAGTTTACGGATCAAAACGGACAAATATTATTGAAACAGGAAATTATCCCGACATTGCTCGAAGGGAAATCATGGAAAGGCGAACTTACAGCAATTGCCAATGACGGCACGCTGATATTTACTGACATGCAATGTTCATTAATTAATGATGATGATAACAGACCTCTTTACCTGCTGGCAGTGTTGCTGGATATAACAGCCAGAAAACAAATGGAAGAAGCTTTAATCCAGAATGAACAAAAGTACCGTTCAGTTGTTGAAAGTGTTAAAGAGGTAATTTTCCAGACCGATGCACAGGGACTATGGACGTATCTTAATCCTGCGTGGGAGGAGATTACCGGATTTAAAGTAGATGAAAGTATTGGTGAACTGTTTTTAAACTATGTTCATCCTGATGACAGGCAAAGAAACGCGGAATACTTTGCTCCATTGATTCAACGCAAAAAACCCTATTGCAGACATATAGTTCGTTACCTCACAAAATCCGGAAGCTTCAGGCATATAGAAGTTTTTGCGAGATTAACACTGAACAAAGATGATGAAATTATTGGCACATCAGGAACATTGAACGATGTTACTGACAGGCTAAAATCAGAAGAAGATATAATGTCGAACCTTGCAAGAGAAAAAGAGTTAGGTGAATTAAAATCCAGATTTGTGTCAATGGTATCACACGAGTTCAGAACACCGCTTACATCCATACTTGCCTCCACTGAACTGCTGCTGCGTTATCACACAAAATGGAATGACGCAAAAAAACTTGAAACAACAGAAAGAGTCTTTCGTTCTGCAGAATACATGAACGAACTTGTAAATGATGTTCTTACGCTTAACAGAGTTGAATCCGGAAAACTATCATATAATCCCGCACCAATGGATATGGTTCAATTCTGTAAAAATGCAATTGATGAACTGAGAGTGCTTGCACTGCCATCTCACAAAATCTCTTTTATAAATGAGCCTGAAAAAATAAACGGCACTTACGATGAAAAACTATTAAAACATGTTCTGCACAACCTGATATCAAACGCATTTAAGTATTCCCCTTCTGGTGGTGATGTTGTTATATCATTATTAAAAAAACATGATAAAATATTTATGTCTGTCAGGGATGAAGGAATTGGAATTTCTAAGGAAGATCAGCAAAGATTGTTTGAACCTTTCTTCCGCGGAAAAAATATAGGCAATATTTCCGGAACCGGATTAGGTCTTTCCATTCTTAAAAAATCGATTGAAATGCACAATGGAAGCATAGAATTTAAATCAGAAGTAAACAAAGGAACCGAATTCACGATAATATTACCAGTGACTGATTAGTTTGAAATTTAGATATGAATGTAAAAAAAATTCTTGTAATTGAAGATGATGTAAGTATTCAAAGCACAATTTTTGAATTTCTTCAGACGGAAGGTTATGAAGTTTACCTCGCAATGAACGGCAAACAGGGTATTCAGATAGCTCAATCCGTTACACCCGATATTATAATCTGTGATATTATGATGCCTGAGATGGATGGTTATGAAGTGCTTAACAATCTTTCATCATCAAACATCACCGCACCGATTCCTTTTATTTTTTTATCTGCAAGATCAGAAAAACCTGAAGTCCGTCACGGTATGGATATGGGTGCGGATGACTATCTTACAAAGCCATTCAAACTGGATGATCTGCTGCATGCTGTTCAGTCAAGATTAAAAAAAAGTGAGATGATGAAAAAAAATTGTCCGCAGCAGACCGAAGATAATAATACAGCGAAAAACAAACTTGGTATTGATGATCACGTTATGTTAAGCATAAACGACCAGCCTTTATTTTTTCCGCTTGCAGAAATTGAATGCATTACCGCCGAAGCCGAATACACTTACGTGCACAGTGTTTCGGGACAAAAAATGCTTGTACGGAAACTTCTAAAAGAATGGGAAAGCATCCTGCCTGGAAATTTTTTTATAAGAATTCACCGGTCAACTATTATCAATATAAAGTCTGTGAATAAGATCGATAAATGGTTTAATCATTCACTTGCTGTTTCACTAAAACACAATAATGAAAAATTTGTCATCAGTCGCCGCTACTACTCAAAACTAAAGAACAAAATGGATTTTTGAGCAATCTTCCGGTTATCTGCAATTATTAATTCCTGCTTTAATTAATTAAAATCTGCATTTCCTTTTAATACCGCTTATTCTCATATAATACCGCTTATGACTTTGAAGGCAGTGCAAAGCCTCTGCACTGATTAAGTTTCGTATGTAAAAATTGAAAAGGGGAAAACAAAATGAAAACAAAAATACTTTTAATTGAAGATGACGAGAACGTAAGAAAAGGTATACACGATTTACTAAGAGAAGAAGGTTTTGAAGTAGTAAGCGCTAACAATGGTAAAGACGGAATAATAAGAGCAAAACATTTTTTGCCTGATCTTATTTTATCGGATATAATGATGCCGCTTGCAAACGGTTACCAGGTTCTTGAAGAACTTCAGAAGGATCAGGTAACGGCAACAATTCCTTTCATCTTCCTTACTGCTAAAACTGAGATTGATGAATTGCGTCATGGAATGTCACTTGGTGCAGATGATTATATATTTAAACCATATAAAGCCGACGATCTGATTTCAGCTATAAACACCAGGTTGAGCAAAACAACAAAGGTTGAAGCATGCCGACAGGAGATGAGCGATAATATTCTGAAGTCGCTTCCTCATGAATTAAGAACTCCCCTTGTATCAATACTTGGGTTTTCCCAATTGATAAAAGAAAGCTGCACTGCCATGACATTCGAAGAAATCTCCGATATGGGTGGAAAAATTAATGAGGCAGGCAACCAGCTTCTCAGCATAGTTCAGAAGTATCTGAATATCTGCCAGATAGATTTGACAATGAAGGACAGGAAAGAATTATCAAAGATAAAAAACAAAAACACGAGAGAAACTGAAGCGACTATCAAATCTATTGTTCAGGCAGCGGCTTCAAAATTTGGAAGAGACGCTGATGTTGAGTTTAACCTTACTGAGCATGATCTGAGAATTGCTGAAGATTATTTCGGAATTATGATTGAAGAAATAATTAATAACGCCTGCAAATTTTCAAAGGCGGGCACAAAGATCAATATAAACTCATTCATTAAAAATAACAGCTATTACCTCTCAATTAAGGATCACGGAATTGGTTTTACCAAAGAACAACTTTCCAGGATAGGATTGTTAAGACAGTTTGACCGTGAGAAAAATTTTCAATCCGGTTTAGGTATGGGACTCGCACTCGTTAAAAAGATTGCTGAGATGCATGAATGCAGAATTGAGATCAGCAGTGAAGCTGGTGAATACACAAGCGTGGAATTAGAGATACCAATTCTTCCAGTTAGTTGAAATATTCATCAATGAACAAAATTAAATACAAAAAACTTATTAATTGCTATAAAGAAAAGTTTGGTGAGTTCGATAATCTATGTAGAAAAGCATCATCTCTAAAAGATGTTTTTAACTCATTGCAAAAAAAAATTGCAGTGAATATATACGCCACAAAGTTCTCAGATTCAGAGTTGGCGATCTTTATTTCCAACCTGTTTCAAATCAACCCGCAATTTTTAAGGTAAGGATTATGCGGTTCAGGGTAATTGAATCGTTACTCTGCATTATGACTACTCAATTAAAAAGTTTAAGGTGTAATATGAAACACAGTTACTTTATTCTCCTCTTTTCAAGCTTGCTATTGTTTATGCAATCGGATTTATATTCACAAATTAATGGTATCTCCGGTTCAAAACTTTGTATACCTCACGCATCAACACTTGAAAAAGGAAGTTTCGAATTTGAACAATCCATTTCAGTATTCAATGCCAGCCATGTTTTTAACTCGGAAGGTGATATAAATCCGATAGCCGGTACAACAACACAAAGTGATATGGCATTCAGAATTACTCTGGGTGTGTCGGACTATTTTGAACTCGGCACCGCGTTCCTTTCAGGTATGGACGAAATATTTGTCGGGACAAAATTCAGAATATTCAACCAGGATTATCTGGGGATTGCCCTTCTTACCGGTATGTCAATACCTGCGGGGAATCACGATGCAGCAGAGCAGAAGGCTTACGGATCATATTCATATTCAATCGGAACAGCACTCACTAAAGACTTCACAAAAAAATTTTCTTCAGATTTATGTTTTGCATATACAAAATTCAGCAGCAGCGGTGAGTTTAGTTATGCCTTTAATTATGGAATCAGTTTTGGTTACTATCTTCTGGATAATTTCCAGTTCGCAACTGAGTTTATCGGTATAAACTCATTCAGCGAAGAAATTAATTCAGGGAAGCTGTCTATTGCGCCCGGCTTTACATATGATTTTTCTAACAACCTCGGGTTAGCTGCCGGAATACAAAAAGATATTTTCGGTAAGAATGAACTGGACGGTCTTGGTTTCTTTTCAGTATTCACAATGAACTTTTAACAGACAAGCGGAAAAAAAATGAAAAACTCTATTAGAAAAAAATTGTTCTGGTATTTTGGAATCTTAGTGACAATAACTTTTTTGTATTCTATCCAAAATTATAGTCTTCAGGGAGAATACCTTTCAGACGTTGAACAATATGAAGCACTTAATACACAAAGAACACTTTCGGCAAAGACAAAATTAAACATTGTTAGTATCTGGCAGTTTATTACAGATGCGTCCCTTACCGGGGAAAAAAATGTTCTAACTGTGGAAGCCGCAGCTTGCAGCCTTGAGGCGATAAAAGCAATTGATGAGTGGAAGACTCTTGATCAGTCTATCAGCACTGAACTTGATAATTTGAAATTTTCGATAACGAACTACTTGTCTATCGGGGAAAAGATGTTTGATGCATATCAGCTAAGCGATGAAGCGGGAAATGAACAGATGCAAGTTTTTGATGTCGAATCGGAAAAATTATTACGGTCGATTTCAACTCTTGACCAGACACTAAATGATAAATGTGCTACCAGCGTGGATGAAATGATGAGCATGACTGAATCTGCCAAGGTTACTACAATTATTTTAGGTATAATTATTCTTATGGCTGGTGTTGTTATTGCAGTTTACGCTGCCGGAAAATTGACCAAACCAATAAAAAGACTAACTGAAAATGCTGATCATATTTCAAAGGGAAATATGAATCTTGATATTAAGATAAGTTCAGATGATGAAATCGGTCAACTAGAAAAATCATTTGGAGTAATGGTTCAAAACATTAAAGAACAATCGGAAGCTGTAAATAATATTTCAAACGGGAACATGGATATTTCCATTACACCTAAATCAGAAGATGATGTCTTATCAATTGGTTTGATTAACGTTATACAGATATTAAAAAATCTCGTACAGGATTTGAAATCACTTACAACATCAGCGTTAAACGGCCAATTACAGGTAAGAGCTGATGAATCAAAATACAAAGGTGGTTACGCTGAAATTATCTCCGGTTTTAATAAAACCCTTGATGCAGTTGTTATACCAATTAAGGACGGGACTTCTGCTCTTGAGAAAATGTCGAAGGGAGATTTAACAGTAAGAATTAATGCTGAATATAAAGGCGATCATCAGAAAATAAAAAATAGTATTAATCTTCTTGGGGAATCACTTTCATCTGCCATTTCTGAAGTAAATGCAGCAGTACAAGCCACAGCCAGCGCATCAACACAAATATCTTCTTCCACTGAAGAGATGGCTGCCGGTGCTCAGGAACAATCTGCACAGGCTGGTGAAGTTGCTTCTGCTGTTGAGCAAATGACTAAGACTATTCTTGAAACTACTAAGAATGCTTCTTCTGCTTCCGAAGCAAGTAAGAATGCAGGTCTCATCGCTAAAGAAGGCGGCAGTGTTGTTAATCAAACCATCCAGGGTATTAACCGTATTGCTGAAGTAGTAAAACAATCTGCAGATACTGTTCAACAGCTTGGTAAGAGCAGTGACCAGATAGGTGAGATCATTCAGGTTATTGATGACATTGCTGATCAAACTAACCTTCTTGCACTTAACGCTGCTATTGAAGCCGCCCGTGCCGGTGAGCAAGGAAGAGGTTTTGCTGTCGTGGCTGATGAAGTTAGGAAACTTGCTGAACGTACTACTAAGGCAACAAAAGAAATAGCACTGATGATAAAACAGATTCAGAAGGATACATCTGGAGCAGTTGAATCTATGAATCAGGGTACACTTGAAGTTGAGAAAGGTAAAGAACTTGCTAACAAAGCTGGTGATTCGTTAAAGCAGATAATCACCGGTGCTGAGAGTGTTGTTGATATTGTATCACAGGTTGCTGCTGCAAGTGAAGAGCAATCAAGTGCGGCTGAGCAGATAAGTAAGAACATAGAATCTATCAGTGCTGTTACACAGGAAAGCGCACAGGGTGTACAGCAGATTGCAAGAGCGGCTGAAGACCTGAACAGACTAACCAACAATCTTGAAGAACTTGTTGCAAGGTTTAAGATTTCAAGTGATCAGAAATCATTTAAAGGAACAGATAAAAGTCACCTTTCAGTAAGACAGAACGGAAAAATTATACACAATTATTGAAATAAACCGATATTACCTGTAGAATTTTAACTTACTAAAATCTTTAACTACTACCCGAATTAAGATTTTTGAATTATATTATTGGCAGTTAAACGATTTGGCAGGGGTTCATCTAATACTGTGATTTATGAAAGATGTAAAACGAAAAGATATTATAGGGATCGTACTTTTAATAATTTTTGTCATTTCGATTCTGTCCTTATACTATTATGATTCAGAATCGGATAAAATTGATGAAGACAAACAAGAATATTTAAAAGCAATAAACGAACTGAAAATTGATCAAATAGTTCAGTGGAGAAAAGAAAGACTTTCAACCGCAAAATTTTTTCCAACCATCGGCAAATTAATTAAACACACCGAAGAATTAAGAAATAATCAGAATATCCACGAAGCGAAATCATATTTCAATAAGTCTCTTCTGCAATTTAAGCTTAATCATTACTATGAAAATGTTTTTCTAGCTGAACCAGATGGCAAAATTTTATTTTCTCTTGATTCAACTTATTCCATAACAGAAGAAAGAACCATTGAGTTAATTAAACAATCTGTAGAAAATGATTCAGTGATATTCAGCGACTTTTATTATAACTCAAAAGATGAAACAATTTATTTTGATCTTGTCTCCCCTATCAAAAATAACGATGGTGAAATAATTGCAGCAATCATTCAAAGAACAGAACCAACTCACAGTATTTACCAGCTAATAAATAAATGGCCCACTGAAAGTAAATCCGCCGAATCTTATATCTTTAAAAGAATGGGAGAGAGAATTATTTTTCTGTCAGAATTAAGGCATACATCAAACGCTAAGCTCGATTTTACAATCCAAATTAGTGATACAAACATAACTTCTGTAAAAGGGGTTCTGGGGAGGCAGGGCGAACTCGATGGAATTGATTACAGAGGCGTATCAGTACTAGCCAACCTTCAGAAAATTCCGGGGACCGACTGGTTTATAACTTCAGAAATTGATAAAGATGAAATCTACAAAGACATCATTTACAGAATAGAAACTCTGATTGCAATTGTATTGATCTCAATGATTGCCCTGTTACTTGGTTATCTATTTCTAAAAAAGTCTGAACAATCAAAACAGTTTGAAAATAAATTCCTGAAAGAAAAAGAACTGGTTGAGATTCAGAAAGAGTTCAGAACAACCCTGTACAGTATTGGTGATGCTGTAATAACCTCGGACAGCAACGGCAGAATAAAATATATGAACACAGTTGCCGAGTCATTAACAGACTGGACAGAATCTGAAGCAAGCGGACTACCGCTTGAAAAAGTTTTCAAAATTATAAATGAAACGACAAGAGAAAAGATTGATAATCCTGTACAAAAAGTTATGAAGCAGGGAACTGTAGTCAGTCTTGCTAACCATACTTTATTGATCTCCAAACAAGGTAAAGAAATACCAATTGCGGACAGCGGCGCACCTATAAAAGATCATCACGGAAATATTATTGGAGTAGTACTTGTATTCAGAGACCAAACAGAGGAAAGAGCTAAAGAAAAAGCAATATTGGAAAGCGAAGAAAAGTTTAGAAAGATGACCCTAAACTCTCCTATGGGGATGCACTTTTATGAATTGAAAGAAAATAATTCTTTGGTCTTTATAGGAAGTAATCCTGCGGCAGATAAATTACTAGGAATTGATCATAAAATGTTTTTAGGTAAAACTATTGAGGATGCATTTCCTCAATTGGCAAATACCGAAATTCCGCAAAGATATATTGAAGCTGCTTCCAAAGGAATATTATGGGCTACAGAACAGATATCTTACAAGGATGAAAAGATTGAAGGTGCATTTGAAGTAAAAGCCTATCAGACAAAACCTAATAATATGGTTGCTGTTTTTACAGATATAACAGAACGTAAGAGATTTGAAGCTGTCCTAAAAAACGAAAGAGATAGAGTTAGTACGATTCTCAACCTTATAGTAGATCCGATATTTGTTAAAGATGATCAGCACCGGTTTACATTTGGTAATAAAGCATTGTTTGAGATGGTCGGGCTTGATGAAAAAAATGTGATCGGAAAAACTTTAGCAGAGGACATACCAAAAGATGAGATGGATCATTTCCTTAAAGTTGATCGTCTTGTTCTTGATACCGGAATAACTGATACGCGTGAGGAAGAGCTAACTATCAACAACCAAAAAAGAATAATTATTACAAGTAAAACCCGGTTAACTGATGATTCCGGAAACAGATTTTTAATTGGTTCTTTACATGATATTACCGATCGTATAAACGCTGAAAATGAAAAAGCGCATTTTAATGACTTGATGAAATATATTATCTCTAATACAAAAAGCTCTATATCTGTGTTCGATCCACAAATGAATTACATCTATGTAAGCGAGCGGTATTTTGAGGATTTTCATCTTTCTGATAAAAATATAATCGGGCGTAATCATTATGATGTTTTTCCGGATCTGCCCCAGTTTTTGCGTGACATACATAAACGCTCCCTGAGAGGCGAAACTATTAGCGGTGAAGATGATCCGCTGTTACATCCAGATGGTTCTATGGATTGGGCAAACTGGACATGTATGCCCTGGTACAATAATGATGAAACAATTGGTGGAATAATAGTCTATATAGAAGTTATTACTGAGCGTAAAAAAGCAGAGGAAGAATTAAGAAAACTATCCCGTGCTATTGAACAAAGTACTGCAACAATTATGGTAACAAGTGCAGATGGTACAATTGAATATGTCAATCCACGATTTTCAGAAGTAACCGGTTATACATTTGAAGAAGCTGTTGGTAAAAATCCAAGATTATTCAAATCTGATTACACATCGAAGGAAGAATACTCGGATTTATGGAATACCATTTTAAGCGGCAGAGAATGGCGAGGTGTATTTTACAACCGGAAAAAGAACGGTGAGCTTTACTGGGAGTCTTCGGTCATCTCACCGATTGTAAATAAGGATGGAAAAATTTCGAACTTCGTTGCCATAAAAGAAGACATCACCGAACAAAAAAGAATTACTGAAGAATTGATACGGTCTAAAGAAAAAGCCGAAGAGATGAACAGAATAAAATCATACTTCTATGCTAATATGAGTCATGAATTACGAACACCATTTGTTGGTATTCTTGGTTATTCTGAACTGCTTGTTGATGTACTAACTAATCCTGAACATCAGCAAATGGCAAAACAGATTTTTACATCCTCAAAAAGACTTACAGAAACTCTGAACAACATTTTAAATATTACCAAGCTGGAGTTTGACAGAATTGTTCCGGTTATAGCCGAAACTAATCTTTACGCACTTTTATATGAGATCAAATCGCTTTACGAAATAGCTGCCAAACAAAGGAACACCGAGTTACTTCTTGAATATGAACATTCATCCAAGATAATTCCTACAGATGCAAAATTGCTACGTGAAGTCCTGGTAAATCTTATAAACAACGCAATTAAGTTTACCTCAAATGGTTCGATAAAAATAAAAGCTGAATCCTTTATTGAAGGTAAAGATGAAATGATACGCATTAAGGTTTCTGATTCAGGACTGGGTATTCCAAAGGAAAAACAAAATATTATCTGGCAGGAATTCAGACAGGTAAGCGAAGGTCTTAACCGTTCATTTGAAGGTACAGGGTTAGGATTAACAATCACAAAAAAATATGTTGAAATGCTCGGTGGAAATATTTCTCTCGAAAGTGAAGTAGGGCAGGGTTCGGTTTTTACAATAATATTACCATTATTAAAAAATTATCCTCTCAATGAACCTGAGACTGAATCAATTGCCAATACGGCGGGAAATGTCATCGAACAAAAAAAACAAAAACATCCTCACCTGTTATATGTTGATGATGATATCGTATCAAGAGAGTTCATAAAACTTGTGGTAGAAAGAACTGATTGCACCCTGGATATTTCTCCAAATGCTATTGAAGTTCTTAGACTGATCAATGAAAAGAAATATGATGGATTTTTAATTGATATAAATCTCGGTTCGGGTATGGATGGAGTTGAACTAATTAGAAACATCCGTAAGATCAGTAATTACAAAAACACTCCTGCTATTGCAATTACTGCATATGCGGCTGAATCCGACAGAGAAGAATTTTTATCAAAGGGATTTTCACACTATATTTCTAAGCCATTTACAATAAATGAACTTAAGGAATTACTATTCACAATGTTAGCCAATGACAATTATAAAACGTAATTTTTTTTTTGAATATTGAATATTAAAAACTAATTTTGCATCGTAGTTCTGCAATCCCACCACACTGACTAAATCATGCAGGACTACATAAAACCCCACGCCCGGAGTGTTCCTGCCCGTCACTTCGGGCATTTGTATTTTAAAACGTGGGTGACAAGTCCGCATAAAAACCTGATCACATATTCACACCTGGCTAATAATAGGCAATCACCCAAACTTTAAATGATGATTATCACCACAAAATATCTTTATAAAAAAAGGCACTTATTTTGTTTATAAAGGGCAGTTATCTATAAATAATCATTAAAATTATTCGATAATCATAGCACTGGGGAATAACAAAAACCAAATAAGTCCTGAAGATCTATACATAGAAAGAAAAAAATGGATTCAGCTCAATTAAACAAAGAAGAAATTTTGCGGCTTTTGAATTCTGCAGACCCGGTTTCCAAAGCAGAAATTATCAATCAGCTTGAAGATGAAACTGCTGATGAAACTGTGGTGGAAAAATTATGTTCACTTCTTTCTGATGAGGATAAGTGGGTACGATTTTCCGCGTCTGTAAAACTGAAGGCACTAAGCAATTCTAAAATTCCTTTTATGCTGGTAAAATTTATTCCGTCTCCGGATATCGCATTAAGAAATCTTGCGGGAGATATTCTTCTTAACTGCAGAAGCAACCCTGTAACCGCATTAACGGAGTTTTTACCTACCGGAAATGATGATGACAAAAAATTCGCGGCGGATTTACTTGGATTAATCGGAGATAAAAATGCGGCGCCTTCAATAATTCAGTTATTAAAATCTTCGGACAATGATAATGTAATACTCGCATGCCTTGAGGCGTTCGGTAATATGCAATGTGATGCCGCTGTTGATGATATAATTACAATATATGATAAGAACGAAGTATTCAAACCAACCGCGGTTGAAGCACTCGGCAAGATAGGCTCGGATGACGCACTGCGTTTTATAATTTCCCGATACGAAGATGAGGACTCTTTAACTCAATTCTCAATGATCGAAGCTTTGGGTTTAATAGGATCGGAAGAAACTTACTTCTTCTGTCTTAACCAGCTTAATAACACATCCGGTCCTTTAACGTGGCCATTGCTTCATTCTATCCAGCAGTTAAAAATGAAATTCGGGTTTGATATTCCTTATGATGAAAAAATTAAGAACTCCATTTTATACACACTTAAAGAAGGCGAAGTAAAATACAAACTGGCGGCAGCGCATATTGTTTCCGTGTTCGGTGACCCTGATCTGCTTGTTGAAACCCTTAATGTTCTTGGTATTGACGCTGAGCTTGATGATGAAATAAAATCAAAAGTGTTTGAGAATGCCGGAATGCTTCTTCCAAAACTATCAGCATTGATAAAAACCTCACCGGCAGGTTTGAAAAACTTATTACTTATAGTCGAAGAACTTCTGCTCATTAACAGGGAAAGGTTTGTATCACTTATTTCACCGATTGAATTCAGAAACCTTGTGGATGGTTTTGCGTCATGTCTTGAAAACCCGGATGAAGAAATAAGAAGGCTTGCAATGGAGTTGCTGTTTGGTGTTGATGAATCAACCGCAATGTTGTTTACCGATATTATGCTCGGTGATTCCAACATCTGGAATAAACTTAAACTTGTGGAACTGCTCGACTCTGTACAGAGTGAGCAGTCAAATGAAGCCTTAAAGAAATTAGCTGATGATTCAGAAGTTATGATTGCAGACAGAGCATCTTTCACGTTATCATCAAGAAATATTGCCACGACAACTTTAGGAATTAACAATTAACATGGCTTTACAAACGAATACTTTTCAATCTGCGTTTCAACCTGCTACATACGATACCGGTAAAGATCTTGTTCTAAGCGCCCAGGGGTTTTCCAACTGGAGAAAGTATATTTATGACAACTGCGGTATTTATTTTCAGGATAACAAAAAATATCTTCTTGAAAGCAGGCTGCTTAAAAGAATAAAATTTCTCGGGCTTCAGACTTACGAAGAATATTTTGATTTCATACGCTTTAACACAAAAGGATTAAGTGAAAAAAAATATTTGTATGAAGCTATAACCATTAATGAAACTTTTTTCTTCAGGAATCAGCCGCAGCTTGATGCGATGGTCTCGACAATAATTCCCGATCTAATAAAACAAAAAGCAAATGGCGGTAAAACAAAAATTAAAATATGGAGCGCGGCATCATCATCAGGTGAAGAAGCGTACTCCATTGCAATGGTGCTGACTGATCTTATCAAGCCAAAGTATCCGAATGTTGAATTTGAAATTGTAGGTACGGATATAAACTTTGCAGTTGTTGAAACCGCGAAGCGCGGTGTTTACAGGGAATATTCAATACGAAACGCACCTCCCTACTATCTCAAAAAATATTTCCGGTTCAATAACGGCGAGTATGAAATTGATGACAATATCAGGAAGATGGCATCATTTAAAATTTTAAACCTGTTCGATGAAGCAGGGATGAAATCAATGATCAACTTTGATATAATCTTTTGCGCAAACGTGCTTATTTATTTTGACGCAGCGTCAAAGATCAAAGTTGTTTCCAACCTTTATAATTCACTTAACCGCAGCGGATACCTTTTTATAGGTTATGCTGAAACGCTGCATGGTATTTCAAACGCATTTAAAATTGTCAGCTATCCAAAAACAATTGGTTACAAAAAGGAGTAACTAAGGAATGAAAAAAGTTATCCTGGTTGCAGATGATTCTCCAACCATTCGCAAGTTCGTTTCATTTGCTCTAACTGTTCAGGGCTTCGAGATAATCCAGGTTTGCGACGGTATGGAAGCTCTTGAGAAACTGCCGGCGGAAAAAATAGATCTGATTATAACCGATCTGAATATGCCCAACCTTGACGGGTTTGAACTCATAAAATCAATCCGCGAAAATCCGGAGTTGAAAGAGATACCTATCATCATACTTTCATCACTATCGGGAAGTGAAGAAATTGAAAAAGGTTTATCATCAGGCGCTAATTCATATATAATAAAACCATTCGATCCGAAGCGGATAGTTTATGAAGTTTCAAAATATTTAAATTGAAAAGAAGAGGAACAATGTTATGTCACTAAAATTTTTGGTTGTTGATGATTCAGTTACAATGCGAAGAATAGTTGCTAACTCACTGAAAAATCTTGGTTATAATGATTTTGTTGAAGCAGGCGACGGTAAGGAAGCACTTACTAAACTTGCTACGGACGATTCAATAAATTTTGTAATCACTGACTGGAATATGCCTGTGTTCTCAGGACTCGAACTTATAAAAGCCATTCGCAGTGACGACAGGCTTTCCAAATTACCTGTGCTAATGGTAACAACCCGCGGGGTAAAGGAAGATATTGTTGATGCGCTTCAGTCGGGCGTAAATAATTATGTGGTAAAACCTTTCACGCCGCAGATATTAAAAGAAAAAATTGACCAGATAATGGCAGCGGCATAATAAGGAGAAAATGATGAAACAACTAAGTAACATGCAGCAGATTTTCGATAAACTTGATGATCTGAAAAAATTATTCCTCTACGGCGAAAAGATTATTCCTGTAATCAAAAATCTTGTTGACTTTATGCGCGAGACGGGTCCACTGCTTGAGAACATTAATAATTCTATTGCAGACAGCACAAATAAAATTCCCAAAGCTTCGGATCAAATAGATAATGTTACAAGTGCAACGGAACTTGCAACAACTGAGATTCTTGATCTTGTTGATGTGATTTCAAACGAAGTTACTCTCATTGAGAAATCTCTCAAACAAATTGTTGATGTTGAAAACAAAAGAGAAAAAATATTAGCGGCAATCAGTTCTGAAGCAAAAGATAATTCCAAAATCATTTCGCTCCTTAATGATTATAAATCTTCCGGAAATATTATCCAGGTTGCGACTCCTTTACTTGAATCGTTAAAGAGGATCGGAACGGATGTTTACAACATTACGCTTTCATTACAGGTTCAGGATATTACCGCACAGCAGTTAGCTGCTGTAAACCATCTTATCGGTTCGGTTCAGGAAAAACTTACTTCTCTAATTACAGAAATCGAAGATACTGATGTACGAGACCTGAGCGATAAATCAGTTTCGGTTCCTGATTCAGGTTCATTTAATCCTGACGCAAGATATAACAGTTCTGCCAGCAGGCAGCAGTTAGCAGATTCACTTGTTAACCAGGAAACAAAAAAAACAACACAGGCGGAAATAGATAAATTCTTTGCATAACCATGGAAAACAATAATACATACGCAATGTTGACCGATCCCGAGATGAAGGAAATCGTCGACAGTTTTATAGTTGAAACAACTGAAATTCTTGAAAACCTGAATTCGGATCTTGTTGTACTGGAAAAGAAACCAAAGGATGCAGAGCTCCTTAACAAGATTTTCAGATCCTTCCATACTATAAAAGGTACATCAGGATTTTTAGGACTTGAACAGACAACTAAAGTAACTCATAAGTGCGAGGATATCCTCAACAAACTGCGTAAAGGTGAAGCCGACCTGACCACCGAGATAATGGACGGAATACTTCTCTCTTATGATAAGATAAAGAGTCTGCTGGCAGCTATCGCAAATGATAAAAATGAAAATGTTGAAGTTGAGGAGACAATAGAAATTCTTACTTCACTTATCAGTGAAATGGAAACAGGTACACAGCCGGCAAAGAAGAAATCCAGAAAGAAGCAGACAAAAAAAACTGAAGTAAAAACACCGGAACCTGTTGTTGAAGTAACTGCCGGTAAAGTTGAAGAAAAACCTTTGGTTAAAGAAAAAGAATCCCCCGTTAAAGTTGAAAAAACTGCTGACAAAATTTCTACAGCTAAGATTGAAGATACAAGCATACGAGTTGATGTAGAACGTCTTGATGAACTTTTGAATATAGTTTCTGAGCTCGTTCTCGGCAGGAACAGACTTGCACAGGTAAACTCAGAAGCGGCACTTGAATATGAAGGGACAAAACTTTCGCGCGATCTTTCTGAAGCAGTAAAACAAATCGACCTGATGACAAATGAACTTCAGCTTGTTGTGATGAAAACAAGAATGGTTAAAATAGGAAAGGTGTTTAACCGGTATCCGCGCATTGTACGTGACTTATCAAAGGAAACAAATAAAAATGTCAACCTCGTTATCAGGGGTGAGGAAACTGAACTCGATAAAACTCTGATTGAAGAAATTAATGATCCGCTTGTTCATCTTATAAGAAATTCTGTCGATCACGGTATAGAAAAACCAGATGTAAGAAAAAAGAAAGGTAAAGATGCAGCCGGCACAATAACTCTTTCCGCGGAACATGAAGGCAACAACATAATTATTACAATTGAAGATGACGGAAAAGGAATTGATCCTGAAATGCTTAAAGAAAAAGCTGTTGCAAAAGGATTGATAACAAAAGAAAGAGCAAAGGAACTTTCAAGACAGGAAGCGCTGAACCTTATAATGCTTCCGGGATTTTCGACTGCGGAAGTTGTTACAAATGTTTCCGGCAGAGGCGTTGGTATGGACGTTGTTAAAACCAATGTAACCAAGCTGCGCGGATTGATTAACATCGAATCAACGGTTGATAAGGGAACAAAAATAATTATTAAGCTTCCTCTTACCCTCGCAATTATTCCGGGTATGATCGTAGGAATCAAATCAGAAAAAGTTGTAATACCGCTAAGTACCGTGATAGAAGTTGTAAGAGTTCACCAGGAAAATATTTATACAATCAATCAGCGTGAAGTGATAAAAATGCGTGACAGCATTCTGCCGCTTGTTGATATGACGCCGGTTCTTGCGCCGCATTATAACGGGGAGTTAACATCAATCTGGCAGTACGTTGTTGTTGTTGGAATTGCAGAAAAAAGATTCGGAATTAAAGTTGATGAAATGGTCGGACAGAAAGAGGTTGTTATCAAATCACTCGGAAGCTACCTCGGAAGTATTCACGGTATAGCCGGCTCCACAATAATGGGCGACGGCACTGTTGTAATGATCCTGGATATCGGCGAACTACTAAATGACGTGACACAATAATGGCAAGAAAAATAAAAGTTGTAGTTGTAGATGATTCGGCGTTTATGCGCAAATCACTTTCAATCATGCTGGAAAGTGATCCAGATATTGAAATAATCGGTACAGCCCGCGATGGTGTGGAAGGATATGAACTTGTAAAGAAAACAGCACCCGATATCGTAACTCTTGATATTGAGATGCCGAGAATGGATGGTCTTACAACGCTAAAAAAAATAATGAAAGACTGTCCAACTTCCGTGCTTATGGTAAGCTCGCTTACTACAGAAGGTGCAGAGGCAACAATGAAAGCATTGGAATACGGAGCTGTTGACTTCATTCCCAAAGAACTTTCATTCGTGAATGTTAACATCATTAACATTCGTGAAGACCTGATTCGAAAAGTAAAAGAGATTGTCAAACAGAAATCATTACGTGACAGGCTTAAAAGATTACAGAGTTTAAAACCCGTTTCTGATACTACAAAGTCAGCGCACCCGGCAAAACTTGTACTTCCTAAAATGCTGTACAAGGCAGTGGCGTTAGGAATTTCAACAGGCGGACCGATGTCTCTTCAAAAAGTAATTCCAACTCTTTCAAAAAAAATTGACATGCCGGTATTTATAGTTCAGCATATGCCGCCGAAGTTTACAAGGTCACTGGCGGAAAGACTGAACGGAATGTCGCAGCTTGAAGTGAAAGAGGCTGAAGCTGATGAAGTTGTAAAAAACGGAGTGGTTTATATTGCGCCGGGTGGTTATCACATGACGGTTAAAAAAAATTCCGGCTCACAAATTGTAATTAAAATCTCAGATGAACCTTCAACAACATTGCACAGACCTTCAGTCGATGTAATGATAAACTCCGTCGTTGAAATATACGGGAAGCATACGCTGGGCGTGATAATGACAGGAATGGGAAAAGACGGATATGAAGGTATAAGAGAAATAAAAAGATTAGGCGGATATTGTCTTGCACAGGATGAGGAATCATGCGTTGTTTACGGCATGCCAAAAGCAATAGTTGACGCGGGATTTGCAGATGCAATTGCGCCATTAAATAAAATTTCAGAAACAATAAATAATGCGGTCAGTTATGGGAAATGATTTTGAACAAAACCTTTACAAGGAATTCGCCGGGAAACTTTCATCAGGCGAGAATGTTATTAAAGCTTCACAGCTTGAGCTGAACGGCAAAACAAAGATCGATGTTGAGCAGGACTCTCATGGCGGAGTAAAAATCATTCTTAAAAAAGATGAACACGACGCAATTAAAGAGATCAAGTTTGTCTGCTCTTGCGGTGAAACAAAATCCATCGTACTGGACTACACCGAATAAAAATATCACACCCGGTTACTTACAAACATCAGAATAACTCTGTGGTTCTCCGTGACTTCTCTGTGAATCTCCGTGTAATTTTTCTCCTTCATTTATTAACCTGTATTTTCTCATTTGATTTTAATGTACACCATCTAGGTCAATCAAGGTGATAAAATCATAATTAGGCTGACATTCATTAATGCATTTGAGGTTTACTATAATCATTCAACCCAATCTAAAATTGTTAAGCGGAATACTGACCAATAATTTGCACCTGCACACATTTAGCCAATCACTTTGATATTAAATCCCCAATCTTCGTTTTATTTCATTTTTACCTGATGGCATTTCGTTTGAGAATTCTTATCAAAAATTAAGGATTAACTGAATGTCAACATCAAACATAAGCCTGCTTGAAAAGTTTATCGGCTATTGTTCTGATAAAAACAAAATCATCAGCCAGAACATCGCAAATGTAGGTACTGAAAATTATAAACGGCAGGATGTAGTGTTTAAAGATATTCTTAATGAGAATATGAATCCCCAGATAAAGTTAACTAACCCGAAACATTTCGAAGGCATTACTCCTGTTTCATCCCCGGAAATTATTGATGATAACAACAAGGACATGGTTTCCGGAATAAACAATGTTGATATCGAAAAAGAAATGACAGACCTGGCACAGAACTCAATCAACTTCAAGTTTGCATCAAGAAAAATAAGCGATCATTTCAAAGGACTTCAAAACGTAATTAAAGGAGGAGGCAGATTTTGAAAATCGGCGGTGAATATCCCGGCTTTAATATCAGCGCAAAAGGTTTAAGCATTCAGCGTAAGAAGATGAACCTGATTGCAGAGAACATTGCCAATGCTGATTCAGTAAGAACCGACAATGGTATGCCTTATAAAAGAAAACAGTTACAGATAACTCAGGCAAAAAATAATTTCCCGGTTATGCTGAATAACAGCACAAGCACTATCAGGCTAAAGACTTCTGATGAATTTCATATAAACACATCACCATCACTTAACAAAGAACTTGCTGAAACAAAACAGACATTAAACTCAAGTGTTAGTGAAGATCAGACTGAAGGTGATCTTGTGTACATGCCTGATCATCCGAATGCGAATGAAAAAGGTTATGTGCAAATGTCGAATGTAAATATTATCACCGAGATGGTGGATATGATTGCAGCTTCACGAAGTTATGAGGCAAACCTTACAGCGCTTAATTCATCAAAACAAATGGCTAAAGATTCATTAGAGATCTGAGACTATGAGAAATTTATCATTTGAAAATTATAAGCAGAGGAATGAAGATTACATCTTCATGCCCGGACATCCCGATGCGGACAAACGAGGCTATGTGAACACTTCGAATTTAAAATTCATCAATGAACTAATCGAAATGATAAATGCAGAACGCGATCAAAATATCAGCGATGAAATTAAAACCGTTCAGACAAAAATAAACTTCCCCGGAACTATTCAATGAAAATTTCTACAAATCCTGTCGGTAACTACACCAGACCAATGATGCGTACAACAGCCCCGTTACAGAAACAGGAAGTACAGGCAAACCAGCCTGCGAAAGTAACTGCAGATGAAAAAGATTTTTTTGTAAAACTCTATCCTGAAAACAAAACCGAAATAATAGACTACCATTTTTACGGACGCGAAGGAAAGATGAATGGCGTGTCCATCGGTTCATTATTCGACAAGAGAGGTTGATATGGAAATTGGTTCAATAGGTAAAATATCTGACCTGATACATTCCTATGAAATAAAAGAGAACAAAGGTAAAAAGTTTGAAAATGTTCTTACAGAATTTATCGGTGAAGTAAATACGAATCAGATGGATTCAAAAAATATTACCGAAGATTTTATTGCGGGCGAAGATGTTGAACTTCACGAAGTTATGATAGCCGGTGAAAAAGCAAAGACAAGCCTTGAATTATTAATGGAGATCAGAAATAAAACAGTAGATATGTACAAAGAATTAATCAGAATGCAGTCATAAGCCATGAATAAAAATCCACTCGAAGCATTACTAGGTATATTCAACAAAATATCTTTACAGCAAAAATTATTAATCGGGATTGCGTCAATCATTGCGGTTGTCCTTTTAATCTCTGCACTTGTTTTCCTTAATGAGCCTTCATATTCGGTTTTATATTCAAACCTTTCTCAGGAAGACGCTTCAAAGGTACTTGAAGTTTTAAACACACAAAAAATTCCTTACAAAATTGAGGACAATGGAAGCTCAATAAAAGTTCCTAAAGACAAAGTCTATGAAACCAGGCTGGTACTTGCAGGAAAAGGAATTCCAAATTCAGGAATTATTGGTTACGAAATTTTTGACAAGACAACAATGGGAATGTCCGAGTTCATGCAAAAGCTGAATTACAAACGGGCACTTGAAGGTGAATTAGCGCGTACGATTATGCAGCAGGATGGAATTCAAGGTGCAAGAGTGCACATAGTATTCCCGGCAAAAACAGTGTTTAAAGATGATGAAAAACTTCCGACTGCATCGGTTGTACTTAAATTAAGCGGCGGCACAACTCTCTCGCAGGCAAATGTCGCGGCGATTGTAAACCTGATATCAAGCAGTGTTGAGGGGCTTGTACCCGGCAAAGTAACTCTTCTTGACACGAAAGGAAGATTACTCTCTAAAGAGAACAATGAAGATCCGCTGGCTGTATCGAGTTCAAAGCAATATGAGATGAAGCAGTCTGTTGAAAATTATCTTTCACTTAAAGCACAGAACATACTTGATAATGTTGTCGGTTATGATAACGCGATTGTAAAAGTTGATGCGGATATAAATTTTGATCAGATAGAAAAAACAATGGAGCTATATGATCCTGACTCGCAGGTAGCAGTAAGTGAACAGAATGTGAGGACGGAAAGCAACGGCAGAAATATGAGTGATACCAGTGTAACGGTAAGTGAAAACAGCACAACAAACTATGAGATAAGTAAAACAATTCAGCGTGTTGTTGAGGGTTCCGGAACAATAAAGCGGTTAAGCGTTGCGGTAGTAATCAATGATATACCCAAAGAAGTAGTGAAAGATGAAAAGACTGAGATAGTGTATGAACCGCGTTCACAGGAACAAATGAGGAAGCTGGAGGAGATAGTTAAAAATGCTGTAGGATTAAATCCTGAAAGACAGGATCAGTTCTCCATTGTAAGTATTCCCTTTGAAACAAGACTCGTAGATGATGTTCAGCTTGAGGAGCCGACAATTATCGAAGATGTTAATGAATATATAAATCCCCTGCTGATACTTGTCGCTATCGGAGCTTCATTATTTATACTACGCGGATTAATGACAAAACTTAAAAATGAAAAAATAATTATCGGTTCAATTGACTCATTGAACCTGAACACAGAACATTATTCACAACCGGCTGTTACTTCGGGCTCAACTGCTCAGGCACCGCAGATAAAACCCGCAAAGAGAAAAGGACTTCTGCAGGTTGGCGATCTTGAAGATGAGATCTCTGACGAAGCAGTTCTTAAAAAAACACAGCAGGAAAAAATCAGTAATTACGTTTCCAAAAACCCAATGGATGCCGCAAAATTAATAAACGCCTGGTTACACGAAGATGAATTCGAATCAAAGACTGTCCACTAAAACTTCAGACATAACCGGTGCACAAAAAGCTGCACTGCTAATGATCGCCCTTAATGTTGAAACAGCTTCATCAGTATTCAAATACCTTGATGCCGAAGAAGTAGAATTAATTTCAACCGAAATTACAAAAGTAAGGAACATCCCTTCTCACGTAGTTGATAACGTGATGGAAGAATTCCACACAATGGTAACTGCACGTGAGTATGTGCTTGAAGGCGGAATTGAATTCGCGCAGGCTGTGCTTGAAAAATCTTTCGGCATTTCAAAAGCTGTAGAGATAATTGATAAAGTAAGAAACCTTACAACGCTAAAAGGATTTGATGTTCTAAAAAAAGCTGACTCATCGCAGTTAATAAATTTTCTAAACAAGGAACATCCGCAGACTGTTGCGCTGATCCTTTCGCATTTAAATCCCGAACAGACAGCAAGCGCTTTAAAAGATCTTCCGGAACAACTCCGTGATGATGTAGCATTCAGAATTGCGACACTTGGTAAAATTTCCCCACAGACCCTTAAGCAGATCGAGAAAGTGGTTGATGAGATGGCGGGGCTTACAATGAGCCAGACGGTTGGAAAAATCGGCGGCACAAAAAGCCTCGCTACTATTTTGAACAGAGCAAGTGTTACTCTCAGTAAAGAAATACTTGAGAATATCGAGCAGCGTGATTCGGATGTCGCACTTGAGATTAAAAGACTGATGTTCCTGTTTGAAGATGTTATCAATATACAGGATAAAGATATTCAGAAGATTATGCGTGAGATCGACAGAAAAGATCTGGCACTTGCATTGAAAGTTTCAGATGACAAGCTGAAGAATAAAATTTTCGCAAACATGTCGGAACGTGCATCAGACCTTCTTAAAGAAGAACTGCAGTACATGGGAATGGTAAAACTTAAAGAAGTAGAAGCTGCACAGGCAAAAATAATAGATGTGATAAAAGCCCTTGAAGAAGCCGGTGAAATTTCCCTCAACATCCGCGGCAGTAAAGAAGAAGTATATGTCTGAGAAAATTAAAATACCAGCTCGTGCTACCAAGATAGCTGTTAAGATAAAAGACAATAATTCCACGAAACTTAATTCACAGGATTCAACTGAAGATTTTATTCAGAAACAGCTTGACCAGTACTATCAGCAGGGATTCACGGAAGGTCAGCAGAAAGAACGCCAGGAACTCGAACAGATTTTTTCACAAAGGCTGATCGACAAGTATGAAGAGCTGAACAATCTTATGTCATCTGTAGATCAGAAAGTTCTTCTGTATGAAAAAGAATTTGAAAGCCTTGTCATCAACCTTGCTTTTATTGTCGCTGAATCAATTACCAGGAAAGAAATTCAGCAGCAGCCAAATATTGTTTCGACTTTAAAAGATGCTGTGAAAAAAATTCTCGGCGCAAATGATGTTAAAGTAAAACTAAACCCCGAAGATCACAGCGAAATTGCAGGCAGCGATGATCCCATATTCAGAGATGATTCATTCTCACGTATAAAATTTGAAGCCGATGACAGAATTGAAAAAGGCGGCTGCTTTGTTGAAACCGAAATCGGAAATGTTGATGCCAGAATTTCAACACAACTTGGAGAACTTAAACGGCAGTTTGACTCATACCTTTCAATATCGCAGGCACAATGAATTTATCAGAACATTATATCGACAGGTATAAAAAAATAATTTCACGGACTGAACTTTTGAAAATAAATGGAAAAGTATCTGATGTAATTGGTCTTGTTATTGTTTCAATCGGACCAAATGTTGCGCTGGGTGAAGTCTGCACAATCGTTGATAAGAATGGTCAGGAAGTTTGTAAATCAGAAGTAGTCGGGTTTAAAGAAGGTAAAGTCTTATCAATTGCAATTGGTGAAGTTCACAAGATCTCACCGGCATGTGAAATAATTGCAACAGGTAAAACTTTTTCAATAGGTGTTGGTAAAGAATTACTCGGACGAGTGATCGATGGTCTCGGAAATCCAATTGACGGCAAGGGTGAAATATTTTGTTCTTCAATAAGAAGCATACACAACTCTCCTCCCAATCCGCTTGAGCGTAAAAGAATTTCAACTCCATTACAAAGCGGAATCAGATCGATTGACGGCTTGCTGACAATGGGTCGCGGACAAAGGATGGGAATCTTTGCTGGCAGCGGTGTCGGCAAAAGCGTTACACTTGGTATGATCGCTCGTAACACGGATGCAGATGTAAACGTGATTTGTCTTATTGGTGAACGTGGAAGAGAAGTCCGTGAGTTCATTGAAAAAGATCTTGGTGAAGAAGGATTGAAACGCTCAGTAGTGATAGCTGCTACAAGTGATAAGTCAGCTTTAGTAAGATTGAAAGGTGCTTTCATCGGCACAACCATTGCGGAATACTTTCGCGATCTTGGAATGGATGTGGTTCTTATGATGGATTCAGTTACACGCTTTGCAATGGCACAACGTGAAATCGGATTAACTATCGGCGAGCCTCCCACAACAAAGGGATACACGCCTTCAGTTTTTGCTTTACTTCCTAAACTGCTTGAACGTGCCGGGAATCTTGATAATGGTTCCATCACAGGCTTATACACTGTACTTGTTGACGGTGATGATATGAATGAACCTATTGCTGATGCGGTACGCTCAATACTTGACGGACATATTGTTCTTTCACGTAAACTTGCAAACCGTGGTCAGTATCCTGCTGTTGATCCGCTTCAAAGTGTAAGCAGGGTTATGCCTGATATTGTTTCACCGGATCACTTTGAGCGTACAATTGCGTTCAACGAAATACTTGCAACATACAAAGAAGCTGAAGACCTCATAAACATCGGGGCTTATGTAAAAGGCAGCAACCCGCAGATTGACCATGCTTTATCAAAAATTAATCATCTGCGCTCTTTCCTGAAACAGGATATAAATGAAACTGCACTTTTTGCAGAATCCGTTTCCAGGCTCGAACAAATAATCGAAAAACCATTGTAGTAAACCATGAGTAAATTCATTTACAAATTTGAAGCAGTAAAGAATGTAAAAGAAAAACTGGAGAAAAAAGTTCAGAAGGAACTCGCACTCATTGAAGCGCAGATAGACAAATGCCAAAAAGATTTTGAACAGCTTGTTGATGAGGAAACAAAAAATAAATCTGCTGCAAAAAGAAGAACTAAAATCTCCGAGATAAACTTCAATAAAGGCTATGAACTTTACATGGAGAAGCGGAAGAATATGGTTCTTCAGAAAATAAATGAACTGAACAAACAAAAAGAAAAAAAGATGAATGAACTTGTTCAGAAAAGCAAAGAGCACAAAATTTTTGATTCACTTGAAGAAAAACACAAAGAAATTTTTATGCAGGAACAAAACAAAGCCGAACTCGTTAACACAGATGAGATGGCTATTCAACGATATGTGAGGGAACCAAATTGAATGTAAAAATTTTATATGCTGCTTCCTTCCTGGCGGTATTTCTTCTTGTGACCGGCGGAGTTATGTACGTCAATACAATTTTCAAAAATATTTTTGCGTTTGATTTCAGATCTGTAAATGAAACCGGAGTTGAAGTTGAAGAACCGGTGCTTGCCGGCGGTCCTGAAAACCTGAACCTTGCTGAAATTAAAAAATATTTTGAGACTGAATTTAAAGGACAGATACTCGATTCACTAAAATCATTATCACCAAACGGAAAAACAGATACTGTAGTTCAAACCGTCTTAATGGATTCAAGTCTAATTGACAGCCTCGTTCACCTGCAAAAATTACTTACGTCAAAAACAAACACACTCGCAAATAACCAGTCAACTGTTGAAATAAAGCCAGTTGTAGAAACAACAACCGAAAAGCCCGACAGCAGCTACAAAGAGTGGCTAATAAAAACCGCTGGACTGTATGAGTCAATGGACTCCAAGAAGGCTGCTAAAATAATAGAGAATTACTCCGATAATGTGGCAAGAGATATTATTTATTTAATGAAAAAGAAAAAAGCAGCGGAAATACTTTCAGAACTAAATCCGGATTTCGCTATAAGAGTTACAAAATCAAAATGATGAACTTCAATCCACTTTTTATCGGACAGGTAAACACAGCAGCGGGAACAAGCAGTTTAGGCGCTGTCAAGCTAAGCAAATCCTCGTACCTGTTTTCTGATATAATAAAAGTTATACTCGAAGATGAAAACTCATCATTGCCTGTTGAAGGAATTGAAGTTAACCAGTTAAATGAAAATGATAATAATACTTCTTCATACTCAACTGAATTATTATCCGGGATCGTTTTATCACCAAGCACACGCTTATCAAAAGATTTTGTAGAATTAAATCCTGATACAATTAATAGTTATTCTGAATCTTTTTCAGAAGCAGAATCCTCACCAACATCCTTTGAACTTGATAAATCTGAACTTCAGAATTTACTTTTGACTCTGACCGGTTCAACCTCAGCACCAACAGTTGTTAGCTTAGCTGAGAATACATTGCCGGAAGCAGTTACCGGAATTCTGAATATGGTAGATGAATTACAAAGTGATAATAGCCTTGTTATCGAAGTTGAAGGATTAACAGAACCGCTGAAAGTAGAGATAAGCAAACCACAACAAATTGTTAAAGAATATTCTGTCAGCATAACAGTACCCTCTTCAAAGTCCAATCCTGAAATTGAAATACCTGTAATTAAAAACAATTCCAACCCTATTGATCTAAAAAATGTTACAGGCGATGTTTTGCCGGAATTGCATACAAACGATGGCAAGTCAATTTCATTCACACTGCAAGAAGCAACAAAGTTTGCGAATACCAGTGACCACGTCACTGAGCCTAAGATTGAAACCGAATCCGGTAACAATATCTTAAAGAAGATAAAAGTTAAGACAGCCAGTACAGCCCCTGAAATGAATACTAAACCAGGCATAACAGCAGATACTGCTAAAAATGTAATTGTAAATACAAATACTCAAAACAACACAATAAAAGTTGAAAAGGATGTCTTAACCAGCGAAAATATTCTACCCGATAAAACAAAAGATAATTTTGCGACTATTAAGCCTGAACAAAAAATTAAACTTGACGAGAAGATTAATTTTTCACCCGATGATGCCGAAAGTGATATTAAAATTAAAGCTGCGTTAAAACCAAATCAGTTTGTACAGTCAACACATCAGGATTTAAAAGAATCAGTTTTTACATCTTCCACAAAAAATATTCTTGTCTCAAATAAGCTGACTAAAGAGACTACCTCGACTCCAATTAAAGTCGCCGAAAAAGAAATTGCAACAACTTTGCCCAAAGTTAAAAGTGAATCAACAGTCCAAAAGTTTTCTGCCGAAGAAAATTTAATTACAGATACAAAGAAGGCTGAAATTAAAATCGAGACTAACACTGCAAAGTTTATAAACAGTGAGAACACACACAAAGATCAGCCTGTAAAAGTTGTTAAGATTAAATTTGAGAATCCTGAACAAGTCAAGGTGAAGGATGTACTTAAAACATTGTTGAGCAATGAAAAAGAAATTATTACTTCGGATAAAATTCCTGTCGACAAAAGTAATGAGAATAAACCGGTAAGTGTTTTGCACCGGAATTCAACCAAACTTGAACAGAACCAGGTAAGAATAAATTCCGGCTTGAACATTTCTGATCCGGTCAATGCAAAAACTGAATTGAAGTCGAATAACAGTTTTATTCAGGTTCAGGAAAATTCATTCACAAAACTGTCGGAACTTGAAAAACCTCAGTTGAATATTAAACCTTCTGAACAAAAATATTCTTCAGGGTTAAATGAAAAGAACGTAATTGTTGAAAAGAACTTGCCCAAGATTGAATCAGAAAAACATGTTGAGCATAAAGCTGACAATGATATCCAGCCAAAAACTGAAATTAAAAACAAGCCGTTAACAAATCTTTCAACAGATATTCATACAGATGATACTGATAAGCCTTTGAAGCTTGTTACAAATAGTGATTCAAAAAATATTCAACTACAAGATGACAAGAATACGATTGATTTGAATAAAGTAGAGCACAGTTTTAACAAAGTAAAATTTGATAAAGTTAACAATGAAATTGATCCTGAACCTCAAGTAATAAAACAAAATCCTGGTACCGAAAAAATTGAGTATAAGAATCCTGAACTAAAAGCACGTATTGAAGAGTCATTTGAAATCCCAACGAAAACAAGGGAAGAAAAAGTTCAAAGCGAAACAAAAACTTCAGATACTAAACAGGAAATAGTTTTTACTTCTGACGTAGAGAATGAAAATAACTTATCTCAGCAAAGTCACGATCAGAAAGAAAACGGTTGGCAGAATCAGCAAAAAGAAATTCCTGTTGCTAAGACAGAAGTTGAAAAAAATGTTAAATCTCCTGCTGATTCATCATCAAAACAAACCGAAGAATCTAAAATTGAAGTAACAACCAAAGTTGAAGTGAAGGAAAACCAGGTTATCACAAAAGAAAAAATTGTTGTTGAAACAAAACAGATGAATGAAACTTTCAAAACAATTAAATCTTCGGAGATAGTAAAAGAGATTTCAAACTTTGTTAAAACAGGTGAAACAAAAACAGTTGTGTTCAAAGTGGTTCCTGAAAATCTCGGTAAAATAAAGGTATCACTTGATGTTGCTGAGAATTTTGCAAAGGCAACAATAGAAGTTGAAAATGAAAGTGTTAAACAGATAGTTCAGTCAAACCTTGAGACACTTAAAAATTCTTTATCGCAGAACGGCATCACGTTAAGCGCGATAAATGTTACGTTAAACGGCAATCAGCAAAAAGGCTACAAGCCGGTTGACAGTAAACGCAGAGTAAATGACAACACAAATGAAAATAAAATTGAAACTGCACCTGAAGTGTTGTTAAGAAAAGACCTTGGCTATAACACTTACGAATATTTAGTATAGGAGGTAGAATGTTAACAGGAATATCAGGTTCATCGACAAGTCCCGTTTATACCGAAGCAGGCGCGAACGGAGTACTTGGCAAAGATGATTTTATGAAGCTCCTTCTGACTCAGTTGAGATATCAGGATCCTCTCAGCCCGCTCGGTGGTGCTGAGTTTGCTGCGCAATTAGCTCAGTTCAGTTCGCTTGAACAACTTTCAAACCTAAATGAACTGATGACACAAAGTGTTGATGCAAACTACTATCTGACCCAGTCAATCAACAATACAATGACAGCCACATTGATCGGCAAAGAAGTAAAACTGCTGGGTGATAAAATTCAGTTTAACGGACAGGAAGAAGCAAAGCTGGGTTATAAACTGCCTGCAGATGCTTCAACAGTGACCATAAATATTTATGACAAAAACGGTGTTTTGGTAAGAACAATTGATGATGTTCCCAGGGACGCAGGTGACCATAAACTTTCATGGGATTTTCTCGATAATAATGGCAACGAAGTACCTAACGGTGAATACAGATTTGAAATAACTGCAAAGACAATGGACGAAAAGGATATGGCCGTCGAATCATACAAATGGGGAACAATAAACGGACTGAGATTCAGTGAATACGGTACCAAACTATTGGTAGACAACATCGAATACATGTTATCCGATATACTCGAGATCATTAAGCCTTCGGAGACAGGAGGAGGCGAAGGATAATGGCAGAGATAAACGGTATAAGCGTACCATTTATTCCAATAGTTCAGAATGACGGCCTATCCAGGGTTAGTTCAACTCCTGACAGCGCGGTTAGTTTTGATTCAATCTTCCAGCAGGAACTTGAAAAAATAAAATTCTCTAACCACGCACTTAAAAGATTAGAATCACGAAACATTACTCTTGGATCTGAAGAACTGAACAAAATTAATTCAGCGGTACAAAAAGCAGAACAAAAAGGATCAAAGGATTCATTGGTGATGATGCAGGATACAGCATTCATCATAAACATACCTAACAGGACTGTTGTTACAGCATTGCCTGTTGGTGAATCAAATGAAAATGTTTTTACGAATATAGACAGCGTAGTTTTTACATAACAAAATAAATAACAACAATAGAGCGGGACCTTTTGAGGACGCTCTGGTTCCGGCTGACTGACTGATGCCGGGACAAATAACTTAAAAACCTTAGGAGGTTACAATGGCACTTCTCAATTCTCTTTTCGCAGGTGTATCAGGTTTACGCAATCATCAATCAATGATGGACGTAATCGGCAACAACATTGCAAACGTAAACACAATCGGATTCAAAGGTTCCCGCGTTACTTTCAGCGATACATTCAACCAGTTTGTAAAAGCAGGAACAAATCCTACCGAAACAACTGGCGGAACAAACTCATTCCAGATTGGTCTTGGTATGAAAATTAATTCGATAGACAGAAACTGGAACCAGGGAACATTTGAAAGAACAGGAATAGCAACCGACCTTGCATTACAGGGACCCGGTTTATTTGTGCTTAAGAGTGACGGACAGAACTTCTTCTCAAGAGCCGGAGCTTTTGTATTTGATGCTGACGGTAAACTAGTAAGTCCACAGAACGGCGCAATTGTTCAGGGTAAAGTTGCAAACGATGAAGGCGTTGTTCCTCCTGGAAATAATCTTGAAGATATCATCATCGATACAAATCTTAAACTGCCTGCAGTCGCAACCACACTGATCGAATGGGGCGGAAACTTAAAAAGTAATTCAGTGTTAACAAGAACTGAAGAAGTTGTACAAAGAGGAAATATTAATTCAGCACTGGCGGGTCCGTTTGAAACAACAACAACCGTGTATAACGAATTGGGAGAAGCATATACATTAAGAATGTCTTATGCTAAAACAGCTAACCCGGATGAATATACATTAACGTGGGAAGTTCTTGATAGTGAAACTCCCCCCAACCAGGTAGGCACCGGTCAAATAACACCTTTACAATTTGAAGATGATGGCAACGGAAACTGGAATCTTAATGCAGCTTCAGTGGCTTTATTTGACGGTACAAACAACAGAGTAAATATTCCAAGCAGCAATCTCGACTTTACTTTTGATGCAACAGAAATCACACAGAATTCTGCAACCTCAACATTAAGCCTCTCTGCAGATGGTAACAGACAACCTAACATAGTAACTGGTGCAGTTACAATATTTGATTCGTTAGGAACCTCACACCAGGTTACAATACGATTTACAAAGATCGGAGATAATCAATGGCTATTCAAAGCATCAGTTCCGGCCACAAGTACTGATAACGGACTTGAAGCATATACAACAGGTTCAGTTACATTTAACCCTGATGGTACTCTTGATCCGGCAAATATTTCACCAACTAATCCTCAGTTAACATTTACACCTAAAGGCGGCGCAAATCCTGTAGTGCTTGATCTTGATTTCGGACAAGGATTTGAAGGTATCACACAAACATCAGCAAGTTCAGTTATATCTGCATTGAGCCAGAACGGTGCTGCATCCGCATCACTTTCAAATATCAACATTGATCAGTACGGAAACATAGTTGGTATTTTCTCGAACGGAAATTCACGGACACTTGCACAGGTGATGGTTGCAACATTTAAAAACCTTAATGGTTTGATAAGTGTTGGTGACAACATGTACACAGCATACGCAAACTCAGGTGAACCGAGAATCGGAGCTCTTGGTGAAGAAACAGGAACAACGGTTCAGTCAGGTGCGCTTGAACAATCAAACGTTGATCTTTCAGAAGAGTTTACAAAAATGATAGTATCACAGAGAGGATTCCAGGCGAACGCCAGGGTGATTACAACTGCTGATACTTTACTCCAGGAAATTACCAATCTAATTAGGTAACACGCACAAAGACCCATCGAATAAGCCCGTCAATTGACGGGCTTTCTTTTTAATCTGGTATTTCAGCCAGGTGTTTAATAATAACCAATAAATAAGCTGAATAGCTGACATTCAATTGAAACAATGAAAAAATCTGCTGGCATATCTATTGAGTAATAATTACCACTTATGGATACAAAAGACGAAAAACCCGAATCAAACGAAACGATTGAAGTTCCGGCGGAAAAGAAAAAATCAGCTTTAAACCCGAAGGTATTTATCTTCGGTGTTCCGTTGTTCATACTTCAATTATTAATTGTGTACTTCGTAACAGCCAATATTCTTTTAAGTAAGATACATCAGAATAATCCTGAACTGGCTGGAGGCGAAAGTGAAAACGGACAGCAGACAGAAAATGCTGATACGTTACAGAACAGTCAGCAGAATGTTGAACTGGGTAAATTCATTTTTCTTGTTGAAGATGTAATTGTAAATCCGGCAGGAACTGAAGGTAAAAGATTTTTACTGACCACAGTCGGATTTGATATTGCAACCGAAGAAGAGATGAAGGAACTTCAGAGTAAGGAAGTGCTGGTGAAAGACATGGTCATTTCAAAATTATCTTCAAAAGATATTGTCCAGTTAAACAATTCAGCTTACCGCGATACAATCAGAACAGAACTTTCATCCGAAATCAAAAGATTAATACCGCGGGTCAATATCAACAACATTTATTTCAGTAAATATATTTTTCAATAACTATGGCAGAAGTACTTTCACAACAGGAGATTGATCTTCTTCTGAACAAAATGAAAGACGGTACAGCGGAAGAGCCTGCGCCGACAGAAACAAAGGAAGTTATTCCTTTTGACTTCCGTCTGCCTAACCGTATTTCTAAAAACCAGCTTCGTACATTGAAAAATGTTCACGAAAATTTTTCAGAAAGTTTTGCTTCCTACCTTGTCAGCAAGCTGCAGGCAATTGTAAATATTAATGTCACATCTGTCGATCAGATATATTATTCAGAATATGTTCTTTCAGTTTCCAATCCCGCATGTCTCTTTACCTTCGATATAAACAATACGGACATAAAAGGCATACTTGAGCTAAGTCCTGATTTTGCTTTTGCCCTGGTTGACCGTTTGCTCGGCGGAAACGGTTTGGGAACAAAATCAAATAAGATAATAACACCTATTGAACAGATGGTGCTTAATGTAGTGGTAGAAAGAATTATGCTTGATCTGAAAAAAGCATGGCAGGCAATTGATTCTTTTGATTTTGCTGTTGAGCGATTTGAACCGGACATTGATTTTGCGCAGATCACTTCACAAAGTGAATCAGTATTGCTTATTAGTTTTGAGATAACATTCGGTGAGCAGAGTTATATGATGAATCTCTGTTTCGCTTTATTTGCGTTTGATACTATACTGACAAAAATGTCATCTCAAAAACTTTCTGCCATTCGTCCCGGTAAATACCAGGGCACAACGGCTCAGGAAATAATATCGTCACAGCTTTACAAAACCATCTTACCTGTTTCAGTTGAATTCGGCAAAGCCTCGATATCAGTAAATGAACTGATTGAACTTCAAAAAGGTGATGTGATAAAACTCAGCACAAAAATTTCCGATGAACACAAAATTAAAATCGGGAATAAAGAAATGTTCCTCGGCAGAGCCGGAACAGTAAACAGCAAAAAAGCAATTAAGGTTACTGAACGTATCGAACAAAAAGAAAATTTACTTTAAGGTATAAACATGAGTGAAGAAATATTAAACGAACAAAACAACCCCGGAAAAACTAAACCTGAATCGCTTCCCGACAGCACAAACGGTTCATTGAAAGTCAGCGGCGCAATTGCGGACTTTGACGAATTCGATGAATCATTTAAACATGGCGGCTACGGCGAGGATAAGCTGGAATTCCTTAAAGACCTTCAGCTTAATGTTTATATCGAACTTGGAAAAACACAGATGCAGATTAAGGATGTTCTTGAACTTGAACGCGGTTACGTAATTGAGCTTGATAAACTTGCAAGCGAGCCGGTTGATATTTATGTCAACAATAAAAAAATCGCTGAAGGCGAAGTAGTTGTTATCGATAAACACTTCGGAATAAGAATAACAAACCTTCACGATTCGAATAACAGGTTAAAGGGATTGTACTGATGTCATTCTTCGATATTCTGAAGACGGTACTACCTTTAATTTTTCTTCTTGGATTCCTTTATCTCGTTCTTTACCTGGTAAAGAAATATTCTTTTTCATTCCGGAAAAAGAATATCAAAATGCTGAACGTAAAAGTTCTTGCAACTCAAATGATACTTCCCAAAAAATTTATTTCAATTATTAAAGTTCAGGATAAACTGCTTGTACTCGGTATAAGTGATGCATCCATAACACTTCTTAAAGAACTTGACAGTACTGATGAAATTGATCAGGAGCAGTCAGCTGCCGACAGCGATGTAAAGCTGGACTTCAAAGATATCTTCAAAAAAAATCTCGGCATAAAATGAAAAAGTACTTTTTATTGATACTGGTAATCTTCTTCGTTCTTACTGCTGGACTTACCCCTGCTCAGCAGAACCCGACGATATCATTGCCTAAAATCGGTATCGATGTTGGTACTTCCGATTCGCCGCAGGATATTTCTGTAACGCTCCAGATTCTGCTCCTGATGACTATTCTTTCATTAGCTCCTTCTATCATGATTATGACGACATGTTATCTCAGGATCATAATCGTATTTCACTTTTTAAAAAGTGCTATGGGAACACAATCAATGCCTCCGGGACAACTGCTCGCGGGCATTGCGTTGTTCATAACATTTTTTGTTATGGCTCCAACCTGGAAACAGGTAAATGATGAAGCGCTTAAACCATTAATGGATGGCAAGATTACAGTCAATGAAGCTTATGATAAAGGCATTGAACCAATACGAAGTTTTATGTTCAGAAATGTAAGGGATGAAGATCTGGAACTGTTTATCGGGCTTGCGTCACTGGAGCGTCCGGCAAACAGGAATGAATTACCTACATACATAGTGGTTCCGGCGTTCGCAATCAGTGAACTCAGAGCAGGATTTATAATCGGTTTCTTTTTATTTATACCTTTCCTTATGGTGGATATGATCATATCAAGTATTCTTATGTCAATGGGTATGATGATGCTTCCTCCAATGCTGATATCGCTTCCTTTTAAAATTCTTCTATTCATATTAGTTGACGGATGGAACCTGATAATAGGCTCTGTTGTGAGGAGTATTCAATAATGACAGAAGAATTAATTATAGAAATAATGAAGGAAGTTTTCTTCACAACTTTTCTTGTCCTGCTTCCCGTACTTGGTGTTTCGCTTGTTGTAGGTATAATCATCTCGATTTTCCAGTCCGCTACATCAATACAGGAAATGACATTAACTTTTGTTCCTAAAATTTTAATTACAGCACTCGCAATAATTTTTATGCTGCCGTGGATGATGGACAAGATGATAAACATTACACTCAAACTATTCACAATGTTTACCACGGTAGTCCGATGACTAACATACTTGTAGCTGATTTTGTCCTGGTTCTTTTGATCTTTTTGCGGATAATATCTGCTATGGTTGCCTCCCCTGTTTTCAGCAATAAAGCATTACCGGTAATTCCCAAAATTTTTATCTCGTTTGTAATTGCTTACATAGTTTTTCTTTCTGTTGACACGGCACAGGTAAAGTTTGATATCACTGTATGGTCGCTTTTCTTTTTTGCTGTCAAAGAAATTATTACAGGACTGATTATAGGCTTCATGATGAATTTCGTGTTTTACGGAATTTCATTTGCTGGACACATAATAGGATTTGACATGGGTTTAACAATTGCCGATGTATTTAATCCAATGGAAGAGACAAACAATAACGTGGTCGGTGAAGTGATTTACATCTCTGCGCTGCTCGTTTTTTTTCTTATCAACGGACACCATTATTTAATAAGAGGTCTGGCTTATTCATTTTCAGTTGTTCAGCTCGGTAAGTTTTCAATCAATGCCTCCGTTTATGATCTTCTTGTAAAATACTCAGCATCAATATTTATAATTGCTGTTAAGATTTCATCACCGATACTTGTTTCATTTTTCCTGGTACATCTTGGTGAAGCAGTAATTGCACGCGTGATGCCCCAGGTTCAGATATTTTTTGTGACTCAACCTTTGAAAATAGGGATTGGGTTTTTACTGATTATGATCGCGGTTCCGTTTTGTATCTATGTAATAAAAATTCTTTTGAAGGATTATGAGAATAATCTTTTCACACTTGTTAAAGCGATGGGTTCATAAATGGCAGAAGTAGACGGCCAGGAAAAAACCGAACAACCTACCAGTAAAAAGCTGCAGGAAGCACGCGATAAAGGTCAGGTTGCAAAAAGTATGGAGATAAACTCCTTTGCAATATTTACATCGGGACTACTTCTTGTTTTAATAAGTCAAAGTCATTTGGGAACACAAATGTCCGAAATGTCTATAAAAATTTTTAATTCACTTGATGTGCTTGAACTAAACGCAAATATGATACAGGGATACGCCGCACAGGCTTTAGCATTTTTTGTTATAACAATCGGACCTGTGTTCGCTGGTATTTTTGTTGTCGCGTTAATTGCTGGAATTTCCCAGGTCGGATTTAAGATCAGCGTAAAGGCATTAAAACCAAAATTCAATAAACTTAATCCTATCAACGGAATAAAAAGTTTGTTCTTTTCATCAAGATCTTTTGTTGAATTCGGCAAAGCACTCGCTAAACTAACAGTGATTGGATTGTTCACTTACTTAGTTCTTTACGATTTTGTAATTAACTCGCCATCATTAACTGATCTTACTGTTTCTGAAATCGTTTCATACCTGCTTGACGCGGCTTATTCATTCCTATGGAAAGTTGCGTTGGTATTTGCGGCTATAGCTGCAATTGATTTTCTATATCAGCGAAAAAAGTTTAACAAAGATATGATGATGACCAAACAGGAAGTGAAAGAAGAATTTAAACAGAGTGAGGGTGATCCTTTAATTAAATCGAGGATTAAAAAACTTCAGTATGAAGCTGCAAAAAAACGTATGATGCAGAATATTCCCAAGGCTGATGTTATCATAACAAACCCTACACACTATGCCATAGCATTGAAATACGATATGCAGAAGGATAAAGCTCCCCGCGTATTAGCTAAAGGCGTAGATGAGCTTGCTCAAAGAATTAAAAAGATTGCAGCAGAAAATGATATACCGATGCATGAAGACAGGGAACTTGCAAGGATGTTATATAAAATGTGTGACATCGGAGACTTAATTCCTACTGTGTTATTTAAAGCGGTAGCACAAATCCTGGCTTATGTCTACCAATTAAAAAATGAAAAGAAAAAAAGATCGATAGTATAACGTGAAATCATTAGGAAGAAATTCAGATTTAATACTTGCATTCGGGTTGATATTTATGTTAGCCCTTATGCTGGTCCCGCTTCCGGCTGGATTGCTTGATTTCTTTCTTGCACTCAACATTACACTTTCAGTATTGATACTGATAGTCGCATTGTATATTCAATCACCTCTTGATATATCTGTCTTCCCCGGCTTGTTGCTTGTACTAACTCTTTTCAGACTTGCATTAAATATCAGTTCCACAAGATTAATACTGATTGATGGTTATGCCGGAAAAGTTATTGAAACTTTCGGGTCATTTGTTGTAAGCGGAAATTACGTTGTAGGATTTATCGTCTTTATAATTCTTGTAATCATCCAGTTTATAGTGATCGTGAAAGGTTCAGGAAGAATTTCAGAAGTTGCCGCAAGATTTACTCTGGATGCAATGCCCGGCAAACAAATGGCTATTGATGCTGATCTGAATACCGGACTAATAACTGAAGCTGACGCACGCAAAAGAAGAGATGAAATCAGTCGTGAAGCAGAGTTCTACGGTGCAATGGACGGTGCAAGTAAATTTGTAAAGGGAGATGCAGTAGCGGGAATTTTAATTAATGGTATTAACATCATCGGCGGATTTATTATTGGTGTCGCACAGCGAGGCTTAACATTTGGTGATGCACTTCAGTCATATACAATACTTACAATTGGTGATGGTCTTGTATCTCAGATTCCGGCGCTGATAATTGCCACAGCCGCCGGTCTTGTTGTTACAAGAAGCGCTGCCGGCACCGCGCTTGATTCACAAATGAAAACGCAGTTGTTCTCAAACCCGCGCGTACTTGCAACAGTTTCAGGAATGGTTTTATTGTTTGCTGCTTTACCGGGAATGCCTACAATACCTTTCGTCGTGTTAAGCATTACACTGGGCACCTCATCTTATCTGACTAAGAAAAAACGTTCCCTAGTACAGACAGTTGTTAAAGAGGAAGAAGTTGCACCCGAACAGACAGAAGAAAGAGTTGAACAATATTTACAAGTCGACCCAATTGAAATTGAAATTGGCTACGGGCTTATAAGTCTTGTTGATGAAAAACAGGGCGGAAATCTTTTTCAGAAAATTTCTTCAACAAGAAAATTTATGGCGCTTGAGTATGGAATATTAATTCCGCCGGTTCGGGTAAGAGATAATCTCCAGCTTGAGCCGAACGAATACCTGATAAAAATAAAAGGCAACATTGCTTCAACATTTGAAATTTATACCGACAGATTTCTTGCAATGAATCCCGGAGGCATAGCAGAAACACTTAACGGAATACCAACACAGGATCCTGCTTTTAACCTGCCGAGTTACTGGGTTACTTCGCAGGAAAAAGACAGGGCTGAAGTTCTCGGATATACGGTGGTCGATAGTATTTCAGTTCTGTCAACACATCTGCAGGAAACCTTGAAACAAAATTTCGATAAAATATTAACAAGGCAGGCTGTTAAACAACTTCTTGAAAATCTTAAGAAGGATTACCCGGCTGTAATTGAAGATATTCATCCGGATGCACTTTCAATCGGGACAATTCAAAAGGTACTCCAGAATCTTTTAAAAGAGTTTATTCCTATAAAAGATCTTGTACAGATTCTTGAAGCATTGATCGACTATTCGAAAGTAACTAAGAACATAGATGTATTAACTGAATACGTGCGTCATTCAATAGGCGATACAATTGCAAGCCTTCACAAAGACAGCAACGGAATAATACACGCAGCAGCACTCGGTGAAGTACTTGAATCATCAATAACAAAATCATTACAGAACCAGAAGGAAGCCGTACAAACGCTGGGTCTTAGCCCGAACGTGCTTCGTGAGCTTAACAATATTCTTGAACAAACTGTAGAAAAATTTAAAGGTCTGGGCTATTTGCCGCTCATAATTACATCGGCGACAATCCGACCATACTTTTACAGGTTAATCAATTCAAGCTTCAGGGATATTATTGTGTTGTCATATTCGGAATTACCATCACAGATAGAAATTGAGTTAATAGACAGGATAGAGGTTTCAAATGCAAATTAAAAAATTTGTTGCCCCGACACTTAAAGACGCAACTGAACAAATGAAAAGTGAACTCGGAAGTGATTCACTGATTCTCAGCACAAGGATCATCGAAGGCAATAACAAGTATGGTAAGAAGAAAATGTTTGAAGTTACCGCCGGCATCGAGGATACATTTGATAAAATGCCCGGGATGAAACATACTGCCGTTGAAGAAGCTGAGGATGAAAAAAGTTTCGCCCGTGAACTTAAAAATCTATCAGAAAAGATCTACGCGGAAAAGGATAAACAAAGACGTAAGGTTGTACAGGAACGGCTGCCGGTATTTGATGAAATATCAGACAACGGCAATTCGGACATTGAAAAAGAATTAAAAGAAATTGTTGATACCTTATTACTTCGCGAAGTTCAGAAACCAATTATCACTTCTATTCTTAATCAATTAAAGAAGTACAAGAGTTTCCTTCATTCTTCCAACATCGATAACTACGTTGTTTCTTCAATCGCATCAATGATACCGACAACAAGTTTTCAGTTAGTCAAAAGAGATAATCCGAAAATTGTTGCACTGGTTGGTCCTACCGGAGTTGGTAAAACAACCTGTATCGCAAAGCTTGCTGTAATTTCAAAGATACTTCACAATCTTAACATCGGGTTGATATCAATTGATACATACAGACTCGGAGCAATTGACCAGTTAAGAATTTTTTCCGAGGTAAGTAATATCGATATGCTTGTTGCTTATGAACCGGATGATATCCCTAAACTTATAAACCAGTTTAAGAAAAAAGATCTGATATTTATTGATACAGCCGGAAGAAGTCAGAAGAACAAAGAATATCTTTTAAAGACAAAACAATATCTTGATGCAGCTAAAGTGGATGAAACCTATCTTGTAATGAGCGCTACCAGCACTACTAAAACTTTGTTTGATGTTGCGGAAAATTTTAAACTCTTCAACTATAAAGCGTTGATGTTCACAAAGATTGATGAAGCCGTAGCACTCGGTAATGTTCTAAACATGGTATCTAACTTTAAAGTGCCAACAATATTTTTAGCTAACGGACAGGTTATTCCGGATGATATAATATCTGCCGATGCTGAGTTTATTGCAAAAATGATTTATACAGGAAAGTTCAGTAAATGATAGGTCAGGTTGAAAGGGTTGTTGAACTAAACAATCTGAAAAACGGAAAGAACAAAAAAACTGCAGTTAAGACGATTGCTTTTACTTCCGGAAAAGGAGGAACAGGTAAAACTTTTCTGGCAGTTAATATGGCGTATGCAATTTCCGAGTTGAACAAGAAAGTTCTCCTTGTCGATCTTGATTCAAACCTGTCGAATGTGAATATCCTTCTAAATATGAATTCAAAAAAAACATTAAATGAATTCTTCACCGGAAGGAAACTGCTTCCCGAACTTATCACGCCTTTCGAAAATAATCTTCATATAATTTTCGGTGATTCAGGAAAATTAGATTATGATATTCCAAAACCTGAAATGGTAAAACTTTTGTTCAGTCATCTTTCAAAAGTCTCCGCAGATTATGATTACATTTTTCTGGATACCGGTGCAGGCGCACACGATGACACGATAAATTTTTTGCTTCACTCATCACTCAATGTAATTGTAACAACACCGGAGCCTACATCGGTGATGGATGCTTATGTTATGGTAAAGCTTTTAAAAAGCAACGGCTACGCCCATAAAAATATTGTGATCGTGAATAAGTGTTCGACTGATGAAGAAGGAGCAATGGCATTCAATAATCTTAATGTCGCATCAAAACATTTTCTTAGTGAAGATCTTCACCTGCTCGGATTTGTACTGTTGGATTCACTTGTAAGAAAATCAATTATTGACCAGGAAGTACTTCTTAAAAATTACCAGAACACGAAATCCGCAGGTCAGGTTCGCAAGCTTTCACAGGGTTTAATTGAATTCATTCAACTGGCCAATATTAACCAATCTAAAGTTTCAGCATATCAGCATAACCGCTGAAAACCCTTTATTTATCAACACATAACTGATCTTTTCATTCGCGTTCCGGTGGTATAGTCTTTGAGTTTATCATCTGAAAAATTGAAAAGGTTATGAATAAAATAGTACTTCACTTCGGTTTGCTGGTCTTCTTTTTAACAATAATATTCTTCAGCCAGAAAGGGGAACCGCTGGAAGGTATTCTGTTAAAATCCACCGTAGTTTTTATTCTTACCACTACTATCCTGAGCATACTCACATTACTCTTCATGCGCTCGATAACCAAAAGTACAATTAATAAACAAAAAGATTTGTAGGATAAACAGCAGGAAGTAAGGGAATGAACAACACAAACTTATGGACGGAATATAAAACCTCCCCTTCATCAGGTCTTAAAAAACAAATTATGATGAATTATACCAGCCTCGTTCACTACGTTATTCACCACTCTAAATTCGTAAACCTGGAAATACTCGATGACAGAGATTACTTTCAATTTGGTATCGAAGGGTTGAGTGAAGCCATTGACAGGTTTGATCCTGATTATGGAACCAAGTTTGAAACTTACGCAATCCAGAGGATCAGGGGAAAAATTTTAGATGAGCTGAGAAAGATCCAGATCAAACCACGACCTGTAACCGCGGATAGCCAGAATGAAGTTTACTATTCAAACGTATCTCTTAACAGTTCCTATGATGATGAAGACGGATATATGCTTTATGAAATGATACCCAACCAGGAAGAAATACCTGACGTTACAGTTGAAAAAATTGAAGCAAAGGAAATGCTCGTAAACGCAATGAAGGAACTGGAAGAAAGGGACCGCTTAATACTCAGTTTATACTACTACGAAAACCTAAACTACAAAGAGATAGCAAAAATTTTAAAGATAACCGTTTCGCGTGTGTCACAAATCCATTCACGAATACTTGAATTGTTAAAAGATAAACTTGTGTTTTTAAATGACTAATACTCAATCAAATACTAAAACTGCAGCTATAAAAAAGTTTAACCTTGAAAGCATAAGGAATCTTCCCTCAATACCTATTGTGATGCTGGAAGTTTCCCGTATGCTTGATAATCCCGCTACCAATGCTTCAGAGCTTGGTAAAGTAATAAGCACTGACCAGGGAATGGTTGCAAAAATACTTACAGTAGCTAACTCACCTCTGTATGGTCTTCCGAGAAGGGTCTCTACAATTGATTTTGCAATTGTAGTGCTTGGATTTGATCATATAAAAAATATTGTCATCGCTCTTTCAATGATGGAGGCTTTTAAGGAAAGTTTTGATCCGGCATGGAATAAAAAAGCATACTGGGTGCATTCACTTACAACGGCAAGTGCCGCAAAAAGAATAGCGGATGAACTCGGTTACAGAAAATCTGGTGAAGTATTTACTGCAGCATTACTGCACGACCTTGGTATTTCAGTTATTCAAAGATACCTGCACGATGATTACAAAAGTATTTGTGAACTGGTAAGACAAGACGACTGCTCGTACCTTGAAGCCGAGAATGAAGTGATGGGTTTAACACACCAGGAGATCGGTGAGTTCCTGGCTGACAGGTGGAACCTGCCTTCAGTGCTTGGTGATGCAATTGCTCATCATCACACACCTTCCCAGTCAAAGGAAAATAAAACACTCACATCAATAATTCATCTTGCGGATTATATGACGCAAAGATTAAACATTGGACATTTTGAGTGGGACAACAAAATAGCATTAGATAAAGAGATTATTTCAATTTTAAATCTTGGGGATGAAAATTATCTAAACAACTTCATAGCCAGCTATGAAAAATTATTCCAAAGCCAACTTGATTCACTAAACAATTAAAAAGAAAAAATTATGATGACGATGATTTCAACTCAACAGCAAAGAAAATCCAAAACAGAATTGGTGCTGACAAATATTTACAACCTCCCTCCTATTCCAAAAATTATTACGGAGGTTTTAAAACTGATCGAAAATGAAAAAACAAGTACATCTGAATTAAGTAAGGTGATCTCCAAAGACCAGGGACTTGTAACAAAGATTTTAACAATAGCCAACTCCCCTCTTTATGGTCTTCAGAGAAAAGTAACAACTATTGACTTTGCGGTGATGATACTCGGGTTTAGTGAACTGAGAAGCATCGTTTCTGTGCTTTCGATGATTGAGTCATTCAGAAATAAAACTGATAAATATCTTGATCAGAAAGAATTCTGGATACACTCTTTCCTTACAGGTACCGCAACAAAACGTATTGCCGAAGATCTTGGATTTTCAAACAGCGGTGAAGCTTTCATCGTTGGTTTTCTGCATGAGATGGGAGTATCCGTAATGCACAGGTATCTGCATTCAAACTTTATGACCATTTGTGATCTCGTAAATACAAAAGGATATACTTATCCTGAAGCAGAGATGGAAGTACTCGGGATGAACCATCAACAGATAGGAAATTTTCTTATGGAAAGATGGAATTTCCCATCAACACTTTCACAGGCAGTGTTAAATCATCATACTCCGACAGAGAACAGCAGCAATGTAATTCTGCCATCGCTCATTCACCTTGCTGATCTTATGACAAAAACATTAAGAGTCGGAAATTTTAAATGGGATGATCACCTTGTAATGGATGTTGATGCTATCAAAGCGCTTGGATTTCATTTTGAAGACGATGTTGAAAAATTTATAGCACGATACAATGAATTATTTACAAACCAGTTAGAAGCGATAAGGCATATCAGTTGAGAGTCATAAAACAAAATAATCTTAGATTTGAATCATTTCAAAAATCACTACCGGTTGTTGACCGGAACGGTGATCCGGTAAAAAAACTTAAGCTTGTTGTTAACGGTACTGAAAACAATATAGTTCAGGAATCCGTAGTTGAGAACAGGTTCGTTTCGATATTTAACAGGTACTCTGCAAAAGTTTCTGTTCTTAATGATGAACAGGAAATTGCCGAATTATTTTCTTCAGTTATAAAGCAGATCATCCCGGCATCCCAGGCTGAAATTTTTCTTCTTAATAAATCACAATCACAATTTGAAGCAGTACGAAATAACTGCGATCAAAGCCTGCTGCGTTTCATTAATTCGGCTTACAAAGAAGGGATAATCGATTGGATATTTGAAACTGGTAAACCTAAAATAATTCCAGAACTAAGTTCATATAAACTGAATGAAAGAAAATATAATTATATCCTGCTTCCGATTTCAGAAGGAGTTGAGAATAAAGGTATACTACTGATACTGACTTCTCTTCAGAATCTTGGTGAAGAAGGAAAAGATTATCAACTGGTCCGCATCGTTATTAACTCAACATTAACAAAACTTGAACTGCTCAAGGCAAGATCCGAACTTGTTTCCACATACAGGGAAATGCAGGTTTATCAATCAAAGCTCTCCAATGATTTTAAACTTTCCGCGATAGGCGAGCTCACATCAGGAATAGTTGAAGATATTTTATCACCATTGCAGGTAATCATGAGCAATGCAGATTACCTAAGCAAAGGAATAAATGATGAAGATGCGGGGATTGTTGACAACATAAAAAGCCAGGTTAAAAAAGTTGAGAACGTGATCAGCCGGCTTGTTAAGTTTGCTGATGTCGGTGATGAGCAGATAAAAATTTATCCTTGCAGCGTAAATGAGCTTATCAACGATTATTACAGCGTTGTACAATCCTCTTTAAGAGCTAAGAATGTAGAATGTATACTCGATTTTGAAAAAAACATTCCTCCTGTTTTAACACACCCTGACTATATAAGCCAGCTATTAACAAATGTTTTCAGTCTGATTGGTTCTACGAAAAGCGATGAGGGTGGAATACTTCTTCAGACCAAATACCAGCAGGAGAAAATTCATATAAGAATAATCACAACAGTTTTTATCAAAGAACTTAATAAGGCTGAACAAAGCGTTGAAATGCAGATAATCTCCAACCTGATGAAAAAACACGAAGGTAATGTTGATGCAAGTTCAGACCTGTCAAAAGGTTCAACCATAATTTTAAGTTTTCCTTTAAAAAGAAAATTAAGAAAATGAAAAAACTCTGCCCGTTTTTATTGCTGGTCTCACTTAACTATTTAATGATGAGCAGTTCCGCTCTGTCGCAGAAAATTTATCTCGACAGTATTGCTGTTGTAACGGAAACACAATCCGGTGATTCGATTAACATCAGTGAAATCGTAAGCCGACAGATAGAATCAGCTCTGCTAAAGCAAACTTTAGCTGATCAGATTGATTCAGTTAAAATTGATTCAACCTCATTATCAGTATCGGATCAAAAATCAGAAGAGACTGACAGCGCTGTTGTAATACCGGCTGCTAATCTTAACAATAATATTAAGGTTGAGTTCAACACTTCAGGTATAACCAAAAACATAAAGAAGGAAGAAAGCGGAATTGATTACCGTGTAACCGTCCTCTCAGCAGCGGTTTTACTTGCTGCAGGTGTTGTTTCCTTCAGAAGAATAAGGATAAACCGGAAATCAGGTTTTAAAAATTTAAAGCAGAATATCAACCTTTTGCGTGAAGAAAAAATTATTAAATCAGCCGATAAAAAATTATCCCGTTTAAGAACGGCACTAAAAAAATCTGCTGACACAATGGGTGACCTGGAAAAATCAGTTTCATCGACAGCAAAAAATCTTAACATCGCAAAAGGTGAACTTATGCTTGCCGCAAAAATTAAATCATTTGAATTATCCAAATCATGTACACCACAGCAATAAGCAAGATACTCCCCGTCTTTGATGTGATTCCGGTTCAGGAAATAACACTCCCGAAATCAGCATTAAAAATAAATTCACTTGTTGATATAACTGTTATTGACAAAGCCCAATCATTATACCGGATACTTGCAGGCGGTAAAGTTTTTGAAACAAGACTTCCTGTTCCTGCCAGCATCGGTGAAAACCTGTTAGCAATCGTAGTTAATAATAATCCGACTGTATTCAGGTTGAATAACCTTTTCGGTTTTATACCGGGAGATAAAATACTTTCTGAAGTGTTAATGAAACTTAATCTGCCCATAACCCGGGATACAAAAAATATTTTACAGCTTCTTATCGAAACCGATAAACCGTTATTAAAGTCAAAGATAAAAAAGCTTGCAGAACTTATTGAAAGCGGAGATACCGAGATTGACAAAAGTTCGGTTGAACTTTTTGCTCAACTTATCTGGTCTGCAGAAAGCTTTGAAGATTTTGATAAGAAAAACCTGAAGCATTTCTATTACAGTTTTGAAGACCTTGCACAAAAGATTCTTATTGAACTGAACCACATTTATAAAAAGAATCCTTACGATGAATTGTTTCCGTCACTTAATAACTGGTTGATAATTCAGCCGGAAACAATCAGCGGTGATTCAAAAATGCTTCTGCACATCATGAAACATTTTGAATCCAGTTTATCTGAATGGCTGGATAACAATTCGGAATTGAAAAACTCATCCATTTACTCTCTTCTGAATTCATACTCAATGCAAACATACTACAGAAAAAGAGCGGGACTAACAAACGGAATGCTTCTTATAAATACAGATGACTCGCTGGAGTATGCTTCCTATGAATTAAAAAATGCAGGCATACAGGATGATACATTGTTTTTCAAACTTCAGATGAATCCTTCGGCTCTTGGCAGGATTAACATTGAAGGATATTATAGTAACGGGAGTATGCGGGTAAATTTCATAAGTACATCAGATTCAAAAAAAATAATTGAAGCAAATTCAGCAGAGTTGAAAAATTCACTGGACAAAAAAGCCCGATTGATTTCATCCATAACCGCACATGCTTTTGGTCAGAATGATTCGACAGTTATAACTCAAACTTTTTCAAACAGGAGTATAAATGCTACAGCCTGAAAAAATTAAGGGTGCCGTTGCTTTGGGCTATGATGCTGAAACCAATTCCGCTCCGGCAATTCTTGCAAAAGGAAAAGGTGAACTGGCAGAAAGAATTATCAAAGCCGGTGAGGAGAACAATATTTTTATTCAACAGGACGAGATGTTATTCGAATCACTATATCCTTTAACAGTTGGCGATGAAGTCCCGGTAAAAGTATACAGAGCGGTTGCTGAAATATTAGCATTCGTTTATAAACTCGAAGAAAAAGAGAAAGCAGGAATAATATGATAAAAGGAATTTATGTTGCAGGCAGAAGTCTTGATCAGAAGATGAAGAACATAAGCACGGTTGCAAATAACATTGCAAACCTGAATACAACAGGTTATAAAAGAGAAGTCCCTTTTCTTGAAATTCTCTCTCAGGTATCACAACCGGTTGTAAAGGATATAACGGACTTCAACCAGGGTGATGCTATCCCGACCGAAAACCCGCTTGACCTTTTTATAAATGGGAAAGGATTTTTCACAATTAAAACCGAGCGCGGGCTTGAATTTACACGTAACGGAAAATTTAATGTATCGAATGACGGTTTTCTTGTAAACGACCAGGGCTATAGGGTTATGGGAAGAAACGGCGAAATAAATTTAACAACTACAAAGTTTGATGAGAACCAGACCTTATCAATTTCAAAAACAGGCGAGATAAAAATCGGTGAACAGCCGGTTGATACACTTTTAATTGCTCATCTTGATAATCTACAGCAGCCTAAAAGAATTGACGGCGCAAGTTTCATTACTGTTGATGATGAATTTCAATTAGCAGGTGAAAGTGATTTCGAAATCAAACAGGGTTATTTAGAAGAATCGAATGTGAATGCTATCATCGAAATGGAATCGATGATACAGATCAACAAAGAATATGAAACTGCAAGCAAGATGATCGCAGCACTCGATCAGTCACTTGAAAAAGCAGTGGATATTGGAAGAGTTTAATAACAGGAGGAGAAAATGCCAACAAGAGCATTAAGAACAGCAGCTTCGGGAATGTACGCTCAACAGCTTAACATTGAAATTATCTCGAACAACATTGCAAACATGAACACAACCGGCTTTAAGAAAAATAAAGCCGAGTTCCAGGATCTTATGTACCAGGATGTAAACGTCCAGCCGGTATCATCTCAGACTCCGGGTATTTATGACTCGGCAACAAATAAAATTCAGGTTGGTAACGGAGTACAGACTTCTTCCACATCTAAACTTTTTAAACAAGGCGATGTTACACCGACAAACAATCCTCTTGATGTTGCAATCCAGGGTGAAGGATTCTTCCAGATAAGAAAACCCGACGGATCGTTTGTGTATACAAGAGATGGTTCATTCAAAATAAATTCAGAAGGACAGATTGTTACTACAAACGGTTATGTTCTTGATCCCGAACTAACTCTTGACCAGGATGCGCTTAGTGTAGCAATCGGAAGAGACGGCACAGTAGAAGTTCACCAGGTCGGCGGAGAAAGTTTTGTGATCGGTAGTATTGAACTGGTAAGATTTATGAATCCCGGCGGCTTAGATGCACTTGGTGAAAATCTTTATGCTGAAACTGAAGCATCAGGCAACCCGATACTTGGGACTCCCGGTACAGATGGCTTTGGTGAAGTGATGCAGGGCTACCTTGAAGCATCCAACGTAGATATTGTTGAAGAAATGATCTCAATGATATCCGCACAGAGAGCTTATGAAATAAACTCCAAGACTGTTAAGACAGTTGAAGAGATGATGACAATGACCAACAATCTTAAACGCGGTTAATGATGTTAGCAATACTGCTTAACATATTGTTAATGTTTAATGGAAATGATCAGCTAAAAATTTCAGTTGAGGAATATTTAAAGAATAATCTTACTGGTTATTCGTCATTTGAATTTCAGATAATCAATCAGCCTGAGAATTATAAAAGCATTTCAATTGATGAAAGCGGTCTTTTCACACTGAACGGAAATTTAGCAACCGTTCCTGTGAAAGTTTTTTATGCTGATAACTCATCTCAAAAGAATCATCTCATTTTGCGTATGCGTTTATTTAAAGAAGTGTTCATTGCTTCAAGACAAATAAAAAGGAATGAGAGCATTGCAATTTCAGATATTAAAATTGAAACTAAAGACATCACACAAATGCGCGGCACTCCTGTTCAAACAATTTCAGAATTGAATGACTATATAGTTAAATCAAATATTCCCCAAGGTTCAGTTTTGATTTATGAATACCTGACCACGGCACCAATAATTAAAGTCGGTGAAAAAATAACCGCGCAATCACGTTCAGGTAATGTTTTAATAACTGTTGAAGCATTTGCCAAACAGGATGGTGCTGAAGGTGAAACCATAAAAATTCAAACAAAAGATAAAAAACAGTTTAGGGCACGGGTCCTTGATTCACAAAACGTTTTAATAATTGAGTAAAAAATGAAAACGATATTCACCCTTTTAATTTTAATCACTGTACCAACATTATTTGCACAGGATATGCGGAACAATTCATTCAGTTCTTTGTTCTCAGATCAGAAAGCAAACAGGGTTGGTGATGCTGTTACAATACTTGTTGTTGAATCTTCGCAAGCATCAAACAATGCAGAAACTTCAACAGGTAAAAAAAGTGACCTTGGTTTTAACTTCAGCGGCGGACTTGATGATACGCAGCTTCCTTCTGTTGATGTTGGTATTGGCAGCAACAATGATTTCCGCGGAGCCGGATCAACAAAAACGACAGGGATGATACGCACTAAAATCAGCGCTACAATTGATTCTGTTCTGCAAAACGGAAACCTTCTTATAAGAGGAAGCAGAAAAATTGTAATCAATGGTGATGAACAGGTTCTAAACATAAAAGGAATTGTAAGATCATCAGATATATCTGCTGATAACTCTGTGTTATCGTATAATATTTCTGAAGCAGAAATTGTATTTGAAGGTTCAGGTATGATTCAGGACGCACAAAACCCAGGCTGGTTAACAAAATTTTTCCACTGGATATTTTAGGATGAATATGAAAAAGTTGTTAATGATTTTATCGTTTGTATTATTCATTCACTCTTTATCCTTTGCACAGAGGATAAAAGATATTACATACCTGACAGGAGAAAATTCCGAACAGGTAATCGGATATGGAATTGTAGTTGGTTTATCAGGGACCGGTGATAGTCACAGATCAATTTTTACAGTTCAGTCCATTACAAGTATGTTAAAAAGATTTGGAATAACCGTTCCTCAATCTGATTTAAGAACAAAAAACGTTGCCGCAGTTATGGTTACAGCAACATTAAATTCATACCTGAAAACAGGGGCTAAGTTTGATGTTACAGTTTCATCTCTTGGTGATGCATCAAGTCTGTTAGGCGGAACTTTACTTATGACTCCCCTTTCAGGAATGAGCGGAACAGTTTATGGTTTTGCACAAGGTCCGGTTTCTGTCGGAGGTTATGATATAAATACACCCACCGGAAATCGTGTTGCAAAAAATCAAACTCTTGCGGGTAGAGTTCCAATGGGTGGTGTTTTAAAAGAAGCAGTTAAACAAAATCCATTATCAAACCAGGATTTAAGTTTGTATCTAATCAAACCTGATATGACAACATCATTTAATGTTACAACTGTTATTAATGGAAAGTTTGGAGACGGCACTGCAATATCAACAGATGCAACAGAAATAAAAGTTAAAGTTCCTGCTGACAGGCAAGCTGATATTGTAGGATTTATTGCTGAACTTGAATCAATTCCAGTTACAATAGACAACACAGCAAAAGTAGTTTTAAATGAAAGAACCGGAACAATTGTCGCCGGAAGTAATGTTAAAATTCTTCCTGTGACAATCTCACATGGAAATCTTAACATAACCATAAGATCATATCCAATCATTTCACAGCCGGGAGCTTTTTCTTCAGGAAGAACTGAAGTATTCAACAACATAGTTCCTTACGCAACACAGGATTCAACAAACTCAATTGCAATTGAAGGTGCATCAAACGTACAGGAAGTCGCTGCAGCTTTAAATTCATTAAAGGTTAGACCACTTGATATAATCCAAATATTCCAGGCGTTAAAAGAAGCCGGAGCTTTGGTTGCAGAATTAGTAATCATCTGATAATGATGGACGAAATAAAATTAAAAATAACTGATCCGAAAAAACACTTTGAGCAGTCGGCTGCTATAACAAAAAATTATAGCGACGAACAGAAGTTCAAAATTGCAAAGACATCAAAAGATTTTGAAAGTCTTTTAACATCTATGATGTTGAAGAGTATGACTTCAACAACGAACGGTTTATTCGGTGATGAGAGTTACGGCGGTGATTTCTTTAACACAATTTTTGAAACGGAACTTGCAACGCACATTTCAAATCAACAGAGTCTTGGTGTTGCCCAGATGTTGTACAAAAAAATAACCGGCGAAGAAATGCCCAACCAGCCGGTCAAAATAAATATGAACCCGGTTGAATCTAAACCAAAATTAGAACTGAAAGTAGATATTCCAGAGAATCATACTATCAAACCGACCAATCAGTCATTAAAAAGACTGAATAAATATGAAAACATAATTGAAGATGCAGCTAATAAATTTGGGTTGGATAAAAACCTTATAAAATCGGTTGTTTTAACAGAATCTGCCGGAAATGAACGTGCTTTATCAACAGCAAAAGCAAAAGGTTTAATGCAATTAATGGATGGAACCGCCTCTGATATGGGTGTAAAAAACGTGTGGGATCCCCGCGAAAATATCTTCGGCGGGACTAAATATTTAAGCGAAATGCTTCGACAATATAATGGGGATTTGAAGCTTGCCCTTGCCAGTTATAATGCTGGTCCGGGCAATGTAAATAAATATAATGGTGTTCCTCCTTTTGAAGAAACGAGGAATTATATCCAGAGAGTTCTCGGATATTACAATCATTTAAATCAAATATGAGATGATGATGAACGAACTATTAAATTCTTTAACCGAACAGCAATCAAATCTTCAGGAGTTTCTTGGTGTTGTACAGAAGCAACAACGAGCATTGGTGGAAAATAATCTTACTTCGCTTGAGGAAAGCATCAGCCTTGAGGAAAAGGTTCTTCAAAAAATTGAAATGACTGAAAAGAACCGTGAAGAAATAATGAAGAACTTATCAAGCGCTTATTCGATCAAAATTAAATCGTTAAGTGTTAGTGATTTTTTAAAGCAAATAGGAAACGTCAATCATCCTTTGGTTCAGAAAATAACAGAACTATCGGATGCAATAAAAACAGTTATCACAGATATAACTAAAGTTAATTACCAGAATAAACAGTTGATAAATCACTCAAGAAATTTTATTAAGGAAACAGTTAACCTGGTATTTGGAACAAGCGGGAGTCAACTCTTAGATAAGAGGATGTAAAATGAGTATCAGCAGAATATTTGATATATCAAGAAGGTCTTTAGCAGTTTATCAGCGTGCGCTTGATGTTACTGCTCATAATATTTCTAACTCGTCTAATCCGAATTTTTCAAGACAGAGAGTTTTAATCACCACAGAGACTCCGGAAATAACTGCCGGATTTATCTGGGGAACAGGTGCTAAACTTGACAATATTCTGCGTGCCCGTAACCAGATGAACGATTCACAGATAAGAACAAATAATTACAAGTTTGCAAGCAGCTACAAACAATCAGAACTATTGGGACAGGTAGAAGAAGCTTTTTCCGAACCATCCGAACTGGGATTATCAAGTTTGATGAATGAGTTTTTCAGTTCATGGACTGAATTATCCGTTTCACCAAACTCAACACCTTTAAGAAGCAACGTTGTGCATGCCGCGCAAAAACTTTCATCAAAAGTAAAAAGTATTCACGATAATCTTGAAGTAATAAAGAATGATACTTTAAGTGAATATAAAGAAGGTGTAAATACACTAAACAGACTTCTTTCAGAAATCAAAACTCTTAATCAGCAGATCTATGAAACAAGTGTGGCGGGATATTCGCCTAACGATTTACTTGATCAACGGGATGCAGCGATTGACCAGTTAAGCACGCTTACAAACATTACTGTTTCAATGGACAGTGATAATATGGTCAGCATATCCATTGGCGGCGTGTTTGCGGTTAACAGGAATCATTCATCAGAATTTAAGATAAAAACAACAAACGGAAAACTTGGATTAACAACAACGGATTCCAATCTTGATGTGAATATAATCGGCGGTGAACTTCACGCTTTATCCGATGTTTATTCAAACAAGATTCCCGACTACCTGGATAAAGTTGATGAAGTAGTTAACCAGTTATTTAATTCAGTTAATGCTCTTCATACAACAGGTCATACTTTAACTGATCCTCCGCAGACGAATATTAATTTCTTTGAAAGTTTTACGAACGGTTTCCTTACAATAAATAATGATATCATCAATAACCCTAATCTCATCGCCGCTTCTGCAGATGGAACCTCCGGCAACGGAGAGATTGCTTTGCAGATTTCTGAATTGATGAATCAAACGATTTTAAATGGTTCCACTCTGGGCGATATATACGGTAATCTGGTAAGCCAGATTGGAAATGAAAAATTATCAGCTTCGCAATCTGCTGAATCAAGCTTGCTGATACTTGAGCAGCTTGATATGCAGCGCGCATCTTATTCAGGTGTTTCGATTGATGAAGAGATGACAAATGTTATAAAATTCCAGCGTTCTTACGATGCATCGGCAAAATTAATAAAGGTTGCTGATGAAATGCTGGAAACACTAATCAATATGGTGTAAGCTATGAGAATATCTGATTTAATGATCTCTAATAATTACCTGAGAAACCTTAACAGGAATAAATCACGTCTTGAAGAGATCCAGTCACAACTGTCGACAATGAAAAAAATTAATAGACCTTCAGACTCGCCGGCGGCTGCAACTAAAATTTTAAGATTAAACACACAGATCGGACAATCGGATCTTTTCGCAAAAAATATTTCTAACAGCCTGTCGTTTATACAGGAAACAACATTCGGTATGGAGAACATACAGGATGAGATCACGAAAATAATGTCGACCCTTACAGAAATTGGTAATACTACAAACCAGGAAAATCTTGACCTGTTTGCAGACCAGATAGACCTGGCAATAAAGGCAATTCTTGATGCCGCTAATTCAAATTATGACGGCAAGTATGTATTTGGTGGTACCGACTATTCAACTACTCCTTTTGGTTTTACTGCCGACGGAACAGCTATCGAAATCAAACCAGGAGATATTTCAGGTAAACAGAATGTGAAAGTTGGACACAATATCTTTCAGAAAATAAATATTACGGGTACAGAATTATTCGGAACGATTGTTAAACAAGCAGGTAATCTTGATGTAAATGCTGCTGTTGGTTCAGTTACAACTAATCAGCTTTCAGTTTATGATGCACAGGGACAACAGTATACACTTACCCTTAACTACACAAAAACCGCCGCAAACACGTATGATCTTTCTTATGATATAACAGATAGTGGCGGCACATCAGTTTATACAACAGCTCCTGCACCAAAACAAATTGTATTCAATTCTTCTACAGGAAGAATTGAAAGTATTGACGGAGACGAACCATCCTCTTTTAATATAACCGTCCCGGGAAGAAATATTAATTTTAACTTTGATCCGCTATCACTTAAGGAAACGAATGCAGCGGCTTCAATAAGTATGAGTGCAAACCAGGATGTAGATATTTTTAATACTCTTATAATGATCCGCGATAATCTGAGAAACGGTGTTGTTCCTACTTCTGTTGAAGAAGAAAGAGTAAAATCATTCAACAGGCATTTACTTAATAAAATGTCTGAACTGGGAAATGTCACCAACCAGCTATATTCTGCCGAAGAATTATTAGGCAGCCAGAAACTTATTCTGGAAGGATTGAAATCTAAAGAACAGGACGTTGATGTTGCCAAAGCAATAATGGATTTGCAAACACAGGATTATCTTCTTCAGGTATCATATAAACTCTCTGCGACTGTGCTACCGAAGTCGCTTCTTGATTACTTATGATTAATAAACTCGGCACATTAAACGGCTTATTTTTGGGGATTGCATCGATATTCGGTGCATTTCTTATTGAAGGAGGTTCCTTATCAGCGCTTTTTCTCTTTGCCCCGCTGCTTGTTGTATTCGGCGGAACTTTTTCGGCAACTATAATTGGATTCGGGATGGAGAGGTTCAAAAATATTTTCAGCCTGATTAAAAGAGCGTACTTCCCCGTTGAGTATAATCTTAGACAGATGATTTACAGCTTTGTGGATTTTTCAGTAAAGAGCCGGAGAGAAGGATTGCTTTCCATTGAACGTGATATCGAAACACTTGAGTATGAATTCCCGAAAAAACTTTTGAAGTATGCTGTTGACGGAACTGATTCAGAATCACTGCAGAACCTTGCATTACTTGAAATGAAAGCGACACAGGAAAGACACTATTCCAATATTTTTATTTTTACAAAGATGGGCGGTTATGCCCCGACAATGGGAATACTTGGAACAGTTATGGCGTTGATAATGACCCTTGCCAACGCAGGCAGTGAACCAACAATACTTATTAAGAATATTGCATCCGCATTTATTGCTACACTATGGGGTGTACTTAGCGCAAATATAATATGGCTCCCTATCGGAGATAGATTAAAGAAATGTCATTTAGAAGAAAAACATATGATGGAGATATCCTTGGAGGGGGCATTAGCATTACAGAATGGCGAGATCCCTTCAATACTGAAGGCAAGAATGGTAAGCCTGCTGCCCCAAAAAGATCAACTAAGCATGTAAGGCTGCTCGAGCTCGAAGATACTCCATATACTGAAGACGCTGAAAAAGACCGGTACCTGATAACGTACGCTGATCTTATAACTTTGTTATTAGGACTTTTTATTATTTTGTATTCAATTTCAAATGTTGATGTTCAAAAGTTCAGCAAGATGATTTCCGCAATGGGTAATTTTTTTGGAAGTGAAGGAAAGATCATCGGGCTAACCCAGAACCAGAATATAATTGATGTATCACCGATTGAAAATCTTAAATCGGGTCTTGACAAACTGATTAAAGAAAACGGATATGAAAGTTCAATACGTCTTGAAGAAAATGAAAGAGGTATAACACTTCATATTCTTGAAGATATATTGTTTGCATCCGGCAAAGCCGATCTCAATTCAGGTTCGGATGTTTTACTGAGCAGGATTGCCGGAATAATCCGTGAACTGCCCAACGATTTAAGAGTTGAAGGACACACGGATAATGTTCCGATTAATTCGGTTCAGTTCCCTTCCAACTGGCATCTGTCAGTTGCGCGAGCTTTAAGCACGGCATATTATCTGATACATAGTGAAGGACTTTCTCCTGAAAAAGTTTCGGTTGTCGGTTATTCAGAATATAAACCGATGGCAGATAACAGCTCGGAATCAGGCCGGGCACAAAACAGACGAGTAGATATAGTAATCATAAAAAAATAAGTAAGTATGAAAATCAACACACATCAATTCGGTGAAATAACTTTCGAAAAAGAGAATATCGTTAAATTCTCTTCCGGTTTATTCGGCTTTGAATACCTGAAAAATTATCTTCTCATAAAAACAAATGAAGATCTTTTTTACTGGTTAAATTCTGTTGAAGAACCTGAAATCTCATTCCCGCTTGTAGGAGTAAGAGTAATAAATCCTACTTTTCCTGAAAAGGAAAATCACGAAGCTTTCGGGATAGTAACATTAAACCAGGATCCGTTAAAAGTTACTGTTAACCTTAAAGCTCCGGTCTACATTGATCAGAATTCAAAAACCGGGTATCAGTTAATAATTGATGAAGAAAATTTCCCGGTTGACTATAACCTTTTTATTGAAAATTAGAAAAGAGCGTTATGCTGATATTAACAAGAAAACCAGACGATGAAATAATTATTAACTCCAACATAAGAGTTAAGATTCTTTCAGTTAATGATAATCAGGTCAGGCTTGGTATTGAAGCGCCTGCAGAAATAGAAATTCTAAGGGGCGAGCTTTATGAAAAAGTAAAAGAAAATGCTATCAAAGCTTCTCAGCAAAGTAAACAGAAACTGGCTGATGTCTCAAAATTAAAAGTAAACAAAATGGGGTCGTAAATTGGAAAAGCCGAACAGGAATATAACGATACTTGTTGTTGACGATTCTGATATTATAAGACAGTCACTCAAAACTTTTTTCAGAGATTATAATATTGATGTGATAACATGCCATGACGGTCTTGAAGGAATTCAAAAATCGATTGAGCATAAACCAAGCTTAATTTTCCTTGACCTTATGATGCCGAATTTCGACGGTGTAAAAATGCTGCAGGTAATCAAAGTGCTTGATGATCTTAAAACAATTCCTGTACTGGTAATAAGCGGCAACACAAACAAACGTAATGTTATTGCGTCGATTGAAGCCGGCGCGGACAGGGTAATATCAAAGCCTTTACAGAAAGATGTGATACTCAAAAATGTCGGTGAAATACTCGGTGAGGATTTCCTGGCATCTCACAAAAAAGGAAATATTATTTCTGAACAGGATAACAAAGAGATTATCCAGAAACTTAGAGAATTTTTCATAAACAGCTTTCAAATAAAGCGTGACGGGATAAATCATGCTTTACAAAGTAAAAATAATGTTTTGTTGAGAGCAATAATTCATGAAATCAAAGGAACGGGCGGCGCTATTGGTTACCCCGAACTTACTAAGGTAAGTACGGATATAGAAACTTTGCTTAGATCAGGTAACGTAGACTGGGACTTAATTAAAACTAAATGTGATAAAATATTATTAATCGCTACTGAAATAGAATCTTCATTTATATGTTTGTAATAATTGGCTTTGCTGTAGTTGTCGTTTCAATTGTAGTCGGTTTTTTAATAGCCGGCGGAAACTTAGTGTTGCTTTTGCAATGGGCTGAATTTCTTATCATCGGCGGTGCCGCAATCGGCAGTATGCTGATCTCTGCGCCCCTGTCTCTAATAAAAAAGATAATGGCTGCTGTGCCTAAGACTATGAAACCATCCCACTACAGTAAGCAGGACTATATGGAACTTTTAAAATCATTTAATGATCTGTTCCTTGTTGCGCAGCGTGATGGCTTGCTTGCAATAGAAAAGCACATAGAAACACCCGAGCAGAGTGAAATACTCTCAATGAATAAGAAATTTATTTCGAATGAGTTTACCAGGAATTTTTTCTGCGACACAATGAAAGTGATGCTGACAGGCGGTGTTCCGCCCCATGAACTTGAGGGATTGATTGACACAGAAATCGAAACATACGAGCTTGAGCAAAAACCTATTTCAGCAACTATAGGTCGGGTTGGAGATTCATTACCCGGTCTTGGAATTGTAGCCGCGGTATTGGGAATTATTGTTACTATGGCATCCATCAATGAAGGTGCGGAGGCAGTCGGTCATCACGTAGCCGCTGCTTTAGTGGGAACATTCCTCGGCGTGTTAATGGCTTATGGTTTTATTAATCCGCTAGCAGCAAATATTGAACATGGACTCGAAGAAGAAATCCGTTACCTCGAAACAATTAAAGCATGCATAGTCGCTTATGCAAAAGGTAATCCGCCAATCATTGCAACTGAAATTGCACGCAGGACTATTTTTTCTGATTACAGACCAACATTCACCGAACTTGAACGTTATATTCGCGGAAAGAAAGAATAAAAATGTCCGGCGGAAACGATTCACCCCCCATCATACACAAAAAGAAAAAGAAATCGCATGGAGGACACCATGGCGGCGCCTGGAAAGTTGCGTATGCCGACTTCGTTACCGCTATGATGGCATTGTTCATAGTACTCTGGGTTCTTAGTCAAAGTGAAGAAGTCAAAGAAGCAGTTGCCGGATACTTCAAAGACCCGGTCGGTTTTCAATCTGGCGGCAGTATGAACCTGCTCGATGGAAAACAAAATAATGTAATTGATCTCGATATGCAGAACGAAGCACTGATGCGTGAGAATGAGAAAAAAGAACTTGCTAAAATGGGTGAAGCCATACTTGAAGAGTTATCAGATAACGAAGAGTTTAAAGACATGCTTGACCAGATTCAGATTGAAGTAATTGAAGAAGGATTACGTATCGAGATGATCGAATCAACCGATGACATCTTTTTTGAAATTGGTACCGCGCATCTTAAACCTGAGGCATTTAAGCTGATTCAAAAAATTGGTACACAAATAGCAAAAAGACAAAATAAGATAATCGTTGAAGGGCATACTGATTCAAGACCCTACAGCGGGGACGGAACAGGATATACAAATTTTGAACTGAGTACGGAACGCGCTAACTCTGCAAGAAGAGCATTAACACTTGGCGGTGTTATAGAAGCGCAGATTGATGAAGTAAGAGGATTTGCCGATAAACGTTTACGTGATGCCAATGATCCGTACAGCGCAATTAACAGAAGGATTAGTATTATATTAAAATTTACAGAGAAGAAATGAGAGACAAAATTGTTGTAGTTGAAGATGACCCGTTCTCAAAAGATTTTTACAAGATAATCTTCAATCGGGCGGGATATGAAACGATTGTACTGGAAGATGGAAATGAAGTTCTGAAAACAATTTCAGAAAATAAAATCAGCCTGGTAATAATGGATATAAATTTGAAGAATACCTATCTTGACGATATAAAAATCGACGGGATAAAATTATCCCGGACGATCAAGGAGGACATACGGTTCAGTAATATTCCTATTATCCTGGTCTCTGCATATTCCGATACTTACAAAGATGCAAACCTTCTTGATGACAGCCGTGCGGATGATTTTATCACCAAACCTATTATTGATTTTAACGTATTCCTGAAAAAGATTAATAGTTTTATTTTAGCTTAATGGAAAAAGATAAAGTACTTATTGTTGAGGATGAAAAAGATACACGGTTCATCCTGGATAAACTCCTCAGCAAAAACGATTATCATGTAGTTACCGCTAATAACGGTGAGGAAGCTCTTGAAGTGCTTAAAGAGTTTGTCCCAAAAGTTATACTAGCGGACTGGACCATGCCGGTGATGGATGGACTTGAATTATGTAATATCTTAAAACAGAATGATTCCTTTAAACTCATTTATTATATAATTCTGACAGCACGTACTTCATTAAAGGACCGGATAACCGGGCTTGATGTTGGAGCGGATGATTTTCTTGTTAAGCCAATTGAAAACCAGGAACTTCTTGCAAGGATTCGTTCAGGCGTAAGAATACATAATCTTCAAAACGAGCTTAAGAACATTGAGCATAACAAAGCAATTGTTGAAATGGCTTGTACAATCGGGCATAAAATAAATAATCCGTTAAGCAGCCTTATTATGACGCTGAAAGGTCTTGAGGACGAACTTAAATCGGAAAATAAAACTTCACTGAATGAGGATTTCACGGTAATAAATAAATCTATCGAACGAATTAAATCACTTGTTAATGATCTTACACATCTTCAAAATCCCACCATTATTGATTACGCTTCCGACAATAAAATGATTAAGCTGGATTAATCCGCCTCTCAATTAATTGAGGAATTTTTCGATAATTAATCGAAGGAATGGGTATGTTGGCTAAAATTCTAAATATTACGCCCGGTTCAGGATTTAAAAATTCTTCGAAAGCTCCGGGGTTGATGAAATATATTAAAGGCAGCAGATCGTCCTTTATCAGCATGAATGATTCCGTAAACTTTTCACCGGCAATTCAGTTCCTTTCAAGGATAGAATGGCAGTTGAAGGAATTGAGTCAAACAGTCAATGAAAAACTTTTATTGACTTTTGCTGTTCATAATATTGAGTTTAGAGTTGTAATTGATATTTCTGTAATCAGCAGATTATCATTTGTCACTTATGAAATATCCAGGAACAGGACAGGTTCATCAAAAGAAAAAACGCAGATAGTCATTACTTCAATACTTGAAGAATTTTCCTATGATGAGAATAGTATTCTACTAAACCTTAGCGCACTGAATATTCTTTTTGACAGATATGATATGATGAACCTTACGGAAGAATTAAATGGTATTGACGTCGCAACTATGAGTTATCTTGCAGATGATCTTGCAAACAGGCTTCAATCAGAATTTCAATACATCAACAAACTGCTTTTTATTTTTATAGAAAAACTCACCGGCAAAAAAGTGTCCGATGTACAGAAAAAAAATAACGGGAAAGATTCGCTAATTATAATTGAGAAAATGAAAACGATAAATGCTTAAGTATGTAAATATTGATGAGTTGGCTTTAAAAAATAATTATACTGTTTTGTCTGAGTTATATTCTTTTGAGGAATTGCCGGATACAAATCCGTTTGTGATTTCTGATTTGCACGGACAGATATCATTTGCAAATAAAACCTTCTGGAAGACATTCAATCTGCAGAATGGCAACAATCTTTCTCAGCTTAGTTTTGAACCTGACCTTGTTACATCTCTTTCCATATTTGCAAAAAGTAACCTTAGTAATATTAAATATGATCATCTTTTTACTTCAGAGTCGGGATTTAAATACTTCTCCGTGGATGTTGAACGAATATTTCTGAATGACACACAATATTTCATCCTCAATTTTAAAAAGAATGACAGGAATAAAAATCTTGAAGAAAGAGTAACCTCACTCAGCAAAGCGCTTGAGTTTTCCAAAGTTGCTATGATAATTGCAGATAACACCGGTAAAATAACTTACGCAACCAGATCATTCGAATTACTTCTGAACAGGGATATAGAAACTATATTCAGTAATACAATTCCGTCTGTGCTTTATTCGCATCTTTCTGACAGGGAGTTTGGCAAATTACTCTCAGCGGTTAATCAGAAAAAAGAGTGGAAGTACAGAACTTCATTTTTACTTGAGTCTGTTGAGATGAAGGAAGTGGAGCTTGACTTACATATCTTAAAAGATGATACGGATAATAACATAACTTACATTTTAACTGCAGAAGATGTTAAAACTAAAGGCACGTTACCAGACAGCAGTGAAAAGTTTTTACAAAAAGAAAACATTAATGAACCCGATGAAACCGTTCAGAAGCAAATAAAAATTGTTCTGGATAAGGAAAACTGTCTTGATCAGTTAAGAGATTCACTTTTAAACAATCTTTCACATGAAATAAGAACACCTTATACGGCTATTGCCGGCTACTCGGAAATTATTGAAGACTATTTAAGCGAGGGAAATTTTGATTCCGTAAAGGAAATAGTTTTTTCTGTGAAGGAAGTTTTAAAACGAGTATTAAATGTTTTCTCCAATGTAGTTGAACTTGCTCAGATAGAATCATCTGAATTTAAACTCGATCTAGTTAAACTGAACTGCAACCAGGTGCTCAGATCAGTTTATAATAAATTAAAAGACTCACCTGATAGGAATAACATTGAATTCACTCTTAAAGAAGATGAGCAGGAATTGCTGATTGAAACAGACTGGATCAAATTAGAAAAAGTGATCGCTGTGCTAATTGAAAATTCTATTAAGTTTACCGAACAAGGTAAAATTGAGATAAGATCATTCCGGAAAGAAAATAATGTTTGTATATCAGTATCAGATACTGGTATTGGAATAGCTGAGAATAAACTTGAAGATCTTTTGCAGCCATTTGCCCAGGAAGAAAATGGTTATACACGCAACAGACAAGGTGCTGGTCTTGGACTTACTGTAGCTTATAAACTTACAAAACTAATGAACGGCAATTTCTCAATCACAAGTGAAAAGAATTCCGGTACACAGGTAACTTTGAGCTTTCCTTCCGTCAGTTCGTTTTAACTATCTCTATTCTTCTGTTCTTTGCTCTGCCGAACTCAGTGTTATTATTAGCAATCGGGAACTTATCCCCCATTCCAATCACTTCAAACTGGTAAGAAGGCAGTCCTTTTAGAATAAAATAATTCAGAATTGATTCAGCTCGTTTAAGTGAAAGTACCCTGCTGTAATCAGACGAATTCTGGTTGTCCATATGTCCTTCAATGCGCCACTTAGCAGATGGATAAGCCCTGAGTAAGTTAACGATCCTATCAAGTTCAGTAAATGCAGATGATTTAATGTCTGCTGAATTTACTTCAAATGTTGATTCACCATCGAGTAAAATTTCTTTTGGTGAAAATGAATCTTCGTTGAGAGGGGCTATATCCGGGCATCCGTCTTCATCCTGGAATCCGTTAAAAGTCTCAGCTTCATCCTTGCATTTATCATTTATATCAAGGATACCATCGCTATCATTATCAGGATCGGCACAACCATCATCATCCTGGAACCCGTCAAAGTCTTCAGGTTCATCAGGACAACTGTCGAGCCTGTCCATTATGCCGTCATTATCATTGTCATTATCCACGCAACCGTCTTCGTCTTTAAAACCATCAATGTCTTCAGCTTCATTAGGACACTGATCTAATTCATCAGGTATGCCGTCGAGATCATTATCAGATTCAGGACATCCGTCATAATCCTGGAATCCATCAAAGTCTTCAGGCTGATCCGGACAGCTGTCATCAGAATCAAAAAGCCCGTCACCATCTGAATCTCTGTGACCTAAAAATGAATATGATAATCCAATTGTAAATGATGAGTATAAATCATTATGACTGCCGACTGCAATATCATCTATGTAGTCTGTCCCGAGAAAATGGATGGCTCCGCTAAATTGCAGTCCGAGTTTTTCATTTAAAGGAAACCGAATCCCTGCTTCAATATCCCAGGACAAAGTGGTTTTATCATACATTCCAAGAACATTAGATTGTGTTACTGTTCCGCCTCCATCTTTAGGACTGAATTTTAAAAATGATATTCCTCCACCTATGTATGGCAGCACAATATCATTTAATGATACTCCATATGTAAATCCTAAACCTGCCAGGTACATGTCGGACTTAATGACCTCGGGTATGGGGAAATAATCTGCTAACTTTTCATCGTACAGTACTCCTCGGTAGTCTTTACCATAAACATTTTGTCCGCCTGCATAAAGCTTAGCACTAATAATGTGTACTGATCTTGTATCGAAAAAGTACTCAATCGCTCCGGATAAAGTACCTCCCATTTTTATTTCTTTATAATCTGAGATACCAATTGTAGCGCCGCCGTTAAGCGAAAGATTCAGTGTTCCAATATATGGAGATGATTGTGCAGACAACCGTTCTATACACAAAACAGATATTAAAACTATTATTCCTACAGAAAAATATTTTCGCATTTAAATCCCTGATAATTACCGGCTAAAAAATTTCAAAAGCCAAAACCCCTGATTACTTGCGGACAATTTACCGAAAAAATAAATAATAATTGAATATCACATCAAGTGAAGTACATTTCACTACTTACATTTCATTTAAAATGAAAAAGGTGATACTTGGAAGTATCACCTTTCAATAAGTTACTGATGTCGTTAATTTGCTTTAGACTCACCATAATAATAATGGGAATATTTATAATAAGGCTTATCACTTCTCTTATGATCGAAGTTATTCAATATTACCCCAATAAAAGTACCCTGAGGATTTTTTAACAATTCAACTGAACGCTGCATAGATTCGATCTCAGTTGTTTCTGCGGTAACTACAAGAATGCTGAAATCAACAAGCCGTGAAAGAATTTCTGCATCAGCAACTGCGAGAATTGGCGGGGAGTCAACTATCACCATATCATATTCAGTTCTTAATTTTTGCAAAAATATTTTCATTTGAGGCGATCCAATTATCTCAGCAGGATCAGGAGGCAATGTACCACCGGTAATGAAATCGAGGTATGGATTTTCTGATTTTTTAACTATTTCTTCGATCGAAGATTTTCGGGTAAAATAATCTGTCAATCCCGGTGTCCGTTTTTCATTAAACACTGCATGCAACCTTGGTATACGTAAGTCACAATCTATTATAATTGTTTTCTTATTAGTCAACGCAAAGCTTGCTGCAATGTTACTTGATAATAAAGTTTTACCTTCTTTAGGGGCTGAAGAAGTTATAAGAATTGTTTTAACATCCTTTTTAAGATCGAGCAATTGAAGTCTTGACCGTAAAGTTCTGAATGCTTCTCCGGGAATAGAGTTTGCCTGCTTTATTGCGATTAATTCTGATTCCTTGTGTCCGTTTTTATCATCAAATTTTACTTTGGGTATCCAGCCGAGTATCCTAACATCCCTGTGTTCAATATCTTCAGGGGTTTTAACAGTACGGTCAAACATATTCCTGACGTAAACAAATCCGAATCCTAAACCAAGTCCTAAAAATAATCCCAGCATCATAATCATTTTTCTATTCGGCTTTGATGGAAGCAGGGGTGGTTCAGCTACAGCGACAATGAAAACATTTCCGGCTGTTGATTGTTCATTAATTAATGCTTCCTGGTATTTCTGTTGTAAAGCTGTATACAACTGTTCAACGGAGGCGCGTTCTCTTTCAAGTCTTGCAAGGTCAACTGTTTTTGAAGGCAGTTTATCAATCTTCGCTTCATTCTGTTTGATAACTTCATTCAACTGGTTGTATGAAGCAAGAAGTGATTTATATCTTACTTCTTCTTCGAATATCCGCTGCGTTAGTGCTTTTATTTCTTCAGGGCTCGCAGCGCTTATTACCTTTTGATATTCTTCAATACTTTTGCTCAGCCTGTTCTTCAACTCACCGATTTTAGTATTGTAATCCTTAATCGCAGGGGAATTGTTATTTAGGTCCCGGTTATTTAAAAGTGCATAGTCACGCTGTGCTTCAAGCTTTGCAATTTGTTCCTGCATCTGAAGCAGGTACGGTTCGGATGCTTTATTTTCAAGGTACGACGAGAGTGAAGGATCTTTTCTTGAAAGTTCATTTTTATATTGAATCCAGGTTTCTTTCACCTGAAGCATATTTATATACACAGTGTTTTTCTCTGATTCAAGATCCTGAAGCTGAGAAAGTAACGCACTTGTCTGAGCGTCAAGATCAAGAGTCCCGCCGGCATACTGATAATTCTTTTTATTGTCTTCCGCGTTCTGAAGTTCACCTTGTTTTTCGGCAAGCTGTTTTTCAAGTATCACACGAACACTTGTAAAGTTCTGTCGGTTTTCTGAAAGATTAAATTCCTGATAAACTTTAGCATAAATATTAGCGATTAAAGCCGCCTCAAACGGTGACGGTGATTCAACATCAATTTCAATTACATCAAGATTTCTCTTTTGGCTTATATACACTTTTTGCCCGAGTGTTTCCATGATGAGTGAATAGGGCTTAAGAGTGTATTCCAACTTACCAAATGAATCTTTATTCAGAATAAGATAGAACTTGCTCTTGTTCTCAGTCACCTTGAAGGTATCAATTAACTCATCAATAACTTTTTCACGTATTGTTCCGCTCTTCAGTGTTTCAATCTGGTTTGCAACAAGGTTGCCTGTATATTCAGATAAATCCTGAACAAGAGGACCCTGAACAATATTCGTCTGAGGTTTTGAAACTCTTAATGCTGTTTTTGCATTGTAGATATTTTGGGCAACAAGTGCATAGATTATTGAAGCCGCAAAGATGGTGAGACTTATAATTATTATCGGGACTTTGTTAATCCGTGCAAGATTTAATAATTCTTTTATCTTGTTGCTTTCAGGTTTAGCCTGAGTTTTAAATTTAAATTGTTCCATTCCTTTTATTCCTGTTCAATCAGTTTGTTCTGTTCAATCCTACAACTAATACAACTACAGATAATATCATAGACACTATTGAAAGCGTAAGAGAAAACCAATCTCTGAAATACATTTTGGGTCCGCCTGGTACAAGAAGTACATCGCCAGGTTCGAGTTTTGGTACGTTTCTGTTTTTAATAAGGTAATCCGCATCGAGTAAATCATCATAACGGAATTTAATAAGCTGCGGTTCTCCACTTTGAGGTGATCTGTATAACCGTAAATCATCCATGTCTGCCATTTCATTAGGTCCCCCTGCCAGTGATATAAGATCAATCATTGTTGTATAAACAGGTATTACATACCGTCCGGCATTTCTGACATTTCCCCAAATAGCTACTTTAATATTTACTGTTTCCGCATCAGAAAAATCGTAATAGCTGCCGGGATATTGGCGAGCAACATCAGAAGTTCCCAGTCCAATCTGCACGTCTTTCCTGCTTTTATCTTCCTGGGCCGAGATTGTTACTGAAATAAGGAACATCATTACAATTAGAAGAATTGGTCTGTTAAGCATTCCGAATATCCTTGAGAAAAATTTTGTGATGATTTAATCCAATATATGTTTTGTAATTGATAAAGTCGATGAAATTTTACCTGCATAGCAGAAGTTTAGTTCCAGGGATTTAGACACTTGAGTTATGTAATTGTTCAAATAAATTATGGGGAATATTACATGACCTATATTCATTTCTAATCCTCAGAAAAAGCAAAATGTCCAAAGAATATGCCATTAAAATAATTTATTTAACGAGTATTTGGCGGGAGAGTCCCAAAACCATCCATACATATTGAGAATGGAATCAGCTTATGGATCAAAATACAACAATGTACTCGACAGGAGAGGTGAATAATTGCCCAATAAATTCCTTGAAACTTTACAACGATTAAGTATTTGCTATAAGCTTTAAGTGTTCGTTAATCACAGTATCCCATGAAAAGTTTTGATGAACTCTTACATTAGCCAGCTGAGCAAGCTTCTTTAATTCAGCCGGATGTTCAAGTGAGTAGATAAGTTTTTCATAAAGAGAATCTGTGTCGGACTGTTTAAAAGTTAGTGCTGTATCACCAACTACAAAAATATTTTCTTTAATATCACTGCAGAGTAAAGGAGCACCGATTCCCATCACCTGGAGAATTACGGGTGATAATCCTTCGATATCAGAAGGCTGAATATATAAATATGAGTGTTTCATAAGATTCATCGTATCATTACCATAAATATACCCGGGAAAAATTATTCTTGGGTCCTTCGTACTCTTAATCATAATTTCATATTCAGAAGGATTAGGCGAACCGCCTACAAGAACTAATTTTTTATCTGTCTTAAGTTTTTCAAAAGCAGGTATCAAATAGTGAAGACCTTTGTCGGGAATAAATCTTCCGACAAAAAGAAAATATTCACCAGGAGTCAAACCGAGTTTGTGACAGATCTCATCACTCTCAACAAAGTCTCTTATCTCACTTCCATAAGTGTTTAAGTCAAATTTCTTATTAAATTTTTTTTCAAATAATTCTTTTGCATAAACATTATCAAAAATAACTCTGTTAGGAAGTTTAGCGGTCAGGTATGCAGAAAAGTACAGAAAGAGTTTTCCATACCAGGGCCATTTTTCTCTCATCCAGTCAACACCATCCTGGAATACAAAAACTTTTTTCCCGAACATTCTCAGGAACAACGCCCAAATACTGTTGCCGCCGTTGCCAATTTCAACAATGTCCGCAGTGTTTTTAAATATTATATGAAATGTTGCTTTGAATGAATGATATAGAGAATCAAACCCTGCAACATTTATTGTTTTCATATTTACGAGTTTGATACCTTTGTACTCAGACAACAACTCAGTGTCACTTTTATAAACACGGTTATAACATGTAACTTTGTGTCCGCGTTCAACGAATCGTGTATAATACTCGGTAGCGCTAGTATCCGCACCTGCTGAACCGGGACGCGGAGGAATTGATCGAATGCCAAAAACGGCTACTCTGTATACCGGATGTTCATTCATAATTTTCTGCCAAATACCTTTCAAGAGATTTCTGCCAATGAGGCATTAAATTAATTTCAAGTAGCTTTAATTTATAATTTTCAATTGCCTCTGATCTTGCCCTTGGAGCCGGTAATGGAAATTGTGCTGAGTTAATGGCGTTGATTTTTACTTTATCTGAAAGTTTCATTAACTCAACAATCCTTGATGCGATCTCAAATCTTGAAACCATACCACCATTTGCGATATGATAAATTCCATACCTGCCTGTTTCAACTATCGGCAGAATTTGTTTAGCAAAATCAAAAGTAAAACATGGGCTGCCGAATTTATCATTAACAACGTTCAGCTCAGTTTTTCCTTCTTTAAGCTGCTGAACAATTTTAAAGACAAATTTTTTATCGATGTCTCCCCCGCCTATCATCCAGCCTGCACGAAGAATAAAATATTTTGTTAACAGGTTTTGAATAATGGTCTCGCCCCTTAGTTTTGAATCAGCGTATTTATTTACCGGATCGGGAATATCAAACTCTGTGTATGGTGAAGGCTTTTGTCCATTGAATACCCCACCCGTACTGATGTATAATAACGGTATTTCATACTTATAACACATCAGGGCAATGTTTTCTGTACCAATAAAATTAACTCTATATGCAAGGTCAGGATCCTTTTCACACAGATCAACATCAGTTAATGCTGCAAGATGAAAAATAAAATCAGGTTTATTTTTTATAATAATTTCTTCAACTGATTTAATGTCTGTAAAATCAAGTTTTTCTATCGAAGGTAATCTAAGATTAATATCAGTTTCAATTACGGTATGACCTTTTGATATTAATTCCGGAACAACCTCCGCAGCAAGCATACCTGCCGCACCTGTCACAAGTATTTTCATTTACAAATAGCCTTTGTAATAGTCTTTCAAATATTCTTCCAACGCTGATTCCCATTGACGCATAATATTCACACCTCTCAAGGAGAGTTTTTTGTTGATCAGTCTTTCGCAGGGAGGTCTTTCAGCAAAATATTCTTTCTTAAAATATTCTGAATCAACAGGAGTGATTTTAATTTCATTATCAAGTTTGAGCAGTGAAATTAATTTTTGTGCAACTTCTAATCTTCCTGTTTCACCGCCGCACACCATATTGTATAATCCCCAGTATTCTTTTTCAAGAAGAAGTTTAACATTCTTTGCAAAATCATGTGTATAAGTCGGTGTACCTAACTTATCATTAACAATTTTCAATTCTTTTTTTCCATCTTTAATTTGCTTCATAAGTTTCTGAATGAACTTCTTATCTTTTTTAGGACCCGAACCCATCATCCAACCTGCGCGGCAAATTAAATGTCTTGATGAATTTTCTTTTACATACAACTCACCGGCATATTTTGAGCGCGCATAATGTCCAAGAGGATTTGGTAAATCCCAGTCGTCGTACAATTCTTTGTTGCCGTCGAATATACCTGCAGTACTTATATACAAAAGCGGAATGTTAATTTCATTGGAAATATAAACCGCATTCTCTACCGAAAGTGTGTTGGTGACATAAGTTTCATCTGGATGAAGTTCACAATATTCGAGATCAGTGAATGCACCAAGATGAAAAAGATAATCCGGATTAAATTTTTTAACATCCTCTTTATATGCGTTCAAGTCCCTGAAATCAAGGTACGAAAGCCATTCTTCGTTTACATCAATATCAGTACACCTCAGTTCAAAGTCTGACTTGAATTGTTTATAAAAAGCTTCTCCAAGCATACCGCCGCATCCAGCGATGTATATTTTTTTCATTTTAATTTTTTCCGGTTAGTCTGTTATAAATTTTCATCAAACTCTGGTAGTGCCGTTCACCTGAATGATAATCGCTTGCACGCTCATAAGCATTTTTTCCGTAAGATAAGCAAAGTGAAGTATCATCCAATAATTTTTTCATTTTTTCTGCAAGATCTTTTGAGTTTCCCGGTTTGAATAATAACCCGGTTTTTTCATGATCAATTAATTCCGTAAACGAACCATGATCTGAAGCAATAACTGGAGTTCCAAGCGCTAGACTTTCCAAAACTGAGTTTGGCATGTTATCATACCAGATTGAAGGTGAAACTGTAAATAGTGATTCACTGATCAGTTCATCGATTTTTTCTTTTTCGATGTAACCTGTTAATTGAATATTCTTCAAATCATTTTCTTCAATAAACTTTTTTTGTTCGTTGACATATTCTTCAGAACCAAATCCGGCTAGAATACAATCAAAGCTCATGTTATTTTCTTTCTGAAGAATCCTAACAGCTTCAAGCAGTACATGTACACCTTTTGTTTTTTCTATTCTTCCAACAAATAAAACCTGATTTTTTTTTTTGGTTGAGACAGAACCATTGGTTTTTACAAAAGTCGGAACGTGAATAAATCTGTGTTCTTCATATCCGGCTTCGATCATCTTACTTCTTGTAAATTTACTTGGAACAACGAAATATTTTATCTTGGAATTAAATCCGGCAATTGATTGAAAACTTGAAGCAGCATAATCTACAAGAGAAGCCCCTAGTGAATCCTGCACACATTTATATTTGACGCTGTTAAACCGGTTTCCTTTCACGCATATTTCACAAACCTCTTCATTACGAAGCATGTGTGAGTTAGCACACACCATTCCAAAATCTGAAAGGCGAACTACAAAGGGGATTTTCGTATCGTGCAAAGCACTGATAACAGCAGGAGATAATTTTCTTCCGTAATGAAGCACAATTGCAAAATCAGGTTTTGTATCATTTATCAAATGAACAAAATTTTTATAAACCTCAGGTGAATAGAAAGCACGTTCGATAGTCTTATAAAAACTTTTTACTGTCCATGATTGATCTCTGAAATAAACTTCATTTTCATCTGAAAGAGGCTGAACAAAATACTTTTCGTATTCTGATTTTTGATTTTTCGCATACCTGATAGAAAAAGGAATGATGTGATGCCCGTGCTGTTCCAGCAGTTCTTTTAGATTGAACATGTACCGTTCAGGTCCGCCTGAAATGAAATACCTGTAATTAACTATAACTATTTTCATATCAATTAATTTTTACGCAGCCAATCTACAAATTTTTTAATTCCTTCGTCCATTGATGTAACTGGATTATAACCAAGTTCCTTCCTTGCTTTTGTAACATCGGAGAAAGTGAGTTTAACATCACCCGGCTGTTCAGGCAGATAATTTAAGATTGCCTTTTTACCAATATACTTTTCAATAAGTTTTATTAATTCAATAAGCTCAATTGTTTTTGATTCACCAAGATTGTAAATGTGATAACCGCCAAGATTATTTATTGAAGCTATAACTCCCTGGATAATGTCATCTATAAAAGTATAATCTCTTTTTGTCGAGCCGTCACCAAAAACATTAATCGGCTTTCCATCCATAATATTTTTAGCAAACTGATGAATAGCCATTTCAGGACGCTGACCCGGACCATACACCGTAAAAAATCTCAGGCAGGTAATATCAAATCCGTAAAGATGATTAAATGTATGACAAACAAGTTCGCCTGCTTTTTTAGATGCTGCATAAGGTGAAATAGGATAGTCAACATTATCATCTTCTGAAAAAGGAATTTTTGTGTTGTTGCCATAAACTGAAGATGATGATGCAAAAACCATTTTAGTGCAATTGTGTTCTCTCATTACCTCAAGAATATTTATTGTTCCATTTACATTAACATCAAAATAAAGTGCAGGAAGTTTTAATGAAGGACGAACTCCGGCTCTTGCAGCAAGGTGAACTACCACATCAATTTTATTCTTCTTAAAAATACTTTCGACCGTAGTTCTGTCGCGTATATCGCCTTCAACAAGACGGAAATTATTTTTATTCAAAAAAGAACTGATATTTTTTCTTTTAATTTCCGGGTTGTAAAACTCATCGAAGTTATCAAGGCAGAAAATAAAATTTCCCTGTTCACTTATTAATTTATTTATAAGATGTGAACCAATAAATCCAGCACCGCCGGTTACAAGAAAGTTCAAAATAAAATCTCCATACTATTAGAGGAATTTTTTAAGCACAAATAATGACCAGATAAAATTTCCATAATCACCTTCAGCATTTTTATTTTTTTCAAGAATGCTGTTCAGATATGAATTATGGAATACATCTTTGCTGTTTTGTGAAAGCGATGCCAGGTATGAATCAAACCCGCTGCCTTTAAACCACTGACGCAGCGGCACACTGAAACCTTTTTTGGGTGCGTTCAGCAGGCTTTGAGGAAGTCTTTTCGCAACAGTATTTCTTAAAACACTTTTTCTTTCATAACCTTCCATCTTAATATCTTTATGAACCCGATATAAAAGCTCAACAATACGATAATCAAGAAACGGGACTCTCGTTTCAAGTGAATATGCCATGCTCATTCTATCAACTTTTGTAAGCATATCATCAGGCAATGATGATTTTAACTGGAGAAACATCAGTTTGTAAAAATCATCTTTGAACCTGCACTTTGAAAGAAACTCTTTATAAAAATCTGTAATACTCTTCTGAGTTGTTGAAAGCGGTTCCAGCAGATTCTTTAAATCCAATCCTGAGGGTAATGATTTGTAAATTGTCCTTTCGAGAAAATCCATATTGGATGATTCAAGAACATTGACAACTCTGTTCGCTTTATATCGCATGTTACCAGAAACAGGTTTAGAAATAACCTTAATGAATGAAGGCAATCCGGTTCTTACAAATGACGGATATGATTTATATTTATCAGAAAATTTTGTCCCCTGGTAAGCGGTATAACCTGAAAGGACTTCATCGCCGCCGTCGCCGGTTAAAACCATTTTTACTTTTTGTCTTGCTGCCCGTGATACATACCCGGTGGGTATTGCAGAAGGATCACCAAAAGGTTCGTCGTAATGATCAATTACTTTTTGCAACGCTTCGTCAAAGGAATCTGGCGAAACAAGATATTCGTTGTGATCTGTTTTAAATTTTTCAGCTACTTCTTTTGCAAGTCCGCGTTCATCAAAATGTTTATCATCAAATCCAATCGTAAATGTCTGAACAGGATAGCTGCTGATCTTAGCCATTGAAGAAACAATACTTGCTGAATCAAGTCCGCCGCTTAAAAAAGCACCGAACGGAACATCGCTTCGCATTCGGATTCTTACTGAGTCATCAAAAAGTTCTTCAAAGTTTTTATGAATCACTTCCCTGTCTGTCAGCATGTCTTTTTCATTTATATCGGGAAGTTCCCAGTATGAGTGTTCTTCAACTTTTCCATCCTTAACTACAAGATAGTTTGCAGGATGCAGCTTAAAAATATTTTTATAAAAAGTATCCGGCGCGGGTATGTATGAAAGATTCAGGTACATTTCTATCAGATCAAAACGTTTTTCAACTGGGATTCCATAACTAAACAAACATTTTATTTCCGAACCAAATACAAGTGTATTATCGTAAACAGAATAGAACATAGGCTTTTCGCCCATACGATCACGTGAAAGTAATAGTGTTTGCTTTTTCTCATCCCATAAAGCAAATGCCCACATACCGTTTAGCTTTGACTGGAATTCCAGTCCCCATTTTTCATACGCTTTAATTATTACTTCAGTGTCGGAATCAGTATGAAAAACTTTTCCGTGAGTTTTTAATTCTTCTCTCAATTCAATGTAATTGTATATCTCCCCGTTGAAGATAATGGCTATGGTTTTGTCATCATTAAATATTGGCTGGTCACCTGTTTTTAAGTCGATGATTGAAAGCCGTCGGTGACCGAGAGCTAAATTATTTTTACAGTAAAATCCTTCACCATCTGGTCCGCGATGAGCAATGACATCTGACATCCTTTTAATTTTTTCAGATGATACTGTTCTGTTCTTATCGAAATGGATATAACCTGTTATTCCGCACATATCAGTTTAGCACTTCTTTATAGAGTTCTATTGTTTTGTTAACCATTTGTTCAATGCTGAATTCGTTCTTTACTTTTTTCCTGCCGGCTTCACCCATACTTTTTCTTAGTTCCGGTTGATTCAAAAGATATTGAATCTTTTCCGTCAATTGCTCTGAAGAATCTTCATCAACAAGAAAACCTGTAACTCCATCCTCAACAATTTCCGGTGTACCGCCGCCATTAGTTGCTATAACGGGTTTTCCTAAAGCCATATACTCAAGTATAGAATTTGAAATTCCCTCGCCATGAATTTTTTGATTTGTTGTAAGCACTCCGATGTCAAAAATATTTATTAATGATTCTGAATTAGTCTGAACTCCGAGAAATTTTATTTTTGATTTCAATTCTGAGGGGACAAAATTTTCAAGTTCAGTTCTCAATGGTCCGTCACCAACAATAATGAATACAACGTCTTTTCTTTTATCAATAATATTGATTGCAGATTTGATGAATACTTTATGATCCTTTCTTTCCTGTAATGCACCAACAATTCCTACTACTAATTCTTCCTTAAGATCATACTTTTTTCTCAAAGCAGCAGGATCTGTAATATTATTCATCCTGTCGCTGGAGAATCCATTATGAATAAATCTTCCTTTTTTTTCAGAGATGTGATATGATCTTAATCCTGCCTCTGAATTCGCTAACATTATATCTGAGAAGCGAGAGGAAAACTCAGTTCTTTTTAATGTTACATCATCCAAATTCACCGGAGCTTCCGTTATCATTCCATTAATTAATTTAATACCGAGTGTTTTTGCTATCGGGGCAGCATACATTGCTGTCATCGAATCCCAGACATGGATTATATCAGGTTTATACCTTCTGCAGACTAAAAGTAATTTGAGAAAAATACCCGGGTCCTTTCTGATTTTTCGAATCAGAAAAAATACTGGAATATTCAGATCAAGAATTTCTTTGTAATAGATTTCTTTATTCATTAAAGCAATTGCATATTCGACTTCATCAGATCTTCCCGAAGCTTTCACCAGTTCAACCATTCTGCGTTCTTTACCGCCCATTGCTAAACCGTCGATGAACATTAAAATTTTCATTATGAATTTCCCCGATATTTTACAGTTTCATTTTTCAAGCAGATGAGTTCAAAGTTATAATTATGGAACTACACCTCTTCCCTCAACTCCATTATAACCTTTGTGAACTTCAATATTTTTAAGTCCGGCTTCTTCATGCCATTTTCTAAAACCTTTTACTGTCTCAGGTAAATCATAACGCGGTGAAAGAAAATCAAACGTATCAAGATACGCCCATTCTTTCAGAGTTTTATCATCCGCATCAGGAAGCATTGTTGAATGATCTGCAATCATCAGCTTCCAGTTTAATCTCCAGCCGATGACGGGAATCTTTCTTAACACTCTTGCAAGAGGCCACATTATATCGATATACTTTTTAGAAACAGCATATAACTTTTCAGGATTTGCGTTTCTTACGAGTGGTCTGATATAAAAACCGATATTTAAATACCGTCTTGTGAAACTCCACAAATAGATGTCTGAAGCAATAGCTCCGCCGGGTTTAACAAATTTCAGAATTTCAAAAAAAGAATTTTTAGGATTCGGGGTATGTTGAAGTACGCCAAAACAGAATGCCCGGTCAAAAGATTTTTTTTCGAATGGCATTTCATAAACGCTTGCCTGGATGATAAAGACATTGTCCTTTGAACCGTTTGATTTATAGTTTGCTTCAACCGCATTTGAGTAGTCAATTGAAATTATCAGAGCACTGGATTCGGCGGCAATAGTAGTAAACCTTCCCGAACCGCTGCCAACTTCAAGTATAACTTCTCCTTTTAAATCTTTAGGCCACTTGGTTTCCTCTTCAAATCTTTTTTTAGATACTCCGAGTAAAGAATATGAATCATACTGAGTATCTGAATGAAGATTCCATTCAAACCCAAAATTATTTGCATAATTATCGGATGGAACAAATCTCGGTATGAAATTTACAACAGGATACCTGTTGCCGCTTATCGGCTCAACAAGTATTCCGCTTTTGATTCTATCATTTTCAATTTGGGGTTCTTCAATTATAAGTTTTTTATTTGTTTTAGGACATCGTAAAAATTTGAGGTGTTCCTGATTCATAATCGCGACAATAATTCATGTTTAGAATAATTTTATGATAGTACTTCTGTATAAACAGAGAATGTTTCATTAACCATCCTGCTAAGATTAAATTCTTTCTCTAATTTTGTTCTACCTTTAATTCCCATCTCTTTTGCTGCTTCCGGATTGTCTAAAAGAAACAAAATTTTTTCTGCCATTTCAGCTTCATCACCTTGTTTGACCAGATAACCTGTTATATTATGTGCAACAATTTCCGAAGAACCTCCTCCTTCTGTTACAACGACAGGTTTAGACAAAGCCATATATTCCATTATGGAGTTTGATATGCCTTCATTAAAAGTTGATAGAACGCCTATATCAAAAACATTAACTATGTTTTCAACGTTCTTTTGTTTACCGGTAAAAATAATTCTGTCAGAATTATTTTTTTGAACAATAGATTTACACTCGTTTAATTTTGGACCGTCACCCACACAAACGAATAGCACATCATTTCTTTTTTCAAGAACAATATTAGCGGCTTTTATAAATGTTTTATAATCTTTGAACGCTGAAAATGCCGCTACCATTCCTACAACTTTTTTATCATTCAATCCGAACTGAGTTTTTATTTTTTCAATACTCTCCAATTTTGCAGTCCGATTAAAATTAAAACCGTTGTGAATTACTCTTCCTTTTGCTGAAGTAATATTATGAACTTTCAACCCCGCGTAAGAATTTGCAAGCATAACATCGCTAAAGAAATGAAATACTTTTGTACGTTTCTTCATGCCGGAATATTCAGCAGGTGAAGCATGAGTGATCATTGCATTGATTAATTTTATTCTTAACAAGAAAGCTACAGGACTTGCATAAAATCCTGTCATCGGATCCCAGACATGAATTATATCCGGTTTAATTTTTATACACAGGAATGCTAATCTGAAAAATATTAACGGATCCTTTTTAATTTTTCTTAAAAGAAAATGAATCTTAACATTAAGTGAATGAATCTCTTCATAATGAATTTTTTTATGCATGACTGCAACTTCACATTCAATATTCTCATTTGCTTCAAAACCTTTCAGCAATTCAATCATCCGGCGCTCTTTACCCCCTGCAACTAACGCATCAATAAACATTAATACTTTTATTTTATTTTGCATCAGGTTGATTTAAGAAAAGAATTTGAGCTACTATTTAATTTCAATATTGCCGTAATATTCTGACAACTTACCGTAAGTGGCTTCTACTGAGAGGTGATCTTTGACAAATTGTAAAGCAGCATTGCCCATTTTTGTTCTCATAGAACTATCAGTTAGCAATTGAACAGTGTTATGGGCAAGATCTTTATTGCTATCTGAAATAAATCCTTCAACTCCATTTGAAATGCCGACACAGTTAAGAGCTTTCGGAGTTCCAACCACCGGAATGCTCATTGCCATAACATCAACAACTCTTCCTCTGAAGCCTGCCGCAACATTCAAAGGAACCATAAGCAAACTTGATTTTGCAAGATGAGGTCTTACATCCTGAACGAACCCGGTTACTGAAACATTTTTATTTTTTGTTAATACTTTTATTGAATCAGGTGGATTAGCGCCTACGATATTAATTTTAACATCGGGTACTTTTTCTTTTACCGCAGGATAAATTTCATTCCAGAACCGGAAGAATGCATCTATATTTTCATGTCCGCCCATACTCCCATAAAATAAAATTGTTTTTCCATCATCTGATTTTGTGTAGTCAGAAAAATAATCTACCGGCTGACCGATCGGTATAACAATTTTTTTACCTGTAATCTTATACTCTTTGAAGACATCATTATCAACTTCAGAAATTGAAATTAAAAGATCTGCAAGTTCAAGATTCTCCAGTTCCATGCTTTTATATTTCTGAAGTTCTTTCTGTTTAGATGCAGGAATATTTTTGCCAAAATGATTTTCAAATGACTGCCTCTTTTTATCAAACAACACATCAACGGTATCAATCACTTTGAAAGTATATGGATCAATGTGCCTGAAAACTTCCGCCATAAACCAATATTCGGCATGAACAACATCATATTTGTTTGCCGCTATTATATCAGCAAGAAATTTTATGTATGGTTTTTGCGTGCTGTAAAAATAGTCTTCAGGAATTTTCTTGAGTTTATTGCTGATCAGAAATTTTATTCCGTAAAGTTTTCTTTTGAAGTTGTTGTTTGACGGATTAACAGCATGAACCGGATAAAATTTATTGCAAACTGATTTCAGTTTTTCATTTGATTCTTTGAGTTCATTTTCATTCCTGATTATAGCCGCTATGTCAACGATGTGATCCTTGCTCAACCTTTCGGCAATCCTGTAAGTTCTTTCCTGGCTCGCCATTATTTTAGGAAAGATACTAAGCGGACTTAGTATAAGTATCTTTTTTTGTTTCATCTTATTATTGAATTGTCGCTGGAACTTCTTTTATTTTATCTTTAAGTGTAAAACTCAACTGTTGCCTGAATTTTTCTCTTACAACTTTTGCATCGTGAAAATTTTGTGCAAGTGATTTACTCTGCTCACCAAGTTTTCTACGGAAATTTTCATCTGAATAAATATTTTTTATTGATTGCGTAAGCTTAGTCTGATTTTGTTCACTCACAACATCAGCCCATTTTTTATCAACAGCATAACGTGCTAACGCAGTATCCGGATGAGCATAAACTAGTATGGGCGTTCCTGTTGAAAGATATTCAGATACTTTTGTTGGCATTGATAACCAGATATACTTTAAACTCTTATTATCAAAATCCATCGGCAGAACAAGCAGATCAACTGACGAAAACTTTTCGGGTAGTTTTTCATAATCAAGAGTCGGGACAAGTTTTACAGATTTATATCCGGCAATTGCCTCACTTAATTTTTTATTGTTCGTCCTTGTTTGAATTTCAAAGACGATCTGCAAACCTTCTTCATTGAGTTTTTCAACAGCATCAGCAATATCAATAACGGCGTTTAATGTACCTATTCCGATTCTTCCAGCATATAAAATTGTGAAAGGTTTTTCATATAGCCATTCATTCTTTGAATGCTTCATCCAAGTTTCCGTTTCAACAGGATTGTGAAATGGGATGAAATCAAAACCATACCTTCTTTTATAATCCTCAGACATTGCGTCACAAATGCTTAATCTTACTGAAGCATTTGACGCTACTTCCTGAAAAACATTTTCTGTTTTATTCTGCCAGTATTTTTTGAAAAGTCCGTTTGGTTCAACCTCTCTTAACCAGTCGTCCATCATATGAATGACCAAAGGGATTTTTGTTTTGAAATGTACCTGTTGAACAAACTGCATGAATTCTAGATAATGCAGATGAGAATAAATTACATCCGGTTTGTATTCATTAATAAATTTTAAAAGTTTTTCTGAAACTGAATACCTGTAGATAAAATGATAAAAGCCAAAAAAAGAAAATACCTTACCGACCAATAGATTCAATGCTAAATACAACTTTACTATTGCAGAGATTTTTCCCTCATCATTTCCTGCAGATTTAATTTTGGTTTCTTGCTTTAGTTTTAATGGCCCTGATTGTGAAGTAACACGGAAATAATTGAATGGCCATGGTCTTACTTTTTCTTCACCGCCAATCACATAATAATTATCGGTCAACGACGCATCGGCATTATCAATATACTCGGTGACGACAGCTAGTTTTTCGTTATCCCACCCTCTGAATAAATTACTCATAGTAATGCCCGCGCCTGTTCTGTTGTTAAAACATTCGCCGATGATTAATACTTTTGGAAATTTGTTCATGGATAAGTTATCGATAAGAAAATATTTTTGATGGTTCAGTTTTTCTTTAATGATTCAAGCTCGTGTTCAATCATCATTTTAATAACATCTTCAACAAAATATTTTACTTTCCAGTTTAGCTTTGCAGCAGCTTTGGAAGGATTACCAAGTCCGAATGGAATATCGGTTGGTCTGTATATAGAACTATCTATCTCAACATGATTCTTATAATCAAGGTTGAAATAATCAAAAGTTAATTTAACAAACTCTTCTAATGAAATTGATTTACCGGTTGCTATAACATAATCTTCAGGCTTATCCTGCTGAAGCATCAGGTACATAGCTTTGGCATATTCAGGAGCCCAGCCCCAGTCGCGCTTAATATTTACATTGCCAAGCTTTAATGTTCCGGTTTTGGTCTGAGCAATTCTGCATGCAGAATTAATAATTTTTCTTGTAACAAATCTTAAAGGACGAAGAGGTGATTCATGATTAAACAGCAACCCTGAACATGCAAAGAGATTGTAAGCTTCCCTGTAATTTGCTACCTGCCAGAACGCCGCTGACTTTGCTACTGCATAAGGACTCCGCGGGTGAAAGGGAGTTTCTTCATCTGCAGCTTTGCCATGTGTATCACCAAAACATTCACTGGAAGATGCGTTATAAAACTTGATCGGAAGTTTATGGAATCTTATTACTTCTAAAATATTTAGTGTTCCCAGACTTATACTATCGAGTGTTTCAACCGGTTGTGCGAATGATAACCCGACTGAACTTTGTCCTGCAAGATTATAAACTTCAGATGGTTGAACTTCAAGTATAACCTGCATCACACTTCTGAAGTCGATAGACGACATTGAATGCAAATGAACTTTACTAAAAATGTTTAAAGTTTTAAGAGAACTGAATGATGAAAGTTCAGCATCGCGTGATGTACCATGAACTGTATATCCTTCATTCAGCAATAGTTGTGATAGATAAGCACCGTCTTGTCCGGAGATTCCAATAATAAGAGCTTTCTTTTCCATTTAAGAATACCAGTTTGTTTGAATTATTTATTAGCTAAGAGAAAATTCAGGTTGCGCGGCAGGTCTTTCGACGGAAATAACCTGCTGTAAATGTTCAATGGCATTTTCAAGTGTTAGTGTTTCTCCCACTGTTTCATATTTATAAACTAACCATTCAGCTATGCCTTCGTAATTTATTTCGCTTTTATCAGTGATTGAATACTTCCCAAGGTATTGATAATCTTCATCCATCGTTTCGAATTCTTCGGCTTTAACTCCTTCGATACGTGCATTAACTACTTCAGTAACTGTTGCATCAAACCGATCAAAATCACCGAGTAATTTATTTCTGTGAAGAATCATAGCAATTGAAAATACAAGCATGAAATAACATACTTCATTAAAAAAGACGACGTTTGCATACGCAAACAATAAGTAAAACATTATCAACAAACCCATTTGCCAGGTAATTTTATCTGCTCTGTTTTTCGCAACAATCCAGAACGTACTTGCAAGTATTAATACAATCATTCCAAAACCAACGGCACCCTGACTTGCTAAAATCGAATAAACAAAATTGTGTGGAGTGTGATCATCAGCAAAGCTGTAGAGATAATGTTTATCATGAAGCATTGTTCCATTTACAGGGTTAGCTTCGAAACACTGCCATGCCAATTCCCATCTTTCTTTTCTCAAACGGACTGCTTCACTCTCAAAATCTGTTGAAGCGCTGAGAGAGATTAAAAATGTATCAAGTAACTTTGAGAACTTTTCAGTTTGCGACAACGGAATTGCTATCAGCATAAGCACAGCAAAGGATACAGCAAGCTTCTGAAATTTTTGATTTTTTATTTTAACATTGAAAATGTTCACGAAGCCTATCAAGGCGACGGCAAGATAACCTGACTTATGGTTTGCCGAGATAATCCCAAGAAGCGCTGTCCCTACCAGTATTAAATTTGTTTTGAACCCGGAAAAATAACCAAGGCTTGTTGCTAAAGTGAATGTAAAGATTACAGCTACCTCACCTGTTGCCAAACGCAATGTGCCTTCATCTGTATGAGAAACATCACCAAGTATGGTAAAGTTTATGAATATAATAACAAGCAGAAATACTGCCGAGATATTAATCCATTTGATTGGTATGGTGCTGTCTTTAAAGGTCGGCAGGACAAAGAAATAAAATAACGGGATCACCATAAATATCTGGCGCGGAAGATTCTTTAATACCACTTCCTGTATTACCATTCCCGTTTCATTTTTTGCAAGGTAATTGATAAAAACGCCCTGGTAAATGCAGTAAAGAAGAACTAAAAATATGACAACTTTGTTCAGTGCTATTCTTTTATTTTTACCTGAAGAAAATTCTTCTTTGATCTTTTTGTTTTTGCTTACATACAGGAATACAAATGCCAGTATAGTTGCAACTATTGCAAACTGATAGTAATCAAATGGAATACGGGGCATTCTGCCATTAAACATTTTAAAGTAATCCCTGTTCTCCGATAATACCTGAAGAATAATATAGAATAGAAAGATTACCTTGCCTGCGTATTTATCCATTTTTAGCGACGATGTAATTCAACTTATTCAAAGTGTTGCAACTAAAAAAATCCGCTCATTATATCCGTTTAATAATTTTCCAAACTGACCGCTAAGCTCAATTTTAAAACCTGAATCTGTAAAAAAAACTTCAAGCTCTTCCGGGGTAAAATGTTTAACAACTGTTGTATCCGGATTATAGTTTTTGCTTAACGGTTTCATTTCGATATCCCACATTCTGTTCGGAGTTATTACTACAATCTTACCTGAAACTTTTAAATATTTCTTAACTTTTTCAAGTACACTTTCAGCATCCACTATGTGCGCGAGAGAGTGCATAAAATAAACCGTGTCATAACTATCTGATAAGTTGTTTATATACCAATCAGGAATTTCCCCGGTTCCAAGATACTGAACATCAAACCCGCTGATTTCAACATTACATTTTTCTTTTATAAAATTTATCAATGTCCCTGTTCCGCATCCGTAGTCGAGTATTCTTTGACCTTCCCGAGGTTTTATCAGATCAAAAAGAAATTCCATTTCCTTTTTATATTTTTCTGAACTATTAAACCTTATAAGCCGTTCTGTATAATTTAATTCCATTTTTTCTCAGTTGGATTGAATTGCTTTTTTTAATTGCTCTGCGATGTAACTTATTTCTTTTTCCGTTAACGCAGAGTACATTGGAAGAGTTATTTCATTATCCGTCACATACTCTGTTTCCGGCAATTTTGCGTTCGCGTTTTTATAAATCGTGAATCGATGTACTGCAGGATAGTGAACACTGGTTTGTATACCCTGCGAGTGTAAAAAATTTCTTACACTTTCACGCTTATCATAATCCGAGTCGAGAAGAACTACAGGGAAAATATAATTAGAAACAAATTCTTCATTATCTGAAAAAGGAATTACAATCCCGGACATATCAGCTAATTTTTCACAATAAATTTTTCTCACTTCTTCCCGCTTTGCAAGATCAGATTTTAGTTTATCAAGCTGCACAATTCCAATCGACGCCCTTATATCATCCATTCTGTAATTGTATCCTAATTCAACCACATCGTAAGAAGTTGAGTGTCCTTTCGATCTTTCGTAAGACATTGAGGTCATTCCGTGTGAACGTAACAATTTCACTTTGTCGTACAGGTCAGTGTTATTTGTTACCAGCATGCCGCCCTCGCCTGTACTTATATTCTTATTAGAAAAAAAACTAAAGCAACCGACATCGGCAATGGTACCAAGTTTGTCGGATCCGTATTCTGAAAGGGGGGCATGACATGCGTCTTCAATAACTTTTAAATTATTTTTTTTGGCGATACTCATTATACGGTTCATATCACAGGGAAATCCGGCATAGTGCATTACAATAATAGCTTTGGTTCTTGGTGTGATAAGGTTCTCTATCTGTTCCGGATCAATAGTCAGATTTGATTTACTTATGATATCACAAAAGACCGGTACTGCATTGACATATTTAATTGAATTGACGGTGGCAACAAATGTTAGTGATGGACAAATCACTTCATCTCCATCTCCTATCCCCAGCACTTTAAATGCCATATGCAAGGCAACCGTACAATTAGACAAAGCAACTGAATGATTCACATTAAATAATTCACAAAATTTATTTTCGAATTCAGATGTTCTTGGTCCGGTTGAAATCCATTTTGAGTTCAATGTTTCGACAACGGCAGCAGTTTCGGCATCACTAAAATTCAAATCGAACAATGGTATTTTGTAGCTCATCAGTTTTAAAATTAAATATTGTACAGTTCAGGTTTAAAGAACTGCATATTATTCTTTATCCAATTAATTGTTTCCTGCAGTCCGTAATCAAGATTATAATCAGGTTTCCATTTTGTATTGCTTGCCAGTTTATTGTTATCACACCGCAGTTGATTTACTTCGCTTTTATCAGGTCTGATTCTTTCATCATTAAAATCTATTTTTGCATCTGAACCGGTGAGGTCAATAATCCTTTGTGCAAGATCTCCTACCGATACTTCGGTATTCATCCCTATGTTTGTCACTGTGCCAATAAGATTATCCGTTTTTGCAATTTCAATGAATCCATTCACTGTATCCTTTACAAATGTTAGATCGCGGGTCGGGCTCAGGTTGCCTAAATTTATCTTTTTCTGACCGTTAAATATCTGGCTTATTATAGTCGGGATAACTGCTCTTGCTGATTGACGCGGTCCATAAGTATTGAACGGTCTGACAATTTTAACAGGCAGTTCAAATGACAGATAATAACTCAATGCAATTTGATCAGCCGCAATCTTTGAAGCAGAATAAGGTGATTGACCAACAAGCGGGTGTTTTTCATCAATCGGAACATACTGCGCAGTTCCATATGTCTCACTTGTTGAAGTGACAAGAATATTTTTTAGCCCTAATTCTTTAGCACTTTGAAGTACATTGTATGTACCTTCAATGTTTGTACGGATGTAAGCAAGAGGTGAAACATACGAGTAAGGAATTCCTATTAATGCAGCGAGATGAAAGATTGTATCACACCCTTGCATAGCAGACATAACCGAATCTTTATCCCTGATGTCACCCGTGATAACTTTTATATCATTTTTAAATTTTGAATTTTCCAGCCAGCCCCAGTTATTTTTGGAGTTGTACCTGACAAACGCAGTTACATCAAATCCAAGTTCAACGCATAGTTCTGTGAGATGTGAACCAATAAACCCACCTGCACCAGTAACAATGACTTTTTTCATTATTGATTTTCCTGGTTAAAATGTGCCTTAAAAGTTTCCTGAGCCTGTTCAAAATCATCAACTCTACCAATATCCAGCCAGTATTCTTTGATCTCCCATTTAGATATGGGAATATTTTTTCCAAGCATTGATTTCATTAATGTATCCATGCCATAGTACTGATTGTCCGGAATCAAGTCCAGTATTTCAGGTTTCATCACATAAATACCTGCAAGTGCGTAGGTAATAATATCCGGTTTCTCTTCAAGATTAGTAACATAATCACCTTTAAAATAAATGTTACCAAAGTCATACGGAGTGACTATCTTTTTTACTGAGATCGTTAAAAGAGTATCCTGCTTCAGTGCAAATTTATAGAACTCAGAAAAATTAATTAAACTTAAAATATCACCGTTCATAAGAATGAATGGTTCAGTAAGGAATTCTTTTAATAGTTTTACCGGACCAGCAGTTCCTCTTGGTTCATCCTCTTTGCTTATAGTTAATTTAACTCCATAGCGTGAACCATCACCAAAGAAATTTTCTACGTAGTCCGATTTATAATTTGTTGCCAGAAATATTTCATCAAACCCGAAACCTTTTAAATGCTCAAGCTGAATTTCCAGTACAGCTTTTTCACCTATCGGTAAAAGCGGTTTGGGAATAACCTCTGTGAAGGGTCTTAAGCGTGTACCTAACCCTCCTGCAAGAATTACTGCTTTCATTTATTACCTGCTCGTTATTGTGGATAAATAATCAAATAATTTTGTGAATGTGCGAATATCAGATCTATTTTCCCCTCAAGAACTATTTTTCAGATGTGCGCGGCTAATAATTCGCTAAGCTCGAGTAAACTGAACAAATTGTACATTGTTAATTTTTTTGAACGTACAATTTGATTTTTATCGGAAGAGATTGTGCTGTAAATACGTAGTAGCTCATCAACAACTTTTGAAGCTCTGAAAGATTTTTCAGCGAACTTATATGCTTCACCTGCGTATTGATTTAATTTTTCAGGATTGCTAAGTAATTCGGAAATAACTTCACTAAGCATTACTACATTACCCGGCTCAACCAGTCTTCCGCTTACTTTATCATTAATCATAGATGGCAGACCACCTATATTATAGGATACAACCGGAACTCCTATTGTCATGCTTTCAGCAACCGAACGCGGACCGGTGTCAACCATAGTCGGTAGTACAAACAGCCGGGATTTTTTTACTTCCATTAAAACATCTTCATAATCAGGAAGGAAACCAACAAAATTAATATTTTCAGATAAACCGCAAGATTTAATTTTCTCAAGGATTACCTGTTTATATATCCCGCCTCCATATCCAATAATTTTTGCTTTTATTGATGGAAAATCTTTTTTCAAAATTTTTACCACTTCAACAAAATCAGAGACACCTTTCCGCTTTACTATCTGTCCAACAAAAACAATATCAGCATTTTTTTCGGGGTTCAGCTTTTTAATTTCGAATACCTGCTCAGAATTGGGATGGAAAAGATTAAAATAATTTGCGCCAGGATTATAATCACTTATAAGGTTTTCCATACTACCTGCAATGGTTATAAAATTCTTCTGCTGCTTTAACAATTCTTCTTCACTCTTAAGGCGGAATTTATATTTCAGATTCTTATCAATCTTTACCACCTGGGTCATAAGACCCTGTACCCAAATCACAGATGGAAATTTGATGTCATTCAGTATAGTGCCGAATTCTCCTTCAGTTCCATGAAGATTCACAACATCCGGTTTAATTTCATCAATGATTTTCATCACCTTGTGTTTGAGAAAAGTATTTATCACATAAGGTTCAAAAAAATGATATGCACTCTGAAATATATGCAGCGGCAGATGCTGCGCGAATCTCTTTATTGAATTTTTGATGATATAGTACGTTACATTATTTTTTCTGATTACATAATCTTTATCAACTGCTGGTGATATAGTAATTAAATGAAGGTCAATTCCCTGGCGTGACTGTATCTCAGAATCAAGATAGTGCATCCAGGTTGCAGGATGAAAAAAAGAAGATTCTATTTGAGTATCGATATCTTCTTTAAGATAATGTAAAGAATAGTAGCAAAGCCAAACTACTTTCATTTTGTACGCCCAATGTAATTATTGGTGAAAATTCCCTTGAAAAATATTTTAAAACCCGGATAGATACTTAGTAACTCTAAGTGCGAATGAATATACATTTTTATTTTTCAAAAATAAAAACTATGTGATTTAATTATATCCGGTTATCTCTCTGTAAATCTCTATTACACGTCTTTTTACTTTTTCGGGGTTGTGCCTTTCCAAAGCTCTTTTTCTTGCGTTCGAACCATATTGACCGGCAAGCTCTTCATTCAAAAATAATTCATACATTGCCGCAGCCATTGTGTAAGGCTCGCCATCCTGAATTAAAAGACCTTCTTTCTGGTCCGATATTATACTGCTTGTTCCTCCAACATTTGTACAGACAATCGGCATTCCTAAAACCATAGCTTCACAAACACTATTAGGGCTGTTCTCTATATGCGAAGGATGAACAAACAAATGAGATTTTAACATCTCTTCAACAATCTTTCCCGCCTGAATATTATAGCCTAATGTTGTGACAAAACTTTTAAGCGACCCCTTACCTAATTTTCTGTCAACAATTTTATAAAGTTCTGATTCTTCCGATATACCTGAAACTCTTAGTTCAACATCCAACTTTTTCTTTTCCTTGAGCAGTAACGCGGCTTCACATAAAGTTTCAAACCCTTTATAGTTTGCAGGCATCATATTTGCGAACACAATTTTTTTATCTCCGCTATTTTTTTTCCATTCATTTGAATAAAACTCCTCACGTAAAACTTCTTCACAATGAAAATATTTTGAGTCATTGGAAAGAAATTGAGTCAAACGCCTGTCCATCTCTGTTCGGCCCATAAAGAATTTACATTTAGAGTAGATTCTCAACTCTCGCTTAGCTCTCTTTCTGAAATAAAAATAATCGTGATACACTCCCATACCAAAAAGTAAATCTTTCTTATTTCCATGTACTATAGTCTCAAATTTGCTTATACCGGAAAAATATTTTTGAGTAATAATTGTAAGGTTTCCCTGAAGATGAATGACGGCTGGGATTTTTATTTTTTTAATTACAAGCCCCTGGCTTCTTTCTGTACCAAAAATATGTATTAAATCCGGTTTAAAATCTTCTATGGCTTTCAGGTAATATTCAAGTATTGTTTCCGGTTCAATTTCATGAAACCAGCCGGATATTTTGCCGCTGATAAATCCGTCTCTGTAAAGATTCGGCATACCATAATATTTTACCGTATTTATTTCAAACTGTTCATACTTCCCGGTCGGAGATGGGAAAACTATTCCAAGTGTTACTTCTGGATCTCCATGTATCTTATCTTTCAGTGAGTTCATCCACACAGCATAATTGAGTGGTGTCTTTCCAAGGTGCTTTGATGCATCCATTGAAGGAACATTTGAAAACCATAGGGCTCTGATTATTTTCATTTTTTTATTCTGTTAAGTGAAGTATGAGAAGAAGTTTCTAACGTTTAAGTATATATTGACGCAGGTTAAGGTAAAAATTTAATAGTCTGTAGTCATTCCTGATGAAATTCAATCTTTCATCAAAGTTATCTCCCATCACAAATGTGTAACGGTTAATGAGCAGCATTGATTGATTAAATAGAATGGGAAAAAAATTTTTCTGATGAATTGTTGTTAATCCTATTTTTAATCCTGATTCACTTGAGACTCGGACAAGTTCATCATTATGATTTCCATTAGGAAAAGAAATATAGTCAGGAAGTTTTCCTGTTATTTGAAGAAGATCATTTTGGGCATTTACTATCTGATCTTTAGCTTCATCAATTTCATAATTTGTAAGTACGGCGTGATCTGTTGTGTGGTTTCCAATATGGACAAATTTTTCTTCAGAAAACTTTTTTAATTCTGAAGGTGTGAATGTTCTGTCAATATCACAGGTCGGTTTCAACGAATCTTTACCAAAATTTTCAACGAGATATTTGTCTATAAAATCATGCTTTTTTGATTTAAGAAATACCTGCTCTTCTGAAATTATTTGAATACCCGCACCTTGTTTTTTCCTATTGCGGTAAGCCACGTCAACCCAAAATGCTTTGTTCTGTTTAATATGATTTGTAGAAATAAAAAAGAGAGCGGGGATTTTGTATTCATTTAATAAAGGAAGAATCAAGCTGTTGCTGTAATATCCATCATCAAAAGTCATAAGTATATTTTTTGCTGAAGTATCAACAGCTCCCGACACATCATCCGGACTTATGAACTTATAACCACTTTCCAGGAAGTATTCAAAAAATCTTTTGAAATCATTAACAGTAAAGCGCTGCTGCGGATCAACTATATCAGCGTTCAACTCTTTTTCATCAGCAAAAATTCCATGAAAGTAAAACGAAATAATTTTGGGTTTTTCGCCGATTATTTTTAATACAGCAGGAGTGATCTTTCTGTCAATTGAATCAATTGTGTTAT